>JBGALR010000010.1:0-170656 GCA_044223735.1 Limisphaerales bacterium | reverse complement strand
GCTAAAAAGCAGGTCCCTGCGCGAAATGAACGTATGAAAAATTTGATTCGGGCCTTGCAGTTTTTCCGGCCGGACACGGGCCGCATGATGGCTGTGTTGTTGCTGATGCTCACCAGCATAGGGCTCAATGTTTTAAAACCGTGGCCCGTCGCGTTGATCGTGGATTCCGTTTTAGGTAAGAAGCCTTTCCCCAAGTGGTGGCCTGAAATGTTTGCGCACGGCGCCCAGCTCACTCAACTCACCGGCCTCATTTTTGCCCTCCTTATCATTCATTTCAGCCACGCGGTGATCTCCGCGGCGCAGAATTACATTTCGATAGGAGTGGGGCTGCGAGGATTGCAAAGGGTTCGCACGGAGGTTTTTGGCTGGCTGCAACGACTCTCGATGCGATTCCATCACGGCACCGAAGCCGGCGATATTATTTTTCGGGCAGGCAGCGATACCTGCGCCTTTCCATCGCTGCTCCAGCAGGGTCTGTTAATCGCGAGCGATACGTTTGTTCAGCCGCGAAATGCGCAATCGCGGCCTCGTCGCGCAGCAAGCTGAGAGCAAAGTGTATTCGTTGATTCACCAGGGCATCTCTGCCTTGCCTCTCATTCAAAGTTATACTCGGGAAAAAGACGAGCAACGCCGGTTCGCCGCCGAGACCAAACGCGCCCAACGCCGTAAAATGTCCCAGCACGGCTTGGAAGTGTTTTACTGGTTCGTCATTTCTGTTTTGCTCATTGTGAACACCGCCCTGGTTACCTGGCTGGGAGCGCGGCAGGTCATCAGCGGCCAGCTTACCCTGGGGGAACTGCTGGTCTTTCTTTCCTACCTCGGGCAAATGTTTGATCCGTTGAACCAGCTTTCGATGGTGGGAGCCACTGTATCCAGCGCCGGAGCCAGCGTGCGCCGGGTATTCGAAATTCTGGACGCACCCGACGACGTAAAGGAGCATCCGGCAGCCCGCTCAGTATGCGGCCCCCGCGAGTTTTATCGTGCCGCACACGGACAAGTGAAGGTGGAGGGACGCGTCACGTACGACGACGTCTCCTTTGGCTATAAGGAAAATCACCTCGCGTTGCGTAACATCTGTTTCGAAATTCAACCGGGCGAAGCTGTCGCCGTGATTGGTCCGAGCGGCGCCGGCAAGACGACGCTTTTGAATCTCCTCCCCCGCTTTTTCGATCCCGCCAGTGGCGCCGTCCTGGTTGAAGGCGTGGACGTTCGTCAATTGCGAGTGCGCGATCTGAGGGCGCAGGTCGCCCTCGTTTTACAGGAACCCATCATCCTGCCTACCACCGTGGCTGAAAACATCTCCTACGGCCGCGCGCATGCGAGCCAAAAAGAAATAGAAGCAGCGGCGCGCGCAGCAAACGCCCATGACTTCATTTCAAGGTTACCGATGCAATATCGGACGGTCGTTGGCGAAGGCGGATCCCGCCTCAGCGTCGGTGAACGCCAGAGAATCAACCTGGCGCGAGCTTTTCTCAAGGATGCGCCTATACTACTCATGGACGAACCCACCAGCGCGTTGGACGTGGAGAGCGAAGCCCAGGTCGTCGAGAGCCTCACCGCACTCATGCGCGGCCGAACCACGCTGATGGTGGCGCACCGCCTAACGACGATTCAGCAGGTGAACAAGATCCTCGTGATGGAACGTGGCGTGGTGACCGAATTTGGAACCCCGCAGGAACTCGCCTCCCGGAACAGTTATTATTCCCGGGTGGTAAGTGGTCAGGTACAATTGGATCAGAAGGAAGGCACCGCATCCCCACTCGTAGATACCGTAGAACCGGCGAAGTAAGCGGTCAACAGGCCGCGGAAGCAGGACCTCAGGCCCGGACGCTACGACGCAACGACAAGGGAGTCGAAACCGGCCAGCCTTTTCCCGCCTCGGTGGATTCCTCCACGAGTAGAGCGATTTCGAAAGGGGTTCCCCCGGCGCGTCGCTGCAAGGTTTCCAACCACTGCGCGCTTCGCCAATCGGATTGGATGTCTTTCAAATCAGCATCCGTCAGATGCTTATAGCGGACTTTCAGCTTCTGACGAAGGATTGACCAGGCGGGTGAGGAACCATTCATAGTGACGACTTCCAAGCGAAAGGAATGCCAAAAGGCGATACTTGGGGAGAAGTTCAAGCGTGAGCGTTAGGGCTCAGGATATCCTCAATAAACCCGAAAAAAAATGCCGAGGAGAAATTGAAAATGAGTGACGCGGGCTTTTCCAAACGTGGGCCATTAGTTGCAGTATGCAACGACGCAATTTTACATGCTTGCAAGATGCATAGAGTAAGAGGTTCACATCTACGCCACCAAGCCTCAACGCCCATTGGACGCTTTAGCAGCCGAAACGGACGCGAGATTCTCTTCAGCCGGACCCGACAGGACTTCGCCAGTGGCCGCGAAACGCGAACCATGACAAGGACAATCCCATGTTTTCTCCGCAGGGTTCCATGCAACGATGCATTGCAGATGCGGACAAATCGGCGACATCAAATGAAGCTTCCCGGATTCCTCGCGATAGGCGGCAACTTTGTGACCGTCAGATTCGATAATCTTCCCCTGGTTGCATCGCAACGCCGACAGCGAGGTTGGCTTAAGCCGCGCCATGCGATCCCGCACGTAGTAAAGTGGGAAATCTTTGTTTTCCCGTACCATACGCATGCTCCCTCCGTGGATCGGTTTACGATGCGGATCAAACAGCTCCTGCCACGGATTTTTCCGCTTCTGAAAAGCATCCACTGCCATCATGGCGCCCAGCGTACCGAAGGTCATGCCATTGCCCGCAAAGCCGGTGGCGACGAACTGATTCTTCGCCGTTTCACCGATATAGGGCAGACCGTCGGGCGTCTCGATCACCTGCCCGGACCAACGATGATCGACATGCGCCTGCGGAAACAGCCCATGAAATGCGCGCTCCAGACCGGCATAGGCTCGCAGCTCGTTATCCAACTGACCCGTCTTGTGATCTTCACCGCCAAAGATGGCATAGTCCTCATCCGCCAACCGGTCAACACGCAGATAATAATAGGGATCGCTCGTATCGAAAAAGGACGCCTCAGGAGATTGCCCCCGCGCGATTTTTGCGCGCAACGCATACGTCGTATAAAGAAAAAGCTTGGTTTGAAACAGCGTGGCGGCAAGCAGTGGCGTTTTGCCCATCAATGGCGTATGGGTCGCGACGAAAACATATCCACAGCGAATTTCGTAATCCCCGACTCTGACCGCAAGCGGCCTTGATTTGATCGCCGATACTTCGCTCTGCTCGAAAACGTGGCAACCCCGGCCTCGCAAGCCGCGCAACAAGCCCCCTATGTATCGAGCGGGATGAAATACCGCCTGATTGGGAAATTGTATGGCGGGCTTTCTCACCAACGGGGCCGATGCCACGAAAGCCCCGTCAATCCCCAGTTCGTGGGCGACTTGGGCATCATGGGACAGCTCATCGGCCTCCTCATCACTTCCACCGGATACCGGCAAATGATAATACGCGGGCACGCGTTTGAAGCCGCATGCAATCCCTTTCACCTCCACGTTTTTCACAATCCGTTCGATCGCGGTTTGGCCGGCGCGCCACACTTTCTGCGCTCCGGTATTTCCGAAGTGTTTGGCTAACTCGCTCAAGCGAATGTCAGTAACGCTGGTGAGATGCGCCGTGGTGTTGATGGTATCAAAGCCACCGATTCTTCCACGCTCCACCAAAGCCACGCTGCAGCCTGCCTCCCTAAAGAGATGCGCCGCGGTCACCCCGGTAATCCCACCTCCAATGATCACTACGTCGACACGGTAATCCTTCCCGACTTTGCCGAATTGCGGCAGGCGAGATGAGTCAGCCCAGTACGATTTGGTGTTCATGCTTCGGACCATCGTGGCAACGCAGTCCCTTTCGCCACGGACACAGCCTAATTCAATTTCACATGCCCGTGTTGCTTCCCCTCCTCGACTTCCGGCGTGGTGCCGGTCACGAGGGCCTTGATGCTTTGATAGACGTAATTGAAGCGGTTCAGGCCGGTATTGTCCCAATATTCCCCCTGCTCCAAGACAACGTGGATGAGCACGATCTCGGGATCGTTCATACCCTTCGGAAACCAGACCTGGTAGGCGGTGTTCCAAAGCTGTTCCAGCTTCCCTTTATCAAACTCAAGTGACGCACGCCCGGTCGCGCAAATACAACTCGACCATCCATGCTGGCAAACAATATTCACCCGGGTGTCCTTTTGGATTTGATGAACCTTCGCCGAATCTTTGCTGGTGATGAACCACAAGTCACAGTCGTCACTGACGCCGGCGATGGCCATCGGCCGCGCATTAAATTGGTTCTTTGGCCCTTGCGTGATCAACACTGCCGTGTCGAAATCACCCAGGCGTTCCCGGAATTTTTCGTTTTGTGCGTGAGTCATAATTGTCATTTCCTGACCCGGCTTCTTTTCCGACGGGCGGCCGCTCCCAGACGTCCCCCCTTGCGCGCCGGCGCGTGATTCTCTTTTTTTCCGCGTCCGGAACCGCTCTTTTTTCCGCCCTTGGTCATTTTGTTGACCGTCGCCCAGGCACGACGCTCGGATTCTTTTTTTCCCAGACCTCGATCCTCGTAGCCCTCTTCAATGTGTTCGGCCTGGCGCTTTTGCTTGTCCGTGTAACTCGATTTATCTCCGCGTGGCATAATGTGTTTAGGCTTTGAAGTTTCCCGCTCCTTCAAATTAGCGAAAAGCCTGCCATTGACCTGCTCACTGTTATCGGCCATTTGCGGGAAAACGGAACGTATTGCGCGTTGCAAAATGCAACCGAGGCAGCCACTCAATTGCAAAAAGTGCAGTTGGTAGCCGAGGGACCAACGCTCCAACGACGAGACGACTCTCACCTCCACCGTTTTTAAAAACCGATGCAGTTTGCGGAAGGAATGGCGGCCTCTTTGCGTTTTGCGAGGGAACGAAACGCCCACTTCACTTAATACCTTGAAAAATCGCGTCAACCTCCGTTGGCACAATCATAGCTCTGAAGTTCCGCACAGAAAAACCAATAAACCAGATTCAAAATATCCCATGAAACTCGCCCAACTCCTGACCATCGGCGCCCTGTGTCTCCCCGCTTCCACTTTGCTCGCGGACCCCTTGGAACTCAGCCAAAACACACCAACCCCATCCAACGAACCCGCGCCCTATACCCACACAGCGTCCGGGGATTACCGGCATACCGACTACGACGAACACACGCCCCTCTTCCGCGACACCGAAATCTCCCTCGACCTGTTCGGCACTTATTCGGCTCCGCAAAACACGATTGAACATCTTTCCGGTGACCGCCTCCAACACACCGGGCGTGCCGGCGCAGGCCTCGGCGTAAACTTCTTTTTCCTCCGCTACATCGGTCTCGGCGTCGATGCTTACACGGAAAACACCGCTGGCAGCTTCGTGGATAATCTCTCCGGTAACCTGATCCTCCGCCTGCCCATTGAGACGCTGCATATTGCTCCGTATGTCTATGGCGGCGGCGGACGCCAATTCGATCCGGGCCAAACCTACTTCGGCCAGGTCGGCGCCGGTTTGGAAGTTCGCATCATCTCGCACGTCGGTTTGTTCGTGGATGGCCGTTACGTCATGACCACTGACGGCAGCCAGAACTTCGCCGTCGCCCGCGGCGGCATCCGCATTTCGTTCTAAGATTTGGCCGGCTCCCTTCCCAAAGACGTCCGCTTCGCAAGAGGCGGGCGTTCTTTTTTTACCGATGCCTTCGCCCAGCGAGGCGGACGCAACTGACCTCCTCGCACCCTCCAAAAATCTTACTGCGATTAGGTACTATAAGGTGCGAATTACCGCGAATTGCCGTTAAACCACGCAATTTCATCGCACCCCATTTCCCATTTTATTCTAAAATGTGC
This sequence comes from Limisphaerales bacterium, assembly GCA_044223735.1. Lineage (GTDB taxonomy): Bacteria > Verrucomicrobiota > Verrucomicrobiia > Limisphaerales > UBA8199 > JBGALR01. Next base: position 164,797 of record JBGALR010000010.1, on the reverse strand, counting down.
ATTCTTCATTTTGCATTCAAAAGTTGGGTTCGTTTTTGATTTTGGAAACTTCAGAATTTGTCACAACTAACTCTCATTGAGGCCTTTGCAAATTTTCCAAGTTGGGTTCGTTTGGTAAAATTTACATTTCCGCGAACTTCCACCTTACTCAAAAAAACCACGCTGCCCAACCGCCCGCCACACAGCGCAACATGCCGTAACCCTCCACGAATGTCCCAAAGCCGTCACGGTCCATCCTCTTCCTAACATGACCACCGCCCATGCAAATCGAGCGGCTTAGAAAGCCATGGCTGGCCTGCATCATTTGCAAAATTCCAAGTGCGATCTGGTGCTATCAGGTGCGAATTACCGCGAATCACCTTTAAACCCTCAGATTTCATCGCACCACCTTTTGCGCTCAAAGACGCCCAGCCCGCAAACCAAATCAAGGGTGTTGAAGGGTATTAAACGTTCCCAAAGCAGCGTTTCAGACTCTTCGATTCACCGCTGTATCCCCTTTCATTTTCCCCTGATAACGTTCCACGCCGACGCCGCCCGGTTGCTCACCTTACCGCCCACTGGCGCATCTCAACAGTCGCTCACCGGACATCCCGCGCTCGCCGTCCCTCTCGTCGCCTCCGCAACGCGCTTAATTCTCATCAAAATTCAAATATCAAAGATCATCGCCCCACCCGGCCCTGCTCCGGCCCCACGGCGGGACTCTCACACCCCGACCCTAACCCGCGCCTCAAATAATTACAAGTAATTTTTAGGAATATGGGGATTCGCGATTTCCCTCAAAGGCAGGACGCTCATAATGTGAGACCGTGCCGGCACGCCCCGCGCCGGAGGGCACGAATGACCCAATCGATGCGGCCAAAACGGTATCTATCCGGGTCCAACCCCGCCACGAGTACCGGCAACTGCCAGGTAACGCCGCAGGCGCGGCATATTTGTAGAACTGTATCCCTGCGCAAAACATTTTCCGGAGCTGCGTAGGAGCGGCCTCTGCCCACGTCCGCTTTTCGGGTGCGATGCCAACAAAGAGCTCAGTCCTACAATTTTGAAAGATGGGGCATCGTGGGATTCCTTTGCCGAGAAAAAGCTTCTGTGGTTCCAAAATGTCATAATTCTAGGACCGCCCCTTTACTTTTTTATCTTGGCCCGTCATGACCGACCGGCCGGACGCAAGCACTCCGATCAGTTACCTGGGTTTCTTCAGGTCGTCCACCATGGTCCGGGGACGCCGGGTAAGTTACCCGGCCTACATGGTTCGGAGCGCGTTTTGTAGGCCGGGTACCCTTACCCGGCTTTTCCCCCTCCCGTTTTGCCTTAGCCCGTCATCTCCGACCAGTCGGACGCAAGCGCTTCGATCCGTAAAGGTGTCCTAGCATGATGATAATCACGCAAGGTCGCCATGGCTGTCCTGGTCGCAAAATGTGCCGAATTCAAAAAGTGTCATAATTCTAGGACCGACCCCTTCAAAAATGGAGCGCGCCAACGCCCGGATATTTGAAAAACGAAACCGATCTCCTAATCTGAAAAATCCCGAAGGGATTTCGCCCTCCAGTCCCAGGTTGGTCCGCAAGTATTCGGACCAACCGGGGGTAACCAACCCGCATGCCCCCAACCTCGAACGAGGTTGCGCCTCGGATTCCCTCAAAGACATGACGCTTGAAAATGGGCGACCCTGGTGTGAGGCCGCACGCCGGAGGGCGCGAATGCCCCAATCGATGCGGCCAAAACGGTATCTCCCGGGACAACTTCGACACTGCTACCGGCAACTGCCAGGTAACGCCGCAGGCGCGGCATATTTGTAGAAATGAATCTCTGAGCAAAACATTTTCCGCAGCTGCGTAGGAGCGGCCTCTGCCCACGTCCGCCTTTCGGGTGCGATGCCCGGCGTGAAGCGAAACATATGCCGCTCCTGACGGACCTTGGAGCCAAGCGGCCCGCCACAATGATTGGGCGATCAACGGTGACGGAGCGTCATCTTTCGTGGCATGGCGTCCCTCATTAACCGGTCAGGCTGGCAACGCGGGTTGCAAGTTTTGAACTCGACGAAAACGATAACTGCTCGGGCTTGGAAAATATCCTGGCACCAACGACTCCGCACGAACTTACGGACCAGGCAATTGTGCCGGCGTGTCAACGGACGCAACCTCGTTCGAGGTTGTGTCTCATTCACTCGTTGACCCCAGGTTGGCCCAACACAGGCCGGCCAACCTGGGGCTGGAGGGCGCAACGCCGCTGGCGTTGGAAAAGACGAGTTCCATACGCATCCGGCTGGTGAATCCTTCCGCGCCGACGCCATACCTGAGCCCACAGCCAGGAAATCGTATTTCCAAAGCGACACGACAAAAAATCCCGAAGGGATTTCGCCCTCCAGCCCCCGGTTGGTCCGCAAGTATTCGGACCAACCGGGGGTAACGAACCCGCATGCCCCCAACCTCGAACGAGGTTGCGCCTCGGATTCCCTCAAAGGCAGGAAGCTTGAAAATGGGCGACCCTGGTGTGAGGCCGCACGCCGGAGGGCGCGGATGCCCCAATCGATGCGGCCAAAATGGTATCTACCCGGCCCAACTTCGACACTGCTACCGGCAACTGCCAGGTAACGCCGCAGGCGTGGCATATTTGTAGAAATGAATCTCTGAGCAAAACATTTTCCGGAGCTGCGTAGGAGCGGCCTCTGCCCACTTCCGCCTTTCGGGTGCGATGCCAACAAAGGGCTCAGTCCTACAATCTTGAAATTTTGTCTTGGCCCGTCATCTCCGACCGGTCGGACGCAAGCGCTTCGATCCGTAAAGGTGTCCTAGCATGATGATAATCACGCAAGGTCGCCGTAGCTGTCCTGGTCGCAAAATATGCCGGATTCAAAAAGTGTCATAATTATAGGACCCCTTCACGCTTGTTTCACAACCTACCGGCGGAAACTAGATGTGGCCGGATGTGCGTTGTCAATCTCCGCTCCATTTATACTCATATCCGGCAGGGGGGTCATGATGCAGTGCCAGTGAGCCCGGTGGATTGTTGCCGCCCCAACAGATTTTTATGTAGCTAGCATGACCATCCACGAAACTGACCATGTTTTGGGCGTTGTTAAAAATCGCATTCTCCGGCGCGAACGGCCGTTTAGGATTGTGCCAAGAATAAGGAATCAAGGCCGGTGCTTCCATGACCAAAACCGTTTTAATGGGGTTTTTGATGGACGCGAGCGTCCGCCCGGCGATTCCCGGCGCATTGGAATTGGTCCGGGCGTTTCCACCATTGAAAGCATAGCTCAAAAAATCTGGCGCCTGTTCATGCAAACCATTGGGCAGGTAAGCGCCGAAATTGGTCACAAAGTCGTAATGAAACGTGTCCGCCGGACAGGCAAAAAGTTTGTCTTGTGGTGAGGGCGCTCCATTAAGACCGACATAGCTTTTCATCAATTTTTTGTAGCCCGTCCAGTTTAGACCTGGAGAATTTGCCGTGCCTGGAGTGCGCGGCGTTTTATCGGCGGAATCGTCCAAATACATCCGCAAACCGACATTGATCTGGCGCAGATTGTTCGCGCAGACCGTCCGCTGCGCCCGGCTTTTCGCAGCGTTTAAGACCGGAAATAACAACGCGGCAAGAACGGCAATGATGGCAATCACCACCAACAGTTCCATCAGCGTGAATGCGTATTGCCTTTTCATTTTTTAATCTCCGCCCCATTGGTAGTCGTATCCGGCAGTTGGATCGTAATTCATCGAGAAGGAATATCCGCCGGCAGCCGCTTTCGCCTCGTCCCAGTAAATCCTGAGGTAGCTCACGTGGCCATCCAGGAAGCTGACAATATTCCGAGCATCGTTAAAGGTCAGCCAGCCAACTTCATTCAGATTTTGCTTTGGCTGATGCCAGGAATAGGGGAAAAAAGCCGGCATCTCCGCGACCAAGACCGTTCGTGCAGGATTTCTTACGGAACCGACAGATTTTCCCTTGAGGCCCGGCGCGTTCGTGGCGGTGGTCGACGCTCCGGCATTGGACCAATAACTGGAAAAATCCGAAATGGACTGGTCGTGAAGACTTTGGGCCGTGTAAAAAGGAGGATTGGTCTTCAAAAGGAAGTCGTAATAAAACGTGTCTGCCGGACAGGCAAACAGCTTTTCCGCTGACGACGATGCACCTTTCAAGACGACATAGCTTTTCATGAGTTCTTTGTAGCCAGTCCAATAACCAAACGGAGCGCTGGAAGAGTTTTTAATTCCAGGCGGAAAATCGGCATGGTCATCCCAATACAAACGCATGCCGAGATTGATCTGCCGAAGGTTATTCATGCAGACGTTTCGCTGCGCCCGCAATTTCGCGCTGGATAAAATGGGAAGCAGCAGCGCCGCGAGAATGCCGATGACAGCGATGACGACCAACAGTTCAACCAACGTGAACGCGCATTTTGGGCTCATACTTGTTTGACCAGTCTGCATGAGTTTAGTCACCAAAAACTAGAATCCCGAAGGAAAACCATCCATTTTCCATTCCTTGCCAATTCTCTTCATCGTAAATGTCTGTTCCATCTGGTTGCCTCCGATGGAAAGATGCAGTCGAACTTCATTGTATGAAGGGGTCGGTCCTAGAATTATGACACATTTGCGCTGGACACGGGTTTCGAGTTCTGCCTAAGCTGGGCGCGCCATGGCCAGGCCGATTCGCATTCAGTATCCGGGGGCGGTGTATCACGTGATGGCGCGGGGCAATCACGGGCAGAAAATCTTTGCGGATGACGCCGATCGCAAATCCTTTCTCTCGGCGCTGGCGGAGGCGTGCGCCAAGACCGGCTGGCGCATTCACGCCTACGTCCTGATGGCCAACCATTATCACCTGCTGCTCCAGACCCCCGAACCCAATCTCGTGGATGGCATGAAATGGCTGCAGGGCGTTTACACGTTGCGTCACAATTCGCGGCACAAGGTCCGGGGACATCTCTTTCAGGGACGTTACAAGGCCATTCCGGTGGAGACGGCGGACGGGGCCGGGGATTATTTTGGCGTGGTGAGCACGTATATTCATCTCAACCCGGCCCGCGCCGGTTTGATTCGCGCCGGCGACCAGAAACTCAAGCGGTATCGCTGGAGCAGCTATCCGTGGTATCTGGCGCGGGCCAACCGGCGGCCCAAATGGCTGGAAGTCAGCCGGGTGATGGGAGGCTTGCGATTGGGTTTGGGCGAAGGCAAAGGTTACGAGGCATATCTGGAAGGCCGGGTATTGGAACTGGCCACGAAGGCGGGCCGCAAGGAACTGGAGCGGGAATGGAAAGCTCTGCGTCGGGGCTGGTACGTGGGTGGAGCAGGCTTTCTGGAGAAATTGGAGGAGCGCCTTGAGGGAGCGGTCTCTGGCCGCAGCCGGGAGTCCATCAGCGGAGAGGCCAAGGCACGGCATGATGAAACCGGCGCGGAGAAAAACCTGCGTGCCGGGATGCGCCGGTTGGGCTTGAGCGAAACGGATCTGGAGGAACTGCCGCCGGGCGCAGTGGAGAAAGTGGCTTTGGCGTGGTGGTTGAGGCGACGCACCACGGTATCGTTGCGCTGGGCCACCGGGCGGTTGCGGATGGGTCACTACAGCCGGGTCAGCCAGGCCGTGAGCCGGATGCAGAACAAACCATCCCGCAAGCTGAAAAAACTGCGGGATCAACTGAACCGGGGAAACGAGTGACCAGGTCAAGGCGGCCAAAGTGTCATAATTCTAGGACCGCCCCCTTCATAATTAACGAAGCTGTCGCCAAGGGCGTAGCGAGGCCAAACACGCTCGGCCGACCTGGGCAAATTTTTGAACACAACTTTGGTCGCCCAATTGGCACGGACATCGCTGGCAATGCCGCCAACAATCTACGAGTTGTGGTGAATCCATCTGGCAACGTCGTTACGGCGTTTCCTTATTAATGTGACTGAACTTTCTTACAATCTTTCCGGTAGTTGGAACGCAACTGCTCAAAGTGTGGATTGGACCAAAGCGGACGAAACGACACTTCGCTATCAGACATTTTTAGGTGATCAAATTTTCGTGGCCAACGGTGCTGACTTCAGCGCGAAATGGGGATGGATACCGCTTCTGGATTTTGCCGCTGGTTTTGTGGCGATAACGCGACGGCTTGTAGTTGGTGAAGCTGAACTTGTTTTCGATTTCACTGAGTGCGACGCGCAGCTTCAGTTCAATCGCCAAGGCAGCAACACGCTTATTACGTCCAGTTACAATAACGCGATGGCCACTGTTCCAACGAATGAATTGGCGCAGGCTGCGAACTCATACGCGGAGCGCATCTTGAGGGATGCAATCAGCCTGTATCCCGCGTTGAAGGCTAATCGCTCTCTTGCGGGCTGGTATCCGACATTGAAGGGGTCGTGAAGGGGTCGTGAAGGGGTCGGTCCTAGAATTATGACAGTTTTGCACTGGACACGGGTTTCGAGTTCTGTCTAAGCTGGGCGCGCCATGGCCAGGCCGATTCGCATTCAGTATCCGGGGGCGGTGTATCACGTGATGGCGCGGGGCAATCACGGTCAAAAGATCTTTGCGGATGATGCCGATCGCAAAACCTTTCTTTCGGCGCTGGCGGAGGCGTGCGCCAAGACCGGCTGGCGCATTCACGCTTTCACCCAGCGCACCCAACGCCCCAAACAAATGTCCAAATTGCGAAAATTCTTTCTTCGATCATTAGGTTAACGCTTATGGCCGGGTACCCTTACCCGGCCGTCGCAGGCTTTGTCTTCGGCGATACACTTTCAAAAAACCGCAGAGTGACTCCACTCTGCGGCCAGTATGGCGAATTATTGTGGGAACGACTTACCTTGGCGCGGCGGGTGCGGGCGCTTTCGGCGTCACGGGTGCGGGGCGTTGAGCTGGTTGGTTCGGCTGGACCTGATTCGGTTGGACCTGGTTGGGCTGAGCGGGTTGAGCCGGCGGCACCGGTTGGACCGGTCGCACCTGGTTTGGTTGAGTGGGTTGCCCCGGCTGATTGGGCTGCACGGGTTGAAACGGCTGATTGCGATTCTGCGGTGTGTTACCGGGGAAATATTGATTCGGATTCGCGGGGACATTGTTTACCGATCCCGGCGGCAGGTTCGTCATGCCGGGATTGCCCGGGGGCCGACCGACGCTGTTGCTGTAAGCGGGGACGGTATTGCTGTACGGCCGAACGGGAGTTGCGTTCGTGCCGGGTCGACTCGGAAAACCGGGCAGCGAATTGCTGAAGGCGCCGACGCGCGGCGCGGTATAGGGATTATATTGGCCGTTCGGTGTGCGCTGGTTGTTGATGGCAGGATGGTTGGTGACGACTTGCGCGCTGCCGGAAGCGGCGATTCCGAGCAGCAGGCTGGCAACGATAAGTGGTGTTTTCATAAGAGGTTTTTTTTAAGCGGTTTCTTTCTGCCTGCCTAAAAGCACCGCATGTACCATCAGCTTTTCAGGCGGAATCACCACAAAACGAGCCTTTACCTAATGCAATGTGCCCGCCCTTCCGTGCATTCCGCCCTCCTCCTACTTTTTTATTTCCGGGCAGCCGAGATCCGATTTGCCGGTGCGCACCTGCGTGCGAGCGAGATCGGCGAGGCGCGCGTACTGGAGGCGCAACGCCATCAGTTCCTCCTCTGACAACTCCTCGATTTCCAGCAAGGCGTTGTGCGCGCTTTGCGTGGCGCGAATCAATTCGTCGAGCTTCAGTTGCACTGCCTCGCTATCGCGGTTCTGGGTGTTCTGAATCAAAAACACCATTAGAAAGGTAACGATGGTGGTGGCGGTATTGATCACCAACTGCCAGGTGTCGCTGAAGTGAAAGAAGGGGCCGCTGATCAACCAGGCCGCAATCACCGCCGCCGCGAGCCCGAACGCAGCGGGGTGGCCGGTGGCGCGGGCGCTGGCCCGGGCGAACCGGTGAAACCCAACCGCATCCGGCCGACCCGCGTGGAGACTGGCGCCGGTTTTGATGGGCGCATGACGTTTGGGGCCGGCGCGGGCCGCGGAATGTGTCGAGTGATTTTTGTGGATGGAATGGCGGGTCATGGCGGACTTATCCCAAATCGAAACAGTGGCCGTCCTCCTCATTGCAAGGAAGGTGCCAGTCAGTGAGGCCACCGGGAAAAGGTTTTTTCGAAGACGGGTGAATGCAAATTGCAAAAACGATTTGCGCGAATTTGCGAAATGCAGAGGCGACGGGAAGTCCAACTACGAAAAACCTTCGATATCCGGCGGGTTTTCACAAAGCGACCCTTGGCACGAAGGCCGCTAAAAGGACAGGCGTTAAGCCATGTCAGACATGCTCAACAGGTTTCAGTCAGAGAGCGCAAACACTGCTCGTGAATGCGCCCGAAAACTCAATCTCGGATAAGCCTCGGCCCAGGCTTACCCTTGAACAGGCGCCCTGCGGCAGGCAACCCCTGCCGCAGGGTTTTTTTTAGGGAATCGAACAGGCCTTGGTTCGATTTCCCGGTCCCCTCACCCGATGATTATTTTCTCCCGAAACGGCGCTGTCCGACAAACGCGGCCGCTCCCAAAGACATCAACGCGAGCGCGCCGGGTTCGGGCACAGCCCCCGGCGAGCCGATTTCGTTGCCGCTCAATGACTGAAAGGCGCCGTGGTCTCCCACAACGCTCAGTTGCGAAATCGGGCTGTTGTTCAGGCCCGCTGAATTATCAAACGTAAACCCGGTGGTCGTCACTCCAAAGGAGACACTCGCCTGCAAAACGCCGGCGGAGTCATACAAATTCACCCCATCGGCCGTGCTCGACAAGCCGACGCCGGAGCCGCCGTAATTTGCAAGCGTGAGGCCGGCGGGAGGGCTGCCGCCAAACCAGGCGGTTTGAAAATTTGCGTCGATGGTGCTGTCGGTGGTGCCGGTGGCGTTGCCTTCGAGAAACACCACGATCTGCCCCGGGGCAATGTTCGTGATGCCGCGAATCGCCACCGCCGAACCGAACGAGGCCGAGTTGTCGTCCATTTTCCAGCCGGAAAGACTGAGCGTGGTCGAGCCCACATTCATGACTTCGAACCAGTCCGCCGAGTAAGTCGCGTTGGCACTGCCCGAAGCATACACCTCGGTAATGATGAGTTGCGCGCGGGATGTCAGCGGGGCCACGCAGGCCGCGAGGGTTGCGGCGGTCAATGTTTTCTTCCAGATCGATTTCATGTTGGTTGGATTTCTACTTTTGAACTACCGGTGATTGGATGGGTTGAGGGATCAATTCGGATTGGTGGCGGGATCGAGCGTCCAGATGATTTGCATCTGCGGCAGGATCGCCTTGCCTTTGTTTGGGCTACCCGTGGTGGTTTCGACGACCTTGTTGCCCTTCAACGTTTCCGCGTGACCGTCCGCAAACGCGAGATTGCCGCTGCCGCGATGCCGCGCGGCAAATCGGCTGGCAAAACCGGCGGGCTGGCCGAGATCGCTGTCGGACTGGGCGGAATCCACCTTGTATTCGTCCTTCAAACGATTCTCCACGAAGATCACGGTCTGGGATGGCTTTAGAATGGCGCTGACTTTCACCGTCACCGCCCCGCCGTCGATCAACTTGGAGTTCATCGCGGTGGAAAACAAAACGCCATCGAGGCTCGCCGGATTGTCGGGAAATTTCGCGGCGGGACAATGGAACAGGCTGCCTTTCAGGTAAAAATTCACCCGATCGTCGTTCGGGGGATTGTAATATTGCGCGGCCGTCTTGAGTTTGATCAGCGTCGGCAACGCGTTGTACCAGACGTCGGAGTTGAGGGGATTCACCACATCCGCCCAGGTGTTCAACGCGCTGCTGGAACCGTTCGATTCCCGTGGGAGCCAATCGCCGTTCTCGTCGCAATACATCGTAAACGCCAAACCCCACTGCTTGAGCTTGTTCAAGCAGGCCGCGCGGTGCGCCGAACCCTTGGCATTCGCGAGCGCGGGGAGCAGCAGCGACGCGAGGATGGCGATGATCGCAATCACCACCAGCAACTCGATCAGAGTGAAAGCACCGTTAGCGCGGCTGGTCCTGGGGTTCATGACAGTGATTGGCGGGCGGCGATTCAAGGCGTGGGAAGAATGACCCGACCACGGTAAATGCGCTTCGGCGTCGCAGTGGCATCCACGACGACCGTCGTGCCGCTCGCGGCGACAAGATTGGTCAGTATCATCCAGGCGGGGTCGGTGATCTGGTTTTTGAAATCAATGGCATAGGCACGGCCGGAAGTGCTGCTCCAACTGAGCGCCACTCCGCCTGCTCCCGGACTCGCCGTCAGACGTAGCGGTTCCACGATCCGGCCCGGCGACGCAATATCGCCCGTGCTCACGGTGGAGGCGCCGTTCACGCCGTCGGCCGCGGCGACATTCAACAATCCCGGTAGCGGCTGCTGCGCATTCGGACTGTCCGGATCCCAAACAAACGAACGGCGCGGCGCGGTCTGCGTCGAGGATGAGAAAGTCACTCCGCAGATGTAATCGCTGTCAACGGTGGCGGCGGCGTTCCAGAAGAAAATGCCGTCGCCGGAGCTGCTAAAGCTCAGCGCGCTCACCCCGCCGTAGGAGGCGACCTTCACCGAATCCGGCAGGCCCCACCACGCGCGGAACTGCGAGGCCGGCATGTTTTCCACCAGCACAATCGATTCGCCCGGTTGAATCGTGATGTCGTTGGTGAAGGTGAGCGATGTGCTGAGCGAACCCGAAATGTCATCGAAACGGCAGCCGCGCAGTCCCACGGGGAAGCCGCCGAGATTGGTGAGTTCCCACCAGTCCTGGCCTCCCGGAGCGGGAGCGGAACTGCCGGTGGAATGGGCTTCGGTGACGTAGAGTTTCGGTTTCGGAGTGATCGTCACGCTGGCCGGCGCGGCGTTGGTGCCGGCCAGGTTCGCAATAATCACCGAGTAGGTCGCGCTGTAATTGGTGAGCACGCCGGAGAGCACCAGCGAGTTCGCCGTTTGACCGGCAATGACGACATTGTTGCTGCGCCATTGATACGTCGGCGTGGGATTGCCCTGCGCCAGGGCGGTCAGCGTCACCGTCTGGCCTTCATACGCCTCGATGCTTTTCGGCACCGCAATGAAGGAGGGAATCGAAGGCGCCGAATCCACCGTCAATACGGCGTTGGAACTGGCGAGCAGTTGCACGCCATTCGTGATCAACACCGAATAAGTTCCCGCGTTGCCCGCCTGAACATTCGTGATGGTCAGGCTCGCGTGGCGTTCGCCCTGGATCGGCGCGCCGTTGAACAGCCATTGGAAACGCGCGCGCGGCAACCCGCGGGCGCCGGCTTGCAGTGTGACCGGGAAACCGACATAGCCCGTCACATTGGTCGGCTGGCTGGTGAACGCCAGCGCCACCGCGCCTTGCGCCCGTCCCGGCGACCCGACATCAGCGGAGGTAAAAGCGGTGAACGCGCCATTCACGCCGTTGGAACTAAGAATGCCGAACGCGGCGGTGTTCGTGTTGTAGGTGAACGTTTGACAGCGGATCGCCTCGCCATAATCCGCGCGATCAAGGTAATCATCGTTCGCCGTCGCGGTCGCATCCCAGAGCACAATGCTGTCGCCGCTGCTGGACTGACCGTTGCCGCCGTAGAAAACCACTTGAAGATTCGCCGGCAAATTTTCCGCGCCCCACCAATTCGTGAACAGGTCGCGGGTATTGATGAGGGTATTGTCCTGCGCGAAAATAATGGATTCGCCGGGACCGATGATCACGCCGCCCAGCGTCACGCTGTCACCGTCGAGCACGGCGTCGGAGTCGTTGAAACGAAATCCGGTCAGGTCCACCGCGTTCGTGCCGAAATTGGTCAGCTCCCAAAAGTCGGGGCCTTGATCCGCCGATGACACCAAAAGTGAATTATTCGTGGCCGCGGAGGAAAAGGTTTCCGTGATGGCCAGTTGCGCTGAAAGATGGCAGTGACCGAGGAGAAACAAGGCCGCGCCAGCAGAAAGGGTTTTTCTGAACATAGTCGTGTTTTGCATTTTCGCCGTCGAACCGCTCGACAACGAGGAACGCACACGACTTTGAGCGAGCGAAGTGACAGACCAAGGGCGGAAGCGTGACGAATGGGTTACAAGGGCTTGATTTTCGCGATCGCAATTCCGCATCCTATTCGTGCTTACCCATTAAGAATCCTATGTCCCCGATACTCCAAAACCATTACGTGCTGGCGGTCCATGACATCCGCCGGTCCGCGAATTTTTACGTGCGGATGCTCGGCTTCGAAATCGTGAACGAACCGCCCGGCTGGATTTTTGTCCGCAAGGACAATGTCATGATCATGCTCGGGGAATGTCCCGACGATATGCCCGCGCACGCGCTGGGTTGCCACAGTTATTTTGCGTATCTGCGGGTGGCGGATGCGGATAGCTATTACACCCACCTCAAAGCGGAGGGCGCGGAATTGCTTTCGGTGATCGCGAACAAACCTTGGAAGATGCGGGAATTTGCGGTGCGAACGGTGGACGGTCACCGCATCACGATCGGCCATTCGCTGGGGACGTAAAGCGCGGCAGGGATCGGCGGGAGGCGGGCAAAAAAAAGCGCAGCCTCAGAGGACTGCGCCGGTTCTTTTACCGGTCTGCGTCGGAACAGCCGAAACAGACTTCGGATAGAACAATGCACCTTCAAAACCAGCACGCAATGTGCCAAGCAAACGATTGATTTTCAAAAAGATACGTAAAAAGGAAAAAGAGAGCGGAGTGCGCTGCATAGACGCCCCCGCCCCCTGGAGGAAACAGGCGAGCAAGCCTGCAATTGAATGCAGGCAATGTCCATGCCACCCAAAATTGCCACCGCACTGTACCGAAAGCCGTGTAAAAGCACGTTATTTTGACACTTTCGCCCGCCGGTTGGCAAAAATTAATGCGGATAAATGACCACTTGTATCAAGGAACTGCAACGCGTACAGGAAAAAGGCGCAGCACAGGGGGACTGCGTTGCACCTATGAAAAAAACTAACAACTAATCTAACACTCATTTGACGTTCAATCCGCAATTTCGTTCAAACGTGATCGCAGCAAACTGTCGGGACGACCGCGGCTGCCCGAAATATGCAATCGACAGGAGCTTAGCACGTCAAATTGCACGATTCTTTCGACGCATAGCTGAAGCGTCGAACATTTTCTTTCGCCGCCTCGCGGAAGCCGTTAAGCTGGCCGCAGGATATGAAGAAAGCGAAACGGATAATGCTGAGCCAGTTGCTCACGCCGCCTGCGATCAATTTGCAGCTTAAAAGCGCCGACCGCGAAAGCGTGCTGGCGGAGCTGGTTGATCAAGTGCCGGAATTCGCGAATCGGCCCGAGGAACGCGAAATTCTCCTGCGCGCGCTGCGCGAACGCGAGCAACTGCACAGCACCGGCATCGGTGACGGCGTCGCCCTGCCCCACGCCCGGAACGCGCTCGTCGGTCTGGTGCACGATCCGTTGCTCGTCTTCGGCCGGCACGGTGAGGGCATCCCTTTTGACGCCATCGACAAGGTTCCGGCGAAGCTGTTTTTCCTGCTGCTCGCTCCGAACGTCACTCAACATCTTGCCATCCTGGCGCGATTGACCCGGCTGGTGAACGATCCCCGCCTGCGCAAAAGTTTGCTTGCGGCGGATAGCGCGGAAAAAGTGATTTCGCTGATTCGCGACGCGGAAGAAAAGCTCTGACCGCTATAACGGCAGTTCGCCCGCGAAGCCCTGCTGGCGCAACGCCTCGAACAGCACCAGCGAGACACAATTGGATAGGTTCAGTGAACGCGCGTTCGCATTGAACATCGGAATGCGCAGCCAGGTGTCGCGGTTTTCCTCCAAAAATTTCCCCGGCAATCCCGCTGTCTCCCGTCCGAACACCAGATAATCCTCCGGCGCAAACGCCGCATCGGTATAGCGACGGGGACCGTCGGACTCCACAAACCAAAGTCGCGCGCCCGCCGGGAGAGCACGATGAAACGTCTGCCAGTCTGCCCAGCGCTGCCATCGCACATGCTGCCAGTAATCCATGCCGGCGCGCTTGAGCTGCGAGTCGTCGAGCTTGAAACCGAATGGCTCGATCAAATGCAGGCGCGTGCCCGTTGCCGCGCAGAGCCGCGCGACGTTGCCCGTGTTGGGCGGAATTTCCGGTTCGACGAGAACGATGTGCATGGGACCTACGAAGCCGCGGCGGCCGCGCTATAGTTAGGCGGCGGCGGGTCACCCGGCCGGCGATATAATACCTTCCACAATACCAGGCCGTGCGCCGGCGCGGACATGCCTGCCACGCCACGATCTTTCTGTTCCAGCATTGCGCGCACGCCGTCCTCCGGCAATTTTCCCATGCCGATCTGCACGAGCGTGCCGACGATGCCGCGACACATGCGGTAAAGAAAGCCGTCGCCCTCGATCACGAAGGTCAACAGCGGGCCGTTTCGTCGAACGTCGCAACGTGTCAGCTTGCGAACGGTCGACCCCTTCGCGTAACCGGAATTGGCGGTGAACGACCGAAAGTCGTGTTTGCCCACAAAGCTGCGCGAGGCCGACCGCATCCTGGAGAAATTCAGCGCCTTTGGCACATGCCACGCCGTCGTGCGGATCAAGGGATTCATCGCGGGCAGATTCCAAACGAAATAGCGATACTGCTTGCCGCGCGAGTCGAACCGCGCGTGAAACGCGTTCTTCACCCGCGCCGCCGCGAGGACGCGAACATCGTCCGGGAGCCAGGCGTTGATCGCCAATCCAAGCCGGCGAGCGGGCATTTTGCCCTCCGCCAGCGGCACCTCGAAATGCGCCACCATGCCCAGCGCGTGCACACCCGTATCGGTGCGGCTGGAACTGTGCAGGCGCGGCTTGCTCGGAAATAATCTGGCGAGCGCGTCCTCCACCTTTTCCTGGACGCCGGTACCGATTTTCTGCCATTGCCACCCTTCGTAACCGGTCCCGTCGTAGGCGATGGTCAGCTTGAATTTTCGCGTGGTCGCAGCGCTCACAGGCCATCCAGGTAACTTTGCAGCAGAATCGCGGCGGCGGTCTGGTCCACTTTTTGTTTTCGCTGGTCGCGACGCGTGTTGCCCTCAATCAGAAACCGGTTGGCCTGCACCGAAGTCAGGCGTTCGTCCCAGGTTTTAACCGGCACCTTGAATTCCTTCTGCAACGCAGCGACACATTCCCGCACCTTTTCCGCCGCCGGACCGTGGGACCCATCCATGTTTCGCGGCATGCCGATCAAAATCAAGTCGACCTCCTTCTCGCGCAGCAACACCCCAAGCCGCGCCAGGAACGCCTCGAACGGTTCCGCCGGAATAAATTCCAGCGGCTGCGCGATCATCTTAAGTTCATCGCTCACCGCAATGCCCATGCGTTTCGTTCCGTGATCTATGGCCAACACTCTCATCGGTGATTCAAAATTAAAACTGCGCTATAACGTTTTCATGACCTTCGCCGCCCCCGCGATCGTGTGGTCAATCTCCGCCGCCGTGTGCGCCGTGGAAATAAATCCAGCCTCGAACTGCGACGGCGCCAGGTAAACGCCCTCCGCGAGCAGGCCGTGAAAATATTTTTTGAATCGTTCGCGATCGCTCTTCATGGCGTCCGCGAGATTGTGGACCGGTTTGGATGTGAAGTAACCACAGAACATCGAGCCGCACCGATTGAATTGCACCGGCACATCGGCAGCGCGGGCCGCTTCGCGCAGGCCTTTTTCCAAGGCCGCGCCGGACGCTTCCAGTTTTGCGTAGGCATCGCTCGCCTCCAGCTCCGCGAGGGCGGCGAGTCCGGCGGCCATTGCCACCGGGTTGCCGCTTAACGTTCCGGCCTGGTACACCGGACCCAGCGGCGCAAGGCAATCCATGACATCCGCGCGGCCACCGAACGCTCCAACAGGCAGGCCACCGCCAATGACTTTTCCAAAACAACTCAAATCCGGCGTAATATGAAATCGCTCCTGCGCGCCGCCTTTCGCCAGCCGGAAGCCGGTCATCACTTCGTCGAAAATCAAAAGGGCCCCATTCGCCTTGGTGATCTCCCGCAAGAAGTCGAGATAGCCCGGCTTTGGCAAATACAAGCCCGCGTTGCCCGGCACCGGCTCGAGGATGATGCCGGCGATCTGACCCGCGTTCGCCGCAAAAGCGGCCTTCACCGCTTCGACATCATTATACGGCAGAACAATCGTATGCTGCGTGAACGAGGCCGGCACGCCGGCGCTGTCGGGATGGCCAAACGTCAGCGCGCCCGAACCGGCCTTCACCAGAAGCGAGTCGGCATGCCCATGGTAGCAACCGTCGAATTTGATAATCTTGTCGCGGCCGGTGAAGCCGCGCGCCACGCGGATCGCGGACATCGTCGCCTCGGTGCCGGAATTACACATCCGCACTTTCTGCACGCCGGGCACCCACGAGCAGACAAGTTTCGCCATGTCCACTTCGAAGGGATTGGGGATGCCAAAACTGGTGCCCTGCTCCGCGGCACTTTGCACCGCTTTGATAATTTTCGGATGGGCATGGCCGAGGATCGCCGGTCCCCATGTGCCGACGTAATCGACGTATTCGTTGCCGTCCACGTCCCAGACTTTCGCGCCGCGCGCCCGATTGACGAAGAAAGGATTGCCGCCCACCGCGCGGAAGGCCCGCACGGGCGAGTTGACGCCCCCCGGAATAAATTTGAGGGCCTCCGCAAAAAGCTGGTCCGATTTCGTGCGCGAAAGCATCGCGGAAAACTAAACGTTAAGCCCGCGAAAGCACGCCGAAACTATTCGCCGCTCGTCGGGCGCAGGAAGCTCGCCTGTTATTTTATCGCCTTCATCTCCGGGTGCGCGGAGGTTCCAACCCGGGCGAATTTTCCTTCCTGAGATTCCGCCATTCTTCAGCGCGAAATCTCCCGGCCTACCGATTCGTGCAACATATCTAAACCGGCGTCCTTCGAGAATTAGCGAAAATTCGCTGTCATACCGGCGTTTTTCCGGTATGTTCCCGCCTGATTATCTGAAGGGCACCATGAGCAAATTGTTGCTAATCGACGACGAAACGGACGTGCAATACTCGTTCCGGCGTATCTTTGATTCGCCGGATATCGAGCTGACCACCGCGTCCAGCGGCGAGGAAGGGCTGAAAATCATCCCCAAACTCAAGCCCGACCTGGTGTTGATGGACGTCCGCATGGGCGGCATCACCGGCCTTGAGACGTTGCGCCGTCTGCGCCAGATCGATTCCAAGTTGCTCGTCATTCTGATGACCGCCTACGGCACCACCCAGACCGCCATCGAGGCGATGAAACTGGGCGCCTATGATTATTTGCTAAAGCCGTTCGACGTGCCGAAGCTGAAGGAAATCGTCGCCAACGCACTCAAGGCCGCGCGCGACATGAACCAGGTTGTCTCTTACCAGCCGCTGCTGGAAAAAGAGGATTACGAACTGGGCATCGTCGGCCGCAGCGAGCCGATGCAGCAGGTTTTCAAGTTGATCGGACAACTCGCCGCCTCCGACGCCACGGCCCTCATCAGCGGCGAAAGCGGCACCGGCAAGGAACTGATCGCCCGCGCGATTTATCATCACAGCAATCGCAATCAGCAGCCGTTTCTGGCGGTAAACTGCGCCGCCATTCCGGAGCAATTGCTGGAGAGTGAATTGTTCGGCCATGAGCGCGGCGCCTTCACCGGCGCGACCCTGCAACGCGTCGGCAAGTTCGAGCAATGCAATCGCGGCACACTCTTTCTCGACGAAATCGGCGACATGACGCCGGCAACGCAAACGAAAATCCTTCGCGTGTTGCAATCCGGCACCTTCGAACGCGTCGGCGGCAACGTGCCGATCCAGGTGGATGTGCGCATCATTGCCGCCACCAACAAACCGCTTGAACAGGCCGTAGCCGCGCGCCAGTTTCGCGAAGATCTTTTTTACCGGCTGAACGTCGTGCGCGTGATGGCCCCTCCTTTGCGCGAACGCCGCGAAGACATCCGGTTGCTCGTCAATTATTTCCTGCGCACGTTTGCCAAGGACGAGAAACACGAGCCAAAATCCATTGCGCCCAGCGTGCTACGCGCGTTGGAGAAATATCACTGGCCCGGCAACGTGCGTGAACTGGAAAACGTGGTCCGCCGCGCGCTCGTCGTATCGAAGGGCGAAGCCATTCTCCCCAGCGATTTGCCATCCGAAATCACCGGCCAGGGCATCCCCGGCGGAGTGCCGGTGGCCTCCACAGCGCCCGGCGAAGGGACGCCGTCCGATCTCACCGGCATCGCGCGCCAGCTATTTCAATGGGCGCGTCGCGATCCCAAGCTCAAGGTCATTCCCACCGTGGAACGCGAACTCGTGATCCAGGCTTTGAAGGAAACACAAGGCAACCAGGTCCACGCCGCCAAACTGCTCGGCATCACCCGCGCGACTCTCCGCAAACGCATCGAGAAATTCAATATCGCGCGCGAGTTGAACATCAAGTAAGTGCGGGGCTGCCTGCACGCAACGGCGCCTAAATCATTCACCGGGGAAAAGCCGGCGGCAACCGACTGCTGTTCTTCGGCACCAATCTGACGACATTGGTGGGCGGCACGAAGCTCTTCATCAGCGAGACGTATTCCAGCGCGTGCTGCCACGCGGCATCGCCGTATTTCTTCGCCCCCCAGGATAAATATTGCGGCTCGTAACCGGCCTTTTCAATGCGGACTGTCAGACTCGTCGTGCGCATGCCGGGATATCGAATCACCCCTTCGCCATTCGTCGCTGTGTATTGCGGCAACGCAATGATGTACGCCTTATCCACCTGAATTCCCGGGTCAAGCAGCACACCGCCCATGGGATTTCCATTTTCGTCCAGCACCCGGATGGTCGTGGTGCGGCTGAATTCCTTTTCCGAATTGGGCGGTTCCACCGGCGGCGTCACCGAACGCTTCGGATCATGATTCGCCACCGTCGCGGCCACTAAATCGTAAGCCGCCATTTTTTTCGTCGAAACAAAATCAATCGTTGCAACCATCTTTTCCGGCGCCGGATTGTCCAGCCGTGTTTTAAACAGTCGCACCGTCGATTTTAGCGCCCGATTTGCCGGCACTCCGCGCCAGACGATCCTGGTCCGTGGATCGCTCATTGCCTCGCGTTCCTCGGACGGCATGCGCTGCCAGTCCCGCACCTGCACGCCATACTTGATTTCAATATCACGCGACGTGCCGTCCGAATAATTCAACCGCACGATGGCAATGGCCTGCCCCTCCCCTTCCTGCCAGCGGCACGCGTGCAACAAATGCAACTCCTCAAACCTCCGCCCCACAACAACGCCCATGAAGTCTGGATAATTCCACTGGCCCTGACTCACACTCTCCGCTTCGCGGCTGCCATAAAGCCAGCCGCGTCCATCAATTTGAAATGGCAAACCGTCGTAATGCTGGATACCCACCAAATCCTTGAACGCAACCGTCTTGGGATCCGACGGCGTGAAGCGCTCCCGCACAAACCGCTTTATATCCAGCGTCGCTGGCAACGGCCCTGAAGAATCTGGAGCATTGGTCTGCGCCCCTGCCTGGCCGACCGACAACGACACCATCGCCATCGCGCCCATTGCCGCAAAAAGCAGAACGATCCTTTTCATAACCCGGAAGACGTTCAGAAATTACGCCAGCCCCGCGGGACAAGGCAAGGCTTGAAGTCGAAATAGGAAGGCTCGCCCCGTCTTTCACACCCGCCTCCCTTCCACCGCCACTACTTCCCGGGATGCGCCGCCAACTGCGATACCTCTTGCTTTAATTTTTCCTGCCCCACCGTATCTGCGGGCAGTGGGTCGGCGTGAAAAGCGGGATAGAGCTTGTCCCAGATCGCATTCATCTCGCCGGCGAAGTTGTTGCTCTCGGCGGTGATGGCGATCACGGCATCCTTTTCCGGAATGACGATGCAGAGTTGACCCGCCGCACCGTCCCCGCGAAACGCGTTATGCGTGCAGCGCCAGAATTGGAAGCCGTAGCCTTGCATCCAATCCACGCCGATTTTGGAATGACCGCCCTGGTCGTTCGGCACCTGCCTGCTCGTCGCTTGTTCGACCCATTTTTCCGGGACCAACTGTTTGCCCTGCCACTTTCCTTTTTGCAGATAGAGCTGCCCGAACTTCGCCAGGTCCTCGGTGCAAAGCGAGAGACCGTAGCCGCCGAGCGAATAGCCCTCCGCACTCGTCGGCCAGGTCGGATGCTCGATTCCCAGCGGCTCGAACAGGCGCGGCTTGAGAAATTCCAGCGAAGTCTGGCCCGTCGCCTTTGTGACGATGGCCGAGAGCATGTAGCTGCCCACGGTATTATATTGGAAATGCGTCCCCGGCACGTGCGGCACCGGTTGCGCGAAAAACAACTTCACCGTCGGCTCCCCGTTGGTGGCCCTCGGCGCCTCGGTCTCGTGGCCGCAGGTCATCGTAAGCAAATCCCGCACCCTCATCGCCTTGAGATTTTCGGAAGGGTCGGCCGGCGCTTCAGCGGGAAAGAATTTCAGCACCGGGTCATCCAGGCTCAACTTGCCCTCCGCGATCGCCAGCCCGATGGCCGTCGAATTGAAACTCTTGCTGAGTGAATGCAAAATGTGCGGCTTGTCCGGCGCCTCCGGTTTCCACCATCCCTCGGCCACCACTTGACCATGCCGCACGATCATAAAACTGTGCAGCGTATTGATCCTGTCCGCCGCCTCGACAAAATCGCAAATCGCCTGCGACGAAATCCCTTGGGCTTCCGGCGCGCTCCGCGGCAGCGCCTTGTCCGGGGTGTCGGCACGGGCCCCGGCCGCCAGAACGGCTAGCAACGTCACCGCCAGGGGAGCAAACCACTTTTTCATGCAGCGATGTCTAGGTGTGCACGCTCGGAGTGTCAATCGGAATGTGATTTCCGGGAGTGGATTAAGGCCTGCTCTATCAATTCGAATCCCAAGAAATTCCCAAGTGCCGGCCCCAACATCCTTAACCCTTGAACTTCGGGCCGATCCTTCCCATTCAGATAAAGCGCGATGGACGCGTTCACCCGGCAAATCCTTCTATTTCAGCGGCGTCGCCAGCCCGACGAAAATTACGACGCCATCGCCGCCGGGGTTCTCCGTCAGGTCAATGGTGAAATCGTTTTTCCAATTGTTCAATACCCAGAGATTTCCGGCGCGGTCGATCCCCGAGGCGGTGTTGCGCTGCAATGGATCGTAGGAGACCGGGCCGTTGGTGCCGTAGAGCGGCGTGCCGTTGTGCAGGAGCACTTCGCTGCCGGCGGAGGGAACGGTGTAGCCGGTGGCGGGGCTGATGGGGTCGCCCAGATTCAAACCCGGCGGCCGGGTGGCGGGATTTGCGCCCGCGAGTTTCGAAAGACGCGCCGAATAGGGTGTGGGAAAAAGCGGCCCAAAGTTCGACACCCAAATATTGTCGTCGCCGTCCACCGTCGCCCCCCAGGGACCGTTGACACCGCCACCGCCAAAGCCGCCGAGCACCATGCCGTTCGTGTTTACCGCGTATACTTTGCTATCGCCCTGGGATGTCAGCCACGCGATGCCTTTGGAATCCACGGTCAGGCCCTTGGCCGCGCTGCCGATGTTCGTTTGCCAGAGCATCTGGATCTGGTTGCCCACGAGTTGGACGCGGGTGAGGCTGCTGGCGTATTCGCCGGTGATGCCGCCGCCACATCCGATCCATGCGGTCCCGTTCGGGCCGGTCTCGACGTCGAACGGCTGGCTGTTGGTGTACTCCTGAAACTGCGCGACATTCGTTGGGCTGCCATTCAAGAACACGTAAACGAAATCGTTCCCGTAGCTCGTGATCCAAATGTTTCCGGAGGCATCGGAAGCCATTCCCTGTGCACGTTCAGGCCCGCCCTGATAGCCCAGTGGACCCGAGATGGCGACGCCGGCGGCGGTGAACTGCGACACGCTGCCGTGACAGCCCGGTGAATTGGCCGGATAATACTGGCACGATTGGTTCGGGCCCCACCCGAAGTTGCCCACCCAGATGGAACCTTGGGGATCAATGGTGATGCCGTAACCACCGCCGAGCAGACCGCCGGTGAAGATCGGTGACGGCGGCGCGCCATTGGAACCACCGCTCGCTTTGCCGTTGGGTTCGAGCACGACCAGCATCTGGCTGGAATACGGCGTGCCCTGGGTGACGTTATCCGAGATCCACGCCCGACCGTTGGCGTCGAACACGATGTTCCCTAATCCCGCGATTAGATTGTTGTCGTCACCGGAATCGTTGACTTTCACCGCCACGGTCCACGCATCCGGCGCGGCGAAAAGCGCCGGGCGATAGGGTGTCTTTATCTTGGCGAGCGAGTAGATCTGTTCGACATTCTGACCGGGATTGCGTGCGAGGTCGGCCATGGCCTGCGGCACCGTGGTCGGCGACGGGAGGAGCGGGTCAACGGCCAGTTGCAGGAACGACAGCGCCTCTGCGGGATCGGCCACGCAGGCAGCAAGTATGTTGGCCAGGGAACGGGTGCAACGCAACGAGGTGGACTGATCGGCATTGGGCGAGGTGAGCAGCACGACCGACGAACCGCCGGTGGCAATGTCCACGAGATTGTCGTTCATGGCCGCGCCGATGGTGAGCGCGAATGGATCGCCGACGATGGCGCCACTGCGATAGAACTGCGCCATGGAGTAAGCAGCCGCGACGGTGGTCAATTCGTTGACCGTGACTTTTCCCGGAAGTTTGGGTCCGAGGATCGCCAGCAATTCCATATTCGTGCTCAACGTCGCCGATACAAAAAATATTCCAGCGGTCGAGGACTTCGCCGATCGCAACGCGAAATGTCCCGCGCCATCGGTCGTCGCCTGGGCGAGCATCAGCGGTTGATTGGTGCCCGCTTCGTAGAGGCGCACCGTGACACCGGCGATAGGATTCGTCGCCGACGTGCCGCCCGATTGCACGGAACCGTTAAGGAGGACGCCATTGGTGAGGGTGTTATCCAGCCGGAAGAATTGCGCGGTGGCCGAAGGGGTGACGAGGATGGAATTAGTGACTACTCCCGGCACAGGAATCCACGGAGAGTTGGTCACCGCCGCGGTGCTTTCGAGCACATAGCCCTGGGCAAGGGACTCCTGCGGCCAACTGAGCAGGACGTTTTGATTGGTTAACGTAATCGCGAGGGAGGGTTGGGCCGCACGCGACCAGACGCCACCGAGACTCAGGTACGCCAACAAGAAGAAGGCAAACGCGGAGGATTTCATGAAGTGAAGCATCAATGAACGCGGCGCTGAGAGCAAGCGACAGTTGGGCCTTCCCGAGCGGAGCGCGTCAGTCGATTTCATTTTTGATGCGCTGCGTCATTGCGTTTGCGCGGGCGGTGCGGCATCGTCGAACATGCCTTGGGTGAATCACGAAGCACGTCGAACCAATCGCACGAAACCATAAGCCCATGAAATCAATTCAGACAGCTCCCGCCATCAGCTACGGATTTACCATCCGCCTCGCCTACCCCAATCGCATCGGCATGTTCGCCCGAATCGTCAGCACCATCGGCCGGCATGGCGGAGACCTCGGGGCAGTCGATATCGTGACGCCCGACGCCAAGGTGATGACACGCGACATCAGCGTGCGCGCCCGCGACGCTGAGCACCAGGCGGAATTGGTCGCGGCGATTCGCCAACTGGCACACATTAAGGTGGTCCACGTTTCGGATCGCGTGTTCCTGCTCCATCTGGGAGGCAAAATATCCATTCAAAACAAAGTGCCGCTGACCACCCGCGACACGCTCTCCATGGCCTATACCCCCGGCGTGGCGCGCGTGTGCGAAGCCATCGCCGCCGAACCGCGGAAGGCCTGGCAACTCACCATCAAGGGCAGCTCCATCGCCGTCGTGAGCGACGGCACCGCCGTGCTTGGCCTCGGCGACATCGGGCCGGAAGCGGCAATGCCGGTGATGGAAGGCAAGG
Source organism: Limisphaerales bacterium (assembly GCA_044223735.1). Taxonomy (GTDB): domain Bacteria; phylum Verrucomicrobiota; class Verrucomicrobiia; order Limisphaerales; family UBA8199; genus JBGALR01. Next base: position 141,052 of record JBGALR010000010.1, on the reverse strand, counting down.
CGATGCTGTTCAAGGAATTTGCCGGCATCGACGCGTACCCGATTTGTCTGCGGACGAAAGATCCGGATGAAATCGTCGCCACCATCAAAAATCTTTCCGTCGGTTTCGGCGGCATCAACCTGGAAGATATATCGGCGCCACGCTGTTTTGAGATCGAGCGCAAGCTGCAGGAACAGCTTAACATTCCCGTGTTCCACGACGACCAGCATGGCACGGCGGTGGTGGTGCTGGCGGCCCTGTTAAATGCGGTCCGGCTCACCAAACAAACTCTCGCCGGGCTGCGGATCGTCGTGTGCGGCGCGGGCGCGGCCGGCATGGCGGTAACCCAGATATTGCTGCGCGGCGGCGCGCGGGATATCATCGTATGCGACCGCGAAGGCATTATCGATGCCAGCCGCCTGCCGTCGCTGAACGAAAGCAAAACGTGGCTCGCGCAGAACACCAACCCACGCAAGCTGCGTGGCCGATTGGAGGATGCGTTGCGAAATGCCAACGTATTCGTCGGCGTCTCCGGTCCCGGCCGGCTGCACGCGAAGGATCTGAAGCGCATGGCGCGCAAACCCTTTATCTTCGCCCTCGCCAATCCAACTCCGGAAATCCTGCCGGAAGAGGCGGCGCCCCTGGCCTACATCATGGCAACGGGCCGGAGTGATTACCCGAACCAGATCAATAATGTGCTCGCGTTTCCCGGGATCTTCCGTGGCGCCCTGAACGTCCGCGCGCGCAAGATTACGGAGGGAATGAAGCAGGCCGCCGCGAAGGCGATTGCGGGTTGCATCGGGAAGGAATTGAGTCCGGAATACATCGTGCCCAGCGTCTTCAATCGCGACGTGGTCCAGCGCGTTGCTGAGGCCGTGGAACGCGCCGCGACCAAAGCCGGAGTGGCGCGGCGCATAAAAGGATGACGCAGACCGCGAGGGAAAGGGTTGCGCCGGCGGCGCATTTATCTTTTAGACTTTTTCGCCCGGATTGCTTTTTGGGCAAGCTCTGCTAATTAATCCCGCGTGACCGAACCCAGCCTCCTGCTTTTGATCCCGGCGTACAATGAAGAGCGCCGGATCGAGCCGGTTTTGCGGGAATACGGCCGTTATTTCCAGGAGAACTACCAGGGCAAGTTTCAACTCGTCGTTGTGCTCAACGGTTGCACCGACGACACCATCGGCGTGGTGCGGCGCGTGAGCGTGGATTATCCATTTATCAGCGCGCTGGAATTTCCCGGGGCGATCGGCAAAGGCGGCGCCTTGATCGAGGGGCTCAAACTTGCCCCGCTCGCGGAGTTGATTGGTTACGTGGACGCGGATGGCGCGACGCCGCCCAAGGCGTTTCACGATTTGGTGAAACACATGACCAGCGTCGATTGCGTCATCGGCTCGCGCTGGCTGCCCAGTTCCGTGTTGCACGTCGAACAATCCGGCCAGCGCCGCTTCGCCAGCCGCGTCTTTCATTTCATCGTGCAATTTTTGTTTCGCATGAACATTCGCGACACCCAATGCGGCGCGAAAGTAATGCGGCGCGAGGCGGTGCAAAAGGTGCACTCGACCCTGCTGATCGCCGACATGGCGTTCGACATCAACCTGCTCTACTCGTTACATCGGGCGGGCTATCGCATTTTGGAAGTGCCAACCGAGTGGACCGACAAGATCGGCACGAAGGTGACGCTGTTCCGCACGTCCCTGGCGATGTTCCTCTCCGCGATTCGCGTCTGGCTGATTTATCGTCCGCGCCTTTACAAAATGCTGCGCCCCCTGCGACCTCTGGAAGTGTGGATCTACGCAAAACTCCGCGCCCCGCAACCGCTCTCCGCGCCGCCCACGCGTCCGCCCGGAGCGCCCGCTGCCAAAAATTCATAGGGTCGGTTCCGGCGCCGGTTTGTCTTCCGTTTTGTGTTTTGCCCCCCATGTGAACCAGGCGCAGATAAGAAACAACAACGTATTAAATATGCCGAGTGTCTGGATCACCTCGATGGAAGTGGTGTGAAAGCGGGTCAACGCAAACGCGTAGACGGGTGCGAGGACGATGAGAACAGGCACAACTTTAAAAAGCGAACGCGCCATCAAGTTGTTGATCAGGACGTTTGCCAGCGCGAGCGGCACGACCGCCCAGGCATACCACGGAAGCATGGCGGCGAGTGTCGGCGCCATCTTGGGAAACATGAATTTCACGAACCAAGGGCCCAACACCGTCAACCCCACCGCCCCTCCTGCGGCGAGAATCACTGTGCCGAGAAGGACGACATTCATTAAATTCGTGTTTTCCGCCTTTGCTTTCGCGTGAACAATTTTGGGAAACATTACGGCCGCCAGCGGGCCCACCAGCCAGGTTGAGGCGCGTGCGAGAGTGCCCGCGCCAATGTATGCTGCGGCGACAGCATTGGGGAAGTACGCTTTGACGAATAGCGTATCGGCCGTCAGCAGAAATTGATAGGCACCGAAGCCAAAGAGCAACGGGAGAGTTTGTTTAATGATGGCGCGCCAGTCGAAGGCAACCGGAGTTGCCAGCCAGAGAGAACGCGTCGCCCAGATCGCCACAAACAGCGAAACCGCCAGACCGCCCAACATTCCTGTCACCATGCCCGCCGCCCCCATCATGAGGACGCAGACCGCCACGGCGGCAATGCCAAACCGGGCAATTCCCTGGACCATCATGCTCCAGCCAAGCCATAGGAAATTCTGGCGGCCTTGCAGCACTCCCCAAAACATGGGTTGCAACGCCATGAACAATACGACGGGCAAGGTCAAATACAGCGCCGCGGGATTGGAAATGTTCCAATGCGACAGTATCGTCTTTTGAAATAGCAGCACGACGCCGGCGCACACCGCCCAAAACAGAAAAATACCGAGCCAGCCCATCCGAATCATTCCTGAAAGTTGATGCTCCCGATTCAGCGCCACCGCTTTGGCGGTCTGTTGCGTGAAGATCATCTGGATTGGCGTGTTCGGCACACAGATGGTCACCGCCAGGAAGACACCAAATTCCGCGTAAGCTTCCTCGGGAATGAATCGGTTGAGCAGATGCACCGCCCACATGAACACCCCTCCCGCCACGGTGGCAATCATCAGCCAGCCGCTCTGACGGAAAAATGAGGAACGGTTTTCGGAATCGCTCACCGGGACGGCTTTCTCAGCAGTTGTAACGGACATGGGAGGTTGGAGAGGACAAATATGTTAACGGTTCAAGAAAAAGAGCTCAAAAAGCGCAGCAACAGGTCCTTTGCGCGTTCCAGGGACTTGAGCGAAATCCATTCATCCGCAGTGTGGGCCTGCGCGATGTCGCCGGGGCCGAACACGACACTCGGGATGCCGCCATGGCTGAGGACCGAGCCATCACAGAAATAGCGGACGCCTGCGGGTTTGGTCTGCCCGGCATTGCGGAGAAATTGCGCCACCAACGGCAGCTTGGGATTGGTTTCCATGGCCAGGCAGGGCACGGACTTTTCGCTGCTGACTGCCGCCGCGATGCCGTTCGCTTTCAACAAGCTCGCAAGCTCCTTGCAGACGCCAGCGGCCGTTTCGCCCGGGACCGTGCGGCGGTCAATAAAGATATGGCACTTGTCCGGCACGATATTGGGCTGCGTTCCACCCGCAATCACACCCACGCTCACGGTTGGTGAGCCGAGCAACGCGTGATGCCGCCGGCGCAAGCGCGCCGCATACTTTGTCTCCAGATAATCCACCGCCCGCGCCATCGAATGAACAGCATTGCGGCCCTTTTCCGGCCAGGAACCGTGCGCAGACTTTCCAGTGATATCCACCCGCAACCACAGGCTGCCTTTGTGCGCCGTAATGGCCTGCAACCGGGTCGGCTCGCCGACAATGGCCAGATCCGCCTTCAAACCGCTCGCCACCAAGGCTCGTGATCCGGTCTGACCGTTTTCCTCGTCGATCAAACCGGCAAAAATAATTTCCGTGTCAGCGCTGCCCTTTTTCGATTCCGCCAATTCGCACAAGGCCGACATCATCGCGGCGATGGAGCCCTTGGTATCACACGCACCCCGACCGAACAAACGGTCGCCTTTTTTCCGGGGAACGAATTGTTCGGCGGTTCCGGCAACGGTGTCCAGATGAGGAGCCAGCAAAATGCGGCGCCGCACTGTGCCGCGGGCGGGAAGCCGGGCCAGCAAGTTTCGACGCCCGGGAAACACATTCAGAAAATCGATGTCGAGGCCCGACCGCGCCGCCGTGGCGGCAAGGAAGTCGGCGACGCGTTGCTCGCCGGCATGGGAATGTCGCGCCGGCAGAAACGCCGGGTTCACGCTGGGCACCGCAATCAGCTCGCGCAGTAGTCGCTCAGTTCTCGTCATGCCAGTTCCGCCAGGCGGAAAGGCGCAGAGCTTAGAGGGTCAAGAGTTGATTGTCGAGACACACCGCAATTGCAGCGCGCCTCGCCCCACTCAAGCGTGATGCATCGAGCGAATGATCTTCAGCCCAAAACGTTCATCCGGAGTAAGCACCCGGCCGTGGGCACGCAATTCACGCAAAGCCGCCAGCGTCATGCAGAAATCGACCGCGCTCAGGGGACGTCCTCGCACCACACGTTCGCGCCAGCGATTGATGTCAGCCACCTCTTCGACTTCCTCTTTTGATCCCGGATAAAACGACATCAGCCATTCGTCCCGGCGGATGTATCCCTCGGCATCGGCTTTGGGCTCAAACCACGGATCACAGAGCTGGATGCAGATCGATCGCCCCTGGTTCTGGCCAAGGCGATAAAACACCATGCGCACATCCATCTCGGCAAAATGATGATAGGTGGCTTTTGCCGCATCGGCAGGCTGCGGGGTGAATCGCGTCTGAAACCCAAGCTTCACACCAGCCGAACTGCTGGGGTCCTTCTCAAAGCACAGATTTTCCTCGAGAATCCAGAGAATCTCAGTGGAATGACCGTGCCGGGTAAGGAGCTTCTTCCATTCAGCCAGGGTGTCTTCAAACGCAGGCCGATGATGATGCCGAATAGTGTCCATAACAGTGCGTGCCACTATTAATCGTTGTTCTGACCGAACCAGTCAACAAAAAGCCGAATCCCGGTCTCGATTTTTACCTTGGGCGAGTAACCTAATTTCGCCTGCGCCTTGGAAATATCGGCAAAAGTGATGGGCACATCCCCCGGCTGGGTCGGTTGCCGGTCCAAAATCGCCTTGGTACCCAGCGCATTCTCGATCAGTTCAATCAGCCGGTCCAGCCGCACAGTTTGGGACTCGCCCAGATTGAAAATCTCGAAGCCAAATTCCTGCCGCGTGCAGGCCATGATCCCCTCCAGGATGTCGTCAATGTAAGTGTGATCCCGGGCGGAAGAGCCATCGCCAAAGACCGGTATCGGCTTTCCCGCCTTGATGAGCCGCGCAAACTTATGAATCGCCAGGTCGGGCCGCTGCCTCGGGCCATAGACGGTAAAAAAGCGCAGCATCGCCACGTCGAAACCATAAACGTGGTGATATACATGTCCCAGCGCCTCGCAAGCAAGCTTGCTGGCCGCATACGGCGAGATCGCAGCGAAAATCGGGTCGCTTTCGGAAAAAGGAACCTTCGCGTTGATGCCATAAACCGACGATGACGAGGCCAGCGTGACCTTCTTAATGGCATTCAGACGCGCAGCCTCGAGCAGATTGACGGTGCCTTCGACATTCACCCGCTGATAAAGCGCCGGCTCCGCGAGGCTGGGACGCACCCCTGCCCGGGCGGCGAGGTGGATGATCTGGTCGAATTTCACGCTGCCGAGCAGTTCGTCCAGAGCGGGACGGTCGGTCAAATCGCCGTGGATAAATTCAAACGGTTTGGCGAGCGACTGGATTTTGCGGAGATTGGCCCGCTTCAGCTTGGGATCGTAGAAATCATTCAGGTCGTCGAACGCCCAGACGGAATCGCCGGAACGCAACAACCGCTCACAAACGTGCGAGCCGATGAAACCGGCGCCACCGGTTACGAGGAAATTCACCGTAAAACCCTAGCAGGACATGGGTTAACTGTCGAGAGGGCTCCAAATTGCGCTAATGGATTCGCCATGGAAAGCCGGTTGTGCGACGATGCCAGCAGCCAGATGACTCATTCATGCCCAGCCTGTCACCGGACTATCGCCAATCGAACGCTAACACACTGCAGCTTTTGCGGCGCGATTATTCCGGACAACTTGCGTTACAGTCCCGCTGAAATCAGCGCGCTTGAAAAATTGAAGGCAGATCTCCAACAGGACCAACTCGAAAGCGAACGCATGGCTGCTGAACAAGGTTGGCGGAAAAAAGAAAATCATTCTGGAGTCGACCTTACCGGATTGATGTGACCCTTTCATCCCGGCTGCAAAATTCGAAAGAGCCCGGCTCATTCGACAATCCGACTTTCATGTGTTACGTAAACACACCGGATAATTATATCTGGTGAGTCTGCGAACGAAGTGAATTTTGGGCCTACGATATGGCGTCGCCGGGGGGCGGCGTCACTTACGATTGCGGTATTTGCCTTCAACCTGTGTCAGGCAACAGCCGCGTGCCTCCCCGTCCCGTCAGGAATGATCTCCTGGTGGCCCGCAGAGGGAAATGCCAGTGACATTTACGGTACAAATTCCGGCAGTCTCCAAGGCGGGACCACGGCGACGGCGCCGGGCCTGGTGGGCACTTGTTTCACGTTCGACGGCACCAACAGTTACGTTCAAATCCCTGATTCGCCCGCCCTGCAGCCCACCAACCTGACGGTCGAAGCATGGGTGCGCTTCGACAATCTTGACTCCATCGGCTCCGGCGGCGCACCGCCCGGCGAGCAATACATCGTCTTCAAGCAGAATGTCCGGACCAACTTTTTCGAAGGTTTCTTTCTTGGAAAAGTCAGGCTGGTTGGACGCGATACCTTCGCTTTCGGAATCAGTTCAGCGACCGGACAGGCTGTAGAGGTCGATGCCACCAACGCCGTGACCACGAACGTCTGGTATCATGTGGCCGGAGTGCGCGGTTCCAATTTCATCCAGATTTTCGTCAACGGCCAGTTAAGCGCCCAAACGAATGTCACCTTCCCCCAGAGCTACGGCACCAATGCGCTTTACTTCGGTTCCTCGGGGCAGTCGTTTTGGGATCGCAAGCTGCGGGGAAACCTGGACGAAGTGTCGCTCTACAACCGCGCCTTGAGCGCTAATGAAATTGCCGCCATCTACGCTGCGGGCCAGCAGGGAAAATGCAAAACGCCCACCCTTATTGGTATTGAGCTCACAAGCGGCATACTGCAAAGCCCACCACTTTTCCCTTACCTGACCATTGGCGGCCTTCCAGGCCAAACCTTTGGTATCCAGAGTTGTTCGCCGCTGAACAATACGAACGTCTGGACCGGTTTGACCAATCTCGTGCTCTCCGGTTCGAGCGCAAACTGGCTGTCGCCTATTCCCAGTTCCGGTGATCCGCGCTTTTACCGCGCCGTCCCCGGTTCCATTTCAATACCATAACCGAGAATCTGCATCCCACGTTGCAGCAAGCACTTCGTGGAGCCATCCATCCTGGTGAGTAATTCCCGGGAGGTACGGAATCCGTATCCGTAATCATCGGACAATACCTGCAAGCCGCCATCATGTTACATATTACCGAACAATTTGAGAGGATTGTGGCGGTCGGACATGTTCTGCCGGGGCAGGCATTCATCAATCCTCGTTACTGAAGCACAATAACAGGTCGACGAGAAGTAGTGAAACGCCCGACATCCGCAAAGTCAGAACCAGCTTTTGGAATCTGGCGGCATCTGTGTTGCCTCACAGCAGCCGTCGCCATAATTTTTTCCGTGGCCCCGCAGACGCGCGCCGCAACGAATTGCACCTCGACGCCTTCCGGCATTATTGAATGGTGGCCGGGGGACGGCAGCGCGAACGGCATCATTGACGGCAATAATGGTGCCCTCCAAGGCAACGCGGTTGCATCCGCCACGGGCATGGTCGGAAACTGTTTTTCCTTCGATGGAACAAATAGTTACGTGCAGATTTCGGATGCTCCCGAATTGAATCCTGCCAACCTGACCATTGAAGCGTGGGTTAAATTCAAGTCACTCGAGTCGCAGGGCTCCGGCGATTCTCCCGCAGGCGATCAGTATATTGTATTCAAGCAAAACAGCAGGAACTCGTCGTTCGAAGGGTTTGACTTGAGCAAAACTCGGATATCCGGAAGTGATCGGTTTCGATTTCTCATCGCTTCGGCCTCCGGACAGTCGGTCGAGATTCGCAGCACGTCCGTCATATCGACCGGTGTCTGGTACCACGTGGCCGCCGTTCGCGGCGCCAATACCACGCAACTTTACGTCAACGGCCAACTCGAAAGCCAGGGCAGTATCAGCGCCGCCCAGGATTACGGCACCCTGCCCCTCTATTTCGGCACCTCGGGGCAGTCGTTTTGGGATCACAAGCTCAATGGCTTTCTCGACGAAGTGGCGCTCTTCAATCGCGCGCTGTCCGCTTCGGAAATCGCCGCCGAGTACGCAGCGGGCGCGGCCGGTAGATGCAAAGGCGCGGCCATTGTCAGCCAGTCTTCCAGCCAGAGCGCGAACATAGGCGCCAATGTTTCCCTCTCCGTCAATGCCACCGGCTTCGGCAGCTTAAGCTATCAGTGGCGTTTCAATAGCTCGGATGTTTCCGGTGCAACGACTTCCAACCTCGCCTTGAACAATATCCAGCCAGCCAACGCCGGCACCTATACGGTATTGGTGGCCAGTTCGCTCGGCTCAGTCACCAGCACTAACATCGTCCTCACCGTTTTGATTCCTCCGTCTATCACCACTCCTCCCGCCCCACAAACGTTGGTGATGGGAAACAACGCAGCGTTCACCGTGGCAGCCAGCGGCACTGCGCCACTGGCTTATCAATGGCGCTTTAACGGAACCAATCTCGCGGGCGCAACGGGTAGCGCGCTTAACTTATCGAACGTGCTACCGGCAAATGGTGGCAGCTATGCGGTCGTCGTGACCAATGCCGTCGGTTCGATCACCAGCGCAACGGCGACGCTTACGGTACTAGTGCCGCCCTCGATCAGCAGTCAGCCGCAAAGTATCACTAACGCGGCGGGCGCAACGGCCGGCTTCACGGCTACGTCTTCCGGCACCGCGCCCATGAGTTATCAGTGGCGGATGAACGGATCAAATCTCGGGAACGGTGGTCGGATTGGCGGCGCGACCTCCGGTAGTCTCGCGATTTCTGCCATCCAATTCAGCGACGCCGGCAGCTATACGCTCGTGGTTAGCAACGCGGCGGGGGTCATCACCAGCTCGATAGCAACCCTGACAGTTCTGGCGGCACCAGCCATTATCGCACCCCCCGCCAGTGCCGCCGTGCCGATCACCTCCAACGCGAATTTCACCGTTACCGCCGCGGGTTCCGCGCCGCTGGCGTACCAGTGGCTGTTCAACGGCGCTAATCTTCCTGGCATTACCACCACTTCATTGACGGTGACCAACCTCACCGCCGGCAGTGCGGGCAGCTACGCGGTGGTGGTCACCAACTCGTTTGGTTCCGTCACCAGCGCGCCGGGCGTTCTCACTGTTCTTTTTCCGCCAGCGATCACCGGTGATCCGCAGAGCCGCACGAATATTCCAGGGACCACCGCCACCTTCTCCGGCGCGGCCAACGGCAGCGCGCCGCTTGGCTATCAGTGGCGTTTCAACGGCACACCCCTCGCCGACGGGGGGCGCATTAGCGGCGCCACCACCGCCACACTTGCCATTTCAAATGTGCAATCCGGCGATGCCGGAAATTACAGCCTCGTGGTGACCAATGGCGCCGGGTCGGCCATCAGCCAGGTTGCCACCCTTTCTCTCTTTGCCCCGCCCACGATAACTCTGCAACCTGTGGGCATCACGGTGATGAGCGGAACGACGGTGGGTTTCACAGCGGCGGCGACGGGCGCGACACCTTTGGGGTATCAATGGCGTTTTAACGGGACCAACATCGCTGGAGCCACCGGCACCGCGCTTACCATCACCGATGCACAAATGTCAAACGGCGGCGGGTATACCGTCTTGGCAACCAATCTGGCCGGATCCGTTACCAGTTCAGTGGCCACGCTGACGATTGTCGTCCCCACCGCCTGTCTGACTCCGCTATCCAGCTTGACGGGATGGTGGACCGGTGACGGCAATGCCAATGATATCGTCGGCGGCAATCACGGCGCCCTGCAAGGCGGGGCAACCGCCAACGGCGTGGGAAAGGTCGGGTCGGCCTTCAGCTTCGACGGCGCGAATAGCTACGTCCAAATCCCCGATTCCGCCTCGGTGAAGCCTGCCAATTTTACCATCGAGGCCTGGATATTCTTCACTGGTCTCGACGGTCCCGGCAGCGGCAACGCCCCGGCGGGTGACCAATACATCATCTTCAAACAGAATTCGCAAAACTCCGATTTTGAAGGCTACGACCTGAGCAAAACCCGTATCAGCGGCGTCGATCGGTTTCGCTTCCTGGTTTCATCGGGTGCAGGACAATCGGTCGAGATCGATTCGACCACCGCGATTGCCGCCGGTGTCTGGTATCACGTTGCGATCGTGCGCGGCCCGAGTACGATGCAGATGTATGTTAACGGCCAGCTCGAAAGTCAGGCCAGCGTCGGCTTCGCTCAAAACTACGGCACGCTGCCGCTCTATTTCGGCACCTCTGGCCAGACCTTCTGGGATCGAAAATTCTACGGGTTGCTGGACGAGGTTTCCCTGCATGGCGCAGCATTGTCCGCCAGCGCTATTGGGGCCGTTTATGCGGCAGGCAGCGCCGGCAAATGCAAGGCTCCCTCCCTTACGAGCCAGCCGCAAAGCGCAACCGTCAACACCGGCGGCAATGCAACCTTCAGCGTAGCGGCCCTTGGTCTCACCCCACTCGGATATCAATGGCAGTTTAACGGTGTGAACATTCCGGGCGCGACCGGCACCAACCTCACTTTAATCGCCGTCCAGCCGTCGAACGCCGGGAATTACACGGTTATTGTCACCAACTCGCTGGGTGCCATCAGCAGTGCCACCGCGATCCTGAATGTTTTTACCCCTCCCGCCATAAGCGCACAGCCATCCAGCCTGACTAACCTGGCGGGCTCGGATGCGACCTTTACGGCGTCGGTTACCGGTTCCGCACCCCTGAGTTATCAATGGCGATTCAACGGAGCTGACGTCCTCGGCGCCACCGACTCTTCTCTGACACTGAACGCCGTCCAGCCCACCATGGCCGGGAGTTATCAGGTGGTAATCACCAATGCCGCGGGAGCGATAACCAGCACTCTGGCAACCTTGACAGTCTGGGTTCCGCCGACCATCTCCTCCCAGCCGCTAAGCCGCACCAACCTCGTGGGCACCGATGCCATCTTCGCCGTCTCAGCCAGCGGAACTCCGGCCATCGGATACCAGTGGCGTATCAATGGTGCCAACATTCCGGGCGCGACAAGCGCGAGCCTGACGATAACGGGCGCACAATTAGGCGATGCGGGCACCTATGCCGTCGTGGTCAGCAACCCGGCCGGTGCCGTTACAAGCGCACCGGCGATCCTAACCATGTGGACGCTGCCTTCGATCACCTCGCAGCCACTCAGCCGCACCAATCTGGCTGGCACCGACGCCGTTTTCTCGGTCACCGCCTCCGGCACGCCTCCATTGGGTTACCAATGGCAATTCAACAACGCGAAGATTCCCGGAGCCACTGCCGCCACTTTGACCGTGAGCGGCGCACAACCGACCAACGCGGGCAATTATACGGTTGTTATTACGAACGTCGCAGGCGCTGTAACCAGCAGCATCGCGAGCCTGACCGTCTGGGTGCCTCCCGCGATCACGTTCCAGCCGCAGAGCACGACCAATTTCGTGGGCACAGACGCTCTATTTTTTGTGAGTGTGACGGGAACGCAACCGATCAGTTATCAATGGAGATTCAACGGCACCAACGTCATTGACGGCACCAGCCCGAACCTGGGCATAGACAACGTCCAGACAAACAACGTAGGCGATTATACCGTGATCGCCACCAACATCGCCGGATCGATCACCAGCACCATCGCCACCCTCACAATCTGGATCCCACCGGCCATAACAAGCCAGCCCCAAAGCCGCACTAACATCGCGGGCACTGATGCCAGCTTCAACGTCACGGTAGCCGGCACACAGCCTTTGAACTATCAATGGCGCAAGAATGGCGCGAACATCGCCGGCGCAACCGCCGCCACTTACACGGTGACAAGCGTCCAAGCGGCGAACGAAGGAAGTTACTCCGTCATTGCAACCAACGTGGCCGGCGCGGTGACCAGCAGCATTGCGAATTTGACGGTTTGGACTCCGCCAACCGTTACGTTACAACCGCAGAGTCAGACCAACTTTGCCGGCACGTTTGCCACTTTCACCGTGGCCGCCGCAGGCACGCAGCCGCTGGCTTATCAATGGCTGAGAAATGGCATCAACGTCGTTGGCGCAACCGACCCAAGCCTGACCATCGGCAACGTTCAGGCTGGGAACACTGGCAATTACACGGTTGTGATCACGAACATCGCCGGAGCAACCACCAGCACGCCGGCAACGCTAATGGTTTGGACGCCACCGACCATCGTGACCCAACCGCAAAGCCGGACAAACCTCTCCGGCACTGATGCCCTTTTTAACGTCGGCGTCACGGGGCCAGGCCCGTTCAGCTACCAATGGTTGTATAATGGATTCGCGCTGCCCGGCGCCACGGGGGCCAGCTTGCTTTTGAGTTACGTCCAGACCAATTATGCCGGCAGCTATTCGGTCATTATAACCAATATGGACGGCGGGGTAACGAGCTCGGCCGCCACGCTGACTGTTTGGGTGTTGCCAGCTTTCAATTTACAGCCCCTGAGCCGGACTAATCTCGCCGGAACCAGCGTGACGTTCACTGGCAGCGCTTCAGGTACTCAACCATTGGGTTACCAGTGGCAATTCAACGGAGCAAATATCAGCGGCGCAACGGGTACCGCGCTATCACTAAACTCTTTGCAGGAAGCGAACGGGGGTAATTACACCCTCGTGGCCACCAACATTGCGGGCGCGACGACTAGCAGTGTGGCTGTTCTGACTGTCTGGGTGCCAGCCGCAATCGCCGCCCATCCGCAAAGCCGAACCAATCTGGCCGGGAGCGACGCACTGTTCAGCGTGACCGCCATCGGAACACAGCCCTTGAATTATCAATGGCAGATGAATGGTTTGAACATCAGCGGCGCCACCACGTCGAGCCTCACTTTAAATTCGGTTCAAACCAACAACGCCGGCAGCTATTCGGTAATTGTTACGAACGTGGCAGGTATTGTAACCAGCGCCGTCGCCTCGCTCACGGTTTGGGTTCCGCCCGCCTTCACCTCTCAACCTGCCAGCCTCACCAATCTGGCCGGCACCAGCGCAAGTTTCAGCGCTGCGGCCTTTGGCACCGATCCGCTCAGTTATCAGTGGCGTTTCAACGGCACGAATCTCGCCGACGCCACCACATCGAACCTTATCCTGGCGGCGGTTCAAACCAACCAGGCCGGTAGCTATACCCTGGTGATCACCAACATCGGCGGGGCAGCTACCAGCTCCGTGGCCACACTTGCGGTTTGGGTTCCACCTTTCATCGCCAGTCAGCCCCAAAGCAGCACAAATTTATCGGGAGCAAACATCAATTTGAGCGTGGTGGCGGGCGGAACGCAACCGCTCGGCTACCAATGGCTCTTCAATGGTTCGAATCTGGGCGGCGCGAGCTCCGCCACCCTGGCGTTGACGAACGCGCAACTGAATCAAGCGGGGAGTTACGCGGTGATCCTCACCAACGTGGCGGGTGCCCTCACCAGTTCCACCGCCCTGATCACCATTTGGGAATTTCCCGCCATCACCACCCAGCCGCAAAGCCGGACCAATCTTGCCGGGACCGACGCGGCATTCTCCGTCACTGCCACCGGCACTCAGCCGCTGAGCTACCAATGGCTTCTGAACGGCGCGACAATCGCTGGAGCGACGACGGCGGCGCTTTCCCTGAATGCCGTTCAAACCAACAATAGTGGGAACTACGCTGTAATTGTTACGAACATCGCCGGTGCCGCCACCAGCGCCCAGGCAACCTTGACGGTATGGGTGCCTCCCGCGATTGTTTCCACGCCCCAAAGCCGTACCAATCTCGTAGGAACTGCCGCCACATTTACGGTCGTGGCTGCTGGAACTCAACCGCTGGCTTACCAATGGCAGTTTTACGGCACCAATTTGCCGGGCTCGACAACCTCAAGCCTCGCGCTAAGCAACCTACAAACAAGCCAGGCTGGAGCCTATGCTGTGATCGTCACAAACATCGCCGGCATCAGCACGAGCGCCCCTGCCGTGCTGACAATCTGGGTGCCCCCGTCGATCGTTACGCACCCGCTTTCGCTTACCAATATTCTTGGCGCCGACGTTGGTTTCAGTGTGAGCGCCGCGGGTACTCAACCGTTGAGCTATCAATGGCGTTTTAACGGCGTCTCCCTGGCCGGGGCCACCGGCGCAAATCTCACTTTAACCAATATTCAGCCGGCCCAAGCCGGCAGCTATGACGCCGTGGTGACCAACGTCGCCGGCTCCGTCACCAGTCTGGTCGCCAGCCTGATCGTCAACGTCCCCGCGCCTTATCGCGCGGACGCCGGAGCCGTCATTCTGGTTAATTCTCACAGCGCAAAGTATCTCGATTTCCAGCGCTTCATTCAGCCATACCTCGACAATTTTGGGTTCCCCTACACTGTCCAGGATATTTCCACCAACGTTCCCGGCTCTACCCTAACCAATTACGCGGTCATCATCATTGGACACGGCCAGTTGGACACGAATCAAACGTATCTGACGCCTGCGGCGCAAACCGCGCTTTCCCTGGCGGTCTCCAACGGCGTCGGTCTCGTGAACTTCGACAATAATTTGTCTTCGGGCGCCTCGCCACGATATCAGTTTGTGCAGGACATCTTTGGGTTTACCTACGGCTCCAGTTCGTCGTCCTCGAGCGTCAACCTGCCCGCCACCGAGCCCGGGTCGAAAATGCAGTTCATCACGTCGCGCCACCCGACCAACGATACGGTGACCTTCCGTTCCAGCATCACGATGCCCACTCTCACCGGCGCTGCCGGCGTCACCAACGTCGCGTTTAGCGGCGGCAAGCCGCTGGTCG
Source organism: Limisphaerales bacterium (assembly GCA_044223735.1). Lineage (GTDB taxonomy): Bacteria > Verrucomicrobiota > Verrucomicrobiia > Limisphaerales > UBA8199 > JBGALR01. The sequence continues at coordinate 125,968 of JBGALR010000010.1, read as the reverse complement.
CCATTCGCAAATACGGCGAGGGCCGCGCGGTGCAATGGGGCAGTTACGATTGGATGGTGTCCACCGTGCTGGGGCCGATGGATGGCCTGGATGATTTGATCTGGCGCGGTATCGTTTGGGCAGGCCGGAAGCCGCTCGTCATGCGCGGAATGCCCAGCCTCATCAGCATGCGCGTGGACGACGTGAGCGGTCCCATCAACTGGGCTCACATCGCCAATGAAACGGGCTTTAAACCTTTGATGGCGGTGTTCCTCAACGATGTGTCGGCAGCCACCTCCGCGGACATCCGCAACATTGTGACAAATGGGAACGCCACGGCTTGCGTTCATTCATTCTCGTCTTCGACGATGTTCTATTTCGATCACCAGCACGAAACAGCAAACTCGGATACGGTTCAGTCCAACAATTTTTATATCGGCACACAGTGGCATGTGAACAACGGCATCCCGATTTCCAAAGTGTGCGCGACGCACTATTCCGAAATTGGAGCGAACGCGTTCGCGGGATTGAAAAATTGGGGGATGGAATTTGTACCCATTGAAGTGGTGCCGGGAACCGTTGAATACTATTCACCATTCGCGCCCTGGGTGGTGGCCGGTCCGTATCGGCGCTACGAAACACCGCAACAGGGACAGGTGGCCTGGCCGACGTTTTACGCCGACTGGCTCACCGTTCCGGGCCATCCGGAAATGAGCAATCAGTTCTTCAATGCCTATTCGGAAACCCGCGACGGCAGCAGTTGCGGCGAATGGTGTCCGGACAACGACGTATCCGGCACGATCACCCGCGGCACCACCATTCTCAAACGCGCGCTTGATAGCATGACGATGGCCACCCTGTTCACTCACGAATGGTATTTTCACCCTACGCCCTGCTGCGGCGCCACGACTATCACGACCAATAATTTACGGGCGGAATTTCAGGGCATCAGCAACAACATCGCCGCTTACAATCCGGTCTTCGTCACGCTGGACTATGCCAGCCAGTACATGCGAGCGACCCGCACGGCACGACTTGTGTCCGCCGACTACGACGCGGGCTCCGGACGTGTCACTGCCAACTTCTCCGGCCGCGCGGACCTTGACCTCACTGTTTACACCTTCATGGGCGAGGACAATGCCATTATCGGCAGTACTACGACCGCACCGGCCTTTACGGGAACGGTCGCCGCTGTGGTCGCCTCCTTGCCGCCACAATTCATTCCACCTTTCTTCACTCAAAACCCAACCAATCAAACCGTCGTCGCCGGTGCCAGCGCGTCGCTGAGCGCGACCGCGGGCGGCACCGCGCCCTTCACATACCAATGGCTCTTCAATGGCTCGAACATCGCGGGCGCCACCGGCACCAACCTGTTGCTGCCGGACGTCCAGGCGGCGAACGCCGGGAGTTATGCCGTGATGATTGCGAATATCGCGGGCTCCGCTACCAGCACGGTAGCCACATTGACTGTTCTCGTGCCGCCGACTGTTGATTTGACGCCCACCAACGAAACCATCGTCAGCGGCAGAACTTTTATCTTGAGTCCGGAAGTGAACGGCTCCGCGCCCATGGGCTACGAATGGCAATTCAACAATTCCACCCTCCCCGGCGCGCAGAGCGAAGTCCTGACTCTGACGAACCTGCAGCCGGAACAGACCGGCGCCTACAATCTTGTGGTGACCAATGCCGCCGGCTCGGCCACCAGCGCCGTGGTGAATCTGCGGGTAGTGGTGCCGCCCACGATCACATCGCAGCCAGCCAACACGCTGGTCATGGTCGGTTCGTCTACTCATTTAAGCGTGACTGCCGACGGCACCGCCCCGTTGGCATATCAGTGGCTGTTGAACGGCACCAACCTCAACGGCGCCAGCGGTTCCACCTTGAGCCTCGCCAATGTGCAATCATCTCAGACCGGCTTTTACAGCGTCCTGGTGAGCAATGACGGCGGGAGTACGAACAGTTTGCCAGCGATGCTGACGATCGCCATGCGTCCAACCCTGTTCCCCGCGACGCCTAGTGTCAGCGGCCACTTCGCCATCTCGGTGCATGCCGATGTCGGCCTTAACTACGCCGTCGAATCCACCACGAATTTCCTCGAGTGGAACACGCTGACCATCCTCAGCAACTCTACCGGACAGGTGGATTACACCGACCTGACCACCTCCGACCAGGATCGCCGGTTTTATCGGGCGCGCCTGGTTTACTAATCCCAGCGTTTTTTCGGAAAATTGCGAGGGCTGCAGTTTCGACTTTGCAGCGGCGACGGCTGCTTCCATATTCCCGGCATGGCGAATAACACCGTGCTTAAACTCGATTTACCAGGAGTGCGCAAACTCAAAAGCGGCAAGGTCCGCGAAGTGTTTGATTTGGGCGACAATCTTCTTTTTGTTGCGACGGACCGCATTTCCGCTTTCGATGTCATCCTGCCCAACGGCATTCCCCGCAAGGGCGAAGTGCTCACCCAGATCTCCTATTTCTGGTTCGCGCAGACCGAAACTTTCCAGCCCAATCATTTGGTTTCGAAAGCCGGCGACCCCCTGCCCGCCAATTTGCAGCCATACGCCGCGCAATTGAGCGGTCGCAGCATGATCGTTAAAAAAGCGGCGCCACTCACGATTGAATGCGTGGTGCGCGGTTATCTCGCCGGCTCCGGTTGGAAGGAATATCGCGAAAGCCAGAGTGTGTGCGGCATCAAACTCCCGCCCGGGCTCAAGGAATCGTCCGAGTTGCCGGAACCCGTGTTCACCCCGGCCACCAAGGCCGAGACCGGTCACGACGAAAATATTTCCTTTGAGGAGGCCGCTCGCATGGTCGGTGCGGATATCGCCGAACAAGCGAGGGCCGCCAGCCTGCAAATTTACAATACCGCGCGCGATTACGCCCGGAAGCGCGGCATCATCATCGCCGACACCAAATTCGAGTTCGGCATGTTCGACGGCAAACTCATCCTCATCGACGAAGTCCTCACTCCCGATTCCTCGCGCTTCTGGCCGGCGGATCAATATCAGCCCGGCAAGAGCCAGCCGAGCTTCGACAAACAATTCGTCCGCGATTATTTGGAAACCCTGACATGGGATAAAAATCCGCCCGGGCCCACTCTGCCCGACGACGTCATCGCGAAATCGCAGGCCAAGTATTTCGAGGCCTACGAACGCCTGACGGGCAAGGCGTTGTAATCGTGGAACGCCTGGTCGAAGACTTCCTGCAATATCTCCGCCACGAGCGCGGCCAGTCTGAACATACCCAGCGCACCTATGCTGCGCTGCTGGGCGCGTTCATCACGTGGGCAGGTGGACAGAAGATCACCGATTGGAAGGCCGTCGAGCTTCGCCACTTGATGGCCTATCTCCAGCACGAACGCGAACGCGCCCTGGCGAATGAACCGAAGGAATCCAAGCGCCGACTGAGCAGTGAAAGCGTTTACCTGGAGATCGCTGCATTGCGTGCCTTTTATCGCTTCGCAGAAAATGAAAAATTACTGCCGTCCAATATCGCGGAAAATCTCTCCCTTCCGCGACGCTGGAAGCGGTTGCCCAAGGCCCTGTCTGCCTCCGAAATCAATCGTCTCCTAAAGCCTGAGGAACCCGCAACGCCGCAAACGCTCTGCGACCAGGCCGTGCTCGAACTCGCGTACGCGTCCGGTCTGCGGCTCGCAGAATTACGCGGCGTTCGCCTCGAGCAACTTCGCCTCGACGCCGGCTTCATCAATGTCATCGGCAAAGGTAACAAGGAACGTGTCGTTCCGCTTGGTCGCAAAGCCATCGCCGCCATCGAGCGCTACCTTCAGACTGGCCGCCCCGCCCTGGTCACACAGCGTTCACCCGCCAACGTCTTTCTCACAAAACGCGGCACACCCTTCGCCGCCGTCACCTTATGGCTGCGAATCAAACAACGGGTGCGCCGTTCCAGCATCGAAAGGAACGTGACCCCGCACATGCTGCGTCATAGTTTTGCCACTCATCTCCTGGAGCACGGCGCTGACCTGCGCGTGATCCAGGAATTACTGGGGCACGCCAGCATCAGCACCACTGAGGTTTATACCCATGTCGCAGGAAGCCGCTTGCGGGAGGTCCACCGCAAATTCCATCCCCGGCAATAAAGACTACGGGCCAGCCGCCGTCCGTACTCGACCCGACCCGCTTTCATTTGCACTTCGTTTGGCCGTGACTTACGGTCAAATGCATGAAATTAGGAGTCAAAAATTTGATGTTTGGTTTCGCAACCATTGTCGCCGCCTCCACCCTATGTGGTTGTGCGAGCAACTATAGCTCCCGCGCCTCGGGCCAGACCAGTGAAGACAAGGCCGTCTCCGAAGCCGTCCTGAAAAAGCTCGTTTGGGATCCGACCTATGGCTACTCGCACGTCTCCGTCTCCACGGCGGACGGCACCACGCTGCTGACTGGCACCGCCCATTCGTGGCAGGCCATTGACCACGCTGCCAACGCCGCGATGTTTGTCCAGGGCGTCCAGCAGGTCCAAAATCAGATTATCGAAGTCAAGTAACCGGCAGCGGCCGGTCCGACGTTGTATCTTCAATCAACGTCGACATAAAACTTCGCCCACTCATGGCGAGCGGTGTTTCCTCTCCTGGGCACCGCGTTTTCGCTCGTTCGCCCTTGCGTTCGAAATCGTTTTGCTTGGAAGCCGACCGAGCTTCCGCGCACGCCTCGAAATAATTCCAGTAACCCCCCACGCTCCAGGCTCGTCTGAGCGTGCGGTGGCTCGCCGCTTTGACGAACCCGGCTAACTTTTGCCATACTGTGGTAGATGGAACGGACTGAAGCTGAATTGATAGCGGCGGCGCTCAAGGGCGACGCTGCCAGCTTCGAGCCTTTGGTTGCGAAATATTCACCCCGCGTCTTTGCGACCGCCCGACGCTATGCCCGTCGCGAAAGCGAGGTGGAGGACATCGTCCAGGAGGTATGGCAAAAGGCCTTTGAAAAGTTGTCCAGCTTTCGTGGCGAAGCGCCGTTCGAGCACTGGCTCATGCGGCTCGCGGTTCGGACCTGCTACGATTTTCTGCGTGGCCATCAGCGAAATCGTGAAACGACGTTCTCCGAGCTGACAGAGGCAGAGGGCGACTGGTTGGATCGTTTCGTCACCCAGCCGGGTTCAGCGAGCGACAATGCCGATGCCGCCCGTCAACTCGTCGCGCGGGTGTTGGAACAGCTTTCCGCACCGGCGCGATTGGTTATTACGCTGCTCGAAATCGAGGAACGCTCGGTCAAGGAAATCGCCGAGTTGACCGGCTGGTCGATCCCGCTCGTGAAGGTGCGCGCCTTCCGGGCAAGGGCGGAAATGAAGAAAATCTTGTCAAGGATTGCCAAAGAGAAGTATCTGTAACCGGACGCTGCCCGGGGGCGTCTAAAACCATGCAGGCCGTATGAATGTTGATGAACTGCAACGAAAACTGATCGCCGCGGCGCGGGCCATCCCGCCGGACGACCGCGTGCCCTACGCGTTCGAGAAGCGCATCATGGCGCGACTCTCCAACCGTCCCGTGCCCGATCATTGGGCCCAATGGGCTCGTGCGCTTTGGCGCGGTGCGGCCGCCTGTGTGGTGGTGACCTTGCTTTGCAGCGCGTGGTCCTTCTACTCAGCCAGTGCCACGACACCCACGACCGATTTATCGCAGCAGCTTGAAAACACCTTGCTGGCAGCAGTGGACCAGGAGCAGCCGGTGGATTCCGTGCAGTGAATTCGTGGAAAGTCATACTGGCCACGATGGTCATCTTCGGGACCGGAGTGGTGACGGGGGGCCTCCTCGTTAGCCAGGCCCGCCATCCCTTCAAGCCCGAACGCCTGCCCGGCCCGGGCCTAACCAAGCAAACTTTTCAACCGGGTTCACCCGGCGGCACGCGCGTGGACCTTTTGCGGCGAGTGAGCCGCGAATTGGATTTGACCCCGGAACAGCACGAGCGAGTGGATAAGATTCTCAAGGAAAGCCAGGAACGCACCCGAAAGGTAATGTCGCCTTTCCTCCGCGAGGAACTCCAGCGCACCACCTCGCAATTTCGCGAAGTGTTGACGACCAATCAGCAAGTCCGCTTCGACGAACTTCTGAAACAGAAGCGCGCACGTGAGCCCAAGCATGGACCCGGTCCTGCCGATCGCCCTGTCACTCCCACGGTCGTCACCAACAATTAAACGCCGGCTTCGCGCGAGGTCCATCAATCGCGCAAGTTTCACAATCGCCAGCGCCGCAATCGCAAAGCGTTGCCGATCACGATGAGATCGGAAAACCCCATCGCCGCCGCGCAGAGGATCGGACTCATGAAGCCCAGCGCCGCCAGCGGCACCCCGATACCGTTATAGAAAAAAGCCCAGAAAAGATTTTGTTTAATCGTGCGCAACGTCGCCCGTGCGAGCCCCAGTGCCTCGGGAACCGCTTCAATTTCAGATTTTAATAGAATGATGTCCGCCGCCTCGCGCGCGACATCGCTGGCGCGGCTTACCGCAATGCCGAGATCGGCCTGCTCCAGCGCGGGCGCGTCGTTGATGCCGTCGCCGACGAACGCCACGCGCTTTCCTCCGGCTTGAAGCTTGCGAACGAAATCCGCCTTTTGCTCCGGGCGCACTTCGGCAAACGCATTTTCCGCCGGGATGGCCAGCTGCCGGGCAATCGCTGCCGCCGTCAGTTTGTTGTCCCCGGTCACCAAATAGATCCCCAGTCCCTGGCGTCGCAATTGAGCAACTACTGCGGACGCGCCGGGCTTGAGAGTATCTTTCACCGCAAACAAGGCCCGCAAAGAATTATCCACCGCCAGCCCCACGACGGTGGCGCCCTGCCCGGCCCATTCTGAAACGAAGGTCTGCCCGGCCGAGGCATTCGTCCCCGTGCCCGCCAGCCAAGGTACGGAGCCCAATCGTACAGCCATTGATTTCTCGCCGGCCTTCGTCACGCCTTGCACGCCCGAGCCACGAATTTCTTCCCATTGCGTGACCTCCGCATCGGCGGACGAAAGACGCGCAATCGCCTGGCTGATTGGATGCGAAGAATTCCGCGCAAGCGTCGCAGCGAGCGAATTCAAACTCTGGCCCGATACCGATTCCCATACTTTGACGACATCCGGTTTGCCAGTGGTCAACGTGCCCGTTTTATCAAACAACACCGCAGTGACTTCACCGGCCTTTTCCAACGCCACACCGTCACGAATCAGAATGCCCCGCTTCGCCGCCGCGTTGGAACCGGCCATGATCGCCGCCGGCGTGGCGAGTCCCATCGCACACGGACACGCAATAATGAGCACCGACGCGGCAATGATGAACGCCGCTGCCAGCGAACCCGTGGGCGGATGCGCCGTCCACAAATATTGAGCCAGCCAATGATGAACGCTTCGCGCGGAATCCGGAGCCAGCCCCCACCACAACGCGGCAGCCAGCGCGATGGTCACCACCACCGGCACGAACACATTGCTGACTTTATCTCCCAGCCGCTGGATATCCGCCCGACTCGTCTGAGCGCGCTGCACCGCTGCGATGATGTGCGCCAACGCGGTCGCTTCGCCGATGGCGAGCACACGCATGACGATTCGTCCCGTGACGTTCGCGGTGCCTGCGAAAAGCCGATTGCCCGGCGATTTGTCCACCGGCGCGGATTCACCCGTGAGCATCGATTCGTCCAGCGCGGATTGCCCCTCCAACACTTCGCCGTCGGTCGGCACCTGGTCACCTGGGCGCAGGATCACCACATCGCCCGGCTGCAATTCGGCGACGGCCACTTCGTTTTCCGTGCCGTCGGCATTCCTGCGACGCGCGCGCGCAGGCGCGAGGTTCAGCAATTCCCGCAGCGCGCTCGAGGCCCGCACGCTCACCCGCGACTCCACCCAATGACCAATGCTGATCAGCGTGATGATGGACGCCGCCTCCATGAAATAAATATGCCCCGTCAGTCCGGCGAACAAAGCCCACGTGCTGTAAGCGAACGCCGTAGTCGAACCCAGTGCGACGAGCGTATCCATATTGGAACGTCCCACTTTGATTTGGTTCCACGCGCCGCGATAGAATTGCGCCCCGGCAAAAATCTGCACGATCCCCGCCACGACGAACGACGCCCAGCGAAACCACGGCGCCATGCCCCAGCCGAAAACCCATTCGCCCATCATCATCGGCACGGTGCCGAGCACGCCAATCCACAAATTGATTTGCCACCCGGAAACCGTTCCGTGGTCATGCTCATCCGATCCGTCCGACGCGGGAGTGGCAGCGTAGCCGGCATCCTTGACCGCACGTTGAAGCGCGGGCAGGTCGGGATTCGCTCCTGCCGACCAACGCACCGAAGCGTGGCTGGCCTCAAGAGTTACGGTCGCGCTGTGGACATTCGCCACGCCTTGCAAAACTTCGGTAACATGCCGCGCGCAGTTGCCGCACGTCATGCCGCTGATCGCCAGCTCCGTGACTGGAGCAGCCGACGCAGCCTTCGGCGGAGGGTCATGCTGATGATGGTGCGAACCTGACATAATTTTTTTGTCCCACTACACTTTAGCCCACCGGTCAATCGGTGCAGCGCAAGAAAATTTCGCCCTAAAATGCACCGCTCGCAGAACTTTTTTGAGCTTTTTTTGTTGCCCGCCCCGGATGCGTTGGCTAGCTTTTCCCCGCATTGTTCTTCCATGGCGCGCATCGGCTGTTCCGATGCGCCTTGAAAAGAATGCGCGCAGTCTTTCTCAGGCTGCGCTTTTTTTTTCACGCAGCCCCTCGTCGTCTCATTGGCGCACCGAATCAGGCGCCACCGATCAACGCACGAGCCGTCATTGGCGACCCCTTGGCGTGATTTCACCTGCATTGGGTTCGTTTTTCATGCCGTAAAAGCCACAAAATCAACCTAATTGACTATCGCGATAGCATTTATGAATTCATCGGGTTGGGTTCGTTTGGTAAAATTTACATTTTCGTCAACTTCAGCTTAACTCACCAAAAACCACGCTGCGCAACGGCGCGCCTCTTGGCGCACCATGCCGTAACACTCCATGACTTGGCCGAACCAAGGCGCCTCCATCACGTCCCAAAGGGTGCCCAACGGGACAGAAACGCCCAAATGGAAGGCTGGGGAAAGGCAAGGCCTCCTTCCGCCGGCAGGGCGATCTCCGAGAGCGCCAAAAAACCAAATCTGGCGTCCTCGGACAGCGCGCGCCAAATCCTTCCAACGGCGCCCTTCCGCCTTGGCAAACCAACCCCGTTATTTTCAAAGAACAAATCTACCGACCCCGCAATTCTAAATCAGGGGGTTGGACAAATGCTGTCCAATGGTCGCATGAAATTCCCGTCGAGAAAATTTAACCGGAGACCGCAAAAATATTGGAGCCCGTCTCCCCCCTTCAAAATCCTTGAATCCTGCATCGTTCCCTTGGTTATCTTCCGCAAAGATTCCCCGCTTTCCGCGCCTCCGCGTCACCGCGGTTCATTCCCCTCAACATGCAAATATCAAAGATCATCGCCCCACTCAGGCTTGCTGGTCGGATACCAACAGCCCGATCTTTCCGGCCCCTGACGGAATCGGGATCCACCGCTTGACCAATTGGCCTCAAGTACCACTTGCCACGTTTCCCAAAGAGCATAGTTTAATCCCATGAAACGAAAAGTTGTCGTTAGCGCACTCGTGTTTCTCATCGTGACCGGCAGCCTGCGCGCATTTGGCGCCGCCGCGCCCGCACCTTTGACCAATGCCCCCGCCGTCGCCAAGTTCGCCGATAGCCCGGAAATCGTGGCATTGCTAAACGAGGCCGACAAATATTCCAACGGCGAGGGCGTCAAGAAAGACCCCAAGAAAGCTTACAAACTTCACCGCAAGGCGGCCGAGATGGGCTCCGCGCGCGCGCAATGTTTGCTCGGCCTGGATTACGCCGATGGATCCGGAGTGAAGAAGGACCCGTACGAAAGCATTAAGTGGCTGCGCATGTCGGCCGATCAGGGCTGGCCCAGCGGACAGTATGACCTCGGTCTTTCCTACGCGCTCGGCAACGTCCCCGGCAAAACCGCCACCGACGCGGCGGTCTGGTATCGCAAAGCCGCTGATCAGGGTTTGCCCGAAGCCGAATGGGCGCTCGGCAATTGCTACCTCGAAGGCGCCGGCGTGCCGAAGGACATTCCCGAGGGCGTCCGCTGGACCCGGCGCGCCGCGGAACGCGGATTCGCCCCCGCCCAGCGGGTGCTCGGTGTTTGTTATGTCAAAGGCAACGGCGTGACCAAGGATTTGGTGACGGCTTATAAATGGCTCAATTTGTCCGCCGCCCGGGACGACATGAACAGCGACGACATTCGCGTCAACCTCTCCATGGCGGAACGTTTCATGACGCCCGAGCAAATCGCCGAGGGCCAGCGCCTCGCCCGCGAATTCAAACCGAAAGCCATTCCCGCACCCGGCCATGTCACTCCCGGGGACCTGTTGTTCGACCCGGAGCCGTCGACCACCCCTGCCGCCCGCACCAACGAGGCTGTCGCCGCCATGCCGATAGCGGTACCCGTTGCGGCCAAGGGAGGTTTGCTCTTTTTGAAAGCCGATGACGAATCCTACGAGATTTTCCTGGACGGCGCATTCGTCGGCAACGCTCCGGCCAAATTAAAAATGACCGAGGGCAGCCATGTGGTCGAAGTGAAAAAAACCGGCTACAAAAACTATCGCAAACAGCTTCAGATCGGCGACGGCTCGGAATTGACCCTCAAGGTCAACCTGGAAAAAGAGTAATTCTCACCTGCACTCCGGCGCATGGGGTGAACACCCCATAGCCTTGCGGGTGTTGTGAACGATGTTTAATCAGGTTTAGTTTTTTCAATAGGCGGGCGCAGTCAAGAGACTGCGCCTCGTTGTTTTCCCGGGCGCGCGCCCGCCATTATTGGTTTTCCCCCGCGACGATAAAAGGGCCGGAGTCATCATATCTAATTCTTGCCATGCGGCTTGCGCCAATCAAGACTGCGAGGCGGCGATGATCTAAAAGAATTTGGCAGTATGACTCATATCGGCATCATCGGGGGCGGGTTTAGCGGCAGCCTCACGGCGGCAAATCTTTCCCGCCTCAGCGCCGGCCCTCTTAAAATCAGCATCATCAACCACGGTTATCCCCTGGCCCGCGGCATCGCGTACAGCACCCGCAACGGAAACCATCTGCTGAATGTGGTCGCCCGCAATATGTCCGCCCTCGCGGATCAGCCGGCGCATTTCGTCGAATGGTTGCGCACCCGGTCCGAATATTACGAGGAACCGCTGGCACGACTGCGCGAGAAATTCATCCCGCGCCGCATCTATGGTGATTACCTCCACGGCCTGCTCTATTCGCTGTCCTGCTCCGCCGCGGAACGGGGAATCATCATTGAAACCGTGGCAGCCGAGGCCACCGACGTTATTCCGGAAGCTCAGGGCGCGCGGATTGTTTTGTCAAATGGACAATCGATAGAAGTCGACAAAGTAGTCCTCGCCACCGGCAATGCGGCTCCCGGTCATCTCAACTTGAAAGGGCTCGATCACACCCACGCGAAATATTTTCAGAATCCCTGGACGAATTGGGAAAACCAGCTCACGGATCGCAGCGAGAACGTCATCCTCGTCGGCACCGGACTGACGGCGATCGATATTTTTATTTCACTCACTGACCTTAACTGGAAGGGAAAAATTTTTGCCATTTCCCGGAACGGACTTTTGCCGCTGCCGCATTTCAAGGGCATGGAATATCCCGACTGGCTGGACGGAAAATCAGAAAGAGTTTCCCTCGTCGCCGCGTTTCGCGCCTTTAAAACCCACTTTCGCCGCGCGCAGGCGGAGGGTGTGAATCCCGCCATTCTCATCGACAAGCTTCGGCCCGTCACTCAAGGCATCTGGCAGGGTTTCACGCTCGCGGAAAAACGCCGTTTCAGCCGTCACTTTCGCACCCGCTGGAATGTCGCGCGTCACCGCATCGCGCAGAGCATTCATCAGCAATTGCAGGAATCGATGTCCCATCAACGCCTCGAGGTTGTCAAAGGCCGGCTGTGGGAAGTGAAGGAGCATGGCGATCAATTCGTCGTGACCGTGAAAACCGGCCACACCTTCCGCCGCCTCGAAGGCGGCGCGCTCATCAATTGCACCGGCCCCTCTGAAACCTGCTCGCGTTCGACATTGCACCAAAACTTGCAAGCGCGCGGTATCATTAGCGCCGACGAGATGGACATGGGGATGAACGTCACGTCCGACTTTGCGGTGGTGGATAAAAACGGCGAAGCTTCCCGCACCGTGTTCGCCATCGGTCCATCGCTCAAGGGAACGCTCTGGGAAACCACCGCGGTGCCGGAGTTGAGGTCGCAGGCATTTCGCCTCGCTGAGATTCTCGCCAGGCAATTGCAGCTCAGAGGCACAGTCGGCCTGGCCGAGTCGGAGGAGCCCGTGCAGGAATACGAAATTTAGTCTGCCTCCCAAGCAACGCCACCATCGGATGGCAGCATCGCCAAACCTCCGTGGGTGAACCCGCCAAATATGGTGGGCGAGACAGGACTTGAACCTGCAAGGGTTTCCCCACGTGGTCCTAAGCCACGCGCGTCTGCCATTCCGCCACTCGCCCAACCGAACTGCATCAGCAGTGCGGTTTTTCATACCAGAGAAGCCACCCCAGCGAAATCAAAATCCACGGGGCTTTGCTTTCGAACGGGGCGCCTCACATTATTTGCAGACCACTTCCACACTCCAAAGGACCGTGGAACAGCGCTCGATTTCGAAATGACCATGCCTTACGCCGAGCGCTACCAACGCGGCGGAGCCCGACTCTGTGAGTCGCAGCACTCCGATGGCTGAAGAGGTTAGAGGTTCACATTAAGCCGCCTCATCAATCACGCTGCCGGTCTCCAACGAATGCCTGCCTTTAATAAACTTATAGCTCCTTTGGGATGACGGGCCGCTGCGGGTCCCGCATGCGGGACCCGCGCTCCGCCCGACCCATTCACCATTCGCTCAAAATAATCCTGGGAACAAAACGGCGACGCGTGTCTCTGACACTCAGAGCGATGCGCGGACCCGAACAATCCGCGTCCGCCATATTTATATACCATGAAACTATTGACCGCCTTGTTTTGTCTCGTCGGCGCCGGCGTTTGTCAGGCGCAATACCACACCAACACCATCACCACGCCCGGAGGCGTTTATTGGTTTATCGTCGATGGCGGCACCGAGCAGAACCCAACCATTGAGTTGCAGGCTGGCGTCACCAATATTCTCAATATTCAGACGGATGGTTTTCATCCGGTGGTCGTTACGAGTTCCCCGGACACCGAAGATCCCTATTCCGGCGCCGATCCGCAAAATCGGAACGATGCCCCCATTGCGGTTTCAACACCCGAGAGCGGCTTTCCCACCACGTTGTACTATATGTGCTATTTCCACGGCTTTTACGGGGAGATTCACCTCACCGCGCCGCCCTCCCCGGTGCCGCCGCAAAACACGATTCTGATGGTCAGGGTGGGCACCAACGTGGTCATGACTTCCACGGGCACCACCACCGCGTGGAACCTTGTCCCCGAATACAGTTCCAATCTCATCAGCGGCAGTTGGGCCGCCGTGCCCAGCTACACGAACACCTTCAACAACGGAACCAACACCACGGTCTTTAACCGGCTCGATCCATTGTGCGGGCCGAATGTGTTTCTCCGAATTCGCCAGCAGCAGCCGGACTGAGGAACGCGCGCAACGTCCGACACTTCCCGCAGCGACAATAAAAACAAAAACGCCAGCCTCGTTGATACGGGCTGGCGTTGTTTTGTTTTGGCGTTAACTCTAACGCGGCGCCTTACTTCTTCGCCTTCTTAACCGTTTTCTTGGCTTTTTTGGCGGCGGGTTTGGCGCTTTTCTTTGAGGATTTGGTTTTTTTCATAGTATTGACACGCCGACTTTCTCATTGTCCCAAGAGTTTAGCAAGCTTACTGACACATATTCGTAGCATAAATATTTTCCTTAACTTTTAGCCTTCGGCACCGCGTTTTTCGCTGCTTCATTTTTTTCGCGCGCCAGTTGATCCTGAAATTTTTGTTCCGCGCCTTTGAGAAAAATTTTATACGCGGCCGGGTCGATGAACGGATTCGGCTTCACGCCCTGCTCCACCAGCGCGGCTTTATTGGTGAGGTCGAAGAAGCCCGCATGCGGCGCGAGAAACACGTCGCAGGGCAATGTTTTCAAGGTTTTATACGAGTGCTCGAGATCGGTGGCGATGGCGGGATAGTTCGTATTATTGATGAGCGGCACGCCGCTCAGGATGCTCGTGCTTCCAAAAAATAAAACGTGATGCACCTGGCCGTCCTCGGTGACATCCATCGTCCAGGTGGTGCAACCTTTCGTATGTCCGGGCGTGAGATGACATGTCAGGGTCGTGCCGCCGAGCGAAACTTTTTCCCCATCCCGCAAAATTTTATCCGCGTGCGCCGGCGGATATCCCATCAACGCGCTGGAGTAGTGTGTGAAATCATTGGTGCCGCCGGACGCCAGCATCGCGGCATCCGCCTCGCTCATCATGATCTTCGCGCCCGTCAATTTCTTCATCGCCGCGTGGCCGCCGACGTGATCGGTATGGGCGTGGCTCGACAGGATGATTTTGATGTCCTCCGTCTTGAAGCCCAGCTTCGTCACGCTGTCGCGAATCAACGGCACGGTCTCGTCGAATCCAGAATCGATCAGGATATTTCCCTTCGGTGTGACGATGAGGAACGAACTGATGCCGGACGGCCCCACATAATAAAGATTGTCGATCACGCGAAATGGCTTCAACGGCACATTCCACGAATCCCAGGACTTGCGAATGGACGCGTTTTCGGCGGCATTGGCCGCCGCTTTGTCATCGGCTTCGGTGGCGCCGGCGGTGATTGCGGTCAGACAGGGAATTATCGAAATCAGCGCTGAAATACGGATTAAATGCAACATGTGCCGAGATTGTTGGCCGCCATTTCGGTTGTCAATAAGCGAGCGGAGCAAAGTATTCCTCTTTTTCGTCTAAGAAAGGGCGCGCTCAGGTGTCATATAGCGTGAGACGATAGTCTCCGGTGAATGGAGCGCGGGAAAAACGGGAATAATTTGAGCCTGATCACAGCGATAAGCCGGGTATGGCGTTGATGCGGACAGAACCAGCCAGCACGGAGCCGCCCAGGTGGGAATCGATTGAGGAACTGTTTGCAGCCCTCGAATCGCCCCTGCTGAGCTACGCCCTTCGTCTGACCGGCGATCGCGGCCCGGCAGAGGACATCGTCCAGGAAGCATTCATGAAACTGCATGCCCAATTTGACACGGTGCGCGACCCGAAAGCGTGGTTGTACCGTACGGTGCACAACCTCGCGCTGAACCAGCGCCGCCAAAGCGGCAAGGTTGTCTCCCTGCATGCATCCACTGATGAGAACTCCGAATCGTCCGGCGACACCACCGATCCGCAGCCGTTGCCCGACGAACAAATTGCCCGCTGGGAAGGCATCGGTCTCGTGCGGCTGAGTCTTAAAACGCTGGATGAACGGAGTCGCGAATTGATCCGGCTCAAGTTCAACGAGGATTTGTCCTACAAGGAAATCAGTGCGCGCATGGGTTTGAAGATCGGCCACGTCGGCTACCTGCTCCATCACGCGCTCAAAGTCATCGCCGACGAACTGAAAAAGAACGGCATCGTGAAATGAGCAATTTTCGCAAACCCAACTTAGGTAGGGACGTCGCGCTGCGACATCCCCGTCGCCGAGCGCAGCGTCAGGCGACGGAACAAGCGGTCTGTGAGGCAAGCCATTCCACATCCATTCCGCCCGCTGATGCGCGGGCGGGGACAGCGCAGCGCGCCGTCCCTGCCTGGTTTTGGGATTCGTTGCGCCAGGAAAATTTTTCGACGAAGTCAGTTTCAATTTGAATTGCCGCCCATGAACCCGGACTCGCCACAGAACCCGCAGGAAAAGCTCGAGGCCAGCCTGACCTCGCTGCTGCTGGGTGAGTTGCCGCACGACGAAGCCGCCGCGCTGCACCAGCAGCTTGCCCAGGATCCCGAGCTGTCGAAACTCTACGAACGACTCAAGGAAACCATCAGCGTCGTGCGCGAGACGATGCACAGCCCCGCTGATTCCACTTCAGAAGACGCCGCGCCGCTGAAGCTGAGCGAAGATCGCCGCGAGAAATTGCTCGCGCATTTCAAGACGGTGGCACCGAAGGAATTTGCGGAGCCGAAGCGGCGGTGGCGACCGAGTATTCTGGAAGTCGCGGTTGCAGCAGCAATCGTGGCGCTGCTTGCATCGTTGGCGCTGCCAGCGTTGGCGCCGGCAAAAATGAAATCAACGCGCATTCGAGAACTTGCGCTTCAACGTTCCGCCGCCCTGAATGAAACAGGCTCGTCGGCGACTCCTGCCGATGCCAGCACTGTTGCCCCATCGTCGCAAGCGTCCGCCGGGCCGACTTTTGAACCGAATGGTGCACCCGCTGTTAGGGACCCATCCGGACAAACGGAAGGCCCCGCGAAGCATGACACTGAGCATGCAGCCCCTAATATTGCGCTACCGCTTGATGATGGGCCAATGCTGCCATCGCAGGCCGCTCAACATTCTCCGCATCGGGAATCGGACACGCACAAAGCGGTTCCTGAAAGCTATAGAAAGCCGGGCGATGCCTATTTTGCGCTCCGCAAACCGCCAACCCAACCAAACGGCAAACCACCCATGGCCGGTATCGCCCTGCCTGACGCCGGCCAGCCTGCCGACAAGGGCGCATCCGGCACGCCAAGCGTGGTTCCAAGTCTTCAGTCAGGACGCGGCGGGGAGTGGAAGGACGCAACTCCTGATTCGGAGATGAAAGGCTTTAGCCTGCTTGGCCCCACCGCGACGCCCTCTGCCGAATTTTTTAACGACGACATCAGTGCTCGCCACGCTGGACAGATTGCCGCTAACAAATCTCCATCGAGTTCCGCCGCAACATCGTCCGGCTCAAAAGCCATTGGTCAGTTTGGCACGGGCTTGACGAACACGCCCGAAAAACCTAATCAGCCACCACGAGAGGGTGGAAATAATTTCGTCGGCCGGTATGCCTATCAAGCTGCGCCTTCCACGCAAAACTTGAATCTCGATTTCGCCGACAAACTGGCGGAAAGTCAAAAATCATCCGACCTCGACAGCAAAAACTCAGTCCTCTTCGGCGCAACTCACAAAACAGCTCCGCCGAACGTCGAATTGTTGGGCGACATCCCGGCTGCCGGCTTTGCCCTCAATTCGCAATCGGAATCGGAAACAGCCTCCGCTGTTACCCGAGGTCGCTCCACTTCCGACCTGGCGAAAGCCATCCCTTCAAACTCCTGGGGCATTTCCGCCGGAGGAACTTCGCCAGTTCAAAACTATGGATGGATCACCACCACAAACTCCATCGCCGCCAATGGAACCTCCGCCAGCCCCCAGTGGTATTACGACACAGATCATTTTGTAGAAATGCCCGCGCCAACAGCGCCTGCCCCCAGCGCAATGCCCGCCGTTACTCCAAAAACGCTGGCCCCAAAACTCCGCACCGCTACCGCCCAGCAAAATATCACTGAAGTAGTGAGCGAATGGGCTAATCCAGTAAAACGCGAATTACTTCCGCCTCCCTCTCCCTATGCATCTACCAATTATGTATCCACAGTCGTTGTCGGCGGATTAGATGGCGGAACTGCAGATTCATCAATGAGCGCGGAAGGGTTGCGCTTGAAACAACTGAGCCAGCAATTGCCCGCCCCGACCAATCGGGCCGCTGCCGACGCTAACCAACAAAGGGCTAAAGTCTACGTTCAATACGGAAAGCAGCTTTACGAATTGGGCAAATACGATGAAGCAGAGAATAAGCTCCAGCAGGCTCTGCGCAATAATCCGAACGATCGAAATGCGCTCTATTATTTGAGCCTCGTTGCGGACGCCAAGGCCACACAGGCAGATAAGGCCGGAAGCATCGCCGGCAAGGACATCGCACAACCCAAACCCACCGCACCGCCGTTGATCCCGCAGCCGGAAGTCCAAACCGGCGACAATGGTTTTTCCACGTTCTCACTTAATGTCAGCGACGTGTCGTTCAAGCTCGCGGGCGCGAGTTTGGAAAAGGGGCAGATGCCGGATCCGGGCACGGTGCGGAGCGAGGAGTTTATCAACGCGTTCGACTATCGCGATCCGGAACCGGCTGCCGGCGTACCGGTCGCGTTTGCTTGGGAACGGGCGCAGTATCCTTTCGCGCAGAATCGCGATCTCCTGCGGCTTTCGCTGAAGACGGCGGCGTTGGGACGTCAGCCCGGCAAGCCGCTGAACCTGGTGTTGCTCCTCGATAATTCCGGCTCGATGGAGCGCGCGGATCGCGTGCGAATCATTCATGAAGCGTTGCGCGTGCTGGCCAGTCAACTGCAACCGCAGGACAAACTGAGCATCGTGGTTTTCGCCCGAACCGCCCGCTTGTGGGTGGACGGCGCGGCCGGCGACCAGGCCGGGAAGGTCGTGGAACAAATCACCGGCCTCACGCCCGAGGGCGGCACGAATCTGGAAGAGGCGATGAATCTTGCCTACCAGACCGCCTTGCGCCATTACCTCGCGAATGGCGTCAACCGCGTCGTGCTGCTCACCGACGGCGCGGCGAATCTCGGCGAGGTCGAACCCGATTCGCTCAAGGCGAAAGTTGAAACCTATCGCAAGCAAGGCGTGGCGCTCGATTGCTTCGGCATCGGCTGGGAAGGTTTTAACGATGACCTGCTCGAAGCGCTCTCGCGCAATGGCGACGGCCGTTACGGATTTATCAATTCCCCCGAGGAAGCGACCACGGAATTTGCCAGTCAGCTCGCCGGCGCGTTGCACGTGGCCGCATCGGACGTGAAAGTCCAGATCGAGTTCAACCCGAAACGCGCAACTGCCTGGCGCCAGATCGGCTACGCGAAGCATCAGCTCACGAAGGAACAATTCCGCGACAATACCGTGGACGCCGCCGAAATCGGCGCGGCCGAATCCGGCAACGCGCTTTATACCGTCCAGGTAAATCCTGCGGGCGAAGGCCCGATTGCCACCGTGCGTGCGCGCTTCAAGGTGCCGGGCACGAGCGATTACCGGGAGCACGAATGGGCGGTGCCCTACACCGGCAACGCCGCGGCCTTGGATCAAGCCAGCCCGGCAATGCGGCTCGCCGCCACCGCGAGCGCATTCTCGGAATGGCTCGCCGCCAGCCCCTACGCGGGAGAAGTGAGCCCGGATGCTCTGCTCCGCCATCTCACAGGCATTCCCGAGCAATACGGCGCCGACGCCCGGCCGAAGAAGCTGGAGTGGATGATCCGCCAGGCAAAAAGCCTTTCCGGCAAATAATAATTTATGAAAACATTTCTTACGGTTTTATTCGCGCTCTTCTGCTGGTGCGGTGCGCACGCGGCCACGAATGCGCCCGCCGCCGTGACGTTGGATAATTTCAAGCTCACCGGCGACCTGCGCGGCAATCAGGCTGCGTTCGTCCTCACCGCGACGGCTCGCGTGGAAAATCCGAAGGGTGGATCGATCGAATTGTTGTCCGGCCCGGTGGCGTTGACCGAGACGGAGGAAAATGCGTTCTGGCATTTGCGCGCGGAGCAGAATCGCTTTGTCGTCACATTTGATCGCGGCGGGACATTTGCCATCAAGGTGAAATTCAATGCCACCGTGCGGCAGAGCGATCTTTGGAAAAGCGTGGACTTCCGTGTTGCCTCCAGCTCGCTGCAACCCATCATTTTGCGAGGGCTCGCCGCCGACACACAATTTCAGTTCGCCGGCGCCGCGCGACCGGAACGCAAGGGCGACGATTTCCTGAGCTATCTGCCGAATGACGGCGTGGTGAAACTTTCGTGGAAGGAAACCAAGGCCGAGACGGAGGGCAAACTTTTCTATGCCACGGAAATGCTCTCGCAAATCACCATCAGTCCCGGGCTGATGCGGCAGACGGCGCTGCTGGATTTCAAGATCATGCAGGGAGAGCTGACGCGCGTCGCCGTGGATTTGCGCGGCACCGGCGAGGTGACCCGCGTCCAGGGCGAGCAGGTGTTGTCGTGGGCCGTGGAACGCGCGACCAATTCCAGCGACCGCAAGCTGGTCATTCAATTCAATCAGCCGCAAAAAAATCAGTTTGCCCTCCAGGTCCAGACGGAGACGACGCTCGGCGCCTTTCCGCAGACCGCGAACGCGATGCAATTGCGCCCCGAAGGCGCGACCCGTTTTGCCGGGTACGTGCGCGTCGTGAACGAAGGCGCTGTCCGCCTCGAAGTGGCGCAGGCACAGGGTCTCTCGCAAATATCCCCGGAACAATTTCCTGAAACCGACTCGACGCGGGCGAATCTGCGCGTCAACGGCAGCCAGAAATTTGCCTATCGTTTCTCCGGCGCGGACTTCGCGTTGCGCATTCAGGCGGACCAGATTTTTCCGGAACTCAGCGTGTCCGAAGTGCTCGCGTATCACCTGGGCGAAAACGAACTGGCCATCGAGGGTGAGATCGAACTCGATATCCGCGAAGCGCCGTTGCGTGAGTTATTGCTGCGCGTTCCAAGGGGTTATGCCATCGCGCGGCTCACCGCGTCGGGCCTGACCGATTATTTTGTCCGCGATCCGGAGAACGAAGCCGAATCGGAATTGCGCCTTGTTTATGGCCAGCCGTTGAATGGCCGTCAGTTGGTGCAGTTTCGTCTCGAACGCAACAAACCGCTCCACGAAACCAATTGGCCGCTCCCGCGCGTCGACGTCGTCAAAGCCAAATCCGTTCGCGGCAATATCGCTGTGGCGGCGGACGCCGGCTTTCGCGTCACGGCCGAACGCACGCAAGGCCTGACGGAAATTGCCACGGCGTTTTTCCCCCGGAAGATTGCCGGCATCCAGTCGGCGTTTCGTCTGAGCGAACCCGGCTGGTCGGCGGTGATGCGAGTCGAGCGACTGCCCCAGACCGTACAGGCCAGTGGATTGCATCTGTTTTCCATTGGTGAAGGAATCGCCTACGGCAGCAGCGTGTTGAACTACATCGTCTCGGGCGCGCCGGTGGCGGTTTTCAAGGTCGAGTTGTCCGACGAATATTTCAACGTCGAGTTCACCGGGAAAGACATTCGCAACTGGCAGAAAGTGGCCGGCGGCTATGCGGTGCAATTGCATACGCCGGTGTCGGGAGCCTACACGCTGCTCGCCACTTACGAGCGCCCCTTTAAATCGCAAGGCGAAACCCTGACGTTCGCCGGCGCACGGCCGCTCGACGCGCAATCGGAACAGGGCGATACGCTCATCATCAGCGCGTATCAATTCAAGGTGAATCCCATCGATGTGTCGGCCAGCCTCATGCCGCTCGAACCCGCGGAAGTCTCGCCGGAATATCGCCTGTTCTTCGACGCGCCGATTCTCGCCGCATATCATTACACCTCGCGTCCGTTCAATTTGAAGATCGGCCTCAGCCCGCTCGCCCAGGGCGATTCCATCAGCCAGGTGGTGGATCGCGCGTTCATCACGAATCGCATTTCCAAGGAGGGACAGGTGCTGACGGATGTGCGGTATTTCGTAAAGAGTCGCGGCAATCCCAACTTTCGCCTCACCTTGCCGGACGACACAAAATTGTGGTCAGCCACGGTAAATGGCGGAGCCGTGGTGCCCGTCACCGACGGCCAGGCCACCCTCATCCCGCTGCCGCAACGCGCGGACCCAGGCGCGGTGCTGACCATCGATCTCAAACTGGCTGGCCGGTCGAAAGATCCGACGCGCGTTCACGTCGCCCTGCCGCGCGTGAATGCGCCGGTGATGTTGGTGGAGTGGAAACTCGAACCCGACACCGGCCAGCGATTGATTTATCGCGAAGGCTCGCTCACGCCGCTGGGCGGCGTCACTGACATCTCGGGCTTCGCGCAACTGGCGCGCATGTTCGCCGGCGGCGATCGCAGCCAACTAACCACTTCGCTCTTCGCCGCGCTGGTTTTTCTCACTCTCGCCATCGCAATCTGGCGCTGGCCGATCCTGACGGGCGCATACAAATTCAGCGCGCGGCACATGACCGGTTTGATAATCGGCGTGACCGCCTTTGGCATTGCTCTGGCCGTGATCTACAATCTCGCGCCCGTTGCCGAGCGCAATGGCGGCATCCAGCCGACCGACGTAAGTTTCCTCGCGCCGGTGCAACAGCCCGATCCCATTTTAAGCGTTGACGTCGCCAACCTTTCCGAAGCGAGTTCAACTTTCGCATCGCTGCGGCCGGCGTGGCCCGCACTGGCCGCGCTCGCGTTGTGGATTTACGGATGGATGTTCGCCGGGGAGAAAACACGGATGGGGATTGGGATTGTCGGCTGGCTCCTGCTGGCCTGGGCAACCCTGCGGTCGCCGAACGGGGCCGGGGCATTTGGGTTGGTGATAATGGCGTTCCTGCTTTGGCAGATTGCCATTCCGGCGTTGCGCCGCTTATGGCGCGCGCCGCGCCAGCCCACCCCGGCTCCGGCAGCGAAGCCCAAGCATGGTCCCGCTCCCGCGGCGGCCGCTTTTCTCATAGGCTTGATTTGCCTCGGCATTGGCGGTGAAGGTTGCGCCACTAATAACTCTCAAAAGCCGACCGCAAAAAACAATGACTCCATTCGCGCCGAATCGGTAATTCAAGACATTCGCATCGAAGACAAATTTGCCCTCGCCACGGCAAAAATTCGCTGGCAGGCGGTATCCGGTGAAACACTGCCGCTGCTGTACAGCCCGGCGGTGATGACACGGGCCGAGTTTCCAACGAACTCGCTGAAACTTGTGCAGGCCGGTTCCAGCGAACGCCCAGCCCATCAGCTTCAGGCGCTCAAATCCGGCACGTTCGAAATCAGAGTGCAGTATCAATTGCCTGTTACAAAAAAGGATTCCGAAAACGGCATCACGCTGCCTATACAGTATGGATTGATAAACCGTCTCAATCTCACCGTGGCGGGCCTCGACGTCGATGCGTTCTCGCCGCATGCCGTGTCGGTGGAACGAACCAATGTCGCCACCAACACCCTGGCCACCATGGTCCTCTCGCCGGCGCGCGACATCTGGATCGGCTGGAAGCCGCGCAGCCGCGACGTTGCCCGCGAGAAGTCGCTTTTCTACGCCGAGATGACACAACTTTACGTCCCCGCCGCCGGCGTTATCGAAGGCGCCCATCAGGTTTCGATTCGCCCCGCGCAAGGTGAATTGAGCGAACTCGTGCTCGAAGTTCCGAAAGGC
Source organism: Limisphaerales bacterium (assembly GCA_044223735.1). Lineage (GTDB taxonomy): Bacteria > Verrucomicrobiota > Verrucomicrobiia > Limisphaerales > UBA8199 > JBGALR01. The sequence goes on along the minus strand of JBGALR010000010.1, from coordinate 102,868 downwards.
GCCACGGTCACGGATGTTCTGGATGCGGCCCGTACCACCGCCGAAAACGAGGCCTCGAAATCAAACAAAACGGGCGCGTCGCTCGTGTCTCTCTGGCGTTTCGATCCAGACACACGCAAACTGCGCATTACCCTGAATCGCCCGCAATCGCGTCCCTTCGTGCTCGTGATTCGTTCGCAAATGCCGGCCGGACCGCTGCCTTTCGAACATTCAATGGGACTGGTCAGTGCGGACTATGCCGCCGGCCAGATCGGTCTGCTCGGCATCGCCACAGGCAATGAAGTCCAACTCGACAGCGTGACGGCCGAAGGCTTCTCGCCCATCAATCTCGAAGATTTTCCGGCCGGCATCACCACGGTATTGCAGGCGCAATTTCCGGGACTGACGGTGCGTCGCGCTTATCGCTATGGCGACAGTCATGCGGTCGCCTCGGTGAAAGCCTCAGCCGTCGAACCCGATGTGCGCGTCGAAACGCAGGATACAGTTTCGCTGGGCGAAGACCGCACCGTGCTGGCGAGCAAAGCAACGGTGGATATCACCCGGGCCGGTATTTTCCGATTGAGTTTCCTGACGCCTGCGGGCTTCGATGTCGAATCCATCAGCGGCACCGCGCTCACAATTTGAAATCAGCCTCGCCGGCCCCGGCATTAAATCGACCACGAACTGGGCCGTGCCGCAATTGATCCTGCGCGAAGCCGGCAAGCAACGCGGCACTTTGTTGCTCGTCCCTGAACAGGGCATGCGCCTTCAGGCAATCGCGCGCGAAGGTGTGACGCAACTTGACCCGCAAAAGTCCGGCATCCGGCAAAAAAGGGTGCTGGCATTTCGTGTTTTACAATCGCCGTGGAACCTCGCGTTGGACATCGAACAAGTGGATCCATGGATTCAAGTCACCAGTTTGCAGCACGCCACGGTCAACGAAGCCCTGATCACCGTCACGGCCAACCTGCAATATCAGATCGAGAATACCGGGCTGAAAGCGTTCCACATTTTCATTCCCACCAATGCGAAGAACGTGCGCTTTCAAGGCGAGCAAGTGGCGGATTTTATGCCAATGACGGACGCAGCCACGAACGGCCTGCGTCAATGGGAGGTAAAGTTGCATCGCCGCGTCATCGGACAATATATGTTGCAAGCCAGCTATCAGGTTCTGATTCCCGATCACGCCACGGAAACGATGTTGCGCGGCCTGCAGGCGGGCGATGTCAATCTGCAACGCGGCTACGTGACCATCCAATCCGCGAATCGACTGCAACTGCAAGTCCCGGCTCTCCCCGCCGCGTTGCAACCAACCGAATGGCAAAGCATCCCGCGAGGGTTGCAGCAGGGTTTGCCCGCGAGCGCGGCAAATCTCGCCTACCGGCTGGTCGAGGCGCCGTTTGAATTGTCGCTGAAACTGGAACGCCACAAACCGGCCGAACTGCTGCCCGCGCGGGTCAACAATATCACGTTCAACTCCGTGATCTCGGATGACGGCGTGATGCTCACCCAAGTCCGGATGGAGATGACGCCAGGTGACAAGCGCCTGTTGAATTTAACGCTCCCCAAGGACGCCCGGTTCTGGTTCGCCTTCGTGAACCAAAACGGCGTCTGGCCGTGGCGCGACGCGGATAAGATTCTTATACCGCTGGAACAGTCACGAAGCGGCCGGCCCATCGTGGTGGAAGTATTCTACAGTGCGCAGATCGGCGCAACGACGCCCCACTCGCTGGACCTCGCGCTCACCGCGCCTAAGTTCGATTTGCCGCTGGAGAATCTCGTTTGGCGCGTTTCATTGAGTGACAAATGGCAGCTCAAGGATTGGGCGGGCTCGCTGCAGTTGCAAAACGACCAGCGCGTTTCCCGAACGACCGCGATCGATTTGCAAACCTATCTGCAGGACGAAGCGGGCCAGCAACGCGAGCGTTCCAAAGAGGCCGAGAACTTGATGGCCACCGCCAATACTGCGCTCGAAAAAGGCGATCCGCAACAGGCCCGTCGCGCCTTCCAGGCGGCGTTCGGGCTGTCGACCCACGACGCCGCCTTCAACGAGGACGCGCGCGTGCAACTCCACAACATCAAACTCCAGCAGGCGCTGGTCGGCTTCAACGTCCGTCAGGCGGGAGCGGCGGGCGACGCCGGCTTGCTCGGCGGCAAACTGAGGGATCTACGCGGCCAAAAGGAAGTGGCGTACACGCAGCAGGACGCGAAAAACATGATCGACCGCAACACCGCCGAGGACAACGCCGCGTACGTCCGATTGGCCGAACGGCTGATTCAACAACAGGACGCCGCCGTCAGCAGCCTCGCCTCGATTCGCGCAAGCGTGCCGGAACAGGGACGCCTGCTCACCTTCAAACGCGCGGTGGTCGTGGACGCGTGGGCGGATTTACAAATTGCGCTGCAAGCAAAGGCAGCACGCGACGCTTCGTGGGGCGTGCGTCTGCTGATTCTCGCTGGCACACTCGTTTTGTTGGTGCTACTGGGTCGGGCCGCCAAATTCTTTCGCGAAGAGAAAAATCACGTTGGCGTGTGATTTTCTGAAACCATTTGCCGGGTTCCGGTGTCTATCTAAGTAGCGAGGAGGGGGGACGGGACTGGGTGAGCGGAAACGTTCGCCCAGCCCCGCTGAAGAAATGTTTAAAGTTATGGCAACTCTGTGTTTGTTAAATAAAGACGGTGAAGTGATGCAGCGATGGGAGGTCGGCGAAGAAGGGTTAACAGTGGGACGCGGCACAGCCGTGGACCTGAAAATAGAGGACGAGGGTCTGTCACGCCGTCACTTCATGATCACCCGGGAAGATGGGGATTATTTTCTCCAGGACCTCAACTCGCGAAATGGCACCTGGATGGATGGACTGCGCGTGACGGTGGCGAGGCTCCGTCACCAGGATCCATTTCTGGCGGGTCGCTCACAATTCCGGTTCTGCGGAGACGTGCCAGCGGTTGAAGAGGATGAGTATCGCCCGAGAATTGGGCCGCACGATACCGTGGTAATTTTCGCGACGCTCGCGACTTAAGGCTGAGGAGCCTTCCTTGTCAGCGGGGACGGTGGACGCCCCGCCCGCAAGCTCACCAGCCCCAATTCCAAAAATCCAAAACTTCCGGGCGGCCATCCTGCTCGGAAACCAACACCTGAAGCAGGTGCGGATTGGCCGTTCCGTCCCGGCTTTTGAACTGAAATGAATACCGCACGCACCTGCGGCCATGTAACTCCGCGTCCGGCTCGATTGAAACCAGCTTGCCCACGTATACCGGCTGACCCGCCCTGGCGCAATTTTCCCACATCTGAATGTACTCGGTCGCTCTCATTTCCGGAGTGGCCAGTTTCCGCAACGCACCCCAGTCTTGTCGGTCGATCGCATTGGTGATTGCGGAATAATCCTCTCCTTGGGGCGAAACGGGCACTTTCGGATGCGCGCAAGAAGCCGCAAGCAGGGCCAGCCCCAGCGCAACTGCCCCACCCTGCCATTGATTCGAGCGAAGTAATATTTTCATGAGGCGCCTGCCAGTTTTCCCTCCTCAATTTGGTCAATTTTAATCACGCTGCTCACTTTAACATGCAGCTTCGTAGCATTTTACACATCTAGTCTGGCACCAATCGCTTGCGGCAAAGGACCGTCGGCCCATTAAACGGCAATAGGGCAAAAAGAAAGCCGATTTTTGCATTGACAGCCTCGCATGAATATGCGATACCTTGGCGCAACATTCCAACGTAGTGGACGAAAGACCACGATTCTTTTCCCCCCAGCGAATCGCCCTTTCAACGTTGGATCGACAGAACCTGTTATGAAATACAAAAACCCCTCCCTCATTCGACCAAACCTGCGTGGTTTGGTATTGGCCCTGACCGCGTCGGTTGCACTATTCGCGGGCTTGGGAACCTCTCATGCTCAAGTATCCCTGCTTACGGAGAATTTCGAAACCGATCACCGTCTGGACAATACCTGGATAACAAACTCCGTGGGCGGTTATAACCCGGTGGATTTGTATTTTGATTACAGCACGGTGGGCATTCCGCCCGCGCCCAATTCCGGCGGCACAACCCATGGTTTGAAACTACAGGCGAATCTCGATCCGCTCGTCGGCGTATTCCCGTCCGGCTGCAGCGTCTCGCCAGTCGGTTTCAGCATCACGGCGAATTTTGAAATGCGCTGGGATTGGTGGTTGAATTTTAACGGCCCGTTGACTGGTGGCGGCAATGGTTCCACGCAAATCGGCGGCGCGGGCTTCGGCACGGCCGCGACCTCGGCGAACGTCCCAACACTGATTGACTCCATCTTCATCGGTTGCAGCGGTGACGGCTCGGGCACGACTGCGGATTATCGCATGTATACACCGGCCTTCTCCGCCAGCTTGCAGGACGCCAGCGGCGTGTATGCCGCCGGCACCACCGGCTCGCGAAATAACAGTGCCGCCTATTATCAATCCACATTCCCACCCGTTTCCGCCACCAACAACTGTCCTGCCCAATTGGCGAGCTATCCGCAGCAGACGGGTTTGACCCAGGGCGGTTCGGCTGGCATGCGTTGGTGCGATGTTTCACTCAAGAAGGTGGGTAACGTCATCACCTACACGATCAACGGCCTGCTCATCGCCACGGCAGATATTAGCACGAACGGCACCTTGGGCGGCGCGAACATCGTATTCGGCCAATTTGACATCAACGCGGGCGCTTCGACGGACATCAATGCCACGAACCTCGCCTTCAGCCTCGTGGACAACATCCGCATCACCAGCTTCACCAACGTCGTCACCATTTCGGTTCCGAGCCCGGCGGCTTCCGAAACCGGCCCGACGCCCGCCACCTTTACGATCAGCCGCAGCGGTGCGGGCTTTGTGCAGACGGTCAACTACTCCATCAGCGGAACTGCTTCCAATGGAGTGGATTACGTCAACGCACTAGGCGGTCCCCTTACCGGCACGGTGACGTTTGCCGCCGGCGATACCGACACCAACATCACCATCGTGCCGATCGACGACGCGATCCCCGAAGCGACGGAAACCGTTACGCTCGAAATCCTGCCCGGCCTGTACATTGGTGCCGGTGGCGCGACCGCCACGATCACGGACAACGAATCCCCGCAACTCACCATTACCAATATTTCGACGCAGGTTTACGAGCGCACCAACGACGTCGCGGTCTTCCGCGTCACGCGCCTGGGTAATCTCGACACCAATTCCTTCAGCGTTAATCTCGCCTTCTCCGGCACGGCGACCAGCAATGCGGATTACTACGTGGACGTGCCCGCCAACTTCGACCCCGGCGTGCAGACTGTGGATGTGACCGTTCATCCGATTGAAGACACCCTCTACGAAGGTAACGAAACCATCACGGCCACCATCACGGCAGCCACCGGCGGTGAATACACCATCGGCACTCCCAGCTCCGCTACGGTCCCGCTGATTGATGCCACGACCCCGCCGGCGACCACGCTCTTCTCGGATGACTTCAACGTCGATAGTTCCGCGAACTGGACTCTTTTCACCGTGGGTGGAGACGCCGCGACAACCTTCGCGTTCGATTACGGCAGCCAGGGAATTCCGATGGCGCCGCATAGCACCAATGACACCCTTGGCCTCTACATGGCGGTCAATAAAACCGCCGGTCTGCCGACAGCGATCAACCTGTATCCCAATGGCCAGAGCTTCAGCGGCAACTATGCGCTGCGCTTCGACATGTTCCTCAGCGTGCAGGTCCCGAGCACGGTTTCCACGGAATATGCGCTCTTCGGCATCAACCACAGCGGCACCAAGACGAACTGGTTCAGCGGAACGGCGGGTTCTCCGCCCGCTGGTTCGACCTACGATGGCATCTTCTTTGACATTGAAGCGGACGGCGCGGGTCTGGGCGACTACGCGATTTATAGCGCCCCGACGACGGGCGCAAACAATCCCACGGCGTTGAATCCCGGCCGGTCGGCCACCACGCTGCAGAATGTCTTTAAATCGCCGCCCAACGCGGTCCCGGGCGTGCCCAGCAACAACACTACTCTGGCAAGCCCGACACCCATCTGGGCGGATGTGGAAGTCAGCCAGATTGGCAAAATCGTCACCCTGAAGGTCAATAACACGGCGATCTTCAGCTACAGCAATTCGACGCCTTACATCGCCGGCAATATCATGCTCGGCTACGACGACGCCTACACCTCCATCAGCCTCGCCTCGTCCTACGTGGTAATCGACAACGTCCGCGTGGTACGGCTGCAAGGCCTCAAGGTAACCCAGGTGACTGACGCCGGCGCGAACGTCGTCATCAAATTCACGTTTGATTTGAACGACACGGCCAGCTCGTTTGTGGTGCAGAGCGCCTCCAGTGTCACCGGTCCCTACACGGACGTGGCGGCGACCGTCGTCCAACTCACACCCGGCACTTACCAGGCGACCGTGGCCAAGAGCGGCGCGGGCAAGACCTACCGCCTGCGGCACAACTAACGCCTGACGTCGGTTGAACCGTCACGGGCGGCATTCGCAATTCGCGGATGCCGCCCGCTTTCGAGTGAAAAATCTTCGTCACTCTCTCACCGGCATGGCTGCCGCATTTCGGGCCGCATGCCACTGTTCCCTCCCGGTCTTTTCTCCCCGAGTTTCACGTTGCATATGAAGCGAATCGCCCGTCCATCCGCCGAAGGGATTCCTCCCCGACGGGTTTCCGCGTTTGCCTTTACCCTGATTGAACTGTTGGTCGTCATCGCCATTATCGCCATTTTGGCGGCCTTGTTGCTGCCCGCGCTGGCGAAAGCGAAGTCGAAAGCGCAAAGAATTTCCTGCCTCAACAACACCAAACAAATGGGTATCGGCAGTGTGACTTACTCCGATGATGACTCACAGGCTGCCTTGAGCGGCGTCATGAATTTTGCGGACGATGACATGAATTGGTTGTTTCCGACTTATATTCCCAACGTCCGGGTTTTTATTTGTCCGGCGACAAAAAACACCGTGGATCCCGCGCAGGCTAAAACGTTGTTGCCCAATCAAGCCGTCCCTGCGGAGGTGGCCGGAAACAACCTTACTGGCGTGCCATACTACTCCGATCGCATGCACGGGAACGCCAAATACCTCACCATGCTGTGCAATAACGCGCCATTGGGTCGGACCGACACCAACGGGCACAGCTACGAAATGGCGGGTTTCTTTTGCGGAGCCAGTGGCACGACCATCAACGATTGCTCCAACGTCCGCAAAACCCAGAAATCCTCCATTGGCCATATCTATTGCACCACGCAGGCGGGCGGCGGAAAATACAATTTCATCGGCCAGCACGTAAGTCCCGCCGAGGTTTGGACCATCTACGATGCCGATGATCCCGGCGGCCCCGGCCGCATCAACGAAGACTTCCCCGATGCCGGGGATAATCACGGCGTCGAAGGCGGCAATGTGGTTTTTGGCGATGGCCATTCCGAGTTTGTAAAACGCAAAAACTATGTCGGCAGCTTCATCCGCGGAACGGACGAGTTCCACGGCTTGGGCTCCACTCAATAGTTCCCTCAATTCAGTTACGGTCGGACATCGGTGTGTTCATATTATATGATTGATAACCGGACGGTAATTAAACGTGTTTCGCGGTCATCGACATTTTTTGATGCCTGCCGCACCCGCGCCTTCACCCTTATCGAACTGCTGGTGGTCATCGCGATCATCGCCATCCTGGCGGCGTTGCTATTGCCCGCCCTCGCGCGAGCCAAGTCGAAGGCCGAGGGCGTTTCTTGCATCAATTGCGTCAAGCAAATGCAGGTGGCGTGGATCATGTATGCCGACGATTTCAACGACATCATGGTTCCCAACGGCTCTGCGGGCGCCCCAACAAATTACTCCTGGGTCAGCGGCATTTACCTCGACTGGAATAATTCCACGGCCAACACCAATTACGATATTCTGAAATTGGGATTGCTGTCGCCCTACCTTCAAAACGGCGTACGCGTGTATAAATGCGCCGGTGACAAGGTTCCTTCGAAGAACGGTCAACGCGTGCGCAGCTTCTCAATGAACGGCCAGATGGGCCATAAAAACAGCGGGCCGCCGTCAAACTATTCCGCACCCAATTACAATACCGGCTACCGGGTCTTCAGCACTCGCGCAGATCTGATTGCCCTCTTTCCCCCGTCACAGGCTTTCATCTTTCTTGATGAACATCCCAGCAGCATCAATGACGGGTACTATCAAATGAGCATGGATACGTTGACCTTCCCCGATGTTCCGGCATCCAGGCATGGAGGTTCTTGTGGGTTTTCATTCGCTGACGGCCATGCCGAACTGCACAAATGGAAAAATGGCACCACCATTTATGCTGAAGTGCCCGGGCCGCCGTTGCAAAGCGTCTCTGCCGGCACCGGCCCGCGTGGCGCTTTTGGCAGCCAGGATTTCTTCTGGCTGGCCGACCGATCGACCATCAAGAACTGACGAACCTCAGAACTTTGTCTTGATGCCGCACGCGCGGACGATGCACCAGCCCCGCATCGCTTCGTAAAATGTGAGGGCCGCGAAACCGATCAAAATCGCGCCGGCCCACCACGCGTAACGGCAGGCGAAGAATGCGCCAATCAATAGCAGGACACCCCACACCGCGCGCAGGATCCGGCCAGTGCGATCAATATTCGGCGCGAAGAAATTTCCCATGCCACATTGTAATACGGCCCGGCCACATATGAAAATGCGACCGGGCCGTCGTTGAGTAACAAGCCTGCCGTCAGCGCGGCCTTAAAACTTTCCGCCGTAAACGGCGTTCTTGCCCAGCATCTGCTCAATGCGCAGCAACTGGTTGTATTTCGCCACGCGATCGGTCCGGCTCAAGGAACCCGTCTTGATCTGGCCGGCGTTGGTCGCCACGGCGATGTCTGCGATCGTGGAATCCTCGGTTTCGCCGGAGCGATGGCTGATAACGGCGGTGTAGTCGTTGTCCTGCGCGAGTTCCACGGCATCCAGCGTCTCAGTGAGCGAACCGATCTGGTTGACTTTCACCAGAATCGAGTTGGCAGTGCCGGTATCGATGCCGCGTTGCAGAAACTTCACATTCGTGACGAATAGATCGTCGCCAACAAGCTGGACGCGGTCGCCCAGTTTATCGGTGAGCGTCTTCCAGTTTTTCCAATCGCCCTCGGCGCAGCCGTCTTCGATGCTGACGATGGGATATTTGCCGCACAGCTCCACATAGAAATCCACCAGTTGATCGCCGGTAATGGTCTTGCCGCTGCTTTTCTTGAACGTGTAGGTGCCCTTGTCGCGATTGTAAAATTCGCTGCTGGCCACGTCGAGCGCCAGGAAGATTTCCTTCCCCGCCTTGTAGCCTGCATCCTTGGTGGCCTGCAAAATCGCTTCGATGGCCGCCTCGGTGCTGTCGAGTTTCGGAGCGAACCCGCCTTCATCGCCCACTGCGGTCGAGAAACCTTTTTTCTTCAACACGGATTTGAGCGAATGGAAGATCTCCGTGATGGCCTGCAACGCTTCCGAGAAGGTGTCGAAACCCTTCGGCATGATCATGAACTCCTGGAAATCAATCGGCGCATCGGAATGCGCGCCGCCATTGATGACGTTCGCCATCGGCACCGGCAGGACTTTCGCGTTGGTGCCGCCAAGGTATTTGAACAGCGGCACGCCGAGCGCTTCCGCCGCGGCCTTGGCGTTCGCGAGCGACACGGCGAGAATGGCGTTGGCTCCAAGCTTCGATTTCGTTTCGGTGCCGTCGAGCTTGATCATCGCGCGATCAATGGTCAATTGATCCAGCGAGTCCAGACCGCGCAGCACGGGGAGAATCTTGTCGGTGACATTTTTGACGGCCTTGCTCACGCCTTTGCCGAGATAACGCTTCTTGTCACCGTCGCGCAATTCGATCGCTTCATGTTCGCCGGTGCTGGCGCCCGAGGGCACGGCGGCGCGGCCAACGGCTCCGCCTGCGAGAATGACGTCCACCTCAACGGTGGGGTTACCGCGCGAATCGAGGATTTCACGCGCCTGAATGTCGTAGATAGTGCTCATATATGTTCAGTTCAAAAATCAGGAAATCCCGAAGGAAATTCGTATCGGGGCCGCACGTGCTGAATGGTTAGGGATTCGTGAGGTCCGGATTTCCAATTCACTTCGCCTGTGAAGTGCAAGCCCATGATAAGAAAATCTGCGCATGAGTCAAGGAACGCTCGTGGCAGCCCCATCGCCTTGCTTACGGGCCTGCTTTTACCGTTGACCGGGGCTGCTGTCCGGCCTACGGTTGTTTCCGGTGAAAACCGCAGCTCGGAAATTCATTCCTGGTTTGTTCCCCGTACTTCGGTGACCACCATTATACCCCGCACGCCCATGAAAACCACACGCCTGAATCTCCGTTGTTTGATTGCCGCAACTTTCCTGATGTCCACGCTGGCCCTGCAAGTCGCCGCGGCGGCCGAGGCTGATGCTTCCGCGCCCGCGAACCGCAAGTCGCCCGACTTCCTGCGCAGCGCGGTCGTGTACGAAATCTTTCCGCGCAATTTCTCCGCCGCAGGGGATTTCAACGGGATCACCGCGAGACTCGACGAATTGAAGGACCTCGGTGTGGACGTTCTCTGGCTCATGCCGATCAATCCGATTGGCGAGAAGTTCAAGAAGGGCACGCTTGGCAGCCCTTATTGCGTGCGGGACTACTACGCGATCAATCCGGAATACGGCACCACCAACGATTTCAAACATCTCATTGAGGAAGCCCACCAGCGCAACATCAAAGTCATCATGGACATCGTCGCCGGACAGACTTCCTGGGACAGCGCACTCATGGAGCGCCCGGATTTCTACCTGAAGGACTCGACGGGTAAAATCATTCCACCCAAGCCCGATTGGACCGACGTTGCGGGATTGAATTACACAAACAGCGACGTGCGCACGTACATGATCGACATGATGAAATACTGGTTGAAGGATTTCAACCTGGACGGCTTTCGCTGCGACGTGGCTTACACGGTGCCGGTGGATTTCTGGGAATCCGCCCGCGCCGAACTGGAAAAGATCAACCCCAACATCATCATCATCGCCGATGCGGGCGCGCGGCCTTCGCTGCTCACGAAGGCCTTTGACATGGACTACGCGTGGAACTTGTTCTCCTCGCTCAACATGGTCATGGACAACGTATCGCCCGCATCTTTCCTGCGACAATCCTGGGAGCACACACAACAGCAGTTTCCCAAGGGCGCATTGCATCTCCGCTTTACCGACAACCAATCCGAAACGCGTGCCACTGTGCGATACGGCTCGCGTGGCGCTCTGGCGGCGCAGGTATTAATGATGACCCTCGACGGCGTGCCGCTCTTTTACAACGGCATGGAAGTTGGCGACGCCACCGAATCCGGCGACCCCGCGATGTTCGAAAAAATGCCCGTGTTTTGGAACCCCGGCGGACGCCCTCCCCTGCGCAATGTTTACCGTGACCTGATCAAGTTGCGTAAAAAATACGCGGCGTTTCGCGATGACGATGTGTTCTGGGTTTCCAACTCGGCGCCAAATGAAGTCGCCAGTTTTTTGCGGCAGGATACCAATGACGAGTTCCTCGTCCTGATCAACCTCTCCAGCCGCAACGTGACCGGCTCGGTGGAATTGGCGACGCAAAAAGGCTTCAAGCCCGTCCACATCAGCGGCATGCCCGATTCACTGGATACCAGCATCCCCGACTTTCATCTTAAAGGCTACGGCTGGTCCATTCATCATCGAACGCTCTCGCCGTAAGCGGACGGAATGCTCCCAGTCACCGCGATTCCTGCAGGGATTCTTTCAAATCAAGCAACGGCCGCTGGCTGATTCCAATCAATCCGCCGCGCGGACGATCCAAGTCGGCGATCAGCGTGATGGCCACCGCAATGAGCATCGGGAGGATGAAATTTGTGAAGCCATTGTGCGCTCCGCTCGCCCCCGCGCTATAGCCGCTGGCGCAGCACCCGCACGCCGCCACCGCAAGAACCAGCAACCACACCGCCCCGGGCACATGGTTGCGCAAAGCGTTCAGGCGCATTGCGTCAAGATCGATGGTCTCGTTCAATGCCTGGATGAACATGGGGACGATCGGAGATGGAGCCTCCCGGCCGGCCGCCACCGCGTGCGTCCATAACTCGTGTTGCACCCGGGCTGCTTTTCGTTCGGCCTCCAACTGCCGGGGATTGTCATCGCCGGCCGCGTAAAAATCCAGCCGCATGTCGACGTACCGGCGCAACAACGTTCGCACCGGCTCTTGTCGCGGCTCAGGCAGAAGGTCGGCCCGGAGATAGGTGGTGCCGATGGCGTTCGCCTCCGAAAGCACCAGAGCGCGGCGCGCGTCGTAGCGTCCGACCGCCATGGCAAAAGTGAAACCAAGCAGCAATCCCAACAGACCGAGCATGGCGCCCTGGATCCCCCCGATCTGCCCTTTGCGCGCCTCGTCGTTCACGCGATGCAGTCGCAGACCGAAACGAAATCCAAGCTCGGCCGATGTGAGCAGCACCACGGATGTCACCAAAACGACAATCCCTTGGTTCAGAAATACCTGACGGAGAATTTGGTCAACCATATCGCGCGCGATTTCTAATGTGAACGACGCGAAGATAACGCAACTCTTCCGGCCGCCAAGCACCAATCAACTATTGCGCCGGTATCGTGATCAACGGGAGATTTTCCCGCTCGCCGGTGTCTGCGAGGGTGAAGAGCATCATCATGAAGGCAAAGGCGCGCTTCGTGCGCAGGTCGCAATCATCGATCCAAAACCAGTAGCCGTGGTATTCGACCGACACGTAGGCATCGGACGGTTTGTGCTTCGAGCTTTGGATGCGGACGAGGCGCTGCTTTTCCGACGCGTGCGTCTGGCGGTCGTAACCCGGAGTGGCCCGGCCCTCGCTGAGGTGAATGCTCGGCACCTCGACCTGCACCGCCATGGTGTTCATGATCTGCAATATCGAGCGCGTCAACATGGCGAGTTCGTGATCGTCGGTGGCGGTGGCGCCGAAAACGAGCTTGATCTCGGTCGCATCGGGGTTCAGATGCAACAGCTTCCGCAACTCATGTGCGGCCGCCGAATCTTCCTCGGAGATATCCCTGGAATGAAAAACAATGATGGTGGTCTGCTGCTTTTGCGAATCCTGCCGGATCCGCATTCCAACCGCACCCGAGAGCTGAAGCTCGCGCAGCAATTCCAGCGCGCGCATAAAAGCCGGATCGGGAGGCGAAACCCCGCTCACGTTCGACACCTGGTTCTTCAATCCATTCATGACCGCCACCGAGGCAAAACAGACTGCATCGGCCGCCCAGCCGGACTGGATCATGAAAAAGATGGAGTCGGGCGGCAACGGCGTCATCAGCCCTTTGACGAATTTATTCCCCGTCAACGGCGTATACGTGATCGTCGGGCGATCGGTGTATTTGAGCGAACCTCCCAGATTCAGATTGTTTCCCTGCATCGCCCCCAATGACGCAAGCTGGCCTCCCGCGACGCCCGAAGTCTCCAACGAATAACCAGACACGATCTGTCCCACATCCACGAACGAAGGCGGCTCAAGGTAGCGCAGCTTGACGATGTTCATCAAGGTTTGCCGCTTCCACGAATCCGAAATGGTATTGCTGTAGTCGGCTCGGTCGCGCGGCACGGTGCGCGGGCCAATGCTGGAACAACCGGCGAATAGCAGAATCACGAGCCCCGCAAACGCGGCCACGGTTAACGTACGCTTCCCATCGTTTGTTCCGCTGGTCTTAACTTTTCGCTCCCGTGACGTCATACTTTGCGGCCCATTTGCCTGCCTCATGCATTCGGATGATACTGATCATTATTCCTATTAAATATGCCTGGCACTGGCAAGCACAACGACGATGGCTCCACATGTATTCAAAAATCGTCCGGTTTTGCCGCTGGGGTTTCTCATTGCCGCCCGTGACGTCGCATTGTAAACATTAATCCCGGCAATGGAGTTTGCCTTCCCAAAAGGGAAAACCGCCTGACCGTTTCAGCGCTGATAACTCCTACCGATGTCAACGCATTGGCAGGAGTCTTTTTATGCTGGCATATTTATGGATCGCAATCGGCGGCGCGCTCGGCAGCGTGGCTCGCTTCTGGTTTTCCGGCGTCGTCGCCCGGCAGTTTGGCGAGACGTTTCCCTGGGGCACGCTGCTCGTGAATGTCTCCGGTTCCTTCCTCATCGGCGTGCTCGCGGCGCTGGCCGAACCGGGCGGACGGCAGTACCTCAAGCCGGGCGGACGCGAGTTTTTCATGGTGGGCGTCTGTGGCGGATACACCACTTTTTCGTCCTTCAGTCTCAACACGCTGCAACTCGTCATGCGCGATGGCGAGTGGATGAAAGCGGGCGCGAACGTCATGGCGTCGGTGGGACTTTGTCTCGTGGCCGTGTGGCTCGGATATGTCCTCGCGTCGGGTATTAACGGGATGAGAGGTTGATATGCAATTACCAAACGACGCGGTGAAGCTCCGCATTCTGATCGGCGAAAGCGACCGCTGGGAACACTCGGCGCTCTACGAAGCCATCGTGTTGAAGGCCCGCGAAACCGGCCTCGCCGGCGCCACCGTGTTGCGCGGAGCGATGGGCTTCGGCAAATCCAGCCATCTCCACACCGCCAAGATTTTGCGGCTCTCCATGGACCTCCCGCTCATCATCGAGATCGTGGACAGCGAGGAAAAAATCCAGGGCTTTCTCCCCGTGCTCGACACGATGATGCGCGGCGGATTGGTGACTTTGGAAAATGTGCGCGTGATCCATTACCGCGCCAATCAGGAAATCGATTCTCCGCCGCCGGCTTGAGCACGGCCGCGACATCTTTCCAGAAAACAAAAAATCCCCGCACGAAAATCGCGCGAGGATTGTGAAAAATCAAAACGTCGAGCTTATCGGCTGGCAACTTCCGCGGCCGCCTTCGGGCTCATGAGCACCTTCGATTCGGTGACTTTGCCCTTGGAAGCCTTTTCGGAGCAGGCCGATTTGGATTCGGAGCAGCAGCCGCCACTTTTGGCTTCGGTGCTGGTCTTCATCGCGGTCTTCTCGGTGGTTTTTTCGGAGCAACAGGCGCTCTTCGCGCCCTCTTTGCAGGCCTTGGTTTCGCCCGCTTGCACGGCCACGGCAAACGCCGCGATGGTCAGGGAGAGGATCAGTTTCTTCATATCATTAAGAATAGCACTTTTATTGTCGTTACTCAACCGGTCTGGTAATCAGACGCCCCGGCCGGCTTTTTGTTCAAAATTAACGTGACGCCTTACTGATTCGGCGCACCGCGCTGCTTCATCATTTCCTGAATGCGTTGACGCTGCTCCGGCGTCATGTTCTTCATCGCATCCTGCATCTTCTTTTTGGCGGCGTCGATTTCGGGGCTGGAAACGCCCGCCGCGGCATCCAGCAATCCGCCGCCTTCTGACTTGGTGTAGCCCGCCGGGATTTCGAACGTGGAAGCCGGCAGCGATTGCTTGTCCGCCTTCACGACTTCCAAAACCATTTTGCCGCCCATCGGACCCGCCATGATCGCCTTCAACGGCATGCCCTCGGCGCCGGCATCTTTCAACGCCTTTTGCATTCCTTCGTTGCCGCCACGGTTGCCCTGCGATTGCAGGCGCTTGAACGTCTCATAATCCAGAAAATCCTTCGCCACCCACAGTTCGTTGGTGGTGGCATTGTGAATCACCAGGACATGTTGCGTCTTGTAACCGAGGATTTTTTCCTCACCCAGCTTTTTCACGGTGTACTTTTCCGCATCCTGCGCCTGTTGCGCGGCGTCGGGCGACTTCGGGATGGTCATCTCCGTGTAGGTCTTGTTCGCGTCATCGATGCGATACATCACATCGGGCGTCGCGGTTTTGGTGAGGATCGTCATCTTCACCGTCATCTGCGGCATCTGCATTTGCATGTCCAGCGCGCTGCGGAAACCGGGCTTGCCCACGGCAACCTTCATGTTGCCGCCGCCCATCGTGTTGCCATTCGGGCCGGTCATGGTCATTTTCATGTCCATCATGCCTTCAAACTCCGCCAGGGCGGGCAGAACGCTGAGGCCGAGAATTAGAAGGGAACGACTGAGCATTTTCATAAAATTTTCCGTTCGAACCGTGCTTTTTGTTAGAATTTTCGATGACCTAACGGCCTCCGGCCGTTTGCCACTTCTACTTAATTGCCGGCGATTGAATCAAGGACAATCGGGACGTGCCAAAAGTGAAAACTAGCCCAGCAAGCTTTTCGCTTTCGCAAGCGCCTCGTCGAGCTTGGCCACCTCTTTGCCGCCGCCGCGCGCGTTGTCCGGGCGTCCCCCGCCCTTTCCGCCGACGACGGGCGCAATCGTTTGGATGATTTTGCCGGCCTGCACCTGCTTGGTCAGTTCCGGCGAAACCGCCGCCACCAGAGAGACGGCGCCATTCGCCGCACCGCCGAGGACGACCACGCCGTTAAACTGCCCCTTCAACGCATCCGCGATGGACTGGAGAAAATCGCCATCCGCCGCGCCGAGATTTTCGACGATGGCGGACATCGCCCCAAATTTTTGCGCCTTCGCGATCAGGCCGCGCGCCGTCTCGGCCGCTTGCTTCTGTTGCCCGGCCTTGAGCTGCTTTTCCAATTCCTTTTGCTGCGCGAGCAACGACTCGATTTTTTTCTCCAACTCGGCGATGGGAGAATTGACCTTGCCGGCCAGCGTTTTGACGAGGTGCAATTCCTCGTTCGCTTTTTTGTAAGCTTCAAGACCCGACACCGCCTCGATGCGGCGAATGCCCGCCGCCACCGCTGACTCCGCCACAATGCGGAACAATCCAATCTCGCCCGTCGCGCGCGTGTGCGTGCCGCCGCAAAGTTCCATCGAGTAACCCGTCAGACTGTTCGGCTTGCCGCCGATCTGCACCACGCGCACCTGTTCGCCGTATTTCTCGCCGAAAAACTGCATGATATCCGCGCGGCCCTTGATCTCGCTGTGCTTCGCTTCACTCCAGCTCACCGGTGCGTTTTCCAGAATGCGTTCGTTAACCAGGCGTTCGACGTCTGCGATTTGCTGTGGCGTCAAAGCCGCGCTGCTGAAGTCAAACGTCAGCTTGTCCGGGCCGACATAAGAACCTTTTTGCACGGCGTCCTTGCTCACAATTTCATGCAACGCCCAGTGCAACAGGTGCGTCACGGTGTGGTGGCGTTGAATGGCTCGACGACGCAGGCTATCCACCATTACGGTAACAACAGTTCCCGAGTCAGGATCTTTAACTTCTGCAGAATAAGGCTCGAAGAAATGCAACCAAGTGTGGCCAGACTTCTGCGTGTCCGTAATTTTCCAGCCCGCGTTCAAATATCCATTTTCTGTTCTGTAAAAAAGTCCGATATCACCAACTTGCCCCCCCATTTCAGCGAAGAGTGGAGAGGCGCTCAAAATAGCAGCGGTCCTGCCTTTCAAGTTAATTACCTCGATGACATTGGCCGAAGCTTCAAGATTATCATAGCCTACAAATTCAGTCGGGCGATTAGCTCCCACTTCGGAAAGCTCAATGATCTCCTTCTTTTGAGCACCACGCGCGCGGGCCTTTTGCTCTTCCATCAGCTTGTCGAAGGCGACGACATCGACCATCGAACCGCGCTCGCGCGCCATCAATTGAGTGAGATCGAGCGGAAAGCCGTACGTGTCATAAAGTTTAAACGCGAAAGCCCCGGCGATCTCCGGACTCGTCTGGGTGGAACAGGCCACCGGCCTGTCCGGTTGGGCAACTTGCCCAACCGCTTTCGCGTAGGGCAATGTCGGCGGCGGGACATAGGGACTGGCCGCCTCAATATCCTGCGTCCACAGCCAGCGGTAAGGAGTGCGCTCATCGACAATTTTAGCCGCCCACGGATTGGCGCAAACATAACGGAATTTTTCCTCCAGGTCGGAATCAGACCGGATATAGCGATCAAACCGTTCGTCCTGCCACAGAACCCCGGAAGTATTTTCCAGTTTATTGATTTCCTTGGCCGAAAAGGATTTGATGGAATGCAGAATCTCCGAAAGCGGCCAGAATTCAGGCGCGCCCTGGGCATTTTCCTCTTTGATTCCGGGTTGAATAACCAGGTGAACATGATCCGGCATCACGCAGGCTGCCACCAACCGGTATCGGCTCTCGCGCCATTTAAGAATGCAATCAAAAATGATGTCGCGCGCGCTCGGAGACAATTCCCGGCCGCCGAATGTTTGAAAGTTGACGACGTAGATGGCCCACGGCTTTTCGAAATGCGGCAGGTTTCGTTTGCTATAGGTTGCGCCAGAGGCCGTCGGCAAGTTGCCGACGGCAACGGGCTGGTAGCCCGTTCCACCTGGAACCAGGCGGTTGATTTCTTGATTGAATAGCTCGATTCCACGATCGAGTGTTTTGTTGAAGGATTCTTCTTCGCGCTGAATCGTCTCTTCGACGTGCTCCTGCTTCTTGCGAATTTCAGGGAAGACATCTCCCATCGTTTCGGAGAGCACAGATACCAGCTTGTAAAAGAACGGTTCATGGAATCCAAGCGTGCGGCCATAGCGAACGGCGCGGCGGAGGATGCGGCGCAGGACGTAGTTGCGGTCGGTGTTGCCGGGCTGAATCCCATCCGCTATCGCGAAGCTTAGTGTGCGGATATGGTCCGCGATCACGCGAAACGCGATGTCCACTTTCTCCTGTTCGTTTTTCGGAGCAGCTCCGGCGGCGGGAAGCGTGGAGGCATATTTCTTCCCGCTCAGCTTTTCCAGCTTGTCGAACAACGGACGGAATATGTCCGTCTCGTAGTTCGAAATCATCCGGCTGAAGTCGGTGAAGTTCTTGGTGTTCTGGATGATGCCCGTCACGCGCTCGAAGCCCATGCCGGTGTCCACATGCTTCGCCGGGAGCGGCGAGAACGTGCCGTCCTGGTTCGCATTGAACTGGATGAAAACCAGATTCCAAATCTCGATGCACTCGGCGCTGCCCTGGTTGACGAGGCGGCCCTTGGTGTCGCCCTGCGGCGTGAGGTCCACGTGCAATTCGCTGCACGGACCGCACGGGCCGGTGTCGCCCATCATCCAAAAATTATCCTTCTTGTTGCCGTTGACGATATGGACCTTCGGATCAAGTCCCGCCGCCGTGAACTTCGCGGCCCAATAGTCATGCGCTTCCTGGTCGAACTCGCTCGGGTCGCCCTTGGATTTGTCCGGTGAATAAACCGTCGCGTAAATCCGGTTCTTGGGAAATTTCCAAACCTCGGTGACAAGTTCCCACGCCCAATCAATCGCGTCCTTCTTGAAATAATCGCCGAACGACCAGTTGCCCAGCATCTCGAACAGCGTGTGATGATACGTGTCGAGACCGACATCTTCGAGGTCGTTATGTTTGCCACCGGCGCGGATGCACTTTTGCGTGTCCGCCGCGCGGGTATCCTTGCCGGGAATCGCGCCAGCCCATTTCGAAACGTCGGGCGGGCGCTGGCCGAGGAAGATGGGCACGAACTGGTTCATGCCGGCGTTCGTGAACAGCAGGTTCGGCGAATCCGGCATCAAGCTCGAAGACGGCACGATGGTGTGACCCTTCGACTTGAAAAAGTCGAGAAACGACTGGCGAATCTGTGAACTCGTCATAATTAGAGCGGGCGAGGATAGGAAAACCGCCGCCGTTGGGCGAGTACAGTTTGCGGGGTGGAAATACGGATAATCCCGCGAAAAATTAGGGACATCGCGCCATCGCCCGCACCTGAAAAATCAATAATCGCGAGGACTGCGCAGTCCCTCCTCACGCAGGAGACGAGGTAAGGAGAATCCTTCATATCATTTCCGTTAAACCGACAGGGATAGAGTCAGCGCCTCGTCACCTCGTCTTCCATCAATTTAAAATGTGTCGAAACCGTTCGCAGTGGTTATTGCCTTGATTAGCCTTTAGCAGCCTTGATCTGCTTTTAGGACCGTTCATTTTACGCCACTTGCGCCTCCACCGGTTCCAGCATCAACGGATGCCTTTCCTCATCGGGACGTTGCGGTAAATTCACCGGCGTCTGGCGCGGGCGCGCGAGCGCTGCTTCCTGCATGCACTTCCGGTGACGCAGTTGTTGGTTGAATGCAAAATGCATCAACCCCCAGGCGCCTCCGAAACACCCTCAGAAACGAAAGGATTAGCGTCGGCAACTCCGAACGGAGTTGCGCCCGCCAACCCCGGGCTGGCCCGAAGCATTCCGGGCCAGCCCGGGGTCGAAGTCCGAAAATGCAAACAGCTTTAACGAAGTTGTGCCTCCAGGCCGGTTAAAGGCAGATGGTTCATCTGGGCGGGCGCAACCTCATTCGAGGTTGGGGAATCGCGGCCCTCGTTACCCCAGATTGCCGCGAACGCAACCTGCGGCTGGAGGGCGAAATCCTTTTCGGATTTTCAGCCGGGGATTTCTTGCCCGGTGCGTCGGAATGTCGCATTCCGCAAATCAAACGGTGAGATCGCATTCTTCCCTCCGTGAAATCTGTGTCATCCATGGCAGCCATCTCCCGCCTTGCACCTCCTGTTTCGCGACCTCGCAACTTCGTGCCTTTGCGTCACTCCGACTCCAAACGGACGGCTTGCGGCTTCAAATAGCCAGCGGTGTGTGATTTTCCAACTCAGAGCTTGTCGCGGGTGAGAAGCCTCCATAAAGTCGCACATCAACCCGACGAAAAACACACATGTCGTGTACCGAGCCTGCTCGTTGCAATTTTCCTTAGCGCCGTCCTGCCGGAAAGGAGTCCGCAGGTAGTTGCTCATTAACTCAACCCTCCCACGTATGCGCGCCCGCCTTGTTAATTGTGGCAGCCACCGGCCCGTTCACGCGACTCTTTTCATCACCTCACACCGGCGATTGGCATATTCGGGAATGGCTTTGCTCCTCGTCGTCACCACTCTGGCCGCGACACAAATCACGGCTCAGAACCACAGCCATCTCCAAGAGAATCTCTGTCATCAACATATTCACGGCTTTCGCATCGCGGTTCGTCGGGTGACCTGGGAAATCCGCATTCTGCAAAGTGTGCACGCGGCCGACGCCGGCACGATTCTCAATCCGATGCAATGCCGCGGCCAGGTCGAAGGGGCCGTAGCGCAAGGTATCGGCTCGGCACTATTCGAGCGCATGGTATTCGACGACCACGGCAAGATGATCAACTCGACGTTCCGCAACTATCGCATCTCCGCGTTCGCGGACATTCCACGCACGGAGGATTTCTTTGCGGACACCCACGACGCCTACGGCCCACTGGGCGCGAAGTCGGCGGGTGAGACGCGGATCATTCCCCTCGCCCCTACCCTCGGCAACGCGCTGGCGGACGCGACCGGTGTTCGCTTCGAAAGCCTGCCGTTCAG
The DNA here is from genome assembly GCA_044223735.1 of Limisphaerales bacterium. Classification (GTDB taxonomy): domain Bacteria; phylum Verrucomicrobiota; class Verrucomicrobiia; order Limisphaerales; family UBA8199; genus JBGALR01. The sequence continues at coordinate 81,654 of JBGALR010000010.1, read as the reverse complement.
CGCAGACCGCATCTCCGCGCAATTACCCCAGGCCAAATCATGAGTGCGCATGCCGTCCTAATCGTCACCGCCAAAATTCGCCCCGGAACCGCCGGGCAATTCGCCGCGTGGAAGGCCCGTCACGACGCGGTCATCGGAAAGTTTCGAGGCTTTATCGGCAGCGATATTATTCCGCCGAAACAACCAGGCAGCAACCAATGGACGGTGATGCTCAATTTCCGCACCGTGGAGGACGTCACGGCTTGGCAAAATTCACCGGCGCGCACCGCGATCATCGCCGAAGGCGCGGCGCTCGTGGAAGACGGCAAGCTGATCGAAACGGTGCAAAGCGGGGAAGGTTCCGAACAACCCGGCAGCAATGTGACCGAGGTGATTTTTTCAAAAATCAAGCACGGCATGGAGGACGCCTACCGCGAATGGGCCGTACGCATCCAATCGGCCCAGGCGAAATATCCGGGCTATCGCGGAATGTTTTTGCAGCCTCCAGCCGAGGCCGGCGGCTTTTGGACGACGATCATCCGGTTCGATACCGCCCCGCAGTTGGAAGCGTGGATGACTGCTCCCGAGCGCAAAGAACTGCTCGCCGAGGCCAAAGCCTTGATCGAGCACGAGCAGCTCACGCGGCTCGCGACGTCCTTCCCCGGTTGGGTACCGGTGGATCCGGTCACCGGCAACGGCCCGCCGGACTGGAAAACTGCACTGCTGGTGTTGCTCGGATTGTTCCCCGTGGTGATGCTGGAGCTTCGTTTTCTCAGCCCTATTCTCACCGCCATGGGAATGCACGCATCGCCGGCGACCTTCATCGGCAACGCAATCAGCGTTGCCCTCACCAGCTTTATAACGATGCCCCTGTTCGTCCGCTGGTTCGGTTGGTGGCTTTTTCTAAAGGAAGGCCAGTCGGACAACGCCACGCTTAAAGGGGTGGGTATTCTCGCGCTTTTATTCGCACTCGAAGTCATCCTGCTCTGGCGCCTGCTTCCCTGGTGAAAAATCGCAAACGATCCCTGCAACAAATATGCAAATACCGATCTTCATGGCCGTAGCACTGCTATCGGTGAACTTCATTTCCTCCACCTTCGCCACCGAAGCGACCAGGAATGCCCCGTCAAAGGTCGCAACCGGACCAGTCGCAAAATTACAGGCTGCCTACGCGGATACTTTCGACCGTCGCGACGCCAACGGCATGGCGGCGCTATTCACCGAAAGTGCCACACTCCAAAACGAGTCGGGCGATATCGTGCAGGGACGTGGCCGCATCGAATTCGTTTTGATGCGCCTCATGGGCGATCTCCCGCCAGGTGCCACGCTCAAAGATACGGCACTCGCCTGGCATACCGCGGCGGCGGATGTGATTGTCAGCCAGGGAACCTCTCAACGCCTCAGCGCCAACGCGGCACCCGCGCAGATGTTTTTCACCCGCGTACTGGTCCGCTGCGGTGATCAATGGCAACTGGCTGCCACGCAAATTGCACGACCCTCGACAGCCCCCAAACCGGGCACCGCACCGAAATGACAACGGTCAAGGAAATCGTGGCGAAGGATAAAGAACGTCTCAGCCGGGGCGTGCTCCTGGGACTGATTGCGATGGGCGTGGCAATCCTCGTTATCGCGAATGACTTCACGGCGTTGAGCGTCGCGCTCCCCGCGATGGAACAGACCTACCACGCGGACGTAACCACGGTGCAATGGGTCATCAACGGCTACGCGCTGGTGTTCGGGGTGCTGATTGTCACCGGCGGTCGCCTCGCGGATATGTTCGGACGCAGGAGAATTTTTTTCATCGGCTCCATCATTTTTGGACTGGCCTCGGTCGTCGGCGGTTTCGCTCCGAACGTCGCGCTGCTGCTCGCGTCACGGGCGGTGATGGGCATCGGCGGAGCGATGATGTGGCCGGCGGTGATGGGCATGACCTACGCCATTCTGCCGCCCGGGAAAGAAGGGCTCGCTGGTGGATTGATTCTCGGGGCAGCCGGATTTGGAAACGCGGTCGGCCCTTTGATCGGCGGATTTCTGACGGACTTTTTAAGCTGGCGCTGGATATTTTTTCTAAACCTTCCCATCGCGGCGTTCGCCATGTTCATTACGTGGCGCATCGTGCCCAGGGATGTTGGCACGGTCACAGACCGTCGCATTGATTACGGCGGCATTATCACCCTTTCTATCGGGCTTGTGGCCCTCCTGCTCGCGCTGGATGAAGGCACCGACCTTGGCTGGAAGAATCCCAAGATCGTTGGGCTCTTCGCGCTGAGCTTCGTCGCGCTGACGGCCTTCGTGCTGGTGGAGCGACGGGTTCCGGATATGGCGCTCATCCCCAACGACGTCCTGCGGAATCGCAAATTTTTCGCGGCATGCATTTCGGTGTTGATGATGTCCGCCCTGTTCTTTTCGGCCCTGCTCTACCTGCCGCAATTCATGACGAAGGAACTCAAGTATTCGGCGGTGGCGTCGGGCGCCGGATTGCTGCCGATGCTCGCGACGTTCGCGCTCACTTCCTTTATCGCCGGACCATTATACGGCAAGCTCGGCGCGAAATTGATCGTTTCGCTCGGCGCCGGCTTTCTGGCGGCCGGAATTTTTCTGCTTTCGCTTACTCCGGAAACGGCAACCTATTTGATGCTCGTTCCCGGCATGGTCGTGCTCGGGGTCGGGATCGGCCTGTTTTATTCGTCGGTGACCACGGCCGCGGTGATGGCGCTGGATCCGTCGCGCACAAGCCTTGCCGGCGGCATCGTTTACATGTTTCAAATTGCCGGCGGTTCCATTGGCTTGGGGCTGAACACCGCCATCGTGGTCACGTCCGCTTCGCTGGTCTCGGGCATCCATACCGCCTTCCGCGTGGACACCGCCCTGGCAATCGTGGGCGTCACTATTTCGGTTCTCTTCGTCGGTGGTAAAAAGTGAATTGATTAAAACTCGCCAGCTCTACGTCGAAAGATGATCATGAAAGTTGTCCGCACTCTGCTACCCCATATTTCGATAATTTTGATCGTCGCCGCGGCCGGCAACGCAGTCGCCGCCACTCCCTCTCAAAGACCAAACATCCTGTTTGCCATCGCCGACGATTGGTCGTACGGCCATGCGGGCGCTTACGGCTGTCGCTGGATAAAGACGCCCGCCTTTGATCGTGTGGCCAGTCAGGGAGTTTTGTTCACCCGCGCTTACACGCCCAATGCGAAGTGCGCGCCGTCCCGGTCTTGCATTCTCACGGGCCGCAATTCCTGGCAGCTCAAGGCGGCGTGCAACCATTACTGTTTTTTTCCACCGGAGTTCAAAACCTTTCCCGAGGCGCTGAGCGAGAACGGATATTTCGTTGGCGTCACCGCGAAAGGCTGGGGTCCAGGTGTGGCGACCAATGCCGCGGGCGAACCCCGCCAGATGACCGGTCGCGAATTTGACGCCCGCAGACTCACGCCGCCGGCCAAGGGTATCGCCGGGGATGATTATGCGGGAAACTTTGCGGATTTTCTCAAAGCCGCGCCCACCAACCAACCGTGGTGCTTTTGGTACGGCTCGCATGAGCCGCATCGGCGTTACGAATACGGTGCCGGCGTGGCCAAAGGCGGCAAGAAATTATCCGATGTGGATCATGTGCCGGCCTACTGGCCCGACAACGATATCGTGCGCAACGACATGCTCGATTACGGGTACGAAGTGGAATACTTCGACCTGCATTTGCAGCGGATGCTGGAAATGCTGGAGGCGAACGGCGAAATCTCCAACACCGTCGTCATTGTCACGTCCGATAACGGCATGCCGTTCCCCCGCGCAAAAAGCCAGGAGTATCAGGATTCCAATCATCTGCCGCTCGCCATCATGTGGCCAGAGGCAATTAAAAAGGGCGGGCGCGTCGTGGATGACTATGTGAGTTTCATAGACTTCGCGCCGTCCATTCTGGATTTGGCGGGCGTGAAGCCGGACAAGACCGGCATGGCGTCCATCACCGGCCGCAGCTTCACCAACCTTCTATTTTCGGAAAAATCGGGCCAGGTGGACGCTTCACGCGACCACGTTCTCCTCGGCAAGGAACGGCACGATGTCGGCCGTCCGGACGATCAGGGATATCCGATTCGCGGGATCGTGAAGAACGACATGCTTTATCTAGTAAACTATGAACCCACGCGCTGGCCGGGCGGCGATCCGGAAACCGGATATTTGACGTGCGACGGCAGCCCCACTAAAACGCAGATTCTGAAAGCGCACCGAAAAGATCCGAGCGACACCAACTGGGCCCTCGCCTTCGGCAAACGTCCGGCCGCTGAACTCTTTGACCTCAAAAAAGATCCCGATTGCATGGTGAACCTGGCAGGTAAAGCCGAAACTAAAACCCTGGAAGCGTCACTCCAAAAACAGCTCACCGACGAATTGAAAGGGCAGGAAGACCCGCGCATGTTCGGCAAGGGAGCGATGTTCGAGCAATATCCCTACTCCGACGCGGCGTTTCGCAATTTCTATAATCGCTACATGGCCGGCGAAAAATTGGTCCCGTTTTGGGCCAACGCGACGGATTTTGAAAACGTGAAGCGGGAGAAACAATAGAATGTTTCCCCCGCCTTTGGTCGGTGTGGGTGCTTCAACGTCCGGTCACTGTTGCAACCGGTAAAACTTCGGCGCGCTGCCAATCGGGCTGCTCACCTGATAGCGGCCGCCCACCATCGTGCCCGCGCTCACAAAACTCCAGGTGGTCGGGCTGGCCGCCGGGCTCGAATAGAGCGAGAAGCCCGTCGTATTGGTCGGCCACGAGATGATCACGTTGCTCCCCGAAGTCATGATGCTTAAGGTCGGCTGCGGAGGCGCGAGCGTGAACGCCGCGATTCCGTTGTTGGCGTCCAGGGCATACACATTGGTGCCGGTGAATAACACCTGGCCGATGAAGTTGCCGTTCGCCTGATGATTAGTGGGGAAATTATATTTCGCCAGCAGGAGCGGCAGCGACATATCGGACACTTCAAACAAATCGAGCGTGTCCGGCACGCTGGCGCTGCTGACAAAATCGATGCCGCACAGCAGATTTGAACCAATCGGAAAACCAACCGGGCCAATGGGCGTGGGAAAGTTTACGTAGTTGGTGAGCACGTTCACCGGTGAAAAAGCGCTGCCGTCAAAAGTCGCCAGTTGCATCGGTCCCGAATGGCGCTTGGCGTAGAAACTATTGGTCGCGCCAAACTGCAAACTGCGCCCGATGCTGCCCGTGCCAAAATAGTTGCTGTGCACCGTGCAGGTGAAATTCAACAGTGAGGGATCGGTGGGTGTAAACACCGCGAACCAGTTGCCGTCGTTGGAATCGGCGATGATCTCAGTGCTCATGCCGGCACCTCGCACCCGCATCGTATCGCCCCAACGCGGCGTGTTGTCCAGGCCGTTCGGAAGCCCACCCGGATACACGCTGGTCGCCACTTGATTGCTGGCGGAGTCGGGCCAACGATAAATCTTAAAGACACCCGCCGCAGTGTTGACTTCGTTCACGGCATAAACGGCGCCGTCTTCAGCCACGTCGATGCAAGTCAATGCGAGGTTGCCGCCCGAGATCACGCTGGCATCGAGCGTGTAGAGGTTGGTTCCCGTCTTCGCATCGAGCACATAGACCGCCGGGTTCGTGTCGCCGGTGATGTAATTGGTCCGGCTCGCGACGATGATCTGGTTGGAGACGGCGCTATAGGCAATGCTGCGCAGATTGGGCGTGCCCGTGTTGTCCACGGTGACGTAAGGATACGCGGGGGTGTTCGGCGGGATGTTCCACAACGGACGCAAGCGCGGATAGACATCGGCAACCACCGTCAAATTGGCGACCGAACTGGTCACCGACGTGCCGCCGTTGGTGGCAACAACGGTGTAAGGCCCGGTATTGGCCACCTGCACATTCGGAATCGTCAGCGAAGCGCTGTTGGCGCCGGCGAGATTTGTCCCGTAATAGCGCCATTGGTAACCGGCGATTTTGTAACCGCTGACATTGAAGGTAACGGAGTTACCCGCCAGCGAACGCTGGCTTTGCGGCTGGCTGGTGATGGCGGGCAACACCGGCGTAACCTCCGCCCAATTGGTGCTGATCAGCAACTCGTCGAACAGGATCGTTTTCGGTTCGTTGGCGTTGCGATTAAAAAGAATGAAGCTCAAAATGCCCGGTGAGGAAATGTCATTTCCGGCGGTGGAGGTGGCGCCGGGGGGCGGCGGACTCGCATTACCAAATGTGCTCGAACTTGGATTCACCCACATCGAGACGATATCGTCGGTGCCGATACCGCCGACGAACTCGTAGCTTCCGACCACAAAGACGACGTCATTCGAGCTAAGGACCGTGGCATCCCACGCCACATCAACAGTGGAAGAAATGCCTTTCGAGATGCCCAGATTATATCCCGTGCCGGAACTGCGCGTGTACACCCGGGCGCCAACCACGGTCGGCAGGGTCGCCTGCGAGCCGGAGGAATTGTTGAAGCCCGCCCAGAAAACACCGCTGCTGTTAAGCGTCGAGATATCCCTGAGCTGCACGACAAAAGAGTAATAAAGCGTGCCGCTGTTCACAGTGGCCGGCAACGAATATCGTGCGCCCAAACCGGTGCTGTCGATGCCGCCAAATTTCGCGCTGTTACCTATCGACGGCGCCAGCCCGGGATAGGTCAAATTACCGGGATTAACCGAGGGCAGATTGGTACCACCCGTTGTTGGCCCCGCCTGCACCCAGGTGATTCCATCGGGGCTGGTTTTGCCGACAAGGTTCGTCGCCGGCGGGGAATAGGCATAGTTGAACGGTTCATACAACGGCAACGCGGACGCACTGATGCCGATGGAGGCGACGATGAGAGTGGCGATGAGCTTCATGTGGATGGGAGGTCTAACAACACTACGTGGCTACGGTCAGTTTGTTTGGAACCAACTGAAATCAATGCTGCGAGTGAAATCGTCGCGGTGCATCCATCAACCTGCACCATAAGCGTTCAACTTAATACGCATTATCCGTCAAACTATGATACTTTTCCGACTGACGGCTAATGTGGCGGTTGCACCCTTTCGCTGTAGCTTCGCCCCGCTCGATAAAGCGCCAGGCGGGATTGCATTTCGGCGGCAAAGGCAGTGTCACCCGGAACGAGCGCCACCGCCTTTTCGGTAATCGCGATGGCTTGCGGGAATTGCCGCGCCTCCGAATAGGCGACACCCAGCGTGTCGAGGTAACCCGCGCTGCCGTCCTGCGTGGCTCCGCACGCGCGAGTGGCCAAGGCAATCGCCTCCGATGGATTTCTGATTTTGGGATCTGTGCTCGTCGCCAGAATCCAGGCGAGGTCGTTCTGCGCCGCGGCATATTTTGGCGACGACTTGATCGCCGCTCGAAAACACTCAACGGCCTCCGTGAATTTCTTCTGCCGGGCGAGCACGCCACCCAAAAAATAACAGCTTTCCGCATCGGGCTGAAGTTCCACCGCCACGCGCAGATGCTGCTCCGCGCCAGACACGTCCCCCTGCAAGGCGAGCAAGTTCCCCAACTTCAGGTGCGCCTCGGGATAATCGGGCATGCACTTCAGGGCCATCAGCAGGTTGGTTTTCGCTTCATCAAACTTAAGCTGCAAAGCAAGCGCGTTGCCGAGATAGTAATAAGCCTGCTCAAAATCGGGCCGCACTTGTATGGCCTCGCGATACTGTGCGATCGCGTCGTCGAGCCGGCCCATCAGATTGAGCGCATTTCCGCGATTCAACATCGCCACGGTGTAGCCCGGCCAATAACGCAATGCGTTGTCAAAATGCGCCAGAGATTCCTCCTGCCGGCCGGTTGTCGACAGCGCGTGCGCGAGATTGTGTTCCGCCAGGGCGTTGTGCTCCGTAAGCGCCAGCGCCCTGGTGAACAGTGTCACGCTGTCATGCCAGTAGCCTGCTTCAGTTCGCGTCGCGACGATGCAGGCTCCGAGGATTATCGCCGCCCCCGGCGCCAGTACGAAACCCCGCCACGACCGGCGCGCAGTCAGATCGGCGATGCCCCACGTCAACGCGATGAAAATTCCCATCAACGGCACATAAGTGTAGCGATCCGCCATCGCTTGCGTGCCTACCTGAACCACGCCGATGACCGGAATCAACGTGCCCAGATACCAAAGCCAGCCGACCAGAAAATAAGGAGCCCGGCGCGCGCACAAAATCGTCACGGCTGTTACGACGAGCAACATGGCCAGGCAAACGAGCGCTTTGGACGAGGACAACTCACGCGCGAACGGATAGAACACCGAAAGCTTCGCCGGCCAGAACATTTTCTCCAAATACGTGCCGTAAGAAACCACCGCGTTCGCCGCGCGATACAGCGGCGGCATGGTGGCAATCGTGACCACCGACCCTCCCTTGTGTTGCGCGAAAAATGTCACCACTGATGAAGCAATTGCCAGGGCAAGGAACGGCGCCTTTTCCAGCAACACGCGTCGCAGAGGGGGAAGAGGTGGCCCGGCTACTCTGTCCTTTGATCTTTTCACCCGCAGGCGACCCAGCGGCCAATAATCCAGGAGCAGCAACACAAACGGCAGCGTGACAAGCATCGGCTTACTCAGCAGGCTCAAAGCATAAAATGCGACGGCGAGAACATAATTTACCCGAAGACGCCTGCCCTGCGCGTATCTGCCGTACGCCAGCAAGGCGAGCAATCCAAAAAAAGTGCTGAGCACATCCTTGCGTTCGGAAACCCAGGCGACCGATTCAACGTGCAGCGGATGCAAAGCAAACAACGCCGCCACAAAGGCGCTCCGCCACTCGGCCCCGGTCATGCGCCACAATAGTAAAAACAGAAGCACGGCGTTGACCGCGTGAAATCCCACGTTTACCCCATGATGACCCGCCGCGTGATCCCCGAAAATCTGACAGTCCAGCATGTGCGATAGCCACGTCAACGGATGCCAGTTGCTGCCGTGCACGGTGGTGAATGCCCAGGCAATCGCGCCTGCATTCAGCCCCTGAAAGACCATCGGGTTGCTCGTGACGTAGGTGGGGTCGTCGAAGTTGATAAACTCTGCCAGGCGCACCGGCCAGTAGGCGGCGATGGTCGCAAGAATCAGCCCGGCTGAGATCAGTATCGCGCGACGCATGAGGAACGTATTACGAGGAAGAAAATTGCACCGCCCTTCTGCCGTTTGTCAACGTCCGCGCGTTAGACGGCGGGGACCAAACCATGCGCCGATGGCGCGAGGTGATTGTGCACCCAAAAAAGCAAAAAGGGCCCAACCCGCTTGGCGGATTGAGCCCGAAAACGCCAAAGAAAGTCCTAACGGCGATTCGCCACAAAGCGCCGTCCAATGGCCAGCAGACCCAAGCCCAGCAGGGCGAAAGAAGACGGCTCGGGAATCACCGGTGTCACGTCGGCCCAGGTCAATCCAATGCGGAGATCATCGATGAAGCCGGTCTTCGGCTCGTTGGCGTTGCGGTTGAAAAGTATCCAACTGGCAATGGTCGTTATGTCGGTACCTGTCGAATTGCTGAGATCGGCAAGAGGAGCAGAGCCTCCGAAAGTCGCGGAACTCGGATTGATCCACAGCTGCGAAAGGTCGTCGTTGGCGGCGGGATTAAAGGTATAGCTGCCAACCAGAAAAATAGTGTCGGACGTCGTGAACGTGCTGGGGGACCACACGAAATCGCTGGTCGTACCGGACGACTTGGTCAATCCGATATTAAACCCGCCAACCGCTGACCGGGTGATAACACGAGTATCAACCACGGTCGGTGTGGTTGCCTGAGATCCCGCCAAATTATTAAAGCCCGCCCAGAATACGCCGCCGGAGTTCAAAGTGGTGATGTCGCTCAACTGCATCGCGAAAGAAAAATAAACCGTGCCGCTGTTCGCGCTGCTACTCATGTTAAAGCGGGCACTCTGTCCATTACCACCGAACTGCGCCATATTACCGCCCGAGGAAGCCAACCCGGAAATGGTGAGGTTGCCCGAAGCAATCACTGGTGCTGCCGAACCGGTGGGGCCCGCCTGGGTCCAGGTGCGGCCCGCGGCATTGACCTGCCCCACCAAACTGGAGCCAACGGTATATGCAGTGCCACCGCTGCCAGTGGCGTCCGCAAATGGCTCGTAATCGGGCAAGGCGTAAACCGAGGTGCTAATCAAACTGGCTGCAACCAGGGCGAGTGAGGTCTTCATAGGTGGTCCAAGCTGACGGTCCGCATTCCGAATCAACCAAGCCGGATAAAGTCTGCCCAGGCTACAGGGCACGTTTACGGCTTTTGCCGCATCTTGCGTTTTCGGTGGCTTTTTTTCTACACATTATCCGTTAAACTGTGATACTTTTCTGACGCATCAGCCTGTGATCTGATCCAAGCCCTCGCGTATGAAAGCCATTTTCCAACGGTTAACCACGGAACCGGATGAAGGTTTCGCCTTCAAGGCAATACGAAGTCAGGGTTTCGATTGCCCCTGGCATATTCACCCCGAATACGAATTGATCCTGGTGTTGCAAGGCCGCGGTTATCGCATCGTTGGCGATAATATCTCCCGGCTTGTCGCCGGTGATCTCGTGCTGGTCGGACCCGGGCTGCCGCATATCTGGCAGGACGAACCGAGTCCCGGCAAGCGCGGTGCGGTAAACTTCGTCCTGATACAATTCGAGGAACGGGCCCTGACCGAAGGGCTGCTACGGTTCCCCGCCATGGAACCCGTTCGGCGCATGCTGCATCGCGCAGCCCAGGGCCTCCACGTCGTGGGCACGACTCGCAACAAAGTGAGCGGGTTGATGAAACACATGACGGAGATCAAGGGCATGGAGCGGGTGCTCCATTTTTTCCAGATTTTAACGGTCATGGCGGCCTCGGAGGAATGCCGGCCGATTGCGAGCCCAGGCTTTGCTTCCAATACCAGCCCTTATGACCAGGAGCGGATGGATCGCGTGTTCCAATTTCTGAACTCCGAAATTGGCCGCGAGGTCAGGCTTTCGCAAGCCGCCGAAATCATTCACTTGAGCGAAGGCGCGTTCAGCCGCTTTTTTCGTGAACATACTGGCAAGACCTTTCCGCAATTCGTCAACGAACTCCGCATTGGCAAGGCGTGCAGCCTTTTGATGGAAGGCGATCTGAACATCACCGAGATTGCCTACGATTGCGGTTTCACCAACCTGTCCAACTTCAACCGGCAGTTCCTGCGGTTGAAAGGCATCAGCCCGCGCGAATTTCGCGTGCAGGTGCAGGAAAAGCTGCATCATCCGCGATTGGTACCGTTGCCTTGAAATAATGCTGGAGTCGCCAGTTCCGTCCGCGTAAGGTGCGGCGTCCAAAGGGAAAAGAGTTTGGCCGCATTGATTGGCGTTGCGCCGAATGGTCGGAAAAATATCAATAAGCGTCGCAAGATGTGTAGCGACCAAAGAAGGTGTGGGGTACTTAATCCACAGATAATTATGAGTAATTCTGCTGTGACCAACGGTGCAACCAAAACCGCGCGCAAAAAAGCCACCCCGGCCAAGGCTACCAAACTGGCCATCGACGGCGGTTCCCCGGTCGTTCGCGGCAAGCTTCCACATTGGCCCAGTTTCAACGAACCGGCCATCAAGTCCGTCGAGAACGTGTTGCGCTCCGGCAAGGTCAATTATTGGACCGGCCGCAAAGGCATGGAGTTCGAAAAGCGATTTGCCGAGTGGCAGGGCAGCAAATATGCCGTGAGTGTCGCCACCGGCACCGCCGCGTTGCATGTCAGTCTGACCGCGCTTGGCATTGGGCCCGGTGACGAGGTGATCGTGCCGAGCTACACTTTCATCGCCACCAGTTTCTCCGTCGTGCAAGCCGGCGCCATCCCCCGGTTCGCCGATGTGAATCTCGACGACCATTGCATTAGCATCGAGTCGGCCGAAAAGCTGGTCAACGAACGCACCAAAGCCATCATGCCGGTTCACCTGTACGGAAACGTGGCGGACATGGATCGCATTAATGCTTTCGCCCGCAAACACAAGCTGAAGGTCATCGAAGACAACGCGGAGGCTTTTGGTGGCGTCTATAAAGGCAGGAAGACCGGTTCGCTGGGCGATATCGCTGGATGCAGTTTCTGCCAGAGCAAAACTTTCACCACGGGCGGTGAAGGCGGCATGGTCACCACCGACAACGAAGACCTCGCGTGGATTGCCCGCAGCTTTCGCGACCACGGCTACGATGTCGCCGACCGCATGAACCTGCTCGAGATGGAGCAGAAACTTTCGTACATTCACAACATGGTCGGCTGGAACTATCGCATGACGGAGATGCAATCCGCCATCGGCCTGGCCGAACTGGATCGCATGGATAATTGGAACATGCCGCGCCGCCGCCGCAACGCCCATATCATCATGGACGCACTGAAGGGCCTCCCGCAGGTCAAATATGCGCCCATTGACACCCCGGATCGACAAAACGGATTTTTCGTCCTGGCGTTCTCGCTCGACATCGAAAGAATGGAGTGCGACATCCAGCACTTCGTTAAAGCCGCCAATGCCGAGGGCGCGCCGTGCTGGCGTGTGTTCTGGCCGCAATGCCACACCGAGCAGGCCTTCATGTCGCAAAACGCTTTCGGCCGTTCCCGTTTTCCGTTCCGCTCCAAAGAGTACACCAATCCCGCCAGCGTCGATTACAAGAAAGTCCAGGTCCCGAACGCCGTCTGGCACCAGGACCATACCTTCACCTGTTTCGCGTATCCGACATATGAGCCGACGCACTGCGAGCAAATCGCCGAGGCGCTGGTGAAAGTCATCAAGGCATACTCGAAATAATTTCTCACGGCATCGCAGAAAAAATGCATGCGCGAGTAGCGTGCATCAGAAAAGTATCATAGATTGGCGGATAATGCCTAGCACAAGCCCGGCTAACAGTTTAGTTTAGCCCGTATGCCAAATTTGCTCCGCAGTAATGAGCAACATTTATTTCGGCACGAGAGAAATCTGCGTTCCGTCCCGCCCAACCTGCGCCGGCCCAACCAGCCCACCATGAAAATCAGCGCCACTCGCTCCTCTGGATTCACGCTGATCGAACTGCTCGTCGTCATCGCCATCATCGCCATTCTCGCAGCCCTTTTGCTTCCGGCCCTCGCCCGCGCGAAAGAAAAAGCCCATCGCATCGCCTGCCTCAACAACACCAAGCAAATGGGGCTCGGCAGCCAGATGTATGCGGAGGATGATTCCAAGGGCCGGCTCACCGGGACTTTGTATACCAACCCAAACCAAATGCAGGCGGATGACGACCTAAACTGGCTTCACGGATTTGACCAAGGCAAGCCCACCTATATCGCGAGTGTTAAGACGTTTTGTTGCCCTTCCACCAAGAACAACGTCGACCCCAAGGCGGTCACCTCGACTCCCTATAGCACACCCAACGGGACCATCGTACTGACCATTCTAACCGAGTTAAAAAATAAAGCTGTGCCGCCCACTGGGGACCCTTACAGTCAGCATGCCACTAGCGGCCACAGCTACGAGGTATTCGGTTGCTGGCACAATGCGAACAACCCTGTCCTCGGAGCGTATCCGCAAAAGACGCAAAAAACGGTCAGCACTTACGCCAACCAAAATTCCCGCCCGGATGGACGTCCGCCCATCAAAGGCCAGATTGTGGGTCCCTCAGGAATCTTCCTTATCATGGATCAGATGGAGCCTCACGCCGCCCAAGGTTGGAGTGAGGAGAATTGGCCAAATCCTTTCAACAATCACGGCGTGGACGGTGGCAATGTGGTTTTCGCCGACGGTCACGCATCTTGGATCCCCGTAAAAAAGTGGTGGGACGCGATTGCGGCCTCTGAGGATTATTCCTCCTATAATCCCCGTCCGCCTTACTGATCTTCCTTCAGGTTCCCGGCTTGTTTATTTCGGCCCTTCCATGCGTGGCTCCTGACTTAACTTCCGAGGTATCTTTCGGCGCTTTCGGTGGCTTGTTGATCCGATATTCTTTCAACTCGGCGTAGAGAGATTGGGCCAGCCCGGACTTTTGAAATCCGACCACCTTCGTGCCCTTGAGCGCGAAAAACTTTTCCAAATCCGTGGATTGATAATGTTCCACGATCGGATAATGCGAAAAATCCTTCAGCACCTCGGCCCGGCTGGCGGACGAGAGATCGTGCGTGATCAAGATGAAATGAAGGTTCCCTTTGCTGCGAACCAGCGTTTCGCGTCCCACCATGATGATGCGCGCGCGCAAAACAAACGGGAACAATCTCTCCACCGATTTTTTCGAGTCACCCGATTCGTTCATTAAAACACTCTAGCAAATATAGCGCGGCGCGACAGCTATAACCGCGCCTCCCCTGCCGGGTTCACTTCCCCTTCGGCCGAATGGATTCCAGCGCCGGGAACGGTTCGCCTTCCTTCCACCCCTGGAACACCTGCTGCACCAGCAGGCGTTGCACAGCCGTCCAGTAATCCCATTCGGCATCCCAGCGATACAGCGCGCTCTGCAACCGGAACGGAGTGGCTTCCTCAAGCCACGCCTCGCGATACTCCTCCCGCAATTCGCTTATCACTTCCCGCAGATCGGTCAACATGCCGTAGGTCGTGGAGTTCATCTGGTTGCCGATGTAAAGCTGGACCAGTTCCTTTTTGGGATTCTCCTTTAGCTGCCGGAAATATTCCGCCCACTCGATGGCGTAGAGACTTTTCATGCCGAGATAATCAAACATCCGCGCCGCGAGCAGCAGGCTCTTGAGGGATGGGTCAGTGGAAATCCGCATCGCGCGCTGCACGCGCTCCTGGGCTTCCTCAGCCAGCAGGCGTCCCCGGCGCACTTCTTTTTCTCCGGCCTGCAATTTCTTCAAATGCCCCGGCGCGAGCGGGTCCGCCCAGAAGGCCGACTGCGTCGTGGTGGAAAGCACAGTCTCGAAAATTTCCTCCGCGACCGACAATTCCTCCAAAGCCGGCGCAATCTCCGCCGCCACTGCCGGGGGATAAGTCACGGCACAGTAATCGTGGAAAAACGAGTTGGTGTTCACTCGATCCGCCTGCCACGACGCCGCTCCGCCAAAGGCTATGCCGGGATACGTCAGCCGGTAAATCGTCTGCCGGCTGTCGGTCCACGTGGTGTTTAGGATTCCCAGCGTGTTGAATTTTTTCCCGGTGGCCGTCAGCTCGTTGATGTTGAAAAACGACCGGTGATAATCGGGAAAGAGCTCGTTCCAGCCCCAGACGCCGGGAGTAACCACGGTGGGAATGTTGCGCGTGGCCAGCGGCTCGACAAAAGGCGCGTAGTTGGTTCTCACCTCGTAAATCCATGGATAGGCAATCGCGCCGGGTGGTACATCCTTGAGCAATTCAGGATGTTTTGAAATCGTGCTCGCCCCCTGCTCTATGTCGGCAAAAAAACCGATGCGTTTGCCATGCCCTTTGGCCCGTTCCGAGATATGGGCGAGGACATCCATGAAAGTTTTGAACGGATCCTTGCCGGGCTCCACACCGATCTTCCCCAGTGACCACGGCTCATCAAACCCCACATGATACCAGGGGCTCGGAAACAACTTCACCGTTTGATCCACCCAATCATCCAGGACCGCATACATCTTCGGATTGCGCGGGTCGAACTCCCCGCCATATCGTGGCAGCGCGAGGTCGGCGTATTTTTCGTACCGGAACAGGTTGTGCATGTGGCCGTACAATTCCATGGTCGGCACCACATCAATGTGCCGATGCCGTGCGTATTCGATTACGTGCCGCACATCCTCACGTGAAAAACGGCCCTTGGGATTGACGATGTCGTAGCCTTCAAATTCGATGCTGGCTTCCGTATAGAAGTAGTACTGGTTAATCTTGAAGCGGGCCATCAGGTCCATTTGTCGCTCGACCTCCGACACGCGAAGCAATTCGCCTTCACTAAAATCAATCATGACGCCGCGATACGCCAGGGCGGGCCAATCCTTGATTACCGCCACCGGCAACGCTGCATCCGCTCCCGTGCCTTCGACCATTTGAAGCAAGGTCTGCACACCGTAAAAAACACCAGCTGAACTCTTGCCGCGAATCTCGACGCCGTTGGTCGTTACCTGAAGGCTGTAGGACTCCCGCGAATCCGGACCGGGTTTTTCCATGTCCAGCGGCAACGCTCCGCCTTCACCATTCCGGTTCAGCAAAATGGATTTGGCCGGGGACTTCTCCTGTTTGATCTCAACTTTCGCGGACACAACGGCGGAAAGCCGTGACGCCAATTGCTCCGCCGCAAACTGATCCTCCGCGTTGGGCGGCGAGGCGAATTGAATGACCAACCCCTGCAGCTTCAAGTTGCCATTTCCATATTGCACCTGCTGCGGTCGGGGCAGCAGAGCGTTGTGCTCCGCCAGTGCCGTTGCGAGAGGGATGATGGCCAGACAGAACAAAAGGCGTTTCATGCGTAAGTTTTAGTCGGCGGTTTCCCGAATAGCACGGAATTTTTGGATTTTACAGCCGCCTTTGAACGCTCGAAAACCGGCTCAATTGAAAATGCGAACTTATTGCTTCTTCGACGTTTTCAGTGGAATTGAAGGATGTGCTTGGCCGCATTGGATTAACTCAACGCTATTGCAACCGGGGAAGCTTTGCACGCCCTGCTGAACGCGCTGACATCGTTCGAGGCGCGCCTGGGGCCAATGAATTGCCCTTCCGAGGTGCGCTGCCATTGGGATTTTCTCACCCTGAGCACCTCCAACCCCAGCTTGAGACAGGGCTTGTTCGCCGGACCTCCGGCAACGGTTCGTTCAACGGCTCCATTGCAATCTTCTGTCATTCAACCACTTCCTTCAGGACCAATTATTCCACTGAAAACGTCGAGGAACCAACTTATTTCGGCAACGGCGTCTGAAAGCAATAGGATCGATATTCCACCTCACCGCTTTCCAGCGCCTTGTAAATTCGCGAGCCTTCCACGCCCGCGAAATCGCGGCCCAGGGAATGCAGGAATTTCGGGAGATGTTTCGCAATCAAATCTTCGGACCGCGCCGTGTTCTGACGCATCCCACGCAACACCTCTGCGTTGATGTGCCGTCGGTGGAGCATTTGCAGCGGGGCCGACGCCAGCGCTTTATCCCAGTCGGCCAGACCATCTTTAAACCTGAAATCGGCGTAGAGAAAATGTCCGCCGGGCCGCAAGACGCGGCCAACTTCACTCAGGAATTTCGGAAACGCGGGATAGCAGTGCGAAGCCTCGACATTGATCACCGCATCGAAGTTGTTGCCTCTGGACGCCAGGTTTTCCGCGTCCCCCTGCACGAAGGTCAGATTGTCAACGCGATGCCGCTGCCGGCAAAAAGCGATGCCGGAGGGGTTGATATCCAGGGCTGCATAGCGTGCCGGTTGCAGCGTACGGGTGACATAAGATGCGCCGCCACCATGCCCGCAACTGACTTCGAGGACATTTTTCCCGTTCAACGGAACCCGCGTGGCGACGTGATGATATAACTGGATACAGGCACGATTCGGCTCGTCTGCGGGCCCGAGTGGAATCTTCATCGCGGGCTCCTCTTCGAACGCATAGTTCAAAAACAAAACCTCCTCCCCGCGCAGCCGGCGCGTAAGAAAGGGATACCAAAATCGCCAGATGGTCTTGCGAACGCTGCCGAAGGAAAAAAGATGGTCAATCAATGGCACGCCCCATCCTTGCGTTAATCCGCCATCGATGCAAACAGCGTTCGCCGCATACCGCGATGTTAATAGAAATTCCGGGGGGATTTCGCCCTCCTCCCACGGCTGGCCCTAAAAGCTGCTCAATCCAGTGGGTGGATCCCCGGATTTTGAGGCTACCACGGATGTCTTGAAAAATAATTCGATATCCTGAAAAGGTCGCATCAGATTTAACCACCTTATAAATCCAGGCTAGGAGCACCGCAGTGCGTTTGCATCGATGGCTCCACTCGCACCGCACCAAGTCCTATGTCTCGTAAAGCTCTGACAAATCCCGCAACAGGTCGGGTCTCAGTTCGAGCGGCCGTTGCAAGTTCAGCGCATGTAAAATCGTGGCGGTGGGGTGGAACAAACGAACCTTCAGATAGTGAGGATGGACGATAACCACGCTTTCGCTCTTGTGGCTCATCTCCAGATGATGATGCGGGTGCGGCAAATCCGAAAGCGGACTTGGGTAAGAGCACAGGACGTCCGGCGGCTCATACAAAAGAAGCCCGTGTTTCGTCGCGATCTTGCGGGCGAGGTTTTCCTTGTCCTGTGTGACCCAGCCTTTGTCGCGATACCACGTGGCTGAATTTTGCGTGGGCACACTCAACATCACAACGCGGTTGCAATAGCTAAGAAATGCAAAGCCCGCCTCATTCGGCAAGCGAGTGTTTTGCAAAAGGCGGGTGAACTCGTCGTCGCTGAGACCGTCGCCGACACTCGCCTGAATCGCCTGGATGGCGTCCAGCAATTGCGTTCCCGGCCGGGCGAACGCGTGGGGAGAAAATATTTCCGGCTTCTTCGTGGTGATGCCTTGGGTTGCGTTCATAACCAAAGGTCGTCCATTCAAGTCCGCTTACTCACCATCCGTTGGCGAAAGTTTAACCAATCTTGCCGTGGGCAATACGGCTTATGGACTGATAGCCAACCGGCTTGGCGAAGTTGCGCATCTTGCAACCCTTCAAAGCTGTAATGGTCCCGACAGGTTGCGGCAATCCCCGTGTGATTTCTTGTCGGTGTTAACGAGAGCAGCGTTGGCGGCTCTCGAAGGTCGGCGGCAATGAAGAATAACAATATGAACAACTCTGTTTTCAGCCGTCGCTCTGAAATGAGCAACAATTTTGACGCCGGCCGCACCGGTGTTTTCCGAGGCGCCTGCCCGCTCCAAGGAAGACATTATGGATTGTCCGCCGACTCAGGCAAATTCCCACTCCCTCGCCTGGGTCGCAGGTGCGGTCGACGTCGCTCCTTTTCGACGCGGCTGCTTTAGCTCAAGTCACAGCTCACGGATCGGGATTTCTCCCGATTCGGTGACGACCAATCCGACCGGTCGCCCGGTATTTTGCCTCGCCCTGCCCCGGCGGGGCTGCCTATCTTCGCCAAACTCTATGAAACTTGGGATCGACATTCTTCTGGAAGATGCAGGCGCACGCGCAGCATTAAAGGGACGCCGCGTAGCTTTGCTCGGGCACCCGGCATCGGTGACGCGTCATTGCCAGCACTCGCTCGACGCGCTGGCCAAATCCGGCGACATCCAACTTACCGCCGCACTCGGCCCACAGCACGGCATGCGGGGCGAAAAGCAGGATAATATGATCGAGTCCGACGATTATGTGGACCCTGCCCTGGGCATTCCCGTTTTCAGTCTTTACGGAACGGTGCGCCGGCCCACGGCCAAAATGCTGGACACCTTCGATGTGGTCCTGGTGGATTTACAGGATGTCGGCACGCGCATTTATACGTTTGTCACCACCCTCTGCTACCTGCTCGAAGCCGGTGCCGAGACGGGAAAAAGTGTCTGGGTGCTGGATCGTCCAAATCCCGCTGGGAGGACAATTGAAGGCACGATCCTCGAACCGGGTTGGGAAAGCTTCATCGGCATTGGCCCGCTCATGATGCGGCATGGATTGACGATGGGGGAAATCGCGAAGTGGTATGTGTCATTGCGCGGCTTGAAGGTGGATTTACGCGTGATCGCGATGGAAGGTTACCGGCCCGAGGAGGGACCCGGTTACGGCTGGCCATCATTCGAACTGGCGTGGGTCAATCCGAGCCCGAATGCGTCGAGCCTGAACATGGCGCGTTGTTTCCCAGGATCGGTGCTGTTTGAAGGCACGACACTTTCGGAAGGCCGCGGCACGACAAACTCACTGGAGATTGTGGGCGCGCCAGACGTGGATTTTGCCAGGGTGCTCAAGCGGGCGCAGGGCTTCGCGCCGGAATGGCTGACAGGCTGCCAGGTACGGGTTTGCAACTTCGAGCCGACATTCCAAAAGCACAAGGGCAAGCTGTGTTCCGGGGTTCAGGTGCACACGGATTACGCGGGTTATAAACCGGAAAACTTTCGACCGTATCGACTGCACGCGTTGTTGCTGAAAGCGATTCGCCTGGAATATCCGAATTACCAAATCTGGCACGAACTCGAATACGAATACGAAAAGGATCGCCTGGCGATTGACCTGCTCAGCGGCAGTTCCTTCCTGCGGGAATGGGTGGATAATCTATCGGCCAAGCCCGCCGACTTTGATCAACGCCTGGCGGTGGACGAAAAGAAATGGGCGGAACTCCGCCGGCCATTTCTACTGTATTGATTTGCTTACGGCAGCAGACCGACGCGATAAAGGCGCGGCGAGCCGGCAGGCGGATGATCGGTTAGGGTGGCGGTGATTCCGGTTGCCACCACATTCGGCACTATGGCAGACCAATTGGTCGCCGAAAAGTTGGTTTTATACTGCACCTGGTAGGTACGGCTGCTGATGGCGCTCCACGTCAGAACGACATTCGTCGTTCCTGCTCCCACGATGGAATGAATCACCGGCGGCGCATTCGTCACGACCACGACCTGGTAGTAACGCGATTCGCCCAACGGCGGATGGTCGGTATAGTTTGCGGTGCCGCCAGAGGCGAGCACGTATGGAGACAAATCAGTCCAGTTGGTCCCGGTCGAGTCCGTTTTGTATTGGACGCGATACGTGTTGTTGCTGGTGGCGCTCCACGTGATAACGACGTTCGTCGTGCCCGCGCCGGTGACCGATTGAATGATCGGACTGCCGGGAGGCGGCGTGTTCGGCAACATCGCCACTCGATAAAATCGCGGTGAGGCATTCCCCGGATGATCCGTGAACGATGCAGTGCCGCCCACCGCCGTGACATCCGGCGAAAAATCCTGCCAGCTGGTGCTGCCCAATAACGCTTTGAACTGCACGCGATAAATGCGGTTGCTGACGGCTGTCCAGGTAATCACCACATTCGACGTGCCGGCGCCAACGATGGATTGGATAACGGGCGGCGGAGTAACGGGCGTGAGCGACGAAAGCATCGCGATGCGGTAGAACCGCGGCCCGGCACCCGGATGATCGGTGAAGGAAGTCGTGTTGCTTGTCGCCGTCATCTCCGGGGAGGCGTTGAGCCAGTTGGTTCCCCCGACAGACGTCTTGTACTGGACTTGATAGTAGCGATTACTGATGGAGGTCCATGTGACGACGACATTATTACTGCCGGCCAACGTAATCGACAAAATGATCGGGTTTGTGGAAACCGTGACAGTCAACGTCCCGTTCGTGAGCGCCACACTGTAGTTGGTCAGTTTGCTGCCGGGATCCATCAGGCTCGGCACAATGGTGTAATTTCCAACCGGGCTGGAGGGTGTCGCAGTGGACGCGTAGACCGCCGTGATGTTATCGCCATTTTTCAGACCAACAATCGTTCCCGTGAAAGCCGGATTCGCCACACCGTATGGGCGTGAAGCGTCATTCGCGGTTACTGAGAGTGCCGCGGCCGTAATCGTGAGCGAACCGTTCGAGCTGCTGATTACATAGTTGCCCAGCTTGCCATTCGGATCGATCAAGCTCGGCACGATACTATAATTGCCGACGGAACTGCCCGGTGCCGCCGCCGAAGCATACGTCGCGGTGATATTATCGCCGTTCTGAATACCCGTCAGCGTCCCGCTGAATACCGGGTTGGTCGAGCCATAAACTCGCGATGCATTATTGGCCGCGACACTGAGCGCGGCGGCAGTAACGTTCAACGTGCCGTTCGTGGTGCTCACCGTGTAGTTGGTCAACTTGCCATTCGGGTCCAGCAACGTCGGCACGATATTGTATGCGCCAACCGTGCTCGCAGGGGTCGCCGGCGATGCGTAGTTCGCAGTGATATTGTCGCCATTTTGAATTCCCGTCAGCGTTCCGCTGAAAACCGGGTTCGTCGCCCCGTAAACTCGCGATGCATTATTAGCCACGACACTCAGAGCGGCGGCAGTAACGTTCAACGTGCCGTTGGTGGCGTTGACCGTGTAGTTGCTCAGCTTGCCACTCGGATCCACCAAGCTCGGCACAATGCTGTAGCTGCCCACCGTGCTCGTAGGTGTCGCAGCAGAAGCATACGTCGCCGTAATATTGTCGCCATTCTGAACGCCCGTCAGCGTGCCGCTGAACACAGGATTAGTCGCTCCGTACACTCGCGAAGCGTTATTGGCCGTAACACTCAACGCAGCCGCCGTCACGTTCAATGTGCCGTTGGTGCTGCTGACCGTATAGTTGCTCAGCTTGCCGCTCGGGTCCACCAACGTCGGCACAATATTATAGCTGCCCACCGTGCTAACCGATGTCGCTGGCGAGGCATACGTCGCGGTGATGTTGTCACCGTTCTGAATGCCGGTCAGTATTCCGTTGAAAACAGGATTCGTTGCGCCGTAAACTCGTGACGCATTGTTGGCCGAAACGCTCAAGACTGCCGCCGTCACGTTCAATGTGCCGTTAGTGCTGCTGACTGTGTAGTTACTCAGCTTGCCACTCGGGTCCACCAACGTAGGCACGATACCGTACATGCCGACCGTGCTCGCAGGTGTCGCAGCAGAAGCATACGTCGCCGTAATATTGTCGCCATTCTGAAGGCCCGTCAGCGTGCCGCTGAACAGAGGATTAGTCGCTCCGTACACTCGCGAAGCGTTATTGGCCGCGACACTCAGCGCAGCCGCAGCGACGCTTAACGTGCCGTTGGTGCTGCTCACAGTGTAGTTGCTCAGCTTTCCGTTCGGATCCACCAGCGTCGGCACGATACCGTATATTCCCACCGTGCTGGCAGGTGTCGCCGCAGAAGAATACGTTGCGGTGATATTGTCCCCGTTCTGGATACCAGTCAGCGTACCGCTGAACACAGGATTGGTCGCTCCGTACACTCGCGAAGCGTTATTGGCCGTAACACTCAACGCAGCCGCAGTAACGCTCAACGTGCCGTTGTTGGTCGTAACCGCGTAGTTGCTGAGCTTGTTCGATGGGTCGTTCAACGTGGCAATGATTACGTAATTGCTCACGGCGCTGTTGGTGGTCGCCGTGGTCGAGAAACTGGCGGTAATGTTGTCGCCATTTTGCAAGCCGGTAAGGGTGCCCGTTAACACGGGGTTCGCAGTTCCGTATGAGCGGCTCGCGTTGCTGGCCGTCACGCTCAACGCGTAGCTGGTGACCGTCAACGTGCCATTCGTATAGCCGATGGCGTAGTTGGTGGAGGTCAACCCGCTCGGGATGATCGGATATGTCCCAACCGCGCTGTTCGTATCAGCGGGCGTGCTCACGACCAGCGTGCCACCCAGTACGTTGGTTCCTTCATCGTTCACCCAGCCGTTGATGCTGACCGTAAATACCGGATTCGCCAGACCATATGCGCGGCCGGCATTGTTGCCGGAAACCAACAACGGCGTCGCCACTACACTCAACGTTCCAGGCAGATACTGAACGGTATAGTTGGCCGCGCTCTGGCCGGAGACGGTGATCGGATAATTTCCCACTGGGCTGTTCGTCGTCGCGGATGTGGCACCCATCAGGGTTCCGCTCAATATATTGTTCGTCTCACCGTTGACGAAGCCCGTATATGTGGCCGTAAAAACGGGGTTGGTCGCACCATAGAAACGGCTCCTGCCATCCGCCTGGCCGGTTAGCAACGCCGGGTTGATTGTCAGTGTGCCATTGCTGCTCGTCACCGCGTAGTTGCCGAGCTTGCCGTTGGGATCTGCCAGGCTCGGCACGATGCTGTAGCCTCCGACCGGCGTGGCCGGCGTGGCCGCCGAAGCGTAGGTCGCGGTAATATCGTCGCCGTTCAAAATGCCCGCCAGTGTTCCGTTGAATACAGGATTGGTTGCGCCATACACTCGTGATGCATTGTTAGCCGAAACGCTCAAGGCTGCCGCCGTTACGTTCAATGTGCCGTTGGTGACGTTGACCGTGTAATTGCTAAGCTTGCTGTTCGGATCCACCAAGCCCGGCACAATGCTGTAGCTGCCCACCGTGCTGGCAGGCGTCGCCGCCGAGGCATATGTCGCGGTGATATTGTCACCGTTCTGAACACCGGTCAGCGCTCCGCTGAACACAGGATTGGTTGCGCCATACACTCGCGATGCATTGCTCGCAACGACACTCAGGGTCGCGGCCGTGACTGACAAAGTGCCGTTGTTGGTGGTCACCGCGTAGTTGCCGAGCTTGTTGAACGGGTCGTTCAATGTGGCGACGATTACATAATTGCTCACGGCGCTATTGGTGGTGGCAGTGGTCGAGAAATTGGCGGTGATGTTGTCGCCATTCTGCAAGCCGCTGAGGCTGCCAGTGAACACGGGGTTCGCCGCGCCGTATGAGCGGCTTGCGTTGCTCGCCGTCACGCTCAATGCGTAGCTGGTCACAGTTAGCGTCCCATTCGTGTAGCTGATGGCGTAGTTGGTGGAGGTCAGCCCGCTCGGGATAATCGGATATGTCCCCACCGCGCTGTTCGTATTAGCGGGAGTGCTTACCACCAGCGTGCCACCCAGCACGTTGGTGCCCTCGTTATTCACCCAGCCGTTGATACTGGCGGTAAATACCGGATTTGTCTCGCCGTAGGCGCGGGTGGAATTGTTGCCGGCGACCAGCAGCGGTGTCGCGACCACGCTCAACGTTCCAGCCACATACTGGACCGTATAGTTCGCCGCGCTCTGGCCGGAAACGTTAATTGGATAATTTCCCACCGGACTATTCGTCGCTGCGGGTGTGACGCCTGTCAGGGCTCCGCTCAATAGGTTATTTGTCTCACCGTTGACAAAGCCGGTGTAGGTGGCCGTAAATACGGGGTTGGTCGCGCCGTAGAAACGGCTCTTGCCGTCGGCCTGACCCGTGAGGAGCGCGGGGCTGATTGTCAGCGTGCCGTCATTGCTCGTCACCGAGTAGTTGCCGAGTTTCCCATTCGGATCCACCAGGCTGGGGACGATGCTAAAGCCTCCAACCGGCGTGGTCGGCGTTGCCGCCGAAGCGTAGGTTGCCGTGATATTATCCCCATTTTGCAAGCCGGTGATTGCACCGCCAAACACAGGATTGGTTGCACCGTAAACGCGGGCTGCGTTGGCCGCCGTCACCATTAGCGGCGCAGGCGTGACACTCAGTACGCCGGACGCATAGATGAATCGATAATTGATCGCGCTTCCTCCACTCACTGTGATGTCGTAATCGCCCACGCTGCTGGCTGGATTCGCCAGCGTGGCAGCTTGCGGCAAAGTGGTCAGGTTGCTGACACCTTCGCCATTCACAAATCCATTATACAAAAGAGTCAGGACCGGATTGGTTGAACCATAGGCCCGGCTTTGGTCGTCAGCCATCACGGTCAGCCAGTCGGGATTGATGGTCAGATTCGTCCCTTGATACGTCAGCAGATAATTCGTTGTGGCGGTCAGCGTGCCTTGCAAAATTGCATATGTGCCCGCATTTTCCCCGGGTACTCGCGTCAGCGCTCCCGTCAAGCTCTCGCCGTTGACCAACTGTCCACTCGTGATCTGATACGTAAGCGGCGGATCTTCCGCGCCATACCATTTGTTCGTTGCGTTTGCGCTTACCACCAATGACCGTGTTAGCACCGTCAGCAGGCCGTTATTAGTGGTGACGCTGTAGTTCACCAGTTTGCCGTTGGGATCATTCAAGGTCACCAGGATCGGGTAGCTGCCCACCGCGCTGTTCGTACCCGCCACCGTCATATAGTTGGCGGTAATATTGTCACACCCGGCTCGCGTTGCTCGCCGTCACACTCAACGCAAAACTATTGATCGTCAGCGTCCCGTTCGTGTAGCTGATCGCGTAGTTCGTCGAACTCAACCCGCTCGCGCTGATCGGATAGGTCCCCACCGGACTGTTCGTCTCGGCGGTCGTACTCACCAACAGCGTTCCACCCAGCGCATTGGTCCCCTCTCCATTCACAAAGCCCGTGTAGCTCACCGTGAACATCGGGTTGGTCGCCCCATACGCACGGCTCGCATCATTGGCCGTGACCAATAACGGGCTCGCGCCCACCGTCAACAGCCCATCCACATATTGGATCGTGTAGTTGGCCGCACTCTGGCCTCCCACGCTGATCGGATAGTTGCCCACCGGACTGTTCGTTACGGCCGTCGTGCTGCCCGCCAACACGCCGCTCAACACATTGGTCCCTTCCCCGTTTACAAAGCCCATATACGTCGCCGTGAACACCGGGTTGGTCTGCCCATACAGCCGGCTCTTCCCATCCGCCTGGCCCGTCAACGGTGCCGCATTGATCGTCAACGTCCCGTTCTGGCTCGTCACCGTGTAGTTGCCCAGCCGGTCATTCGGATCCACCAGGCTCGGCACGATGTTGTAGCCACCCACGCCACTCAACGGCGTCGCCGCCGAGGCGTAGCTGGCCGTGATGTCGTCTCCGTTCTGGATCCCCGTCAGCACCCCGCCAAACACCGGGTTGGTCGCACCGTAATTTCTCGCGGCATGGTTCGCCGTGACCGTCAACGGCGCCGGGGTAATCGCCAGCACCCCATTATTCGTCGTCACGTTGTAGTTCCCCAGCTTGCTGCCGGGGTCCACCAATCCAATCGTGATCGCATACGGCCCCACCGCACTGTTCGTCGCCGCCGTGGTGGCGTAGCTCGCCGTGATGTTGTCCCCGTTTTGCAATCCGCTCACACTGCCGGTCAGCGTCGGATTAACCGCCCCATACATCCGGCTTTGGTTATCCGCACTGACCGTCAACACCGCCGCGTTCACCGTCAGCACCCCGTTATTCGTCGTGACACTGTAGTTCCCCAGCTTCCCGTTCGGATCATTCAAAGTCGCTGTGATCGCATACGGGCCCACCGCGCTATTGGTCGTGGCCAGCGTCGTGTAGCTTCCTGTAATGTCATCCCCGTTCTGTATTCCCACCACACTGCCGGTCAACACCGGGTTGGTCGTGCCGTAGTTCCGGTTCTGGTTGTCCGCCGTCACAGTCAATGACGCCGCACTCACCGTCAGCAAACCATTGTTGGTCGTGACGCTGTAGTTAACCAGCTTGCCGTCCGGATCATTCAAGGTCACGACGATGGCGTAGCCGCCCACCGCGCTGTTCGTGCCTGCCGGCGTCGTGTAGCTCGCTGTGATGTTGTCGCCGTTTTGCACGCCCACCACGCTGCCTGTAAACACCGGGTTGGTGGCACCATAACTCCGGCTCGCGTTGCTGGCCGTCACACTCAATGCATAACTATTGATCGTCAGCGTTCCGTTCGTGTAGCTGATGGCGTAGTTCGTCGCACTCAACCCGCTCGCGCTGATCGGATAGGTCCCCACCGCGCTGTTCGTCGTCGCGGTGGTACTTATCAAGAGCGTCCCACCCAGCGCGTTGCTGCCTTCCCCGTTCACAAAACCGCTGTAGCTCACCCCGAACACCGGGTTGGTCTGGCCATACGCACGGCTCGCGTCATTGGCCGCCACCAGCAACGGGGTCGCGCCCACCGTCAATATCCCATCCACATACTGGATCGTGTAGTTGGCCGCGCTCTGGCCGCTCACACTGATCGGATAGGTTCCCACCGGGCTGTTGGTGGTCGCCGGTGTGCTGCCCACCAGCACTCCGCTCAGCACATTGGTCCCTTCCCCATTCACGAATCCCGTATACGTCGCCGTGAACACCCCGTTGCTCTGCCCATACCCCCGGCTCTGGTTGTTCGCCTGTACCGTCAATAATACAGGCGTCACACTCAACGTGCCGCTAACAAACGTGAATACATAGTTGCTGGCGACCAAATTACCCTGCGCGGCCGTGATTATATAATTCCCCACTCCGCTGCCTGCGTTGGCGGACGTGGTCACATCCGCAGTACCCGTCACTGCGCTTCCCTGGGTGTCGCCATTCACGAAGCCGGTGAGCGTTGCCGTTAATATCGGATTGGTCGCGCCATAGCCACGCGTTTGAGGATCTGCCGTCACTGTTAAAGTCGCGCCGCTGATCGTAAGGGCACCGTCATTGGTCGTGACACTGTAATTGTCCAGTTTTCCGTGGGGATCCAACAGGCTGGCGGTGATAGCATACGTGCCAACTCCACTGCCAGTGACGGCGGTCGTGGTGAAGCTGCCCGTGATGTTATCGCCGTTTTGCACGCCGGTCAGGAGCCCAGTCAGCACTGGATTAGTGGTGCCGTAAATCTTGCTTTGATTGTCCGCGGTAATCGCCAATGCCGCAGTGGTAATGGTCAACACGCCGTTGTTGGTCGTAACCGAGTAATTGGCGAGCTTGTGGTCGGGGTCATTCAAAGTCGCCAGGATTGTGTAGGATCCGACCGCGCTGTTCGTGTCTGCCACCGTCGTATAGCTGGCCGTGATATCGTCGCCGTTCTGCACTCCCACCAGGGAGCCACCCAACACCAGATTCGCAGCCCCGTAAGTCCGGATCGCGTTGCTCGCCGTGACGCTCAACACAAAACTGCTGATCGTAAGTGTCCCGTTCGTGTAGCTGATCGCATAGTTGGTTGAACTCAAGCCGCTCGGGAGGATCGGATAGAATCCCACCGGGCTGTTCGTTTCGGCAACCGTGCTCAAGACCAGCGCACCGGAAAGCGAGGTGCTACCTTCGCCATTCACATAACCGCTGATCGTCGCGCTGAATATTGGATTCGTCTGGCCGTAGGCGCGGCTCGCATCATTCGCCGCCACCAATAACGGAGTCGCCCCGACGGTCAAAGTTCCATCCACAAATTGAATCGTGTAGTTGGCCGCGCTTTGACCGGACACGCTGATCGGATAGATACCCACCGGGCTGTTGGTAGTCGCGGGCGTGCTGCCCACCAGCACCCCGGACAAGACGCTGGGATCCTCACCGTTTTGAAAGCCCGTGTAGGTCACCGTAAAGACCGGATTTGTCTGGCCATAAAGGCGCACTTTGCTATCCGCGTGGCCAGTCAATAGTGCAGGCGTAACGGTCAGCACGCCGTTCGTGAACGCAAACACATAGTTCGTGGCGCTCAAAGTTCCTTGGGCTGCCGTAATCGTATAGCCGCCAACGCCGCTGTTCGTGGTGGCGACGGTGTTCAAGACTGGAGTTCCACCGATAGCACTTCCCTGCGTATCACCATTAACAAAGCCGGTCAGTGTGGCAGTCAGAACGGGATTGGTCGCGCCATACGTGCGCTCATAATTGTCGGCACTCACCAGCAGGGTGGCGGCATTGATCGTCAGCGTGCCGTTATTGGTAATCACGCTGTAGTTACCCAGCTTCCCGTCCGGGTCCACCACGGCGGCGCTAATGGGATAATTCCCGACGGGGCTGCCGGTCGCGGCGGTCGTCGTGTAATCTCCGGCGAGGTTATCTCCGTTTTGCACACCCACCACGCTGCCCGTGAGCATCGGGTTGGTGCTTCCGTAAATTTTAGTTTGGCTGTCGGCTGTCACCACCAGCGATGCCGCGCTAACCGTCAGCAGGCCGTTATTAGTGGTGACGCTGTAGTTCACCAGTTTGCCGTTGGGATCATTCAAGGTCACCAGGATCGGGTAGCTGCCCACCGCGCTGTTCGTACCCGCCACCGTCATATAGTTGGCGGTAATATTGTCCCCGTTCTGCAAGCCGCTG
Source organism: Limisphaerales bacterium (assembly GCA_044223735.1). GTDB lineage: Bacteria > Verrucomicrobiota > Verrucomicrobiia > Limisphaerales > UBA8199 > JBGALR01. The sequence goes on along the minus strand of JBGALR010000010.1, from coordinate 52,264 downwards.
ATGCTGCCCGTAAACACCGGGTTGGTGGCACCATAACTCCGGCTCGCGTTGCTCGCCGTCACACTCAACGCATAGCTGCTGATCGTCAGCGTCCCGTTCGTGTAGCTGATGGCGTAGTTCGTCGAACTCAACCCACTCGCGCTGATCGGATAGGTTCCCACCGGACTGTTCGTCTCGGCGGTCGTACTCACCACCAACGCTCCGCCCAGCACGTTACTCCCTTCAACGTTCACAAAGCCCGTATAGCTCACCGTAAACACCGGGTTGGTCGCACCATAGGCACGGCTCGCGTCATTGGCCGTCACCAGCAATGGACTCGCCCCCACCGTTAACAGCCCATCCACATATTGGATCGTGTAGTTGGCCGCACTCTGACCACTCACGCTGATCGGATACGTCCCCACCGGGCTGTTGGTGGTCGCCGAAGTGATGCCCGTGAGGATGCCGCTTAATACATTGGTCCCTTCCCCGTTCACAAAGCCCATATACGTCGCCGTGAACACCGGGTTGGTCTGCCCATACAGCCGGCTCTTCCCTTCCGCCTGGCCCGTCAACGGCGCCGCATTGATCGTCAACGTCCCGTTCTGGCTCGTCACCGTGTAGTTGCCCAGCCGGTCATTCGGATCCACCAGGCTCGGCACGATGCTGTAACCGCCCACTCCACTCAACGGCGTCGCCGCCGAAGCGTAGCTGGCCGTAATGTTGTCTCCGTTCTGGATCCCCGTCAGCACCCCGCCAAACACCGGGTTGGTCGCACCGTAATTTCTCGCGGCATTGTTCGCCGTGACCGTCAACGGCGCCGTCGTAATCGTCAGCACCCCATTATTCGTCGTCACGTTGTAGTTCCCCAGCTTGCTGCCGGGGTCCACCAATCCAATCGTGATCGCATACGGCCCCACCGCACTGTTCGTCGTGGCCGTGGTGGTGTAGCTCGCCGTGATGTTGTCCCCGTTTTGCAAACCGCTCACACTGCCGGTCAGCGTTGGATTAACCGCCCCATACATCCGGCTTTGGTTATCCGCACTCACCGTCAACGCCGCCGCATTCACTGTCAGCACCCCGTTATTCGTCGTGACACTGTAGTTCCCCAGCTTCCCGTTCGGATCATTCAAAGTCGCTGTGATCGCATACGGGCCCACCGCGCTATTGGTCGTGGCCAGCGTCGTGTAGCTTCCTGTAATGTCATCCCCGTTCTGTATTCCCACCACACTGCCGGTCAACACCGGGTTGGTCGTGCCGTAGTTCCGGTTCTGGTTGTCCGCCGTCACAGTCAATGACGCCGCACTCACCGTCAGCAAACCATTGTTGGTCGTGACGCTGTAGTTAACCAGCTTGCCGTCCGGATCATTCAAGGTCACGACGATGGCGTAGCTGCCCACCGCGCTGTTCGTGCCTGCCGGCGTCGTGTAGCTCGCTGTGATGTTGTCGCCGTTTTGCACGCCCACCACGCTGCCCGTAAACACCGGGTTGGTGGCACCATAACTCCGGCTCGCGTTGCTGGCCGTCACACTCAATGCATAACTATTGATCGTCAGCGTTCCGTTCGTGTAGCTGATGGTGTAGTTCGTCGCACTCAACCCGCTCGCGCTGATCGGATAGGTCCCCACCGCGCTGTTCGTCGTCGCGGTGGTGCTTATCAAGAGCGTCCCACCCAGCGCGTTGCTGCCTTCCCCGTTCACCAAACCGGTGTAGCTCACCCCGAACACCGGGTTGGTCTGGCCATACGCACGGCTCGCGTCATCGGCTGCCACCAGCAACGGGGTCGCTCCCACCGTCAATATTCCATCCACATATTGAAGCGTGTAGTTGGCCGCGCTCTGTCCGCTCACACTGATCGCATAGGTTCCCACCGGGCTGTTGGTGGTCGCCGGTGTGCTGCCCACCAGCACTCCGCTCAATACATTCGTCCCTTCCCCATTCACGAATCCCGTATACGTCGCCGTGAACACCGGGTTCGTCACCCCATAGCTCCGGCTCTTCGCGTCCGCCTGTACCGCCAATAATACAGGCGTCACACTCAACGTGCCGCCATTTACCGTCACCGAATAACTTCCCAGTTTCGGGCCGTTCAACGTTGCGCCAATCGAATAGTTCCCCGCGGGACTGGTCGTGATGGCGGCAGTGTTGTATGTCGCAGTGATGCTGTCGTTATTCTGGATGCCGACAATGGTCCCAGTAAACGTGGGATTGGTGATGGCGTACGGCCGGGACTGGCTGTCCACGTTTACGGTCAGCGGCGCGGGATTGATGGTCAAACTGCCGTTGTTCGTGACGACGGTGTAATTACCGATCGGGCCGGACAACAGCGGAACTATGGGATAGACGCCCACGATGGCATTCGTGTCTGCGGAAGTGACATAGCTCGCGGCAATCGCATCGTTATTCATGACGCCGGAGAGCGTGCCAGTGAGCGTGGGATTCAATGCGCCATAGAGCCTCGCTTTATTGTCCGCCGTAACGCTCAGGGATGCGGGAGCGATTGTCAGCGAACCGCTATTCGTCGTAATGGAGTAATTACCGAGCTTGTTGCCGGGATCCAAAAAGCTGATGGAAATGGGATAAGTTCCAACCGCGCTGTTGGTGCCAGTAGAACTCGAAAAGACCGCCGTAATATCATCTCCGGGTTGCACACCGATCAGAGAACCAGTAAAAACGGGGTTCGTCGCCCCGTACACCCGGCTCTGACTATTTACGGTCACAATCAATGCGGGGTTCACGCGCAACGTCACAGTGGCAGTGCCGAGGTTGGTCACAACGTCACTTCCCTGATAAATGAAACTGTCGACGCCGGCAAAATTTGTATTGGGAACGTAGGCGAAACTGCCGTCCGCGTTAAAGGTAAGCGCGCCATTGCTCGGGCCGCTTACTAATGAAGCGGTCAGACCGCTGCCAAAAATCGGCGTGTCGTTTGTCAGAACGCCAGGAGCCGGCACCGTCAGACTGGTATTCTCATTGAGCGCATAGCTGTCCGCCGCAATCAGCGGAATTGCGACCACGTCCTTGACAGAGACCGTGTTGGTCGTCACATCCGTCCACATGTCCACGCTGATGCCGCCGTTGGTATACGTCACCGATTCCTCATCCGGTGCGCTGATGTAAAGAACGTCGTCGTAATAAACGGCCATCTGTTTGCCGAAGAAAGCCAGCTTCACCGAATGCCAATTGGTGCCGACGCCCGGGAGATTCGCCTGGGCGATCGGAGCGTAGGCCGAAAAATTGTAACCGAAAGTGGTCCAGTTCTGGAACTTCACCAGCTTGATTACGCTGGAACCGCCGGACGAGCCTTCGGGATAGACCCAGGCCGCATAGTGCGTTCCGGTCATGGGATTCAAACGTCCGCCAAATCCACCACCGAACGCACCGGGCTGAAATTGAATCTTCCCCTGGACCGCGTAATCACTCCAATTATTCGAGACGTAGGCAAAACCATACGACTGATAACTGCTCGTGCCCTGCAACGTGCTGTTGGTAATTGCCCACGTCCCCAACGACGTCTGCCACGGAGCAAGCACATCGGCGTTCGTTGCGCGGCCGAAGTTGTCATAAAAGAGATCCGCCGGGGGAACCACCGAAATGGTCACGGTCGCCGGGACGGAACTGGTCGCGCTACTCACGGCGCGATAGGCAAACGAGTCAACGCCGGCAAAAGTGGTGTTGGGTGTATAATTGAAACTGCCGTCCGAATTAAGCGTCAGCGCTCCGGAGGACGGGCCACTGACGAGACTGGCCGTAAGGCTGCCGCTCAAATCGGATTGGTCATTGGCCAATACTCCCGGCGCCGACGCGGAGAGAGTTGTGGCCTGTGTGAGACTATAAACGTCGTTCTGAGCGACTGGCACCACGCTGTATCGGACTTCGGCATTCGTCACCGCCGTACCGACAAATACCTTCACCACCTGACCGTTCACACGATAATTGCTGCCGGAAGCGGTCACACCGTTGGTGAGAACCTGCAGGCCGTATATCGAAGTTTGCGGGAGCAATACTTCCACCGCACTGCGGGGATCCGTCGCTCCCGTGATGGACAGCGCGATCCGGGATTGCAAGCCGTTCGTCGAATAGGTGGCGACCATTTGCGAGTTTGATCGCGCGAGCCACCAATAATAAATCCCCACCGAGTTCGTGGACCAGATCCGCGGCTTCGCGACGCTGTAAACGAGAGATTGGCCTTCCAACGGACCGGCCAAACCGCCGCCCGCTGAAGAGCTGTGAGAATAAATGTTCACCAACGCGCCGAGGTTGTAATAATAATCTGAGGCTGCTTGCGCCGTGGCCAGGGTATGGCCCGACTCCAGCGCCTGGGCGACCTCGTTCTCCACGTACCAATCGCTGGTAGGAATGCTGATGAACGGGTACCGCTTACCCGGCGTTTGCAGCGAGGTGGACAATACCCAGCTCGGGAATGGACTGAGTTTTTGCTCACCTGATGTCTTGACACCCAGATCAGAAATAAGCCCAAAGGACGCTTCGCGCGTTGAGTTGAAATAGGGCGATACCCACGTGCGGATACTATTCGTGATCCCCGAGAGCCACCCGTCCATATCGTTGAATGAATTGCTAATGGAGATCGTCGCGTATTGCAGACCGCTCGCATATCCGGGCGGAGTAATGGAAAGCACTTCGTCCGGCCCCCAATGCCAGTAATCGTAATTGGTTACCGTAAGCGAAAGGTCATTTGCATTGGCAAGCCCGCCATTATGCGGCGAAATCGTCGCACCGTAATTGGTAACGGCCCGCCGGAGGCTCGCAATCACAATCGGGGAATTCGTCAATTCCGTCCGCAGTGTGCCCGTGCAAAAGTAGTAATCGCCCCAAATGCCATTGGTGTATTCGAACTGGGCAGAGCCCTCGATCCCCACAATCATATTCCGATAATTCTCGAAGTCATGTCGCGCAATCAGCGCAGAGTCGTAGGCGTACGGCCACGGACTCAACTTGGGCACCGGCTTGAGGGACGCCGCAAAGGCTTGCTGAATGGAATTACGGAGTATGCCATACGCATACATACCCGGCGCGTTGCCCCCGTGACCCAGGAGTGGCTGCATCGCGGCGCAATAAATGAACTTTCCCTTGCCGTACGGTTTCACCGATACATAAGGATAAAAATCCCCACGCGCGACCACCGTGGCATCTGTGGGCTGCACCCTCCAAATTGAGTGCGAGCCCGGAAAGTTGTGATTGGGCGCAACACCCCACGAAATTTCCTCCGCTGCAAACGGCATCATCCAGCTCAGAACTCCTCCGGGAATATGGGAGACGACGGGATCGTTGATACTCTTGGAAAAGGTAAAGTTCTGCACCCAATTTTGCAGTGTGGGATTGGCCGAATGAACGCCCATCTGATTGCCAATCGCGAAGTCTCCGCGTGTGGTGCCGTCGGGGTTGCGAGTGAAGGCAGACGAGCCGACAAACATCACCCCGCCGGCGGCGACATAATTGGTCAGCGCAGCAATTTCGTCGTCGCGGATCGCCTCCGAGGCCAGACTGATGAAGATCGGGCAGCGGGGCTGGCCGTTGGAATCCAAAAGACGTCCGGCGCTGATGTCCGCATCGCCAAGCACTTCGTAGGCAGTGCCATCGGAACGCAACGTTTCCTTGACCGATTCCGGCATCACGAAATAGTGCCAGTTCGTCGGCCACCATTCGTAGCCAGTCGTGCCGGCGCTGGCCGGCGTCGCCCCGCTCGCTAGAATTGTCTCCAATGCCCGCGTCAATTCCGAGTCGTGAATCGCCACCACCGCTTTCGCCTGGGACGCTGGCGCGGTGTTGGCCACATAGGTCGAGGATCCCGTATTGGGGAAAATTCCGGTGTGGGTGACGTTCGATGCGGTGATGGTCGCAGCCCCTACCGTGTTCAACGTGACCGTGAAGCTTTTCGTCCCGCCGACCAGCGCGGCATTGGGAGGCAAACCAGCATTCGCGTCACTGGAGACTATTTTGACCGTGTCGTTTGTGTTGATGAGGTTCCAGTTAAAATCAACGCCGTTGACGGTCACCGTAAAGGGCACGCCGACGGTTTGCGCGATGGGCGTGCCGGTCTTCCCCGAGCCTGTCCCAGGCGCGGCGGATTCGCCAGGCATCAATACCTGAAGCCTAAGGAAACTGGCGGCGTTGCCCGTGAGCGACCAGGCCGCCAATAGGATAACGAGAGCGAGTCGCTTTCTAAAATTTATGAACGAGGGCATGGTGACGTTTCAAAGCCAATCAGAGAGATATCACCGTCAGCAGCAGCGATATAAGCACGTTATCGGAAGGGCATGTTGTCCAACTAACATGCCCAAACCCAACCACTTAATCTTAGCAAGTCCGTCGCTCTTCATAATGTCGTCCTCGCGCCTCAACACAAATCAGGCTAACAAGCAACTTCGGAACCATCGCAGAATTGAGAATTACGGACGAACTGAGGTGCAGACGCGGTAAGTTGCATCATCAAGCGGCACCCTGCACAGGACGACGCCCATGCGATTTAGGTGCGATGTCGTTGACACCGAAGACCCTGATATCAGGCGATACCTCAATTCTTCGGCGCGCTTCATGATACTGTTCATCCCACATCTTAATCCGTGCAAACCTTGGGCGTTAATCAGTTCATTACGGAATCGATTATCCGTCTGACTACGGAATGGGAAAACACCTCAGTTTTTGCCTCAGAAACGCCTCCTTTCTGGACCGAAATTGTCCAATATCGAGGCAGTCAAGCGACGAGTTTGGGTCACGAATTGCCGCCCGCCTGAAACTTTCCAACACTTCCCGATCAGGGATTCGTCGCCGGCCTCGGCACGTTCACGCCAATCGCACGCTCCAACCGCGCACGGGCGACCTCATAACCATGCAACGCCAGAATCTGCGTCGTCTGCGCCTCGGTTAATGCGCTGCGGGCGCTGAGCACATCCAACTGCGTGCCACTCCCAGCGTCGTTCCGCGCGGTCGCCAGTCGCAACGCCTCTTCTGCCTGCTCGACGACCTTCTTCTGCGAATCGAGGACTTCTGTTGCCTCGATGAATTTTGAATGCGCCGTCCGCACGTCCAATTCGATGCGCCGCCCGGTGTCGTCCAGTTCGACCCCCGCCCGCTCATACAACGCGCGCGCCTCCACGATTTTTCCCTTGGTGCGAAATCCGTCAAAAATATCCCACGTCATCTGCACGCCCGCAGTCCACCCGTAAACCTCGGTCGTAAGGTCCGAACTGAACATCGAATTGCGTGCCTCGTAACCGCCGAACGCCTGCAGGCTCGGCTTGTAGCCCGACTTCGCCATGATGATGTCCTCGTAACGCAACGCCTGCGCCTTCCGCAACGATTCGAGTTCCGTTCGCCGCTCCAGCGCCGTCATGATCGCCTGCGTCAAATTGATCTGATAGGGCTCGGCCTCCAGCTTGTCGGAAAGCATCAACGGAATGTCGTCCACCGCGTCCTTCGGAATGTTGAACCCCAGCACAATCGCGAGATAATTCTTGTTGATGCGCAGCTGGTTTTTCGCGCGGATCAATTTTGGCTGTTGATTTGCCAGTTCCACCTCGGCGCGCAGAACATTGAACCTCGGCACCGTCCCCGCATCGAACCGCCGCTTCGTATCGCCGAGTTCGTTGCCCAGCAATTCCACCGACGTCTGCTGCACCACGATGTTCTGCGCCGAGAGCAGCACGTCGTAGTATGCCACCTGCACCTCCAGCACCGTGTCCGCCACCGCCGTCTGATACATCAACAATGACCGTTCCTTGATCAACTTCGCCGTGCGCAACGACGACAAAATCCGGCCGCCTTCGTATATCGATTGCACGAGCCGAAGCTGCGAGTTCCACGATTGCTCCGTGCCAAAATCAAACGTGATGTTTGGCAACCGCGGCGCGTCAATATCCGTGGACTGCACCGCATTGAAGCCGCCGGCAGCCCGCAGCTTGGGAATCGCGATGGCGCGCGTCTGAATCACGATGCCCTGCGCCGCCTCCAGATCCTTTTGCGCGCGCACGATGACCGGGTTTTGCCGCAACGCAATGTTCACCGCGTCCGCCATCGATATCGGCGTCGTGACAAACACATTTGTCGGGTAAGGCGTCTGCGCCGCGCGAATATTCACCGGCCATCCGAATGCAACCGCAAGCACACCACAAGCGAAGGCGCCACGCAACCAGCGCCACGCCACAGATCGAAAATCCGCAAATTCAAAAACCACGTTCCACATCGATTTCAAAGCCCTGCCTTTTAACATTTAAAAAAAAGCGAGAACAGCAAATTTCCCGTGCCACTGTTTCGTTGAGAAAATCTCCGCCACTAACCGTGGCGAATCACCCAAAAACCTTTATCGCAACACTTTTCGCACCTCCGCTTAAACTTGGGGCGTTCGTCGGCCAAATCAAAGGAAGTCTCTCGAAGGCTCCTTTAGCCGCCTTGATTCACCATTCCTCGGCTGTCCATTTTACCGTTCGATACGCCGGTTCCGCCACGGTTTCTCACCCTGTCACCCAAAGGCAGTCTCCACTGTTGACTACCGCAAATCCAGTTCGACAACCGTCGTTTTCCTTCCGAGCAACCGCCAGCGTCGCCGCCCGTCAATTCAAACCATCACCGAGTATTTTAACGCTCAAGGCTGTTTCCCACTCAACCAACCCGAGTCACGCATCCACGCTTCGGCGAGCTTGGGCCAGTTGCCCACCGGGTCTTTGGAAGGACGCAGGCCGTAGCCGTGGCCGCCCTTCGCATAGAGATGCATCTCGGTCGGGACGTGCGCATTCTTCAGCGCCAGGTAATAATAGAGGCTGTTCTCCACATGCACCACATCGTCCTGGGACTGGACCAGGAAGGTCGGCGGCGCGTTGCTGGTGATGATTAATTCCGGCGGCACCACTTTCTTGTCGTCGATCGGCACGATGAGTCCCACGTAAATTCCGAGCGCGAAATCCGGACGGCAGCTCACCTGGTCCGCGCCATCCACCGGCTCATAAGCTCGCGTGGTGAAATCATTGCACAAATGCCCCATCAGATGGCCTCCCGCCGAAAATCCGAGAATGCCAATGCGGTTCGGGTCAATATTCCATTCCGCCGCGCGCGCGCGAACGAGACCGACGGCGCGTTGCGCGTCCTGCAACGGCAGCTTGTGCTTCTCGTCCCCGGCCCGAACCGGCACGCGGTATTTCAGCAACACCGCCGTCACGCCAATGGAATTGAGCCACGTGCAAACCTCCGTGCCCTCGAGATCCATCGCGAGAATGCTATAGCCACCACCCGGACATACAATCACCGCTGCGTCATTCGCCTGATCCTTCGCCGGACTATAAACCGTAATGGTCGGCTGGCTGACATCACCCAGGCGAATCACCCGCTTGCCCGCCACCAATTGTCCGGTCGCGGGCGAGGTGTCATGCTCCTTTCCGATATCGCCCTTTTCGCCCGGCGCACCCTTCGGCCAAAGCGGAATCGGGTCCGAGACCGTGCCCCCGGACGCCACCGAGAAACCGGCAAATGTCATCACGATGAAGACCAAACACACCGCCATGGGCTTATTCATGAAGCCAAAATTACCGCAATCATTTTGTGTTCCGAACATAAATTGTGACAAATCTACCAGGCTGGCATCCGCGACGCGCCCCAATAAACATTGGCAGGGTGCCCTAGTTCATCAATCCTGACCCCATGAAACGAATCGTCGCCTCCTTGATATTAGTTTCGTTCCTGGCCCTGCCCGCCTGTGTGAAACAATCCGAATCCTCCGGCCAACCGGATGACCGGATCGTCGTCACGACCGCAACCTTCGATCAACTGGTAAACACGTCCACCAACCTGATCGTCCTGGATTTTTGGGCTTCGTGGTGCGGCCCGTGTAAAATGATGGACCCCATCTTCGCGGAAGTCGCGCGCGAGCGACCCAACATGATCTTTGGCAAGGTAAACGTGGACCAGGAGCCTGCGCTGGCGAAAAAATTTGAGGTGCGGGCCATCCCCACCCTGCTGATCATGCGCCATGGCAAAGTCGTCAATACCAGCGTGGGCTTCAGAGAGAAAGCCGCCTTGCTGCAACTAGTGGACGAGGCGGCGAAAAAGCGGTGAAGCGATCAAGGCGGGAGCAATCAAGTTCCCGCGCGGCAGCATCCCTGCATTCCTTTACCGTCCCAGACCGGCCCCAAGATTGACAAACGCGGTAAACAACGACGCCGCCTGCGCCGCCGTCATCGATTTGTTTCCGACTGCAAAGCCCTGTAGCTTCCCACCCCAGGGATGGTCCAAGGCACCCTCGTAACTGCGGCCGCCAATGAAAACGCTGAACGGCGGTGGGGTCGCAGTCACAGCTCCACTGGCGGCGATGCTACTGTTGCCAAAATAAAAATTCTCGTTGCCAGCGTTCATGGTAATCATCAGCCCTGCGGGCCAAACTGGGGTAGCGGCTACCATGGGGCCACCGCCGACAAACGGCATAAAGGCATCCCAAGTGCTCAAATTTCCATTGTGTCTAAGTCCGTTGAAGACGAGGCCACTGGCAGAACCGCAGGACCAGCCGCTAGGGGTATTGTCTACTTTTACCCAGGTACAAAGAAACGCATGGTCCTTATCGGTTTGCTTCCACCCGGTGTCGCCGTAACCAGTGACGCCGTCGAAGTGTACGCCAGTGCTATTGTTCGTAAGGATGCCGCCGAACCAGCGAATAGTATATAAAGTCGACACCATGTTCTGGCCGTTGGATGCCGCGTTCGCCCAGCAGAACGGATACAATGCCTCAATGTTGGTATATGCTCCCGACGACTTTAGGGTTTTGAAAAAATCCCCGATCACATTCGATTGGTTCGCCGTCACTGCGCCCAACCTGGAGAGGTAGGCCAGCGCGTCGGGATCGAAATTACTGGGAGCGGCCGTATTGGTATCGGGCGCGGGGCCGGGTCCCGCCACCGCCCGATAAAACCGCCGCGACAGGCTGCCTGCCTGGGGATCAACAAAGGTGAAGGGAGTGCTCAAAAGATTGGTGATGTACAGCACCGACCAATCGTGGAGGTTCGTAGAAGTCAGCACGGTATAGGTCAAACCCGTATCGCCGGAAACTGTAAAGGAGTAACCATTTGGTCCCCGACCAGCAGGCACGAGGGCCGGGACTGCAGGACGAACCACCGAAATGTTAAAAGACTGGGTGGCACACATGGGCCTCACGCCATTATCCTGCACTTTCACGGTCACGGGCACCACATCGGGAGCCCCGGAGATCGGCGGTTGCCAGATAAATTTGCCGGCATAAGTAATGACCGCGCCGGGCGGTCCGCTAAGCAGGGAATAAGACAGGATGTCGGGAGGCGCATACGGATCGACCGCCGCGTTGGTGAACGTAAAGGCGCGTCCGGCCACAGCAGTTTGATTCGAAATGGGCGGCAGTTGTGGAAAGGTAATGTAAGGAGGTGCACTCGTGGTGACCAAACCCCAGCCATTGACGAACTCCGAAGCCGTACCCTGCGCCCGTGCATAAATCTTGTTCAAGCCCGCCATCGACGGCGGAATGCGGAATTTTATGAGCCGATTGGTAGGGGGTGAAAAAGCGACCTCGACCCAATTGCTGCGATCCGCGCTGAAGGAAACATGGCAGTAGTTTGGATTCATGTCGCTCTCCACCACAAAGTGTGTGGCTTGATTGTCATGCAGTCCCAATTGCAACTCCCATTGCAACTCCGTGATGTAGGCATAGTAATCCCCTTCATCGTAAGCGATATTAGTTACCAGTACCTCCGGCATGGGTGCCATGACCTTTTCCCGGCGCCATAAAAGGCCAGGCACATCTTCAAACGAGCCGAGAAAGTGAACCGGATTTCCCCAGTCAGGCTCGTCGAGCGCATCGTACATCTGGTTTGCGAAGTGATAGTAGATCCGCCCGGCGATGCCATTGCTCAGGCACAACACCATGAACCCGGGAGAGCCACTTTGCCCGTTAAACTGGTTGGTACTCACACTCCCTACGCCACTCATCGTTACGTTGCTGCGTCCGATATCCCAAACCGTCTCACCGAAATAGTGAGCGTGCCCGTGAAAAAACCACCATCGCCTCGGAAAATCCTGGAACAACGCGCGGAAGGTGGTCGCGTTTCCGCGATTGCTATTGAGCGACGGTTGATGAATTGCAATCGCCACAGTTTGAGTCGGCGATGTATTCGCCAGCTCCTGTTTCAGCCAGGCAAGTTGCGGTTCATCCATCACATCCCGATTACCCGCATTCACCATAAAGAACTTCATCCCGCCCACTTCCACGATCTGATGGGTGGGCATGTTGGTAAAGAACTGGCGGAAAAATTCGGCATCCGACTCGCGCGGATCCTGGTCGTGATTGCCGGGAATCCAGCGAATGTCATTGAAGTCAATGTTGGTGATGCGTTTTAATTCAGGAATCACCTTGATAAATTCGTTGGCCGCGAAGGCCTGTTTTGCCGCGAGATCCGTTATTTGCCCCGGGCAGACGGAATATGAGGATGTCATGTCACCCAATATCAGAATCTTCTCCGGCCGGGGATTCATGGCATTGATATTGTTCACCAGCAGCGGATGCAAATTGGTGGTGATCACACCCGGCGTGATGCCGGCGCCGGGATCAAGACAAATGTGGACATCACTAAATAAGACCACCACGGAGTTGCCGGGCGCAATGGGATTAAAACCCAGCGCCTGGTAAGCGCTTTCGAGGTTGGTGAAGGACCCGAAGCCGTGCGCGGACGGCAACCCGAGGGTCACCAGTAGCGAAATCAGGGCAAGACGAATTCTCATAAATGCAACACGGTTTCAAAGGCGCGTGCCAAACGCTCGCCAACGCGGCCCGTGGCACCCAGGACCCGGCAAACCAGGCCATCGCGGCACTCCCCCGGACTCATTTTCAAGACAAACGTAATCATAGGTTCGGAAAACTCATCTGATCACAGTGACAGAGAGACCCCCTCTAAAATCCTACCAAATTTTATCACGGAAACTTCCTGTCGGTCAATAAGTATGTGTCTAGGAATTTTCCCTATTGTCACTCAAGAGAATTGTGCACCGATATGTTTTTGATTGAGCGATATTATATCGACCGCACACGGCGCCGCCCAAGGGAAGTGGCGAAAAAACAAAGCCCTTGGCATTGATGAATGGATGCAATCATTGCCTGAATCGTACGAGATCCTCCCCTCAAAGCACGATGCCCGGATGACGGTCGCTTAGATTCGCTGGAGGTTGTCATTAGAATAAGAGCGACGTCTATCTTCCCAATGCGGCATTCAGGTCCGCAAAGGCCTTGAATACGGAAGCAGCCTGCGCAGCGCTCATGGACTTATTGCCCGCCGCGAACCCTTGCAGCTTGCCTCCCCACGTTCGATCCGGCCCTCCACTGTAATTGCGCGCTCCAATAAAGACATTGAGCGCGGGCGGCACAGCGGTTGTGGAACCGAAAGCGGCGGCGCTGCCGCCATCATAGTAAAACACGGCATTCCCGGTATCCATCGTCATCATAATCCCACCCGGCATGATCGGGGTGGCAATGGTAATGGGGCCGCTCGGCGTTATAGGCATGAACGCGTCGAGGGTGGACAACACGCCGTTGTGCCTAAAACCGTTAAAAACGGTTCCATTTCCCGAGCCGGCGGGCCAGCCCCCGGGGCTATTGTCCACACTCAGCCCGAGATAGAGATGAGCATGGTCCTTGTCCGTTTGCTTCCAGCCGGTGTCCCCATAACCAGTACCGCCGTCAAAATGGACGCCGGTTTCGTTGTTGGTATTGATTGTCCCAAACCATTTAATGGCAAATGAACTGGATACCATATTTTGACCGTTGCTTGAGGCGTTGGCCCAGCAAAACGGATACAAAGCGTCGATATTCGTATAGGCGCCCGTTCCTTTGAGGGTGACGAAAAAATTATTGATGAGATTCGATTGCGCAAGCGTCGTGCCACCCAGTCTGCCTAGATATGCTGCCGCATCCGCGTCCCACGCGAACGTGTTGTCCCTATAAAGCACAGCCGATTCCACAATCACGTTGGTCTCGCCGCCGGGCGCCAGCCACTGCAATTTTAACTGTAGAAATTTGCCCGCGGGAATGGTCGCCGGCAGCCCTGCATCGTTGGTATTCCAACCTGCCGGATAGGTGACGCCAACGTTTTGTCCGCGCGCGCGAATGATAAAAATTGTGGTGCTGAAACTGTCATTACTTAGCACGTTCCAGAGCGTGTTTGTGGTTGCCAGTGTAATTGCATTCGTGATGGTCGTCAGATCCCAAAGCCCCGCATCCGCAAAATCGAGTGACACAAGGCCCGTCGAAATCGTGCTCTTGACTTTCGAGTACGAAATTCCACCGCCAATTTTTGAACCTTGGTGATCTCCATCGAAAAGCCGCACATGATGCTTGATCGTTGCGGGACGCCAGATATCGCCCCAATTGTTGCCGCTCCCATTTCCCAAATCCGCAAAAATATCGAAGGAGTAAATGCCCTGAGTTCCGTTGGTTTGAAGATATTGTCCCAGAAAGCCGGGAAAGCGAGTGTTCACGCCGGAACTGAGAAAGCCGTCGCTGCGAAAGCCCATCGCCACCGAAAAGCCCAGCGGATTGGTCGCAGAAAGGAACCCATACGGACCGGCTGTCTGCATGTAATGCCACATGCCGCCATTCGGACCCGAGTAAAGACCCAACCCTATTCCCTCCTGGAGGTGCCCGCCGGCGGGGCTATATCCGGCAGCGATGGCGATATGATGGGGAGCAGCCCATTGCCATTCAGAATAAGCCGGCCCGGGACCACCATAATCATGGCCGGGATTAACCCAAATCTGGCCGTAAGCAGCGTCGTTCGGAGCATACGAAAACCGGAGGAGACCGCCGCCCCCATTTCCACCAATGACGAAGTCGGATACCAACGCCGAACCGTTCGGAGTCGGCGTATTCGTAATGCTCATATAAACGTGGCTGGTGAGGTCAACAAAAATGGAATTTGTTCCGATCGGACGATCCAGCCTGGGCGAAATCAACGTATTATTTGTGCCGCCGGTCCCCGCGCCGGGAGCGAGCATGGCACTTGTGATCGTGCCGTTGGCAATGCTACCCGGGGGAATGCTGCCGCTGATACCGGAAGCGTTGACTCCGTTCGCGAAGATTGCATAGGGAGAGGGTGTGAGTTTCTGTCGCGGGGTCAGCGGGGTGAACGAACCTACAAGATTGGTCCGTGCGCCAATCTCCAACCAGCGCTCTCCCCCCGCAAAAACACCAGCACCAAAATCCAGCGTGGCAAGAAATAAGCCGTTGCTTACCGCCACAAAATTATTGGTCAATTTTCCACCGAGGGGATTTCCCGCGCTGAGCGCATCAAACACCTGGAATTGAAAATCGTAACGGCCATTCGCCAGCGAGCCCTGATCCTGCAGTCGGCCTTGATAGGTAAACGCGGTATCTTGGGCGAGCAGCGACACCGGCAGGATCATTAAAAGCATCAGTGATGAAAAAATCAGTAATTTGAATTTCATCCTTGCGATCAGCGTTTTAAGTGAAAGTGGCAACGGGCAGGCGAGCCGGCATGAGAGCCGTCTCGCCCTAATTGGCTGTCGGCTGCTCATGCCCCGGCCCAAACGCTTGCGAACACGGTAGTCTTTTCAACACCCAGGACGTCTGTGTCCGGGCAAATACCACTGCCTCTTAATACGGCAAAAGTTATCACAGGTTTGGAAGGCTTGCCCGCACCACAGTGGTAAGTTGGCCCCTTCGGTTATCCTGAAAAAAGCTAACTCTCACCTTAAATTCCGTCAACGAATGCATCACGCAGACTTGTTCTCCATGACCCTTAACTTAGTGTAAGGCAAATCCCCTTTGTCCCGCGACAATGACACTCAGCACACGTCAGTAAATCCCTTACATGTCACGCGCAAATTAATTTGTGATGACACTCCTGCATTGTGAATCACTCGTAGACGGCGGATTTGGCGAGGTCAAACCGGACATCGGTGGCCCGTGGTCGGGCGGGGTAATCGCGCAGCGCAATCCGATTTTCCGAAAACCACACGTACGTGGACTTTCTCAACAACAAACAACTCGTCGAGGATGAAGGTCCTACTCCTTACCAACCGGAACGCTAAACAAATCCGCGCGGGTCTTGCCGCCTTCGGTGATGCGGCCGAGCGAGTACACCGTTCCGTCGTGGCCAACGGCGATGGAGTTCACGTATAGGGGACGTTCGCCGTTCTCATAGAAGATCGGGCCATGGTCCGTGCATTTGGCGGTGGGGATGTGATAGGTCACGAGATGCAAATCCTCCAGGCCTTTCGCTTCACCCTTCCCGGTCGTGGCTTTTCCGAGGACGCGCTTGCCGTTGATGTAAATCGGACCGCCCGTCAGGTAATAAATGGTGTCGCCGTCCGGCCCCAGGGCGAAGCCGAGGTAACCGAAGCTGAACTGGTCGAACATGCCGCTGAGTTTCGACGAATCAGACGTGAGTCGATCGAGGACTTCGATGCGCGGCACGGTGGGATCAAAGCGAAACAGGTAACCCGAATTGCCGTGCACACCATAGATCTTTTTGTCCGATGGGCGCCAGAATGTCTGACGCCAGTTGTAACCCATGTGTCCCGGCTTGCTGGGATCGTACAGGCCGAAATAATCCTTCACCATGTCCTCGCCCTGAACGACTTCCAGCGCGTCGCGGTCGTAAAGGTAGCGCAGGATCTGGCCATCGACGGTCGTGAAAAACACCGAACCATCCTCGGGATCGACAAGCGGCGAGCGGCAGAGCGCGCGATAGACCGGCACGTCGGGCTTCTGGCCGGGAATGGGGCCGAGGTCGCGCAATTCTTTTTTTCCGACGTCGTAGCGGATGAAATGTCCCGAGGGCCACGTGAGCCCGTACATCCGGCCGCGCTTCGGATCCATCGTGGCAGCGATGATGCCGTCCTTGTTCGGATTGACCGCGAGATCCTCAAACTTGCCGGTTTTCATGTCGTACGAAACGAAATGCCCGCCCGGATAAGGCTTATAGCCGGGAGGCGGCAGGCCCATCATTTCGCGTCCGTCGGGACCATTCGTATAAACGCCGATATGGGTTGCGAAATAGAGTTTGCCGCCGGCTTCGATGAAATTCACATGGCTCTTGTTTTGGGGAATGGCCTTGAGCCCCTTCTCGCCGCAAATCTCCGTCAGGTCGCCCAGATGTTTGATTTCTTTCGTCCTGGGATCGAAGCAATAAATTTGCGCGCCGACATCGTAGGACTCGGAGCTGAGCACGTAATAAATCTTCCCGTCGCTGGGCGCGCCCATGCTGTTGTAGGAATCGTGCGCCCCGGCGAAGCCGGAATTGTAGGTTTTCGCCGTGAGCGATTTGCCGTCGGCTGGCGACGCAGCGGCACCTTGAACTTCGCGAATGGAAAGCGCGGTGAACAACAGAAGTACGGCAATCAACAGTTTCATAGCATGCACCCGCCGGCATTTCCGATCAGGTTCGAAGGAAATTAAGTCAACCACCGTCGAAGCACAATGCGACAGGGCGGAAGGAAATTATTTGTCGGGGGCGTGTGGAGGAAACGGAGGTTGGCAGTGGCGCGCGGATTGGCCTAAGGCGGCCGTGACACAAAATGGGTATCATGGCCCGCTTCCTTCGGCTCGCAGGGGATTTCCAAGGTGAAGGTGGCGCCCTTGCCGGGGCCTTCACTCTTCGCAGTCAGCGAGCCACCAAGTTGACGCGCGGCCAGTGCGCCGTTGTGGAGGCCGAAGCCGTGGCCTTCCTTGCGGGTCGTAAAACCGTGTTCGAAAATACGCGTCAGATTTTCCGGGGGGATGCCGACGCCGTTGTCGATCACCGAGATGGTCAACATGTTGTTGCCGTTCTTCGCCAGGCGCAGGGTCATTTTTTTATCGGTGTGTCCCCGTTCATCGAGCGCATACTTCGCGTTGCGGATGAGATTCACGAGGATTTGCAGCACGGTATGCTTGTCCACCAGGATGGGCGGCAGTTCGGCGAAGTCGCGAATGACTTCCACCTTGTGACGCTCCATCGCCCCGGCATTCAGGCGCAGGGCGTCCTCAACCAGGCTGGCTGCGGAAAGCGATTCCACCACGCCCAGAACCTTTGCGTAGTTCTGCTGCATGACGATGATTTCCTTGATGTGGTCGATGTTGGCGCCGAGAGACGTGACCTCCTCGATTATTTCCCGCTGCTCGCGCGTGAGCAGCTCAGCGAGGCTCGCAAGGTAACCCGGCAACTGCACGCCTTTGGTGTCTTCCGTCAAAAATTTTGCCAGGTCGGCGGCCTTCTGCTTAAACATGTCGGCCACCCGCGCAATGTTGACGACCTTGGATTTGCGGACCTTTTCGGCGATTACCGAGCTGGAAATGTTCACGCTGTTCAGCACGTTGCCCACGTTGTGCAGCACGCTCGTGGCGACTTCAGCCATGCCGGCCTGGCGGGAGACCTCGACGAGCTGGCGGTGCATCCGATCCATCTCGGCTTCCGCCTCCTTGCGCAAGGTGATATCGCGGAAAATACTCAGCACCAGCGGCGGCTTGCCCGGCACTTCAAGGAGCGAGTTGGAAAGCTCAAACCACACTTTGGTTCCATTCCACAAGGTCACTTCCTCCTCCAACTGCGTCTTGAGCGTTTTCGAATCGATCCTTTGTTGATACGTGCCGAGAATGAAATTGCCTTTTGTCGGCGCGTGAATCAACGTGAGCAACCCGCCTTCCAGTTCCTTGCGCGATTTCTGCACCATCCGGCAAAACGCATCGTTCACGCGTAACATCCTGCCATTGCGATCGGTGAGCCGCATGCCGTCCTCGGAACTTTCCCAGAGCAGCCGGAATTGCGACTCGGACTGCCGCAGCGCGTCGTCGGCCCAGATGCGTTCGAGCGCGACGCCGCAGCAATCGGCCAGCGCCTGGAGCGTGCTCAAGTCGCCCTTCGTAAACGCCTTGGGCGTGTAACTTTGAAAGGAAACGATGCCGGTGACCTTGTTCGCACGCAGGCGAATCGGCACGCGCATAATGGACGCGGAGGGTCGCGAGGTATCGCCAAACGCCATGGTTTCGGTTTCCATCTTCAAGTTGGCTCCGTCCCGCAACGTGAGTTCCGCGCCATAATCGATGATGCGACGATTGATATGCCCCGGCTTGTCGATGGCGTCCGGCGGCGGCACCGGGATGCGGCGGCCATCCACTGTATCCACGTAGCGCACCGGCTGGATTTGGTCCTTCTCGGCGGAATACAAATAAAACGCCGAGGCATCCCAAGTGAACAACGTATCGGCGACGTCGCACAACAGTTTCGCGACTTCCTGCGTGGACGTGGCCGAAATCAAACTTTGCCCAAGTTTCGAAAGGGCGAGCGCGGATTGTTGGGCACGCTTGCGGTCCGTGATGTCCTGCAAAATCCCCATGGAGCCGACGGGGGCTCCGGATTCGTCCAGGTTCTGCACCGAGGAATCCGCGATCCAGCGGCTTTTCCCATCACGCGTGATGATCCGCATGTCGCATTGCCACCGTTCGAGTTCGCCCGCTTTCACGCGGCGGGAAGCCTCCTTCTTGTCGAGCCCAGTGGCTTCACCGACCATTTCAATTTCACAGGTTATTTCCGACCAAAGCTTGTTGGTGATCTCCTGCGGTGCGTAGCCAAGCAGGCTGCGAATTCCTTCTCCCATGAAAGAGTAAGTGTTCGTGCGATAATCGAACGCATACGGCACCGCCCCGGCACCGCCGATGGCCCGCCGATATAATTCCTCTGTGCGCCGCAGCAGCCCATCGATTTGTAACCGGTCGAACACTCCGGCAGCCATGTCCGCGAGCATGAGCAGCGTGTTTAACTCCGCCTCGCCGTAAGCGTCGGGCGTGTAACTTTGGACGGTAAGCACGCCGTTGACGCGCGGGTTGCAGCGCATCGGCACAAATATCAACGACGCTGACGGACGCCCTTTATCGCCAAAAGCGAATAGCGCGCTTCGGGGCTGTTCTTTGGCGGTTCGATTGATCAGTTGCGCGCCATTGACGGTGACCTCGCGAAACTTCGCGGTGGGCACGAGGTGATAATCCACGGGAGTCACTTCGACGCGGGCGCCGTCCACCAAGTCCATCGCCAGCAGACAGATGACGGCGTCGGATTCGGGAGCATACAAGTCCACTGAACAGGCGTCCCAGCCTAGAATTTCATCCGCCGCCTGCGCAATCGTCTCCGCCGCCTGGCGAAGGGTCGTGGTTTGATTCAGGCGTCCGGCGAGCCGCGCGACCACGGCGAGTTGCGAATCTGAGCATCGCGCCGCGGGTTCCGTAATGGGTGCGATGCCTGACATGATCACCTGGGTGTCAGAGCCCGTGGCTTGCTACTCAGCGCGTCACTCAAAGGCTGGGCCGGGCGGCCTTGCGCGTCGAGGCAGCTGCGAACCGCCGCCAGCAACGCCGCCGGGTTATAAGGTTTGCGCAGAAAATTCGTGCCGAACGTGAGCGCCCGGTCTTCCTTGACGACTTCGGAACTGTAACCACTCGTATAAAGCGCGCGCAGCTGCGGGTCGCGCGCCTGCAACAGCCGGGCAAGCGCGCCGCCGGTAACGCCGTGCGGCATGACCATGTCCGTGACCAGCAAATCGATGCGCACCGGGCTGCGGTCCCATACCGCAAGCGCGGCGGGGCCGTCGGCCGCTTCGAGCACGTGATAACCGGCGCGCTCCAGCGCCAGCCGCGCGGCTTCCCGCACGATGTCTTCGTCCTCGACGATCAAAATCGTTTCGCCGGTGGCACGGGTGGTGTTGATTTCGGCCGTTTTCTTTTTCGCGGTGGTTGCCGTGGTGGCACCATCCCACACCGGGAAATAAACCATGAACGTCGTGCCACGTCCCACCTCGCTCGTAACGTCGATCCAGCCATTGTGCTGCTTCACGATGCCATGAACGGTGGAAAGCCCAAGGCCAGTGCCCTTGCCAACTTCCTTCGTCGTGTAGAAAGGATCGAAGATGCGGCTCATCACCTCGCGAGTCATGCCGAATCCGTTGTCGGCCACCGTCAGGCAAATATAACGGCCGGGCCGGGCGGCGACGTTCTGAAAGGAAGTCGTATCCTCGAGGCGCTCAAGCGTGGTCGCCACGCGCAAGGTGCCGCCATTGGGCATGGCGTCGCGGGCGTTGAGCGCAAGGTTGATGAGAATCTGCTCCAGGTTGCCCTCATCCGCGCGGGTCGGCGGCAGGTTTGGCGCACAGGCAAGTTCCACCTCGAAGCGTTCACCGATCAATTGTGACAGCGTTTTGCCGACCCCCTGAACGAGCGTCGAAACATTGACCTCCTTCAGTTGCAGCGGTTGTTTATGGCTGAACGCCAGCAAACGCCGCGTCAACGAAGCCGCGCGCTCGCTGGCCTGAGAGATCCGGTCCACGGAATCAAGTGCGGGACCAGCCTCAGTTATCTTGGCTTTCAACAGGCCCGTGTGACCCTGGATAACCGTGAGCAAATTGTTAAACTCATGGGCCACCCCGGCGGCGAGGCAGCCGACGGCCTCGAGCTTTTGGGACTGGCGCAATTGGAACTCGAGGCGAAGATTTGAAGTCACATCCTCGGCGATGACCAGGAGGCACGAGCCGGTTTCCAAGGCAATGGGCTCGGCCCAAAGCATCGTGTTGCGCAGGGAGCCGTCGCTGCGCCGCAACATATTGGGACGATTGCGCACCCGCGCGTCCCGCTGGGCGGGATCGCTTCTCGAACCCATGCCTTCCTCCCAAAGGCCAAGTTCGGTGCCCTTGCTTTTTAATAATTGACTTTTCGTGTAGCCAGTCAATTCTAGAAACGACGGGTTGGCATCGAGAAATCGCCCGTCCGGCTGGCTCTGAATCGCCATGGGAATCGGGCAACATTGAAACGACTTGGAAAACCGATCCTCGGAGACGAGCAGCGCCTGCTGTATGCGGGTCCGTTCCTCCATCTCTGCTTGTAGTTTGCGGGTGCGCTCGGAAACCATCTGTTCCAGGTCCTGCATCCGCAACTGCGCCTGGCGGGCGAGGTCCCATTTGCGGGTCATCGCATGCGCGGTCTGCAACACTTCGGCCGTATCGAACGGCTTCTTCAAAATCAACAAGCTGTCGCGCTGACCCAGGCGGCGGTTGATATCGTCCCACGAATAATCCGAATACGCG
Source organism: Limisphaerales bacterium (assembly GCA_044223735.1). Lineage (GTDB taxonomy): Bacteria > Verrucomicrobiota > Verrucomicrobiia > Limisphaerales > UBA8199 > JBGALR01. Next base: position 30,199 of record JBGALR010000010.1, on the reverse strand, counting down.
GTGCACAACACCGCCTGAAGTTCGGGGTAAACCTGCCAAAGGTGGCCAAGGGTTTCGATTCCATCCCAGCCCGGCGGCATGCGGATATCGACAAATGCCAGAACGTAAGGATCATTTTCTTCCACCGCCCGTCGGAGCATTGCGAGGCCGTCCTGACCTTGAAACGCCGAATCGATCCGGAACAAAACGCTCGGCGATGTTTCGGGCGTACTGCCAAAAAGCTCTTTTTCCAGGTCATCTAATTTTGGGTCCGCCGTCGGGCGTCCGCCCAGAATCTTTTTAAAATCCTTATGGATCGCCGCGTTGTCATCGATGATCAAAATGCGCGGATGCGGATTCACGAGCGCACTCCCCGCGGCGCAACAATGCTCCCGGGAAATGAGAACGGGAGAAATCCCGTCCGCACTTCAGCCCCGAATGCGAATGTGTTACCTGTGTGCATTTACCAACGCTCACGAACAGTCCCCACCCCTATGACGTGCCAACAACGAAGCCCGTACGCCGGAGTGCTCATAATATGGGAGCAGTTGATGTGCCCTTTGTAGTGGTCGGATTATCCCCCTAATAATAGGAGAATTCCCCCACGATTCTGTCACAAAACAGGACACTCAATACCGGGCCAAGTCCCTATCAGCCCTAGCGTAATGCTCAGAGCAGGTCAATTGCCCGGCCCGTTTTCGCGGATTCGTAACAGGCGGCAATGACCTTCTGACTGTGCAATCCCAAATCGGAACTCAGAACGTTGGGTTTTCCCTCCAAAATGGTTTCGCCGAATGCTTCAATTTCCGAACGATAAATATTTCGCGGTGGCGGGTTGAGCCGCACCCCACCCCCGGCAACCCGAACCTGGTCCGCGTTGTACGCGATTTCTCCCTCCTCCAGCCAGGCGGTCATTTCACCCGCACTACCCTGTCCGATCGTGCCGTTTGCAAGGATGCTGCCCTTGGAACCGTAGAGTTCGAGGACGTTTTTGCTGCTGTTGTCCTGAATGCAAAAAAAGGCGTCCACGGTACCGAGCGCACCATTCGCGAAATTTAAAATCACCACCGCGCTGTCTTCGCTCGCGTAAGCGTGGATGGTGCGATTGACAAAACAACTCACCTTGGCCACGGGACCAAAAAACATTTCAAGCAAATTGATGCAGTGGTTGCCCATGTCAATGAGGGAGCCGCCGCCGCTTTCCGCAGGAACGTGACGCCACGCGCGGTCCATGGGCGGATACCAGCACGATAACTGCGCACGGGCATAAACCGGTTTGCCGAGACGTCCCTCCTGAATAAGCTGCGCCGCCGCCTGATGCTGCGTTTGGAAACGCATCATGAACGCCGTGCCGAAATGCACCCCCGCCTGCTCACACGCCACCACCATTTTTTCGGCTTCGGCAACATCCAGGCCCAGGGGCTTTTCGCACAGGACATGTTTGCCCGCCCGCGCGCAAGCCAGGACCTGCTCCAAATGCGCGTGAACCGGGCTCGCCACATACACCGCATCGATATCTGCGTCGAGCAGTGCTTCAAGACTTTCTGCTGCGAGCACGCCAAAATCCCTGGCCACCTGTTTGTTGGTCGCCGCGTTGCCGCCCCAAACGGCCGCGAGATGAGCATTGTGCGCTGGCACAAAACCCTCGGGAATGGTCCGCCGCTTCGCAATCCCGCCCGACCCAATAACTCCCCATTTGACCTTGGTTTTCATGAAAAAATTCTCCAGCGGATTTCACCCGTCGCGATAATAATAAAATAGTGGGAACGCCGTCTCAACGTTGTTCCTCCGCAACCATCTGGACATGGGGACGGCGCCGAGACGCCGCTGCCACTTTCGGATCGTCCACCATCAGCCTCGCTCACTTCGCCTTCACGTCGTAGCAGAACACATTGTCCTTATCGCGAAGGTAGAGCCGACCATTGGCGATCACGGGATGAGCCCACGCCTTGTTGCCGCTGCGATCAGGTTGATCAAAACGACCGTGTTCTTGGTAGCCAGCGGGCGAGGCATCAATGAGGACGATGATTCCTTTGTCCTCGCCGCGCAGATATAATTTTCCATCGGCATCCACCAGCGAGCCTTTGCCAAATTTTTCCTTCTCCTCCCATTTGGATGCGCCGGTCTTCATGTCCTGGCAAACCCACCCGCGACCGTCGGAGTATCCATAAATGTTGTCGCCCACCTTCACGACGCCGCCGTGGTGATTAGACATGTTTTTATTCGCGTAAACCTGTTCGGCGGTAAATTTACCGTCGGCAGCCGTGATTTTGAAAAGATTGCAGCCTGCGGAATAGCCGGAAGTCACATAGACATAGCCGTCGCTGTAAATGGGTGTCGGAATCACCGCCACCCTGCCCTTGCGCGCCGCGCGCCACAGTACCGTGCCATCCTTGGCGGCCACACCGACAATATTTTCCGGCGTAAGTTGTATGTATTGCCGCACGCCGCCGATCTCAGCGACGATAAGCGAGGAATAATTGGGTGAATCGGTGAAACCCTTGCTGCGCCATACGAGCGCTCCGGTGTTTTTGTTCAACGCCACGATGGAACCTTCATCGCCCCCGGGCGTAATGATTACGTTGTCACCGTCAATAAGCGGCGATTCCGAGAAACCCCATTCCGGGCGCTTGCCGCCAAAATCCTTCGTGTAATGTTTGCGCCAGAGTTCCTTGCCCTCCTTGTCGAGGCAGACCAGATCTCCCCACTGGCCCACCGCGACGATCAAACCATCCGCCACCGTCGGCGTGCTGCGCGGCCCGTCGAACGCCGGTGTGCCCGCCGCGCCGGCCGTGCCGACTCTCGCCGACCAGAGTTTCTTGCCATCCGTCGCATCCAGCGCATAGACAAAACTGGAATCGTTGTTTTCGCCCATGGTGTAAATGCGATCGCCGACGATCGACAAAGTGGAATACCCCGCGCCAATTCCTTTTGATTTCCAAACCAGTGGCGGCCCGCCCGCCGGCAATGCCTTCAGCAAACCGGTCTCCGCCGAAATGTCATCCCGCTTGAGGCCGCGAAACTGCGGCCAGTCATCCGCCAGACACCCGACCGCGAGCGAGAAAACGAACGAGAGAATGAAGGGAAAGCGAAGATCACCTGAGTGGATGCGCATGACCAAATCTTTGCCCACCAACCCCCGGAATGCAAACGCAATGCGACGGGCGGCATCCCGCCCATGCAACGACCTCGCCCCGGCGTCGCAACTCAATTCAGCGAAACGCCGCGCCGAATATAAGTCGGCACGTCGAGGTCTTCGCCCTTGTGGATCGTCGGCTCGCTCTTGTCGAAGCGCCCTTTCGAAATGATCTCGAGGGGCAACTGGCTCTGACGCAACTTCGATGGCGCCTTCCCCTGGCGCGGCGCCTTGCGTCCTTGCCGCGCGAGCATTTGCTGGAGTTGATCCGGCGGCAGTGTGGGCGCGGGCGGCACGAAGCGGGAACCCGGTCGCGCGGTGGGTGTCTGACTCAAAAGTTGTTCATCGAGGCCTTCCGACATTCTGCCGCTGCCGGGTCTGGCGGGTTCTTCCGCCGTATCAGCCGGTTTACGAGCAGCGACGAGCGTGATCGCCAGTCGTTCGCGGAAAGATTCATCTATGACGGCGCCCATCATGACCTGCGCCTGGCCGCACCGCCGATTGACCTCCTCCATCACGCGGCTGATTTCCACCATCGTCAAATCCGGGCCACCCATCAGGCTGACCAGCACCGTTTCCGATTCAGTCAGCGCCTGGCCGCCATCGAGCATCGGGTGCGCCAGCAGCTTGTCCATCACTTCGCGTGAGCGCGTCGCGCCCATGGCTTCCGCGACCGCGAAAACGCTTTCGACGTGACGGTCGCGAATCATCGCGGCCAGGTCGCTGAAGTGAATTTCAATCAGGCCCTTGTGCGTCAACAATCGCCAGACGCCGCGCACGCCGTCGGCGAGAAATTCGTTGGTAATCTTGAACGTGTCCGCCACGCTCGTGTTCTCGTCGATCAGCTTGAATACTTTCTGATTGGGCAGACAGATGACGCCGTCCGCGGCATCTCGCAATTCCTCAAGGCCCCGCGATGCGAGGTCCTTGCGCCGCCCGCCTTCGCATTCGAAAGGCGTGGTCACAAAGCCAATCACGAGCGCGCCCGCTTCCTTGGCCGCCCGCGCCAGCACCGGACTGATGCCCGTGCCCGCACCGCCGCCCATGCCGGCAACGATGAAAACCACATCCGCGCCTTCGCAGGCCGATTTCAATTTTCCCGCCTGCTCCTCGGCAACCATACGTCCGCGGTCCGGATCGCCACCCGTGCCCATGCCGCGCATTAACGCAGTCTCCAAATGAATTTTCTGCGACGCCGACGATACCGACAGTGACGCAGCGTCGGTGTTCACGGCCACGAACGAGCTTCCGGGAAGGCCGCTCTGCATCAGCAATTCCATCACGTTGACGCCAGTGCCGCCAACGCCCAGGATTTTGATGACCAGGGCCTTCTTTGAGGTTGGGGCCAGTTCGCTGGCGGCATCGTTGCTCATGGGTTGGAGGTTCTCAGCGGGAACTTCGACAGGCGCAGCGGGTGCTGGTGTTTCCATTTCGTTCGGATTGGGGACGTCGTTCATGCGCGCTTGAAAAACGAGGTGATGCTGCTCTTGAGCCCTTTGGTGATCGATTTGCCGCCACGTTTGCGTTGCTGGAACGAACCAAATTTCACGAGGCCGATCGCCGCCGCAAATTCGGGCTGATCCAGCGCCGACTTGAGTCCGCTGATGGAATTAGTCTTGCCAACCGACACCGGCATTTGCAGCACCTGCTCCGCGAGCCTCGCCACTTGCGGAATGCGGGAGCCGCCGCCACAGAGGAAAACTCCCGAACGCAGATAATCCAGCGCGCCCACTGATTCGAGGTCCTGGCCGATCAGCAGAAAAATCTCCTCGAGCCGCAGCGACATGATACGGCGCAGATGCTCGCGATTGATGGTTTTCAACGGCAGCCCCAATTCACTGGCCAGCGTGACGGATTGTCCCTGGTCCGCTTCTTCGACAAAGGCCGCGCCGTGTTCGATCTTCAATTGCTCCGCGCGGCTCAACGGCACCTTCAAACCGTAGGCAAGATCGTTTGAAACGTGGTCGCCGCCCACTGCGAGCACGCCGGTGTGTTTGATGATGCCATTGGCATACACCACATATTCAGTTGTGCCACCGCCGATATCGATGACCAGCGAGCCCATTTCCTTCTGTTCATTCGTGAGCAATGCGAGCGAAGACGCGAGGCCGTTGAAAACAATATCGTCCACCTCCAGTTGCAGGCCCTTGACGGCGCGAATCGCATTTTGCAGCCGGTTCAAATTGCCGTGCACCACATGGACATCCACCTCGACCCGCGCGCCCAGCATGCCCACGGGATTGGTGATGCCGTCCTGGCCATCCACGAGAAAATGCTGCCGTATGGCATGAATGACATGATTCTGCGCCGGCAGATTGATGGTCTTGGCGTTCTTGATGACATCCTGCACGTCGTCCTCGGAGATTTCCCGATCCGACGAGACAACGGGGTGGACGCCGCGATTGTTGAAGCCGCGCACATGGCTGCCCGTGACGCCGAGATAAACGCTCCGGATTTCCACATCGGCCATCTGCTCAGCTTCAACAATCGCGTGACGGATATCCTCCTCGGCCATCGGACCATCGGCCATCTCGCCCTTGCGCACGCCGCGCGAGCGCGCCTGGCCAAGGCCGACAATGTTCAACGCCCCCTCGGCGTTGAGTTCGCCCACCACGGCGCAGACCTTGGAGGTGCCAACTTCCAGTCCAACGATGATCGAGGATGGATCAAACATGTTTCTTTTTCTGTCGTAAGGGTTTGGGTGTCTTTGGAAGGGCCGGCGGGAGGGAACTGGCCTCCACCCACCGGGCGGGAATATTGTTGGTGATCGCCAGATCCAGGGTGGCGATGGCTTTGCCGTATTTTTGCGCCTTGTCGAAAATGTCGCGCCAGCGGCCAATCTGCTGCTCGTAATCCGTCGGGCCAAAGGTGATTTCGCTGCCCTGCCCGGTGGTCGCCACCAGCACTTGCGGCGACGACACATCCACGCGTTTTAAATCCACGATGCCGGCCATCGGCGACTGGTCGAACGCCATTACGAACAACAATGCCGCGTGTACTTGCGGCGTTACGATTTGATGCCCCGGCTTCAGTTCATTGGGATTGATGCCGCTGATAACAGGCAGTTGAGCGTTTTCCTCCGTCAACGGCACAGCACGTTGGGCAGGGTCGAGCGGCAGCATCACCCACCCATCGGCGTCGAGTTGGAACACCGTCAATTCGACTCCACCCGTGGGACGCGGGCGGGGCACAGTCACCTGCGCGATGGGTTCGCGTTCGGTCACACGAATGCGCAATTCATGCGGCAGCACGCGTTCGAGGGAAACCGATTGCACCAAGGGGACCATCTCCAGATTACGTTTAATTTTCGCCAGATCCAGCGCGAGCAGATTTTCACCAATCCGCGCGCCACACCAGCGATGCAATTGATCCACTGAGATCACGCCGTCGGTCTGCACGTCGAGTTCCTGCAACGCAAACGCCGGGTTCTCATAAACCAGCCGGTTCAGGCCCCACTCGCCCGAGCGATAGGCCACATAAAGACCGAACACGACGACAAAGACCGCGGCCATCGCCATGGCGATATTGCGCCGGCGCTCGGCGCGCACCTTGTCGGTGCGCAGTTTGACATCCAGCACCTGGTCGCGACCGAGCCGCCGATTTTTGGGTTTGCGTCGAATAAACATTTTGTTCCGTTCCCGTCCGGTCATTTCTTCCGCTTCAACGCCAGCTCAACCATGCGCTGGCACAGATGCGGATAATCCAAACCCGCCGCCGCCGCCGCCTTGGGCAGCAGGCTGGTCTCAGTCATGCCCGGCAGTGTGTTTACTTCGAGCACCACCGGTTCGCCGTCGGGCTTCACCATCACGTCCACGCGCGAATAATCCCGCGCGCCAATCGCCTTGAACGCGCCGAGCGCCGCCGCCTGGATGCGCTTGGTGGTCGCTTCATCAAACGGCGCCGGGCAAAAATATTCCGTGGTGCCGGCCGTGTATTTCGTCTGGTAATCGTAAATGCCCGTCTTCGGCCGGACTTCGACAATCGGCAGCGGTTCGTCGCCGAGAATTCCGACCGTGCATTCGCGGCCGACAATTTTTTCCTCCATCAAGACATGTGTATCGTAACGCATCGCCTCAATGAGCGCCTGGCTCCAGTCCGCGACGCGATCGACGAACTGCAAGCCGACGCTCGACCCCTGCCGCGCGGGTTTCAGCACGACCGGCGGATTCCAGCCCATCGGCCAGCTCGCCTCGGGGGAATCGATCAACATGAAACGCGCCGTCGGCACGCCGTCCTGCACGCAACGTTGTTTGGTAAGAATCTTGTCGAAACCAATGCGGCTCGCCTCGGGATCGCAGCCGGTATAAAGCACGCCCAACTCCTCGAGCCGGCGCTGCACCGTGCCATCCTCACCGTAGGTGCCGTGCAACGCCAGAAAGACAACTTCCGTGCCTTTGGGCAGACGCCATTTTTCAGTGCGGGGATCCAGCTCGTTGACCTGATGGCCCAACGATTGCAGGGCTCGGGCCACTTCGGCGCCCGAACGCAGCGACACTTCGCGCTCCGCGCTCGGGCCGCCCAGCATCACTGTAATATTCAACTTCGCAGGTTTGTCACTCATTCGCCGATAATTTCCACTTCGGTTTGCATTTCGAGCCCGCGTTCCGCGCGGATCCGTTGCCGGATGGTTTCGATCAATTCCAATACGTCGCGCGCCGTCGCGCCGCCGTCATTCACTATGAAATTTCCATGCTCGGCCGAGACCACCGCGCCGCCCACGCGGGTGCCCTTGAGGCCCAGTTCATCAATCAGCCGGCCGGCCGGAATGCTTTCGGGATTCTTGAACATGCACCCGGCGCTCGGCGCGGCAGGTTGCGTCTTCCAGCGCTTCTCGCTGTATTCCTTCATACGGCGCTCGATCGCTTCGCGCGGATCGGGATGGCCGTGAAAAACCGCTGACAGCGCGATTTCCGTTTTCAAATCACGGCACGCACGATAGCTGACCGAAAATTCAGCGGAAGTTTTTTCCCGCACCTGGCCGCGAAAATCCATCACGCGCACCGACTCGACCGCTTCGAACGTCGCGCGCCCCATCGCGCCCGCGTTCATGCGCAACGCTCCGCCGACACTGCCCGGAATGCCTTCCAAAAATTCCAAACCCGCCAGGCCATTGCGCTTCGCCTCGACGGAGACCGCTTTCAACCGCGCTCCGGCTCCGCATTGCGCGTGCTGGCCAGATATTTCCACGCGGCTGAAATGGGGTTGCGACAGCGATATCACCACGCCGCGAAATCCACCGTCCCGGACGACAAGGTTGGAGCCGCGGCCGAGAATAAAGAAAGGCAAAGCTTGCTCGGTGCAAAAGGAAACCACCGCCGCCAGATCCGCTTCGTCCGCGGGCTCGACGTAGAAATCCGCGGGACCGCCGACGCGCAACGTGGTGCGTTTGGCGAGCGGTTCATCGCGACGAACCACCGAGGCCGGCGACACCCGCCGGCTCAACTCCGCGCCCGGATCATTGGCCGCGCTTTTTTCGGTTGCCGCCATTACCATCATGCCGCCACCTGCCGCTCCGGTTTCAACGCCGGTTTCCGCGACAGGCGTTGCCGGTCGGACGCCGCAGCGGATCGCGTTTCGTTGATATTGAGATCGCGTTTGCCCAATTCCCCCACGCGCGGGCCGGGATTGCTGCCCGACGGTTTGTTCGCCTTTACGCCCACCGATTCCAGCATCGCATCCGCGATGCGGGCGGCCGCTTCGGGCGCGTGAAATTGTGCGAGCGCCTGTTGCATTTTTTCCCGCACGGCGGGTTTCTCAAACAAATCCCAAAGCAAATTCGCCAGTGTCTCCGGCGTCGCGCTCTTCTGCTCCAGCAACCGCGCCGCGCCGCTCGCTTCCATGGAACGGGCGTTATGAAATTGATGATTGTCCGTGGCCGTGGGATACGGAACCAGCACGGAGGGCAAACGCATCGCGGCGATTTCCGCCAGCGACGACGCACCCGCGCGGCAGATTGAGGCCGTGGCCGCGCCGAGCGCGAGGTCCATGCGATGCAAAAACGGATGCACAATAGCCGTCAGCTTCGAATCGGCGTACGTGCGCGCAATTTCATCGCCGTTCGCCGGACCCGTGAGATGGCACACCTGCACGTGAGGCAATCGTTGGGCGATCAAGGGCAGCGAACGCGCCACCACTTCGTTGATTCCGGTCGCGCCCTGGCTGCCGCCCATGACGAGCAACACCGGACGGGTTGGATCCAAACCGAGTGCGAGGCGGCAGGCGGCGGCATCCGCCGGGCAAAATTCCGGCCGCACCGGCGTGCCAGTGACGGTGACGTTGCGGGCGTGCAAACGGCCCGCCGCGGAGGGAAAGCCAATGAAAGCCTGATTCACCGTCCACGAAAGCCAGCGATTGGCGCGGCCCGGGATGGAGTTCGATTCATGCAAAAATGTTTTCGCGCCACGACGTCGGGCCGCGAGAATCGGCGGCGCGCTCGTGAATCCACCCATTGCCAGCGCAACGCGGGGAGGCTGCGACTTGAAAAGTTTTTTTGCCTTGCGATACGAACTCGAGAAACCACGCACGAACGCCAGCTCACCACCGCGTTTCAATCCCACCGCCGGCAGCGTCACCACTTCCATATTGGAAACATCGCGCACCGCCTGTTGATCGACATCCTTGGACGAAATGAGAAGGGTTACGGCGCAACCGCGCGCCACCAACTGGCGGGCGACCGCGATGCCGGGAAACAAATGGCCGCCCGTGCCGCCGCAGGCAATCGCAATGCGCAGGGGGTTCGAGTTGGACGCGCTCATTTCGCCGCCTTTCCTCGAAACGGATTGCCATCGCCGAAATCATCACTTCGTGACGGCACCGCGACCGCCGCCGCGTTTACGCGACCATGACGCGCGATGCTCAATAAAATACCCACCGCGAACAGCATGATCGCGAGATTGGAACCGCCATAGCTGATAAAGGGCAGCGGCAATCCTTTATTCGGCAACGCACCGGTGACGACGCCAATATTAATCATCGCCTGCAAGCCGATGAGGAACGTGATGCCGGTCCCCAGGAGCATGCCGAAAGGGTCGGAAGCGTGCCGCGCAATGCAGACGCCGCAAAATACAATGGCCGCGAACGCCAGCACGACCAACAGGGTGGCGATCAAACCGAGTTCCTCGCCAATGATGGAAAAAATGAAATCCGTATGATGTTCGGGCACCCATCCCAGCTTTTGCCGGCCATCACCCAACCCTTTGCCCGTAATGCCGCCGCTACCCAGCGCCACCATCGCCTGGTATGCCTGCATGCCCTTCGCCTGCTTGGTTTCCTCCAAATGCAGCCAGGAATACACGCGCTCGGAACGCATCGGATTGTGATAGATAAACAGGCCCACAGCCAGCAGGCCAATGATGACGGGCGGAAGAAAATAGCGCAGGCGAACGCCCGCGATCAAAAGCATGATCCCGCTGACACTCGCCAGCAGCAGCATCGTCCCGACGTCCGGTTCCTTGAAAATCAAACCGAGCACGACCCCGATAATGAGGCCGGGAATGATCAGGCCCCGCTTCAAGGTCGGCATCTGGCGCTGATAACGTTCGCAATACCACGCGAGCGCGATGAGCAGCGTGATTTTTGCGACCTCGGAGGCCTGGAAGAACGAAGTGGTTTTCCACCCGAGCCAGCGGGACGCGCCGTTGCGATGGATGCCGATAAGCGGCAGAAAAACCATCCCCAGCAGCACCACGCCCACTCCGAACAACGGCCACGCGAATTTCCTCAGTCCCCGATAATCCAGCACCGCAGCGCCGATGCAGAGCACCAATCCCACAGCGCATCCCGACAGTTGCTTGAATAAGTATTTCGTGCCCACCTGGGCCATGCTCGAGCTGTAGAGCATCACCATTCCGAGTGCCAGCAACGCGGCAACACAGGTAATCAGAATGGTAACGGCCACTTTCATTGATCGAAAACGAACAGGGCCGCCGGGCACACCGCCCGGCGACCGGGACAAAGCTTTACTGCGCCGGCGCCGCAGCGGTCGTGTCGGCCGCTGTCGCCGCCTTGGCCGGGATCTTCAATTTCTGACCGACTTTGATCTGGTCCGTCTTGAGATTGTTGGCCGAGCGCAGGGCCTTCACCGAGACACCCTTCGACTTGGCGATGTTGCCCAGATTGTCGCCGGACTTCACTGTGTAAGTGCTATCAGCACCGGTATGGGCTGCTTCGGTCGCAACCGTCGTTGCGCCCGCCGCCGAAGTCGCCGCCACCGGCGCGGGAATATGAATCTTCTGGCCGATCTTCAACTTGCTTGGATCTACACCAGGATTGGCATCCTCAATCGCCTTGACCTTCACGCCAAACTTCGTGGCGAGGCCGCTAAACGTATCACCCGAGACGATCGTATATTCGGTCGCCGTTCCGGGAGTTGTCTCAGGCACGGGCGTTGCGGGAATAGCGGGAGTCGTCGGGACGGACGAAATGGTGTTCGTCGGCGAGGCGGTGGCCACGGTATTCGTCGTGGGCGCCATGGCTGGGGGCGGATTGGAGGACTCCGCGAAGAGGGGCGCGGTGCTGTTGGTGGACTCGGTGGTCAAGGGCACCTCCGGCGGCTTCTGGCAGCCCTGCATCAGCAGCGCCAGGAGACCGACGCCGTGAATGGCGAGGACGACAAAAATCGCGATCTCCACGCGAGTGCGACCTTTGTTTTTTTTCTCGAGCAGAGAGCCTTGTGGGACCAGGGGACTTTGGTTGTTCATTTTCAGTGGGCGATATGACGCCGGTTCAGTGAGGTTTCGTTAATTTGATTATTAATTTTTTTCGCCCCGGGGTTTTCCCTCAAAAAACCGCGGAGCAAATTCTTTATGTTAAAAAAAGGTTCCCGGCTCATTTGGGGCCGTATTACCACGCATATTGGGGGTACCGTCACCGGCACCCCTACCTATTGATTTCACCGTTTGGCAAAAGACTTCACCGCTCTGTTGGTAGTTTCGAAACTCATCCAAGCTCGAACAAGCCGGTGAAAGCAACACTACGTCGCCTGAAGTCGCATCTTTCGCCGCGTCAGTCACTGCTTCTAGCAACGAATTTGCCATCGTGCAAGGAGTAAAAAGGCTCCAGGCCGCACGAATTTTTTCGCCGGCTTTTCCCGTCAGAAAGGCGCGCTTGACGCAACGGGAAAGCAGCGGCCCGAGATCGTGAAAATCGTCCACGTCATCCTCCCCGCCGGCGATGAGCCAGACGTTGGGTTCGCCGCCCGTTCCGGGGCCGACCGCTTGCAACGCTTTCCGCAAAGCACCCATGTTGGTGGCCTTCGCGTCGTTGATGAATTGCACGCCGTTGATCTCGGCAACCAGTTCGAAACGATGGGGTCCGGCGGAATAGGTTTTGAGCGAATCCACCATCGCATCGAGCGGCACGCGCAACGCGTGACCGACCGCGAGGGCCGCCATCAGATTTTCGGCGTTGTGCGGACCGCGAAGCTGGCAGTAACCCATGTCGAGCAATGGACCTGGCCATTCCGGCAACCGGCTGATGAGGAGGCCGCGATCCAGATATATATCCGCGTTGTGATCCTCGGCGCTGAAAGTGATGGTCTTGGCCGGCACCGGCAAATCGAGTTTGCGCAGGAGTTGCAAGGCTTCGCTCTGCACAATCGCCCAGTCGAACGCCTGCTGGTTACGGAACAACCGCGCATTGGCGCGCACATATTCTTCGGCCGTTTTGTCGCGATCAGAGTGGCCGGGCGAAATATTTAGCAGCACGGCAACCGACGGATGCACCGATTCCGTGATCTCCAATTGCGAGGTGTTCAACCGCAAAATGAGAAAATCCAGTTCCTTCGTTTCATCAATGACGGAGCAAACGGAACGCGCCGGACCACCCGCGAGAATGGTTTTGCGATGATTGGTGGTGAGCAAGCGCTCCACGAGATCGGCCGTGGTGCTTTTGCCATTGGTGCCGGCGATGGCAACCGTCAGACATTGCGATTGCTGAAAGGCCAAATCCACTTCGCTGATGAGCGGCACCTGGCTTTCGATGACGGCTTCGACGAGTCCCAGATTCTCCATGCCGGTGGAACTCAAGACCGCGAGGCTGAAGGCGCGCGCCGGCGGCTGAGGCACGCCGAGGGCGACTTCGACACCCATGGAACGCAGTTCAACCGCGCGCTCGCGCAAATCGATTGTGTCGCCGCTGTCCACGCCCGTCACCCGCGCGCCGTGGCGGCGCAGGTATTCGCACGCGGACTGGCCGCAGCCATCCAGGCCCACAACCAACACTTGCTTGTTTGCGACATCGAGCATTTCAGTGCCTTTAACGAATCTTCAACGTGCTCAGCGCGACGACCGCGCACAGCACACACAGAATGTAAAAACGCATGACCACCTGTGACTCATACCAGCCCTTCTTCTCGAAGTGATGATGCAACGGGGCCATCAGGAAAATTCTTCGTCCGGTGCCGTAACGCTTGCGCGTATAACGAAACCAGCCGGTCTGGAGAATCACCGAACCCGCTTCGAGCACGAATACGCCGCCCGCAATCACCAGCACCAGCGGCTGATGAATCAACACCGCAACGATGCCGAGCGCGCCGCCGAGGGCAAGCGACCCGGTATCGCCCATGAAGACCTGCGCGGGATGACAATTGAACCAGAGGAAACCCAGGCCGGAGCCAATCATGGCGGCGCAAAACACCGTGAGTTCACCGGCGCCGACAACATGCGGAATTTGCAAATAAGTGGCGGCGGCGCGATTGCCCGCGACATAAGTCAGCACCACAAACACGAACGAGACAATCAGCGTGCATCCAATCGCCAGACCATCGAGGCCGTCGGTTAGATTCACCGCGTTGGAACTGCCCACGATCGTGAGCATCGTGATGCAAAGACCGACGATGCCTGCACCGGTGGCGACCGGAAATTTATAAAACGGCAGCATCACATCGGTGATCAATTGCCGCGTGGCCGGGACTTTCCATAAATAAAGGCCAATGAACAACGCGAGTGCCGTTTGCACCGCGAGCTTCACGCGCGACGCGGTGCCGCCGGCGTTCTGATGCAGGATTTTCGCGCAATCGTCGTAGAAGCCGAGCGCGGTCAGCACCACGACGGACAACAACGTCAACTGAATGAGCGTATTCCACTGTGCCCAGAGCAGCGTCGTGAGATTCAACGCCAGAATGATCATGATGCCGCCCATCGTCGGCGTGCCTTTCTTGCTGAGAATGCGCGCGGCCATCCCGCCCGCCGATTCCGCCTTGTCCACGTAATCCTGCCCGAACTTCAAACGCTTGAGCCACGCGATGACGCGCGGTCCAAGCCACCAGCTAAGGACGAGCGCCGTCACCGCCGCGCCCGCGCTGCGAAAAGTGATGTACGTGAACAAACGGAGCGGCGAAAGACGGTGCGCCCATTCGGTGCCCGCCGATTCAGCCAGCAAATATTGGCTCAAATAATAAAGCATTCAGTTCTTCCTCGCCGCCTCGCCGGTTCGCAACATTTCCGACAGGCGTTCCAGCCGGCTGGCCCGCGAAGCCTTGAGCAGCAAAATGTCGCCGGGCTTTACGAATCCCCGCACTGCCGCCGCCGCCGCGTCCACATCCGCAAATTCCAAAATCCGGTTCAGCCCGCCGTGCCGTGCGCCACGGGCCAGCACCGACGCCATTTTGCCGATGGCAAACAATTGCCCGATCCCCAGTTCCGCCGCTCGCCGGCCCACTTCCTCGTGCGCCGCCTCGCTGTGCTCGCCGAGTTCCGCCATGTCGCCCAGCACCGCCACCCGGCGTCCCTTGCACGGCATTTCCTGCAATGTCTGCAACGCCACCAGCATCGAATCGGCGTTCGCATTGTAGGTGTCGTCGAGCACCCGGATGTCGTTTACCTCCCAAAGTTGCATCCGCATTTTCGGCGGCTTGCATGCGGCCAGCCCGCGCGACACCGCCTCCGGGCTCAAACCTAGTTCCGCGCCCATCGCGATGGCGAAGAGCGCGTTGACAATCTGATGACGGCCGAGCAAATGAATCCGATAATCGCCATCGTAAGTCGCATCCGTGCCGGTCACGCGAAAGCTCGCGCCCTGCTTGCCGACGCGAATGTGGCGCGCCCGCCAGTCATTGACCTCCGACAAACCGACCCGGACCACTTTCGCGTTCGTGCGCCCGGCGATTCGGTTGGCCCATTCGTCGTCACCATTCAAAAAAAGCTTTCCGTCATTGGGTAACAATTCCGCGAGGCTGCCCTCTTCGCGGGCCACGCCGGCGAGATCGCCGAAAAATTCCAGGTGCTCGCGGCCGATGCAGGTCAGCACGCCGTAATTTGGCCGGATCATTTTCACCAGCGGCGCGAGTTCACCGGGATGATTCGTGCCCGCTTCGAGGACCGCCGCCTGATGCGTTCCTTCCAAACGGAGCAACGTCAGCGGCACGCCGATGTCATTGTTGAAACTCGCCTCGCTCGAAAGCGTGGACCGCTGCTGGCTGAGCACCGACGCCACGAGATCCTTGGTGGTCGTCTTGCCATTCGAACCGGCGACCGCCACCACTGGCAGTTGAAAATCCGCGCGATATTGCGACGCCAGCCGTCCCAGCGCCTGCCGGGTGTCGTCCACGACGATCACCGCGCAATCGCCCACGTTAATTGGGAGACTGTTGCGCCCGATCACGATGCCGACCGCGCCCTTGCTGGCCGCGTCGCTGGCAAATTTGTGACCGTCAAAATTCTGTCCCGGCAGCGCGACAAACAAATCTCCGTTCCGCGTCTGGCGTGAATCCGTCGAGACTTGAAGGACCCGGGTCTGTGGCGAACCGTTGAGCAATTCCCCGTGGCAGGCGGTGGCAATAAAATTCAGTGAACGAGCATCCATACAAAACTATCTGCCCGGAAAACGGGCGGAACCAAAAAGCAATCAGGCGCGCGCCGGCCGCGACGCGTGGCGCAGCGGCTGCGGTGCCGGATGAGGCAGCGAACGATCCGCCCGTCCCATATCCATGGAACCGGGGCGCGCCGGCGCGGCGGAAACCACCGGCCGCTTGCGCGCGCGATCCTGCGCCCGCCCGTCATTGGCGACGGCCGCGACAAACAAATGGTGGGAGATCAGTGGAATTGAATTCATCTATCTTCGCCTTTCATTGTTGGGTGGTTAGTCGTTGACGTGCGCGTGCCGCCGCGGTCTTTAAAGGGGTTTCATCCAGTGGGGCATCCAGGCCGCTAGCCATGCCCGTTTCGCTGCCGTCCTCCGGCTTGATGTTCAAATACATCGCGATCTGGTCGGCGATTTGCTTGAACACCGGCGCCGCGATCTTGCCGCCGTAGTAACCGTTGTTCGGTTCGTCCATCGTCACCGAAATGCAAACTTCCGGATTGTCCGCGGGGAAAAATCCGATGAACGACGCGAAGTATTTCCGCACGTATTCATGGTTTTCAACCTTCTGCGCCGTGCCCGTTTTGCCGGCCACGGTGTAATGTTCCATCGCCGCCTTTTCCGCCGTGCCACCCGGCGCGGGTACGGTTTTGAGCGCCGCGACCATTTGCTTCGCGGCCGCTTCACTGATCACCTGGCGCACCTTGGTCGGGACATATTTCGTCACCACGTTGTGGTCCCGGTCCTCCAGGTGGTCCACCAGCATCGGCTGCATCAGCACGCCGCCGTTGGCGATCGCGCACATGGCCATCATCATTTGCAGCCGCGTGGCGGCGATGCCCTGGCCCATCGGAATTTGCGCGATGGAAACCTTGCTCCAGTTTTTCACCGGATGAACGATCCCGCCGACTTCGCCGGCGAGCGGGATGCCCGTCTGAGATCCGAATCCGAATTTTCGGATATATTCATACAGGCGCTGCTCGCCCATCTTCATGCCGATCTTGGCGGCGCCAATGTTCGACGAATGCGTGATGATGCCCTCGGCGGACAGCATGCTGTAAGGTTCATGATCGTGCAGCACGCGCCCGGCGAAATGGAACCGGCCGCGTTCGCAGTCGAACATGTCGTTCAGCTTCACCGTGCCGTCATTTAACGCGCCGGACAACACCACGATCTTGAACGTGGAACCTGGCTCGGCGATGTCCGCGATCACGCGGTTGCGCGCGTCGGCCGACGCGCCGTTGGGATTATTGGGATCGTAGTCCGGCAGCGTCGCCATGGCGAGAATCTCGCCTGTGCGCGGACGGACCACGATACCCGAAATACTGACCGGCGTGTTTTTTTCCTTCGCTTCCGCCAGCGCCGATTCAACGATATGCTGGATGACGGAATCAATCGTGAGCACCACGTTCAGGCCGTCGTGCGGCTCGACGTCCTGCTCGCGCCGCGACACGACTTCGCGCCTGGAATGATCGGTCTCCGTCACCCGCCACCCGCGGACGCCGGCAAGCTTCTCGTCAAATTTTTGTTCGATGCCCGCCTTGCCCGACGTTTCCAGAATCGCGCGTCCGTTGACCTCGGATTCCTCCATGCCGACATAGCCCAGCACATGGGCCGCGAGTTTTTGATTGGGATAAGACCGCAATTGATCCTCGATGGGATCGACAAAAATCGCATTTTTTCGCAGCTCGGCGTAACGGTTCCGTTCCGGTTTCGGCAGTTTCTTTTCATCGATGCCAAAGTTGAGATTCGTCATCGCCGATTGCACTTTCTGCCAGGTCTCGATGGCCACTTTGCGCTTCAATACCGCATAACGATTGGTGACCGACTCGCCTTTGGCGTTCGTCCGAATCTTGGGCGCGAGCCGCAGGAGGATTTCGTTCTCGCTCATGGCAAGCACGGGCGCGATGGCACGGGCGACCTCCGCCTGGCGGTTCCAGATCAGGACCGGATCCACGCACACCGTCTTCACCGGAATGCTGGTCGCGAGCAGATTGCCCTTGGAGTCGAGGATGTCGCCGCGGCGCGGTTCGATGAGCGATTCGCTCTGGGTCTGGCGTTGAGCGCGGGAACTCAAATCGTCGTGCCGCAACACCTGCAGATCGACGAGGCGATAGCCGAGGCCGGCGAACGCCGCCGCCACCAGCAACGCCAGCATCATCAACCGTCGATATTGTTGCAGCTTCGCCATTTCAAAATCACCAGCCGCCCGTGGCGATCGGTTCCTCATCCGACAGCGTCACGGGCGGTGGCAAATCACAGTTCATGTTCATTTCGTCGCGGCGCGCACCACGCGCCCTTCGCTTGTTTATCAAGGCGACATTTTTTAAATATCCCGGACGGTCCCATCACGTAACCGTCTCGCAAGTTTTCCAACGTTTTGCCGGCCGCCCGCGGCGATCGGTTCCTCATCCGACGGCGTCACGGGCGGCGGCAAAAAATTCAATTCGTCACGGCACAGCGGTCGTCGCGGCGCCGGCCGCATACTGAGATTCGCGGGCGGTGCGGGGCTGGTCGCGCACGGGTTCGGGCAACCGCCAGATTTGCGCCTGTTCCGGTCTTACCAGTCCGAGCTTCAAATCCCGGATCCGCATTTCCAAAAACAACGGCGTCCGCATCGTCGCCAGTTGCTTGTTCAGCTTTTCGTTTTGATAGGCCAGTTCGCGCATCCGAAGTTCCCGCTTCTTGATCTGCTGACCGAGCTGGGAAATCTGGTCTTTCTGCCAGACGTAACCCACACCCGAGCCGCCAATTAGCAGGCAAAGCAGGAATGCCTTGAGCGCCGGCCCAAACCGTATCGCCGCCGACTGATATTTTCGATTCCGCGCCATATCAAATTCCGTCCGATTTAAATTTTCACCGCGCTACATCCGGGCCATCACGCGCAATTGTGCGCTGCGGGCCCGCGGGTTGGCCGCAATCTCGGCCTCGCTCGGGAGAATCGCCTTGCGATGCTCCCACTTCACCAGCGGCGTCCGCGGCTGGCGCAATTCCGGAATATCCACGTCCCCGGTGAACGTGTAGTCCCGCGCGTTGGTCCGCGCGAAATCCTTGACGATATGATCGTCGAGCCCCTGGAAGGTGATCACCGCCAGGATGCCCCCGGGCCTCAGAATTCCAAGTGCCCCTGCCAGACCCGCTTTCAAAGAACTCACTTCGTCGTTCACCGCCATTCGCAGTGCCTGAAAAACCTTCGTCGCCGGATGCGCGCGCCTGCCGTGCCGCGGCGCATATCGCTCGATCAACTCGGCCAGTTGCCGTGTCGTGCTGATCGACCGCGTCTCGCGCGCCTGCACAATCACCCGCGCCAGTCGCCGGGCATTCCGCTCGCCGCCCAGCTCCCAAAACAGCCCGCTCAGCTCCCGCTCGCTCGCCGTGTTCACCAGCGTCGCCGCGGTCAGCGCCTGTCGCCGGTCCATTCTCATGTCCAGCTCGCCGTCACGCTGAAAACTGAATCCGCGTTCGGCGCCGTCCAACTGGGCCGAACTCACGCCCAGATCGAGCAGCAGGCCATCACAACTTCCGGGCGGCACCCAGCCGGCCAGTTCCGAAAAATTCCCACGGCGAATCTCAAATCGCCCCGCGTACTCCGCGAGCCGGTTCGTGGCGGCCTCAACGGCGGCGCCATCGCGATCGCACCCATACAACCATCCATCCGGCGAACTCGCGGCCAAAATGGCTGCCGCGTGTCCAGCCCCACCGAGCGTTCCGTCGCCGTACCGGCCGCCGGACCTCGGCTGCAGTGCCGCCAGCACCTCGGCCATCATCACCGGTGTGTGCGCGAAAGCTGACACCGTGCATGGGCTTCGCCCGGTCAGCGGTTGACTGCGTTAAACATCTGCGCCGAAACCGGTCCACGGGCTTTTTCCGCTGGCTCCGCCGGTTTCTGTTCGCGCACTGACGGAACCGGCGCCGGGCGGGCCGGCCTGGCCGTCACCACTTCCAAATCGGCGTCGCTCAAATCATTTCGCATCACTTTGATGCGGTCCAAAGACAACTCGCCTTGCACGGGCACGGTCGGTCCCAGCGGCACCACCGCCGGCTTCATCGGCTTGCGCGCCGGGCGCGACAGCACGGAACCCAACTGCGAAACCCACCGGTTTTGCACCGTCAACGCAAGGTCGCGCGCTTTCGAGGCCCCCATTCGCAACAAGCCCGCACCTGGACTGGAAATCGGCGCGCGCGGAGCGGGCGTTGACAAACTTGCGGCGACTGCCGGGGCGACGCTCGCTGCCGCGGGAATTTTTTCCACCACCGTCGGCGTGGCTTCCTTCGCCATAACGGCACTCGCGTCCGCCTCGCGAAAAGGATTTTTGCCCGAGCCGAATTTCGGCAGCAACCGCTGGTTGGTCATCCGGTAACGGCTTTCCGCGTCCTTCAATCCCACGAGACTTTTTCCTGTAGTCAGCAGTTTCAGCAGGCTCATAAATTATTCCATCAGCTTGAACGCTTCCTGGGCCATGATCGCATCCGACGCCTTCACCTTCGCGTAACGGTCCGGATTCCAGATCTCGAACCGGTCCAACAATCCCACCAGCACCGCTTCCCCGTCTGCTTTGATTCCCGCCATGTCCGCCATGCTCTCCGGCAGGCATACCCGGCCGGTTTTATCCAAAGTCACCTGGACGGACTCGCTGCCGATAAATCGCTTCAACACCACTTTGTTCGGGTCGCTGTTCGGCATCGCCGCCAGGTCCCGCATCAAATCCGCCATCTCGCGCGGCGGCAAAGCCCGGATACAAGGGCCTTCAATCGACTTCGGCCACAGCACCAGCGTGAATTCCGTGCCCGCTTCCGTCGGCCGCCATTTTGCGGGGATCTGCACCCTTCGCTTGTCATCGATCCCATGTCGATAAAGCGAATTGTAGTACGTCGGTCCGGATGTCGCGCTCGGTTCCATTCTTATTCACCGTCAGGGCCTGAACATCTCCGACGCCCCACTTCGTCCCACTTTTACCCATAATACCCCATACGGTCAACAGGTTTCTGCGACTTTTATCCGAAAGTTATTCACAAATTATTCCCAGATGTGAACAACTCTCAAACGAAATCGTTAACGCCAAGTCCGATTTCCCGGGACTCCCGACTGTGAATAGCTAAGTTCCTTTGCTGTATAAAAAAAGCCACGACTCCCGGTTTTTGGGAGTCGTGGCGTCGAAACGAGGGCTTTCTTAAGTGGCTATATTTTTCGATCACCGATCCGCGCGAGGCAATAAATGACCGCCGCCGGCGCCCCGGCAAGGAGCGCCAGAGCGACAAATACGCCCGAACCCTCTCCGCGTTTGCGAATATCGGAAAATATCCACATCGCCGTCAGCACGTTGAAAATAATTCCAATCAAAAAGCACAAGTGCAACATGCCCGCGATATCCTTCCAGATTTTTGCCGCGGCCGCGCCGGGCACGCCGGGATTTCCGGGACCAGGCATATTTTGGAGCGGCGCGCCGTTCGCCATGCGCTCCCGATTCTGCATCGGCGCGGGTTGCGCCCGATCGGGCCCGCCCTCGGGACGCCGCATCTGCGCCTGGCGCTGCGTCAATTCATTGATACGCTGCTCTAATCGTTCCATGCGTTCGGGAGACCCCGCCGCCGCCTCATCTGCCGCCCGGGAGGATGTGATTCCACCCCAGCAAACAAAAGCCGCCAGCCACATTGTAACCGTGAGACGCCATGATAAGTTTTTCATATTCGCATCGCTCGTGATTTGGTTGAGGAAAGAAACCAGCCCTTACACCCCGGAACAGCCGAGGCATTAAACAATTCAGGCCGCTTCCCGTCCGTCCAAACACAGTGATAAGTAAATATAGATAAAATGTCAAGGCAACAATAGAACGGCGGCACGATGCCGGCGAAGAGTTGAATCTCGTTGCGACGCCTCCATTTTGCCGGAACAAAATTTGTTTTGGCGGTCGCAAATTTCACTTGGTAGGTAAACACCCCATTGGAAATCTGGATTGCCAAAGCTATGTTTTGATCGCTCGAAGGTCAGCAACTTGAGCGATCAGAAAGCATCGACGAGTATAAAAAAACCTTCGGGCGTTTTTTTGGCTTTGTGCCGCCATCCCCCCCTGCGGAGCCCTTCCAGAATCTTTTGGCAGCGTTCAGGCCTGGTATTGTTCGTCGCTGACTTTTTCCATCCAGTCCACCGCCTTGCCATCAAGTTGCTCTTGAACGGCGACATGCGTCATCGCCGTGGTCGGGGCGGCGCCGTGCCAATGCTTTTCCCCCGGCGGGATCCAGATGATGTCCCCGGCGCGAATTTCCTCGATGGGACCGCCCCAGCGTTGCGCGCGACCGCAGCCGGAAATCACGATTAACGTCTGCCCCAGGGGATGCGTGTGCCACGCGGTGCGCGCCATGGGCTCGAATGTCACGATCGCCCCGGCGACTCGCGCCGGATCGGTGCCGTTGAATCTTGAGTCAATACGCACCGCGCCCGTAAACCAATCAACCGGTCCAGCAGTGGATGGTTGTGAACCATTTCTTTTAATTTCCATGACGTTAGATTACCGCAGACGAGCGCCGCTGTCGCGCAGGTCTTGCTGCGCCAATCAAGGGACGGACCAAAAGCAGGCGCTTTGATCGCTGGCAAATAATTTTCATTTCGCGACCATTGCGGGAACGGGCCACGTACGCGAAACTTGCGGGTCAACCAAATCCAAACTCAATGCCGACGTCATTTTTATA
Source organism: Limisphaerales bacterium (assembly GCA_044223735.1). Classification (GTDB taxonomy): domain Bacteria; phylum Verrucomicrobiota; class Verrucomicrobiia; order Limisphaerales; family UBA8199; genus JBGALR01. The sequence continues at coordinate 7,599 of JBGALR010000010.1, read as the reverse complement.
AAGCCGTTGTGTCCCAACCTTCCGCCTCGCGTATTTTCAGCCGGGCGTGAGAGCAAGGCCCACGCGAATCCGCCAACCCGAGCGACAGAAAACAACACATTGCAAGAACGACCAGTGAATAAGCGAAAAGGAAACGAACTATGAACACAATAACCACCAAAGACGGGACGCAGATTTATTATAAAGACTGGGGCTCGGGACAGCCAATTGTCTTCAGTCACGGCTGGCCGCTGAGCGCGGACGACTGGGACGCGCAAATGATGTTCTTCCTCAAAAACGGTTTTCGCGTCATCGCGCACGATCGCCGGGGTCACGGGCGTTCGTCCCAAGTGGACGGCGGGCATGACATGGATCATTATGCCGATGACCTTGCAGCGCTCACCGCACATCTTGATCTCAAAAATGCGGTGCACGTCGGCCACTCCACCGGCGGCGGCGAAGTGGTCCACTACATTGCGCGCCACGGTGAGAGCCGCGTGGCGAAGGCGGCCATCATCAGCGCGGTGCCGCCGCTGATGGTGAAGACGCCTGCCAATCCGGGCGGTCTGCCGAAGGAAGTCTTCGACGGATTCCAGGCGCAACTGGCAGCCAACCGTGCGCAGTTCTACCATGACATTCCGGCGGGACCATTCTACGGTTTCAACCGTCCCGGCGCGAAACCCGCGCCGGGTGTCATCTGGAATTGGTGGCGGCAGGGCATGATGGGCGGTGCGAAGGCGCACTACGATGGCATCGTCGCCTTTTCGCAAACGGACTTCACCGAAGACCTCAAGAAAATCAACGTGCCCGTCCTCGTCATGCATGGCGATGACGACCAGATTGTGCCGTATGCCGATTCCGCGCCGCTCTCGGCGAAGTTGTTGAAAAACGGCACGCTAAAAACTTACAAGGGCTTTCCACATGGGATGCCCACAACCGAGGCGGACACGATCAACGCCGACCTTCTGAAATTCATCAAGTCGTAAGCTTCACTTCGGCGTCGGTTGGGAAACACACTGTTTAGCGGTTTTCCAACCGACACGCCGAAGGTGCCGGCTCGGAAAACTTACTTCATTTCAGTTTTCATTCTCCCGCACCACCCGCTCCACGCGCCGGTCAGGCACCAGCCACATGAGCGCAACGAAGACGTAAATGCAACCCGCAATCCACGGACGAATGAAAGACGTGCCAATGCCCAGGATATAAAGCACCGGCGACAATTTTCCCTTCCAGTCCTTCCCAAACGCCGACGCGAGTTTGGATTGCCTGCCGCCTTCCGAAGCCACGATGAGGTTCTGCAGGATCACATAGGCGATGGCGGCGCATAAGAGCACCGCACCGTAAAGCGCCGAGGGCAGCGGCGTGAAATGATTTTCCCCCATCCAGCCCGTGACGAACGGCAGCAGCGACAGCCAGAAGAGCAGATGCAAATTCGCCCAGAGGATGCCCGCGTTCACGCTGCCGCAAGCTTTGAGCAGATGATGATGGTTATTCCAGTAAATCCCCACGTAAATAAAGCTCAACACATAACTGAGAAATACGGGCAGCAAATGCTTGAGCGCCTCAAAATCCGACCCGTGCGGCACCTTCAATTCCAGCACCATGATGGTAATGATGATCGCGATCACTCCATCGCTAAAGGCTTCCAGCCGGTTTGATTCCATGCCGCAGTCTAATCAAGCCGCCCGCGTTTCACAATCACGGTAAGTTGACTTTGAACTGGTAGTGGCCGTTGAGGCAAGGCCCCTTGCCTTCGCCAGAATTCCTTACGCCTACGGATCAACAACCGGTGTGCGGGCGCATTCAATATCCGCTGCGCTCGTCGCCGCGTTTCGTTTTTTCCACCGTCGCCAGAGCCAGCGGCCCAGCGTTTTTATATTTGGCAGGCCCAAATCGTCGCAAATGCCGGCAAAGTACAGGAACCAGAAATAGAGTTTTATCTGGTTCGCGCCAAACCATCGAAACCACTCTTCGATCCCCGCCCATCGTTCGCGGCCCAACGCCGCTCCACCCCACCAGTGCGCCGCGGAAAAGATGAATCCGCAGAGCCAGCTCCAGAAAATCTGAGTCAGGGAAAAACGCGAGACCCAAACCAGGACCAACGCGCCGGCCCAGGCGACGACGGCGTTGCGCACGATGATTCCAAACCAATTCGCCCGAAGCGTGGCAAAAATAAATTCCACCCGTCCGGCCGCGGCCGCCCCCTTGTGATCGCGATACGCGACCCAAAGTGAATGGGCGAAGAAAAGCAGGAAGAGAACGGCAAACGCCGGCGCCCTCATGGAATGCACCCAATGCCGCCCGAACCACCAATGGACGGTTTCCGCCTCGGCTCCGCCGTGAAACGGTGGCGGCGAGGGAATCATGTGGCCGGCAAACGCACCGGCGATACCGAGCGCCAAACCTCCCAGCAGCCACACCAGAAAAGCGCTGCCGGCCGCTTGCTTCGCACTCGCCCAAATGACCTCGCCCGCACTCTGCGAATTCGGTGATTCCCGGATCGGCAACGTCTGATTTGGAGTCGCGCTCACAATAGTTCGCTTGGGAACGAATCATAGGCCGCCACCCGCACCCTGCCATTACAATTTCTCCCGATTTTTCGAGTGACAATGGCCGGTCATCTTCTTCGCGGCACCGGTTCGAGCCAAGGCCACATTCCCCGAATATTGACTCGTGAGATCGAAATTGGTTTGATCGCCTCCATGCTATCGTTGAAGACCCTGATTTTGGCCACAGTTCTCGCGGTCCTCTTTTCCGGCTGCGCGACCGGCCAGAGTTCCCAACAAAGCAACGACACGACGGTGAAGGGATATATCGACACCGGCATGCAGAAGAATTGGTGAGTGTTGCAATCTTCGCCAATCCCCCGAAATCCAGGCAAAGCCGCAGCGGAGATTGGAAGCACTGTTAAGCACTCAGAGCTCTATGCTGTCGCATTCCAAGTCCTGAGGCTCGGACCATGAAAGCCTGGTCCGGCAGCGGTGTCCAACGGCTGCACTCACCGGCGCATGTTTTCACTGAGGTTTCTCGCCGGGCAGCAAATTCCGGTTCGTCGCGGTCAGAACCTGCATCTGACGAATGGCAATCTGGTTGAGCCGTTTTAACCTTTCGCCTTGCGGCAATCCCATGGGGATGAACTCGGCATTCATGCCCTCCATGTTCGCGAGGACGAGCAACTGTTCGACGCCCGCGTAGTCCCGGACGTTCCCTTCGAGTTTTGGATTGGCTTCGCGCCACTCCCGCGCGGTCTGTCCAAAGAGGGCGACATTTAGCAAATCCGCCTCCGTTGCATAAGTAAGCGCCGCCTGCGCCGGCGTCACCTCGGGGGGAATCAAGTGCGCCTTCACCGCGTCAGTGTGGATGCGATAATTTAACTTCGACAACGTGCGGTGGAGGCTCCAGGCGAGCGAGAGCCGCCGATTCTCGTCATCCTTGAGCCGCTGAAATTCCTTGATGAGGTAAATCTTGAACTTCGGGCTGATCCACATGCCAAATTCGAAGGCAATGTCTTTGTGGGCATATGTCCCGCCGTATCGACCTGCAGTGGCTTTCAAACCGATGGCATGTGTTTTTTCCACCCATTCTTTGACACTGATCTTGTAGCTGTTTAATCCCGCCTGACTTTTAATTATGGCGAATTCGCCATAATTAAAACCCGGGTTGTAAATGGATTCCCAAATGCCGAGAAACTACACGGTGTTCCGGTTGCGTAGCCAGTCAGAAATGAAAAACTCCCCGTCCTTGGCCCTGAGCATATCCGTCAGCGATATAAAATCCTCATTCTGATCAGAAATGACGGTAATCGCAGTTCCTTGCACTTCGATGGTGGATTTTCTGACTTTGCTCATTGATTCAATTGTTCTCCAGTCCCTGTAGACCCGGCCCCTCAAACTGAACGTGGTCATTGAATCCAAAGCCCGGCAGGGTTGCAAGAAGCGATCCCGATGCGAAGCTTTTTCACATGAAATACCACAAACACACAGAGGTGTTGCCACGTCTGATTATTTTCGGGTTGCGAGGCGCTTGGGCCATCGCGAGAATTGCCGCAACCTAAAACACTATAACGCCGCACACGATTATGTTTTCACATGTTGTCATTTTTTGGACGAAGCCTGAATTGCCCAACGCGGCGAACGATTTGATCGCCGGGATGCAACGTTACCTGACGCCGATTCCGGGCGTGCTGCATTATCATGCCGGACGGATGGCCTCCAGCACTCGACCGGTGGTGGACCAGACGTATCAGGTGGCGTTGAATCTCGTGTTCCCCGACAAGAAAACTCAGGACGAGTATCAGGCCCATCCACTGCATGTGGAGTTCGTGGAAAAGGTCTTCAAGCCGAATTGCCAGAAGGTAATCGTGTACGATTTCGAGGGCTGATCGCTTTCGCGTCAACCGACGCCGCGCTTCCGCCTCCCCACGGGCGACGGGTAGGTAAACACCCCAGTGGTGTTTCGCGATTTCAGGGCGATGCTTGCCTCGCTCGAAGGTCAAAGAGTCGATTGATCAGTAAGGATTGACGACATAATAAAAGACCTTCGGGCTTTTTTCTGTACAGCCCGTGTCCGGCGGGCCATTCTTCCCAAGGTTGGCAGTGTTTTGGTCCGGCCGAAAAAGAGGCAAAAATTCTTTGTCCACCTTTTCGATTTGCGGACATCATTGGGTGAATGGCCGAACTGAACGACCACGAATTGCTCCGGGATTTCGCGTGCCACGACTCTGACGCCGCCTTCGCGGCGCTGGTGGAGCGCTATGTGAATCTCGTGTACGCCACGGCGATTCGCTCCACGGCAAACCCGCATCAGGCGCAGGAAATCACGCAGGCGGTGTTTGTCATCCTCGCGCGGAAGGCCCGCACGCTGTCGCCGCGGACGATTCTGTCCGGGTGGCTTTATCAGACCGCGCGGCTGACGGCGGCGAATTTCGTGCGGGGTGAACGGCGGCGGCAAAAGCGCGAACAGGAGGCGCACATGCAATCAGCCCTGAACGATCCCGATCCGGCCTGGCAACAAATCGCACCGCTCCTCGATGAGGCCATGGGCCATCTGAGTGAAGCGGATCGGAACGCCGTGGTGTTGCGGTATTTCGAAAACAAAACGGCCAGCGAGGCGGCCGCGTCCCTGCGCGCCAGCGAAGCCGCCGTGCATAAACGCGTGAATCGCGCCGTGGATAAATTGCGCGCGTTTTTTACGAAACGCGGTGTGACGCTTTCGACAGCGGCGATCATCGGCGCGGTGTCGGCAAACTCCGCCGCAGCGGCCCCCGCCGGCCTGGCTGCCACCGTTGCAACGGCAACCACCCAACAAGCAATCCTTTCCGCTATCACCACAACCCTCGTCAACGAAACCATGAAAACATTGAACTGGTTGAAAATAAAATTCGCCGTCGGCCTAACAACCGCCGTCATGGTGGCGGGCGGCGTGGCAGTAGTCGCTTTGTCCAACGACGCGACGAATCAACCGGCCAAAGCTGCGGCGGCGGCCGAACCGGTTTTGATCGTTCCGGGCGAGAGCGTGGGCAAGGTGCGAAAAGGCATGACGACCAACGAAGTCATCGCCGTGCTCGGGCAGCCCGAAAAGTGGCAGGGCAAAATGATGGTTTACGACAAGCGACTCGGCATGGCCGTGGGCCAGACAGCGAAGGGTGCGATGGTGATTTTTTGCGGCGATTCCATGCTGAAATATCCGGGCGTGAAGACTTTCAAGGGCCGGTCGAAAGAGGGCATCGGCATGGAGTCCACGCGCGCGGAAGTGATTCAGGCGTTTGGCCAACCAAAGACCGCGCAGCCGTGGAACACCGGGCAGGAGCAATTGGAATATCCCACGCAAGGTCTCACGTTTGTGCTCGAATCCGGAAAAGTGATCAACATCCTGGTCGATTTTCGCAAGCCGTAGCGCTTGGCTCGCGGTGATTTCCCTGTAAGGTGGGCGGCGCACATGACGCCCCTTGCCCTGCCCCTCGGCTACGACCGGATCAAGGTCGTGAGCAGTTTTCACGAACTGATCACGACGCCGCTTGCCCAGGGCATCAACGCGCTCTGCTGGCAACGCACGCTATCGGGCAATTTCGGTGAAGTGGTGGAGATGATTGGCGCGGGCGACGGCACGACCACGCTCGACGAAGAGCGATTGCTCGCGCTTCCCGTCAGCGCAGAAGGCGGCGCCGCTGTGAAAATTCTCGTGGATGACCTGCGATTGCTGCGGGAACACGGGCTCGCGCCGGTGCTCGACTGCATCGGCGAGTATCCGCGCGATGACGATGCAGCGGGCTTGCCGACCGATGTTTATTCCTTCCACGCCGATCGCGCGACGGTCGAGGCCGACACCTACCTTTGCACGTACTACGGAGCGGCGAGTGAAGGCATCCGCAACGAAGAAGCACGGCGTCATGTGGACATTCCCGAAACGCGCGCGCGGCTGCTCCGGCTCTTCGGCGGCGAGGAGGGCGATGAGTTTCTCGAATTTCTGAAGGAGAATTGCTACGATCTGCACTACGCCCCGGCGCCCGAAGCGCGGCCATTTTCGTTTGGCCTGGGAAATCTTTGGCGCATCGCCGTGACTCATCCGCAGAGCCTGGTGCCGCCGTGCATCCATCGCGCGCCTGAGACAATTTCCGGCCAGCCGCCGCGTTTGCTGCTCATCAGCTAACCGGCTTCGTGGATGCGAACCGGGGCGAAAGGGCCTTATTGGCCCGATATCGCTGAATTTCTGCTCAAAACACTTCCGCGATTGCTGATCCTTCCGGGATTGCCGATAAAACTTGTCACATCTTATACTTTTACACTTGAAAGTTGTCGCAACGAGAGTAAGGTCGGGATGTTGGTTGGTGTCCCACCAAGAGGGCCTGATTACAGGACCAAGGAGGGCAATGATCTTTGACATTTGAATTTTGAGGGAGCATTTCGTGGGACGGTTACAGACTTGCACCGCGAAGGCGCGGAGGAGTGCCGTTGGACCGAAGGACAGCATTTGTCCGGCCCTCCGGTTTAGGATGGCGGGGCGAATAAAATGGAGATTGAAGAATGCGAATTGCAAAATTGACAGATTTGAGCGGTCGCGGAGACCGCCGAGAGATCACTTTTTTCTCTCTACGTTCATCGGATCGCCCTGCCTGGGAAGGACGGCCCAGTCCAGCCACCTGTACGGGTTTGCGGCCCACTTTGGTCGGGTGGAAGACGGATTGTAAATGGGTTGGGAACGCCATGGAGACGTCTTGGTTCGGCCGAGTCGTGGAGTGTTACGGCATGTTGCGCAGTGTTGCGCGCCGTTGCGCATCGCAGTTCATCGAAGCGAGGCGGAAGTTCACGCAAATGTAAATTTTACCAAACGAACCCAACTTTGAAAAGTTACAAAGGCATTATTGATAATGGTTTATGACTGATTTTGAGTTTTTCAATTCGGAAAACGAACCCAACTTGGGAATGTCGGATGCAGAATTTCGGATGCGAAATGGAGGTGCTATGGAAATCAGGGATTTAAAGGTGATTCGCGGTAATTCGCACCTTATAGCACCTATTCGCACCAGGGATTTTTTTGAGTCAATTGGAACCCAAAAGTGGCAGCGGCGTCTCGCCGCTGGGCCTCTGTCTGTTACTTATGGAAAAACAGCGGCGAGACGCC
>JBGALR010000009.1:0-171952 GCA_044223735.1 Limisphaerales bacterium | reverse complement strand
AGCGTTCGTCGTAACGCCGCGCAAAGTTCGCCGCCTCCACCAGCGCCCACGCCAGATACTTGTTGCCGCATTTGCTGTTGTTTTCGCCTTTCACCTTCTGGTTGGACGTGCGTTGCGCCGCCACCGTCCGGCAATAGCTGGCGAAGTGGCCCGCCTCGGCAAAGCGCTGAATGTCCCCCACCTCCATCATAATGGTCATCCCCAGGATCCGCCCCACTCCCGGCAGCGTGCCCAGTCGCCCGTGGCTCGGCAGCTCCCGCGACGAGGCCAGCACCACCCGTTCGATCTGCTGGATGCTTTCGCTCAGTTGCTCGACGTGCCGGACCTGCAAGCCCGCAATCAGCTGGTTGGCCGGATGTTCGTAAAATGCCTGCGCCTCCGGGATCTCCAGCGCCTTGAGCCGCGTCAGCGTCAGGTCCTTGCCCGTCGTGCGGGTGTAGAGACTCTTGAAACTCAGCATCAACGCTGTCCGCTGGTGCACCAGCTTCAAACGCCGGCGCAACAAATCCCGCACCGGTCGCAACGCCGCGTCATAAATATAACCGGTCGGCAGAATCTTCAACCGCGACAACTCCGCCAGGAAAAACGCGTCGTTCGTGTCATCCGCATGCTTGATGCCGCTGTACTGCTTCATCGCCGCCGGGTTGGCCAGCACCACCGGATACTTGAGCGCCTGCAGCCCGTCCACCAGCCAGTACCAGTTATACGTGGACTCCACCGCCACTTGCGCCAGCCGTTTCCGATACGGGGCCAGCACCTTCACCACCGCCTTGAGCTCACACGGCACTCTTTGACTCGCCATTCGTTTGCCCTCCAGATCCATCACACCGATCATCACGTTGTTGCCATGCAGGTCCAGTCCAGCTACTACTTTCTTCATTGGTCGCCTTTCGGTTTTTGGTTTGGTTGTTCTTCTTTCCGTTGAACGTCCACTCTTTTACCGTGAGGCGACCGCCTCTTTCAACCACCGCCGTTAATGTTTAACAGTCCTAGAATTATGACACTTTTTGAATTCGGCATATTTTGCGACCAGGACAGCTATGGCGACCTTGCGTGATTATCATCATGCTAGGACACCTTTACGGATCGAAGCGCTTGCGTCCGACCGGTCGGAGATGACGGGCCAAGGCAAAACGGGAGGGGGAAAAGCCGGGTAAGGGTACCCGGCCTACAAAAACGCGCTCCGAACCATGTAGGCCGGGTACCTTACCCGGCGTCCGCGGACCATGGTGGACGATCTGAAGAAACCCCGGTAACTGATCGGAGCGCTTGCGTCCGGCCGGTCGGAGATGACGGGCCAAGACAAAATTTCAAGATTGTAGGACTGAGCCCTTTGTTGGCATCGCACCCGAAAAGCGGACGTGGGCAGAGGCCGCTCCTACGGGCGCTCCTACGGAGCTCTGGAAAACGGTTTGCTGAGGGACGCTTTTCCACAAATATGCCGCGCCTACGACGTTACCTGCCAGTTATCGGTAACAGTGGTGGGGTTGGACCCGGGTAGATACCGTTTTGGCCGCATTGATTGGGTCATTCGCGCCCTCCGGCGTGGGGCGTGCCGGCACGGTCTCACATTATGAGCTTCCTGCCTTTGAGGGAATCCGAGGCGCAACCTCGTTCGAGGTTGGGGGCATGCGGGTTCGTTACCCCCGGTTAGTCCGAATACTTGCGGACCAACCGGGGACTGGAGGGCGAAATCCCTTCGGGATTTTTCAAATTAGGAGATCGGTTTCGTTTTCCAAATATCCGGGCGTTGGTGCGCTCCAATTTTGGGCGATTTTCCGCGGTAATGCAGGAAAACACTTCCGCGATTGCCGATCCTTCCGGGATTGCCGGGAAAACTTGCTATTTCTCACACTTTGCTCTTGCAAAGTTTTGCGCCAGAGGTAAGGTTGAGGGGTTGGAGTCCTGCCAGGGGGGCCTGAGTGCAGGAATGGGCGGGAGGATGATCTTTGACATTTGAATTTTGAGGCGAATTACCCGCGACGCGGAAGCGCGGAGGAGAGCGACAATCGGCTTTGCAATCTTCGCGGTGGAAGGGGCCGCTGGATTGTGTCGTTCGGGATGCCGAAAGAAATATTTGGGCGTTCGCTGGGACCGCCGAGAAATCAGTTTTTTGTCGGTCCCGCATGCGGGAGAGATCGCCCTATCAACCGAAGGACGGCCTAGTCTTGCCTTCGGTACGGGGTTGCGGCCAATTTTGGTCGGCTTGGGAAGTGCTGGAAATGGGGTGAGAACGGAATGGAAACGCCTTGGTTCGGCTGAGTCGTGGAGTGGTACGCCATGTGACGCTGTGGTGCGCGCCGTTGCGCAGCGTGGTGTTTTTAGGAACCAACCTCACGCAATTGTAAATTTTACCAAACGAACCCAACTTTGGAAATTTACAAATATCTAAGGGGTAAGGAGTTATGACGTTTTTAGGAAGTTCCGAAATCGAAAACGAACCCAACTTGGGAATGCAAAATGGAAAATGCATATTGCAAAATGGGTTCAGAAAACGAGGCTCTATGAAATGGCAGGCTTAAAGGCGTTTCGCGGTAATTCGCACCTTATAGCACCTGTTCGCACCACGGATTTGTTTGGCGGCGATGGCGTTGTTTTAGGGACGAAGTTGAGCGTCGCCGAGGGAAATGGTTTAGGCCGGTTGCCACTTGCAATCGAAGTGCCGGGATGTTACCAAGATTTCGTGATTCCCAATGTGCCTGTGACGGTGGCCGTAGGGTCGCGGAAGCAGGCGGTAACAACCATCCAACTATCATGAAAAATTATAAATCAATCCTCGCCTCCCTCGTTTGTGGAGGAATTATTCTCACGGCATTTGCTTCCGGCGGTGACGTGAAAAGCTACCAGGTCACGGGTCCGGTGCTGGAGATAACGCCGACGACCATCACGGTGCAGAAAGGCGAAGATAAGTGGCAACTGGCGCACGACAAAAGCACGAAGATCAACGGCGACCTCAAGGTCGGTACCAAAGTCACCATCTATTACACGATGTCCGCCAGCAAGATCGAGGTGAAGTGAGCCGCTGTCATCTGAGAACTTTTCCCGTCGCAACGACCCAATCGGGCGGCAAATAAATCGTTTGGGCGACGAAATGTTACAATTTCGCCGCCTTTTCTCGCTTTCATAAACGCCTGATTTAAAGTGATTTAAGTGTGGAAACGCCAGCGAACCGCAATTACTTGACCGCGCCATTGAACGTTCTTTAATCAGGGCTGTCTCATATACAGCTTTAGTTAATTCATAGGTTCTGGGCGCAACCTCCGCTGGTTGCGCCCTCTTTCTTTGGAGGTTTGTCGGCGCAGCCCTTTTGCTCCGCCGCCATCAAAATTTGAAGCTTTCGCGACACGAATCGTCCATGTCTGCGGAATTTAGCCTGTCATTACATGAACCTACAAAAGCTCTCGTCTGCTCACCGTCAACCGATGATGAATTTTGCAAAAGCCGCCATCCTGGGAATCGTCGTCTCGACAGTTTTAGCCCTCAATTGTCAAGCGGCGCCGCCTGACGATTTTCCGCGATTCAAGGTGCCCGGGCATGAGAAGGAAATGGATTCGCTGCGCGAGTTGTATTGGCTCCATTATCCAGGATCGGGTCCCAAGGCGACGTTGTGGGACGAGTGGCTGCCAGAGGGTTCGCTCTGGCCGGCGGTTTCCACCGGCGCCCAGTCCGACGCGATGCGCAAGGCGTGGGCCGATACGCTGACCGCTCGCATCATCGATCCCGAAGGATATGTCGCGACGCATCAGCATCAGAGCATCGCCCACCAGCTCGGCTGGCCGTTTCCCTTTTGGAATCAAGGACGCCACGGTTGCGGCTGGCATTTTTCTTTCAAGAACACCATCGGACGCGGATGGCGTCCGAATGACCTGAGTAAAACCGACGGTTGGACCCTCGTCAACGCGAGTGCGGGCGGCACCAACGAAGACGGATGGAGCCTCGAAGTGACCAACGCCAATGCAATCGTGACCGCGCCGGTTTGGAAATGCGAGACGTTTGAAGTTCCGTTTTTGCAATTGCGCTGGCAGACAAGCGGATTGGGAACCGGGCAGCCCTACATCGAATGGACCACGCCGACCGCGACCAATTTTACTTCGTCGCGGCGCGTTTACTTCGAGCCGATCAAGAACGGAGCGATGACTTACACTATGATTCCAATGTACCGCTCGCCGCAGTGGACGGGTGAAGTCGCGCAGATCCGCATCGGCCTCGGCAATTCGGCGACCGGCAATGTCATCATTCAGGCGTTCTTTTCGCAATATGACACGCGTCAAAATATCAACAGCCAGAACTTCGTGCGGGGTTGCGCGAAATATTTTTGGTGGACGCGCGATTTGAATTTTCTGCGAGCCAACCTGAATCGCATGCGGACAGCGTTGCATTACGTGATGACCGAACATCACGCCTTGGAGAAAAAAGTGGTGTTTACCGATTGGGTCGGACACGACGGGCGCAGCGGCCTCGAACACAAGCCGAATGGCGAAAAGATCATCCACACCGGGCGTGGCATCGGCAACGACTATTGGGACATCATGCCGTTTGGCGGCTTGGATGCGTACGCTACAATTCAATACTACGACGCCGTTCGCACGATGGCGGAAATCGAACGGGAAGTCCTCGCGCACCCGGAATGGATGATGCCCGGCGGCGTGCTCGCCTTCAAACCGGCGATGCTCGAAAGCCATGCCGACGAGGTTAAGAAGGAAGGCAACCGGCTCTTTTGGAATCACGAGACCCAGCGATTCAACGCCTGCGTCGATGCTGACGGCAAATCTCACGACTATGGTTTCACGTTCCTGAATCTCGAAGCGATCTATTATGATTTCGCCACGCCGGAACACGCGCGCGCGATTCTGAGTTGGGTGGATGGCGAACGAATTGTCGCTGGCGACACGGCACAAGGCCCGGATATTTATCACTGGCGTTTCGGCCCGCGTGCCACGACGAAGCGAAATCTGGATTGGTATTTTTGGGCATGGAACAATCCGGAGAGCATTCCGTGGGGCGGTCAGGTGCAGGACGGCGGTGCGGTGCTGGGCTTTTCATATCACGACTTGATGGCCCGCCTGCTCACACTGGGACCGGACAATGCATGGAAGCGCTTGCGCGAAATCCTGCCGTGGTTCGACGAAGTGCAGGCGGCGGGCGGCTATCGAAAATACTATAACGGTTCGCGCGAGGGCTCAATGCAGGGCGGTGGCACCGCCGGCGGCCTGGGTCTCGACCAGGAGTTTTTCGAGAGCGTCATGGTTCCGCAAATCGTGCTGAACGGCTTTGTCGGTTTCGCCCCACGTGCCGACGGGTTCAAGCTAAATCCCCGCCTGCCCTCTGACTGGCCCGAAGTGACGGTGGACCACGTGCGCTTCCACGATCTCACGCTAACCATTCATGCCACTCGCGATACAATCGACCTTCACCGGACCGCCGGCGCCGCGCCGGATGAACCTTTGTTCGTGCAGTTGCCCAAGGGAAACTGGACGGCAACGCTGCTGAACGAAGATGGTTCCGTGTTGCGTAAGTCCGAACTCACGAACCGAAAGAGTGATGGCGCATGGCAATTGGATTGGTCGGACGCACCGGCCATTCGACTACAGAAAGGCAAGTGATTGTTGACTCGCATTCTATCGAGCGAAGGAGACGCTGAAAATTCTCACTTTGAAGTTTTGCAGGATGGCTTACCTTGCAGGCGATGAATTTGAGGGAACAGATGACCGAATTGGCCAAAGCGGCCAAGGCGGCTTCGCGCGAACTGTCGCGGTTGACGACGGCGAATAAGAACGCCTGTCTGCTTGCGATGGCGGACGCTTTGGAGCGCAACGGTGCTGCAATCAAATCGGCGAACGCACTCGACATGGAGGTCGGCGCGAAAATGGGGCTTTCCACCGCGATGCTTGATCGCTTGAAACTGGACGACAAGCGCATTGCCGCCATGGCCAAAGGGCTGCGGGAAGTCGCGGCCCTGCCGGATCCGGTCGGGCGTCTGCTGGACGAACGCACTCGTCCCAACGGCCTCCAGCTGCGCAAGGTCAGTACGCCCATCGGCGTGGTGGTGATCATTTATGAATCGCGGCCCAATGTGACGGCGGATGCGGCGAGCCTTTGTTTTAAGTCGGGAAACGCCACGATCCTGCGCGGCGGCAAGGAGGCGTTGAATTCCAATCAGGCGATTGCCCGACTGATGATAGAAGCGGGACGGAAAACGTTGCCTAATTTTCCAAATGACGCAATTCAGGTCGTGCCCACCACCGACCGTGAAGCGATCAAGGAATTGCTGTCGCTCACCCAATACGTGGACCTGTGCATGCCTCGCGGCGGCGAAGGATTGATTCGTGCCGTCACCGAAGCGTCGAAGGTGCCGGTCATCAAACATTACAAAGGTGTGTGCCATGTGTTCGTGGACGCGGACGCCGATTTGCAAATGGCGGAAGCGATCGCACTGAACGCGAAGGTGCAGCGGCCTGCGGTTTGCAACGCGATGGAAACGTTGCTCGTAGACCAAAAAATTGCAAAGGCGTTCCTCCCCGTATTGGGACGTCGCCTCGCTGAATCTAAAGTGCAGCTTCGCGCTGATGCGGATTCCCAGGCGATTTTCAAAGCCGAAAATGGCGATGCCAAAGTGGAAGTCCGTCCGGCAACGGAAGAGGATTGGTCCACCGAGTATAACGATTACATCCTGAACGTCCGCGTCGTGAACGGTGTTCGTGAAGCGATCGATCACATTAATCACTACGGCTCCGCGCATTCGGACAGCATCGTGACGCGCAACGAAGCGCGGGCGAAACAGTTTCTCGACGAGGTCGATTCGGCGACAGTGTACTGGAATGCTTCCACTCGCTTCACCGATGGCGGCGAATACGGCATGGGCGCGGAGATCGGCATCAGCACCGACAAAATCGGAGCCCGCGGCCCGATGGGTTTGGAGGAGCTGACCAGTTATAAGTGGGTTGGCATCGGCAGCGGACAGGTCCGAGCCTGAGCCGCCTGCGTTCAGGCAACTTTACCTCACCCATGACCACCCCGGCCGCCACCAGCGAATTATCTCCCGCCCAGCGCGCGCAGTTCGTGCGCGACCAGATGCCCGCGGCGGGTTTGTTTGAAGGTCACGACTGGCGCGTCTCGCCCAAGCCCCTTTCGCTCGGGCCAGAACTCGCGAAGGACATCGACAATCTTGGCCGCGTGTTGCTGCAATTTTATCGCGCCGTCAATTTGCTCTATCGGAAAAGTGTCGAGGGCAAACAACCGGATTGGGTCGCGCAGTGGCTGGACCAGGGCAAGCCGTCAGAGTTGATCGAACTGCAACGCTCGCATGCGTTCAAGACCGACGTGCCACGGGTGATTCGTCCGGACCTGCTCATTACCGACCAGGGCGTGCGCGTCACGGAACTCGATTCGGTTCCAGGCGGCATAGGTTTGACTGCGTGGTTGAATCGCACTTACTCGCAATTGGGTGCGGAAGTCCTCGGCGGCGCGGACGGCATGCTGACCGGCTTCGCCAGCATCTTCGGCGATGCGCCTGGGGTTCATATCGTCGTGTCCGAGGAAGCCGGCACCTACCGTCCGGAAATGCAATGGGTGGCGAATCAAATCGACGCCAACCGCTTCAAGGTTCAAAGCGCGGAGTTTTCCCAAATCGCCGACGGAGAGGCGGTGTATCGTTTCTTTGAATTGTTCGATCTGGCGAACGTGCCGAACTCGAAGCAAATCTTTCAATTGGCCGCTGACAAGCGCATTCGGGTAACCCCCGCGCCCAAACCGATGTTCGAAGAGAAGATGCTCTTCGCCTTGTTGTGGAACCGCAATCTGCAGGGTTTCTGGCGTCAGGAATTGGGTGAGCGCTTTTTGCAACGCATGCAAGAGCTCACGCCCTACACCTGGGTCATTGACCCCACTCCTCTGCCTCCGCAAGGCGCGATCCCGGAAATTAACCTGACCGACTGGCGACAACTCACGGCGCTCTCGCAAAAAGAACGTGAGTTGATTCTTAAGGTATCCGGATTTTCCGATCACGCCTGGGGTGCCCGCGGTGTTTACCTGGGTAGCGATCTGCCGCACGCGGATTGGTCTGTCGCCGTGGAAGAGGCGATTGCCAGTTTCAGTCGTTCGCCCTACGTGCTGCAACGGTTTCACAAGCCAGGCCTCGTCGATTCCGAGTGGTATGATTTTTCACAAAACGAAATCCAGCCGATGAAAGGCCGCGTGCGGTTGTGCCCGTATTATTTCGTCGCAGGCGACGGCGATGCAGCCCGAGCCCAACTCGGCGGCGTACTCGCGACCATCTGTCCGGCGGACAAAAAAATCATTCATGGAATGAAAGACGCGATCTTTGTTCCATGCTCGAAATAATAGCGCTTGCGCTGGCGAAAACTTAGGGCAGTATAAAGATGTCAGATGGATCGCGGGGTGGAGCAGCCCGGTAGCTCGTCAGGCTCATAACCTGAAGGTCCCTGGTTCAAATCCAGGCCCCGCAACCAATTTCCCCTGCCAGCAATGGCAGGGTTTTTTGTGGAGACAACTCACTACCAGGTTTACGTGCTGCAAAATGCTGACGGCCGCTTTTACATCGGAATTAGCGACGATGTTTCCTCGCGCCTCGCTCAGCATAACTCGGGAGTTTCAACATGGACCCGGTCGCGTGGACCATGGAATTTGGTGTGGACCAGCCCGCCGATTAGCCTCACTGAAGCGCGCAAACTCGAGAATTTCCTCAAGCGTCAAAAGGGCGGTGAAGGTTTCTTCAAGTTTACCGGCTTGGAACGCCCTTCTCGCTCATGATCCCGCATGCGGGATCCCTGGTTCAAATCCAGGCCCCGCAACCAATTTCCCCTGCCAGCAATGGCAGGGTTTTTTGTTCTCGAAAATCATTTCCCCACCTGACTATTTGCGGCGCGATCGCCGTGCATCGATTCGCAATAGAAAGAGTAGTCGCGCAGGAAATTCTCCTGAAACGCATCAAAATCACGAATGGCAACCGGCTGCGTTGCCGGCAAGTGGCTTTCGTTGAACAAGGTCTTGCTTCCCTGATTGGAAATTACAAAGCCTTTCCTGGGCGATGCAGAATTTCCAGCTTCTTCGGCCTTGCGGGAACCAATCACAACGTGACGACCGTCGACGACTCCGTACTGCTCATAGGAATTTAGATACGCGAGCCGGTTCGTCCGGCCCTCCACATCGTAAAGCGATCGGCCTTGATATAACTGCCGTGCTGGCAAAGGAATTTTCAACAGATCGAGAATCGTTGGGAGCAAATCAACCTGCGAACCGACAGTGGCGTTAACCCGGTAGCCGGTTCGTTCAGGGTCCATGATGATCAAAGGCGCGTTGGCGAGTTCGGGAGTAACAACCCACCCGTGCCCGATGGCGCCACCCTTTTCACCGGTCATCTCACCGTGGTCATCGGTGATAATCACGATCGTCTTCTCAAGCAACCCGCTTTCCTTCAACTGATCCACCAGCCCGGCCAGCACGGAGTCGATATATAGTAGTTCATTGAGGTACGAAGGCGTGAAGTCGCCGAACTCTCCGACTTTATATTTGCGAAAGGCTGCGGGCACGCTGTCATACGGATAATGAGGCGCCGCCGGGACATACGTGAGAAAAAAGCGCTGGCCACTCGACGCATATCTGGCGATTTGGCTGCGCATCGCGCCGAGCGTCTCTTCCTCTTGCAGGCCCCACGAGATACGGCCAGAACGGCGCCGTCCCGGCATGGTGTCGGCATCATACATTTCGTCAATGCCGCGTTGACGCAGAAAATCACCGAACCCAGTGTAGTCAAAGTACGAGGAATAAAACAGCGAACAGGAATAGCCGTTGTCATGCAACGCCTCGAAGACGCTTTTTACATTCACGCGGTCCCGCGTGAATTTATTGAAATCCCTCACCGGGTAAAGCGACGTAAAGCTGGCAAACCGCGCCTGGATTGAGCCGGCGAAATTTGAAAAGAAATTAGGAAAGACCTCCATCCGGTCCTTATATTTCGAAAGGAGCGGTTGCGTCTCTTCCCCACCGCCGAATAGTGATAGATGTTTATTAAATGAGGACTCCATGAAAATGAGCACAACATTCAAATCGCGTCGCAGCGCATCCGGTGGGGTGTTGGCCGGTGAAGCGAAATCCCCCAGGCCCAGAACTTTGGCGGATCGGATAAATTCCTGACGGTCAAGCCGGCGATGAGCCACCCGTTTCCAGACCGGACTGCTCTTCGCCAATTGCAAGGAGGACTGCCCCTCGGCTTTGTCAGATGTGGCCACCAACAACCCCAAAACTCCAAGAACAACGAAACTCGCAAAGGCATACCACGCCCCGGTCCGTGACGCGCCAACCTCAGCCCGTGCCCGGCTTCGGCGATTGAAAAATTCAACACCACGCACGGCTAGCGCGTACAGAACTATAACTACGAAAAAGGCCAGCATTACGCCAGGCAGGTAAGGTTTCGCCATTCGCCACATCATTTTGGGGCTATTGCCGAACATGAGCAGATCCCAGTCAAGCCGCACCCCCATGATTTGCGAAAGTCGAAGATCAACGAAAGCGATCGCGATCAACGTCAGGCTCAAAAGGTCGAACCACCAAAGCCGCGCCCTTGGCCAGAGCTGGCAATATAATCCAAGGCACGCCGACGCCACGACGGCGATGGCAAGTTCTCCGATAAAATAGCGAGGAAATTCCAAGCCGAGGCAAAGCGAATTATTGTAGTTTGCCGCCATCGGATAGTGAGAGTTCGCCAGCAACAAAAATGACGCAAAATAAAAGAAAAGCACATTGCTCCAGCTCGCTAAATACCCCCTTCGCCAGGCGTACCAAGTGGCGACTGCAAAAGCAAAAGTCCCAACGCTCAGCAAGGTGAGAAAATAATTCATCGACTCTGTTTCGTGGGGCGCGGCGAGATAGAAGAGTCCCAACGCAAATATGAGGCTCCACCCCAGCGGTGCGAGCAGCCACGAGAGGCGCAGTTTTCCGCCAGACAACCGCGCCACCACGAGAGTTACGATCCCAAGGCCGTCGGCGAGCAGCAACTCATTGCGAAACACCGCCAACTCTCGCAAGTACAGAAGCGCGTAAGCCCCCATGCACAGGATCGTCAGTAAGAAAGTCCATGTTTCCCGTCCGGCGCGCGCCAACAGGTAGTAGGCGAGCGCATATCCGAAAAGCCACGCTCCCAAATATGGCGGCCGAAAGAACAGGTCCAGACTCAGATACGGGCCCAGGCTGTGCCATTTCAACGTGCCGACCAAAATGGGAAACAAATAGTTTTTGTCGCCCGTGTGGAAATTGAAGAAGACGAACAACAATCCCAAACCCAGAACGGCGAAGTTTGCTGCCCGAAGGGCACGCAGTCCGACAGCCTGGCAGCGTCGGCCCAAATCCACCAGGCTCAAAACTCCGAGTCCGACAAAAACATAAAATGCAACCTTTCCCAACGTGCTCGCCTCTTCATCGCTGACGCGCCAATGAATCTCGTAGAGGTGCTTGCGCAGGCCCAAAATCAGGATCAGTTTGATGGAGACCAGCGCGAAGAATAATACCTGGATTCGTGCCCAGGCATTTGCGGGAAGGCTGGGGAACCGACCCGTTTTGGACGCCACTGTCCCAAAATCGGATGCGACTGTTCCGATATTGGCCGATGCCTGCCGCGAGGACGCGGATTGACCGGGGCGGTTTGCTGAAGTCATGCAACAAGCTTGTCGCAATCGCCGTGCCCAGTTTACCCTGCGCCGCATTAAATACCTCTCCCATTTTCCCAAACTCGGCATCAACTTCGCTGTGACAGGTTCGAATTGTCCCAATCGGTCATGAATCGAGTTACCGCCATTGACTGTTCGGAAACGGCGCCTGCCGACCAATGGCTGACGCCAGGTCGCTTCGCCGCCATTCTGGCGTTATTTATTGCTGCGATGTTCCCTGGGGTCCTGGTCGGAAGCAGCACTTTCGTCGTTCGCGATTTCGGCATGTTCAGCTATCCCGTGGCTTACTTCCAAAGAGAAGCTTTCTGGAGAGGAGAACTGCCGCAGTGGAATCCGTTGAACAGTTGCGGCGTCCCTTTTCTCGCACAATGGAATACGATGGTCTTTTATCCCCCGGCGCTCCTTTACCTTTTGTTCCCGCTCGCCTGGTCGCTGCCTTTTTTCTGCCTCCTGCACGTCTTTTGGGGCGGCATGGGAATGTATTTCCTCGCCCACCGCTGGACTCAGCACCGCCTCGCTGCCGGAATCGCCGGGGTGATTTTCTCATTCAACGGCATGTCGTTAAATTTCCTGATGTGGCCAAGTCACATCGCGACTTTCGCCTGGCTGCCTTGGATGCTCCTGCTCGGTCAACGCGCCTGGCTGGAAGGCGGGAGAATCATGGTACTGGCCATCTTGGCTGCTGCCGCTCAAATGCTGGCGGGCGGCCCGGAAACCATCGCCTCGACCTGGATCATCCTTGGCCTGCTTGCATGTGGTGACTGGATTTGTCGCAACGGACCTCGTGCGAAAATTGCCATCCGCTATTTAACCATGGTGTTTTTAGTGACCATGGTTTGTGCGGCTCAACTATTACCATTTCTCGAACTCGTCTCGCATTCTCAGCGGGACAGCGGTTACGCCAAGTCCACTCACGACTGGTCCATGCCGTTCTGGGGCTGGGCGAATTTTCTCGTGCCACTGTTTCGGTGCACGCCGACGGCACAAGGGGTCTTTCTGCAAAACGGGCAATACTGGACCTCGTCGTATTATGCGGGCATCGCGACAGTATTGCTGGTCGCAAGTGCCATCCGACGCGTTCGCGATTGGCGGGTGCTCACGCTTATCGCGGTCGTGATATTCGCGCTGATCCTCGCGCTGGGCGACGGCACCTGGCTGTTCGGCGTACTACGATATTGTTTTCCCGGCATTGGATTTCTGCGATACGCCGTTAAATTTGTGATCCTGGTGCTGGCGCTGGTTCCCCTGCTGGCCGCCGTCGGGTTTGCTACATTGACGAATGGCAAGCAACGATTGGGAAAATTCGAAGTCGTGTTTGCCGCCGTTCTGATTTTGGCAATCGGAATCATTGTCGCAGTGGACCGCAACGCTTCGCTGACGGCCGACCTTTGGAAAGCGCTGTGGCAAAGTGGCGCTTCCAGAGCGATTTTTCTCATCGTCACCTGTCTCGCAATCGCGGCTCTATTAAAAGCCGACGGAGGTCGCCGCATTTTAATCGGTTGCTTCTTGCTTTGCGCCTTCTGGCTCGATTTCGTGACCCATGTGCCGAATCAAAATCCCGGCGCGAAACCATTCATTTACAATCCTGGTTGGGTGAAAACCCAACTTAATCTCAATCCCTGGCCCGAATTGGGCAAATCACGCGCCATGATATCGCCCGCCACATTGGACGTTTTAAAATATAATCCCCTCCCGAGCGTGGACGAAACGTATTTACGAAACCGCCTTGCTCTGCGGGTTGATGTCAATCTATTGGATGGCATCCCGCAGATCGACGGATTCTTTTCGCTGATACCACGAGAGATATTTCGCGTGACCTCAATACCATACGATCAACCAAAACGGGAGTTTCCAGCACTCCTGGATTTTCTCGCGGTTTCTCAGGCCACGGTGCTCGAAACGAACATGGCGTGGCAATCACGCTCCACGGCGATGAGCTTCATCTCCATCGGACAGCGTCCTGAGTATACGGACGACACCCCAACATTTGACGCGCTTTCGCAGCCTAACGTCGATTTTCGAACAACGGTATTTCTGCCAAGAACGACGCGAGGAGTCGTGAGCACGAATGGCCAACCGGCGGCATCAGTAACGAAGAGCGAATTCGGTAACGAAGAAATTAAAATGCACACGGAGTCACCCACCCCTGCCCTGGTCGTAATTTCCCAGACGTATTATCCCGCATGGAAGGCTTACGTCGACGGCGCCCCTACAACAGTGTGGCGCTCCAACTATGCATTTCAAGCTCTGCAAGTCCCCGCCGGTTCTCACAACGTTCGATTGGTCTACCAGGATAACAAACTAAAGATTGGCGGCCTCCTCTCGTTGCTAGGACTCGCCGTTTTGGCCGCAATGTGGTGGCGCGCGCCTCGTGGATTTAAATCGGCCGAAGTCCCACCAAACAACGGCCCCCAAAGCATCGCGGCCAGCGCGACAACGCAGCATCCAATTTTCTCAATCCGCCGAGACAGGTTGCCGGATAAACCGGCCGCTTGCTGTAGCCACCTGATAGCAGGTAGTGAAAGCAACTGAACGCCTCCGCGTGAAACACACTCCACCCTTCAGGCCAGCCCGGGATTTCACGGTTAAAAAAAAGTCGCGTCGCGTTCCCCTGCGCCGCGTAATAATCACGAGGACGCGCGAGAGTTTCGACCAGGTTGATGGGTTGCCTCCAGGCAAGCGGCTCGTGATGCACGAGCCCGTATATCGGCATGCTGGCGTGGCTGACGAACGGCTCAAACAATATCAATCTCCCCTCCGGGTTTAGCACTCGCCGCGCTTCACGCAAAAAGGCATTTGGGGCGCGTAGGTGATGAAATACATCGAATAAAACCAAGTGCGACAAGCTGCCGCGAGCAAAGGGCAATTCATAGCCGTCACACACAACGTCCACCCAAGGATTGGGAAACAAATCGGTAACCAACGCGCACGGCCAAAACGCTTTTAGATTTCCGATACCCGCCCCAACCTCAACAATCCGGCCTGCCAGCACTGGATCCATGAGTTTCTGGATTCGGCCATAGAAACCTGAATAGATCTCTTGCAGCAGCGGTTTGTTCTGCCATGCGCGGAGATTTTGACCAATCTCCTCCTGATGCCGCGTCAACTCGATCATGCGATAAATTTCAACCGCCGAGCCGCGAAGATAACCATTCGTAGCAAGAGCCATCCATGGCTCCAGCGGTGAATATTCGTCGCGCCATAGGTTCGCGCCCGGTAACGAATTGGCAGGTCCACGAGCCGCAGGTTTAATTTCGCCGCGCCGAAGATCAAATCGAAATCACCGAATGGATCGAAATCACCGAAATAGTCCCGGTTGCGAGCGATCGCGAGGTAATCCTCCCGGAACAAAACTTTCGTGCCGCAAAGCGTGTCCTTGAGTTTCTGACCGAGAATCCAACTGAACAGGATACCAAATATCTTGTTGGCGATCATGTTGAGAAATTGCATCGCCTCATGCTCCATCGGATAGACGAGGCGCACGCCGTTTACAAATTCCGCCGTGCCAGTCCGCGCCGCTTCGTAGAATTTCGGCAACTCCTCCGGTGGCATCGTCAGGTCCGCGTCCAGAATAAACAGGAGATCGCCCGTCGCCGCCGCAAATGCCTCGCGTACTGCCCCACCCTTCCCCTGGCTGGTCTGCTTGATCACTTTGATGTTTCGCTGCGGATATTTTGCCGCCACCCGCTGGATCTCCCCCCACGTGTCGTCTTTTGAATGTCCTTCGATAAAAACAATCTCGGTGCCCAGCCCCATTTCTGGCGTCCGACGCACGGCCTGCTCAATATTGCCCGCCTCGTTACGTGCTGGAATCACAACGGAACAAAAAAACTGTGGACTGCCTGCCGGCTGCGGTTTCGGGCGCGCCACAATCGCCACACTAAGACATAAGTGCCGCACGAGCGGAGCCATCCAACGATTCCAAAAGGTATCCCAAAGCGGCGTTCGCAGTGGCCACAGAATACACGACTCGCTCTTCACAACTTCCCACCCTGCCAATTCCAGCAGGTTTCTCATGTCGTCACTCGAAAGCCAGTTTTGTGGCGGATTAGGCGACTTAAGCCTGAGAGCCTCCCCCACTCGCAATGCCGGTCGCCAAAGCGTGTTGAAAAAATTCAAAACTAAACGAGTGCGCAAGTGCGATACATCCCGGAGCCTCTCGAGCACGTGCTGAACATCCGGCAGATCATTTACCAAATCAGACAAAAGGATGTAGTCGAATTTTTCAGGAGCGGAAAAATCCGCCGCATCCGCGACCACAAATTCCAAGGCTGGATGCCGCTCTTTTGCCAAGGCAATCATCTCGGAGCTGAAATCCATTCCCAATCCCCGCGATGGCTTGACAGCCGCCAGCAAATCTCCAATCCCACAACCGACTTCCAGCACGCGCACCCCCGGCGGCACCCAAAAGCCATAGTACCGACGAAGCAGTCGTTGATAATAACGATCAGCCTCGCCCGCCCGGACAGCGGCTCGTTGGTCGTAAAAGGCCCGGCGATCAATCATGCCGTCTCTCTGATAATGCAACTCAGGCCGTCTGGCGAGTCCGCAGAAACAGGTCGCCTGACTTCAGCGATACAATTCCACTACAGGAAATGAGCTGATCTGTGTCGTCTCCAAACCGTAGGCGGAAGAATGGCTGCAGTAGCCAAGCAACACTCGATCGTCGGTAAACTCGACGGTGGTGTAGCAATAGCCGTGTCCGGACGCCGCTTCGATTAGCTTGTGATTCTGCCATGTCTTACCGCCATCACGCGATATCGCTGCGGCGAGGGGTGTGCGGGTCGGCGGATGCATTTGACGATAGGCTTGCGATTGGTTGCAATGATCGTCCCACACCACCAGCAAATCGCCCGTGGCTGGAATCCGCGCCAACGTCGCGGGCGCTTCCGGCGACAGCAATTCGCTGGGACACGGAACAGACCACGTCTCGCCGCCATCGGTCGAATCAGACTGATACTGACAGCCTAGCTTGGTGCGAATCACCATCAACAAGTGATTGGGGTTTGTTTCGACCGCGCCTGGTTCCATGAAGTTTTGGCGCGTGCCATTGGCGTCCTTGTCGAGGGCGTCTTTGCTGCATCGCCATGTCCGACCGAAATCGTCGGAAAGAAACACAACCACTTTCCCCGGTTCCAACTTTTTGCCATCGCTGCCATGAAACGCCGTGGGCATTAGGAGATGTCCGTCAGCCAGTTGAATGACGCGGCTGTTGTTCAGCACATAGTATCCGATGTCGTTCGTAATACACTCGACGGGCGCACTCCACGTATCTCCCTCATCCTTCGAAAATCGCGCGACCGGACGGCAATCGGCGAGCGAATTTTTCCGGAGATAAAAAAGGGCGATCTCGTCCGTTTTCAGCCGCACTAGCGAGACGGACATCACGTTAAATCCACCTTCGTTAGCGATAACCATCCTATCTTCTCCGCTCCACGTCCGGCCACCATCCACCGATTCACGCGACGCCAGAAATGCTTTCGCATGGTCACCCGCGCCGCCGGTGAAATGCGTGTAAACGAAAAGCCAGCGACCATCCTTAAGTTGAATGAAACCCCCTTCGCTGTTGCGCGGGTTGCCCGGTCCGGGAGTTAGCGTGAGATGTCGCTCAATTGGAAGTTGTGGATGTACCGGTGAAGCGGCCGGCGCGTCAGTGTTGGACGCTAGCGCGTCACAGGCAAACGTCAGTCCCAACCTCGCAAGCAGGGTAATTTTTGCGACCCGGCGCATCTCGGTTTTACAGCCGCTGCAAGCGCTTCGCAATTACTTGCGGAAGGACTCGACGTGTTTGCCGCGAACTTCCTTGGTGTGAAAATCCCACAGCAACCAGTCGTCGTCCGGCACGAAGCGGTCGAGCTTGCGGTCCCATTTTTTCGGGAGACGATGATTCAGCTTTTCGACGAACGGCAGCAAGGGACGTTTTGGCGGAAATTGCTTTTCGTGCCGGTCGAGCGCGATTTCCTCTTTCCACCCAAACCGTTTGCGATATTTCGCGAAGCCGAAGCCGTCAAAGAAGTTTTCGCCGCCGACCAGCGGGATATACCACAGGCTCGGAATGGCGCGCGGGTTTTCCTTGATGGGAATTTCACGCTCGAGACGCTGCAGGATTTCCGCGCCCGTCGGATCCTTCGCGAGATGCTCGCGCAATTCGTGCAGCGCGGGAAACACCACCGGCGGACTCACGAACAACACTGGCTTGTGCTGCAACGTAGCCATGATGATCTCGTGCGGCGTGCCGACGCTGTAAATATTCGTGGGACAATACGAGATGCTGAAATCGCTCGTGTCCACCATGCGCAAATCGATGTGGAGCGTCTCCCAGAATTGCCGCGAGCACCAGGAGCGTTCCTTCGCCCCGCGCCGCCCGCCTTCGTAGGTCCAGCGCTGTTTGATGCGCTCGCCACTCTTCACATCCTCACGGCCGTATTCGAAGAGGCCGCGCACGTCGGGCTTGAACCAGGGGTCGAAGACCGTGACGCCCATCGTTTGGAGAAACTGGCTGACGCGGTTGCGCCACCCGGATTTTTTTTCGTCCGTGCGCGACGCGACAAAATCCATCGGGCCGGAGAGATACACGCGCGCGCCCTGCAATAACGCGTCCTTGCGCTGGCTACGTTTGGCAACTGGCATAATTTGGAGAGTAATTGCGAAGCGCCCGGCGCTCAAGCCTCTTCGCTCAAAGCTCGTTCGACGCGTGAAAGCTCGATGTTGATCCTACAAGCTGACAACTGCAAACGCCGCCCAAACGTTCCGGAGCGCGGACATTCTTGTCCGCCTCTTCCTCATCACATCGCGCAGCGGACAGGAATGTCCGCGCTCCGCAGCAACCGAATGCCAACCCGATGACTGTTCCTCAAGTCGCTCAAGCCTCATCGCCAGCTTGCTTCAGGAGATCATCAAGATCGAGGTGGCGCGTGAACATCGCGATGCTGCCATCGGCCGCGCGGGGCCACTGTTCCTGCGGGCGGTCCCAATATAACTCCAGCCCGTTCTCATCGGGATCGCGCAAGTAGATGGCCTCGCTCACGCCGTGATCGGATGCGCCATCAATGGGCACGCGCGCTTTCAATACGCGGAGCAACGCCTTCGCCAAGGAGGCACGGGTCGGGAAAAGAATTGCGGCGTGAAACAATCCGGTGGTGCCCGGCGCAGGCGCGGGGCCGCCGCGACTTTCCCACGTGTTCAAGCCGATATGATGGTGGTAGCCGCCCGCCGAAAGAAATGCCGCCTGCGAACCCATTTGCTGCATGACTTCGAATCCGAGGATGTCGCGATAAAACGCGATGGCACGTTCCAGGTCGGCGACTTTCAAATGGACGTGGCCGATTCGCACTCTCGGATCAAGCGTGGCGGGCGAAGTTTCTTTTTTCATGGCATGGACAAATTAAATCAAACGATCTGAATGCGCCAAACCACTTGTGGCGCATCGAACCCGCGAAATTTTATTTCCGCCTTTTCGGGCGGTGTGGATAATGCCCGCACAAACTCCGCGACCTCGGGCCGGCCATAAAACTCATCCGCCACCGTGAGGTCTCCTCCGCGACAGCAATCCACCATGCGTGCCGCAAGATTGATCGATGTGCCGAACAGATCGAGCCGCTCATTCGCGTTGACCACCAGGCACGGACCGGCGTGCAAGCTGGACTTGAGCGCGAGCGGCGCGGCCAGGCCCGTGTTCGCCGCCGCAAGGTCCAGGTGCATTTTCCTGACCGCCGCCAGCGCTTCGTCCACACGGGAGAAAGCTGCCATCACGGCATCGCCGATGGTCTTCACCACGGTGCCGTGATTCGCCCGCACCGCTTCGACGAGGACGGTAAAATGATTCCGCACCAGCGCATACGCCCGGGGGTCGCCGAGACCATGATACATCGCCGTGGAACCGCGCAGGTCGGTAAACAGCACAACCTGCGAGCCGACCGTCACCTGCTCCGTCGGCGAAATCACCTCGTTGGCAAACAACTCGCGAAAATCCTGCCAGCCCGTCACCCGCGCCGCCGTCAGGATGTCTTCGCTCCAGGCCACTTGCTCCACGTCCAGCAGCAACGGAAAGGAATTGGGATTGCGCACCCGCAACGCAGTCAACGGCGCGTCACTCTTTTCGCGCTGCACGACGAATTGATCCGGCGCGCACTCCACCGTCAGCGTGCCGCCCTCGCCCTCCGTCGAAAAGTTCCAGGGCTTTTTCACCTGCGGCGACCGCAATCGCAGCGGCGCCTTGCTCGAAGGAAGTGTCCACGTCCGCTCTTCCAAAGGATCGAGCGACATCTGGCTGACGACGTGCGGCTTGCCGCCCGGCCCGGCGAGGCAATAGGTCTGGTCCTCCAGCGGGCGCAAGGCTGGGTTCACGGAGAATTTCAGCTCCACCGATTTATCAAATTCGCCGTCGAACTCGATCTGGCAGGCGTCGCAATGTGACGTTCGTTTGAGATTCCCCAGCGTGGTGGCGCCACGCTGACCTGCCCCACGACAATTAGGACAGAGAATTTCCCATCGCAGGTCGAGCAAGCCGCATCGCGGTGTGTGCAGGAAAAGTCGCAACACGCCCCATTGGTCCCGGCCCCATTTTCGCGCGACCGCCAGCGGGCGGATATGACTTAATTCGACATCCGGCGACTCCCGTAAAAAATTCTCCAACTGCTGCACTAGATTTTCAGGCTGACCCGTCTCACGCAATTTCTGGAGGCCAATCCGCAACGCGGTTTCGTCCGGCGGATGCGTCGGCAGGCGCGGCAACGCCACCGTCTGACGTCCGCGCAAAAATTCCGTCAACCGGGCCACCACCTCGCCCAGATCGCGCCTCGCTTTCGGTCCCAACAGTTTCAACGCCAGCCAGCGGCCGACTCTGCTGCGCGGGATCAACTCCGAGTACGCGACGATTTCCGTGTAGTCTCCCGCGTCGATCAAATCCATTCCCATCCGGCCATCTCGAAATGGCCCGGTTTCAAATATCCGGCGCACGCGATAAAACTGCGGCTCGATCCATTCAAACGGCAGTTCACGCCAGCGCAGTTCCTGTCCCAGAAACCGCGCCCGCGCGCGAATTTCGCCGCCGCCCTCGGGCTTCGCGCCGATGTCATACGAGACCGGCGGCAGCCCAACCGAACGATTCAACAAATCGGTGTTGCTGAGAAACGGCCAGATCGCCTCGCGTGAAAACGGAATCTGATGCCGGCTTTCAAGCCGCACCGGCGGCAGCGCGGAACGCGATGCGTTGGAAGGTGTGCTAGCCATGAAATCGTGAGCCGGTGAAATCGCAATCGATCATCGTGACGCTTTGGTTGCGGCCTGGTCTGATTGTGTAATGAATGGGAACATACACAAGGATGTCCCCTTGCACAATGACGCGAGGCCTTCGCTGTGGCATGCATTCACCTTGATCGAGTTGCTCGTGGTCATCGGCGTGCTGACGTTTCTCGCCTCGATGATTTTTCCGGCGGCCAATATCGCCCATCGAAACAGCATTCGCAAACGCGCCTACGCGGAAATGGAACAGATATCCACGGCCATCGAAATGTATCGGGAGAAGCTTGGCAGCTATCCGCCGGACAATCCCGCGAATGCGGCCATCAATCCATTGTATTTTGAGCTTCTCGGCACGACCCTGAGCAACGGCGCATACGTCACCATCGACGGCAGCGCCCGCATCAATCAGTCCGCGCTCGGCGCTGGCCCGCCGACGGGATTTGGCTCCGGATTTTCCGGATTCATGAATACCAGCGCGGGCCAGGATGGAGACAGCAAGGTTGGAGCGCGAAATTTTCTACGCGGCTTGAGGACCTCGCAAATCGGCGAACTATCGTCTGGTGTAAAAATATTGATTGGACCTGTTCCCTGGCCGGCGAGCGCGGGAGCGTCGCCGACGCCAAACGCGACCCTGTCGCCCTGGTGTTACAACTCGTCGAGCCCGGTGCACAATCCGAAATCATTCGATCTCTGGGTCGATCTCGTCATCGGCGGCCGGACCAACCGCATTTGCAACTGGAGCGACCGGACGCTCGTGCTTTGAAAGCCGGCCTCGCCAGATTTTCCGGCCCGAATCATAGGAGATGCCCATGAAAAAACGAAACCATTCCGCCTTCACCTTGATCGAACTCCTCGTTGTCATCGCGATTATTGCCATACTGGCATCGTTGCTTTTGCCCGCGCTGGCGAAAATGCAGACAGCCACCAAAGTGAAGAAAGCGCAAATGGACATTGGAGAAATCGTCAATGCCATCTACGCTTATGAACTCGATTACACGAGATTTCCCGGCTCGCCGGACGCCATCAACTCAGTTCAAACCGTCCCCACCGCCAGCGGCGGCCCGGAGGATTTTACTTATGGCGGGACATTCAAAACTCCCACCGGCACGTTTGACGTCGCGGTGCCCGGCCTCAATTACGCCTCGGATAATTCTCCGATGATCGCTGTCCTCATGGACCTGGAGTATTACGGTAACGGCCAGGCGACCATCAACCTGGGCCACACCAAAAACACCCAGCGCAAGCGCTATTTGGATGCCACCATCGTCAATAACACCAACCGCCCCGGCGTGGGGCCGGATGGCGTTTATCGCGATCCATGGGCAACTCCTTATGTGATTTCAGTGGATGCCAACTACGACGACAAGACGCGTGATGCTTTCTACCGCAACCCAATTGTTTCCGCCGATCCGACCAGCACCACCAGTCCCCCGCGCGGCCTAAACAGTCTCATTCCCAAAACGACCGCTACGGGAATTGTCTACGAATCTAGCTCGCCCGTCATGGTCTGGTCCGCCGGACCAAACAAAATGATTGAGAACGGACCGGCCAATCAGGGCGTCAACCGCGACAATATCGTAAGTTGGAAGTGAGATCAGAGCAGAGAAAGTTGGGGACCGTCGTCAACTTTTTCTTCGCTTTGGAGCTTCAACCAGCGGATGACCGGATAGCTCTTCGCGTTTGCGAGCTTCTGCAAACAGGCGTTTCACGTCGTGACCATAGGCTTCCGACAAAGCACCTTTGATTCGCCAGATTTCTTCAAGCACCAAGTCTCCCCCCGGCTTGGCCGTCTGTAGATCAGATATCTTGCTCATTGTCGTTTTCCACGAGTTCTTCAGGCGTGCAAATCACCGGTAGCGTAAAGCCACTACGGCCAACCAGTTTTCTCAATCTATCTTGAATAAATGCATTGGCAATATGCCGGCAATTCCAACTTAACAATATATCCATGCCGTAAACCGTTGCCAGGGAAATGTGAGCGGCATCGCGGTCAGCCTGGGCGGGCAATAGACGCGAATCCAAAATGCCTTGCGCAAGTTTTTCCGCTTCGTCGATTGCCCGCAGAAGCGGGATTCCGGCCAGAAGCTTTACACGTTGTTCCGCCATCTTTGTTTCACCGCTCGCAATTTCGTCCAGGACAATTTGAGATGTGAAAAGCTCATGCTTCTCACGCTGCAAATCCCACCAGTCTCGACAAAGCTGCTGCCGCGCAGCCTGCAACAGATCGCGCGCGGGCCTGGCAACCACGTAACTTGGTATCGTACTTTCGATATAGATCCGCATTAGGGATGCTACCGACGGCCAATATACATCTCATCCTGCATTCCACTGGTGGGCGCACAGAACCTTCAAGCCTTGGCGTAAACCTGCGCGCCTTTTTCCACGAACTCGCGGGATTTTTCTTCCATGCCTTTTTTGAGGGCTTCTTCCTCGGCCATGCCCTGCTCCGCCGCGTATTTGCGGACGTCCTCGGTAATCTTCATCGAGCAGAAGTGCGGGCCGCACATGGAACAGAAATGAGCGACCTTCGCGCCTTCCTGCGGCAACGTTTCGTCGTGGAACTCGCGCGCCGTAATCGGGTCGAGGCTGAGGTTGAACTGATCCTCCCAGCGAAACTCGAAACGCGCCTTGCTCAACGCATCGTCGCGATGACGCGCCGAGGGATGCCCTTTCGCCAGATCGGCAGCGTGAGCGGCAATCTTATAGGCGATAACGCCATCCTTTACGTCCTTCTTGTTCGGCAAGCCCAGGTGTTCCTTCGGCGTGACGTAGCAGAGCATCGCGCAGCCGTACCAGCCGATCATCGCCGCGCCGATCGCGCTGGTAATGTGATCGTAGCCGGGGGCGATGTCGGTCGTAAGCGGCCCAAGCGTGTAGAACGGCGCTTCTTTGCACCACTCCAGTTGCTTGTCCATGTTCTCCTTGATGAGATGCATGGGAATATGTCCGGGCCCTTCGTTCATCACCTGGCAACCCATGTCCCACGCGATGGTTGTCAACTCACCCTGCGTGCGCAGCTCAGCGAATTGCGCCTCGTCATTTGCGTCCGCAATCGAACCCGGACGCAGACCGTCACCCAGGCTGAAGCTGACGTCGTACGCGCGCATGATTTCGCAAATCTCCGCGAAGCGCGTGTAGAGAAAACTTTCCTTGTGATGCGCCAGACACCACTTGGCCATGATGGAACCGCCGCGCGAAACGATGCCGGTGACGCGCCGGGCCGTCATCGGGATGTAACGCAACAACACACCGGCGTGCACCGTGAAATAATCCACGCCCTGCTCGCATTGTTCGATCAACGTATCACGATAAACTTCCCAAGTCAGTTCCTCCGCCTTGCCGCCGACTTTTTCGAGCGCCTGATAAATTGGAACCGTGCCGATGGGCACCGGCGAATTGCGGATGATCCATTCCCGCGTCTCATGAATATTTTTGCCGGTGGAAAGATCCATGACGGTGTCCGCGCCCCACTTGGTGGACCAGCGCATTTTTTCGACTTCCTCCTCGATGCTGGAGGCAACGGCGCTGTTGCCGATGTTCGCGTTGATTTTCACGAGGAAATTGCGGCCGATGATCATGGGCTCGCTTTCCGGGTGATTGATGTTCGCGGGAATGATCGCGCGACCCCGGGCGACTTCATCCCGGACAAATTCCGCGGTGATGAAATCAGGGATCTTCGCGCCGAACGATTCGCCTCCCAGCTCGCGATAGCCGGTCTTTAAACTCGACACATTCACCTTGAGATTTTCACGGCCAAGGTTTTCGCGAATGGCGATGTACTCCATCTCCGGTGTGATGATGCCCTGGCGTGCGTATTGAAGTTGCGTCACCGCCTTGCCGCCTTTTGCGCGCAACGGCTTGCGGAAGAGGGACGGCGGAATGGTCGCATCACTGCGGCCCGCAATCGGCTTGTAGCTCGCCGCCACTTCCTCGACGTCGCCGCGCGACAGAATCCATTCGCGGCGCAATGGCGGCAGCCCCTGCTCCACATTCCCCTGGAAAGATGCATCGCCCCACGGACCCGAGCAGTCATAGACACGCACCGAGGCATTCGTCTCTGTTGCATTGTTGATGCCCCGGGTGGGATTCAACGTTATCTCCCGCAGCGGTACGCGGATGTCTTTGTGGATTTTGCCCGCCACATGGACTTTGGTGGAATTGGGCAACGGGTCGCCGCTTTGCGGTTCGATGGGGTCTTTGGTCGCGATCATAATATTTTCGTACAGTAAATTTGGAGGAACCCTTTCCAGGGAAGGCGGGCGAGGCGACATCCCTTCGCCAGCATTATCTGGAGCAGGTTCATCGGGTCTGCCGCACTCCCGCGCGACACTCTCAGCCTTCGTGTTCCGCGAATCGGAACGACCGGTTGGCTCCCCTGTTACGCGGCAAGACTAAGCCCATTGTCCCACGCGGTCAAGCGGTCGATCACCAGAGTTTGGCAGAAGCTAGAACTTCTGCCTGCGCTTCGCTTATCTAAAGTTTTTTTTGCAGGTCGACGGCGTAAAGAGTGGGCAATATCAAAAGCGCGCGACACGCGAGAACGCCGAATTCATCAGCGCAATCCCGGAGAGGAAACACAAAGGATGGCGGGAGGCACCTTGAAAACCGGCAGACTCCCACTGCTTTCAGGTGCATTCAGATTTGCTGCATCGTTCCGAAGGCGTTCGCATCGCTCGCCCCCGCCTATTTTCTGGGTTTCTTGTCAGGATGCCAGGAATCTGGCGCAAAATTTTGGTTTAATGAAAACTCGGTAGCTTCGTCAAAAAGCTGAACTTTTTAAGGATTGTAGCCCGCCTTCGCGGGTTCCGGAGTTGATTTCTCTGCTTTCCACCCGCGACAGTTTTGTGTTTAGTGCCTGCGCATTATGAGCAAAACGGCACTTTTATTTGCTGGGCAAGGCGCCCAAATCGTCGGCATGGGCAAGGATCTCGCGGACAAGTTCCCGGCGGCGCGGTCGTGGTTTGATCGTGCCAATGGGGCGCTTGGCTATGACCTGACTTCCGTTTGTTTTGAGGGGCCGGAAGCGGAATTGACCAAAACCGAAAATGCGCAGCCGGGAATTTTTCTCGTGAGCTGGGTGGCGTTTCAATTGCTCAAGGAACGCGTGCCCAATCTGGAGTTTCATGGCACAGCCGGACTTTCCCTGGGAGAGTTCACGGCGTTGACTGCTGCCGGGGCATTGAGTTTCGAAGACGGACTGCGCGTGGTGCGTCATCGCGGGCGATTTATGCAGGAGGCTTGCGAAGCAACCAAAGGTGGCATGGCGGCAGTGATGGGGCTCGACGAAGCGCCGACACGCGAAGTTTGCGAGCAAGCGGGCGTGGCGCTCGCTAACTTGAATTGCCCCGGTCAAATTGTGATTTCGGGGGCGGCGGACAAAATCGCCCAGGCGTGCGAACTGGCGAAAGCCAAAGGCGCCAAACGCGCCCTGCCCTTGCCGGTCGCCGGCGCGTATCACTCGCCGCTCATGGCGAGCGCGCAACCGAAGCTTGAGGGCGAACTGAACCACGCGCCTATTCAATATCCCTCGGTCATCGTCATTTCAAATGTCACCGCCCAACCGCATCAGGATCCGCAATCGATTCGCGCCCGGCTCGTCGAACAGGTCACGTCCTCGGTGCGCTGGGAGGACTCAATTCGCTTTCTGATCAACGATGGTTTCACCCGGTTCATCGAACTCGGGCCTGGGACGGCGCTTACTGGTTTTATGAAGCGCATCGATAAAAATGTTCAGGTCATGAACATCGCCGATGCAACGAGCCTGGAGAGCACAGTCTCAACCTTGACGGCAGGTTGAGACGGTGAGAGTAAAAGTTGCGAGACTACCTTTTGGGAATTTCCCACTTAATCTCAAAGTCGGCGCACGTTTTAATCAAGCGGCTGGGATCGGCTTTGGCGTAAACTTTGACCAGCGAAATTTGGTACGTTTTACGGCCGATTTTATTGGGCAAAGGTTCCTCACCCACCTGCATCTCAACGGATTTTGTCGAGGGCGTCCTGGCAAATGTTTTCGACTCCTTGTCGAATTGGATGGTATGAAACTGGGCGAAATCCTGGAGGGTGGAATTTAAAAGGACCACCACTTGTTTCTTTCTGACGTCAGCGTGCCCCAAATACAGAAGCAACTGGCTGTCAACGAAGCCGACATTATCCTCGTCGTCGGGAGCTGACGGCGTATCACACAACGTCAATTTTTGAATCATCATGGTGCTTGGCAGAAAACCATGGCAGATCGGGCGGCAAATGACCATTGAATTGGGCGGGGAAAAATGTGCGCACCACATATTTCTGTATCGCTGACTCGTAAGACTTCTTGGCCATACACCCCTCGACAAAACAAACGGTTCGAATCGTGCATCTTGCAATCCCATGAGCGCCTAAAACTCCCAGCACAATCCCCACTGAAAGTATGGAAATGGTTGGATTTCAGCGATTTATCATCGAAACGACCTCTCGCCCATCCGACCCGGCGCGAATCGAGCTATATCTCTCTCGACGAGAATTGAGTTGGTTGCCGATTAACGAAAACGAGTCGCGGGATGAAATGGGAGAACGGGGTGGGGAGAAAGGTGACACGATGGATACAAAAAGCATTCAACGGTTGCGAGAGATCGGAAAGCTGGATCTCATGATGTTAAATTCCCAGATCAGTGAAGCCCTTCAGCTAATGAACAAATTCAAAATGGGGCAGATCGATCCTCGTGAGATGCGAAAATTTGGCAAAGTGGGCGCGGATTGCCTCGTCGCGTGCGAGGCGCGGCTGGATGAAATTCGGGATGAAATGGAGCGCCTGTTGGGGAAAAACAAAATCCCTGGAGAAACCTGATCCGCCATTCGGATCACCTGCAGCCAGTGTGTTTCTGGATGCGGCAAACCCAGCGACTATGCATTGCCGATTTTGAGCAAACGGATCATCACATTTTCGCACTCTAATAAGCGATCTCCATTAACCGATTTGAGTGGCAGCGCCTGCCACGTGCCCGCAAGGTAACTCTCCAGGATGGTCGGATGAATGTAGCACTTGCGGCAGATCGCCGGGGTGTTGCCGAGATGCCGAGCCACTTCCTCCAACACCCGCGTTACCGTACGTTTGGAGGGATCCTCCATATCTTTATCCTCCGACGAGCAGAAGGCGGCGACAGCGAGGACGGAGGCTTTCCACGTGCGAAAATCCTTGGTGGTAAAACGCACGCGTGAAAGTTCACCGATGTACTCGTTCACGTCCTCGGAGCCGACACTGCGCACGGTTTCTCCTTCGATGTATTCGAACAATTTTTGTCCGGGCAAATGCTGGCACCGGCGGACGAGTCGCGCGAGGGTGGGATGCTCGATGGACAGGTCATGTTCAATCCCCGCCTTGCCGCGAAAACGAAGACGAATGGTGTCACCGCGCACGGTGGCGTGGCGATTACGCAAGGTGGTCAGGCCATAGGAATGATTTTCGGTCACATATTCCTCGTTGCCAATGCGCGTGCCGCTGATTTCAAGGAGGCGGATGAGCGCCGCCAGCACTTTCCTGCGGTCGAGGCCGGGACGCCGAAGATCGCGAAGGATTTTTTTACGAATGCCGGGCAACGCACGGCCGAAATCGAGCATGCGCTCGAACTTGGTTTCGTCCCGGCTGCTGCGCCAGTCGCGGTGATAGCGGTATTGTTTGCGACCGCGCGCATCCCGTCCCGTGGCTTGGAGGTGACTTTGGGAGTCGGGGCTGATCCAAACGTCGGTCCAGGCCGGCGGGACGGCGAGACTGCGGACGCGGCGCAGTTCGCCATCGCCGGTCAATGGTTTGTGGTTGGGCAAAAAATAGCGAAAGTCTTTTCCCTGCCTCTTCCGGGAGATTCCGGGCCCAGCATCCAGCCGGTATCTCAGCCCGGCATCACGAGCGGATTGACGCGCTTCGCGGTCGGAGATTTTGGCGGTGGAGGTCGGCGGTTTCATTTCAGTCGTGCCTCCTTAGCGTCGGGCATGCCACAGCGTGTCTCCGCAAACAGCGCGGGTATTTCGCAGAAGCGATGCTGGATGGAACCGCTTTTTGCAACGGATGGTTCGCTGCGCGTGCTGAATGCAACTGCTTCGAGCAAGGGAGCGAATCTCGTTTTTGCGCTGACAACGGCGATATTTCTTCGTGAGCACTTCCGATTTTGCCGACATTGCTGACATTGCGCATAAATGTGGGCTTTACCCCCTTGCAATGTTTCCCGGCGGAGGTAAAGTTGCGGCGAGGGCACTGCGCTCAAGAAAGTATGCGCAGTCCCAAGGAGATTATTATGACTGGCAATTTTGTATTATGCACAACGGTGGGAACCGCGAAGGCCCCTGCCTCCCAGATTCACGTGAGTCGGACACCCATGACCAACGAGATGCAAAATCAAAACAACAGCGCGCATGCTGGTTTGATCTCCGCGGCATACGTTTGGAACGCCTCGGCCGCAGGCGAGCCACTCCGCAAATTGTAAATTTTACCAAACGAACCCAAATCGCAATATTTATAACTCTCATATTTGTAATACTTTACAACATTTTTATGACCTCGTCGGTCGAAAAACGAACCCAAATTTCAAACGTTCACAAATGGAAAAGTCCGGCCACAGCGCGGAAAACCTGAATTGACATCAGAACATAGATAGCCGACAAAGAACGCCGCTCGTGAATGAATTAAGCCAGCAAGTTGCAGTAATTACCGGCGCAGGTCGCGGGATCGGTCAGGCCATTGCCCTCAAGCTCGCCAATGCGGGCGCCGACATCGCGTGTGTGGGCCGCAGTATTGAGTCCTGCGAAGAGACCGTCCAACAGGCTAAAGCCTTGGGCCGCAAGGCATGGAGTATCGCGGCCAACATCACGGACGCCGCCAGCGTGGATGCAGCGGCGAAGGAAATCCTCAGCGCAGCCGGCAAAGTGGACATCCTGGTGAACAACGCGGGGATCACGAAGGACGGTTTGCTGATGCGCATGAGTGAGGCGGATTGGGATTCCGTATTGGACACCAATCTGAAGAGCATGTTTCTCTTTACCAAGGCGTTCACCCGCAGCTTCTTGAAGCAACAATCGGGGCGGATCGTGAACATCACGTCAGTGGTGGGACTCATTGGCAATGTCGGCCAATGTAATTATTCGGCCAGCAAGGCGGGGATGATTGGCTTTACGAAATCCGCGGCGCGCGAACTGGCGAGCCGGGGCATTACCGTTAACGCTGTGGCGCCAGGCTTCATTGAGACAGCGATGACCGCGAAATTAAGCGAAGAACTGCGTGCAACGGTCGTAAAGCAGATTCCCCTCGCAACCTTTGGCCAGCCGGAAGACATCGCCAACGCAGTATTATTTCTTGCCAGCCCGGCGGCACGGTATATCACTGGTCAGGTGCTTCCCGTGGATGGTGGAATGGCGATATAGATTTTTTGATTCGGGACTTGACGGGTCCCCTAACGTGGCATAGACACACTGCAAAATTAGAACCGGAGTACTAGCATGGCTGAGAAAACTATTGATCAACGGATTAAAGACATCATTGTCGAGCAATTGGGCGTAAACGCGGACCAGGTGACGCCTGAGGCCAAATTCATCGAGGATTTGGGCGCGGATTCGCTCGACACTGTGGAATTGGTGATGGCCTTGGAAGAAGAGTTCGGCCATGAAATCCCCGACGAACAGGCGGAGAAACTGCAGAGCGTGGGCGACGTTATCAAGTACATCGAAGACCTGCAGCAGAAGTAACCGTGAGGTTTAGACTTTCGGGGCAGCTTGTTTCCCGACTTTTCGGGACGGTTTGCCCCGTTTGATTTTTTATGGCGAGCAACTGGACAGAGCGCCGGGTGGTCATCACCGGGCTTGGAGCGGTGACCCCGCTTGGACACGACGTTGAGGAGTTCTGGCCGAAACTGATCGGCGGAGCATGCGGCATTCACCGCATCACTCGTTTTGATCCCACGGGGTTCGACGCTCAAATCGCCGCCGAGGTGAAAGACTTCAATCCTTTGCCCGCCCTACCCCATCCGAAAGAAGTCCGACGCACCGACCGCTTTTCGCAATTCGCGGTCTATGCCGGCTGGAAGGCGCTGATCGATTCAGGCATGGATCTCGACAAGCTGGACCGCAACGAAATCGGCGTGTTCATCGGTTCCGGAATTGGCGGACTTGAGACCGTGTCCGAACAGGACAAAGTGCTGTTGCAACGTGGGCCCGACCGGTTGTCGGCGTTCATGATTCCGATGCTCATTCTGAACATGGGTTCGGGATTGTTCTCGATGTACTATAAGCTGCGCGGCCCGAATTTCGCGACCTGCTCCGCTTGTGCGACTTCCAATCACGCACTCGGCGAAGCCTGGCGCACGATCAAGATGGGCGATGCAAAGGCGATCTTTGCAGGCGGTGCCGAAGCGACGATTGTCCCCGTGGGTATCGGCGGTTTCTGCGCGATGAAGGCGCTGAGTACCCGCAACGATGATCCTCAGCACGCTTCGCGTCCGTTCGACATTGGACGCGATGGCTTCGTGATGGGCGAGGGCGCTGGCGTGCTCGTGCTTGAGGAATTGGAGCACGCGAAGAAGCGCGGTGCGAAAATTTATTGTGAGCTGGCCGGCTATGGCAACACCGCGGATGCCAATCACGTCACGGCCCCGGCCCCGGAAGGCGAAGGCGCGGCGCGTTGCATGCGAATGGCGTTGCGCAACTCGGGCCTGAATCCGACGGATATTTCCTACGTTAACGCTCATGGAACTTCGACACCCCAAGGCGACATCGCTGAAACCATGGCGATCAAAACCGTGTTCGCCGATCACGCGCACAAGCTGGCCGTGAGTTCCACCAAAGGCGCAACCGGTCATATGCTCGGCGCGGCGGGCGCGGTGGAGATGATTATTTGCAGCAAGGCCATTCAGACCGGCATTGTGCCACCGACGATCAACTTGCAGGCGCCCGACCCACAATGTGATTTGGACTACGTGCCTAACACGGCCCGGGAAATGAAGGTCAACGCTATCGTGAACAACTCCTTCGGCTTTGGCGGACATAACGCCTGCATCATCGCCAAGAAGTTCGTGGATTAGGCCCGCCTCGGTGGGCTTTTGGATTGCCTTCGGCTCCGTGTGTGACAGTTTCGCTTTGTGAATTTTCTTTCGCTGATTGAAGCCAAGCGGGACGGAAAGACGCTTTCCGGCGGGCAGATCAAGGAGTTCGTTTCCGAATATACGCTGGGGCAAATCCCCGATTATCAAGTCGCCGCCTTCTTGATGGCGGTCTATTTCCGTGGTTTGGATACGCACGAAACCACCGCCCTCACACTGGCGATGCGCGACTCGGGCGATGTGCTGAGATTTCCCTCCGACCCCCGCCCACTGGTGGACAAGCATTCCACGGGCGGCGTCGGCGACAAGGTTTCCCTGCCTCTTGCACCGTTGCTGGCGTGCCTCGGCTTTCGCGTGCCAATGATTTCCGGCCGCGGCCTCGGTATCACCGGCGGCACGCTGGACAAGCTGGATTCCATTCCCGGCTTCAAAACGCTACTACCGACCGGGCGGATCACCAACATCGTGCAGACGGTTGGCTGCGTCATTTGCGGTCAAACGGCAAAGATGGTTCCCGCGGACAAGGGGCTTTACGCCTTGCGTGACGTCACGGCAACGGTCCCGTCGCTACCCCTTATCGTCGCGTCCATCCTCTCCAAAAAACTTGCGGAGGGCCTTGATGCGTTGATCCTCGACGTGAAGTTCGGTGCGGCTGCTTTCATGACGACGCAGGAAAAGGCACGCGAACTCGCCGCCGCGATGGTCACGCTCGGCAATCAATGCGGCGTCCATACGCGCGCGTTGTTGAGC
This sequence comes from Limisphaerales bacterium, assembly GCA_044223735.1. Classification (GTDB taxonomy): domain Bacteria; phylum Verrucomicrobiota; class Verrucomicrobiia; order Limisphaerales; family UBA8199; genus JBGALR01. Next base: position 139,218 of record JBGALR010000009.1, on the reverse strand, counting down.
GACATGCACACGCCGGTTGGCCGCGCCTCCGGCAACTGGCTCGAAGTCAAGGAGTCGATCACGTGCCTGGAGAATCGTTCGGACGAACACGGCCGCGACCACGATGATCTGCGCGAACTCGTACTCACCTGCGCCGCACATCTGCTGGTGCAAACCGGCAAGACCAAGTCACTCGAAGTCGCGCGACAGCAAGCCGAAACCTGCCTCGCCTCAGGCGAGCCGCGCAAAAAATGGGACGATATGATTGTCGCGCAAGGCGCGGACCTCACAGCTTTCAACCAAAAGCTCGCAACGAACCATACCGCTCCTGTTGTTACCGACTTGCACGCAGAGGAGGCGGGTTTCATCTCGCATTGCGATGCGCGTATCCTGGGCGAAGTCATTCGTGATCTTGGCGGTGGTCGAATGACTCAGGATGCGGTGGTCCATCACGAAGTCGGTGTGGACTTGATGGCCAAACCCGGCGAGGAAATCAAAGCGGGCGGCCGGCTGGCAAGGATTCACGCAGCGACGGCGGATCAGGCGCAGTTTGCTTTGGAACGGCTGGCTTCGGCCTACGAAATTGCGCCCCAAGCGCCATCCAGCCAGCCACTCATCCGAGAAATCATCGAGGCATAGACCGCACGGTTTAGTTCAACTCCACGGACTTGATCCGGATGTTCCGGTACGCAACCGGACCGTGGTCTCCCTGAATACGAATGGGGCCGGTGGGTTTTTCGTCGTCCGCCATAGGACCGCGTGTCGGGCCCGCAAGCTCCACGTTCTCGTGAATCACTTTTCCGTTTTGTAAAATCCTTACGATCTTCGCGTTGGCGACTTTCCTGCCGGCGGCATCAAATCGCGGCGCGCGAAACGTGATATCAAATGACTGCCACGCCCCCGCAGGCTTGCTGACATTGACGTTCGGTGAGTGCCCATCGACGTCTTTTCCACCTACCGCGCGGGGGTAGATGCCACCGCATTCGATGCCCGGATACTGATCTTTTATAACTCCGTAGCTGTCATAGACCTGAAGTTCATACCGGCCCATTAGGTAAATGCCGGAGTTTGAATGACGAGCGACACAAAATTCCACGTGCGCCTCGATGTCGCCGAATTCCGCCTCGGTAATCAAGTCCACAGTGTGATTGGTCGAACTGTTCACAAGCACTCCCTTTCCCTGTGTGACAATGAAATGTCCGGGATTAGCATGATCCAGCGCCACGCCCTGAGCCACCATCCAGGTTCCTGTAGGCTGGCGCCAGCCGTTAAGATCTTTGGCGTCGAAGCGCACCTCGGATTTTTCGGCGGCGAACGAACCGATTTGCGACAGGCACAAAAGCGCGGCCGTATAAGCCAAGAGATGTTTCGGAAGGGCAATTTTCATTTTCAATTTACGAATCTCGGCATGGTCGTCCACATCAACCCACTAAGTCTTTAAGTATTTGCTCCGCCGCCGCGCGTGGATTCTCCGCGCCATAAATTGGACGGCCAATCACCAGCCAGTTTGCACCAAGGCTGATCGCCTCGCGCGGAGCCAGCGTGCGCTTTTGATCACCGGACGCGTCGTTGCTGCCACGGATGCCTGGCGTTACCAATTGCGTGCTCGTGGGAACCATCTGGCGCACTTCGGCCACTTCTCGCGGCGAACACACCAAGCCGCGCAGTCCGACCTGGTTCGCCATGTTAGCGAGGCGCCGCACCTGGCGGGACACGTTTGGATCAAAGCCGATTTCACTGAGCATTGCGCTTTCAAGGCTGGTGAGCACGGTAACTCCCAATACCAGTGGCGGTGTGTGGCCAAGATTCCACGCCGACTCCTGAGCCACCTGCTCCGCCGCCTTTAGCATTTCCACGCCGCCGCTGGTGTGGACCGTCAACATTTGAACATCCAGCTTCACCGCGGCTGCGACAGCTTTGGCCACAGTATTGGGAATATCATGAAATTTCAGATCGAGAAAAACCGGCGCGCCCATTCCCCGGATTCGCCGGACGATATCCGGACCGGCGCTGGTGAACAGCTCGCTGCCGATCTTGAAACCACCCACCGTGGGCGCGAGTTCCTCAACCAACTTCAGCGCCTGCACAGCCGTTGGCACATCGAGCGCCACTAAAATGGGGTTTCGCATCACGCCATTGAAACCCAAGCTGGAACCGGCAACAAGTCTGGATTCAGACTGACCCTCAAGTTCCACGCAGGCCGCGTGGCTTTGACTTTCCTGCTCTTGTCCCCTAGCCTTGCCCGAGATGAAAGTGATCCGTCACACCGATCCTGACTTTTCCAAAAAAATGAAAAGTCTTGCCGCCGATTCGAGTCTTTTTGACCCCGAAATCGAACGGGTGACGACGGATATCCTGAAGCAAGTTCGCGAGCGCGGCGACGAAGCCGTACTGGCACTCACCGAACGATTCAACGGCGCGACGCTGAACGCCGAACAACTCGCCGTCACGCAGGCTGAATTGATGACCGCCTCGTTAAAGGCGGATGAATCCCTGCGCCAGGCGGTGGCGGAAGCTGAAGGCAACATAGCCGCTTTCGCCAAAAAGTCGCGGCGCAAAGGCTGGTCGGCCAGCAACGCGCACGGCGGCGAGGTCGGCGAAAAATTTGATCCCTTTCAAAGGGTCGGCATTTACATTCCGGGCGGCACCGCTCCGCTGGTCTCAACTGCGCTGATGACCATCACCCTGGCAAGGGTCGCAGGCTGTCCAGAAATCGTCGTGTGCACGCCATGTGGCAGCAATGGCAGCATCAATGCAGCGCTGCTCTATGCGGCCCGTGCGGCGGGCGCGACCGAGATCTACCGCATCGGCGGCGCGCAGGCCATCGCGACGATGGCCTACGGCACTCAGACCGTTCAACGCGTGCAAAAAATATTCGGACCGGGCAACGCGTACGTCGTGGCCGCTAAGCGATTGGTCGTCGGCTACGTGGCGATTGATTTACTGCCCGGACCCAGCGAAGTGCTCGTGCTGGCGGACGACGCCGCCGATCCCACGCTGGCGGCGGCAGATTTGCTGGCTCAAGCGGAGCACGGATCGGGGCACGAACGCGTCTGGCTGGTGACGACCTCCAGCAAAATGGTCAAGGCAGTGGAAAAGGAAATCACACGCCAATTGCCCAAGCTGGCACGGCGTGAGTTCATCCAACGGGCACTCGACAACAACGGCTGGGTGATCCAGGTGAAATCACTGGAAGACGCCACCCACCTCGTCAATCAACTGGCGCCGGAACATTGCGAGGTTATGACGCGCAACGCCCGCAAGGTTTCAGAGAAAATCCTGACTGCCGGCGCGATTTTTCTCGGTCCTTTTTCACCTACGGTCCTAGGCGACTATGTTGCCGGCCCCAGTCACACCCTCCCGACCGGTGGTGCCGGCGCATCGTTTGCGGGACTTACGGTGGATCAATTCCAACGGCGCACCAGCGTCGTCGAGTACACTCGCGCGTCCTTGAAAAAAGCCCTGCCAGCCGTTAAAAAATTCGCGGAGATGGAAGGCCTGAGCGCACACGGGCGATCGGCTGAGATTCGTATCGCGAAATAGGTCGATGGACATCCTTTTCAACTTTTCGATCAAATGAGCTCTCCCCGCCCCAAACGCGGCCCGACTCTCTCGCTAATCCGACCTCTTGTGCGGAAATTACACCCGTACGTGCCTGGCGAGCAGCCTAAAATCAAAGGGTTGATCAAGCTAAACACAAACGAGAATCCATATCCTCCGTCGTCGAAGGTTTTTGCAGCCATCAAAGCGGCGGCGGACGCGCGGCTGCGGCTCTATCCCAATCCAACCGCACAACCGCTACGAGACGCGCTGGCGAAACTGCATGGTTGTGGCGCCGAGAACATCATCATTGGCAATGGATCAGATGAAGTGCTGGCCATGGCGGTGAGAGCTTTTGTGCAGCCGGCTACGGCCAATGCAAAAGGAAAGCGATTGTCCCGGGCCACGGTACAGTTTTTTCATCCCAGCTATTCACTTTATCCGGTGCTGGCGGAAACCCATGGGGCCGCAATCAATGTCGTACCGCTCAGGGATGACTTCAGCCTGCCGTCGGTCGCGGAACTAAGGTCTGGCGAGAAATGGGACTTTTCCGCCGCGCTTACGTTCATCACTACACCCAACGCACCGAGTGGCCGAGGCTATCGCACTGCTGACTTGGAGAAACTGTGCCGCGAACAAAAGGGTGTGGTAATTCTGGACGAAGCGTATGTCGATTTCGGTGACGAAAACGCCCTCGCCCTCGCGTTTAAATACCCGCATGTGCTCCTCGCGCGAACATTTTCCAAGGCCTACTCGTTGTGCTTCCAGCGGGTCGGCTATTTTATCGGGCATCCGGAATTAATCGGCGCACTCGATAAAATTCGCGACAGCTATAATGTAAATGGCCTCGGCCAAATAGCCGCACTGGCGACGCTCAAGGACCTCCCCTATTACCGTGCAAACTTTCGTAAAGTGATTAGCACTCGCGGGCAACTCGGCCGCGAGCTAACCGTGTTGGGTTTTGAGGTTTTGCCGAGCCAGACAAATTTCATTCTGACCCGCCCGCCAAAATTCCCCGCGGAAGTGTGGCTGCAAAAACTGCGCGAGCGGAAGATACTGGTCCGCTGGTTCAGCCATAAGACCATTAGTCCATACCTTCGAATTACCATTGGCACCCCCGCCGAAGCTGCCGCGTTGGTGAAAGCGGCCCGCAAAATCCTTAGCCAAACCTAGCACGGACGGCCAGGCTTCCAAACTAGGCAAGCCTGTCGCCGTTTGAGACACCAAACGCCACGAAAATCAGGTTAAGGCTTAATATACCGGCAGGCATCAATTCTGCTTCGGAGAAGGCGTGTACCTGGAATATTACGGCCTGACTGAACCGCCGTTCGATATTACACCGAACCCACGGTTTCTGTTTTACAGCGCGAAGCACCGCGAAGCATTCAACCATTTGCTTTACGGAATCCGCGAGCGTAAGGGCTTTGTCCAGATGACGGGTGAAGTCGGTGCGGGCAAGACCACCCTCTGCCGGGCGATCTTGGAAAAACTCGACGGCAAATATGCCACCGCCCTAATTTTGAATCCCGTGATGTCCTCCGCCGAATTGGTGAAGGCTGTGGCATTGGAGTACGGCCTGCCCGTAAATGGCTTGGATCGTTTGGAAACACTCGGCGTTATAAATCAATTTCTCCTCCAACAGGTCGAACGCGGCAAGGAAACGGTCTTGATCATCGACGAAGCCCAGGACCTCACGGACGAACTGTTGGAACAAGTGCGCTTGCTCTCCAATCTGGAGACCGACAATCGCAAGTTGCTGCAAATCGTTTTGCTCGGACAACCTGAACTGCGAACCCGGCTCAACGCCTACCGCCTCCGGCAGCTCCGCCAACGCATTACAGTTCGCTACCACTTGCGCCCGCTGACTCGTTATGAAGTCATCCAATACGTGCAACACCGCCTCCACGTGTCCGGCGGCAACGGCACACCAAGTTTTACGCGTCCTGCATTATGGCGCGTTCACCATTACAGCAAGGGCGTTCCGCGGTTGGTAAATGCCGTATGTGACAAAGCGCTCCTGGCTGGATTTGTTAATCATCGCGATCGGATCGACTTCCGGATGGTTGGCCGTGCCGTGCGCGAACTCGAGGGGGAAATCCATTCATGAGCTTGATCAATGACGCCCTAAAACGGGCAAAACAGGCGCAGGAGGCAGCGGCAACTCCGCCACCAACCAACGACGATCTGCGCCCCGTCGAACATCGCCCGTACGGACGTGAGAGCGTCGGCATGGCAGTACCAACATTGTTGGGCATCGCTTCGCTGCTGTTGCTATTTTTGCTTTGGCAGGCCGCGCGCAATAGCAATTCACAAGATACTTCACTCGAAGTCAAAGCGCGCACTAAGGCTCCTGCGGTTTTAACTGCCCCGACGCCCGAACCAGCGCCGGCACCAAATGTTCCCGCCGTTGCGCAGCCGAGTCCCGCCCCTGCTGTTACGTCGGTTCCTTCGACGAGCGCCCCAATTTCGCAGGATGCCACCATTTCTTCAACCGTAACAGCATCTACTGACGTCGCCGGACTAGAACCTTCAACTAATCCGGTTCCCGTAGCTGCTGTGATCCCGCCCAAGCCAGCCCTGCCGAGACTACAGGCCGTCGTTTTCAATCCGACTCGTCCATCGGTCATGATCAACAGCAAAACTCTCTTTATTGGTGATAAAATCGGCGAATTTCGCGTACAAAGGATTGATCCGGACAGCGTAACACTCGTGAGCAGGACACAAACGAACGTTTTGGTTCTGCCAGAATAAGCAATTTTGTCTTGGCGCGGGCGGGTAGTCCCTTGATTATTGCCCGCCAATGCAGTTTCTCCGCAAAAAATTCCAAGAGTCTCCCGAACTTCCCCGGGTGGCGCCGTTTGCGATCTATGCCGTGCTTTCCTTCATGCAGGCAGGCGGTGATCAGGCGCGTTTCTGGCTTTATATTGTAAAAACCGTTCTGGCAGCCTGGATGATCTGGGAAGTCCGGCCCTTCGTATTGGAAATGCGATGGAAAATCAGTTGGGAGGCAATCGTCGTCGGCGTTGCCATCTTCGCCATCTGGATCGGCCTCGATGGTTACTACCCACGGCTATCGACATTGGACGCGGGCGCAAATCCATTCAAACAATTCGGCGATGGTTCCGCCCTGGCATGGACCTATATCGTGGTTCACATCGTCGGCATGACTTTTATCGCCGCACCCGCGGAGGAAATTTTCTATCGGTCATTTTTGTATCGCTACTTCGTAAAGACGGATTTTCTCGCGATGCCGCTCAACCAATATCACGGTCTCTCGTTTTTCGTAACTTCGATCATCTTCGGCATCATGCACCCTGACCGTTGGCTGGCCGGAATCATTTGCGGTCTCGCCTACCAGGGACTTGTAATCCACAAAAATCGCCTGGGAGATGCCATGACCGCCCACGCCATCACCAACTTCCTCCTTGGCGTTTGGATTGTCTGGAAGCATGAGTGGAGTTTTTGGTGACCGTGAGAAGACCCTGTAGACGATGCATTTCTAGTTTCGGATTTTGAATTTTCTGATTTCCTAGGCTTCGTGCTGCCGTGCCTGATTTTTGAGGATGACCATTTGCTGGTGGTAAACAAGCCAGCCGGTCTCAATACGCACGCACCCAGCCCATACGCCGGTGAGGGCATTTATGACTGGCTGCGCCACCGTGAACCTCGCTGGGCTAGCCTCGCCATTGTACATCGCCTCGACAAGGACACCTCGGGCATCATCGTCTTTGCCAAAACCCCCATTGCCAATTGCTCACTTACAGCGCAATTCACCGAACGCACCGTGCAGAAGAAATATCTTTTGCTGACCGACCGCCAAGTATCGCAGCAAACTTTTGAGGTTCAATCCACACTGGTACGGGTCGGCGAAAGATATTTGAGCCGGCCTGCACACTCGGGAGGTTCGGAGGCAACGACGAGGTTCAAAGTTTTATCCGATCCTCCCATGGTCGCAGGCTTTCGGGGTTTAAATCAGGTCGAAGCCTCGCCGCTGACAGGCCGCACCCATCAAATTCGCGTGCATGCCGCCGATAAAGGCTTTCCAATCCTGGGCGACACCCTTTACGGCGGCGCGGCAGCGCCACGCCTCTACCTTCATGCGGCAGAATTAATCGTCCGTCATCCCACTACCGGAGAAGAAACAATATTTGCTGCGACCGCCGATTTCACAGCGGATTCCCGCGCTAGATTACGCACCGCATTAATTGATCCGGAAGCGACCACTAGTTACCGCCTCATTAATGGAGCCGCCGACGGATGGCCCGGTTGGTATGTGGAGCGGCTGGGAGAATACCTGCTTTCCCAAAGCGCAACTGAACTTGAACCCGTGGAACAGGAGGAATTGAAAAGACTCGCGGAGAAGCATACGGAGCGCGGCGCGTATCACAAAATTTTAAATCGCCAGGTGCGTCGCGCCTCTCGCAAGGAAGCATCGTCCGAGCGGATTCTGGGGGAAGCTGGTCCGCAACGTTTTGCCATTCGTGAGAATGGTGTAGTGTTCGAACTGGGCATGGAGGAAGGCTACTCCTTCGGCTTGTTCCTGGATCAACGTGACAATCGCCGGCGCTTGCTAACCGGACATATCGCAGCGGAGTTTTCGATTCAGCCGAAAAAATCGCAGGTGTTGAACACCTTTGCCTATACGTGCGGATTTTCCGTCTGTGCTGCAAAGGCTGGAGCGCACACGACCAGCCTTGATCTTTCAAAGAAATATCTCGAATGGGGCAAACGAAACTTCGCGCTCAACCAACTCGATCCAAATGCGCACGATTTTATCTACGGCGATGTCTTCGACTGGCTGCGGCGCCTGAAGAAAAAGAAGTCATGCTATGATATAGTCCTGCTGGATCCACCGACTTTCTCGCAATCCAAGGAATACGGCGTGTTTCGCGTGGAGAAGAATTACGGTGAGCTTGTGACCTCCGCCCTTTCACTCCTGAAACCATGTGGCGTTTTGTTCGCTTCCACGAATGCATCAAACTGGCCGCCGGAGGCGTTTTTGGCGGTCGTGGAAGAATCGATTCGCACCGCCGGCCGAAAAATCGTGCAGCGTCATTACGTCCCCCAGCCTCCTGATTTTCCCATTTCGCGCGAGGAGCCCGCGTATTTGAAAACAATATGGCTTCGGGTTGATTAGCCGCTTTGTAACAGCGTCAACATTTCACGGTCCAGTTTATGACCGCGAAAATTCTCATAATCCACATCGGAACGCTTGCTATTCAGGACACCGAAATCTCCTCTCAAATTCCAAAGCGCCCAACCCCAACCAACTTGCTTCCACAAAGCAAGGTTGTCGGTCATCCACGCCAGCGCGACTTTGTGTGGTGTCCGATTGTAGGCTCCCCATTCGCCAACGTGAACTCCCACTCCTTTGTCTTCGAATTTCTTCCAAGGCTGAATGCGGTCGCGACGCAATGAATCCTTGTCCACCGGCTTACGGCCCTTCCGCTCCAATGGCCACGTCGGAACCGGCCAGGTGTCCGAGCCGTGCATCCATCCGGCCTTGTAATGTGACACTTCGATGGGATCATAGCCACGAGTGCTCTGTGCAATTTGCAAATCAACCAGTCCGTAAACAGGATCGCGTCCCCAACGCAAGCCATCAGCAATGATCAATCGCTGCGAATCCTCAGTTCGTATCGCTTCGACAAGACGCTTAACCACCCGAACATACTTCTCCTCCGGGATGTCTGCCGGCTCATTAAGGAGATCAAAACTTAGCTTTTCATTGGAAATCCCTTTGTAGCGTTTCGCGAAGTGAGCCCAATGAAAAGCGCATGCGTCGAGCGCCTTGTCGTCGGTCCACAAATCCAGGGGTTCCTTGGGCGGATTGACGCAATAACCGGGCGCGCGATGGAAATTGATGTTCACATGCACTCCGTGCTCGCCGCCGAGCTTCACGGCCTGGTCGATATGTTTCAACTCCGGTTCGCGCAACTTCAGCCAGTCATTCGAATCACTCCAGCACAGATAAGAGAGCGGCAGCCGCGCGAAATCAAATCCCCATTCCTGGATCAAGGCAAAATCCGCTTCCTCAAAGGGTGGATTTCCGTTCGGCCACTTTATGAATTTTTCAAGGAGATTGAATCCCCGCCAGCGGGGAAGGTGATGACTGTTAGGGACGTCGGTTTTCTCTGCCGCGCTCCAAGCGGTCGAAGGAAAGACGGCGGTCCCAAATGCCAGAGTGGAGGCTGCCTTGACGAACGCTCGGCGATTCATCCCCTCTTATTGCGCTCAAAGGAGGAGGTAATCAAGCTCACAGACGTTACGGGTCGAGAACGGCGCACGATGATGAGAGAACAGGAAAAAGTGGTCGCCACCAAAACCAGCGCGGCGGCCCAAAATATCCAGCCGTTTATCCAACCCGCAGCCGGAGCAACCATCGCGGTCTGGGCGTGCGGTGGGGAAACAGTCATGTGTGGATGTGGCCTCGCCTTAACCGGCCGAATATCTGTGGGGCGAACACTCGCGCCTACGGGGACATTGGTGACCGAAGCCGGAACCGAAGCAATGGATACTGCGGGTGCGGGAACTGCTTTGACTGCCAACGCCGGAGCGGACTTCGGGACTTCGACCTTGATTGGAGGCACTGGTGGAGACACTTGTGTCGCGATCACCGCCGCAACTTGAACTGGCGTGGGAGTAGCTATCGCCGGAGCAACCGCTGTTGGCGCAGGCACGGTTGGAGAGGATATCGATTGAGTCGCTTCGGTTTTCGCGATTTCGCCCATAAAATTAATAGCCGACCCTGATTCCGACGGAGCCGCATCTGGCAGGACAGCCATCGGTGCCGTAGGCGCCGGCACGGCGGGAGCAATCGCGGCGGCGACAGCTTGAGTCGTTTCAACAATAACCGGTTGCGGTACTGGCGTAATGACAGGAGTAGCCGCGACAGTTGGAACCAAAGGAGGATCTGCCTTCATCCCCGTTTCAGGTTTCCCCAATGTAATCTCCACCGGCGTTTTCACTACGATGGGTTTCGGACTGGAGCCCGCAAAGATCAACGCACCGGGCGGCGCCTTGATCGTTTCAACACTTACTTTGGGTGTTTCAGCCGCCTTGGCAAGTTCAGCGGTAGCGGGTTCAACCGGCGGCGGTACCGGAACCTGTGGAATCCGAATCAGACGCGGCGGCAAGCTGACGGCGTACTCGGTCACCTGCCCATTTATGGATCGCATCGCGATAACAATTGGCATTTTTGCCTTGCGCTGCTTTTTTTCCTGACGCTCACAAAAATCGTTGATATTTTTGTCAAAAAGTGTTCCGCGAATCTTCTGTTCACCATCCGTCATCACAATCATGGTTAAAAAATCGGACTCCCGAACGACGTAGCTCATGGCCTGCAACGCCTTGCTCAAGTCGCCGACCTTTCCCGGCTTTTGGTTGCGCAAGTGCGTAAGCACGCGGCTGATGATCGTTCCCTTCTCCGCTGCCGACCAACGCTGAATGGGAAATGTCCCAGCGAATACTTCGTCGTTGTACGTCCAAACCGCCAGCACATCACCATCCTTAATCTGTCCATCCATGCCGCTATACAATAAATCCTCCACCGCCTGTAAGGTGTTTTGTTCACGGCTCTGCATGGCTTTCGAAGTGTCCACGACCAAAAGGTACCGGTGCTCGTGATTCACCGGCGGCTGCGAGGTCTTAACTTGAGCCCACGACATCGTCGCGCCGACATTCAATAGAAACAGGATCGTGACAAATACAGCCCTCATGCCCGGAGTCGCACACGACGCCTTTGACCGCGGCCTCGGGAAAACCTGATCTTTCAGACTTTCCGCGCTCGGGGTTTGGAGCATTTTCATAAATTATTTTCGCCGCCGAAATCTATGCTGTTCTTTACGATTATATTCTTTGATTTCGTCGGTTTGGTCTGCCAGCACGCTTTCGACTGTCAGTATAAAATTCCAACAATTGGACACCATGCCGCCAACACTGAGCACTGTGTCCCGTTCCGCGCGGTCATCGGAAACCGCCAAAACCTCGCCAAATGCCGCAAACCGGTGCGCTGCCCGCTCTATCAGGTCATCGGCCGTCTTGCCCCGGCTCGAATAGAGCACTTCAACGCCGGAATCACGTTCTGGTATAGCAGCGGCCGTGCCGCGGGCTGGCATGGAACCGTCGAAGAAAATGGTTACCGGCGTGCCACAGGCGTCCTGATACAGCGAAAGACGCCGAATCAGTTCGTTTCGAGCGAACGCGGAATGGCGCGCATGACCGCGCGCGAGGTGGGGCCAGCTATGCAGCAGACTGTAGCCATCAACCAGAATGCGAATGAGTGCCATGCGCTCACGTTAAACGGAGCGCGTCTGCCTGCAATCAAGAGTTCAACTCAACAGGACTCAACTTTGAGCCAGGTACGGCAATACCCATGGCTTGCGATATTGAACGCTAACCAACTTGTCCGCATCCGGATCGCCAACGATCTTCTGATGGGCCGCATCCCAGGTGATTTTGTGCCCCGTTCGGTAGGCGATGTTGCCGAGGTGCGCCACCGTGGACACGTGATGCCCGACCTCCAGGTTCAACACCGGTTGCTGACGCGATTTAACACAGCTTAGAAAATTGCGCACATGGGCTGGACGAGGATCGCCGCTGCCGGGCTTCTTTTCCGAGTCGAGATTGGCGCGTTTGGGTTCCGTGATGAGCTGATAGCCGCTGTCGTTGAGAATAATATTCCCTTCGGTGCCGCTCCACTCAACACCCCATGAACGACCATTGAGGCCGTTATTGAGACCTGCCTTGTGCTCCCAAATAAGCACGTAGTTTGGAAACTCGAATACCGTAACTTGCGAATCGGGCGTCTCGGAATTGTCCGTGAACACAAATTTACCGCCTGTGGAAAAGACCGATTTTGGCGCATCAGGTCCCATGCCCATCAACATCATGTTGATGAGATGAACCCCCCAATCCGTCATCAGCCCGCCGGCGTAATCCCAAAACCAGCGAAAATTGAAATGGAAACGGTTGGGGTTAAATGGACGTTCCGGCGCCGGCCCCAGCCATTGTTCATAGTCCACTCCCGCAGGCGGCGCACAGTCCGCGGGATTGCCGATGCTCGGCAGCCAATCAAGGTAAGCCCAGCCGCGGACGACACTGACCTTGCCCAGTTTACCGGAGCGCACGATATCGGCTGCCTCGACGATGTGCTTGCAACTGCGCCACTGCGATCCCATTTGCACAACACGATTATGGCGTCTCGATGCCTCCAGCATTGCCCGCCCTTCCGCAATGGTCTTCGCGAGCGGCTTTTCCACATAGACATCCTTGCCCGCCTGACATGCCATCACAGTTGGCAACGCGTGCCAGTGATCCGGCGTTGCAACCAGCACGAAATCCACGTCCTTGCGATCCAGTACATGCCGAAAATCCTTCGTGGTATCAGGCTTTTTGCCGCGCTTCTTGTCACAAATTTCAAGCCCCTTGGCGATGTGAGCATCGTCGACGTCGCAGACGACGGCACAATCCACTTCCGGATTCAGAAAAAAACATTCGAGGTCGCCTTGCCCCATGCCACCGCAGCCAATGATCCCAAGCCGGATCTTTTCGCTGGGCGCCGGTTCATCAGCGCGGACAGACCGGACAAATACGCTGGAAAGCGCGCTGAGTGCCAGCGGGGAAAAGCTGGTGCCCACAACTGATTTTTTTAGGAATTTACGGCGGGTTAACTGTGTCATAGTTACGGCGTTTGACGTTGCGCATCGCAGCGAGCTTCAATTGCTGAATGCGGGGTGAATCTGTCACATGTGCCGTCCATCGTCTAGCCGAATCAAGTCGCTTGAGCGGTTGCCAGAATGGGATTTCATGATTATTCTAATCGTGGCTCGCCGTTGCGCGCGGGCTGTCATTTGATGATCCGCCCCAGCCTCATGTCGATACCATTTCGCTTCCTGTTGGTTTGCCTCCTCGTGGCAGTTGCCATCAATTGCCAAGCTGCCACTTTGACTGGCCAGACCAACCGACTTGGCGTCACCCCGACAATCCTCGCCTACAATTCGGGCCACTTCCATCCCGGCAGCAACACTCGCGACTGGTGGCATTACTCGGGAGTGAACGGTGCGCGCGTGTTTATCACTGCGAGTATCATCGAGCCCTCTGACGACATCGCCGGCCGCGGTGACGGCGTGAACGATCAGACCAGCTTCATCGCGCGCAAAATAGCGCTGCGAGCCAATCCGCTTTCGACGAATTACATAAACTGGCCGTACCTCTTGAATGGCTTTGCGTCCGTGGATATGCACGGTGCAAACATCCTCTCGGTGAACTACGCCTGCTCTGAGCTGCGACGCACCGGCATTCAAATCCTCGCCTGCATCAGCGCGGGCGAGAGCTCGTTTCCCATTGCCGACACGAATGACTGGGCCGGCAAATGGGAACTGTGGCAGCATTATTACGCCGAAGCCTTTTATCTGGGACGCGAGTTCGAGGTCCAGCGTTACCAGGTGTTCAACGAACCCAATCTCGTCAGCGGCTTGACGGTGCCGGAATTTCTCCTGCGCCTGCAGATCGTTTCCGATGCCGTCCAGAGCGCGCTGGCGGATGTCAACCTCTTGTATGGCAAGACGCTCGTACCAACGATGTGTGCGCCCGTTTCGGCGGGGACGGCCGACGACAAGTACGCGGGTTGGGGACAACCGATCGTCGCCATTCGCCATCAAAACTTCCTCGGCCAGACCGATCCCAACTTTTGGTTGATTCAAAAATACGATTATCATCAATACAATTCCACCCCCGCCAACTTCGGCAGCGATCTTGCCGGCTTGAACAACCTCATGACTTCGGACATGTCGCCCGAACCGCGCTTTCCCACGGCCATTTCGGAGTTCAACGTTCATACCGCATCCACCTTCAACACTTTGACCGAAACGCTTGATTCGCCAACGAAGTACGCGCGCTTCGGTTCGATCGTTGTGAACCTCGTGAAGAACTTTTGCGACGAGCTTTACGTTTTCAAATTCAGTCAGACGCTTTACTCCGCCACCGTGCCCATCAAGAAGAACGGCATGTTATTCGTGGATAATACTAACGCGCCTTACAACATCGGTGGCATCACCAAGGCGGGTGAAGTCTGGCGTCTCTTCACTCAAACCGCCGCCCCTGGCCGCGACCGTATGAACGTCACGCTGGGCTCTGGCGCAAGCGGGTTGGACGTTACAGCGACTTACGATCCCATCTCCAAATACTATTCGGTTTTCTCTTGTAATGACTCCACCAGCGTCGGCGTGGACCTCGATGTGAGCGCTTGGAATGTCCCGGCCGGCCAGCGCGTCCTGCTTCAGGAAGTCAGCGAAACCTCCCATGCCGGCGTCGCCGCGATCGGAACGGTGAGCAACAACGTAATCCTCGGCGGCACCCAGGCGGCCAACACCGTTTGGGATTTCACCATTCCAACCAAACCACAGGAGCCGCTTCAGACAGTATTCGCCACCGCCAATGCGATGGTGAAAGACGGCAGCAACCGTCTCGCAAACTACGCTTCGAATGCCGTCTGTGAAGTTCGTAACAGTTCTACCAACGCCAGCGTGCGCAGCGTGTCGTTTCTGAAGTTTCACCTGCCGGTGATTTATGCTCCCGACATTCAGATGGCGGTGCTGGCCGTCCAGGCTTCCTCCATCAATGGCACCGCCCCCGTGCAAGCGCACGTGTATGGAATCACCGCCACCAATTGGTCGCCCGGCGCATTGACGTGGAGCAACGCCCCCAACCTCGCGCAAGGCGTCCCGGCCGGGTCTGACTACACTAATAACTCTGTGTTGGGCGGAGGAGATTCCGCGCAGATGGTCGGCCAATTGGTCGCGGGTGCCAGCCCTGGTGACCGCCTCATCGACGTGACGCGTTATCTGCGTGGGCTGCCGGGTCGCGACGCCGCTTTCATGCTCGCGCGCGAGGTACGGTTCTTTGGCGACATTCAGGACGACGACGGCATCAAGATTACTTCCCGTGAAGCCGATCCGACCAACGGTCCCCGCCTGCTCATCGTGCGTCTCAAAGACACTGACCATGATGGATTGAGCGATGAAGCGGAGGTGAACTTCTTCGGCACGGACCCGAACAATGCGGACACCGACGGGGATGGCGTGAACGATGGCGAGGAAGTGTTGATTCTCGGCACCAATGCCGGCGGCACAAACGCGCCGGTGGCGGTGACCATTTCAACTCAACCCACTAGTCAGACCGTCACCGTAGGCGGTTCGGCAACGTTCAGCGTCACCGCTTCCGGAACCCCTCCCCTGGCGTATCAATGGAGATACAATGGCACCAGTATTTCGGGAGCGACCAATCCGAGCCTGAGTCTCGCCGGTGTCCAGTCCACGCAAGCCGGCACCTACAGCGTCATCGTCACCAATGGCGCTGGCTCCATGACCAGTTCCACCGCGCTGCTGACCGTGCAAGCGATCGTTACGACTGCCCTGCCACGCTACGACGCCTTCGCGTACGCGGAAGGAACCGACCTCGCGGACCAGGGCGGCTGGCAATTGAACGGCGGCGCGAGCGGCACCATCGAGGCGGGCAGCCTCGATACCGGCACCTTGGCGGACACGAGCGGCAATCGCCTCGCATGGGGCGGCCCCACCATGAGTTTGCGACTGCCCTTGGGCACGAATATCACCAGCGGAGAAGTTTATTTTTCGTTCCTCCTGCGCGTTGATTCATTGGGCAGCTCGTTCACGAGCGTCGGCACACTGGCCGGGTTCACAACCGGAACCGGCACCACCTTCGCCACAAAAGTGAACATCCAGACTAACGGGACCGGAGGCTTCACCCTTGGCACTTCGAAAGCCGCCGGCACCACATACGGCGGCTGGGCTGCGCCAGATTTCAACCCCGGCCAGACTATCTTTGTCGTCGGACGATATACCTTCAAATCCGCCACCGGCACCGATGACTTATCCGATTTGTGGATCAATCCCACCCCGCAGACATTCGGCAACGCCACATCACCGACTGCCTCCATCGCCAGTGTTGGCGCCGGTGGAAGTGACCTCTCCCAAATCGACCGGTTCTTTTTCCGATCGGGAGGCGCCGCTTCAAGCCCCTCAAAATTAGTGGCCGACGAACTGCGAGTAGGCCGCACTTGGGCCGACGTCACACCAATTGCACGTCCTGTGCTCGCTCTGTCCGCGACGGGCGGAAATATCATACTGCGCTGGCCTACCAATGCAGCTGGTTTCAATCTTCAATCCTCCTCTGATGTTTCCCCGTCTCCCGTGTGGTCTCCGCTGTCAATCATCCCCACAGTCAGCGGCACCAACCAGACGGTGGTAGTCGGCATGACCAATGCCACGCGCTATTTCCGTCTCGCGAGATAAATCTTGGCGTCGCGGTCGTCAGTGAACCGCCGGCAGAAAATAAAACAGGATGCCCAGGATGATGTACATCGCCAGCAACTGAATCCCTTCCAGCCAGTTGGTTTCGCCGTCATTGCCGATCTGCGCGACAATATGAACCGCCGCAATCACCGCCACCACTTCGGGGATGGTAAACTCGAGGTCCATCGGATGCCCCATGAAGCCGGATACGAACACGAGCAACGGCGCGACGAAGAGCGCGATCTGCAAACTTGAGCCAATGGCGATCCCGAGGCTCAAGTCCATTTTGTTCTTCATCGCCATCCAGACCGCGGTCGAATGCTCCGCGGCATTGCCGATGATCGCCACGACGATGACGCCAATGAACACCTCCGTGACCCCGAGCTTCGTGCGTGCCGCTTCGACGGAGCCCACCAAAAATTCAGAGAGTAAAGCGACAAACGATGTCGCCACCAGCAACACCAGCACGGATTTTCCACGCGACCACGTTTCCTCCGCCCCCCCTTTCTCCGCATCATGGTGCGCTGCCTCGCCCGCGAAGAGCTGCTTGTGAGTC
The DNA here is from genome assembly GCA_044223735.1 of Limisphaerales bacterium. GTDB lineage: Bacteria > Verrucomicrobiota > Verrucomicrobiia > Limisphaerales > UBA8199 > JBGALR01. The sequence goes on along the minus strand of JBGALR010000009.1, from coordinate 121,830 downwards.
CTCAGGGAAAAGATCAGCGAGCAGATATAGGTGACAAACAAAACCACCGCGATGGCGATGGAAAGGCGCTGGGACAACTCCGGCGTCCAGCCGCCTGGATGAGTCGAGCCCACCAAATGAAAAACCGTGGGTATCAGCAAGGCAATGGCCGCGAGCGTGAGCGAGGTGGTCGAAGTCTGGATCGCGGTGCGGTTGAACCGCAGTTCACGGAATTTCACGCCACCGGCCAGCGCGGAGGCTCCAAGCACCAAAAGGATGTTGCCGATAATCGACCCGGTGAGCGATGCCTTCACCACGCCAAGCAGGCCTTTGTTCAAGGCCATCAACGCAATAATCAACTCCGCCGCGTTGCCGAAAGTGGCGTTCAGCAATCCGCCGATGCCCTGCCCCATTCGCTCCGAAAGGTGTTCCGTCGCGTGGCCCATGATGCCTGCGAGCGGTATGATCGCGAGGCCGGAGCAGATAAAAAGCGCGGTCTCATTCTGCCAGCCCGGCACAAAGCGCAAGGCCAGCGAAACCGGCACGAATAGCAGCAGCCAATCCAGCGACAGTTTGAACTTCATCGTGCGAGCGTTTTACCAATCTCGGAGCGTCAAGCAAACAATTACTTGTGCGAACCGGCGAGTTGCAGCAGGGCGAAGATAAAAGTCCCCAGCGCCAGCACGCCGATCAAAAAGAATATAATCTGCTCGATGCGGGTTTTTTGATGGGTGGGTGGCTTTTCCATCATCGCCTTCGCAAGCTGGACAGATAACCCCACGCCAGCCCGATCACCAAGCCGCCCGCGTGAGCACCGTTGGCCACTCTCGGAATCAAAGGTGTGAAACAGGCGAAGAACCAAATGGCCATCATCGTCACCGTTGAAGAGTGAAGGAACAAACCGGAACCGGGGTCGAATTTTCCGCGAAGCCAGATGTAGCCCAGCAATCCATACACAACACCGGACATGCCTCCGAAACTTGGACCACCCCAAAAATATTGAGTGAGGTTGGAACCAATTCCGATGATCAACACCAGGAAAAAAAAATGCCACGACGATTGCCGTGCTTCAATCATGCTGCCCAGATCCCGCAACCAAATCATATTGAAAACTAAGTGGAGTATCCCGGAATGAATGAAAATAGGCGTAATCAGCCGCCAAACTTCTCCATGACGAATGTCGGGTAACCCTGGCATCCATGTATAGCTCGTCGGGTAGATTTTGAAGCTGTTAATGAACAGCGGCATGATCGCCTCGTCTTTGTCACCCAAATTCGACAAGACCGCCACCACAACACAAAGAACAATCAGACAAAATGTCAGCGGTCCAAACCCATACGCCGTGATCGGTCGAAAAAGCTCCCGACGATCCCGAATTTTTTTCTGGTAGGCGTCCCGATCCTTTTCCTCCGCCTCGCGCCGGACGGCGGCTTCCTTTGCCTTGGCGCGATATTTGGAATCAGCGGGATTGGTGCGGAACTCATGCAACAAGCCTGCCGCCTGTTCCACCTTGTCTTCGTCGTTTATCCAGACTGCCCAGCCGTCAGCCTTTTGATCTTCGACGCTATTGTCGATGCCTTGAGCGTAGAGAAAATCCCCAAAGGTACGCGCCGCCGTTTCGTCGGCGAGTTGCCCGATCAATCGCATACTGGCTAAGCGCGCCAGTCGAGCTTCACGACCTGGCCGTGGGCCGAATGCGTCTTGTCGAGGCAACTGACATTCAACGTCATGCCTTTCGGTTGCACCGTCGCCTGCACCCAACCGGATGGCTGCCCTTCCTGGAATACATACGCCACCGCCGGCAGGTTGATCAGGTGAATGCCGCTCGGATCCTTCGTCACGCTCCAATGATGCGTATGCCCATACATGTAGGCCTTCACCTGCTTGCGCGGCCGGAGAATTTCAAACAGCGCCTCGGTGTCCTTGATGCCGCTGATCTTTTCGCTCGTACCGGGATTGTGATGCACCAGGATGATCGCGGGCTTGTCGGGATTTGCGTCCAGTGTCGCGGTGAGCCATTCCAATTGCGCCGCGCCCAGCATCCCGGGCGTCTGCAGGGTTTTCTCCAATGAATCCAGAATGATCCAGTTCACCTGCGGCGTTTTCACCAGCGCGACCTGCCGATCCGCGACCGGCCGCTTCACCGCTTTCTCCGCCGCCAGGGCGTCCCAAAAATGCTCCCGGTTGTCGTGATTGCCCATCGCCAGCCACACCGGCAATCCGTCCTCACGAATCGGCTCCAGCAACGTAGTGAGCTGCGCGTAATCCTCCTTCTCGCCGCTGTTGAACGCACAATCTCCCGTGATGAATACCGCCGCCGGCTTTTTCGGCAAGGCGAGGACTTCGCGCGTCACTCCCTTGAAATGGTCCGTCATGTTCACGTTGCGCGCGACCTTTGCCGCGTCAGCGCTCAGGTGAATGTCCGACAAGAAAACGTAGGAATCCGGATCGGTCGCGCGGGTGTCCGCGAACAATCGGGGAGCCAGCGCCAGACCGGCACCACCAAGCAGGGAACGAAACAGGAACCGGCGACGTGAAACGGGTTGCAGATGAATCGGCATATAATCTTCCTACGCCCTCAGGCTATATCTCTCAAGTGAAATTTGGATGGCATCACGCGTCCGCTTTGGCTGGCTGCCGCGGCGGTGCGCGGAAAAATATTACAAACAGCACCAGGATAATTGCCGCAAAAATTGCCGGCTTGCCCCACAGTGGTTTCCATTCGATGGCCTGCAGTTCAGATTTGCGCAGCGCGCCCTGCTCGGCCGTCAGCTTTTTCACCAATTCCTCATCGGCCGCCTTTTCGGCAGTCGACGCCTTGGCCAGACGCTCATTCACCTGGGCAATCTCCTTGCCCTTGGCCTGCACTTGTTCACCAAAGGCCTTCGAAGCCGCCGTGGTGTGCGACGCCTCGACCACACCTGCCACTTGTGCGCCGATGAACATTCCCAGACCCAGCGTAAACAACACCAGCAGCCCCTGCGCCTGCGCGCGAATCTTCTTGGGCGCCGCCTGATCGGTATAGATCTGGCCCGTCACGAAAAAGAAGTCGTAACAAACACCGTGCAAAACGATACCGAGAATAATCATCCACGCAATTTGGTTCGAGGCGCCAAAAGCGAACAAGGCGTAACGCGTCACCCACGCCAGCATGCCGACCGCCAGCATCCATTTCACTCCGAGCCGAACGAAAAAGAACGGCATGATGACCATGAAGAAAATCTCGGACATCTGGCCATAGGACATGGTGCGGCCAATCGGCAGGTCGGTCATCTCCACGATGCGACTCGTGATCTGATAGTAAAACGACAACGGAATACAGATCAGGATCGACGAAATCAGAAACGCCAGATACGAACGGTTCTTCAGCATCACCAAAGCGTCGAGCCCGAGCACTTCACGGATGGTCACCTTGCCCTCCTGCGTCGGTGGCGTGTGCGGCAGCACAAAGCTCATCAGGCCGAGCACGATCGCCGCGCCCGCCGTCAGATAAAACATTTGCACGGATTTGTCCCAGCCCAGCCACGTGAGCACCAGACCGGCAACAATCCAACCAATCGTGCCGAACACACGAATCAGCGGAAATTCCTTTTCCGCGTTGCCCATGTTTTTCATCGCGATGGTGTTCGTCAGCGCGAGCGTCGGAAAATAAGTCAGCATGTAACCAAAGAACACAGCATTGATCAAATCCGGCGAGGGCGACGCGGCTTTCATCATCGCTGCGGCGGCGAGCATCGCGCAGCCACCGAGCAAATGGAGGATGCCGAGCACCCGTTGCGCGGGAAAGAAACGGTCCGCGATCATGCCGACAAAAAAAGGCGTGATCATGCCCGCGATTGGGCCAACGGAATACGTCCAGCCGAAATCCCGCGCGCCAAAACCGATGGTGCCAAGATAATTTGGCGCGGTGACATACCAGGCTCCCCAGATGAAAAACTCGAGGAACATCATCACGGAAAGTTTGATTCGGATAGAGAAGTTCATCAGTGGCGCGAGATTAAGGAGGCCGTCGCAACGAGGCAAGCATTGAGAAACGAACTGGTGGCTCCACCACAATGATCGATCATCCAAAACTCCTGCTAACTACTTTCCAACATTCACCGATTCGTCCCGGTGAACCAGGCAACTTCGACCAAGACCATTGAAAAATCAGCCCTCCTTGCCTCTCGGTCCACCCATCGCCAGCCGCTGTTCGGGCTGCAAATGCGTCAGCGCGTACAGCATCAAATAGGCGATGAACAAAAACCCGGCGAAAAGCAACGGAAAGACCGCGTTTGGATTTCCCAGTGGATCAGTCACCCAGCCGCCAATGCCGTGATAAAGCTGGCGGGGTTTCAACACGATATCCCAACTGTTGAAACGCAGGAATCGTCCCACGTAAATTCCCGCCCCGCTCAACCCGGCGACGCCCGCGATGAAAATCCAGCTCATCAAGCGCCCAAACATCTGCCGGACGACCGATTGCATTAGATAGAGCGACACAAACCCCAGCACCAAACCGGTAAGGGCGCAAAGCAGTATCGGCGTGAGGTCCACCCAAAAATGGGGAAAGCGCCGCGTGTTCAAATGAATCAAGTCTGTGAGTATGTACGGCGCGTTCGGGAAGAACAGCAGCCACGCGCCCGCCAGGCTCCAAAAGCGCCAGTTGCGTTTCGCGCCGCTCCGATAATGTTCACAGGCCAGCAACGAAAACGCCAGCGGCAGCCAAGCGAGGAAAAGATTCCAGATCAGGAACGAGTAATAAAACCGGCCCGTCCAGCAAATCCTTGCCGTCACCAGCACCACGCTGGTCAGGGACGCAAACAACAGCGCCAGCATCGGAATGGCCGTCTGTCGTCTAAAGGCAAGTCGCAACAATGTCATACGTAGTGGGTTCGACCTCATAAGGCCTCGTTTTGCTCAATGTTTCAACTCATCAACAACCGTCGCGTCGCTTCAAATACCGTTTCAAAGAAGCTGCCGTGAAAACAGTTCGGCCCCACAAACTCCACTTTGCCCGAGGCATCCCAGATGAAGGGCCGAAGCACCCAGCAGATCTGGCTGCCGAGGAACAGGTTGCCGGCCAGCCAAGCGAACAGTACGCGGCGGGCGACGCCGGCACTCGCGCTCCACCGCTCCAGCAAGGGCAGCAGCTTCACATTTCCCGCCACACCGGCAAAGGCAATGAACACCACCAATGCGAGTTGCAGGAAGCCGTATTCCACCGACCTTATATTCGTGCTCCCGGACAGCGGCGGCGTGTTCCACACGACGAATAACGCCACCGGCGCCAGCGCGCCCAAAATGGCCGACGTGATCGCGAAGCTCACGAGCACGGCGGAAAGACATTGCCGGAACGTCAACCGCAGTCCCAACAGCGGCGCGAGCATGCCGTTCAACAAGCCGTTGCCCAGCGTCGTCAGGAAAATCAGCAGCGGGAGTTTGACCGCCACATAGCACACCTGCAACGGCGCCCACCAGCTTCCCATCACCGCGCCGTAGATTCCCGATCCGGCAATGATGACGGCCACGCACGTCCAGCCAAGCTGCCATCCCCGTTCCGTCATCCAGCCGCGCAGTCCATCCGCATCGGAGCGGATGAACTCATCGACGGAACTGATTTTGGGAACTGCGGTAGTCATTGCCGGAGGGCGCGGGTCTCTTAGCGGCCGCTGGTATTTTCGTCGGGCGAACTATTCCGCCCCAGCGCCGGCGACGACAGGCAATCAGCCCAATAGCTGAGAAAGAATTTTTTCTCTGTCGGCAACAACGTCGGCGCGGTGCCGATGATCGGGCGCAGTGCGGTGGTCATTTGCACCACGACGAGCACAAAAATGATAATCCAGGTGTTGAGTCCCGAGACCGACCGCGCTTTCGAATGCGAAAATCCCGCCTGCAAAAACCGCAACCCAAAAATCGTGGCGATGAGCCAGAAAATCAGATGCAGCGTTCCCATCCAGGTGATGGATTGCGTCGATTGAGAGAACAGCCACGCCACCGGCGCGAAGCCAATCAGCAGAATGCTCATGAGCATCAACAGTCCCGCCAGCAATCCGCACATTTCCCCGAGCCGCGCCTGCGATCCGCTCAGGCAGGTGAATATATACAGGCTCGGCAGACAGATGACCGCTGAAATCAACATCCCCGCCGCCATCTTCGCCGGCGCGGCCCAAAGCTGCGTGCCCAGGGAAAAAGTTCCCGCCACCACGCCGTAAATCGCGATACAAACGACCGCTACCAGGAGCATGGAGAGCACGAGATTTCCCGAACCCGGCTGGCGCAATTGATACATCACCCGCCGCGGCTGCCGCAGAATCGATTCAATGGCGCCTACCAGGCCGGGAATCGGCTCCCGCTCCTCCGGCAGTTCGCCCAACGGCGGCTGCGGGCGCGGCGGCGTGTAGGCGGGTGGAATGATGGGCGGTGTCGGATGGTAACTGGCATCTCCTGTATTCATATTTCTCCTTTTTTGTTGTTTGCGTGCGAACACGCGGTTCCCAGCTGTTTTGTTTCAATGCGAACGAAAAACTCGAAGGACGGAGCGAAACACGCTCTCGTAAAAATTCCCTTCGAACGCGGCGCTCCGCAGAAATTCCACGGGCAAATCCGGCGCGCCGATGAACGGCCGCAGAATCCACGAGAGCTGGCTCCCCAAAAATAGATTGCCGGCAAGCCACGAAAAAAGCACGCGTCGCGCCACCGCCTTGCTGCCGCTCAATTCCCGCAGCAACGCCACCAGCCGGACGTTCGCCACGATGCCGGCAAAGGCGATCACCACCACGTGCATCAACTGAATGCTGTTGTAGGTGACGCGCGAAAATTCCGGGGTCGCGGACAACGGCGGCGAGTTCCAGATCACGAAGGCCACCAGCGGACTGAAGGATCCGAGAATCGCCGCCGCCATCGTGAAGCTCACCAGCACGGCGAGAAACGATTGGCGGAGTCCGATATTCAAGCCCAGCAACGGCGCAATCATCGCGTTGAGCAGCGCGTTGCCCATCGACGTCAGCAGGACGATGAGAGGAAGTTTGATGGCGACAAACAGCGCCTGCTGCGAATCCCGCCACGAACCCATCGCCGCGCCGTAGAGTCCGGCGCCTGCCAGAATTGCCGTGACGCAGAGCGACACGCGGCGCGTGTCCCACCGGTCGGTCCACGCGCGGATCGACTCGGGCGTTCCGCGCAGGAGCACGCTGATCTCTCGTGGCTGCGAACCGGGATGGATGGCTTCGGCGTGCACGGTTTCCTTATTGGGTCGGCAGCGCGCTGAGCGTGCTGGTTTGTTCCGCCATGTTATGCGGGACGAGCCCGCCCGGATTTCGCGCGGCCAGCGAGCGGAGGAAGCGGCGAAGTTCCAGCGCGACCTCGCGATAAAATTCCGGCGTGCTCGCGCCCAAACGTGTCAGGCACGCGCGATGATTCACCCACAGCATGGTCGCGGCGGCGACGCCGCACAGACAGAATTGCGCGGCCCAAAGCCGTCCCGCAATTCCGCCCGGCGAACGTCCCGCCGCCGCGAGCCGGTCCCGATGGAAGGAAACATGGCCACCCTCGTCGCGCAGAATCAACCCGCACATCTCCTCGAGCGGCGTGATGCCGCAATGCCGTTGCAACAGCCGGTAATACGCCGTGCTCGTGATCTCCGTGAGCAGCAACACCTGGAGTTCGCATCGCACCGAAATCATCCGTCGGCACCGGCAGAAGGCGGTAAAGCTCCAGTGCGATTCGATCTTCTTCCCGCCCAGCCGCGCCACCGCGCAGCCCAGCAATCGCGAATGCTCCTTTTCCTCCGAGAACCACAGATCGACGATGGCTCTCATCTCCGCCGTGGAATTTCGAAAGTCATCCGCATTGTGCGCAATCAGCGCGGCGGGACCGCCGCCGTCGCCGAGTTGAAATTGTTCCAGCGAACGAATCAGCGCCGGACGGGCTCGTGCGGGCACCTCCATGGCAACATTCCAGTCCGGCTCGACGCGATGCTCGCGGTTGCGAATGAAGTGACCGATCCAGTGCTGATAATCCAGCGGCCGGCGTTCCCGCAAAGCCTGTTCGCGCAACCGCCAGAGGACGTGCAACACCGGCGCCGCCATCAATACCAGCGATACGGCGAACAACGGCCAGTTAAACCATTCGGGCAGTACATTGCGCACCGCATTCGGCCCGTTGCTCGTCGCCGCAATCGCATCCGCCATGAAGATATAAAGCGCCAGCCCCATGCCCATGAAGTTCAACGCCCATGCTTTCCATTCACCGGCGCCTGCGGCGGGATCCACCTCCCAGCCGACAGCCAGCGTCCCCCACAGGATCATCAGCAGCGCAATCGACACCGGAGCGAGCACCGGCCCCCACCACGGCAGCGGCAGCAGAAAAAGCAAGTCCCAATCGAACAACGTCTGCGGCCAGTCGCACATGACCTTCAGGAACACGTAGTAAAAAATGTCCCAGACGCCGAACGCCACCGCCGAGTAGCCTAGGCGCGTCCGCCAGGTGCGCCCGGCCAGCATCCCCACCGTCAGCAGCATCACCATCGTGGCCGCCTCGCGAAACAGCTCGGCGATGCCGAGCCCGCCGATAAGCGGCAGCGGATGAGCCTGGTAAGGTTGAATGCGGTCCACCATGGTCCGCAGATAATACACCACCGCCGACTCCACCCACGCCATCGCGATGGCGTACACCGTCACCGTCGCCCACGTTCTTCGAATGCTCATTTTGTTCTCCCCAATCCTTTCCGTAAATCAAGCCGCCCGGCGGTGTTGCGGTTCCGCCGGACGGTGAATCGCCTCCCTGGCAACCCGGCGGTCTGCGCAGTCGCGCAGCCACCGTTCTGTTTCTGCGATACTCGCATCGGGCGTGGAAGTTCCCGCGGTCAGTCCGACCGTCTCCACACCCGCAAACCATTCCTCGCGCAAATCCGCCGCGAGCTGGATGTGATGCACCCGCGCGCAATGTTTGCGGCACGTGGCCACCAGTTCGTGCGTGTTGTTGCTGTGCGCGCCGCCGATCACAATCATCAAATCGGCCTGGCGCGCGACTTCCACCGCCGAGGCCTGCCGCTGTTTCGTCGGCTGGCAAACCGTGTCCGCGAACCGCACTTCGGACGTTGAAAAGCGACGACAGATCAAACCCACCAGCATTTCCACCTTGTCGATAGGCTGCGTCGTCTGCGCCGCGATGCCGATTTTCGGCCGATGCGCCATCGCCATCACGTCCGCCTCGGACAGCACGACGTCGAACTCCTTTAAATCCCCGGTCAATCCCCGCACTTCGACGTGATCACGCTTGCCCACTATCACCGGATGAAATCCATCCGCCACCAGTTCCGCCACCGCACGGTGCGCCAGATGCACGAGCGGACACGTGGCCTCCACCACGTTCAGCCCGCGCCCCCGAGCTTCCTCCTTGGCGATTTCCGACGCACCGTGCGCGGTCACCATCATCGTCCGCGTTCCGACTGCCCCCACCTCCCTGGCGATTTGAACCCCCCGCTGCCCTAATTCGCCCACGACCTGCTCGTTGTGCACGAGATCGCCCAGGATCGTCACTGGCTCCTTCTTCGCCTGTTTCATCACCAGCTCGATGGCGTCCCGGACTCCGAAACACATGCCTAAATGTCTTGCGCGAATTACTTTCATAACCTCATGCACTTTGCACCACAAAGTATAAGACCGCGGGCTTTCATTTTTGTTCAAACAATTTTTTAGAGCTTGGCTTGTTGCACAATCTGCTCGAGCAGATTGATGTAGCCGTTGAAGGCTTTCCGCCCGGCGGCGGTCAGGGAGCAGGTGGTCAGGGGACGATTGTTCTGAAATGCTTTCGTGACCGAGACATAGCCCGCCTCCTGCAAGGTGCGGATATGCGTCGTCAGGTTGCCATCGGTCATGTTGAGCGTGTTGCGCATCTCAGTAAATGACAGCTCCGCCGTGACGGCCAGCATGGACATGATGGCCAGCCGTCCTTTCTCGTGAATGACACGATCGAGCTGGAGAAATGGTTCGGGGTTCACGGTTCATTCCCGCTCTTTTCGGTGAAATAAAGATACGCCCCGGCCGCCAGGTGCAGCCCGCCGAAGAACATTCCCATGATGCCGTAACCGTAATTGATGGGAGTGCTCCAGTCAGGAATACCCACGAAAAACAGGCTCGCGCCGCTCAACACAAACACCCAGCCAAAAATCCGCATTCCTCGCGGCATGAAAAAGCCCGCGGAATGAATCGCGCACCCATATAGCACCAGCCAGCTCAACGGCAGCCACAGAAACGCCAGCACTTTGTCGAGGTGGTTGGGGGCTGAATTGATATAGCTGAAAGCCGCGCCGCTGATGATGACACCCGCGATAAACGGCGGAAGAAACGCCTGCGTCACCCGCCTCGTCGGCGGCGACCAAAACGGCTCGGATTCCTTGATCGCCTGCTTTCGGACCAGCAAAAACGACCCCACCATCGCCACGGCGCACGCACAGGCCCAATAAAAAATAAACGCCCGGGGTTCCCCTACTTTTAAAGCCCAGCCGCTCAAAGCCGCCACCGTTCCGACCACCCCGTTGAAAATCATAATCGGCGCGAGCGCCCGACGGTACAGCGCCGAACGCTCCATGAAAGTCCGGATAATCTGCAGATTCTCCAACGCCCGATTCGATTCCATACCCACACTTTGCCTCGCAAAGTGCCTCTTTGCAAGTCGATTCCCGTAGGGCCAAATACTGACTCACCATCCAGCCCCTCTCACGCTACGACATCCAGCGCCAGGTAGAGACATCGCGCTGCGATGTCCCCGGCCGCGTCCAGCGGCCGGAACAACCCTCAGTCCCCCCAAAGCCAAGAAAGACCAACCCACCCCTACCCTCGCTCGCGTCGTTACCCTTTTTCCCGAATATTTGGCTGAGAATTTTTCCAAATCGTGTATATGTGAATCGATATGCCCAAGCCTGTTATCTGGACGGTGGACGATGATCCGGACGTTTTGCGCGCCGTGGAGCGCGATTTACGCCGCCAATATGGCGACCGCTATAAAGTGATTTCCGCCGACTCCGGCGCCTCCGCTCTTGAATCGGTAAAGCAATTGAAGTTGCGCAACGAACCGGTCGCGCTGTTTCTCGTGGACCAACGCATGCCCCGCATGTCGGGCGTCGAATTTCTCGAGAAGGCCATCGAAATCTATCCCGATGCCAAGCGCGCCCTGCTCACCGCTTATGCCGACACGGACGCCGCGATCCGCGCCATCAACAGCGTCCAGATCGATCACTATTTGATGAAGCCCTGGGATCCGCCGGAGGAGCGTCTTTATGGTGTGGTGGACGATCTGCTCGACGACTGGCAGGCATCCTACCATCCGACGTTTGAAGGCGTGCGGGTCATCGGCAATCAATGGTCCGCGCATTCGCGTGACGTGCGGGATTTTCTCGGACGCAATTTCGTGCCGCATCAATGGCTCAATGTTGAAACCGACGAAACCGCCAAGCAATTGCTGGTCACCGCCTCGGCAGAATCGGCCGGGTTGCCGGTGGTAATGTTCCAGGATGGAACATTTCTGAGCGACCCGCCCACTGCGGAAGTCGCGCGCAAGCTGGGATTGAGGACGAAGGCGGAATTTCCGTTCTATGATTTGGTTGTCGTCGGCGCGGGGCCGGCCGGTTTGGCGGCGACTGTATATGGCGCGGCGGATGGCCTGCATACTTTGCTCGTGGAGCGGGAAGCGCCTGGCGGACAGGCGGGCCGCAGTTCGCGCATCGAAAACTATCTCGGTTTTCCAATGGGTCTCAGCGGCAATGATCTCGCCCGGCGCGCCGTTGCGCAGGCGAAGCGTTTCGGCGCTGAAATTCTCGCCCCGCAGGAAGTCAAAAACGTGCGCCAGGAAGGCCCGGCCCACATGCTCACGCTGGCGGACGGCTCGGAGGTCGGCTGCCGCGCTTTACTGATCGCCACGGGGATTGCATTCCGAAAAATTGAGGTGCCCGGGCTCGATAAATTCAATGGCGCTGGCGTTTACTACTACGCGCCGATGTCAGAAGCGTTTTCCTATCGCGACGGCGCAGTTTACATCGTCGGCGGTGCAAACTCCGCCGGTCAGGCAGCGATGTATTTTTCCAAATTCGCCAAGCACGTCATCATGCTCGTGCGGGGCAGCGCCCTCTCAGACACGATGTCGCAATATCTCGAGAAACAAATCGCCGCGACGAAGAACATCGAAGTACGATTGAACACCAACGTCACCGGCGTCGAAGGATCTGAACGTTGCGAAACCATCACCCTCAAGAATAGTAAGACCGGTGAAACCGAATGCGTGCCGGCCAATGCATTGTTGATTTACGCCGGCGCTGTGCCGCGCACCGACTGGCTCGCGGGTAAGGTGGAGCGCGACGCACTGGGCTATATCATCTCTGGACAACATCTCATGGCGGAGGGCAAGCGGCCGAAAGGCTGGACGGCCGATCGCGATCCCTTCTACCTCGAGACGAGTGTGCCGGGCATCTTTGTCGCCGGCGACGTGCGGCATCGTTCCGCCAAGGGCGTCACCTCCGGCGTCGGCGAAGGCGCGATGGCGGTGAAGCTCGTTCACCAATACCTCGGACTTTCCTGATTATGACCACCGCGGAACTTCAAGAGGTGCAGGCGACGCCGTTGTTTACGGGCATCACCGGCGAATGTCTCAAGTGTCTTGAGGCCGGCACGATCGTTGAGCGGCCCGTCGGATACGTGCTGGCGCCCGAAGGCGAAGCCACCGGGTTTTTTCATGTCGTGCTGGAAGGCGAGATTCGCATCACCCGCACCTATGACCGGCAATCCATCCTCATGGCGGTGACCAAGCCCGGCAGTTATCTGGGAGAAGTCATGCTGCTGCTCGACATTCCCTGGATTTCCAGCGCCCGGATTTCGAAGGCCGCCCGGCTGTTTCAACTCGACGCGGAAAACTTTTGGAAAATGCTGTCGGCCTGTCCCAAGGTATCGAAGGAGATTTTTCGCGCCGCCTCGAGTCGCATGCGCAACTTCGAAGGCTACTCGCAAAAACGCGAGAAGCTTGCGTCCCTCGGCACCATGGCCGCCGGTCTCGCTCACGAGATGAACAATCCCGCAGCCGCCGCTCAACGCGCCGCCGCGCATCTGCAACCGGCCACCGATAAACTGCAAACGCTCCTCTGCGAACTCAGTGAAACATTGACCCACGAGAATTGGCAGCATCTCATGGAAGCCTCCCAGGAGGCGGCGGAGAAGCTCGCCAATGCCACTCCCATAGACCATCTCGAACGCAGTGACCGCGCCGAAGCGATTGCGGCATGGCTGGATACCAAGGGCGTGGCGTCCGCGTGGGATCTTGCTCCGACGTTTGTCAGTGCCGGCCTGGATTCAACGTGGTTGAATTGTTATGTCGAAAGTCTGCCGCCCGCGACTCACGCGGATGCCTTGTGCTGGCTCGAAGTGCGACTGAGTTTGAAATCTCTGGTCAGCCAGGTCGAGCAAAGCACCGGGCGTATATCCGAACTCGTAAAGGCGGTGAAGTCGTATTCCTATATGGACCAGTCCCCGATGCAGGAAATCGACATCCATGAAGGCATTGAAAGCACACTGACAATGCTTGGATACAAGTTGAAGAACGTCACTCTCGTACGCGCGTTCGACCACACGATACCCCGCATCAACGCGCATGGCAGCGAGCTCAATCAGGTCTGGACGAATCTCATCGACAACGCCATCCACGCCGTCAACGGCACGGGTAAAATCTGCATCGGCACCTGCCGCGAGGATGATCAGGTGGTGGTGGAAATCGTGGATAATGGCGCGGCAGGTATTCCGCCGGACGTTCAGGCGCGCATGTTCGAGCCTTTTTTCACCACCAAGGCCGTGGGCACCGGGACTGGACTGGGATTGATCATCAGCAACCGCATTATCGGCGACCGCCACGGTGGCGAAATCGAATTTGAATCCAAGCCCGGCGAAACGCGTTTCAAAGTCCGCCTGCCGCTAAATCATCACCAGCCCACCGCACCGATGGACGCCGGGCCCGGCGCGTAGTTCACCACTTCACACCGACGCTCAGCTTCTTGCCGAAGCGGTTGTGATAATGCACCTGCTGGTTTTGCGCGCCGTACTCGTGAACCAGGCGGGTAATTTTCACGTCGTAACAGCAATATTCGGCGATGTCCATCATCTTGCCCTGGCGATACCATTCGATGGCTTGCAGGCCTTCCGCAGTTTTTTCCACACCGAACGTGGCGGTGGCGATGGAGTCGAGTGACAGCCGGTGTTTCAACTGATTCTGCAAATCCACCATCATGTCCAGCGTGGGAAGCTGGCGCAAATCCATCGAGGTGTATCCGTGCAACACTTCGTAGTCGAATCGCAGGTTGTTAAAACCAACCACCAAGTCCGCGCGCTGCAATTCGCGGATCAAATCATTCACCTGCTTCTCGTGGTAAATCGTATACTGCCCGCTCGCGGTATTGTACGTGACCCCGATGCTCATGCCCATATGGCTGATTTTATCCCAGCCGCCCACGTCGTCCGCGGACTTCTGCGTTTCGAGGTCGAAATAAACAATGTTCTTCATCCGATGCTTTGCGTTGCAACTCTATCCGGTGCTGCGCCAGAGGCAAAAGAAAATCATCGTTCCCTCGACGACGCAGCTTACCTGAGCTAAAAGAACGACGTGAAACGTCGCCGCCTGGTGCTGCCCGGTATTTTCCTGCTGCTGCTCGCGGCGGTGCCGGTAGCTTTTTGGTTCTGGCAATACGAACTGGAGCACAGCCAGGACGTTCCCATCCGCGCCGCCGCGAAGCGTTACGGCGTCGAACCCGCGCTGGTGAAAGCCGTGGTGTGGCAGGAAAGCCGTTTTAACCCCGCGGTTCGCGGTCGCGCTCAGGAGATCGGCCTCATGCAAATTCGCGAGGACGCCGCGCGGGAGTGGGCCGACGCCGAACACCTCGCCAGCTTCGATCACGAACTCTGCGCCGATCCGTTTACCAACACCCTCGCGGGCACCTGGTATTTGAAGAAGTTGTTGAAGCGCTACGCCTACACTGACAACCCCCTGCCCTACGCGCTCGCGGATTACAACGCCGGCCGCGGTAACGTGTTGAAGTGGCTCAAGGGGCCCGCCGCTACGAATGGGCAGGCCTTCGCGGAACAAATTGCGTTTCGCACCACGCGGGAATACGTCCGCGCGATCACCAATCGCTACGCCTACTACCAGCCTCGCTTCGGCGCGCAGTGACGCGAACGCTCAATCGCGCACGACGGCTTTCAACGCCGATTCCAGCTCCAGCCTCATCGCTTCGTGTTTCTCCGGCGGACAAACCCGGGGCACGCGGATGGCTTTTTCCAGAAACACATCGCAGCGCGAAAACGGCAGCGGGATTTGAAAGGCATCCCAGCTTTTCAACTGGATTTTCCAACTCAAATTATACGACACCGGCACCACCGCCAGGCCGGTGACCTGCGCCAGCGAGATGATGCCCGGATGCGCGACGTACCGCGGACCGCGCGGGCCATCCGGCGTGAAGGCGATGTCGTAGCCGCGATCCGACCAGCTCTTCAACTCCAGCAATGCCTGCGCTCCACGCCGGCTCGACGAACCGCGCACCGGCTGCACCTTGAAACATTCCAGCACGCTCGCCAGCAGCGCGCCATCCTTGCTCGCGCTGACGATCGCCGCCATGCCGGGCGTCTGATTGTGCTTCTTCACAAACCGGAAATACACTTCGAGGCACAGGGCGAGACGGTTATGCCAGACGCAATAAATCGCCGGGCCAGCCGGCGCGCCATCGAATAAGCCGGAACGATCGTTCCAGCGATAGCGCAGCGTCATCGACACCAGGCGAATGAGTGTGAAAACGATTCGCGCCGCCAGGCGTTGAAACCAGCGTGGCTGGTTTGGCACCACGATGCCTCGCGAGACTGGCTTGGGTTTGGGGGGATTCACTTCGGACACCGGCATCACGCACCCTTTCGCAGGCAGGCGCGCACGATGTCCTCGACGGTCGCCTGCACGCCGAGCGCGGCCTGGCTTTTCCGTACCGCTTCGTGCGCCTCGATTTGCTTGAACCCGAGCGCGATCAACGCCAGCACCGCGTCGTTGAGCTTCTGGTCTTCCGGCGACAACGTCCGCTGCGCGCTCGACGCCTCCCACGCTCCCGCCACGCCAATCTTGTCCTTCAGTTCCACCACCATTCGCTCCGCGGTCTTCCGGCCAACGCCGGAAATTTGCGACAGCGATTTGACGTCGCCATTCGCAATCGCCCCGCGAAACGCCGTGACGCTGATGCCGCTGAGAATGTTCAGCGCGATGCGTGGACCGATGCCGCTCACGGTGTTGATCAACAAACGAAACAACTCCCGCTCGGCGGCGGTCATGAAACCGTAAAGCGTATGCGCGTCTTCCCGGACCGCGAGATGCGTATCAGCGCCTCATAACCGACGCCGTTGACGTCCACCGTCACCTGCGTCGGCAGCGCTTCGACCAGCTTGCCGTGTAAAAATGTAATCATATTCTGCGAGCCGACTGAAATTGGAACCGTCCCTGCATCTGTGAATGCGCGATGGCCAGGGCGAGGGCGTCGGCGGCATCCGGATCCGGCAAATCCGCCATGCGCAACATCCGTTGCACCATCTTCGCAATTGCGAGTTTTTGCGCGGCGCCATATCCGACGATCGCCTGCTTCACTTTGCGCGGCGCGATCTCATAAATCTCGATGCCCGCTTCGGCGATCACCGCCAGGGCCGCGCCGCGTGCCTCGCCCATGATGAGCGCCGTCTGCAAATTCTGCGCGTAAAAAAGACCTTCGACCACGCACACCGCCGGCTGATGTTCCCGCATCAGCTCGCGCAAACTTTGCGAAATCTTCGCCAGGCATCGCGAACGCTCCCAGCTGGCGGGACACGAAATCGTTCCATGCACCAGCGTCGTGGGACACGGCTTCGCGAGTCGAATGATGCCAAAACCCGTGCCACGCAGCGACGGATCGACGCCTAAAATCACCTGATGATTACTGCCACTTGCGGCAACCGCTTTCTCAATCAGGGGTGCAGCAACTCTGCGAGCGCCGCCAAGGCGCTCCTGCATCTGCTTTAATTGCTGCGGCGTTATGCCCATTCGCGGGATAGTGCCAACCTCACAGTGTTGGCAAAAGGAGAAAAGGTTTCTCGTGCCGAAACCTGAGTCAAAGCGCGAGTCGTTGCATCCGCGCCTTGAAGAAAACTTCAATCACCTTCCACCGCGACCAGAGCCCCACGAGGGCCGCGATGAGCCGCCAGAAGATTGGCTCGACGACGAAGACGAGGACTGGCTTGGCGCCGCACGGCTCACGGATACGGGCGGGCTGTAGCTGGAACTCGGTGCCGGCGTGGGAACACTCGCCCTCGATTGACTCGCGTCATAACGCGGTGCCACGGACCGGGCTGGACTCGAAAAATCCGGTCGCTGGGTCATGGACGGCTGCGGCACTGAGTATCCACTTTGCGGCACCTCATAGTTTCTTTGACTGGAAGGTTGCCATTGGCGCGCGATGTTATTGTTCATGTTCACGCCTGGGTCGGGCCGCGAGCTGACACTGGGCATCGTGCGCGACATCTGCGGGCGTTCGGTCATCTCGCGACCTTCGTTCCGCGATGTCTTCTCGGTCGACCGCGCAGTTGCAGACGACGAGTTGGGCAGATACCACGGCGTCTGGCTGGGTTGCACGCGCTGTTGCCAGCGTTGATAACCATTAGCGTCCGCGGCGCCGGCATTGGCGCCGTTCGCCGCGACGTTATTGGCCGCCGCAGGATTGCGGGTCGTGGTCGGACGCGAAATCTCCCGCGAATAAGTTCTCGACGGAGCGGTGCGATTCACCTTATCACTATTTATATTGACATTTCCTGTATCATTGTATTTATCGGATTCCGCCGTCCGGCTTTGCCCGTGCAACTCAATCGGCACTCCGGGTCTGGGAGCGGGAGCAAGATTCTGCGAATTGCCTCGAGCCGGCATCGTCGGCCGCGGGGTCACACTCGTTTTAGTGCCGGCAGCTTGCGGCGAATTGGGCCGGAATACCGACAGCGACGAGCCGCGTGATCCAAATCGTTCCACCTGTCCGCCTCCGCGCCCATCGGTATGCGTCACATCATTGATCGCCACGCGGCGTGTGGGGATGTGCGAAGCCGCCGCCACCGCGCTTGGCGGCAAACCATTATTGATCACACGCCGGTTGCTGAAACCCACAACTGTCGATGGCGTTGTCCGCGCAAAAAACGTATTTACCTGACGGTTGTTGATCGCGTAATTCGGCAGATGACTGTTGTAGAAGTTATTGAACTTCACGAACGAATACGACTGCGCCGTCAGCCCGAAACCGAAGCCGCCCGACACGGGGCGACCGCAATAGGTCAACCCCGCATTCGGCCGGTACCACGCGCACGGCGGCAGCGGCGCCCAACCGCAATAGCCCGACGAATAGCGCCACGAAACCCAGGACGGCCCCCACACCGTTCCCGGCGACCAGCACCAGCCCACGCGATTATGCCGGAACCAGCGGCCGTAGTGAAACGGCGCCCAGCCCCACGAATAGCCGGACATCCAATACCAGCCGCAATCGCTGTAAACCCAGCGGCCGCAATTGAAATACGGCTGCCAGTTCGGATCCACAACGGCCGCGCTCGGCTGCCAGCAATTTCCATAGCCACCCACATTCACCCAGGTGCCATACGGTGCGAGTGAATCATAAAAGGCGGAATCCGTCGCCACCGTCGGCGGCGGGCCGTCACCTTCATTGATGTAATCCGGCTGACCGCCATTCGATATCTCCATCGGCGGCGGCGCTGAACCGTCCGGCACCGGCGCGTATTGCGCTCCCGGGTCGGGCTCCGGCATCGGATCACTCGCGAACTCACTGGTCGGCGGGGCAATGGGCGCCGGCTCAGGCGTCGCGGGCAGCGTGACAACGGCACCTGGCTTGCCGCCCTTCAAAACTTCATCGTGTTGGATCATTGCCGTCACCACCGTGCCGGACAAACCCATGTCATTCAGATAAATGATTTCCTCCGCGCCGAGTTTGAAAGCATCCTTCGAATTATTGACGTAAGCCATCAACACGCTTTGATCCACCCCCGAATTCGCCAGCCGCACTACTTCCAACGCCGCCTCCGACGCCTTCACGTTGGCGGGCAAAGGTTTCTCCGTGGAAATTGCCATCACCGGCGCATTGGCCAGGTCCGCATTCGCCTGCTCGGCATCCTTCGCCGCCGGCTCCTCCGCCAAAGTGGGAGTCGTGTTGGTCACTGCCGCCACGTGATTCGTGACCGCTCCAAGATGATTCGTGGCCGTTGCAACCTGGTTGGTCGCAGCCACAGCTTCCGTCGTCGCGGACGGGGCGGAAGCCTCGGACGATTGCCCAGCCAGTTCCTCAGTAACCCCTCCGGCTAAAGGCAGCATCGCCAGGACCCAACCCAAGTTCCAATACCGCAGGACTCGGTTTTTCATAGCGTCTCCCGACAAACGAAGCCTGATGCCTCATCGGTCATTATATTCGACTTCAATTGCGCCAATCTATTCAACCATCCGTTTCCCGTCCAATCCCGCCGATCTATGAGCGTGTAAACAACCACGCAACAACAGGTCACGCTCATGGCTTTTCACGCGCATAGGCCCAATTGAGTCACCATTAATTTCGTCCTTTTCCAGGCGTTTCGCAACTTCCATTGCCAGCGCCCATCGCACCCCTTCGCCACCATTCTGCATTCCCATTCTTCAATCTGCATTCAAAAATTGCCGCCCTCAATTCGCCTTTCCAAATTCTAAAATCCGCATTCACCAATTTGCATTCAAAAATTGGGTTCGTTTTTCGTTCGGCAGAACCTCAAAAAAGTCACAACAACCTTTCCCTAAATTACTTATAACTTCCTGAAGTTGGGTTCGTTTCGTAAAATTTACAATTGAGGGAACCTCCAACCGCGCCGCACTCCCAAAAATTCCGTGATGCGAAACGCTGGGGTTCAGGGCGGCCCAAGGCGTACGCTTCCCGGAATCGACCTCAACCATCGTCGATCAAGCCGCGTCCATTCGCGCCCCACCCCCTAGCAAGTTCACCGCAACCCCATACAACTGGAAAGCCAAGGCCGCCCTTCCCTTGGGAGGGCGGATTGCCGGTCTGGAACGGACTTCTCCCGCACGCGCGACTGAAAGAAAAAGTACGCCTGGGCGCTCTCGCCGATGAATGATCCAAATTTCCACCTTCCTCCGCGCCTCCGGGTCTCCGCGGTGAACCTGGAACCCCTGCTCTCGGGCCGCCACTTGCGTCCATCACCATTAAAATGTCAAAGATCTCCTCAGCCCGGAAATGCATCCGCGGCCGATGGCATTACGCCACGCCCGACCTTACCTCCGTCGTAAAAACTTGCAAGAGCAAATTAGCAAGAAATAGCAAGTTTTCCCGGCAATCGCGGAAGGATCAGCAATCGCGGAAGAATTTAAGCTCATAACCCACGCAAAGCCTGAATGTCCCACCAGGACAAGCCCTAACAAGGCGATGGACCGCCGAGTGATTTCGGTTCCTGCGGCACCGTGCTCGATCGCCAGCCGCCCGTTTTATTCATCCGCCCTGAAAAACATTTCACGGATCTGGCCCCGATAAATCCCCTGTGCGCGAGGTACTCCTCATTCCGTTTCACATGAACGGAAATGCGGTGGGCACCATTTGGGCGGTCAACCACGAACCAGACCGCCACTTCGACGCGGAACACAAACGGTTATTGGAAGACCTCAGCATGTTCGCCGCCTCCGCCTACCAGGTCCTGGTTGAAATAGGCGAGCTGCAGCCGCTCCTGGAAATGCAGCCCAAACCCTCGCAATAATCGCATTCTTGGACGATTTTTGCTTTCGGGCGCCCGCTCGCTCCGTAGCGCGTTCGGTATCAACCACTCAACCCTGTGGCATCTGGTATGTGGAAACCGATTTACCCTCCTGCACCCATTCGGATAGATGCAACTCGCGCAGGTGATGACATCCCGCCTGCCTTGAATCGAAAACGCCGTAGGCGTGAAATCTCTGTAGCCGCGCTTCCAAAAAAAATTTCCAAGCTCCAGCGGAGCGGCATATCGGCGAACTCCACACACCGGTCTTTGCTGCCGTCCTCGCTGAGGTCCAAGGTGCTGCTCACACGTGGAAATTACGTCGCAATTTGTAATTTGCGCCTTGCTGAAATACGATAACTTTGAGCCATAAGGCCAATCTTTGCGATTAATCTCGCCGCAGGACTTATTTTAGCCGTCGCAATCGCTTACGCTTGTGTTCACGGGTACCACGCTCATGCGACAAACTATGCGATCGCCACCCTCAAGCCTGAAGGCTTCGACCTTTCCCGTTTCCGGGGATACCTCCAAAACGACTACGAAACGATCGGCTGGAGTCTGGCACTCGCCGCTGTTCAGGCGACGATTATTTATTATGCGCGCAAGCTCAAGCGAGAATCCGCAGCGGTCTCATGCGAAGCGCGCGGGAGAGCCGGAGCCTGAAAACGCCGTAGGCGTGAAACCTCCGAAGCCGCGCGCTTCCTAAAGGAAAATTCCCAAGCTCCAGCGGAGCGGCATCTTCGGCAACTTGAAACATCATTCGCTTGCACCGTTGCCCGGCTTCACAAAGGGCGCGGGCCAGACTCAGAGGTTCGTGGTGCGGTGCGCGTGGACACAGGCTTTTCAAACGCGGGGCTTAGTTCTTCCGGCAGGTCCTTTCTCCCCAAGAGGACGCGGGTGGGGTGGAGCGTAATTGGCCGAAGCTTTTGGGCATCATAACTCATCCATGGCCGAACTCTATACCACAGCCAAGCCGGGTTCGCCGTTCCAGAGGGCCAACGGCCCTCAATTCCTTAGCCCAGTCCAACGGACTGGGTATCCATGGATTTGGAAATTCAGCGCCCTGAAAGGGTGCGACCAGGACTAAATTCCCCTTGTAATCCGAGGCCCTTCCATATCGCTAATCCCACACATATCGTTCGTCGAACGCAACCTGATAACGTTCCAACATCTTCCGATATTCCTCCTGAAAAGACATTTTCTGATGATGCTTTTCCTGATTTTGAATGTAGGCGATGACGGCTTCGACGTCTGATTGGCTTGCGGAAAATGCGCCGTATCCCGATTGCCAGTGAAAATCCTTAAACGCCATGCCCTTCGACTTTATCCATTTGGAGGAACTGGTCTTCAAGGTTTCGACGACTTCAGCGATGCTGCGCGTGCGGGATTGGCCAAAGAATAGATGAACGTGATCGTTCACCCCGCCCACTTGCAACGACGGGCACTCGATACTCTCCAAAATTCCCAGTCAGCGACCTCCGGCAAAGCCGGAGGCTTGTAGATTGTGAACCGCTCAAAGCGGATTAGTCTTGGAGCCGCTCCAAGCGGCTTTCGCCTCCGAACAGTCCCAACTGATCGAGGCGTTGATCTGCCTTCTCTTGCTCTTGGATATACAGCCGCACGGCCGCTTCGTTGTGTCCGACGGTCGACACCCAATAGCCCCGTGCCCAAAAATGCTGCCCCACAAAGTTCCGTCGCTTCCCTCCGTAGGTCCGGGCAATGTGAATGGCGCTCTTGCCTTTCATATACCCCATCACCTGCGAAACCGAGTACTTCGGCGGAATCGAAAGCAACATGTGCACATGATCGGCCATCAGGTGCCCTTCCCCAATCTCACATTCCCGATGACGCGCCAACTCCCGAAACAAGCTGCCCAGGTGCTTGCGTAGCGATCCGTAAAGCGCCTTGCGTCGATATTTCGGAATGAACACCACATGGTATTTGCATTCCCACTTCGTATGGTTAAGACTCTCATATTCGTTCATTTCTTGAGTTTCCTGTTGTTGACCTTGAGCGGTTCACAACACGGTCTCTCAAGTCACTCCCGGAGTTGTCAAACTCCGGGAGCCTCCCCGGCAAAGCCGGGGGGTCTCCCATTCATCTAGATATGCATGCAGTTCGGATTGAATTTTGGAGTCAATTAGCGGTGCGCGGTTTTTGGTGCTGAAGACCAGATGAATCAAAATTCGCGACAATGATTGCGGCATGGTTTGGGGAATTTATCGCGGCCCTTCAGGCCGCACAATATTTGTCCCTCACGTTCCCAGGCCGCTGGCCTTGGCTAAGGAATTTCGGCCCGTTGGGCCTTCGGATGGAGGGCGGCGCGAACATTGCCTAAGGATCATGCATTGCCACCCCATTTTCGTCGTTGCTCCTCAAGGGCGTGGCAGCCCTAAAAATCGCTACGTTACAGGCGTCAAGCTTGACCAAAGACGGGTGTCAGGTTAAAAACGGCAGCATAATTTTAGGAGACGGCCGTAACAGGCGAGCGAAGAAACCTCCCCCAAATGAAAGATCAACGCTACCGCACCGGTGAAGAAATCCACATCGGAGACCGCGTCATGTTCGGAAGTTGTGCATCGACAATTATTTTTGTCGTGGATCGCGACGAGTTTCCGTCCTCAGAGTCGCAAAAAAGTCGCGAGTGGTGGCGCACAGAGCATCGGTCCGGTTTTATGATTCATCCAGATATGGGAACGGACATCTTCCTCAAGGAAGCGGATGAAGACCCGTTATTTATTTCCCGTTTGGAACCGCCCGCATCATGAAGCGGATCGTCAAAGTCACAATTTTCGGAATGCTGAGCCTCACCGCTCTCCTGGCTTTGTCGGCTGCGACGGTCGGCGTGAGTTTTTGTCGTCCTGTGCCGCTCGACAACGACCCGCTCACCAATTCAGTTGCAATCCTATCTGTCTCCAGCAATCGACTTGCGTTGGCGGATGGTAGAGTGCTTGCGATGTCGAATTACAATGCAGAGCTTTTGAGTTTTGACCTCCTCGATTCGGGCAGCCGCATCGAACTGGAATCTTTGGATGCCCGGTCCGTCAGCATTTACGTGAAACGGAGACGTTTCATTTGTGGCAACGGCAGACCCGCCATTGTTATTCCTGTATTTCGCAATGAATATCCTCTTTACGATCGGCAGTTGCTCGGTTTGGGGGAGTTTCAATGAGGGCTCTTAAATAGCTGGATGGCTCAGGCCCATGGTAATCTCACGAATCAAAGAACGTCTTCGGTTGACTGGCATCATCGTTTTCCTAAGCGGAATTGCCTCAGGCGCGGATGCGGGCAAGCCCGTCAAAACTGATCACGACATCGTTCCGGGACGACTCAGCGAGGGAGCAGCCACAAATTCGTTAAGCAGCGTCGGGATGAACCGCGATTTGATCGACAAGATGCTCCCTCTGATCTGGAACGGCACTTACACGAACATTCACAGCGTCCTGATCGTGAAGGACGGCAAGCTCGTGATCGAAGAGTATTTCCCCGGGCAGGAGGAGGATGGCCGGCGCCAGATTTATCAACGTGACACGCTGCATGGGATTCATTCCGCGACGAAGAGCATCAATTCCATTTTGATCGGGATCGCCATTGATCAGAAGTTGATCCGGAGCGTGGACGAAAAAGTCTCAACCTTCTTTCCCGAATACGCGGACCTCTTCGCGGACGGGAAGCGCGACGCGATTTGCCTGAAGCATTTGCTTTCGATGACCGCCGGCCTTGCCTGGGACGAATGGACGAACTCCTACAGCAGTCCCCTCAACAATCATGTGGCCATGAATCGCAGCAGCGATCCGGTGCGATACACGCTGGAGAGACCAGTCGTTGCGGCGCCGGGGACGCAGTTTGCTTATAGCAGCGGCGTTTCCATCGTGCTGGGCGAGATCATTCACAAGGTTTCCGGGTTGCGCGCGGACAAATTCGCCGAGAGCAATCTCTTCGCGCCGCTGGGCATCTCGGAATAAACGTGGCTGAAATATCCGAACAGCGTGGTGCAGACCGGCGGCGGTCTTTCGCTGCGGCCACGCGACATGGCGAAGATCGGTTGTCTCGTGTTGCAAGGCGGTCGCTGCCAGGGCAGGCAAATCGTGAGCACAGAGTGGCTTGAAGAATCGCTCAAGCAACACGCACCGGACGCCGCCTACGGGTATCAATGGTGGCTGGGGCAACTGCAGGCGGGCGAGCGCAAGGTGGCGACCGCCGGCGCGCAAGGCAGAGGCGGGCAATTCATTCTCGTCATGCCCTCGGTGCAGATGGTGGCGGTCTTCACCGGCTGGAACGAAGGAAATAATCTGGGCGAACAGCCTTTCGACATGCTGCGACGATTTATCCTGCCGGCTGCCCTGAGAAAAGATTGAGCCGATCCACTATCACGACTTTGCCTATCTCATATTTGCTGTGTTTTCCTGCACCCCCATCACATTCGACATCACCTGACATTATTCGAAAAGCCAATCCGCTATCGCGTTGACCGGCCAATGCTGGCCATGATCGCCGCGACGCTCCTCGACGTCGTCACAACCTGGGTCATCATCAGCAACAGCTACGGCTTCGAGGCAAACCCCGTGCTCGCGCCGTTGGTTCGCCATTCGCTGTTTTGGATACCCGTTTACTTGCTGTGCCGTCCCCTGCTCTTGCCTTTGCTTCCTTGCCTTTGTCGCTTTGGTTTTGTCACCTACTTTGGGATCTCCAGCCTGCTGTTTGGCGTCAATAATCTGTCGGGGATTCTTTGGGGACATTACTTCCTGATGGATAACTTTGGTCTCGCTCCCGTCGAGGCGGCTTGCGCTCTGATGGCAACGGCAGTTTTTATCTCGAAACTATGGAAGGTCACCCCCGATATCCAAGGCCGCAGGCTGAACATTTTGGTGGCACTGTTTTGGATCGGCATTTTCGCATTGATTGAACTGGGATTCTTCGCCGTCGGCCAGCTCACGCGTGTTCAGTGAGAGTGCCCCTGTAAAAAAATGCGGTCGAGGACGTCTCGCACGCCCGGGCAGGGACTGCGAGAGCCATTGGAAGCGGCACGTGCTCGACCGCCCATTAAATCACCGCCCGAACCGCAAAGCTCGACCAGGAGATCCCTTGGTGGGCCAAGGAATCTCCGAGTCACTATTTGGTCCCGAAAACTGGCGAATTCGTTCGTCAAAAGTAGTGTTATTCATGAGTCATCGGACCCATGATGAAATCGCGGCCTGCCTACAATCACAGTTGAACACTGTGTCGTCCTTTGTCTGCCCAGAGGAGCTTCCCGGCATCGAAGCGGCGGGACAGATTCGCCCCATCCAACGGCTGGCCGCCCGCACCTTCGCCTCGCAGCTCTGGCTCTGCGAAGACCTCGAAGACATCTCCAAACAAGTCCAGGTGAATCGCGCGGGGGCGAAGCTCTTCTATCCCGTAGCCGCTTTCATCGTCGAAATTCTTTGCACGCAGCGCGACCTGACCACTATCCCCTTCACCGAATGGGGCCGCTACTCCCTGCTCTCGGACGCCGTGACGATTTACTTGCGGGAACTGGAAAAAAACCACCCAAGCCAGTAGTTTACGCTGGGCCGCATCCCTCCGGTGCTCTTTCCCGGCGCCGGAATCCCGCAGCCAAATCCCCACTCCGCGTCTCCGCGACTCCGCGGTGAAATCCCGGCAAATCATCGAATACGTACCAATCGTAGGGCCTTCTACGGATTGTTTGAGAGGCCCTGATTTGCTTAGTGTAACTACGAGGGCCTGAGCTTGGTTTTTTCATTTGTTACCCGGCTCGGGTCTTTGGCTCCGGCCGCGTGAAAGCGCGGCCGGGGCTCTTCATGGTTCCGGTGTTCGACGAACTTTCACCGCCTCCTCGGCTCCCAATCGCGGTCGATGAATCTATTGCGACCTCGCATGACCAAATCAGCCAGTGCCACATTAACCCTTGACTAACTTCAACACTCCGCCTTCCTTACAGCGTGCCTAACAGGGGCCGCAATAAATTCCCAGGCAACACCACACAGGACCAGGCTTTGACTGACTCATCGATCCGCATCCCATGAATATCCGCATCCGTCATTACGCGCTCATCATCAGTTGCATTATGGCCAGCCGTTTTGCCGGCCCTGCCCAAACGTTGAATCTGACCACTCCTATTCTGGTTCAGCGGGCGGAGCTCGACCCTCAATACGTCAGTTTGCACGCATCAGGCAAAGGCATGGATGCGACGCTCGTTAGCGTTCTTTTTCGGGAATCAAGCAGAGCAGAGGTCGAGCAATTGTCGCAAAGTTCGGTGTTTGTCCCCTGTAAAGTCTGGATAATGGATGACAAAAGAGTCGTTGTGAAAGCCACGCTGGCTGGGATGGCGATCCGGGAAGATAATGAAGGGTTGCCAAAATACGGCTTGCTGCTGAGTTTCCCTGCCCTGAGCGACGCGTACACCGCCACGGCAATTCTGTCACGGTCCCGCCCCAGCGAGCGCGCACAAAATGAATGGCTGCAATGGCAGGAAACCGGGCAAACGCGCCTTTCCCCAGCCGAAGCACCCGACGCCGCCAGCGAAACAAATCTGTACACACGAACCTATCGCTTCGACTTCAAAAAGATTGAATCGATGATGCCGGAATACCATTCGAGCCTAGACGGGAACTGGATGAAGGCCGGAAGTTATTCCACGACATTTACGCGTCTGTTCAAGGAAAACGATATATCGCTGGGGGGCCGCGGTGAGGCGTTCTTTGTAAAGACGACCCGACCGTGGATGATTGTGCGGACCACCAGGGCGAAACACGAAAAGATTGAAGTCCTCTTTGCCAATCTGTTCCCACCCAACGCGCCCCACGTGGAAAACGACCGCCTCAGACGATAGAGCGGTCCGACTGCCACCGGCCGTTGGTGCACGACGAGCAACATCGCTAAACTCTGCTTCAACCGCTTTTCTTTATCAACGTGGTGGCTTGACTGCGGTTGGGACGCCGGGCTTGACGATGGGGGGTTGCCCGGAACAAACTCGCGGCATGAAACGACGCCAGTTCCTCAAGTCCGTCGCCTTCACTGGAGCCGCAGGAATGATCCTTCCCCGAACGACTCTCTTTGGCGCGGACGCCCCCAGCAATAAATTAAACCTCGCACTGATCGGCACCTGGGGCCGCGGCGAGGCTCACTTCGCCGGCATGGCCACGGAAAACGTGGTCGCGCTCTGCGATGTCAACGAACAACACCTCGATTCCGCCGCGCAAAAATTTCCGGGCGCGAAGAAATATGTCGATTGGCGCAAATGCATCGACCAGAAGGATATTGATGGCGTCATCTGTTGTTCGCTGGATCATACCCATGCGTTCGTCGCGAACTGGACGATGAATCGCGGCAAGCATATCTATTGCGAAAAGCCGCTCGCGAATACCGTCGAGGAGGCCCGCGTGGTGCGCGCCAATTATCTCAAAAACAAGAACAAGCTCGCCACGCAGGTCGGCACGCAACGGCACGAATTTGAGAATTTCAATCGCGTGCGTGAGTTGATTCGGGATGGCGCGATCGGCGAACTGCAGGAAGTCAGCGCCTGGGGCGATCGCCAGATTCCGCGCCCCGGATATCTGCCGGCGGAAGGTTCGCCGCCGCCGTATCTGCATTATGATTTGTGGCTCGGGCCGGCGCCGGAGCATCCCTACAATCCAGGTTACTTCGCGGGCGGTCCCGGCATGAACTGCCTTTCGTGGAACATGTATTGGGACTTCGGCAGCGGCCAGGTGGGCGACATGGGCAGCCATACGATGGACCTGGCGTGGAATGCGCTCGACGGCACCCTGCCCACTTCAGCTTCGGCCAAGGGCGATCCCTTCAATCCCGACGTCACGCCGGTCAAACTGGAAACACATTTCGAACTGCCCGCCAACGACTGGCGCAAGGAGATTCTGGTTTCGTGGTATCAAGGCGGCGCGCTGCCCGAATCTCCCGCAAAGTATGTCGATTTGAAAAAAGTGGATCACGGCGCGTTGTTCGAAGGCACCAAGGGCGCTGTCCTCGCGGACTTCAATTCGCGCCTCCTTATCCCGGGGCGCAATGGGGATTTCGTCGGTTACAAGCCGCGCGCCAAATCGGAGTTGATCCCGCCGCTGGGAAACTTCCAGCGTCAATGGATGAACGCCTGCAAGGGCGACCTCAAGACCGCATGCAATTTCGAATATGCGGGCAACATGATCGAAATGATGCTGCTGGGCCTCGTCGCCTACCGCGTGGGCAAAAAGATCAAGTATGACGGCGCCACGGGCACGGTGACGGATTCGCCGGAAGCCCAGGCGTTGCTGAGCCGCAAATATCGCGAGGGTTGGACGCTCAACGGATAATTGAGCCAAATGTCATCGGCCGGCTTGGTGATTCCATTCCACGAGCCGGCCGTTTTAGTTTGCGGGACCGCAAGCTAATGATCCGAGACGTCGCCGGATTCCGTTCGCGGCGAGACCACCATGAAGATGCCTTTGAGGACTTTGCCCAGGCCCCAAAGTCCTATGATGATGGTGAGCCCGAACAGTTTCATCGGGATGAAACCCATGCTCAAAAAGATAATCCAGGCCACCAGGGGGACAAACGCCATGCAGGTGCCAACGATGATTTTCGTGATGCCGTTTTTCCGGATGTGTTTCGCCCGCTCCTCGAACATCTCATTCACCAACGCGCGCGCATCCTCCACCGTGAACCCGTGAAGCATCAAGAATTTTGTGACATCTTCGGGAGAATCGCCCCAGGAAATTTTCGCCTTGGCCTCAATCTCCGCTTGCGCCGGCTCCAACTGTCCGGGAAGGCGCGTGGGGCGGGATGACGGCGTCCGGACGGGTGGCGGTGCTTCGTGCGCTGGAGGCGCATAACTTGCCGCGGCGGGTGGAGCACCGGAAAGTCTCATGGAACCGGCCCCGGCGAGCGCCATCGCGGGCTGGGCGGCGAGAGATTGCGCGATGGCCATGTTGGCGGCGCTGGTGCCGTCCACGCCACAAACGGGGCATTGTACGACCCATGGCATTTCACCGCCGACGGGATCCACCTCGAAGGCATACTTTTGCCCGCACCCACACTGAATTTTTACTGGAACCATAAGCCGCTGCCCTTGTCGCGCCACCCAACCAATAAAATTGTTCCCTGTTTCCTTTTACCTCAGGCCGAAGTTTATAAATTTAGAAGCGCTTCGTCAAGCGTTTAAGGGACTTACGAGTAAGTTCAGTCCCCACGTTTTCACGCGGCCAGGGAACGGCCCACGAGAGTGGGTCGCTAAAGGAGCCAGCGGCCTGCC
The DNA here is from genome assembly GCA_044223735.1 of Limisphaerales bacterium. GTDB lineage: Bacteria > Verrucomicrobiota > Verrucomicrobiia > Limisphaerales > UBA8199 > JBGALR01. Next base: position 91,815 of record JBGALR010000009.1, on the reverse strand, counting down.
GAACTACGGAAGCTATTTCCCGGTATAGCTCACGCGCCACACGGTCTGTGAGCCGTCGTCGACGACGATCAAAGCACCCGTGCCGTCCACGGTGACGCCAACGGGCCGGCCCCAGACGTCGCCCGTTTCGGTGACGAAGCCAGTCAGGAAATCATCGTATTCGCCGTCGGACACACCGTGTTTGAGCGGCACCATGATGACTTTGTAACCGGTGCGCTTGGCGCGGTTCCATGAGCCGTGTTCCGCGGCGAACGCGTTGCCGCGATAGGCGGCCGGAAATTCCCTGGCATTGTAGAAAGCCATGCAGAGCGACGCGGAGTGCGGCTGCACCAGCACGTCGGGCACGATGACCTTGGAGGCTAGTTCCGGGTGCTTGCCGGGAAAGGCGGGATCCTGATGATTGCCGATATAGTACCAGGGCCAGCCATAAAAACCGCCATCTTCGAGGTGCGTGATGTAATCCGGCGGCAAATCGTCACCGATGCCGTCACGTTCGTTGACTGAGCACCACAGCTTGCCGGTGTGGGGCTCGATGGCGAGACCGACGGCGTTGCGCACGCCGGAGGCGTAGATGCGAAAGCCGGTGCCGTTCGGATTGTATTCCAGAACGTCCGCGCGATTTTTCTCGGCGGCATCGTCGGCCAGATTGGAATGCGAGCCCACCGACACAAACATCTTCTTGCCGTCCGGCGTGAACACCACATCGCGCGTCCAGTGACCGCCGCCCCGCAGGCGTCCGCCACCGGGAATATCAGGCACGATCATCTGTTCCTCGCCGCGCGCCTTGAGGTCGCCGTTCTGGTAGGGAAAACGAATCACCGAATCCGTGTTCGCGACGTACACAAATTCGGGGTTCGGGCCCGGAGGATAAAAGGCGATGCCAAAAGGCTGCCGAAGCTTTTCCGCGAAGATGTTTGTACTGATCACTTTGCCGTCGGCTCCCTGACGCAGAATCTTGATGCGTCCCGGGCCGCTCTCGGAAATGAACAGGTCGCCATTGGGCGCGGTGACAATTTTTCGGGGATTGTTCAATCCCGAGGCAATCAGTTCCACCTTGAATCCCGGGGGCGCTTTCGGCACCAGACCGGCGGGACGCGGCACGAGCTTCGGGCCGTTGTCATTCGATTTCGTCGCGTTGGGTGCGGGCAAATCCTCGACCTTGATGAGGCGGCGCACGCCGGGCGCATCGGTGGTGTAATCGCCCATCGCGGCCTGACCGGTACGCAAGGGCTGAACGGGCGCGGCCGCCTTGGTGGCGCAACCTGCCAGCACACCGCCGACGGTGGCGACAAAAACAACGCGAGACAACCTGAGCAACGAAATAGCCATGAACACAATCTGCGGAAAAACCGGCCTTTGTCGAGCGCGAGTCTTACGGGCCCGAACCGGGAAAGAGAGGCGACGGCGGAATGGTGATGGCCTGGCCGACCTTTAGTTTTTTGAAATTGACCTTGGGATTCGCCGCAAGGATGGCCTGCACCGGCAACCCGTACATCATCGCGATCGTGGCGGCGCTATCACCCGGGCCCAGGACGTAAACTTTTCTCGGTGCGGGGAGTGGCGGAGTGGTGGGAGGTTCCGGGGGCAAATCCTGGCCCGCCGCGAGCAGATTCGCCTGCGCGCGCTCCAATTCCAGGCGCATGGACTCCACGGTCTTTTGCTGGTCCGTTAAATTCGGGTTCGACTGAATATCGTTTTGCCCGGCCTGTGCCGCCAGCTTGAGGGCATAAATCCTCGCCGTGGCGTCCGGCGTTCCGGCCGCCTGCGCCTCGGCCACAGCGTCACGATATAAGGGATCGTGCAACTGCCGATATTGTTCGTAACGTTTTGGACCGAGCGCAACCTTGATGGCATTCTCGCGTTGGTCTTCCAGCGCTTTCAACTGCGATTGGCTGCCCGGATCGTCGGCGCCTTCCAGTGATTGAATTTTTTGATCCAGCGCATCCGTGGCGCGGAACACCTGGCGAAATTCCTCCTGCGAAGGATTGAAATATTGAAGCTCGCCAAAATCCCCGCGGAGGTCGTTGGCATTTTGCGAGTAACGCAATAAAAACTCCTCCAGTTGCGGCGGTGGCAAAAGGCGCGCCAGTTCATCACGCGTTTGCTGCCGGAGCTTCGCGAGCACCGCCGGGTCGGGTTCCCTGCCATCCCGCTGTTGGGCATCCAGGTAATCCTGCAGGCGCGCCTGCGACCGGAGATTGATGTCCTGAATCCCCTGCTTGGTTTCGTTCGGCAACGGCCCGAGCACGGCGCCATCCAACACGAGGCCGGCGCGTGACGGCCGTGGAATCCCCACCATGTCGGCGGACTCCCACGTGATGCCCAGCAATTTCGTGAGCAGCGCGCGCCGTTCGTCCTCGAGCGCCTGCGCTTTTTGCGAGGCGGCGCTGACGACTTGCGGATCGGGCGTCGTGCGCCACCATTGCTGGTCCGACGTCACCAATTCCAAAGCGCGACGCCGCGCGAAGAAAGTATTGACGTCGGAAATGATGATCTCGCGAATGGTCTGCTCGGGACAACCGACATCCCGGAGATTGGCGATGTAGATGTTGTAGTCGGTCGATTCCAGTTCGTGCCAGGAAAACGGGAGGCGGCGCACGACGTAATTGGTTTTCACTCCTCCCGATCCATCCGACACCACGTAGGCGACCGTGCCGCCCCGGCTGGCATTACGCCGGGACACGCTGACGCAGGCGAGTATCAATATAATATTGATGCCTATCGAAACGAACCCAATCGTCCGCCAACGCATAAGCGAATTTACGCACGAACCGTCGCCATAGCCAATTGAAAACGGCAATCAACGAAAAGTTGCGTGACAATTTTCATTCCGCCAAAGCTAAAGCTTGGTCTCGGGCGCGGGTATCGTTAATTTCCCCGCCGATGAAACAAAAAGCATACGCGCGCGCGGGCGTGGACATTGATCTCGGCAACAAGGTCAAGGCCACGCTTCCGCAGATGCTCGCGGCGACTCACCGGCCCGAAGTCCTCGGCAAGGTGGGCGGGTTCGGCGGCCTTTTCGCGCTTGATGTCCGCAAATACAAACAGCCCGTTTTGGTTTCGAGCGTGGACGGCGTCGGCACCAAGCTCAAGCTCGCCTTCGCGTTGAACCGGCACGACACCATCGGCCAGGACCTCGTCAATCATTGCGTCAACGACATCGCCGTGCTCGGCGCGGAACCGCTTTTCTTTCTCGATTACCTCGGCACCGGCCGCCTCGAACCGCATGTCTTTCGCGATATCATCAAAGGCTTCGCCAAGGCCTGCACGGAAAACGGCTGCGCCCTCATCGGCGGCGAAACCGCGCAGATGCCCGGCTTTTACGCGAAGGGCGAATACGACGTCAGTGGCACCATCGTCGGGGTCGTGGACAAACCGAAAATGCTGGATGGAAAATATATCCGTCCCGGCGACGCGGTGATCGGACTCGCCTCAAGCGGTTTGCATACGAACGGCTACTCGCTTGCCCGCAAGATTTTCTTCGACCAAATGAAGCTGCGACCCAGGAGCCGCGTCGCCGAATTGTCCAATACCATTGGCGATGAATTGCTCAAAGTTCACGTAAGCTACGGACCGCTCGTCCAAAAGTTGTTGAAAAAATTCAACCCCGGCACCGCCGACAACGCTCGTATTGGCATCAAAGGTCTGGCCCATATCACCGGAGGCGGTTTCGTGGATAATCTCCCCCGGGTGCTGCCCAAAAATTGCGACGTCATCATTCGCAAAGGCACGTGGGAGCCGCTGCCCATTTTCGAAATGATCCGCACTCGCGGCGGCGTGCCCGAGGCGGAATTGTATCAAGTTTTCAACATGGGCATCGGCATGACGCTCATCGTCGCGGCCGGGAAAGCGGATGCGATTCTCAAATTCATCCGCGCGCAGAAACAGCCGGCCTGGTTGATCGGCGAAGTCCAGCGCGGACGCGGCCTCGCCAGAGTCGTCTGAAAATCAAAGCGGGCAGGACGCGGCGGAACGCTCACGCCCTGCCCTTCCCTCCGGATCACTTCAGACCCCGGCGATTCGCCGTTTGTACTCGGCGAGTGCTTCCTCCAACCGCTGACGGGCGGTGGTATCGCCAGGGACGTTGTGGGAGGGATGGATGTATAGCTTAACGCCCCGGTCAGCTAAAATCTCCGCCACCGTGCACACGGTCATCCACACGCAGGTGATGAACGCCATGGTGGACACCGGCCCGACTTTGTCCTGATGATTCTTCAACGGCACACACGAATCCCCGATCGGCGCGCAGGTATCCACGACGTGATCGGCGATGTCGAAAATCGTCTTGCCCGACGAGTGACGCGTTTGCTTGCCCGCGGCCGCCGCGGCTGAACCGTACGCGATCACTTTCATGCCCTTCTTTTTCGCCTCCAGCGCGACGTCGATGTTGACGTTGTTGATGCCGGAGTGGGAGAAGACCCACATGGTATCGCGCGAGTCGAACGTGTAGCCCTTCATGATCTCGATGCCGTAACCCTCGACGCGTTCGAGGAAAACGAATTGATGCACGCCGCCCTCACCGACGATGCGGGTGAAAAATGTCAGAGGCAATTCGCACATCGGATGGAACCCGACGAAGCCGCCGATGCGCGGATACATCTCCTCGATGGGAATCGTGGCGTGACCGCAGCCAAAAGTGTGGACCCAGCGGCCGGCTTCGATGGTGTCGGCCATGACTTCCGCAGCCTTGCGGATGCTGGCGAGTTGAGTTTGTTCGATGCGGTCCATGACCGCCCGGGTGTTATCCAGCCATTGTTTAGCGACGTTGCTCATTGTTGGTAATTAAATGCGAATGTTTTTTACGTATTTGGTTGAGGACTAAAGAAATCAAAACCGCCGAGACCGCGAGGCAGCCGAGCATGACTTTCGTGTATTGCTCGATGCCGTGAATCTGCGCGAGCACGCCGAACGATTTGTTGATGGTCATGTTGCCAACCAGCGCGATGAAAAATATCGTGCTGAAAGCCGTGCCGGACTGCGTTGGATAAAGGTCACCAATGTAACTCAGCACCACGGGAAATGCCGCCGCCAGCCCCGCTCCAATCAGCAGGGCCGCGCACAAAGCCGCGCCGTAGCTGGTCGCCAACATTAACAGCAATGCCCCCGCCGCCGCCAGCCCGATGCTCGCAAATAGGACATGATGCGACTTCACCACTTTCAGCAAGCCGCTCAAAACCAGTCGCGCCAGGACCATAGCGCCCGTCACGGCCATCAAGCCCAGCAGCGTCTTCCACTCTTCCGCCTGCTCGCCGACGAGTGTCACTTTTTTGAAATAGCGCGTCATCCAGTCGTTGGACATTCCCTCCATGCCGCTTTGAATCGCCAGCGCCAGGCCGGCGAATAAAAAAATCGGTTGCTTGAGCAGAGCCAGCGCGCCAGCCAGCGAACCCTCCCGCGCTTTTTGCTTCGCCGGCGGAAACGCAATCGCGAAAAAATAAATCACCGGCAGCAGCACGAACCCGCCGATGCCCGCCACGATCGTTTCCAACGAAAAATGCTTCGACAACGCCGCCAGCGTGCCCGGCATTCCCAGCGCTCCAATGCCAAAAAATACTCCCAGCAAACTTAGCTTCGCGCCCCGTTCGCCTTCGCTCACATCGGCGGTCAGCGCGTTCGTCGCGCCATTCAAAACCCCGCCGCCGAACCCGATGAGGAAAACGCAAAACTGTACGAACCCCTGCTGCCGCGCAAACGCCATCCCCTCCAAACCCGCCGCCACGAGCAGCGCGCAGCTGATCAACATCCATTTGTAACCGAAGCGATCCACGATCGGCCCGAAAATCAGCGACCCCGCGAGAATCCCGAACGGCAGCAACGCCGTCAACGTGCCGATGCCGTTGTCATCAAGGTGAAAACGCTCCACCAACATGTTGTTGACCGAGCCGAGGGAGAGAAAGACGATCCCGAAAAGCAGCATGCCGAGACAGGCAGCGGCAAAAACCAGGTTTCGTCTATACATTCGGTATCAGGAGCTATAAACACGCCGCACCCGCCACACAACATTTTTGCATGCGCCTTCATCGCTGGGTGCATCTGAGCGCTGGCGTTTACCGGAGGTTACAAGGTGCGAATTACCTTTCAACTTAATGTATTTTCGCACCCCGCTTCGCGTTCAAGGTTTCCCAATCTCCATTCCGAAATTTCCATCCGATGGCCTCTTCAGGCTGGTCTTTGGGTTTGTTTTGGTCCCGGTTGGGTTCTTTTTTAATGAGGAAAAACCTCAAAAAAAAGCATAACAGACTTTCCCTGCCGCGTTTGCGAATTTCTCGAGTTGGGTTCGTTTGGTAAAAGGAACGACCGCCCGAACATTTGGGATCAACGTGTCTTGGGCAGAATGGAAGGCCGGACTCTTCGAGTCCGTCGAGATATCAATTCTTCTTCCGGCGCCCTCGGAGAGCCCGCCCCAACACCACTCCACCCACTTTTATTAAAGAGCATCCACCGACCCCGCGATCCTAAACCGGGGGGGTGGACAAATGCCGTCCAATCCCTTTGCCGACAAATGATCCGAATCCGCATCTTCCTCACCGCCTTCTCCGCGCCTCGGCGCCTCCGCGGTGAATTCCGTTCCCGCTGCCCCTCTCTCCGTACTCTCTCCCTGTCTCATACGAGCCGGGGCGAGCGAGTCGAAGCCTGATAATTTGCCTGGCTTGATTCGATTTACGTTGCCGCTCTTGCAGCAAGCCAGGCATAGCTAAGCCAGGTGGAAGCCCGATCGCACCCAACAGACAATTCACACATCGCAATCGCTTGCCAGCGAATCCATGTTTGATAAGTTTGAATCGGATCCAAATTCTGTGCCCCTGGACGCCGATACGAGACCGGCGCGGTGGAACTGGCGAATACATGTGCGGAGCCCAACAATAAAAGCCCCGGCAAGGCGGGCGCCGGTAGAGGTTTGATTGCCAATTGCAGCAAATTGAGGACGGCCAACAATGCAAAAAGAAATCATCGCAAAATGGAAAATCAAGGAATCGGAGGCGGGCCGCATTTTAAAAATGCTGCCGGAACTTGCCGAACAGAGCAGAAGCGAGAAGGGCAATATTTTCTACACGATCTATCAGTCGGAAGCCAATCCCAGTGAACTCGTCCTGCATGAACTCTACGCGGATGCCGACGCGGTGGAAGCCCACAAAAAATCCGATCACTACCAAAACATCGTGGTGAAGGAAATCATCCCGCACCTCGATCGGCGCGAGGTACTGTTCGTTAAAAAACTGCTGTAGACGTCATTATTAAGCCAACCACTGAAACCCATTTCCCAATACACGTTATGTCAAAAAAAGTATTAATCATCGCATCGAATGCCGGCGTGATTGGCCCGCGCAACCGGAGAACGGGCGTCTTCCTGCCGGAGGTCGCGCATCCCTATGCGGAATTCGACGGAGCAGGATACCAAATCGATTTTGCCACCCTGACCGGGGAAGGCCCGTATCTGGACGCGCTGCAACTCGCCAGCGATCCGCAAAATCTGGCCTTCTTGACCGGCAAAGGTTGGAGCGACATGCAAAAACCACGCAAACTTTCGGATGTGGACGTGAGTGGCTACGATGCCATTTTCGTTCCCGGCGGTCTGGCGCCCATGGTCGATATGCCGGAACATCCCGTTCTTAAAGAGGTCATCAAAAAGACTTACGAGCGCAACGCCGTCGTGGGGGCGGTTTGCCACGGTCCGGTATCGCTGCTGAACGTAAAATTGAGCAATGGAACTCATCTCCTCAAAGGGAAAAATGTCAGTTCCTTCACCAATGAAGAGGAGGAAAATTACGCCAAACTCGATGTGCCTTTCGCACTTGAGACGGCGCTAACCAACCAAGGCGCGATTTTCCACAAAGTCGGGCCCTGGGCAGCACACAGCATCGCCGACGGGAACCTCGTCACCGGTCAAAATCCGGCCTCCGCCAAGGGCGTTGCCCAAAAAATGATAAAGCTTCTGGAGGCTTGATCTCCTTCCGCCACAATATACCCATCAAACTATCGGATGGTGAAATCGTAATTGCGATGGGCGTCGCTGTTTTGAGCGGCGAAACCAAGGTGTCGCCCCACCAATCGAATAAACGAATATGCAAAGCCGTCCTGCCAAACTGTCAAAATTCTAGGACTGACACCTTCCCTTGGCCGCTTTTCTGACTTCGCGCTCGCCTCATCGACAAAATCAAATGCAAAAGGTTAAGTGCGAAACCAGTCGCGAACTTCGACCACGACCTTATCACAAACGATGCCTATGATTCCGACGTGCAATAAAAAGAACCGGAGCCAGCAGCGGATTCAGATGAAGCTATTTGCATCAAAATTTATTTTGTTAGCGGTAATGCTTTTGAAAAGCGATTACCTTCTGGCAGCCCACCCTTCAATCGCCGATGCGGTTAAAAGCCTGGGGCCGGAGACAACGATTGAACACTTAAAAATTCTACGACGAAACCCTAAATTGGCCGTGGGTCTTCTCGTCAAGCAACTCGAAGTTATCTCAGAAAAGAAAATCTTGAGCGGAGATAGGCAGGCATACCCTCGCGAAATGCGGGTGGTCTGGAGCATCAGAGCTCTGCGATACCTTACAAGTCTGGATTTTAAGGGGAACACCGATTATCGATTTGAGAAGAACGAGGATAAAGATCGAACGCAGTTCCTGCACATGTCCCAAGACGGACGCGTGGCTTTCTTTGGTATGTGGATGTCCCGGGATTCCATTTATATTGCCCCCAAGGATGCGCAGCAGGAAATAATCAAAAAGTGGAACGAGTGGACCGCTTCCACGCTGAACGACTATAAGTTCCCGGTACCCCGTGACATTGACTTTTGGTATTTTTGAAACAATCGGATCGGGGAATTCACCAAACTCGCATGATGTATTGCTGCGATGTGACCTCTTTGGGAAATTCCGGTCCGGGTTCAATCGCCACGGATGTTTCGATTGGGTTTCTCCCCGGATTGATTCGATTTACGTTACCGATCTTGCAGCAAGCCAGCCATAGCTAATCCCCGTGGAAGGGCTCCATCTAGCCCCCGGTAATGACTTCGACAATTCCAATGCGCTCAGAGTTCTTCTCTTCCGTCCTGCTGGACGGAGGAGAAGTCGGATGAGGAGGCTCTTGTTTTTCACCACTTTTGTCGGCATGCTGGCGGCCCAATTTCTCTGCATCGCGACAAGCCCCTCTCTCCGCACTCTCTCCCCGTCTCATACGAGCCGGGGCGAGAGAGTCGAAGCCTGATTTTTCCTGGCTTGATTCGGTTCGCGTTGCCGCTCTTGCAGGCTCGGTTTTTCGAAATCGTTTCGTCCACGTAAATTCATTATTGATTTTTGGACTCCCCTCTCTCCTGATAAAAATTTCGAAGAGATTTCGCCCTCCAACCCCCGGTTGGTCTGGATGCTTTCAGACCAACCGGGGGACAACCGAACCCGCAATCCCCCAACCTCAAACGAGGTTGTGCCTCCCCTCAAGTGGGCTTGCTCACAAAAACCCGCGATCCAAAAACGATTTGCGACCCCTCTGTCATCGCTTCGTCCAATCCCCTTGCTAATAACATTCATTTGCGTTTCTCAAAATCGCGGCATAGGTTTTAGTCGTGGAAACCCGCTGGCTTAAAACAAAAGGCTATTCCGTCTCAACTTCCCCCGCTTATCCCTTATGAAAAAGACTGCTTCCCGAGAACGCGCTCCGAAACGTAAAACGTCAGTCTCTTCCGGCAACGGACATGGAAATGGCAATGGAAACGGAAACGGCAAAGCCCATGCCGTTCACAAATCGCCGGCGGCGACGGTCAGTCCCACAGTGTCCGCGTGGCTGGCGAAGCCGCGACGGAATTTGATCGGCGGCAAGTGGGTGCCGGCGGCGTCGGGCAAGACGTTCGAGGTTTTCAATCCCGCGGATGGCACGGTCATCACCACGGTGCCGGACAGCGGAAGCGAGACCGTCAATCGGGCAGTGACGGCCGCGCGCGAGGCGTTCGAGGGGCCGTGGCGGCGGATGACGGCGAGTGAGCGCGGCAAAATCGTCTGGCGCATCGGCGACCTCATCCTGCAGCACGCGGATGAACTGGTGGAAATCGAATCGCTCGACAACGGCAAGCCCAAGGCCGTGGCGCGCGTGGCGGACGTCGCGCTGGCGGCGGATCTGTTTCATTACATGGCGGGCTGGGCGACGAAGATCGAGGGCAACACCATTCCCATCAGTGTGCCGTACGCGCCCGGCGCGCGGTTTCACGCTTACACGCTGCGCGAACCGGTCGGCGTGGTCGGCCAGATCATTCCCTGGAATTTTCCGCTGCTGATGGCCTCATGGAAGCTCGGGCCGGCGCTGGCCACGGGCAATTGCGTGGTGCTTAAGCCTGCGGAACAGACACCGCTTTCGGCGTTGCGCCTGGGCGAATTATTGCTCGAAGCAGGATTGCCGGACGGCGTGGTCAATATCGTCACCGGATTCGGCGAGACCGCCGGCGCGGCGCTGGCGGGGCACGATAACGTGGACAAAATCGCCTTCACCGGTTCGACCGAGGTCGGCAAGATCATCGTCCGTGCCGCCGCCGGCAATCTGAAGAAGGTGACCCTCGAACTCGGCGGCAAGTCGCCGAACATCGTGTTCAAGGATGTTGGGGATCTCGACGCGGCCATCGCCGGAGCCGCCAACGCCATCTTTTTCAATCACGGCCAGTGCTGTTGCGCGGGGTCGCGCCTGATGATCGAGCGGGACATTTTCGACGAGGTCGTGGAAGGCGTGGCGGAGCATGCGAAGAAAATCAAACTCGGGCCGGGCCTTGACGCCGATACCCAAATGGGTCCGCTCGTTTCCGAGGAGCAACTGCATCGGGTGACCAATTTCCTGAGCCAGGGCAAACAGGATGGCGCGTGTTACGTGACCGGCGGAAAGCGCTCGGGCGATCACGGCTATTTCGTGCAGCCCACGGTGGTGAAGGATGTGAATCCGAAGATGAGCATCGTGCGCGAGGAGATTTTCGGGCCGGTGGTGGTCGCGGAACCGTTCACCAACGCGGACGAATTGATCGCGCGCGCGAACGAAACGAACTACGGACTGGCGGCGGGAGTATGGACGCGGGACGTGAGCAAGGCGCACCGCATCGCCGCCGCATTACGGGCGGGCACGGTGTGGGTCAATTGCTACAACGTGTTCGATGCTTCCCTGCCCTTCGGCGGATATAAGGAATCCGGCTGGGGGCGGGAGATGGGACACGAAGTGTTGAATCTCTACCTGGAAACCAAAGCCGTGGTGGTCGGGCTTTGATTGCTTACTGGAGACGCCAGACGATGCGGGCCTTGTCCAGATCGTAGGGAGACATCTCCATTTTCACGCGGTCGCCCACGGTGAGGCGGACCCAGCGTTTGCGCATCTTGCCACTGATGGTGGCGAGGACCAGATGCTTGTTATCCAGTTCCACCCGGAACATCGTACCGGGAAGGACGGTTTGGACCCGGCCTTCGATTTCAATGTGCTCTTCTCGCATGACTAAATTTTCATCGCCAGGTCTGGAACCTAAATTCTGGCGGCGCCCGCCGACCGGCAAAGGGACGCCACCGAAAACAAAAGAGGCCCGGTTGTCCCGGGCCTCCCGAAAGGAGAGTCAGTTCTTAGTAACGGTCACGGCCACCGCCACCCCCACGACCACCACCACCGCCGCCGTAGCCACGGTTTCCACCGCCGCCACCGCCGCCGGGGCGTTCTTCACGAGGACGGGCAATATTGACCGTCAACGCGCGTCCAGCCAGTTCTTTGCCGTTCATGGCATCGATGGCTTTTTGAGCCTCTTCGGGAGTGCTCATGGTAACGAAAGCGAACCCGCGGGGACGGCCGGTCGCCCGGTCCATCATCAGGTTGGCTTCGACAACCGTGCCGTGCGCCGCGAAGGCGTCCTGCAGGTCGTTTTCAGTGATGTTGAAGGAAAGATTTCCAACAAACAATTTTGCGCTCATGCTATCTCTAACTTACTGTCCTAGACTATCTCTTCGCACCAGACTGTTCCCGCTCATCGGGTTTCAAATCATCACTGAATCGCGTTCACCTGAGGATTCACCATGCCATGGGTTTGAAAGGTATCTATCAGACGCCGTCAGACTGCCCCATTTTGGCCCAATAGCAAGCTTTTTTTTGACAAAATCTTCATTCGTTAACAGTCAGCATTAGCCAGCCTGCGGAATCGAAAACTACACGGTCACCGTATATCGTTGTATATCAGCGACATCGAAGCGCGATGGCGAAAACTCAATTGCCCTGCCTTTTACGAGCGGTCGTAATACGTGCGCTATTACCGTCTGCACTACGGCCAAGTCGCCCGCTTCGAGGATCATTCTTTCATGTGCTTGATTTTCAACATCTTGCACGCCCAGCTCCGTTTTTCCTTCCGTCACGTATATATACTCCACCTTCACCTTGTGATAATGGTTCCCTCGCGGCTGTCCGGGATGCAACTCGATCATCGCCATGTAGCGGATGCCTTCGTCGCCATCATAGAACTGTGCGAGTTCGCCTTGGGGCAGCATGAGTCGCTTGAGCAGCGGCGCGTCCGGCCCGGACGGCGGAGAGATTTGCGGCAGCGATTTTTTGATGACGCGGCCGTTTAAAAAAGATTGTTCCGTGTTCATGGTGAAAATTACGCCGCCAGCGCGACGTCCGTTCGCGCGAGGCTGGCGAATCTTGCCGCCGCCTGCTAGTTTGGCAACCATGAAACCAGCGGATTACCGACAGGCAATCGCCGACTACATTCGCGCCCAGGCGAAACCGCCGGATAAATTCAGCCATCAGCCCCGGCTCTACCATCTCGCGAAGCGCCTCGCGGGAGAAAAACCGTACGACGACGATGTCGTTTACGCCGGCGCGTGGTTGCATGACTTGGGCGTCTTCGTGGGTCATCGCCCGGAAGATATCGCCGCGCTAGCGAAGTGGGATCACATCGCCTACGCCAATAGCCAGGCGCCGAAGCTGTTGAAGGAGTTTGGTTTTCCCGTGGAAAAAATTCCGGCGGTGCTTGAAGTGATTCGCACTCACCTGCCCTCGTCCAGGACGACTTCGTTTGAAGGCACGTTATTGCGCGATGCGGATATTCTCGAACAACTCGGGGCCGTCGGCATGCTCCGCATGGTGAGCAAGGTCGGACGCGACACGCGCTACATCACGCTTGGTGATCCGGTAAAGACGTTGCGCCGCTCGCTGGAGCAATTGCCCGCGATGTTGGAATTGCCCCAGGCGCGCATCCTCGCGGAGCCGAAGATCAAGCTCCTGCGCGCGTTCGTGGACGCCGCGGACATCGAAGCCGACGGCATGGAATTGTAAACGCGCGTCGACGGCAATCGTCACGTTTTTAGAAACGTGCCTTTCTGCAATTCGTCGAAGGCCTCGCGCAATTGTTCCTGCGTGTTCATCACGATGGGACCATACCACGCGACGGGCTCCTCCAATGGCTTGCCCGAAACGAGCAGAAAACGAATCCCATCCTCGCCCGCCTGCACTTCGACTTCGTCACCGGCGTCAAACAGGATGAGCGATCGATTATCCGCGCTGGTCGGCGGCGTGACGTCGGCCCAGCCGAGCCCTTCCGTCGGCACGGCGAGCGGGGCGGAGGCGTTGCAGAATTTTCCGCTGCCGGCGAAAACATACGCGAACGCCTGCCGGCGCGTATCAACGGCAAATTTGCGGCGCTTGCCGGGCGGCACGGAGATATCGACATAAATCGGATCAGCGGCAATCCCTTCCACCGGGCCGGTCTTGCCCCAAAAACTGCCACACACGATCCGCGCATGCGTGCCGTCGTCCTCGGTGACCTCGGGAATCTCAATCGATTTGATTTCCTGGTAGCGGGGCGCCGTCATCTTTTTCGCGGATGGCAGATTCGCCCAAAGCTGAAAGCCGTGCATGCGTCCGAGCGAGTCGCCTTTGGGCATCTCCTGATGAATGATGCCGCGGCCGGCCGTCATCCATTGAATGTCGCCCGGGGCGATGGCGCCGCGATTGCCGAGACTGTCGGCGTGTTCCACGGTTCCCGCGAGCACATAAGTGATCGTCTCGATGCCGCGATGCGGATGCCACGGAAAGCCCGCGAGATAATCCTCGGGGATGTCATTGCGAAAATCGTCGAGCAACAAAAAGGGATCGAAGTCGGCGGTGTTGCCGAAACCAAACGCGCGGCGCAGATGCACCCCCGCGCCCTCGCGCGTGGGCCGGGCTTTGACAAGTCTTTTGATCGGTCGAATGGACATATGAATCATCTCCGGTGTTCAAGGGGCGGCACGAATCCACCATAAGCGCAGTTTGCCTGGGAAACAAGTGCCGGAGCGCGCCCCGTGCGACAGCGATTGAAGAGCTCCCGCGGACGCGCAAACTTAACCCGGGAAAAACCGGCGGGAGAACGGAAGAACGCGGAAGTTTTACGGCTGATAAAACTTTAAAAGCGAAGTTTCACTCCGGGTTGCGATTGGGCGCAGGTCGCCGTTCCAAAACTGTTCAACGAGCTAAATCCCTAGAAATCGACCTGCAATCGCGTCTGGAAGATGTTGATGTTTCCCGATTGCGGAGATTCGGTGATGTGCGCGAAGCCGTATTCGAATCGAAGGACGACGTGCGATTGAAGGTACCAATTCAGGCTCGTCATCAGCATGGACATCCTTCCGCCCTCGACGTTGTCGCTGTTGAGATCCACGTGGGAGACGCGGGCGGCGAGTTCGAGCGCCCCCAATCCCCCACCCTGTTTCAAATTAAAATTGTGATGAGGGATGACGCGGGTGAACGCGCCTTTGCGGCGGTCGTAGGGACGCGATTCGCCGGTAAGGAAATAACTGGCCGATGCGTAAAAGCCATCAAACCCCAACGTCGGTGATCCGTAATTCGTCGAGTAGGATTCTTTGACAAATGAATGCAAGTATTCCCCTTGCAAGGTCAATGGACCATTTACCCATGCCACTTCGCCGCCCACGACGAGCGCACCGTCCGCATTGATGTTACCGGTATTGACGGTGATGGGAGCACGGTAGCTTTCCGGCCGCGATTCGTAATGGACGACGTTGTCTCCCGAGTAGAGAACATTGGCGCTCAGGCCAAGATGCAAAAAATTCGCCGAGTCAGGCTTCGCGGGATCCGCATGATAAACCGGCAGACCGGTGACCCGCATGATGGCCCGCGCGAAATCCTCCGACGCGTCGCCGACGTCCGACCCGACGCCCTCGCTGAACAGACCGAAACTCCAGGTCATGCGATCTTTCAAAACCGGACCGCCAACTTGCACGCCGGCGTCGGAACCAGGCGCCAGCGCCTGGATGGGCGCCGCAAATTCCATGTACGGATCGTATTTGCTGCCACTGATGGCTTCGAGACCCATCGGGGGTTGAAACTGGCCGATTTTAATGTCCCCAAGAAAGCCCGCATTGCGAAACAACAGATAGGAATCCTGCAGCGAAAACTGGTCCGGCACGTAACCGATTTCCAGTTGGTAGGCGAAGGGAACCAGGAGGACGACTTCGCCTTTGGCGATAAAGCGCGCGCGCCGCAGCTCGAACCCGCTATCGAGTCCCGGATAATTATCGCCACTGTAATAAGCGGAACCATCCACATCAAACCGCGCGCCCAGGTTGAGGGTCATCTTGACCTCCTTGAGATCGAGCTGCAGGGTGTTCGTTGGAACGGTCTGGCCAAACAACAGCCAGCGCATGGTCATCGTCTCCAGGCCGTTCGTTGCCATCGGCGAAATGCGGCCGAGATAGGTTTTTTGCTTCACCTGAAGATTCAAACCGTTCCAGCCTTCCCAGGAGAATTTCCACTCGAAGGTTTTGTCATTGAGGGGCAGGCCATTCGTCCCCACCACCAGCGGCGGCGGATTGGTAAGAACTGTGAGTTCAATCTTGTCGGTGAGCTTTTCGCGCTTGTGCGCCGCCTCCGTGTCCACATCCGGCACGGCGGTTTTGGTTGAGGGCAACGCCGCTATCCCATTGGTGCCCGGTTCGGCCGCAGCGGTCAACATCCCCATGACAAGCATCATCAGAATGAGGGAAATGCGGGACCGGAGGCGACGCGTGCGTTTCAACACGGGACCCAACGTCAAAACTGAAACACCGGAAAAGCAGGCACTCACACGTTTGGCGGCGGACCGCCCGGGCGCGAGCGGTAGAGTTTGTTTTCGAGCACCCGATAACCAAGCCGCGCCAGGACCGCACCAACCAGCAGAACAATTATCAGAACGATACCCCGCTGGAAGGCCCGATCCACCACGCGCTCCGCCGAGCCCGCGGCCTGGGTGCTGAGCACGGAAAGCTGAGTCGCACTTTGACTGGCCGATGCCAGCAGCACATTGAGATCGCGAGCCATCACGCCGACATCGGTCGCGGTTTTGCCGTAGTCCAGAATGTTGAAGGGCTGGCTGTTGGTGGACACAGTCGGCGGGTTGGTATCCGGCGGCGAAACGTAATGAACAAATTCATTCAACGATTTGATCGCGCCGTCGAGCGACGTGCTCATCGTCCCGGCGGTGGCCAGCGTCTCCCGGACTTCCGGCAACAATGTCCGCAACTTGCTTTCCTGCGAGTCGAGCCCGGCCATGATGTTCGAGCGCTCGGTGGCGATGCCGGTGAAGATTTGATTGATGGCTTCCTGACGCTGGTCATTGATGAGCGAAGGCAATTGCTTTGCCAGCGTGGCGAACACCGCGGTGGACTCGCTGAGACTGGTCATGTTGGACAATGTCTGCTGGAGCGCGGGCTGTTCCGTGATGCGAAACGTGGTCAACTCGACGCGCCAGCTCAAAAGCATGGGCGCGCGCTCGAGGTAATACATCATCCGCTCCGCCATGAGCCGGGTCTGTTCGATCGCCATGACGGCCGGGTCCAAACCCGCGAGTGGATCCATGTCGAGCATGCCCAGCAGGCTGTTGGGTTTGGTCTTTTGTTGCTGCTGGACCGCCTTCTTGCCAAGAATGCCGGCGAACTCGCGCAGGCGCACCGCGGCCACATAACGCAAGTCAGGATTCTTCCTCACCCAATCGTCAATCAATTGCCGCAACTCCGCCTGCTGGCCGGGTGTCAAAACTTCGTTGAGCAAACTCCAGCAATCCGTGTCCAGTTTTCGCTGCGTCTCCAACAACGGTGCGGCAGCGGCGCCGTATTTCTGGCCCACCCAATAACTTTCGACGACCCGCAGCGAAAGGCTCGACAGCACGGCCATATCCACGACATTCAGTGGCGGACTTTCGCCCGTGCCGTTCATGTAGGCAGCGGTGGCCTGCTGCAATTTCCATTGCAAGGCGTCCATCTTTGCCTCGGGCGTTCCCACTTTGGCAGCCAGGTCATCGGCCGCCTGCGCGACGCCGGTCGCGTAGTTATCGGCCTCCCGCATAACCTCACTCTGCAAAATGGAGAGGGCGTTCGGAGCGGTCTGAGCGGGTTTGAGCCCCATTTTGGTCTCGACCGTCCTGAACAGCGCCTGGGTCTGGGTGGCGGGCTGGCGTACGACTGTACAACCCGTTACCGCAAAGAGAAAACACGTCAACGCCACCACCATCCCAAGACGGCAATGGCGTCGCAAACCGGCAAACGTCGTTCGGCCCATTTGATTCATGCGGGAGCGCGGGCCCAGGCGTGGCCCGGAATCAACTATTTCTTTTTCGCTTTGGATTTTTTCTTCTTTTCATCGTCCGCCTTGCCCGGCTTGTCTTTTTTCTTCCCTTTGTGCTTCTTTGATTTCTTTGACTGCTTGCCACCTTTGACATCCAGGACGAGCGAATCGGCTCCGGCGCCGCCCCGCTTTTGCAGGTCGGCCATCAAGCCTTCATCGGACAAATCCAGCGGATTGGAATGCTTCCAATCATGATGCGCCATTTTGCGCAGCCGCTCCACGACATCCTCATCGTGGACTTCGATGGCGAGTTCCCGCCGGTCGTCAAAACTCCCGGGCGCCAGGTTGATTGAGCCCACAATCGCGCGCGCGCCATCTGCCAGCAGCATTTTGCCGTGCAGCTTCAGGTGTTTGAGCTTGTGAACCTTGATGCCCACATCGTCCATGATGCGCAACCCGCCCACGCCTTCGATCAGCTTTTCCTTCTTCAAGGTGTGCGGCGGCCGCGCCATGACGTGGACCTTCACGCCCCGTTCACGCGCGCGGACGAGCCGTTCGATGATGACTGCGTCCTGATACCGCTCGTTTTGAACGAACAGCGTGTGTTTGGCTTCGTCGATAAAATGGGCCACCCGTTCGCGGCCATTGCCACGGCACCAAATCAAGCGTGAGTCCTCACCCGGGGTGAATTTCTTGCGATGCCAGTCGGCTTCAAAACCTTCGATCACTTCGTCCACTTCGTGACGATGATCCGTCACGATGGCGTAATCGCGCGTTTCCGTGAGATTCTCCGTCGCCCAGTTGAGCGATTTGATAAACGCGATTTCCTCGTCCACCACCATGGACTTTTCGTGCGTCACACCAAACGCGGGATTGGTGTCGGCCACCTTGATCCCAACCTTTTCGAGCGACTTGCGGGTGTCGGCGTTTTCCTTTTCGCCGCTGCGCCGGGCCGGGTTTAGCATCACCCGCACCTTGACGCCGCGCGCGTGCGCGCCCATTACGGCTCCCAGCAGCGCCGGGTCGGAAAAGACAAACATCTTGATGCGCAGGGATTTTTTGGCGGCGGCGATGACGTCCAAAATGGGCTTGGCGGAGTCATCGGGGAGAATAATCACGGAACGAGAAGGCATATGAGAATCAGCTAATATCTATTGTTGGGGGATTGTCAATCGCCGGGCTAAGGCATGTTGGCGCCCGAACTGGTTGAAGGACGCGCCGGAGGCGTTTCGGCGCCCTCGGTCTGGATGCGGTGCAGTTCGGCATACACACCCTTGCGCGCCACCAGTTCGTCGTGCGTGCCTTCCTCCGCCACCAGTCCGCCTTTCAAAACGATGATCTTGTGCGCGTCGCGAATGGTGCTCAACCGGTGGGCGATGGTGATGACGGTGCGCCCCTGCATCAAGCGCTCCAACGCTTCCATCACGAGCTTTTCGGATTCCGTATCGAGTGCGGCGGTGGGTTCGTCAAGAATCAGGATTGGCGAATTGCGGATGAGCGCCCGGGCGATGCCGATGCGCTGGCGCTGGCCGCCGGAAAGCGTCGTGCCGCGTTCACCCACCATGGTGTCGTAACCGTGCGTCATTTTCGAAATGAACTCGTCGGCATTCGCCAGCTTCGCCGCCTCGATGATTTCCTTTTCCGTCGCTTCCGGCCGTCCATAGGCGATGTTTTCCCGGATGGTCCCACGGAAGAGAGTGGTATCCTGCAACACGAAACCGATGTGTTTGCGCAAGCCGTCCACCGTGTAATCGCGAATGTCCACGCCGTCAATTTTCACCAGGCCCGCCGTCGGATCGTAAAATCGCGGGATGAGGCTGACGATGGTGGATTTGCCGCCACCGGTCGGACCGACGATGCCCACGCGCTGACCGGGAACGATACTGACCGAAACTTCACGCAACACCGGCGAGGCGGGATCATAGGCAAAGGCAACCTTTTCAAATACAATCTCGCCGCGAAGCGTTTTCGGTTCCTGCGCATTGGCGCGTTCGGGAATGATGTCATCCGCATCGAGAATTGAACGAATTCGATCCAGCCCGACTGCGGCCGCCGCGATGGTGTTGGTCATCTTTGCCAGGTCCTGCACGGGTTTGAAGAATTTCGTCAGGTAGGCGAGAAACACCGTCAGTTCACCAACGGTCATCAAGGGAGGCTGATGCATGATCAGCACCGCACCGCGCCACAAAACAAATCCTGTGCACAGCGCCACCACCACGGATACCACGGGCGACAACAGGGATTTCACGCGGCGCGCTTTCAACGCGGCATCCACCGTCGCATGACTGGCCTTGCTCAGGCGGGACTCTTCGAGTTCCTGGCGGCCAAACGCGTTCACCGCGCGCATGGATTCCAGACCTTGCTGCACCACCGCCACGATATCGCTCTGGCGTTTGCGCACTTCGTGAGTGGCTTTTTTCACCGCTTTTTTGAAACGGGCGACAAAGAACAGGAGGAAAGGCGTCACGCCGACTGCGATGAGCGCAAAGTCCCAGTTCAGCCAGAACATCACGCCTAAAATCCCGACGATCGTCAGCAGGTCGATCAGAATCGTGAGCGTGGCCGAGGAAGTGAAATCCTGAATGGTATCCACGTCGTCGGTGATGGTGCTCAACATCGTCCCCGTCTGATGGGTGTCGTAGTACGACAGCGAAAGGCGGTCCAGGTGTTGATACACCTTCATGCGCAGATCGTTGGCGATCCACTGGCCAATGCTTTCGGTATAATAATTGTCAATGTAACTGGCGATCGCGTCGAGGAGCGCGATGATCAGCACGGCGCACGCGGCGATCAGCACGAGACCCATTTTCGTATCGCCATTGGGAAGGTCATGCATCCAATGAAGCCACTCGGGCAGCTTGTGACTGCCGACCCCGTTATCGATGATGACCTTGAGCGGCCACGGAGCGGCCAGGCTCATCGCGGTCTCCACCAGCATGGCGATGAAAACGATCGTCAACCACCCCCGATAGGGCCGCAACAATTGCACGATGAGTTTCAGCATGCCTTTGCGCGCCTCGGGCGTAACCGCCGGCGCCGGGGATTTGCCCGCGGACGGAGAACTTTCCTTGCTGACTTTGGTATCGCTCACGGCTACGGGGTATAACGGATGGCGACGCCGATGATCACCCGGCCCACATCCGGAGTTACAGTGCGGCCCCACCACGGTCCCATGACCGTCGCGCCAAAAACCATGGTTTGATCGGCGACAATCACGACGGCGTTGGCGCCCATTTGCGCGGCAGCGGTGCGAAGCTTTAATTCCATCTCCGCCTTGGTCGGCTTGCCCTCCGGCTGAAGGGTGATTTCACCCAATCGCAAATTGGCCACGGTGGGTTGCGTTTGCAGGATTTGAATTGCGGCCGGCTCAGTGGGCGGAAACGAAGGCGTTCCCAGGTATTGCTTGGATTGCACGGAAACGGTGTTGCAACCGGTGGCCATACTCAGCGCCAGCATCCCCCCGAGGAGGACCGCAAGGGTTCGTTGTCTCATAAGCGTGTGTTGATGTCAGCCGTCGCGACAAATTCTAGCGGTTGGTCGCGGGCGTCATCAAGCACCTAGTTTTTTTTCTCGCGTCCACCGACGCTAACCCCGCAAGAAAAAGTCGCAATCCTCGCTTGCCTAATGCCGGACGCTGCCGTAGCAATGACGCGACCATCGCGTTTTCTCCAATCATGACCAAGGCAGCCGTCATCGGAATGGATTTGGGCGGGACCAAACTGGCCGCCGCGCTTTTCAGCCCGACGGGCAAAATCCTGCAAAAAATCGTGGTCCCGCTAAACGGACGGGGCGGGCGGGCGGTTGGATTACTAATCCGGGAAACGCTCGGCACCTTGCTGGACGGCGCGCGGAGGAAAAAAATCGCGGTGTATTCGATCGGCGTCTCTGTGCCGGGCATCAGCAATTCCAAATCCGGCCTGGTCTGGGCGCCCAATATTTCGGGGTGGAAAAATTATCCACTGCACCGCGAACTCCTATCGGGCGTGAGGAAAACCGGCATCACGGTAACCATCGACAGCGACCGCGCCTGTTACATCCTCGGCGAAGTGTGGCGCGGCGTTGCCAAAGGATGCCGTGACGCGATTTTTGTCGCGGTCGGCACAGGCATCGGCGCGGGAATTTTGGTCGATGGGAAAATCCTCCGCGGCGCGCACGATATCGGGGGTGCGATTGGCTGGCTGGCCTTGGACCGCCCTTTCCGCCGTGAATACATTTCTTGCGGCTGTTTTGAACATCATGCCTCCGGCGAAGGTCTTGCCAAGGTGGCGCGGCACCTCTCGAAAATTCGCCCCTCGAAGGGAAACAATTCCAAATCGGAGGATTGGACCGCGCACGACGTGTTCACCCAATATGAGCGCGGCGATGCCACGGCCCGTCAGGTCTTGGCCGAAGCGGTTGAGTTCTGGGGCATGGCGGTCGCCAATCTCGTGAGCTTGTTTAATCCGGAGAAAATCATATTTGGCGGCGGGGTGTTCGGACCGGCCGCAAAATTCCTGGAGGAAATCCGCGCGGAGGCGAAAAAGTGGGCGCAGCCAATAGCCATGAAACAGGTGAAATTACACGCATCCACCTTGGGAGGCGACGCGGGACTTTATGGGGCTGGATCTCTGGCGTTAACCGCCGTTAAACCACCCTTGAATTGACCGGGCCGTAGGGCCCAAAGTTGTTTTTTGCACATTGACGAAAAAAAGGCGACATTGAGTCAGACCATGAATATCCGTTTACGAGCCGTCCTGCGTCGCACTGCCGTTAGCGCACTGGCACTGGGAATGACGACAAGTCTTTACGCTGCGGCACCGGTCATCAGGAGCCTACAGCTGGTGGGAGGCGCACCTCAGTTGACCATTCAAAGCGACATAGGCGGCACCAACCAAATCCAATCCAAAACCAATCTCACGCAAGCAAACTGGCTTGTCGTCACCAACCTGGTCGTGACACAAAGTCCGTACACTTTTTCGGATACCGGCTCCTCATCACCACGACGCTTCTATCGCGTGGCGGCGCTTGGAGCGGGCATCCCCGTTCCTTCGGGCATGGCGCTGGTGCCAGCCGGGAGTTTTGTGATGGGTGACGCCAACGATGGAAATCCCGAAGGCGACGCGCCAACCCACACGGTCACCTTGAGTCAGTATTTCATTGAGACCAATCTGGTCAACCTCAGCCTGTGGCAACAGGTGGTTACTTGGGCCACCAATCACGGATACAGTTTCAACAATGTCGGCGCGGGCAAGGCTGGGAATCATCCGGTACAGACGCTCGATTGGTACGACGCCGTGAAATGGTGCAACGCGCGTTCGGAAATGCTCGGCCTGGCGCCCTGTTATTATTCAAACGCGGCGCAGACCGTTGTGTTTCGCCAGGGAGGTCTTGATCTGGGAACCAACTATGTCAATTGGAGCGCCAACGGCTATCGCCTGCCCACCGAAGCGGAGTGGGAAAAGGCGGCGCGCGGCGGAGCGAGCGGGCTGCGCTTTCCCTGGGGCGACACGATTTCGCAAAGCCAGGCGAACTATAACAGTCACATGGCGTTTTACACCTACGACCTCGGGCCGGACGGTTATAATCCCACCTTCGCCACCGGCGGTGTCCCTTACACAAATCCGGGCGGCGCATTCGCGAGCAACGGATACGGATTGAACGACATGGCCGGAAACCTTTCCGAATGGTGCTGGGATTGGTACAGCAGCATCTATTATTACTCCTCGCCAGGAACTGATCCGCATGGCCCCGCTTCAAGCACCTTCAATTATCGCGTGCTGCGCGGGGGCGCCTGGGACTTCCTCGCCGATTTGGCGCGTTGTTCCAAACGGAGTTATGTGACGCCGCCAAATGCCAGCACCAGCTTTGGCTTTCGTTGCGTACGAGGTTCATAATCAAAAAATCACCTTGATAATTGGTCAAGGCGGGGTAGTCCTATCCCTGGATTTCATGCGCGTTTGGAGATATGGTGCGGACAATTGCCGCCTTCTGAAACGTCGCCCGATAACGACGGACAATATCACCCATTTTTTGAGACGCCGATCAATTATGAAAAAAGAATTCCAGAGCGGTCTGTTATTGAGTTGCTGCGTAGCGACATTGGTCGGCTGCGCCAACAAATCCCAGAGCCAGACGCAAAGCCCACCCCCCAATTACGTCATACCGGCGAGCACGGCGCCTGTGCAAGTCGCGCAGGCTACACCCGCCGCCACGCCGGCCTACGCGCCGCAACCCATCAGCAGTTCCGGCCCGCCGCCTTCAGTTCAGGGACAAACCCTTCAACCCGGCCAAACGTTGGACCCTGTTTCTTTGCAATGGCCGCGCTTCTTCCAGACCAACGGTTACGAATACGCGATCTATCAACCGCAAATCAGCTCCTGGCCGAGCAACCAAATTCAAGGCCGGTTCGCGACTGCGGTTCGTCCGGCCGGTACCAGCAACGAAGTTTACGGCGTCGTTTACTTCACCGCCCGCACCGAAATCGACAAGGTGAATCGTCTCGTTACCCTGGAGGATTTCATCGTCACCAAAACTGACTTCCCCACCGAGCCCGCCTTCCAGCAGCAATACGTGTCGGTGATGCAGGCTGAACTGCCGAAGGCGGCGAAAACCATTCCACTGGATCACCTTGAAGCCGTGTTTGCGCTCTCCGGCGATATCGCGGAGGCCAAAATGCAGGCCGTGAAAAACGATCCGCCTCGCATCATCTACACGACTACTCCCTCGCTCCTGATTCTCGTGGACGGTCCGCCAGTCTTGAAGCCGCTGGTTAATTCGTACCTCCGCGTCATCAACACCCAGGCGATTTTGGTCGAGAATACCAACACCTTGTATCAGGGCTATTATCTCTACGCGGGCAGCAATTGGTACAGCGCCCCGTCCATCGAGGGCCCGTGGGTTGTTACCACGACTCCGCCAACGGACATCAACACCGCGCTGACGGCGGCCTTGGCCACCAAGCAGGTGGATCCGATGTATCCCAAATCGCCGCTGACCGCGCCCTTGACCGTCTATGTTTCCACTGTCCCGGCGGAACTAGTGCAGACTGCGGGCGCGGCGAACATGCTTTCCATTAGCGGCACCGATCTCCTTTACATTCCCAACACCGACAATGGTCTCTTTTATTATTTGAACGACGCCAGTTATTACGTGCTCATCTCTGGACGTTGGTTCAAATCGCTGTCGCTGTACGGCCCGTGGGCGTTCGTGGCACCCGGACAGTTGCCGGCGGATTTCACCAAAATTCCGCCCTCAAATCCCAAAGCAAACGTGCTCGCTTCCGTGCCGGGAACTCCCATGGCGCGCGAAGCGGTGATTGCGAATTCCATTCCGCAGACCGCGACAATCGAACGCGAGAAGGCCAAACTGGACGTCGTCTATTCGGGCGCGCCAAGTTTCATGGCGATTGAAGGCACGCCGCTGGAGTATGCGGTGAACACACAGACGCCCGTCGTGAAAGTGGCCCCAACCTCTTATTACGCTTGCGAAGGCGGTATTTGGTTCGAGTCGCCATCGGCCAGCGGCCCTTGGGTCGCGGCGGTCACGGTGCCGTCGGTGATTTATACAATTCCCGTCAGCTGCCCGATTCATTATGTCACTTACGCTTACGTTTATTCATCGACCCCAACGTATGTCTATGTCGGCTACACGCCCGGTTATATGGGGACGGTCGTCGCCCCTGGCGGCGTGGTGGTTTGCGGCACGGGATATTATTATCCGCCCGTAATCCTCGGCACGACTTATGTTTCCTACCCGCCCACCTATGGCTACGGCTGGGGCATGGCAGTGGGGGCAACGGCGGGTTTTGCATTTGGTTATTGCGCCGGGGTTAACTCCGCCTGCTGGTGCGAACCGCATTGGGGCTGCTACGGCTGGGCGTATTCGTCCGGCTACAGTTACGTGCACGTAAATTGCAATTCGGTCAATTACTACTCCCACTGGAGTGGCGGTGTGGTGCATACGACCGGCGCCTATGGCTATAATGCTTATACCGGAACTTCGTGGGGAGCCTCCCGCAGCACCACGTTTAACGCGTACAACGGCGCCGCAAGTTCCGTCACGCGGGCGGGCGGTTACAATCCTTACACAGGCAATTACGCGGGCGGTGCGCATGGCTCGTATTACAATCCCTCCACTGGCGCCCGGGCGGCCGGATCGAAGGGTGTTGAAGGCAACGCGTACACCGGAAACTACGCAGCCGGCAAACAAGGCGCGGGTTACAATCCCAGCACCGGAGTCTATGGCGCGGCGCAGAAAGGCACCGTTGGGAATGCATACACCGGCAATTCCGCCACCGCCAGTCGCGGCGTGGTGGGTAACGCCAACACCGGCAACAAGGCGGCGTGGAACAATGGCAATCTATATACCGACCACGACGGTAACATCAATCACTACAACGCCTCCTCCAGCAGTTGGGACCAGTACGGCAAGAACGGCTGGCAAAGTACCGCCAAACCGACCACCTCGTCGTGGAGCGACCGCGGCTGGGATTCGTCGAACTGGAACAATTCGGACGATCGCGCCAACAGCATGGACCGCGAGGGCTGGGGCCAGTCGCTGGGTTCGGATCGTTTCGATAGCTGGCGCGGCTCGGGCGGGGGCGGATGGGGCGGCTTCCACGGCGGAGGCGGCGGCTTCGGACGGCGCTAAGCGCGTTCGTAAATTGCCGCGGACTTTACTGGAATTTGCTCGAATTGCGATTAAGCTAGTAGATGGCGGTGGGACGGGCTACCTGCCGGAGTGCAAAACAATAAACCAAAAATTCATAAATTTGTGAAAAGAATTCCGATATTGGCGTTATGCGCGTTAGTGGTGGCGATGACGAGTGGTTGCAAAAGCACGATGCCGAAGCCATCCGGCTTCCTCAGCGACTACAGCCAGTTGAAAGAGGCCAAGGATTCCACCTGGCAGAATATCGACATCAGCGGTCTGGCGGCCTGTGACAAATTCACGGTTCCGCCGGTCAAGGTGGTCATCAGCGATTATTGGGGTGCCTCGATCACCAGCGAACAGCGTGACAAACTGGCCGAAGTTTTCCGTCAGAAAATCAGCGCCTCGGTTGGCAAGCGTTACCAGATCGTGACCACGCCGTCCGCCACCACCGCGGAGATTCGCGTGGCACTCACCCGCGCTTATCGCGTCGGCAACTCGCTCGCGATTGGCGTGGAGGCCGAAATCGTCAATACCGATTCGCACAAGCAACTGGCGGCCGTAACCGGCATCAAAGTCGGCCCGCCGGAAATGAGCGTCAACACCAACCCGCGCGCGGTCAACGATCCGAGCGATTCGGGCACCTACACCGCCACTTGGTGGAATCGTCCGGCGGCGGACGAGTTGTTGAATCGCTGGGCGGATCAGATAAGAAAAATCATCGACACCGCCCACGGAAAGTAGAAGATTTTCGCCGGGCGAAAACGCCGCGCATGAAAACCAGATTGTATTACAGCTTCATGGTGGGAACAGCGATTGCCATGGGTAACATGCGCGGCAATCCCGACAGCCATAATCGTGCGGCCATGGTCACCTTGATGGATTCCAAATCGCCCAAACCCGCGCAGGCTCCCGCCGCCGACGCGGCGACGCACCCTGCCCCTCCCGTAAATCACGACGCATCCCAGGGCGACATCAGTCTGATTGCCTGAAGCCAAACGCAGGGCAAAAGCAAACCGGGCGTCTTCAAGTGAAGACGCCCGGTGCGTTAATAAGAGAGTCGGTCGCTGATTAAAGCTTCTTGCCGAGGTCGGAGATTCCGTCGCCGATGCTCTTGAACCAGCCGTCCACTTTATCGGCTCCAGTTTTGGCGCCGTCGGCCGTGGCTTTGCCGGCTTTCTTGACGGCGTCCACGGAGGCCTTGGTGCCTTCGCTCAATTGATGGCCGGACCACTTGGAGGCATCCTCCAGCGCAGCGCCGGACTTTTTCAACGCCGACATCGAGTCCTTGCCGGCCTTGTTGGAATCGGCCGCCGTCTTGTGCCAGCAACTTGCCATGCTCGCATCGACTTTGGCGTAGGTCTTCTTCATCGCGTCTTCAGATTTGATGGAGCCATCCTTGATGCCCTTGCCCAGCGCGTCCAGATCATCACCGGCTTTTTTCATGCCGGCCTTGGAATCGTCGCCAACCTTGTCGGACTGGTTCTTCACGTACTTGGCCGCCTTGTCGATCTGGTCGCCTGCCTTGTGCATGTCGCCCTTGAGGAAGGACTCATGCGCGGCGTTCATGGATTTGTACGGCTCGCCCGAGGACTCGGCCGATTTGTCCTGCGCGGTGGCGGCCAGCGCGGTGAACACCAGCGCGGCCACGAAGCTCCGGCCCATTATTTTCATCGTTTTGTTTTTCATCTGCATTTCTCCCGTTTGTGTTTGTTGACTTGTCTGTTTTGACTTTAAAAGGTGCCAATGAATCGGCTGCGCCCGCAATTCCACCGCATTCTGAACCAACGCATCCGGCACAATCACGCGTCGAGGCTTTTACATCATGTACGGTCGATCTGCACTTGCCAAGTCGCCGAGCAAGTATCCTTTGTTGATTCCGTCAGGACGAGCGCAGTGAAAACGTAACGGACCGCTTCTGACGAAGCGGTCCGGTTTCTTCATGCGTCGTGTGATGACGCCGAAGTTTGAACAACCCTTTAAACCGGATTCGGCGCCACCTGGTAATAAACGCCGTTGCTGCCGAAATAAGGACGGTAGTAGACCCCGTTGGAAACGTAATATTGCGTTCCATTGATGTTCGCGGATTGGGCGCCGTACGGCAGGGAGTAATAAATACTTCCAATCGGAATCGCGGGGGCGACATAAACCGGCGCGGGAGCCACCACCACGGGGGCCGGGGTGACATATACCGGCGCGGGGGCGACCACCACTGCGGGCTTGCTCGCCACAGCGGAGCCGATCATTGCGCCGGCAGCCAGGCCTGCCACACCGGCGGCCACTGCGGTGCCGGTGCTCACGCCACCGCAACTCCAGCCCGTATGATAGGTCGTGCCCCCCCAGCCAACGTGCCCGTAGGAAACATGGCTATAGCTGCCACCGCCCCAACTCGCGCCGTGATACGCAACCCAGGCTTGCGACTGGAGGGGCGCCGCCAGAAACGCGCCCAACATGGAGAGGATCATCAAATTCTTTTTCATGCGATTCCTTTTTACTTGTTCGTGATGCCGGTCACCATCTGCGGACGAAATTCGATCTGCTTTGAGCCTTTGGGGGCCTTGAACTCATAGTCTTTCTTCGGCAGGCTCGACTTGAAATCCCATTCGCTGAAGCCCACGAAAAACCGGGGCTGCCGTTCTTCGGAGAGCAGCGTCACCGTGAGACGGCGCGGCAACGGATCTTTTTCCGGCCCGATCCAAATCTGCCACTCGATGCCCGGCCCGGCAAATGCCAGGTGATCACACTCGAATCCGCCCACGTCGGATTTCCCCACCCAGTAAGCCGTGGTGAGACCGTTCGTCAGTTTGGCGTAGGAGTCGCTGTAAAGGACATCGGCGGACGGGAAATAAATTCCGGTCTTTTCCATCACGAACGGAATCAACTGGTCGATGGTCGGCGGCGCATCCATCTTCGCATACAGTCCCGACTTTTCATCGATGCCGGTGAAGGTCTTGCCATCGTAATAAATGTCGTAGGCGGGACCATCACCCTTCTTGCGGGAGAAGAGTTTGTTGGGCCGCTCGATGCCGACCTCCGACGTGAAAAAATAGTCGATCATCTGGCCCAGCGGCGAAGGCACTTCAACCATGCTGTGCGTTTTGAACGTGAACGCCTTGGCGGAGGACAGCTTGTCGGTGGTGGCCTTGAGCAAAGTCAGCGCGTGCTGTGCGGGAGTGGGCGCATTGGTGACGGCGGCGGATGCCGCCGGTGCCGGGTCCGCCGCACGGAGGTTGCCCGTGGCGAGAGCAATTCCAATTGCCAGGCCGCAATAAATTCGATTCTTCATACGATCTTTTTTAATCCCGTTTCCGTTACACCCCGCCCTATTTCCAAAAACTTACGGCTCTTCGAGCCACTTCCACGCCAAAGCCATGTCCGTCACGTCGAAGTATTTCACCTTGGCCATGGTAAACACTGTGCACACACCCGCCATCAATTTTTCCCAGGTTTTCTCCCCCACCAGCGCGATGCGCTCGACATCGCCGCAATGCTTGGTTGAGAATTTCGTGTCGTCCCAAAGCGCGTGCATGTCCCAGCCGTGAAAATCATGGAATTGGGCGAGCAGCCGGATCTTGCCATGGGCCTTGATCGCGGCTTCGACAGCGGGCACGAAGGTTTGGTAATCATCGTCATGGAGCTTGCCACTCATTTTGAAGCCCAGCACCCTGCCGCCACTGCGTTTCTCGATTTCTTCAATCATAAGTTTTCCTTTGCTTTGAGAATCTCATCCACGAACCGCCCGGGCGCAAGCCTCTCACTGGGTCGCCGCGCCCTAATAGGGCCAGAACTCGTACATCGTTTCCATGCTCGGCACCGCGCCGCTCTGCAAGTCAATGTCCTCGTCAATCTCACCCGCACGGGCGACATCAACCTCCATCTCGGCATCCTGTTTCAAGCGCAGGTCGGAAACCGCTTCCTTGTACGCGTGCAACTGCGTTTTGTTGCCGACATAAATAATTTTGCCGCCGGGATCCGGAAACACGAAATAGCCCTTGCCATTGCGTTTCACGGCGGAGATGCGGTTCACGGGTAGGGCGGCCACTTCCTTTTGTTGTGCGGCGGTCGTAATCGGCACCGCCTTGAAGCCGCTTTGTGTCAGCATCGATTCCGCCCGCTTGACCGGTGAAGTCGCGCAGCCCACCGCGAGCATCGCCAGCAATGATAGCGAAAGGATGCCGGAGAGAAGGTTCTTTTTCATGGTTGGAAGCATGGTTTGAGGATCACAGCATGAACGTGGCGAGGCAATATATCAAAAGGCCAATCATCAGGAAGGCCGCCACCCATACCCGCCAGTCGCGATGCCACTTTCGCTCCGCGCCGGTCGAATGGCTGTGGCCGCAGCCCGGCCCGTGGACATGGTCGTGGTCATGCGCATGATCGTGCTGATGTTTTTCGTCGCCGTGTTGGTGATGTCCGTGGCTCATAGAGGTTTGGGTGCCTTTTTATTCTGAGTTCGTCGCAGGAGAATGTCACCTGTTTTCACCAGGGGCGCGCCGCTGGCGGAGTTGGTCGCGGTGAACAGGGTGTAGTTGGTGATAAACCGGTCGTAACCGGAGTGCTCGCAAATAACGTTGATGGAAAACCAGTTCATCTGCGCGAAAAGCACCAGCGCCTTTTCGCTATCAATGGAGAATCGGCCTTCCTTGTCGGTATAGGCCGGCCAATGGTCTTCCATCCGTTGCGCGCCCTTGCGCATGAAGTCATCGTAAGTGGGCGCGCTGGGTGATGCCCGGCGCACCTTCGCGCGATAAACCGGCAGACGCGTTTCCGCATCCAACACCCGACCCTCCACGGCCGGCGCGACGTATTCGGAGCCGGTGTTTTTGCAACCGGCGACCACTCCGGCCGCAAGCAAACCGAGCGCGCAGCAAATAAATGGCTGGAGCTTATTGGCCATCCCACGATCCCCAGCTCTGATCCCAGCCAGCCGAGTATTCGGTGCCGCTCAGCACCTCGGCTTCATTCTCGTATTTGGCCAGCGAAGGATCGCTCTTGGAGAACGAGTCATACTGCTTGTTCTCCTGCATGTTCGAACGTTGATTGGAATAGGCCTGATACTGCGCATCCCGGCCCACATACAAAATCTTCTGCGCGGGGTCGGGATAGACGTAGTAACGATTGCCATTTCGATTCACCACGGAAATGCGGTTCGCCGGAAGCATCTGCATCTGCTGCAACTGCTGCGGCGTGTTCGCGGGAATGACCTTGAAGCCGCACGTCGTCAGCAGGGCCTCCTTTTGTTGCACTTTCGGATTTGGCCCCGAAGAGGTGGCGCAACCAGTAATGAATGCCGCGGCCAGCATCGCAGCGGTCGCGAGCGAGAAAATTGTTCGCTTCATGAAAATGCCTTTTCTTTGTCAGGGTTTCGCCGCGTCCAACGCCGCCTGGAGTTTGGCCTCGTCATCGTGCGACAGCGAGGTCTTCAATACTTTGCCGCCCGTGCCCTTGATTTCTTCCAGCACCTTGTCGGGCGTCGCCTGGCGCACCAGAACGAACAGCGCCGAACTGCCCGGCGTCATCGTGGCGGCCAGTTCCTTCATGAACGCGTCGTCGATGCCGATATCGCTCAACGCGCCCGAAACCGCGCCCGCCGTGGCGCCGACCGCGAGGCCCAAAATCGGATTCAGAAAAATCATGCCGATCAACGTCCCCCAAAAGCCGCCGCTGACCGCGCCCGCCGCGGTCAGATTTACCGATTGATGCAGGCGTACTTTGCCGCCAGCATCCTTCACCGCCACCACCGCGTCCTCGAGGTCGATGAGGTGTTCCCGTTGCAGGCGAATCAGCTTCAACCGAATTTCCTCCGCCTTGAATTGATCATTGTATCCGACAACTGCCAGTGTGCTCATTTTATAATGCCTTGGATGAATGTTGATTAAAATTAACCGTTAAATCGTTTCGAAAATCGGCGGGGAGGAGTTAACCCTAATGTTTTCCAGCGCCTGCAATGACTTTTACCAGTTGGGCGGACCAGCCGTCCATCAATTCATCCGCGGCCGGGCGGTTCCACCACGGAGCCTGATTGTGGCCGGGGTCGCCGGGATCGTTCACCGCGCGCACGTTCGTGTTGACCGACAACTCCGGCGGCCCAACTTTAACGCCGCTGACGGCCGCGAGCTGTTGGTGCGACTCTGAATTGTCGATTTCCGCTTCGACGCCGATCGCGATGGAAGTGCCAACGCGATAGATTCGCGTCAACGCCACGCGAATTTCCGCCGTCGTGGGCGAAGGCGTCCGCACGACCTGATACTTCGCCGAAACGGCCTTCACAATTTTCTCATGGAAGCTTTCCGAAATCCGCCGGCTCTGATCCTCGGTAAAAGCGGTGCCGGCATATTCGGTGGCGATGATTTTCACGGGCGGGATGATGAACTTGTCGCAGCCGGAAAGCGCGGCGGCATCCACGTACTGCCACATCGAGTCGTTCACCTCGGTGAGGTGGCTGTAATCCGTCAAAAACCCGGACGGCTTCGGCATCGCGGTTTTGCAGCCGCCTGCCAGCATCAGCAACGCCGCCATCAGAGCGCAACCCGCATATCGTCCGATCTGGTTCATAGCTTTGTCATTGGCAACCATTTACTTCCGCCCGAACTTGCCAGAGGTTTCGCGAATCCACCACCAGAAACCTTTCGCCCCGTTTCCGCCGCGGCGCTACTTCGTTTTCGTGGCGGCTTTGGACGGCCCGATGGTGGGCATCTCCGACGCGATGCTCATATCGACGAACAGCGCCGTTTGATTTTCGATCTGTAAAAACTGCGCCGCGCGAATGGCGGAGAGCGCCTTGCCTATTTTGCGCGAGTATTTCTTCCAGAGATCGAGCCGCTCCTGATTATTGTTCAGCCAATCCTCGGACAGTCTCTTCGCGAGCTTGTCGTCCAGCGTTCCGGCCCGGAAGTTTTTGAAAAATTCACGAATCAACTCCAGCTTGCGATCACCGACCCTCGCGAGGTCTTTTTCATAGGCCCGATAGATTGGCCAGAAGACATCGGCTTCCGGGCCGGTCAATTTCATGACTTCGTTGATGGTGCGAATTTTCGTCGTGTTAAAGTCCGAGCGCAGCATCTCCAGATAGGCGCGCGCATTATCGGTGGTGTTAGTGGACGCAGGCTGGGCCATCGCCGGACGGGCGACGCACAGAACCGCCGTGACGCAAAGAGCGAGGGAACCGCTTCGCAGAATGGATTTGTTCATTGGGTGTATCGTTGGGTTGGGTGATTGAATTTCGCGGCGCACGTTATTGATTCAAGCTGGAGTCCTTCCAGTATTTCGTCCCGGCCACGGTGGCCTGAAGCGAGATGCCGCTTTCCGTAATCTGATAAATCTGCATGCCGCCGGGTGTGGAAACCACCCCGCCCGTGGTGTCCTGCGAATTGGCTTGCGCCGAAGCGCCTGAACCACCGGCGACGGCGACCGTGCCGTCCTTATAATTGACGTTGGCATCCACATTTTGCTGCGCCGAAATGCCATTGTTTTGATAAGTAGCCGCGGCATCGGCCTGTCCGCCGAACTGCCAGCCCTGATTGATAAATTGGCTCATGACCGCCCGGTCGGTGAAGACAAAGATGACGCGCAAGTCGCGGATGCCGGCACCCACCCCGTAACCAAGCGATGCCATGCGCATGAAGGTTTGGTTACCGGTTTGATTGTTTACGACCATGCCGTAGCCGTTGGAAGTCGAGAGCAGCAACAGGTTCACATTGATCTGGCTGAACGTCGCATAGCCGACCGCATTCGTCAGCGTGGCTTGCAACTGCGGATTCATCGCCACCAGTTGCGCGATCATCGTCGAACTTTGCTGCCGGATGGTGGCGCGCTTTTGCGCGGCGTCATCCCCTTTGGGTCCGAAAAACAAAAAGGCCTCGCTCGAAGACGGCCGGCTCAAAACCAACGCGGTGGCGACGAGCAGAACGAGCTTGCGGGTGGTTTTCATGGGAATCATTTTTTTATAAGTATGGTTATACGGGGAACGGAAAATACCATTGAAATTACGCTTTTCTCATATTGCAACCGACATGGACCACCGAACAGGCCCGCCAAAAACTCGCAACCACTCGCTGGCCGCTGAGGCGACCCGCGTCATTTCTTCGGAGACTGATCAATTTTTTCGAGCGCCTTCACGAACTCATCGGCCCATTGCTCCATGACCCAGACCGCGCTTTCGGTATTCCACCAGCCGCCGTACAACGCGTCGTTCCAACCCATGCTGGGCTGGCCAAACTCCACCTGGGGGGCGCCCGACTGAAAAACCATGCAAGCCGCCAGTTGTTTGCCAGAGTAGGCATCCACAATTTCGCCTTCCATTCCGAGCGTAAGGGAAGGACCGACCGGATACAGGGAGGTGATCGCCGCGCGAATATCAGCCGTGTGGCCGGCTGGTTTGTTCAGCAATTGCCAGCGGCCAGCCGCCGCCATCTTTTTCTCGATGACGTTCCGGAATACCGTCGAAGCCTGCTCCTGCTCGCCCGGCGGCAACGGGTCGCCATCGTAGGTTTTCACGAGCACCTTGACGGAAGAAATCACGAACTTGTCGTAAGTGGCGAGTTGCGGCGGATTAGCATAACGCCAGGCGCAATCGTTGATTTTTATCAGATTGGTGTAAGTGGAGAGATAGCCGGAAGGTTTGGGCATGGCCGTGCTGCAACCGGTCTCCAACCATGCCACCACCAACAACATCAAGGAGAGCCCAAAGCCAGCTTTAAAACGATTCGCTGTTCCGTTTGTCATATTTCAATTCCGGTAAATTCTCACGCCCACCGCGTTTTATGAGACTGCCGAACGTGGCAATTTCCCGTCCCGAGATGGGTCCCGACTGCGTCGCGAAGGTGACAAGCAACCTGAGTCTCGTCAAGGCGTGAATCCCACGCAGGTCTGGCGATTTACATTTGAATCGCGGCATCAGGGAGATTGAAACTGTCGTTGAAACGTCGCACGCGCAATGTCCCTCCGCAGCGCAATGTATTCCCCGATGCGAACTGGTGCCAACCGGAGCGAGTGCTTGGGCGCAGCAATTCACTAATACAGCTGACTGCCGATGGCGCGAGTCACGAAATCGAACACAAGTGATCGAGAGGCCGGCAAAGGTTCGGATTTGCCCTGAGTCGCGACCACATCGGCAGTTGCTGAGACCGGGACGAGTGCACTCCCGGCAGACTGGGGGCCGCGCCGTCTCCGGGCACAGCAATGGACGACTCCGGCTGGCTACCGGCGGCCAGCGGCGCCCTGTACAAAATGTCCCTGCCGTTAACGCAACAGCGTCGATAAAAAGTTTCCCGGTCAACCGGAGTGCGAACAATCGGCACCCGCTACGCGGGTTTTTGCGTTTGCTTTGGGCCAAGTGGGGCGCTAGTTTCCGCGCAGTGCCGCAAACCCAGTCGAAAACGCCAGTATTCCCCGCGTTATGGGTTTGCGTCTGCGCCTTCTGTAATGTCGCAGGCTGGATATTTTCGGCCGTTCACCAACTCAATCTCCCCGGCTATGCGATTGCGGTTTTTGGGGCGCTGGTCGCGTGCTGGCTGGGACGCAACTCGCTGCCAGGCAAACGCGAATGGCTCGCTGGCCTGAGGTTTCCCCGCCGCCGATTCCACCGTTTTTTTCCGCTGGCGTTCCTGGCGCTCGCGTTCCTGGCGATTCTGGGCGGAGTCATCCACGCGCCAAACAACTACGACGCGCTGGCCTACCGCACCCCGCGCGTCCTGCATTGGCTCGCGGAGGGGCAATGGTATTGGATCCATACCGATTTCGGGCGGCTTAACAACCGGGGTTGCGGCATCGAATGGGTCACCGCGCCCTTGGTTCTGTTCACATATTCCGATCGCGGAATTTTCCTGATCAACGCGATTTCCTTTTTGCTGCTGCCCGGGCGGGTGTTCAGTCTGCTGACGCGGTTGGGCGTGGGCCGCCGGATGGCGTGGTGCTGGACCTGGCTGGCGCCCAGCGGCTACTGCTATCTCATTCAGGCCGGCAGCATCGGCAACGATTTGTTTGGCGCCGTGCAGGCGATGATCGCCATCGAGTTCGCATTGCGCGCGCGCCAATCCGGCCGACCGGGTGAACTTTGCATTTCCATGCTCGCCGCCGCGCTGATGACCGCCGGCAAAGCCTTCAACCTGTTGCTGCTCCTCCCATGGGCCATCGCCGCCTTCCCGTCTCTCCGACTCTTGCGACTGCGCCCCGCGCTATTCGCGCTGACCGCAGCGGCCGGCGTCTTGTCTTCGATGGTCCCCTCGGCAGTGCTAAATCAGCATTATTGCGGCGATTGGAAAGGCCTGGCCGCCGAGCCCGGCCAAATTCTCGGCGGCTCTCCGGCGGTGCGATTGCCCGGCAACGTGGCGCTCACGCTCCTGCACAATCTGACCCCGCCGATATTCCCTTTCGCTGGAGTATGGAATCGTCTGATGGAACGCACCATTCCGCCGGGAGTTGCCGCGGCGCTGCAAAAGAATTTTGAACCGGCGGGCGCGAAAATGCACGCGGACGAAATGCAAATGGAGGAGCAAGCCGGCTTGGGCTTCGGACTGGTGCTGCTACTCGCCGTCACATTGATTTACCGGCTATGCCACCGCAATCACCAGAGCTCCGGCACACTGTTTTCAAAACTATTCAAAATCGAGACCCTGGTCGTCGGGGGAATGTGGGTGGCGGTCTTCGCGTACATGATCCAGATGGGCTTGAGTTGTCCGCAACGCTATCTGGCCCCGCTCTATGTGATCCTCATCGTTCCCGTTCTGGCGGGCACGGGCAGCATCAATCTTCTGCCGCGCAAGACGTGGTGGCGCCGGTTGGGCGTGTTCGTATTTCTCCTCGCCGGAGTGCTGGTAGTCGTGTCCCCGGCACGCCCGCTCTGGCCGGCAGTGACGATTCTCAAAGCCTTGGGAGCGGAGCAAGCGCACAACCCCCTCGTGCGCCGCGCGTGGACAGTGTATTCCGTTTATGGCGCGCGAGCGGACGGCTTCGCGCCCGCCCGGGCCGCGCTGCCGCCGGGTGCCAACCCGCTCGGGTTTATCGCCTTCGACGATCCGGAAACGTCACTCTGGCGGCCATTTTTCTCCCGAAGAATCCTGCACGTCAAACGCGCCGACACGCCGGAACAACTCAAGGCGAAGGGCCTGACGTACGTGCTGGTGAGCTCCCGGGCGCTGGATATTCAGTATAGGATTTCCCTCGACGACTGGCTCAGGCAATATAACGCGGACCTGGTGCAGCGCCTGAGCCTCGAATTGCGGGCCAGCGTCGGGCCCTCAGATTGGTACCTGGTAAAATTGCGCTGATAAAATCTTATGGAATTTGCGAGTGAAAAACCGACCATTGCCGTACTAATCCCCTGTTATCAGGAGGAAGTGACGATTGGCAAGGTCGTCGAGGATTTCAAGCGGGCCATTCCCAGCGCGGCCATTTACGTGTATGACAACAATTGCACGGACCGCACGGCGGAGATGGCCCGGAAGGCGGGCGCCATCGTGCGCCGCGAGAAAAGACAGGGCAAAGGCTTCGTGGTCGCCAGCATGTTCGACCAGGTGGACGCGGATATACTGTTGATGGTGGACGGCGACGACACCTACGACGCCACCGCGGTGGATCGTTTACTGGAACCGATACTCAAAGGCGACGCCGACATGACCGTCGCCACCCGGCTGCATACCTACGCCGACAAATCCTTTCGCCCGTTGCACCTTTTCGGCAACCGCCTCGTCTGCGGTGCCATCAACCGGATGTTCAACGCGAACATCAGCGATATTTTTTCAGGCTATCGTGCTTTCACGCGGGAATCCGCCGCGCAAATCCCCATCATCGCCGCCGGCTTCGACGTGGAGACCGAACTGACGCTCCAGGCGCTGTATCGCGGACAGGTGATCAAGGAAATCGCCGCGCCGTATCGCGCGCGGCCCGAGGGGAGTTTTTCGAAGCTCAGCACCTTCTCGGATGGCTTCAAGGTGATTTTGAAACTGTTTCTGATTCTGCGTTCCTACAAGCCGCTGACATTTTTTGGCATCGGAAGCCTCGTGTTGCTGTTGATGGGTTTGCTCGCGGGCTTGCGGCCGGTGATCGAATATGTGCGGGACCGCTATGTGTATGCGGTGCCGAGCGCGATCCTCGCGGCCGCCCTGGTGTTGCTCTCCTTCCTCAGCCTCTCACTCGGGTTGATCCTCAACAGCACGAATCTACGGCTGCTGGAATTGGAAAAAATGATTTGCAAGCGTCCGACCCGATCCGGCGAATCGCGGCCGGGGAAATAATCGAATTCCGCTCCGCCGGATTATTTGGTCACCAGATCGTCCGGCGTGAACATGATTCGATCCGGGCCAGCGGAATGGATTTCCATTTCGGTGCCGGAAAGTTGGTGGAAAAAAAACGGCGTGCCCCAGTAGTCCACGAGTTCGCCCCGTCCATTGATGCGCAGCCCCGATTCCTCGCCGATAAATCTTACTTCCTTCGGGTTTTCACCATTCAACGCGCGCGTAATTTCCTCGTTGGTTCCCACCGGATTACCGCCAAATCGCGATGCGTACTGAACGAACACAATCCGCATGTTGTTCAGCACGGTGGCGGGTTCCATCGCGGGAGTTTTGTCCGCGGAACCGAAGGCGTAAGGCGTGACCGGACGCGGCGGGGCGGGCGGGACGTACGGCAGCGGAGTGGAAGCGGGCGCGTTGCTGATGACAGCCCCAGCGGCGGCGACATTGGATCCCACGCCCGCCGAGGAAGTTTTTCCCGGCGCGGACGACGGAGTCACCGTGGTCTCAGGGCGTGGGGAGACCGGCGGACCTCCGGCAGGGTTGGAGCCGCGATTGAAATACCAGACGATGCCGATGGCGGCCACC
Source organism: Limisphaerales bacterium (assembly GCA_044223735.1). GTDB lineage: Bacteria > Verrucomicrobiota > Verrucomicrobiia > Limisphaerales > UBA8199 > JBGALR01. Next base: position 52,826 of record JBGALR010000009.1, on the reverse strand, counting down.
GCCAGCAGCGCGACAAAAGGCCATCTTTTCATCCGGCAATATTCTTAAGTGAATCAGTTGGATGCGTCGAGCGCCCCGCCCTGTTCATCAGACGAAACCCAGATTCGAACTGGAGAAGCGGCCGATGTTGGGAAAAACCGTGCCGATCTTGTCCGCATCCACGCCAAACCACCTCGCCAGAGTGGCAAAATATTGATCGCAGGAAGTGCTGGGAATCCAGCGGCCCGTGCTGGTGTCGTCCGGCCCGCCGACCGCGAGCGTGGGAAACTTGCCGTAGGTCTGCTGGCCATTGACAGCGCCGCCAAAAATCATGTGATGGCTGCCCCAACCGTGGTCGCTCCCCTGCCCGTTGCCCGGGAACGTGCGGCCGAAATCGCTGCAGGTAAAGAATGTCACCCGGCGTCCGAAATTGAGATCCCCGTGCATGGTTCCGATCTGATCCATCGCACTTTGAAACGCATTGACGCACTGGCTGATTTCCGCGAGGAGATTCGCGTGCGCTCCGTTCAAGACGGAACCGCCGACGGGTTGATCGGTCTGGCCGCTGTGGAGATCAAAACCGCCGACCTGGCAGAAGAAAATCTGGCGTTGCATGCCGAAACCACCGCTGGCCGCCGCACGGCTGCCGGCCTCGATCAAACGCGCGATCATCTTGAGCTGGGGCCCCAGGGAGGAATTGAATTTCGCGCCGCTGGTCGGGGTGGTGACTTGAAAGGTGCCCGATCCAGGGAATGGCACGCTCCAGAATTGCTGGGTGCTCGAGGGATCGACGGTGGCGGCGATGGTCGTGTTTAGCAGCGTGCCGGTATTGATCGAATGATTGGCCACGTCCGCATAGGCCTTGGTTTGCAGGTTCGGATACGGCGCGCCGAGGATGTTTGTCAGCGCGGTGAGGCGGGTACCGGTAACGCCCTGCAAACTGACAGCGCCCGAAGTCGAAACCGAATACTGTGAAACTGTGTTGCCGACTTCAAACGTGTTTGCGCCCGCCAACGTCACAGAGAGGGAAACCGGCGCGTTGGGTTGCAGTTCGTTCAAAAGGTCGGCGCAACGGCCGCCCCACCCGGTCAACGGCGGCTGATCCGGCACCGAGGTCTGCCACTGCGTGACCTGATCGGCATGGGAGAAAAGCTGCGGCGGCCGGGCCACGGAGTTGCTGCTGTATTGCGCGCGCGTCATGGGATAAACCAGCGTGCCCGTGTTGAATAGCAGCGCCATTTTACCCTGGCCGAAAAGCGTTTGCAGCGGGCCGCAGCAGGGATGCAGGCCGTAAGTGCGGCCGTCGCTGTTCAGCGGGGAAATCGGCAGCAGCGTATCTTGCGGCAACGCCAGCACCGGGGTGCGGATGTTGGCGTAATTGTTGTATTCGGACGTCAGCGTGGGCACGACCAGATTGTTGGAATCATTCCCGCCCGCCAGAAATATGCAAACCAATGCCTTGTAATCGCCCGGCGGAATATTGGACTGGGCAACGGCCGCATTCATGAACCGCAAATCCTGAATGGCCGAGGTCATCGCCGCCGTGCCCACCGCCGCGCAGGCGGCCTGCCGGATGAAATCACGGCGGGTCATGATGGAAGGGGATTTTTTTACCATAAATATTATTTCTGGATGGTGTAATCGGGCGAGGCGGTGATCAGATGCACCACGGCGCGGGCACGATCCCGCATCTGTGTATAAGTGGGCGTCGTATACGCCAGCGTGGTGGCGTAGTTAACAATATAGGTCTTGGCTGCGGGCGAGAGATTGCCGCCGCACAGCAGGGAATTCAGCGTGTCCACCAGCGTCGGAAGTCCGGCGTTGGAGGTGTATCCCGGAGTGATGTACGGATACAGGGAGATCGCCATGGCGCCGCCGCCGTTGCTGAAGCTGCTGATGCCATTCGTGTTGTTGTTGTTGGAGAATATGGCTCCCTCCAGGAAGTTCATTTGCCAGGCGGCGGTTGTGTCGGAAGTCAGCTGGAATTCCGGCGTGGTCAAGCCCGCGCTGGCGAGCGCGCCCGGGAACTTATAGTCCGGGAAGAAGAAATTGAACACCGTGGGCGAGTTCAGCGGCGTTTGCCCCAGACTGTAGGTGTTGCCCGTATCGGTCGCGCCGAGCGACCAGGTGTTCCACCGCAGAGTCACCGTGCCGGAACGCGGTATGGGCGGCGCCACCAGCGGGAAGATGGTCGCGCCGTTCTGCGTCTGGTTGCCAATGGTCGGCACGACGGTCGTAAAGTGCGTGGCATCGGGAACCGTGAGCACCTGGTAGGCACCATCGGCAGGCGTGCCCGCGCCGGCGAAATTGACAAAGACATAATCGCCCACGTTCAGCCCATGCGGCGCGGTCGTGCTGTAATTCAAGTTCGTCTTGGTCGTCACCACAAAACCGCCACCCGTCAGTTTCGGCAGCAGGACGATGCCGCCCCGGTTGGTCGTGGCGTCATCGGTGAACACCGCGAAGTTATTCGCGTTCGTGGTGGAGACAATTTGATAAATCGAGCTCGCAGCGCCGCCCGTTTGGAATTGCAGATATACGGATTGTCCGAGGAGCGCGGCATGGCCGGTGAGCGTGACAAAGATCACGTTCGTGGTCACGGGCGTGCCGGTGAGCGCGTTGGTAATGGTGGCATTCACCGCCTGCGTATAAGTGCCGCTCACGACCCCGGGCGCGGTGAAGGTGAAGTTCGAGGAACTGGTGGCCGCGACGCCATAAGCCTGATTCGCCGGCGCGGGCTTGCCGGAGCCATCAACAAACGTGAGCCACACGGTATCACCCGAAGGACCGACGCGGTGCAAGCCAGGCATCGTGACCGTGACGGTCTGATTGGTGGTCTGGCTGTAAGTCCCGGTGATCGGATCGGGGGGTGGGAACGCGCGCGCCAAGGCGGTCGCACGGAGCAACGGCTCGCGTTGCTTGCCGAAATTGGTCGCGGCGGCGGCGGTGCTGCTCCGCGCCTCGTAATCCAGGAGGATGGCCTGGATCACGGCCTTCAAATCTCCCCGCACACCGGAGCCGTTGTCATTGAACTTCTGCGTCACGCGATACAGATAATCCGGATTTGGACTGCTGGTCACCAATCGTTGAATGAGCTGGCGGCAAATGAAAGGACCGACGTTGGGATTATTGAAAATCGAGTCGAGCGACTGCTCGAGGTCTTGGGAGCAATAATAATCATAGTTCGTCAGCGCGGAATTGGCCGCGTCACCCAGCGCCGGCGGGAGGACGACGTTGTCGAGCATCAGCTTGCTGTTCAAGTCATGGTGCGACGGCACGAGCACCATCGGATTGACATAATTCGCACTTGGGCTGAACGAGGTCGGTAGCCGGCCGTTCCCCTGGAGCGCCTGATAATAATTCCAGCCGGTGAACGCGGCGGCAAAGCCCATGATCACATCCTGGTCGTAGGTCGGCACCAGATTGCCATTGGAATCCAGCACCAGCGTGCCGTTGGGCCACACGCGATAGAGACCGATGGAAAACAACTGCAGGATTTCACGAGCGTAGTTCTCGTTGGCGTGCGTGCCGGTGATGATGTTGCCCTTGTCATTCCCCTGCATGTTCAAATACAGCCCCATCGCCGGGGTGAGCGTCACCTTCTCCAGCAAGTCGCGGAAATTGCCGAAGGCATTGTCGAGCAGCGTATCGTAATACGACGTCAGCGCGTTGCCCCGGTCTTGCAGGATGCCCACATCAGACACCACCAGAATCTCGCTCAAGGCAAAGGCGACCCGCTGGCGCAACTGGTCCGGCGCGGTGACGGAGATCTGCCACCAGTCGTTGAACACCAGCGTATCGGAAAAGAGCTGCGTGGGATCCTTGCTTTGGTTGGAGAGAATCAGGGAATAGTGATACGTGGGCGGCAGCGCAAATTGCGCGTCCAGCCAGTTGGCGTAACCCAGCGACTGCACGCTCGCCACGTCGCCCGGGCTGGGCCCGAACGTGGATTGGATCAGAAAGCGCGAGGCGGCGTTGGTATTGGCATGATCATCGGCCCAGGCCGGCGGCGCGGGCGGCGGGGTAAATGAACTCGAACCGGTCGCGCGTTCGAAATATCCGATGAGTTCGCCATTCGGATAGTCGCCGCTGAGAATGGTGATGTAACACTTGTTCTGGTCCAGAATTTTCAGGATGTCGGACGGGAGCAAACCGCCCACGTTGCCGATATTCCAGAGGAAGCTGCCGTCGCGCTGCGGCGTGGAGGCGGAGATATCGTAAAGAATCAGGCCGGGAACATTCAGATAGGGATCGCTGTTCACATGCTCGCCCGTGACGGTCGACGTGATTCCGTCGTGCGAAAAATTCAGCACCGCCCGCGAATTATCCGCGCTCAATCGCAGCGTGGCGGAACCAAACGACATGTTGGTCACTCCCAATGCGGGCAGCATGTTCGCCACGTAGAGCGCGCCCGGCGCGACCGACGCAGGCGGAGTATAATATGGCGAAAGCACATATCCCGGAACGACCCCGGTGGGTGTGTTGTTCGTGCCCGTCGGATCCTGGAGCCAGCCCACGGACCAATTGTCACCCGCGCCGACGCCGGCCTTGTGCAAAATTTCCACGTAGTAGCGCTGGCCCGCCACGAGTGAAAGCCATGCGGATTTCTGATTCGATTGCAACGACCATTGCCCCGGCGCGGTGCCGTTCGTGGGTGGCGGGGCGGGATTCGCATTCGGCAAAACATAGGCGCGCCGAACTTTGTTGGCCGGTTCGCCATCGTTGGAAATCCACAACTCAGCCGAATCGCTGCCCGCGATCCAGAAATAATAATTGCCGGTGGCCGGGGCGGTAATATAACCGCGAATGCGTTCGCCGTAATTATCGCCGAAATCGGTGATACCCTGCAGCGTCCCCAGCGCCGCGGCGCTGCTGGGCGCGGCGCCGACCGGAATATCGCCCACCTTGCCACCCGCGACGTTGGTCCAGACCTCGCGCACAACGGAGCTACCGGTATCGATGATTTTAACGGTCAGCGACGCGGCGCTTAATCCCACCGCATTGCTCGCGGTGATCATCAATTGAAAGTCGCCCGCCAGCGTCGCCGTGCCGCTGAAGACGCCGTTGTTGGTGTTGAACAAAAGTCCCGGCGGCAGGGGCGCCGCGGTGTAGCGCGTCGCGGAGTTGGCGCCGACGACGGTGAAATTGAAGGGTTGATTAATAAAGCCGATGGCTGTCTGCGCGCTCACCAGGGCCGTGGCCGCCGGCGTCACGCTGGAAGGATACAGCCGGCTCTTGGGAATCACTTGTTTCGGCTGGCTGGCGCTATACCACGCACAGGTCGCAACGCACGAACCCGTGTTCTGATAGTACTCCATCTTGAAATTGTAACGAACTCCCGCCTGCAGGCTGGCGGTGCCCACGACGTTGGCGGATGCGCTATGCGTGACCCATGAATCGATGATCAACTGATCGTTTACCCACAGTTTTACACCGTCGTCCACGTTCACGTTGAAATAATACAGCTCCGAATATTGCGGTTCCACCTGTCCGGTCCAACGAACGCAGAACCGGCCGTTGTTAACGAACGGCGTGGTCGTGTTCCAGCTGAACGCGATATTCGTGTCGATCCGGGTAAACATCTTGTTGGCCGGATTGAAATTGGCCGCGTTGCCGTACGTCGTGCTCATGTTGGTGTAGTAATCACCCGTCAAGCCCGTGCCCGTCGGCGTCTGTGTCGGATACACCGTCACCGTGGCATTGCTGAAAAAACCCACCGTGTAGCCGGTGCCCGGTAAAAGGGAGAGCATCGCCACGGCCGGGACCAGCCGGCTGGCATTCGCGATCGGCGTTACGGTGATGGTCTTCGAACTGACGCCCGCGCCCAAAACCGTTGAGCGCGGCAGGGCGAGATGATCGACATTCTCCGTCGCATACCCCGCACCGGGACCGCCGAGCGCGAGATTGACGGTGATGCTGTTCAGCGGGAAGCCACCGCGCGTAATCGTAAACTGTCCGGAGTCCGATGGCGCCTGGCCGGGGTCGGGCTGGTTGGCGAACGCGTCCGTGGTGGCAATCGTCACGACATTCTGCGACGCGAGGCGGGTGGTCGCATAGGCCAGGTCGCCCATCGGGAGTCCAAAGCTGTCGAGCTGGTCGTTGCTGGAGGGCTTCAACGGATCAAGACCAAGTTTATATTCCTCCCAATCGCTGATGCCATCGCCGTCGGTGTCCACGTCGGAAATGCCGATGCGGAAAAATTTCGGCGCAAGGCTTGCCGACGCGGTGAGTGTGACCACCGTCCCCGTGCGCGCGATGCTGCTGCTTTCGGTCACCCAATTCGTGGCCGCCATGCTGTTCGTGCCGGAAACGCTCTGCAGGACATACTGTTTCCCGAGGGCGCACGGAACGGTGACGACGAAATTCGTGGTCGTGTAAACCACGCTGGTAATTTTCGGGACCGAGGCCGCGCTGAACGGATCCGTACCCGCGATACTTTCGCGTAAATTCGACACCCCGTCGCCGTCCGAATCGAGATTGGGATTGAGCGCGCCGGCGGCATACAACAACTCCCAGACGTCGCTCACGCCGTTGGTGTTAAGATCAATTTTTTGAGCGTGCGAAGCCGCCGGCGCCAGAAGGGCTGCGGACAGAACGAGAGCACAGGTCAGGCGGCTAAAGAGGGATTCAAGGCGAGTGCGCATAATACGACATCGGGACCATCAGGAGGCGGCAGTGTTTGAAAATATTTTTGCGTCGCGAGGCCGCCGAAAAAACCCAAACCAGCATTGGGCACAACGTGATTCATTCACTGCCTGTTGGGCGAAACCTTCGCTCAATCACGCGAATGTGTCAATCCGTATTCACATTGAAACCCTAGGAAATTCCTTGCCGCTGGCGCCTGTCCACAATCGGGACGGCTTTGTCAAAATCCACGGCGGTCACGCGGCTTTTTCGGTCGCATTTACCTTCCCGCCGCAAAAAAACTCCCGACCAAACTGACATCGTGATAGTCTTCCGGCGTGAAACCTTTGGTCTTCCAGGCCCTGGCCGACGCTGCGCGCAGCGGCGAGCCGGCCGCGCTCGGCATTATTTGCGGCGTGAAAGGATCCAGCCCGCAAAAAGTCGGCGCCAAGGCGTTGTTTTATGCCGATGGCAGAATCAAGGGCACACTCGGCGGCGGCTGCCTGGAGGCCGAGATCCAGCACCGCGCCGTGCAATCATTACGCCATGGCCAGGCGGCTACTTTTGAGCTTCTGCTCGATCACGATTTCGGCTGGGACGACGGTTTGATCTGCGGCGGAAAAGTTTTCGGTGTCATCGTGCCGAACGCCCAGAAGGTCGGATCGGATTTTTGGGACGCCCTCGCGAAGCGCGACCGCATACTGGACTGGGGTGTGAAAGCGGATTTTCAAATTGCCGCCGCTCCCGAACCCTCCGCCGTCGCGGATTGGTTGTATCAGGAAACAGTGACGCCGCCCTGCGCGCTCTGGATCGCCGGCGCCGGCCATATCGCGCAAGCGGTGACGCCGCTGGCGCTGCAATTGGATTTTCAAGTCACGGTGTTTGATGACCGGCCAGCCCTGGCCAATCACGACTATTTTCCGCCCGAAAGCGCGATGCGGGCGGACATTTGGGAGAAATTATTGGCGCATAAACTTCCGGCCGTTCCGAGTTTCGGTCTCGTGGTCACGCGCGGTCATCGTCATGACGCGCTGGTGTTGAAGGACTGGATTCAAAAACCGTTTCTCTTCATCGGCATGATCGGCAGCGCGCGCAAGGCCCGCACCATCTTCGAACATTTCGCCGGCGAAAAACTGGCAACCCCGGAGGACTTGCGGCGCGTCGCCTGCCCGGTGGGGATCAAGATTCGCTCGCAGAGTGTTCAGGAAATCGCCGTGAGCATCATGGCGCAGTTCATCGACAAACGTGCGGAGCTGGTTTACGAACGCCGGCCTTCATCGGCCGCGAAAGCGGAATTGGTGGAATAGCGCGGGGACTAACGCCGCGACTTTTTCAGCCGGATCGCGGACGATTTGCGCGGCTTCACCCCTTTACGCGCCAGGGCCCGGCGGGCCTTGGCCAGTTCGGCACGCAATTCTTCCAGACCGTCCTTGAGTTTTTCAGTGTGACGCCGGGCGTCGGCGAGCTCGCGGGAGCGGCGACGCAACTCGAGCTGCGAGACGACATGACGCGCGAGGATGCGCAACGCCTGCTTCTGGTCCGGGTTCAACTCACGCGGGACTTTGTCGATCACGCACAACGATCCGAGGGCGTGGCCATCCGGCGTGATCAACGGCGCACCGGCGTAAAAACGAATCTTCGGATCGGACGTCACCAGCGGGTTCTTCGCAAAGCGCGGATCCAGGGCGGCGTCGGGGACAATAAACAAATCGTGCTGCGTGATCGCGTAAGCGCAGAAGGAAACATCGCGCGACGTTTCGGTGATGGTGACACCAACCTTGGATTTGAACCATTGGCGCTTTTCATCAACCAGCGTAATGAGGGCGATCGGCGCCTGGCAAATGCGCGCGGCGAGTTCGGTCAGGTCGTCGAAAATTTCCTCCGGCACCGTGTCGAGCACTTCGTATTGCCAGAGAACCTTGAGACGCCGGGCCTCGTTGCGTGGAATGGGAGGCTTCATGGTAATTTTTGCTTTGCTGGATTTCGATGCTGCCCGCCGGGGCGCGAAATGCAAGGGTTCGCTTTATAACCGGACCTTACAGCGGTTCCCGGTTCACATCCTTGTAGTAGATATAGCTGGCCGGCGTCTTGCCCATGGCCACGAACCATTGGGGACAATATGGCGCCATCCAGATAACGTCCCCGGCTTTCACCGGATGCCAGTCGGCATCGAGGCGATAAATCCCCTGCCCGGCCAGCATTACCAGTCCGTGCTCCATGATGTGCGTCTCGACGAAGGGGAGCGTGGCGCCCGATTGGTATGTGAAAATATTTACCGCCATGTCGAACGCCGGTTCATCCGGCAACAAGACCTGCAACCGAGCGTCTTCATTCCCGAGAAACGGTTGCCCCTTTATTTCGCGTTCGTGCCGTACGAACGCCGCCGGTTTGCGCGTGCCGCGCATCGGCAGGTATTCCTTCTGAAAAATCCACAACTGCGTCCCGGCGGCGCTGCTTTCGATCTGCATGTCCTCGCCAGCGGGCACGTAGATATAACTCCCCGCTTCGAGGCGATGCCGTTTGTCCCCAAGCACCGCCGACGCGTTGCCGTTCAACACATATATAAAGTACTCGTTGAGGCCCGTGTTGCCCGCGCCTTTCCCATCACGCTCCAGCGTGATCAACAACTGACAGAACCGCGCGCCCATGGCGGGGGAGATCAACACATTGCAAACCGCCTTCTGCCAGCCCGAAAGATAACTCGGAACGAAACCGCTCGGCGTGAGCAAAGCATACCGGCTGTTGACCACCGTCCGCGTGAAGCCAAATAAGTCAGTCATGTTGAATGTCGTCGTTGTGGTTGCCTGCTCCGAAAACTTAGTCAAACGAGATTGCGGGGACAATCCCTAATCCAACGCAACGCCATACCGGTCATGTGCCAACAGCCACGGCCATTTTGTCATTCGACAAACGCTGGTGTAAGCTAATAATGGTTATGGACATGTCGGAAATCTCCAGAAGCCTGCAGCAGATATGGGAAAACCGGCCGGGGATAATTGTATTGTTGCTCCTCGGATTTCTGGGTGTTCTCTATCTCGCGATCGACACCTGGCGGCACAAGCGCCGCCATCGGCGCAAGCCCCCACACTAGCGAAACGATTTCGATTACGATGAGGATATGCGAAATCGCGCGCATGGTTCTTCGGGCAATTTCGTTCACCATTTTACATTATAACTTCCGCCGGCTGGCACCATCGCCTATCCGCAATCGAAGGGAAAGCCCATCCCGCGAAATACCCGCAAAAGGCGGGTTGCTTTGGAATTGCGTTCTCCGTAGGCTGAATTTGGTTTGAGCATGAAAATCTATATTGATGGGAAATATTACGGCGAGCGAGACGCGAAGATCTCGGTGTTCGATCACGGCTTGCTGTACGGTGATGGCATTTTTGAAGGAATCCGGGCTTACAATGGGCGCGTTTTTAAACTGAAGGAACACATCGACCGGCTGTTCTGTTCAGCCAAGTCGCTGTTGCTTGAAATCCCGATGAAACATGCGGCGCTCATGGCCGCCGTCGTCGAAACCTGCCGCAAGAACAAGGTGCGGGACGGTTACATCCGCCTGGTCGTCACGCGCGGCGTCGGCACGCTCGGGCTCAATCCAAACCGTTGCAAAAATCCCTCGGTGATCATCATTGCGGGAAAAATCCAGCTTTATCCCCCGGCATACTATCAGCGCGGGATGGAAATCATCACGGTGCCGACCGTTCGCAATGTCCATAGTGCGTTGAATCCGGCGATCAAGTCGTTGAATTACCTCAACAATATTCTCGCGAAGATCGAGGCCAACAATTCCGGGTGCGAAGAGGCCGTGATGCTAAACGCGCAGGGTTTCGTGGCCGAATGCACGGGCGACAATATTTTCATCGTGAGCGAAAAGCGGTTGATCACCCCCCCGCTCTCCGCCGGCGCTTTGTATGGCATCACCCGCCGGGTGGTGATGGAAATCGCCGCTGAGGCCGGATTACAGGTCCACGAGACGAATCTGACGCGCCACGAATTGTTTAATGCCGACGAATGTTTCCTCACGGGCACCGGGGCCGAATTGGTCCCGGTGGTAAAAATCGACGGTCGCGTCATCGGCAACGGGAAACCCGGCGCTGTCACCCGGCAATTGGTAAAGCAATACCATGCCTTGACGAACGTCTCAGGTGAGCCGATATACGAATAGAGACATTATGTTGTGCTGCATCTGCAAGGATAAGGAAGCCAAGGTCCACTTGACCGAAATCAAGGGGGACAAGATGCAGAAGCTCGATCTTTGCGAGGAATGCGCCAAGAACAAGGGCATCACGGATCCCACCGCTTTCTCCCTTGCTGACCTCCTGCTCGGCCTGGGTGCCTCGCAGGAAATCGAACAGGCGGCAGGCGGAGCCGAAATGAAATGCGGCCGGTGCGGTTTTACGCAGGCGGACTTCAAGAAGGCCGGGCGACTGGGCTGCCCCGAATGCTACGGCACGTTTGCCGAGGCGCTGGAAGGTCTCTTGAAGACGATGCACAAGGGCACTCGCCATGTGGGCAAGATTCCGGTGGCGTTGCGGCAGACGCAGGATTTGTCGGACCAGCTTTCTTCGCTGGAAAAAAATCTCTCCAAGGCCGTGGAGCAGGAGGACTTCGAGCGTGCCGCGCAATTGCGGGATGAAATCAAGCAGGCGCGAGCGCGCCTGGGCGCTCCCATCCCCAAGTGAACGCCATGGACCTGCACACTTTCCTGATACCGCCCGCCGAAAGCGCCCGGCGCAAGGGTCCGCATGATCGGATCGTGATGTCGAGCCGCGTCCGGCTGGCGCGCAATCTGAATGACGCGGCATTCCCCGGCTGGGCCAAAAAGCTGGAACGCGTCAAGGTACTGGAAATGATTCGTCCGGCCGTGGAAAGCCTGCCGGAAATGAAGGAATCATTTTCGGGTTCGATGGACAGCTTGTCGACGCTCGACAAACAGATTTTGGTGGAACGCCACCTGATCAGCCGTGAACACGCCGCCAAGAGCGCCGGCAGCGGCCTGGTGGTGAATCGCGAAGAAACGCTTTGCGTGATGATCAACGAAGAGGATCATCTGCGAATGCAGGCGTTGCGTCCTGGTTTGCAATTGCGTCAAGCCTGGTCGTCCATTGACCGCGCTGACACGCTGTTGGAATCGCGCCTCAGTTATGCTTTCAGTCCGGAGTTGGGTTATCTCACCGCCTGCCCCACCAATCTCGGCACCGGCATTCGCGTGAGTGCGATGCTGCATTTGCCCGGCTTGGTATTGGCCGAGCAAATTAATCCGATCATCCAATCGGTGAACAAACTGGGGCTGGCAGTACGCGGACTTTACGGCGAAGGCACCGAAGCGCTCGGTAATGTATTCCAGGTTTCCAATCAGATGACGCTCGGAGAATCCGAGTCGGCCATCGTGGAGCGACTGGAGAAAGTTTTGGCGCAGATTATCGAGCACGAGGAGAACGCCCGCGCGACGTTGTTGGAGAAAAAGCCCAAGGTGGTTTACAACCACATTGGCCGCGCCTATGGCATTCTCGCGAACGCCCATAGTATTTCTTCCAAGGAAACGATGAATCTCATCTCGCTGATGCGACTCGGGGTGGATGTCGGGCTTTTCCCCGGTGTTGACCGGTCGCTGGTGGACGAGCTCTTCATCCTTACCCAGCCGGCCCATTTGCAGAAACAGCATACTGAGAAACTTTCCGCTGAGGAACGGGATTTGCTGCGGGCAGATATGGTTCGCGAGCGATTGCGGTCAGTAAGTCGTCCAGTCGCCCAACCTCCGAAACCGCCGGAGGCTGGATTGGACAAACCATCCAAATGATTGCAAGTTAAGGAATAGTATGAGCGATCAAGAAGCCATGAATAATTTCACGCCGCGGGCACAGCAGGTGCTGGCCCTCGCGCGGAAGGAAGCCGACCGCTTCAACCACAACTTCGTCGGCACGGAACACCTCCTGCTCGGGCTCATCAAACTGGGCCAGGGCGTGGCGGTCAATGTGTTACAGAAGCTGGGTCTCGACCTCGAAACCGTCCGACTCGAGGTGGAAAAACAGGTCGGCACGGGCCCGGATCAGAAGATGATGGGCAATATTCCCTACACGCCACGCGTCAAGAAAGTCCTCGCGCTGGCGCAAAAGGAGGCTCGCGCGCTGAACCACACTTACGTGGGAACCGAACACATCCTGCTCGGCTTGCTTCGCGAAGGTGACGGCGTGGCCGCCCGCGTGCTCAAGAACCTCGACGTGGATATCGAGCAGACGCGCCAGGAGATTTTGAAGGAATTGGATCCGAATTTCGCCGCGCAGGAGGAAGCAGCGCCGGGCGAAACGCCGGAGAAACCCGCGCCTGAAAAGAAGGGCGAAGTCAAGACCCCTGCCCTCAAGGCGTTCGGCCGTGACCTGACGGAAATTGCCCGCAAGGGTGAAATGGATCCGGTCATCGGCCGCAAAAATGAGATCGAACGGGTCATCCAGATTCTTTGCCGTCGCACGAAAAACAATCCCGTGCTGCTCGGTGAAGCCGGTGTCGGCAAAACCGCCATCGTGGAAGGTCTCGCTCAGGAAATCGCCGGCGGGAACGTTCCCGAATTACTTCGCGAACGACGCGTAATCACACTGGACCTTGCATTGATGGTGGCCGGCACCAAATATCGCGGCCAGTTTGAAGAGCGTATCAAGGCGGTCATGGACGAAATTCGCCGTGCAAAAAACATCATCCTCTTCATCGACGAATTGCACACCATCGTCGGTGCCGGTTCGGCCGAAGGCACGATGGACGCCTCCAACATCATCAAGCCTGCATTGAGCCGTGGTGAGTTGCAATGTATCGGCGCGACGACCCTTAACGAATACCGCAAGTATATCGAAAAGGACGCAGCGCTCGAACGCCGTTTCCAGTCCGTAAAGGTTGAGGCTCCCTCCATCGAGGAGGCAATTCTCATTCTTAAAGGTCTGCGGCCGAAATACGAAGAACATCACAAGGCTGAATTCACAGACAAGGCGATCGAATCCGCCGTAAAGCTTTCGGATCGGTATATCACCGACCGTTATCTCCCGGACAAGGCCATCGACGTGATGGACGAAGCCGGTTCCCGCGCGCGCATTGGCACGATGACCCGCCCGCCGGAAGTCAAATCGCTCGAGGGCGACATCGAGGAGATCAAGGGCAAGAAGGAAAAGGCGATCAAGAACCAGGATTTCGAAGGCGCCGCGGCCATGCGCGACAAAGAAAAGCAGGCCAAGGAGAAGCTCGATACGGTGCTGCGCGACTGGCGCACGTCGCGTGAGGAAAAACGCGTCAAGGTGGACGAGGAGGAAATGTTGCAGGTCGTTTCCAAATGGACCGGCATTCCCCTCCAACGGATGGAACAGGGCGAGATGCAGCGCTTGCTGCATGTGGAAGCCGAGATGGGCAAAATCGTCATCGGCCAGCGCGAAGCGGTTTCGGCAATGTGCAAAGCGCTCCGGCGTTCCCGCGCGGATCTCAAAGATCCTCGTCGGCCGATCGGCACGTTTGCCTTGCTTGGGCCCACGGGGGTCGGCAAAACATTACTGGCGAAATCGCTCGCGGAACAATTGTTCGGCGATGCCAAGGCTTTGATCCAACTCGACATGAGCGAGTACATGGAGAAATTCAACGTCTCGCGCTTGATTGGTTCCCCGCCTGGCTACGTGGGCTACGAAGAGGGCGGCCAACTTACCGAACAAGTCCGTCGCAAACCGTACTCCGTGGTGCTGTTTGACGAAATTGAAAAGGCCCACCCCGACGTGTGGAACATGCTCTTGCAGATTTTGGAGGAGGGCAAGTTGACGGACAATGTCGGCCGCGTGGTCAATTTTCGCAATACGATCATCCTCATGACGTCCAATGTCGGGTCCGACACGATACGGAAGCAATCGACGCTGGGCTTCTCGCCGATTACGGACGAGAGCAGCTATGAAAAGATGCGTGAGAAGATTTTGGAGGAGGCCAAAAAGACCTTCCGTCCGGAGTTTTTGAACCGCCTCGACGATGTCGTGGTTTTCCGCTCCTTGACCAAGCCGGATCTCATCCAGATCCTGGATTTGGAGATTAACAAAGTCATGGCCCGGCTGAAGGCGCGGAACGTTAACCTCGAATTGGATGACAAAGCCAAAGACTTCCTGGTCTCGAAGGGCTTCGACCCGAATTATGGAGCGCGTCCGATGCGTCGCGCCGTGGAGCGGTATCTGGAAGACCCCCTGGCGGAAGAGATCCTTCGCGGGACATTCCACGAAAGCGAACCGGTTAAAGTGAGCGCCGACGCCGACAAACTGACCTTCTCGCAGAAGGCGGCCGCGGCGGGCGCACTTTCCAGCTAACGTACTGTCCACCAAGATATTGCCCTTATCATCCCGCCTCCTTTGGGAGGCGGGATTTTTTTCGCCCTCTTTTCAAGTTGAACAAAGCCAGGTTCTTTTCGTCTAATTAAGGTTCACAAGCACCCTTAACCAAAAGCGATAACGAATTATGAAAAAAGCCTCATTACTACTCACCGCCGTAGCCGGCCTCATGCTGCTCGCGCTAGCCACCCCCTCGTTCGCTGCGGACGAAACGAAGGCCAAGGAAAAGACCATCACCGGCGAAGCCAAATGCGCCAAGTGCTCGCTCAAGGAAGGTGACAAATGCCAGACGGTAATCCAGGTCGAAAACAAGAACGGCAAAACCGTGAACTACTACCTCGCCGCCAACGACGTGAGCAAAGATTTCCACTCCAACGTTTGCAAGGAAACCAAGAAGGTCAAAGCAACCGGCACCGTGGCGAAGGTCGATGGCAAAAACGAATTGACGGCCACCAAGATCGAAGTGGTCACCAAGTAGTTTTAATTCCCCTTTTCTGCCCGCGCTCGGGACCTCCCGGCGCGGGCTTTTTATTGGTGGCGAATAGCCTGGCAGGCAATACGGCCGGAGATTGCGGATTGCCAGAGGAAAGCAGTTTGTTATGTTGAGTGCCGGCCGAAAAAGGCCAAGTCGCATTGCGCCACATATCCAATACATTATGACTCACGAGGAAATTGCCATCATGAATTTCCTTCAGGGAAATCGGGCTTTCGTTGCCCGCCGTGAAATTGCTCGCAAAGCATTGCGGCGCCAGGTTTTCGAGGAAGATCCCCACTGGGCCGACATTCCCCTTGCCGCCCTGGTTGACCGCGGCGAGTTGGAACAGGACGACAGCGGACATTTTCGAATCAAGAAGTTTGAAGGATGAGCCTCGCACTCTGCTTTTCCGCACCCCCAGCGTGAGTCCGGCACTGGGTGACAAATTAACGCTTACCATCGAGGACATTTCGTTCGGTGGTGAAGGCGTGGCGCGAATCGACGACTTCGTCGTGTTTGTTCCTTTCGTCGCGCCCGGAGAAGTCGTCGAAGCGGAAGTCACGGAAATTAAAAAGCGCTTCGGCCGCGCGCGCCTGCTCCAGGTAATCAAACTTTCCCCGGATCGAACTGCCCCACGCTGCCGATACTTTGGTGAGTGCGGCGGCTGCCAATATCAGCACCTCGCTTATTCCCTCCAACTTCACCACAAACACAAGCAAATCAAGGATCTGTTCGAGCGCATCGGCGGGTTTGATTCCGCAATTGTCCAACCGGTGGTCCCCTGCCCGCAGCCATACGGCTACCGCAATCGCATCATGATTCGTAGCCAGTGGGACAAGTTCAAACAAGGTCTCAATATCGGCTTCATTCGGGCTGACAACCGGCTGGTGGTCGACATTGAAGAATGCCAGATCGCCGAACCGGCGTTGAACGAACAAATCAAGCACGTCCGGGCGCACCCGCCACCAAAAGGCGGCATCAAAGTGGTTCTGCGCATTCCGCCCGCAGGCTGGGAATTACCACGCGATTCTTTTTTTCAGAACAACTTTTTCCTCCTGCCGAAGCTCGTGGAAATTGTCGGTGATCGCTTGCGAGACGCGGGCACGCGCCATTTGGTGGACATATACTGCGGCGTCGGCTTCTTCGGTATCGAACTGGCCAAACACGTGGAATCTTTTGTCGGCGTGGAACTCGACCGCATGGCCATCAAGGCAGCCTCGCAGAACGCCGCCGCACGAGGTCTCACCAACGGCGAGTTCGTGGCGGGCAACGCTGAAGACTGGCTGCGCAAGTTGCTGGCGCGCTTCACTCCCGACGCGACGACGGCGCTGCTGGACCCCCCCCGCAAGGGCTGTCATCCCGAAATGCTGGCGACACTGCGCGAAGTTCGACCCCGGCAAATCATCTACGTTTCGTGCCAGCCAGCCACCATGGCAAGAGACTTGAACGTTTTGTGTGCGGATGGTGTCTTTGACTTGGTGCAAGTAGTTCCGTTGGATATGTTTCCCCAGACCTCACACGTCGAATCGGTCGCCGATTTACGCCGCCGGTCATAAGCGAATCGCGGCCAAAACCGGACTTGCCAAGCCAAACTGCATAGTTTCAACTTTGACGCGCTCGATGACACAGGTAACTGAAGCCCACTCGGAGAAAAAATTCGTCCCCGTTTTTTTGCCCTGGCTGATCGCTGCAGTTGCCCTGGTCCTTTACCTGATCACGCTGAATCGTTGGGTTTCATTTGGTAATATCCAACAGGTCGCCCGGATGTCTGGCTGGAGCTGGCAGCCGGAGCTCTACGGACCGCTTTTTTGGCTGCTAACCTACCCCATTCGCTGGCTTCCGGTTCAGCAGATTCCGCTGGCCCTGAATTTATTTTCCTGTATCTGCGCCGTGCTGACCCTGGCGTTACTCGCCCGTTCCGTGGCCTTGCTGCCCCAGGACCGCACTCAGGCGCAGCGCCGCAAAGTGGGCGACAACGCCTCGGTGATGGACATTCGCACCGGCTGGCTGCCGCCTATATTGGCGGCACTGGTATGCGGTTTGCAGCTTACCTTCTGGGAGGACGCCACCGCCGCCGCCAGCCAGGCGATGACCACCGGCTCCAACGAGATGCTGGATTTGCTGGTATTTGCCTATGTCGTCCGCTGCCTGCTGGAGTTTCGTCACGACTGGCGTGAATCCTGGCTGCTGCGGGGCGCGTTCGTTTTTGGCGCCGGAGTTACCAACAACTGGGCCATGATTGGATTCTTTCCCGTCCTGCTCATTGCGCTGATTTGGATCAAGGGTCTGAGCTTTTTTAACCTCCGCTTCCTAACCCGGATGTTTTTCTGCGTTCTGGTTGCACTGGCACTTTATTTGTTGTTGCCGCTGGCGCAAGGATTGGATCACGGCGCAACGGTCCCGTTCTGGCCCGCGTTAAAGGTCAACCTCATTGGGCAGAAAAACATTGTCACGACGGTATTTAAATACGGCCGTCAAATGGTGCTGCTGCTCGCCCTGACGTCGCTGGTTCCGGTGCTGCTCATCAGTATCCGATGGTCCTCTTATTTTGGGGACACCAGTGAATTGGGTGTGGCGCTGGCCACCTTCATGTTTCACGTGGTTCATCTCCTTTTTCTCGGTATCTGCATATGGGTGGCGCTGGATCCCGCGTTTAGCCCGCGCAACAAAGGCTGGGGCATTCCCTTTTTGACTTTCTATTATCTGGGCGCGCTGAGCGTGGGGTATTGCAGCGCTTACTTTTTATCAGTTTTCAGCATCAACCCCCAGAGTTCGCGAAGGATGCCCAGTCACCTGAAGTTGATAAACCGCATCGTCACCGCCGCGGTCTGGGCACTCTTATTTTTGACGCCGGCGGCACTCCTTTACCGCAATTGGCCGCAAATCCAGACGACGAACGGTCCGATGTTGAAGCAGTATGCCTCGCTGCTGGCAAATTCCCTGCCGACAAACAACACCGTGGTACTCAGCGACGAAGATCGCCGACTCTGGTTGATGCAGTCTTACACAGCGCAGGCAGGTATAAGTAAGAACTACATGTTTTTGCACACCGACGGGTTGAAGTGGCCGGAGTATCACCGGTATTTGAAACGGAAATATGGCGAACGCTGGACCGTCGAAGTTCCGCCCAAGGATTATGTGCAACAGGTTGATTCCTTATACCTCATTCAATCACTCGGCAAGCTGATGGCGAGCAATTCCGTTTACTATCTCCATCCCAGCTTTGGCTATTACTTCGAACACTTTTATGCCGAGCCGCACGGGTTGGTTTACCAGTTGGTGCCCTATCCCGCAAGAAGCCTCCTGATTCCTCGTCTCAGCAAAAAGGTGGAAGCCGAAAACAACGCGTTTTGGCAGGTGGCAGAAGACACGGCGCTAAAAGCGGTTGAACAATCCATTACCCCTCCGAGAGCCGACTCCCAATCCTGGAAGCTGGGTTCACTCTTGGAATTTGCCCACCTTGCCAAAGAGAACAACCCTACCGCCACAATCCTGAGCGGCTATTATTCACGAAGTCTGACTTATTGGGGCGTGGAACTGCAAAAGGCGAATCAATTGACGAACGCCGCCGTGTTTTTTAACCGCGCCATTGCTTTGAATCCAGATAATGTCGTCGCCCAAATCGATCTTGAATGCAATAAAAACCTGCAGGCGGGCCACGGCGGGGCGGTGCAGATTTCCAAGTCCGTGGAGGACGAATTTGGCAAGTATCGGAATTGGGACGCGGTAATTGGGGCCAACGGTCCGTTCGACGAACCGAATTTGTGTTTTGAACAAGGCCGGGTCTTTGTGCGCAATAACCTGCACCGCCAGGCAGCAAACCATATCAATCGAGCCATCGAGCTCGCTTCTGAAAATCTTGAGATGCGTTTGTGGCTCGCGCAGTTGTATGTCCTGGCCCGATTACCAGATGAAACCCTCAAAATTGTCGCTCAGATCCGCAAGGAACCCGGCATGGCGCGTCCCGCGGACACCAACCGCACTCAATTGCTTTTTGTCGAATCCTCCGCATACCTGGTGAAAGGCGACGAGGCAGCAGCGCAGGCGGTTGTGGATGCTGCGCTGAAAAAGGCCCCCGCGGATGAAAACCTGCTCAACACTGCGGCCCAGGTGTTCCTCTCTTTCAAGGTTTATACAAACGCGCTAAAGCTAATCGACAAACAGCTTGCCATCTCGCCTGACGATCTAACAATCTTGAACAACAAAGGATTTGTTTCTCTTCTGGCGGGTCAATATGCGGAAGCCATCCCCCCTTTCACCCGCGTGCTTGGCGTGGACACTAACAATTATTCTGCACGTTTGAATCGCGCCATCGCATACTTCCGGCTAGGTAACTGGGACTCTGCCAGAAGCGACTATGAAATATTGCAAAAAGCCCACCCCACCGATTACCGGATCTATTTCGGGCTGGGCGAAATTGCGCGCCAGACGAGCGACTCAAAAGCCGCCATCCGAAACTACGATTTGTATCTCGCTAACGCTCCCACCAACACAGCCGAGTCAAAAACTGTATCGGAGTATCTCATCAAGCTCAAGTCCGGCTCTCCGTGACCACCGGGATGCGGGTCATCCACGTCATCACGCGTTTGATTGTCGGTGGCGCTCAGGAAAACACGATCGCCTCGGTGGTCGGATTGCGGGATACCTACGGAGTTGAAACAAGTTTGATCACCGGCGCCAGCTTCGGCCCGGAGGGTTCGTTGGAATCCAGCCTGTCCGGAGATCCCGGCTTCGTCACGGTCGTTCCGGAATTGGTAAGAGCTATATCTCCCTGGCACGATATTCTCGCCCTTCGCCACCTCGCCAAAAGTTTTCGCGATCGCAAACCGGACATCGTTCATACCCACAGCGGGAAGGCCGGAATTCTCGGACGCCTCGCAGCCGCTCGCGCCCGTGTGCCCATCATTGTCCATACGATTCACGGCCCTTCATTCGGAACATTTCAAGGCGCAATTCCCAATATGGTTTTTCGCCACGCTGAACGCCGGGCGGGTCGTGTCACCACCCATTTCGTGGCAGTGGCGGATGCGATGACGGAACTTTACCTCGCTGCCGGAATCGGAAAGCGTGAGCAGTATACAAAAATACTTAGCGGCTTTAATCTGAAACCATTTTTATCCGCGGTAAATGCCCCCCGTCAGCGACGCAAGCTCGGCTTTAATGCCGATGATTTCGTAATTGGAAAGATTGCGAGGCTGTTCAAGCTCAAGGGGCACGACGACCTCTTCGCCGTGGCACCTGACTTATTGCGAGAATATCCAAAAACGAAATTCCTCCTGGTTGGCGACGGACCGTGGCGCGAACGCTTCGAAAACCAGGCCCGCGCGCTGGGTTTGGAGCGCCATTTTGTTTTCACTGGCCTTGTAAAGCCGTCGGAAGTTCCCGCGCTCGTGGGCGTCATGGATGCCTTGGTGCATTTATCCCGACGCGAAGGTCTGCCGCGTGCCCTGCCCCAGGCTCTGGCAGCGGGCCGCCCAGTCGTGGCTTACAATTGCGATGGCGCAAGGGAGGTTTGCGTTGACAATGAAACAGGGTTTTTATTACCTCCGGGCGATTTGTCCGGCCTGAAAAATCGCCTCCTCCGCCTCGCCCGCGATCCGGCGCTTCGCGAACGACTGGGCGGACGCGGACGACAGTTCGTCGAACCGCTTTTTGATCAGGAACGGATGGTGGGTCAACTGTACCAGCTATACCAGCGATTGATGACCTGAACGACGACGTTCTTTTTCAGCCTGCATTGCCAAGTGAAATTTCCCAATAACATCTATCTGATGGCGATCATCAGCGCGGCCGTGACGGTACTGATCGCCCTGCCCTTGTGGCGCAAGTGGTGTTTGCGGGTGGGCCTAGTGGACGACCCAGGCGCGCGAAAGATTCATAATGCTCCCACTCCGCTCGCTGGCGGGCTGGCGGTGATGACTGGTTTGCTGGTGCCGAGTCTGCTGGCGTGCCTCGCTCTCTGGCTGCGGCATTCCGACGCCGCGATCAATTTGCTGCCTCCTGATGCTCATTCGCCAGGGTTAAGCGCGGGGGACGGGGGCTGGCTGGATGCCAACTCCACCTATCTCCTAAAATATGGATTGGGCAAAAGAGCCATTGAATTGTTCGGAATCTTCGCCGGCGCTTTCGCCATGCTCCTGATCGGATGCCTGGACGACAAATACGAACTTTCTCCCGAGGTGAAGTTCACCGGGCAACTCCTGGTCGCCTCGCTGGTCTTCGCCTGCGGAGCCCGCATCACCTTGTTCATCCCGAGCCTCCTCTTCAGTTACACGATTACCGTTCTTTGGATTTTGACCGTGATCAATGCCTTCAATTTTATGGACAACATGAACGGCCTTTGTGCGGGATTGGGGGCGATTGGCGCCTGGAATTTCGCGGCGGTTGCGGCCACGGAAGGACAGTATTTGGTGGCGTTGATCGCCTTCCTGACCGTGGGCGCTTTGCTCGGTTTTCTGCCCTATAATTTTCCGCGCGCCAAAGCCTTCCTCGGTGACGCCGGGAGCCATCTTGTAGGATACCTTTTGGCGGTGCTGGCGATCTTGCCGCATTTTTATACGCACCGGAATCCGCGCCCCTGGGTCGTCCTGATTCCGTTACTAGTACTCGCAGTCCCGCTGGCGGATCTGGTTTGGGTGGTGCTGTTACGGTGGAAAATTGGTCAGCCGTTTTATCAAGGAGACAATAATCACCTCTCGCATCGGCTCGTGCGTCGCGGCCTGACGCGGGCTCAAGCGGTGGTGTTGATTTGGATGGCGGCAGCGATTCTGGGCAGCCTCGTGGCTTTCCGATAAAATGCCTGCGTTTCCGCGCCCGTATTGCTGCCTCAAACCTCCGGTTTGCTGCCAGCCGAAATCGCCTCGGCAAACAATCCAAGAATCTCCGCGCGCCCAATCGCCCCAACGAGCCGATTTTCTTTGAGCGTATTGACCACTGGAATATTTCGCTGCTCGCTGGCGAGAACAATCGGCAGCACATCGAGCAGGCGCTGGTTTGGCGTTACGCACTTCGGCGGCGGCCGCATCACGTCAAACGCAATCACGCCCTGAAATTCCTGGCCGGAACCGAGATATTCCTTCAAATCCTGGAGCGCCACGAGGCCCAAAATCTGACCCTTTTCATCCACTACCGGCAGAAAGTTATTGGCGCTGGTGAGGAATCGGTCCGCCAATTCCCGCAATCCCGCCGTCTCCCGCACCGGAGCGACTGGCGCGCGCATCAGATCGCCCACGGTGCGTTCTGAAGCGGCGTCCGAAGTATTCGGATCGTGCGAAACAATCAGCCCTTTCTTCCGCAACGGCTCCGTGTAAATCGATTCCGGATGCAGCCGGCGCGCCACCAAAATCGAAACCACGCACGCCAGCATCAGCGGCGGCATCAGCGAATAATCGAGCGATATTTCAAAAACCATGATAATCGCCAGCAACGGCGAGCGAGTAGTCGCCGCCAGCATGCTGCCCATGCCCACGATGGCGAAGGCCGCAATCGGTAAATCTTCACCCGCGCCCAATTGTTGCAAGGTCAGGGCAAATGTCGCCCCGAGTCCCGCGCCCAATACCAGCGTTGGCGTAAAGACACCACCGACGGCACCGGACCCAACCGTGGCGAGGGTGGCGACCAGTTTCGCGAGCACCAACCCTGCAAGGAGTAACAAGGCTGTCGCGGCCGCGCTACGCCAGTGCGTCCGAGATAATTCCTCCGGATATGCCTCAAAGAGCAATAACCGGTTTAATCGCATGAGATCTAATCCTTCCGGCTTGCGATCCACCAATTGCATCACTTTTGGCGGCAGGTTAATGCGCTCGAAACGTTGCGTCTCGTAGAGCATGCCCGACCGCATTACTCGATTTAAGTCCTCGGCCAGCGCCGCCTGCAAGGGCACGTCTGCCATGCCGGTGTAGTTTGACAACAGAGTCTGCGTTGGCGGCGTAAGCTGGGAAACCAGATACTTTGAGATTCCATCGGGTTCATCCGGGTGCTGCAGACGCAGCGCCAGTCGGTCCAGTTTCACGATGTCACCAGGCGTAAACGCTGGCGCGCCATATTCCCCATGGAGGATCCGATTGGCGACCACGTAACCATTTCCCCACACGCCCGGAAACCAGATGGCGATGATGCCTACAATGAGCCCGCCCAATGCCAACCGCGCATAAATTGGCGCGCGCACTTTTGCAAATTGTGCCTCGCTAAAGTTGAGCAACTTAAGAAAAGCTGCGCCTAAAAGTCCGCTGGCAACGCCCAGGCAGATAAACCAGGGCAATTGGAGAATACTGGTGAAATCAAACGGAGCCACCGTGTACCACGGCCGAATCCCAAAAAAGCTCCGCGACACCATGGTCGAAACGACCGAGGCAAACACCAACGGGGCAAAGAGATTCATCGAGAAATTGCCCAGCACAATCAGCGCGGCGAACACCGCGCCAGAGATGGGCGCATTGTAGGCAGACGCAATACCCGAGGCCGCGCCACAGCCTACCAACAGCCGCAAGCGATACGGCGGCCAGTTCATGACCTGCCCCCACTTCGAGGAAAGCGTCGCGGATAGCTGGACGATGCCGCCCTCCCGACCGATCGAACCGCCCGAGCCAATCGTGATGAGCGCGGAGATGAATTTGACCAGGCCGCTGCGAAACGGCAGCCGGCCGTCACCGGCCACGATCACTTCGAGGAGATTGCTGGACCGCAGAGGACCGGCCATCCGCAACCCAAAGTGCAACACCAAACCAGCACACAATCCGCCCAATGCGGGCGTGATAACCCGCTGCCACGGAGCCATAACCTCGGCCACTTCCACCACGTCTCCCGGCCGGTGAAGAAAAAACAAACGCACCGACTCCGTGGCGTAGTAGAAGACGATATTTACAAATCCGCCGATCACGCCGACGCCCCCCGCCAGCAGCAAATGAATCGCCTCCTCGCTGAACCGGATCCGCTGCCGGATCCGCAGCGCCCGTTGCCAATGACGGCGGAAAAAAGCCCGCACTTCCGCGACGAGGTTGGTGATCCTCAAAAATGGCACAAACCACCTTTACCGAAAATCGCTTCACGAGTGAAACGAAAACTCCGATTCCCGGCTCCTCCAAGACGTGAATTTGCAATTTGCAATCGCCGGCCGCTTGCGCAGATTCTTTCTGACAGATGTTAACCGCGGATTTTGACTATGAACTTCCCCCGGAGCTGATTGCTCAGACACCCGCTCCAGTGCGAGACCAGTCTCGTTTACTTGTGGTGCACCGCGCCTCCGGCCAGCTCGAACATCGGAGCTTCCCAGATTTGCTCAGCTATCTAAAAGCCGGAGACATCATGGTGCTCAACAATTCGCGTGTCATTCCCGCCCGGCTATTAGAGGAAAACGCCACCAACGACTGGTGGGCGATGGTTCGTCCCGGCAAACGCGCGCGCGAGGGCACTCAAATTGTTTTCCGCGATGCCCAAGGCGGCCCGTCTAATGTTTCCGCAACCGTCATCGGCCACAACGCTGACGGACATCGCCGTTTGCAATTTTCCGGCACACCCAACGTGGCCGATATGTTGCCTGTATTGGGCGAGTTGCCCCTGCCGCCCTATATCGCGCGCAACGACGGCAGTCATACGCTCGAGGATCGGCAGCGTTACCAGACCATTTTTGCCGAGCCACCCGGATCAGTCGCCGCGCCGACCGCGGGCTTGCACTTCACCGAATCGATGTTTCAAAAAATCCGGGACGGCGGGATCGAAATGTGTTTCGTCACGCTGCACGTCGGCGCGGGAACGTTCGCGCCGGTAAAGGCGGATCAAATCGCGGACCACATCATGCACGAGGAACGCTTCGACGTATCTGAGGACACTGCCGCGAAAATCAACGCGGCCAAGCGGCAGAACCGGCGCATTATCGCCGCTGGAACCACCAGCGTCCGCGTGCTGGAAAGTCTCGCGCAACGCAGCGCCGACAACACCATCGCTCCGGGCACTGGTCGCACCCGCATCTTCCTTTATCCACCCTCGGATTTTAAAATCGTCGATGGCCTGCTCACCAATTTTCATCTTCCCAAGTCCACCCTCATGATGTTGGTGAGCGCTTTTGCCGCGCCCCGGGAAACACGCGGCCGGGACATGGTGCTGGCGGCATATGCCGAAGCCGTGCGGCAACGCTATCGTTTCTTTAGCTATGGCGACGCAATGCTCTTGCTATGAACACCAAAACCGCGTTTCGACGCGCAAAACCCCTCAAGCCCTACGTCCTGGTAAACATGGCGATGACTGCCGACGCGAAAATTGCCACGGTCAACCGCGCCATTTCCACCTTCGGCAGCAAGCGTGATCATGACCATCTGTATGAGTTGCGCGCCACGGTTGACGCGGTGATGTCGGGCGCGCGAACGGTAGATTCCAATCAGGTAACGCTCGGACCGGGTTCATTGAAATATCGGCGCCAACGAATCAAACGCGGCCTCGCGGAATACAATCTCCGCATCATCGTCAGCGGTTCCGGGACGATCAATCCCCAGGCGGAAATATTTCAGCAAAGATTTTCCCCCATCATTGTATTAACCACACAACGTGCCTCGCCGGAATCACTGGCGCTTCTGCGCACGCTGGCGGCCGAGGTGAAAATTTGCGGCCGTAGCGAAGTCGACCTGCCGGCGGCGATGCGCTGGTTGCGCGACCAGTGGCGGGTCAAACGCCTGCTTTGTGAAGGTGGTGCCGAACTAAATGAAGCCATGTTTCGCGCCCGCCAGGTGGATGAGGTTTATACCACCGTCTGTCCGAAAATATTCGGGGGACGCTCCGCACCAACCATGGCGGAAGGCGCCGGAACAAAAAATCTGGATGGGGCAACAAGCTTGGAACTTCGAACGGCGCGGCAAATTGGTGCCGAACTTTTCCTGAAATTCCGCGTCAAGGGCTGAGGTGCAAGCGATACGCGCGAAACGCTGACGAAAGTGGATTGGTCACGTAATAGCGATTCCCGGAAAGCACGGGGGTCTGCGTGGCATTGCTCCAATTGTTTCCGCTGGTAACGGAATTATTGTATTGGAGCAGATACGTGCAGGGGGTGTTCGTCCAACTGATGATAAGATTTGTGCCGGTCCGATTAACTGCCAGCGGCCCGGGATTGCAGACTACATTCGTGTTTGTGCCCGCCGGCGGATCGACACCGAACACCGCACGGTAGCCGGCCGGGATGTTGGTAATGGCCGCCGCCGAAGGTTGCGCGGGATTGTAGGGCGGCCAGGGCCGGTCCCCGAACCACGCGGGTTTTCCCGAGTAAAGCAGGCTGTTTGGAATGGTGTGATCAGCGTTGGTGGCGCTCCAGACGATCGCGTTGTTCACGACGTCGTAATTGCCGTGACGATATAAGGTGGCGACCGATTGCGGATCATCGCCCGCGCCAATGTCATTCCAACCGGCACTGTAAATTGCGCTGGTATACTTCGTTCCAGTGCAAAGCGACTCGTATCGGTTTTGTTTTCCCGACATGCCGAGCACATTGCCAACAATATTCCAACTCCGGTTGGTCACCTCGATCAGGATGGGGTAAATATTGAAATTCTTCGTCGGCTCCCAGCCGGTAAAACAGTTGCGAAAAACGGTGTTGTAACCGCCGCTGCCATGGAAATAATCACCGCGCGCGCCCTGCCCGTAGTTGCCTTCCATTAAATTCATGCAGCCGTGCGAACCGTGAAACCAAAAGAAATGGCCAAGCGCGGTGCTGCCGTTCTCATTGTTCGTCGCGTAGTTGAAGGCGAAGGCATTCGCGCAGACGGCATAATTGGGCAGAACCGGGGAACCGATGCGGTTGAAAATATTATCCTCGACGAGGCAACTGCTGGCCATGATGGGCAGCAATCCGTAGTTCACGGACGCGCCGACCGCCTTGGTGCCGTAAAAATAGGAATGGCGAATTTCCGCGCGTCCGGATTGCTGGAAATGGACGTGCGAGCTGTTGCCGCTGCCAGTGAGATTATTCGTGGAGCGAACATTCTTCACCCAGCAGTTCCACGTGTTCCAAAGTGAAATGTTTGCCGCGTAGTTGTTGGGATTGCTCGCGGTACCGTCGATGCACAAATCTTCGATCCCGCACATGACCGCAGTGTTGTTGATCCACCATGCCTGGGGCGCTTGCGACGCTTTCCAGTTCGGCATGGCGACCGGCGGCGAGATGGTCACGGTGGTGCCGTTGATCGCCTTCACCCGAACGTATTGCTGTTGGGTACGTGTCCCGCAGCTTCGACCACAATCGTTGCAACCATCACTGCCGCCGCAACCAGGAATGCTTCCACCGGTGGTTTCGTAGGCGTTGGCGGCGTTCACGTCGTCGAAGTCATTTAGTTGATCGAGGCAAATCACCTTCCCGACACTAAGTCCGGCGGTGGACGAGAGCGTGATGTTTGTGGTTCCCAGCGCGTAGTTTCCCGTCCAGTTTACCTGCCCGTCCACACCATTCCAGATGGCGGACTTCCAGTCGCCCTCGATCAGGATATTCGCAAGGTATGGATTACCGGTAAATTTGAGAATCGTGTTGGTGCCCTGGCCACGCAGGACCACGCCGTTTCTCTGTATGATCGTGATTCCGCCGGAAAGGTTATAGGTGCCCGCACCCAGCATCACAACCTGATTGCTGGGACAGCTATTGATGGCATTGTTGATGTCTGTGAGGGTATTAGCGGGGGTCAGGCTGGCGTACACGGTCGTCACGTTCGGAATGCCACCCTCGACGCCGACATTTCCCTGCCAGACCGCCACTCGATTGGTTGGAAAAATGTCCGCCGATGCGATTGCCGAAATTCCAAGGTATCCAATGACCGTGACCGTCGCCGCCAAACTTGCGATCAGTTGGCGGCCGAATACAGCCCTCGCACGAGAATATTTTCCGGGCGTTTCACGGAGTGACAGCGTGCTCATAGTTTTTCCCAATTAATTCTTTTTTGCCCAATGATCTCGACTCGCGTCGACACCGATCAGTTCGCGAGCGTGGCCCGCGTCCAATCCGCTTTTGATCTAAGGATTAATCCCAGAAGAACATCACCAAGGGGAAGCCAACCGAAGTGCGCCTATCCAGCCCGGATTCCCTGCAACATCTTTCCATTGTCATCATAATAGCACAAAATGGCTGGTTTGCTGGGAATATAATCACGAGGTTGCCATCAATCTTCCCAAACTGTTCCAAATACGCATTTTGCGTGAGCACGTAAAAAAGAGCTTTCAGCACGATCGTTCCAAGGCGCTGCGATAGGTATGCTAGGATTACCCTTAACTCACCCATGGGCGCCATGTTAATAAAACACCTCGTGCGCGAGCGCTGGTTGCGGTCGCAGCGAAATTCTCTCCGTTGACAAGCGCACGGGCTAAACCCAGTTTGAACAAGTGCCGGCTGACGGAATAGAATCGCACCCAAGTTCGCTCGCCCGCTGGGTAACGCGAGCACCGGTCATTTTATCCCGGCAAATGTGGGTGTGGCCCCTGCTTGGCGCCATCATCATCGGCCTGGCGGGTTTTTGGGTGCGCAACCGGCTCGAAGCCACCACACGAGCGGAACTTGCCACCCGTCTGGAAACCGTCCTTCGCGCCGACATCACCGCCTTGCGCCTTTGGCTGACGGAAAGGGAATACGATGCCAAGTCATTTGCCTCGGACACGCGATTTCAGGCGGCGATTGAACAACTCATCGCCATGTCACGAGATCCGGATATCTCTCCCACCGCCCTGGCCAACTCCGACCCGGCAAAGGTTTTACGCACCTACCTTCAGCCCTTGATCGAGGTCCAGCACTACCTCGACTATGTGGTCATCAGCCCGGAGAAGCGAATCCTCGCCTCGCCCCATTCGGGCCGGGTTGGGGTTGCGTCCCCGCGCACCTACGACCTGTTCCTGGATAGGGCGCTCGCCGGCGAACTCTCCGCCTCCCGGCCCTTCGCCCGCGAGCTGACGCAGAGCCAGCGCGCAGAAGGTCCCACGATGTTTGTGGCCGCGCCGGTGCGAGCCACCAACGGCACGATCATCGCCGTCCTCGGATTGCGGATGAAACCGGAAAAGGAATTCAGTCAGATATTCTCCGTCGCCCGCATGGGTGAAACAGGCGAGACCTATGCCTTTGACCGGCGCGGGATGATGCTCACGGCGACCCGTTTTGATGCGGAACTCAAAACGTTGAGCCTGATACCCGCTGGACGCGAGAACACTGCAATTCTCAACCTGAAGTTGCTCGACCCCGAAGGGGAATTGGTCCCCGGCGAAAAACCGCCCAAGCCTCGAAATGAACTTGCCCTGACCCGCATGGCGCTTTCAGCCACCACGGGAAATGACGGCAGGGACGTGGAAGGCTACCGCAACTATCGGGGCATCCAGGTGGTCGGCGCGTGGGCCTGGCTGCGGGAATTTGGCATGGGCGTCGCCACCGAGGTGGGAGCGGACGAGGCGTTTCACACATTATATGTGCTGCGGAAGGTGTTCTTCGTTTTGTTCGCACTGCTCGTGCTGAGCGGCATCGGCCTCTTCATGTTCACATTGCTGGTGGATCGATTGCAATCGTCGGTGCGCAGGAGCGTGTTGACCGCGCGTCGCCTGGGGCAGTACGTGTTGATGCAGGAGATTGGGCGCGGGGCAAACGGAATGGTCTATCGAGCGAGGCATTCCCTGCTGCGGCGCCCGGTGGCGATCAAGTTGCTGAGCCCGGACACCACCAACGAAGCAACCGCGGCGCGCTTCGAACATGAGGTGCAGATGACCAGCCAGCTTACGCATCCAAACACCGTCGCGATTTACGATTACGGACGAACGCCTGAGGGTTTGTTTTACTACGCCATGGAATATCTCGCCGGCATTGACCTCGACCGGTTGGTCCGGCAGTTCGGACCACAAAGCGAAGGACGAGTGATCCATATTTTACGACAGGTCTGCGGCTCGCTTGCCGAAGCGCATCGTACTGGATTAATTCATCGGGATATCAAACCCGCGAACATTGTACTGACCCGGCGCGGCGGCGTTTGTGATACGGTAAAGGTGCTCGATTTCGGATTGGTGAAGGCGGTCAACACGGGTTCCACCAAAGGTCTGGCCACCAACGCGATCGTAGGAACCCCCCATTTCATGCCACCCGAGGCCGTGGACAAGCCAGCCAGCGTGGATGGCCGGGGCGATCTTTATTCGTTGGGGGCCGTGGGCTATTGGCTGCTCACGGGTAAAACACTCTTTGATCATCTCGATGTACAGGTGCTCATGAGCAATCAAGTGCAAGTGGTGCCTCTGCCGCTGTCGACCGCACTCGGAAAGCCAGTCTCCGCGGACCTCGAAGGGTTGATTATGCGCTGTCTCGCCAAGGACCCGGAACAACGGCTGCCCACCGCCGAGGCGCTGGACGAGGCGCTCTCGCGCTGTGGGTCGGCTGGCACCTGGACGCAAAGCGAGGCGGAACAATGGTGGCGAGCCCATGCGGGTGGTTTTGAAATTGTGCCTGCCACCGCCATGCCCGAGAAGACCCTCGTCATCGCTCCCCGAACCTGAACCGGCAACGCGGGAATTTCGGCTTGATTTGCCCGACGGCAGCCAGCATACCAGCCAGATGTATACGCCCATTCGTACTCTTTCGCGCCTGGTCGCCGTCTTGCTGCTCATGGCCACCGCAGGCGCAATGGGAGCGGAAAATCCATTCCTCGGCGGCTGGGCGTTGACCATTCCGAGCGGCGGCGCTGGCTGGCTGGGCGTGCAGGAAACGAACGGCGCTTTAACCGCCAGCCTGCTCTGGGGTGGCGGCAGCGTGTTGCCGCTCGCGTCCGCAAAAATGGTGGATGGCAAATTGGTCGTCACCCGTTTGCATCCGATTCAACGCAAAGGCCCCGCCGGAAGGACCGTGAAAACCAACCTCGTGGAAACCATCACCGCCACTGTCTCCGGCGATGAAATAAAGCTCACTTCCGTCAAGCCCCGCGAAAAAGGAACCGGCGTCGAGCAGGAACAATTTTCCGGCCACCGTGAACCGCCCGCTCTGCCAAAGCCGGACTTGAGCAAAGTAAAATTTGGCAGTCCCATCCAACTTTTCGATGGCAAAGACCTGAATGGCTGGCGGCTCACAAACCCAACCGCCGTCAACGGCTGGACGGTGAAAGACGGCATTCTCGTCAACACTGCGCCCCAGGAAAAAGGCCAGCCGCACAAGGCTTACGGTAATTTGCGCACCGACCGCGAATTCGAAGATTTCGTCCTGACGCTGGAAACTCGTGTCGCCGAAGGCGGCAACAGCGGAGTCTATCTGCGCGGCGTTTACGAAGTGCAGGTCACCGACAGCTATGGCAAGCCGCTCGACTCTCACAACATGGGCGCGATCTACAGCCGCATCACCCCCAGCCAGGCGGCGGAGAAACCGGCGGGCGAATGGCAGACTCTCGAAATAACGCTCGTGGACCGCCACGCCACGGTCATTCTCAATGGCAAAAAAATCGTCGATAACCAGCCCGTGGCGGGTTGCACCGGCGGCGCGCTATGGGCTGACGTCACAAGGCCGGGGCCAGTTTATTTGCAAGGCGACCACACCGGCATCGAATACCGTAATATCGCGTTACGGCCGGTGGTGAAGGAATAGATTCTACTCGCGCACGCGCACTCGGGCGACGACCATTTCCATGCCTGCATTGATGATCTCTTCCACTTCGTCCGCCCAACGATACGCGGGCAGACTGTAAACCATCGTCGCACGCGCACCTTCGTAGCCCCAGCCGGAATTGGCCTGCGGCGCTTTGTCCTCGTTCAATACGCGCCGTGAAGGGATGTAATTCATCACATCGTTGCAATAGCCGGCCACCCAGGTTTGCGGACCGAACCGCTGTTTGCAATGCAGCGAGTAATCGACCACCGGCTCGCCGCCAAGCGTGATGAGAAGCTGACGCCCTCCCAACATCCAGGCTTGCAGAGGAAAGGCATGGTCCCGAACGAATGGTTTTCCTGACGTGAGCTGAACCTGCAATCGCGCTGCCCAGCGGCGAATGAGCGGCGAAGGGTCGGTCTTGAGTTTCTCCAACTCATCGGCGGTGGGCGCCGGACCAAGCGGCAGGGTCAGGAATTCGATGGTGGTGCGTAAATCTGGCGAAAGCACTCGTGGACGCGACAGCAAGACTTCCTCGACCGCCGCCGCCAGCATGTTGCCGTATCTTTCCGCAAGCTGAGGTTGACGTCGCGGCAGCGGATTCTGATCCCCACCACACCCCATGAAAAACATCGCAGTCGCCCCCGGATGACTTTTCTCCAGCGCGACCTGTGCGAAGCCGGCGTAGTCTCCCGACCATTTGTAAAAATCCATGACAGTGTTATGACACGCATAGCCGAACAGCACGGTTTTTAAGTCACCTTCCGGCGAGTAAACCGCGAGGACTGGCACTGAGTGATCCACGGGCCCCTTGAGCGCACCCTCCACGAGCAATGCCGGAACGTGCGGTTCGGAATTGTTTCGGCGATTCACCGCGAAGGCAGTCGTGCCCTGACCTGAAGCAAGCCGCGCCGGCGCGAGTTCGGCGAAAGCGCGCGTCACCGTCGCCACGAGGTTGGATTCCAGGGCGACTGAATATTTTTCGATGCCCGGCAGCGCGGAATTGTCGAAGGGATAGACATCATACAAAGCGCCACGCAGGACTGGCGCGCAATGAGTGTGCGAGGCTGATAGAATGATTTGATCCGGCTTTAATCCCAACTTCTCCTGCAAGGCAGCGCACGTATGCTGATAGATGGATTGCGGGATACCCAGCAAGTCACTGGTCACCATTACACCCCGATGACCCTCCGCATCCTCCAACGCCAGCGCCTTCACCCACAAGGAAGTCACTTTGCCTTCGATGACGTTGGTCCGCGACGCGTAACCGGCGCCCCACAATGGCTCAGCCGGAGTGATGTCGCTTTTCGCGACGCCCGCTTTCCATAACGCAGGCGCGGCCGAAACACGCACCAGCACAAAGAGCAAAGCGAGGACTAATCCGATTCGCCGAAAGCACGGGCTCAACATTCCCGGCAGCTTTTCGGCGAAGGCAATTTCCCGCAAGGAAAAAGGCGAGTCACCAGCTCATGCGCCAAATCTCCACTTGTTTTCACCGCAACGCTACCTTATCTATCTGCGGGCTCGAATTACATGAATAAAACCCTTGTCGTAGTGCCTACCTACAACGAGCGGGAAAATCTTCCCCCGCTCGTGCAACGCATTCTGGCGTTGCCGACACCGGTTGACTTGCTGGTCGTGGATGACAATTCCCCTGACGGCACGGGCAAACTCGCCGACGACCTGGCCGCCAAACATCCCGAAGTCCACGTATTGCATCGCCAGGAAAAAAACGGCCTGGGCCGCGCCTACATCGCGGGCTTCAAATGGGCGTTGGAAAAGGGCTACGACTTCGTCTTCGAACTCGACGGGGATTTTTCGCACAACCCCGACGACATCCCCGTGTTCCTCGAGGCCGCCAAGACCGCCGATCTGGTGGTGGGTTCGCGATATCTCAACGGCATCCGCATCATTAACTGGCCGCTGCGCCGGCTGATGCTTAGCAAATGCGCGGCGAAATATGTGGAGCTCATCACCGGCATGCACATCACCGATCCGACCGGGGGTTACAAGTGCTTTCGCCGCCGGGCGCTGCAGGCGCTCAACCTCGATGAAGTGCGTTCCAACGGCTACAGCTTTCAGATCGAGATGACCCACAAGCTGTGGCGTCAAGGCATGCGCATCGTGGAAGTGCCGATCATCTTCACGGATCGCTTTCATGGCCATTCAAAGATGTCCGGCAATATCATTCGCGAGGCGCTGGTCATGGTCTGGCAATTGTGGTTTCAAAATGGCATGCGCCGAAGCCCGCGGATGCCTCCGCCGCCGCCGGAAAATACCGGGCCGGAAAAGCCCGAAAGCCCGGTGGTTAAATAATCGGAGGAGCCGGCTGAAAAACGCTGATGCGTCAGTCAGCGTCAAAATCCAAAGGTCTTGCCGCCGGGAAATGCCGGTGCCATCTTCCTCCGCATGATGACCCTCATTGTTGGCACGAACCGCCCCGGCAGCAACACGCGCAAGGTGGCGCGACAGATTGAAGGCTTTTATGCCGAGTTGAAAGTGCCTCTGAAGGTTCTCGACCTGGCCGAAATGCCGCAGGAAATTTTTTCTCCCAGTTCCTATGCCGAAAAGCCCAAGTCGTTTCTGCCCTTCTCGGAAGGCGTCTTGAAATCCTCCGGTCTGCACGTCGTGACCCCGGAATACAACGGGAGCATTCCCGGCGTTCTAAAGTACTTTATTGATATGCTCAAGTTCCCCGAGAGCTTCGTCCAGCGGCCGGTTTGCTTCACCGGTTTGGGCGCGGGAATGTGGGGTGCGCTCCGGCCGGTGGAACAACTTCAGGCGATTTTCAGCTATCGCAATGCCTACAATTTTTCCGACCGTGTCTTCATGCCGAAGATCAACGACCTCCTGGACGAGTCCGGCAAAATAAAAGACCCGGAAATCGTCAAACTGCTCAAGGCGCAAGTCGCGGGCTTTGTCGATTTCGTGGAATGCCTGAAGAAAGTCAAACTTCGCGGCTAAACAGACGGCGGGTCAGTCGTCGTCCTTGTCCGGTGAATGGGTAAAGACGAACGCCGCGCGCACGGGCGCCGGCATGGGACTGTCCGCCCCTCGCACCGACCGCCATACAATCTCGCTGAGCAACAGGTCGTCCACCGCGTCCTCGCGGGCGAAATTTAGTTTCAGATTGCCGCCCCAGGCGTCTTCTTTATTGCGTTCATTCAAATCCACATTTGAAGGCACAGCGTGATAGGGGCTCAGATCCGGCGCGGATTGAAATGAATTGAACATCGGTGTCGCCGCCGCGTCGTATTGCGACATCGGTTTCAGGCCCAGTATCAATTCCATAGTGCGCAGCATGCTGCTGGTCGAATACATGGTGGAATCCACCGCGCCGCGCTTGGTGTAGGGACTGAACACAAATGCAGTGGTTCGATGAGCATCCACGTGGTCCGGTCCATTTTGGGCATCGTCCTCCACCACAAAAATCGCGGTCTGCGGCCAGAATTTGGATTGCGTCACCGCTTCGACGATCTTTCCAAGCGCGAGGTCATTGTCGGCGACATAGGCGGCGGGCGTAAATCGGTTCCGCGTGGATCCATGAGTATGGTCGTTGGGAAGTCGCACAATTTGCAGCCGGGGCATGTCACCTTCGCCCTCAAAGCGTTTCAATTCCGAGATAAATCGATCGGCGCGTTTCTGATCGGAATAACTCAAATCCCAAGGACGATACCAGGGATCAATGTGGCCCACCAATGCCTTCAGGCGCGCGGTCGTGGGCTGGTTGGTCGCCACAAAGATATCCACAAATTCCCCATAGCTCCGATAGGTGACGCCCGCCTCCCCGGCGCGGTCCCAGAGATATCCGCCCGCCGGTGAAGCGATGGGAAAATATCCCTCCGCCGGGTATGGGAATTTTTTGGCGCGATTGTGGCCATATTCCAGCGGCCACATTTTTTCCACGAAATCCGTGGCGTAAGCGCCCATGCTCCACTCGTGCCCATCCGCGCTGACTTCAGCATCGGCGTAAAAATTATCGAGTAATACGAACTCCTTCACCAATTTATGCAGATTCGGCGTCACCTTCTCCGGAAAGAGACACAATTTCGGATCGCCATTTCCCGCCGGCATATCGCCGAACACCTGGTCGTAGGTGCGATTCTCCTTCACGATATAAATGCAGTATTTGATCGGACTGGGATCGCCGGGTTTGCGCGGGATGGGATTGTCGGACGGACGTTCGCCCGTCGCACTGGCATCGGGCTTGAGCGGACTGCCGAGGTAGGCTTGAGCCGTGTACACAGCAAGCTGCTCTTCGAGTTTTTTGCCCGATGGCAAATCGATGATGCTGAACGAGCCTTTCAGCAGGCGACCGATATACTCCACGTTCGTGCCGCTGGAAGTGGTCAGGCCGGGCTGCGGCCCCAGTGGATTTGCCTTCGAAGTGAGCCCTTTGCCGTTGGTCACCAACAAGTGTTTGCCATCCAGAGTCACGCGCACAGATGTGGGATACCAGCCCACCGGGATAAAACCCATCGAGCGGCTCTTGCCGGGTTTCCCGACATCGAAAACTGCGACACAATTGTTATCGGCATTGGCCACGAAGAGGGTCTTTTCATCCGGCGAGAGCGCGACACTGTTCGGGGTCGAACCCGGCGGCACCTTGGGATACAACGACGTGGAAATCGTCTCCAGCATCCTGCCGGTGCCGGTATCCACGACCGCAACCGAGTTGACGCTTGAATTCGCGACAAACAGCAACTTGCCGGAATGCGTCAGCAGCATTTCACAGGGGTGCGGGGGCGTCGCCCAGCGGGCAATCAGCTGGTTCGATTTAAGATCAATGACCGCCACGGCGGAGTGCGCCCAAAGACTGACATACAGCCGCTGGCGTTTTTCATCGAGCACGCACGTGTAGGGGAAGGCATCGTCCGTGCCGCTGCGGTAGAGCGAGCCCTCTTCCCGCTTGGTCGCCGCGTCGTTGTCGAAGTCCTCACCCTCCGGAACGGGCGCGATGGAAAGCGGAATAAGATTGGTGCCCAGAAAAATATCCACCGGCTCGGGTCGCGGTGAAACTTTCGCGCGTGTTACGCGATTACCCCACACATCCGCAACGAATACCTGATCAGCGGCGCCATTTACCGTCAACCCTGCCGGGACGGCCCGCAACTTCGGGTCGCGCAGTTGAATTTGGGTGTGATTGGCAAGCGCGCCGTCCCTGAAGTCAAAACAATGGACACATTCATCCGACGAACCGCTGCAAA
Source organism: Limisphaerales bacterium (assembly GCA_044223735.1). Classification (GTDB taxonomy): domain Bacteria; phylum Verrucomicrobiota; class Verrucomicrobiia; order Limisphaerales; family UBA8199; genus JBGALR01. The sequence continues at coordinate 15,641 of JBGALR010000009.1, read as the reverse complement.
ACACTTTTCGGCCATCGCGCGAGAATTGCAGGCCATAGTCCGCTTCGCGCACGGGCGTGCGGGACGTGATTGTCGCGTTGCAGATGTCGATCATGACAATCTCGTGCGGGCCATAGCCGCTATGGAGCACGGCGGCGTAGCGGCCGCCTGGATGCACCGCCACGTTGACGGGAAAGTCACCCAATTCAATTTGAGTTCCCGCCGGACGCAGGGACCATTGGTTGGGCAGCAGCACCGAGCCGTCGGATTTTTGGCCCGGCCAGCGTGGTTCGGTCGCAGCGCTCTGGTTGGGCAATGGCCGCGTCGGAGCGCAGGCGGTGAGGGCGATCAGGCTGAGCGAAAAAAGCAGGTGGCAGGCGTTGCGCATAACGTGGCCTTCTCTATGTGCCACTATCGTCCGCCCGGGTAAAGCGGCAATAATGCGCCCCACCCTTGGGAGCTTCGCCAGCCCGGCCCGATTACCCGGTTGCGAAAAGCGCGCTCCCGGGGTAGATGTTGGGTCCAGGCTGTGGCGGAAAACCAGCCTGGTTAAATAAAAACCGCATGAGTGCCAATCGTGATTTGTCCAGCTTCGCCGCGCGTTTGCGCGACGTTATCCCGGCGGCGACCTTGAGATCGGACGAGTTCAAAGAACTTGCACTCGAGTTGTTCGCGTTGCAGTTCCGACATAACACCCCCTATCGCCGGTTTTGCGAGCTTCGCGGTTCCACACCGGACGCCATCGTTAATTGGCCGGATATTCCGGCGGTGCCGACCTTGGCTTTCAAGGAACTCGAATTCACCGCACTGCCACCCACGGAACGAATCGCAGTGTTCCATTCCAGCGGTACGACAGCGCAGCGCCCCAGCAGGCATTATCACAACGCCGACTCGCTGGCGCTATACGAGCTATCCGCGTGGCAATGGTTCGCCGCCCATGTCCCGGTTTCGGACCCGGGAAACCTGGTCATCCTTACGCCGCCGCCCGCACAAGTTCCGCATTCTTCACTGGTCCATATGTTTGGATTGATTCGCGAAAAAATGGCGCGACCGGAATCCGCATTCGTGGGCAAGGCGACGAATGATGGCAGTTGGACTTTGGATCTGGATGCCGCGATTGCCACGTTGAGAAACACGGAACGCGACGGCCGGTCTGTCGGCGTGCTGGGCACGGCCTTCTCCTTTGTGCAATTGCTCGATCACCTGTCCGAACGCGGCGTGGCGTTTCAAATGCCAGCAGGCTCCTGGGCGCTGGAAACGGGCGGTTACAAGGGGCGGTCCCGGGCACTTCCCCGCGAGGAGTTGCATACCGTGCTCTCAGGGCAGCTCGGAATTTCGCGGCGTCGCATCCTGTGCGAATACGGCATGAGCGAACTCAGCTCGCAGGCTTACGATCGGTCTCTCGGACATGGCGATGGCGACGCAGACACAAAACGGTTTTTTCAGTTTCCCGCCTGGGCTCGCGTGCGGGTGACCTCACCTGAAACCGGCGCGGAAGTGGCCGAAGGCGAAACCGGCCTGGTGAGGATTTTCGACCTTGCCAATGTCTATTCGGTGATGGCGCTCCAGACGGAAGACTTCGCGGTGCGCCGGGGAAACGGTTTCGAATTGATTGGCCGCGCGCCGGCAGCAGAGCCACGCGGCTGTTCGCTGATGACCGTCGCACCGTCAGAGCGGCAAATGCCGGAATAAGAGGGTCAGCCCGCGTTCCGTCCAATAGGCGAAGGAGAACACTACCACAGCGCCGACGACCGGGGAAAAATCGACCCTGCCCAATTGCAGCGGGACCACGCGCAACGGCGCAAGAAGGTTTCGACCCGTAAGCGCGACAAAGTTCCAAAATGACTGGTTTCCAAAATAGACATAGCTGCTGACCAAATATAGCGCGAGGATCACCCCAATCAGATATTTCCAGAGGAGATAACAACTGAGGCCCACCACCGCCGCCTGTTCAAGCCGGTGAAGCTGCGAGTAAGGCTGCGGAATTACATTCATGCGCGCGAGCAACCAACTCACGAAGAACCACACGACCAGCGCGATCCCGAAGGGCAACAGGGCTTTCACCAGCCACGGCCAGCGATCGATGCGTCCCAGATGCAGCCGCACCAGGCGCTGCAAAGGATCGTCGTCGGCCTTGCGTCCATTCACCAGTGACGGCAAGAGCAGCCACAGGTAAAACACACCGAGGGTCCCGCCAAAACTCAGGAACGAGTACAGCAGCATCAGCGAGGAATGGTCGCTTCGGAACGGGACAACGATATCGATGCCACCGAGACGGAGATAGGGTGTCCAATCCACCGCTGAACCGATCTGCCAGTAAAGGAACCACCGCAGCAGAAGCAAAGCGGCCAGGGCGACCAGAAAATACCAACGGCGGACCCGGGGCGGTTCAGCCCGCCGCAAGGTGCCAACGAGCGTGGCTGGGGTGGTCTTTGCCAGCGGATCGAACCGGACAGACAACCAGCTCAACCACAGCAACACCCCGGCCAAATTCAAAATGAAATCTATCAGCCCCAGCATGTGGAAAGTGACCCGGGAATCGAGGCCGCGCAAACGCAAAATGCCGGACTTCAAACGCGGTTCCGGCCGAACTCACTGCCACCCTTCAAAACCGCCCGATCATGTTTCCATTTGCCGCCTCACCGATCACATCATCTTTAACAAAGTATCCGCCATTTCGGACGGGGTGGTCGCCACACCGATGCCGGCCGCCTTGAACGCGGCGATCTTCGCGGCGGCGGTCCCTTTGCCTCCGCTCACGATGGCCCCCGCGTGACCCATGCGACGTCCCGGCGGCGCGGTGGCACCAGCAATAAATCCTGCCACCGGCTTCTGGCAATTCTTTTGGATCCACTCCGCCGCTTCCTCTTCACCGGAACCGCCGATTTCGCCGATCATGATGATGCCGCGCGTTTCCGGATCGGCGTTAAAAAGTTTAATGACGTCGAGGTGCGAGGTGCCATTCACGGGATCGCCGCCGATGCCGACGCAGGTGGACTGGCCGACGCCGCGCGAGGTCAATTGCCAGACGGCTTCGTACGTTAACGTTCCGCTGCGCGAGACAACGCCGATGTTACCCTTCTTATGGATATAGCCCGGCGAGATGCCGATGCGACAGCCACCTTGGGAATCCTTGCCCGTGCCCGGCGTGACGATACCCGGACAATTCGGGCCAATCAGGCGCGTGCGTTTGCCTTCCATCGCGCGCTTCACCTTGATCATGTCCACGACGGGAATGCCCTCAGTAATGCAAACAGCGAGATCCAATCCGGCATCCACGCCTTCGAGAATGGCGTCGGCGGCAAAAGGCGGCGGCACGAAGATGGCGGACGCGGTTGCACCGGTCTGCTTCATGGCCTCTGCCACGGTGTCGAAGATGGGAACTTTGTTTTCGAATTGCTGGCCGCCCTTGCCGGGCGTGACGCCGGCAACGATTTGCGAACCGTAAGCGAGACTGAGTTGCGCGTGACGCGCGCCAAAGCTGCCAGTGATGCCCTGGACGAGCACGCGGGTTTCGGGAGTTACAAGAATGGACATTTTAAAATAAGGGTTGAGACGATGCGGCGATCAAAGTGTGGCGCAATGATTCGGGTGCGGCTGACCTCAGCCGGGCGAGACCGCTTGCACGACCTTCTGGGCCGCGTCCGCCATGGACCCGCCACGAATAATGGTAAGTCCGGAGTCGGCGAGTGTTTGGTTGCCGGCCTCGACGTTATTGCCTTCCAGACGAACCACGAGCGGCAGGCGCAGGCCCGTTTCCTTCACGGCGGCGACGATGCCGGTGGCAATAATATTGCAATCCATGATGCCGCCGAAAATGTTCACCAAAATCCCCTTCACATTCGGGTCTTGAAGAATGATTTTGAAGGCGGCGGTCACCTGGTCCTTGCTCGCGCCACCGCCGACGTCGAGGAAATTGGCCGGCTTGCCGCCAAAGTGCTGGATGATATCCATGGTCGCCATCGCGAGGCCCGCACCGTTCACGAGGCACGCGATGCTGCCGTCCAGCTTGATGTAATTCAGGCCAAACTTGCTGGCTTCGATTTCCAGCGGGGCCTCCTCAGCCAGGTCGCGCATGGCCATGACATCCGGATGCCGATACAGCGCGTTGTCGTCGAACGACATTTTGGCGTCCACGGCGGCCAGCATCAGCTTGCCGTCGGAACCACGAATGATGCAGAGCGGATTAATCTCGAGCATGGCGGCATCGTTGTCCCACCAGGCCTTGTAAACGCCCTGCAGCAATTTCGCACCCTGCGAAATCAGGTCGCCGCGCAATCCAAGTGCGACGGAAATTTTACGCGCCTGATAAGGCATCAGCCCGACGGCCGGGTCGATGGTTTCACGAATGATTTTCTCCGGCGTCTTCTCCGCGACCTCCTCGATGTCCATGCCGCCTTCCGTGCTGGCCATGATGATGGGACGCGACGTCACGCGATCCAATAATACTGCCAGGTAAAGCTCCTTCTCGATTTCGGGCGCGGCAGCGATGATCAATTTGCTGACGAGCCGTCCCTCGGGGCCGGTCTGTTTGGTGACGAGAACATTGCCGAGCATTGCCTGGGCTTTTACGCCCACGTCATCCGCCGTCTTGCAGAGCTTCACGCCGCCCTGAAAACCGTTTTTGAAAGTGCCCTTGCCGCGGCCGCCCGCGTGGATCTGCGACTTGACCGCGATCAACGTCGCTCCGCCGGCAATCAACTTTTCGGCAATTTTTTTGGCGGCGTCGGGGGAATCGCAAACGTCGGTTGGCGGAATCGCCACCCCGGCTTTGGTCAACAATTGTTTGGCTTGGTATTCGTGGATATTCACTTACTTCCGATCCTTCAAAGGTATGTAATGATTCAACTTCGGACCGATATAAACCTGGCGTGGACGATAGATGCGCGTCGGCGACTCCATCACTTCCTTGTAGTTGGCAATCCAGCCGGGCATGCGACCGATGGCAAAAATCACCGTGAACATTTCCACCGGAATTCCGATGGCACGCATGATGATGCCGCTGTAGAAATCGACGTTGGGGTACAGCTTGCGCTCCACAAAATAGGGATCCTTGAGCGCCGCCTCCTCCAGCTTCTTGGCAATATCCAAAAGCGGATCACTGATCTGCAACTTGTTCAACACCTCGTCGCAGGCCGCCTTGATGATCTTCGCGCGCGGATCGTAATTCTTATAAACGCGATGCCCGAAACCCATGAGGCGTTTGCCGCTGTTCTTGTCCTTGGCGTCGGTGATGAATTTTGAACCGTCGTCACCGGACTTGTGGATGGCCTCGAGCATTTCGAGCACCGCTTGATTGGCGCCACCGTGCAGCGGCCCCCAGAGGGCACAGACACCGGCCGCGGCACTCGCAAAAAGATTGGCCCGGCTCGAAGCCACCATGCGCACCGTCGCCGTGGAACAATTCTGTTCGTGATCGGCGTGCAACAGGAAAATCAAATCGAGCGCCTTGACGGCTTCCAGCTTCAAATCGTAATCCTTGTACGGCAGCGAGAACATCATGTGCAGGAGATTCGCCGTGTACTTCAAGTCGGGCTTGGGATAAATCACCGGCAGCCCGCGGGACTTGCGATACGCGAATGCCGCAATGGTGCGCACTTGAGAAAGCAATCGCGCCGCCTCGACATCGAAGTTTTCCCGCATCTGCTCGCTCAGCAACTCGGGATAGAAGCAGCTGGCGGCGTTGATCATCGAGGAAAGAATCGCCATCGGATGAGCGCTGTCGGGAAAGCCCTCGAAGTGATGCTTCATCCCCTCATGCAGCAGCTCATTATTGGTGAGCAAATCCGAGAAGCGGCGCAACTCGTTGCTATTCGGCAGATGCCCCATGATGATGAGGTGCGCGACCTCGATAAAGGTGGATTTCTCCGCCAGCTCCTCGATGGGAACACCGCGATAACGCAGGATGCCCTGCTCCCCGTCAATGAAGGTTATCGCGCTCGTGCAGGAACCAGTATTGCCGTAGCCGTCGTCCAGCGTGATCAGCCCGGTTTCACTGCGCAGCGCCGAGATGTCCATGGCATGCTCGCTTTCGGTGCCGTGAAAGATGGGGAGTTTGCTGGTTTTTCCGTTAACTTTGAGTTCGACCACATTATCCATAAAAACAAATTCGCTGAGACTCTAAGCGGAAAAAATTAGGGATTCCGCAAACGCGAGGCAACCCCAAACAACGGATTTCTGCGCTCGCACGAGAAATTTACGTGACGATGAGCGCCGCGCGCGGCACCTACTCGACGCGCAGCGCCTGCTCCAACAGTTGCGGGAGATGATTTAATATGGCGGTATCGGTCACCACCAACGTAGCGCCCGCCGCTTGCGCGTCCGCCAGCGTCTTGGGCTCGTCGTTCTCGGTGAAGGCGATGACGGGCAAATGCTTGGTGGCGAGATTCAGACGCAACCGCGAGATCGAGGGAATCACATTGGCGCGCGTTGAACTCAGGTCCGCTAAAACGAGCATCGGCGTGGTGTTCTCCGCCACCTCAACCAGCTTGTCGGCGTCGGAAATTGCCTGGACGCGATAGTTAAGATCCTGAAGGCGGTTGACAAGCTGGCTGCCGGGGAGGAGTTTTTCATACACGACCAGCGCTAGCGGTTGCATCATGCGCCTCACCTTGTGGCAGGCGTTTGTAAATTGCAAAAAAAATCGCGCTTGGCCGGCACGCGTCGTCATTCGCCAGCGCGGCAGGCACAAACCGCGTAAACGCAGGGGGAAAACAGGCTTGACCGGCCTAAAAAAAAATCCTAACTTGTAATTTGAACGGTAAAGATTTGCTGGTTCGTCCAGCACGCGAAAAGTCGGAAGAGTTCAATCTGCCGACTTTTTTATTCCCCAGGTGGGATTGCCGGTCATGACGTTATGAACGCCGACTTTTTAGCAGTCTTGGAATTTTGGGAACGCGAGAAGGGCATCAACCGGGATGTCCTGACGGCTGCTGTTCATGAAGCTTTGCTTTCGGCCGCCAAAAAGGCCGTCGGTCCCGCACGCGAACTCCGGGTCGTCATCGATCAGAAGACCGGCGATATCCGCGCGTTTGCCAAGTTAATCGTTTCCGACCGGGTAATTTCGAAGCACGACCAGATTTCGGTGTTCGATGCGCGCCGCATCAAATCCGATGCCCAGGTGGGTGAAGAGATTGAAGTGGAAGTCACGCCCGTCGGTTTTGGGCGCATTGCCGCGCAGTATGCCAAGCAGGCGTTGATGCAGCACATCCGCCGCGCTGAAAAGCAGCTCATTTTCACGGAATTCAAGGACCGTGTCGGTGATATCATCAGCGGCACGGTGCGCCGTTTCGACCGCTCGGATGTGATCGTGGATTTGGGCAAATATGAGGCCCTGCTGCCGAATCGCGAGCGCGTCCCCACTGAGGAATATCAACAGGGTGAACGCATCCGTTGCTATGTCAAAGCGGTGGAAGAGGGTCCGCACGGCCCAGAAATCATCCTTTCGCGATCCGACCCCCGGTTTGTCATCAAACTGTTCCAGTTGGAAGTCTCCGAGATCAACGACAACACGATCGAGATCAAAGGCATCGCGCGCGAACCCGGTTTTCGCACGAAGCTGGCGGTCTGGACGCGCGACGAAAAAGTCGATCCGGTCGGCGCCTGCGTGGGGCTCCGGGGTCAGCGGGTCAAGAACATCGTCCGCGAGTTGAATAACGAGAAGGTGGACATTATCCGTTGGGATTCCAACGTGCGCAACTTTGTCACCAACGCGCTGGCGCCGGCGAAGCTGAAGGCGTTTGAAATTGACGAGACCCGCAAACGGGTCAAAATCACCGTCAGCGAGGATCAGCTTTCCCTGGCCATCGGCAAACGCGGGCAAAATGCGCGGTTGACCTCCAAGCTTACTGGCTGGCAGGTTGATATCGAGCCGGAAGTGGTCGTTACCAAAGGCTTTGAAGAGAAAGTGGCGGAGGCTGTGGCTTCGCTCGCGGCCATCCCTGGCATTACCGGGGAACAGGCCAACGCCTTGGTGCACGCCGGCTTGTTGCGCCTCGAAGATTTGTTGCAGGCGGATGAAAACGATTTGGCGGAAATTCCGCAAGTCGGCGATCAGGCGGCCACGGTGATGGAAGCCGCCCGCGCCGAAGCGGCCCGTCGGTCGCTCTGAATTTTTGATATCAGGTTGAATTTATGGCCTTGGCCAAAGAAATCCTCTTGTTTTAGGATTAAGCCATGAAGGCTTTTAGGCAGACACGGCCCGAAGCGATAGAGAAATATGCCCGTTCGTATATACGACATTTCGAAGAAACTCGGTTTGGAGAACAAGGAAGTTCTTACCAAAGCGAAGTCGTTGGGTATTTCCGCCGCCAAGGTCGCGTCGAGTTCGCTCGATAAGATTACCGCCGAGTATCTCGAACAGCAGATCGTCCTCGATCACCCCGAGCTTTCCGCCCCCGCCGCCGCGCCCGCTTCCGCCCCCGCAGCGGCCCATGTCGAACTGCCCGTCATTATTACGGCAGCACCGCCGGCGATCGAAGTGATTTCAGAACCGGAAGTCATCGCCCCCCCGGAGCCGCCGCCGGTCGAACCGCCGCCGATCGAAACTTCCGAGGCCGCGCCCGAACCGGAAGTTTTCGCCCAACCGGCCCCGGAGATTTCCGCGCCGGCGGAAGCGCCCAAGGCCGAAGCCCCCGCGCACCACAATACTCCGCCGCCGCAGCACCCTGCCCCACCTCCAGCGCCTCCTGCTCCGGCGGTGCCCAGTGGTCCCCGCGTTGGCGATAAAATCGGCTTTATTCAGTTGCCCACCAAGCCCGCGCCCAAGCCGGTCGAAAAGCCCAGCCCGGCGCGGTTACCCGCGCGTCCCGGCGAACAGGCCCGCCCTGACTTTGCGCGACGTGGAAATTTCAGTGGTGGTGGCAACCGTCCCGGTGGCGGCCCTGGAGGCTATCAGGGCGGTTCAAGATTCAATCAGACCCGCAAGCCCGGCGTCGCGGCGAAACCTCCCGAACCTGGCGACGGCAAGCCCAAGATTCAATTGCCGGCGGATGCCACGGTCATTTCGATCAAGCCGCCCATCGTTGTCCGCGAACTCGCTGAACAGCTCAAGCAAAAGCCGTTCAAGATCATCGCCGATTTGATGGAGAGTGGCGTTTTCGCCAGCGTCAATCAGGCGATCGACGAAAACGTCGCCCAAAGAATTTGCGCCAAGTACGGTTTCCGCTTCGAAGTTGAAAAACGCGAACGCGGCAGCGGCATCGTTCACGCCCCCGTCAAAAAGGTGGAACTCGATGTCGAGGACAAGACCGAGGAACTCGTCACGCGCGCTCCGGTCGTTACGATCATGGGTCACGTTGACCATGGCAAAACCTCCCTGCTCGACGTCATTCGCAAATCGAACGTCGCATCGGGCGAAGCCGGCGGCATCACCCAGCACATCGGGGCCTATACAATTTCCTTCCCGCATCCGGAACGGAAAACCGAACTGGCCCAGATCACTTTCCTCGACACCCCCGGCCATGCCGCCTTCAGCTCGATGCGCGCGCGCGGCGCCAATGTTACGGACCTCGTCGTGCTCGTGGTGGCCGCCAACGACGGCGTCATGCCGCAGACCATCGAAGCTTTGAACCATGCCCGCGCGGCCAAGGTGCCCGTACTCGTGGCCATCAACAAAATCGATCATCCGAACGCCAACGCGCTCAAGGTCCGCCAGCAATTGCAGGACAAGGGTCTCGTACCGGACGACTGGGGTGGCGATACAATTTTCGTGGACGTTTCGGCGCTCACCAAGCAGGGCGTGGATCGCCTGATCGAGATGATCCTGCTCCAGGCGGACTTGCTCGAACTCAAGGCCAATCCCAACCGCCGCGCCAAGGGCAACGTCATCGAATCCGGCCTGGAACCCGGCGGTCCCACCGCCACCGTGCTGGTGCGCAAAGGCACTTTGCGCGTGAGCGACATTATCATTTGCGGGCAGTATTACGGTCGTGTGCGCGCCTTGATCAACGAGGAAGGCAAACGCCTCAAGGAAGCCGGTCCGTCCGTGGCGGTGAAAGTACTCGGCTTGAACGGCGTCCCGGAAGCCGGGCTGGAATTCAGCGTCGTGCAGGATGAAAAAGCCGCGCGCGATCTCGCGTCTCAACGAGCCCAGGAAGCCAAGGCTCTCGGCCAGGAAGCCGCCCGCGCCAAGGTTACCCTTGAAAATCTATTTGATCGCCTTGCTTCCAACACTTCCAAGGTCCTGAAAGTTGTCGTCAAAGCGGACGCCCAGGGCTCTGTTGAAGCCATCGTCGAAGCCTTGAAGAAAATCGAGTCGGACAAGGTTTCCCTCGAAGTCATTCACAGCGCCGTCGGCACCATCACCGAATCGGACGTTGCGCTCGCCGCCGCGTCGGCCGCCGTCATTCTCGGCTTCCATTCGCGCATCGACAGCGGCGTGGCCGACAAGGCCAAGCACGAAGGCGTGCAAATCAAACTTTACTCGATCATCTACGAATTGATCGATCAGGTGAAGGAAGCCATGGCCGGCTTGCTCGACCCCCTGCTCAAGGACCTCACAGTCGGAGCGGCGGAAGTTCGTAAAATATTCGAACTGTCCAAGGGCGCCCCCGTCGCCGGGTGCATGGTGCTCAGCGGTCGCATCGTCAAAGGCAAGGTCCGGGTGCGTCGCAGGAAGGACGTTATTTACGAAGGCATCGCCCAATCGCTGCGCCGGTTCCAGGACGAAGTCAACGAAGTGCGCGCCGGCATGGAATGCGGCATCCGCATCGACGGTTTTACCGACTTCCAGATCGGTGACAATATCGAATGCTACGCGATGGAAAAAATCGCTCAAAAACTCTAGCGGCCACTCGGGCCACTGAGTCGTCGCGATTTTCAGACGTTTGATGATTCGGTGCCCGGGATAATCCTTATACGCAAATCATCCCATGTCCTCCGTGCGAATCCAGCGTGTGCGCGAGCTGCTTAAGCGCGAGATCGGCGAAGTGATCCGCCGCGAGTTCGATGTCAGCGAAGCCGGCCTGATCACCGTCAATGATGTGGAAGTCGCCGCCGACCTTCAGTCGGCGCTGGTGTTCATCAGCGTGCTCGGGAACGCGGACCAGCAGAAACGCGGACTATCGTTGATCAAAAATAATCGCGTTCGCATTCAAAACATGGTGGGTCGCGCCGTCGTCCTGAAATACACCCCCACCCTGAGATTTCAGATGGACGATTCCGTCCTCCGCGGCAATCAAGTCCTCCGGCTCATCGACGAGCTGGATAAAATTTCACCCGTTGCCCCGGCGGAACCCATCAGGGACCCGCAAGACAGCCAGGATGAAGCCTCACCCAAAAATCATTGACCGGATCATTGAGGGCATCGCCCAACACCGGACGTTCTGCATCGTCGGCCATATGCGGCCCGACGGCGATTGCGTCGGCTCGCAGCTAGGCCTCACGCTCGCCTTGCGCGGGGAAGGCAAACAGGTCGTTTGCTGGAATCAGGATGAAACGCCCGACAAATATCGTTTTCTGGATCCCGGCAAAGTCGTGCAGCGTCCGAAGCCGGGAATGAAGTTTGATTGCGTGATCGCCACGGACGCCGCGAGTTTCGAACGGCTCGGCACGGTGGGCCAGCACATCGGCAAGCACAAGCTGTTCATCAATATCGATCATCACGAAAGCAACACCCGCTACGCCAACATCAACTGGGTGTCGGAACGCGAGGCTTCCACCGGCGAATTGATTTATCGGTTGTTGAAAGTCGCCCGGTGGCCCATCACCAAGCCGATCGCCGATTGTTTGTTCACGGCGGTATCCACCGATACCGGCTCCTTCCAATATTCCACCACGCGCCCCGGCACCTATCACGTCGCCGGCGAACTGGTCCATCGCGGTGCGGATCTCGCCACGATCTGTGACGAGGTGTATCAATCATATCCCGTGTCGCGGGTGAAATTACTGCGGCACGTTTACAGTCATTTCAAGCTGACGCATCAAAATCAAATCGCGTATTTCTGGCTGAAGAAAGCCGACTTCACCCGCGCCGGCGCGGACAGCAGCGAATCGGAAGGCTTGATTGATCATATCCGCGCCATCGAACCGGTCGTGGTCGCCTGCGTGTTCGAGGAGCTGGAGCCGGAAATCACACGCATCAGCCTGCGCTCGAAAAACGAGAAGGTGAACGTCAACGAAATCGCCGCGCAATTTGGCGGTGGCGGACACTCCGCCGCCGCGGGCGCGCGCATTGCCGGTCCGGCTTCGACGGTTCAGCGCAAGGTGCTAGCCGCCGTGAAGCGCGCGATCGAAGCTGCCCGGTAGGGTTTCAAGCCCCTATCGTCCGTACGCGGGAATTCCCTGTTGGCTCCTTTATCCTGGTGATCCGAACCCAGGCAACCTGACTTGCCGCTGTGGTCCGTTCCGCTCAGATCGGCTTTTTGCCGCTGATGATGCGCAGCAGGATGATGATGATCGCGATCACGAGCAGGATGTGAATCAACCCGTTGATCGTGAAGGACGAAACCATCCCCAACAGCCATAGGACAATAAGAACGATTGCAATTGTGTATAGCATAGCCAGTGTCCTTTCGTGGCCGAAGTTACGTTCGCAGGGCCGGGGGAGTCAAGGTGAATTCCACTGAATATCCGGCGCGGTCGGAGCTTTTTGCTTCTAAAAGCCCCCCGGAAATTGCCACCATGCGGTGAACTGAATTAAAGCATCATGCAGGAATTTACAGCGCTCGATGGGGCGATTTTAATCGATAAGCCGGCCGGCCCAACCTCGCACGACGTGGTGGACGCCATCCGCCGTCATTTTGGCATCAAGAAAGTCGGCCACTGCGGTACCCTGGACCCGAATGCCACCGGGCTGCTCATCATCGTCCTCGGCCGGGGCACCAAGCTCTCGGAGAAACTGATGTCCGACGACAAGGTTTACGAGGGCACCATCAAATTCGGCGAGACGACCGACAGCTATGACTCGGACGGCGAACTCGTCGCCTCCCTGCCCGTTCCGCCGCTCACGCTGGACGAACTAAACGAGGCCGCCGGCAAGTTCATCGGCGACCAGATGCAAATTCCGCCGATGGTTTCCGCCGTGAAAAAAGGCGGCGTGCCGCTCTACAAACTCGCGCGCAAAGGGGTGGAGGTCGAACGGGAAGCGCGCCTGATTCACATTTATAATTTTCGTTTCTCCTCCTACGAGGAACCGCATGCGAAGTTCCGGCTCGCCTGCACGAAGGGAACCTACGTGCGCAGCATCGCGCATGACCTCGGGCAAAACATCGGTTGCGGCGCGCACCTGTCCTCGCTGCGACGCGTCACGTCCGGCAAGTTCGACGCCGCCAACTCCCTGCCGTTGGGGGAGGCGCTTAAATTGACGCCGCGCGAACTGGAGAAACACGTCATGCCGTTTCTCAAATTGGTCGCGGGCGGCTGAGCCGATGAAAACGATTCAAGCCGCCGCGGAGCTGAAGTCTTCCGGCCGCCGGGTGTGCCTCGCCATTGGTTTTTTTGACGGCGTTCACCTTGGCCACCAACAGATCATTCGCCAGACCATCAGCGACGCCCGCCGTCACGAGGCGCTGGCCCTGGTGGTCACGTTCGATCACCACCCCAACACCATCGTCGCACCCGATCGGGTGCCACCGCTCATCTATTCACTGCCGCAAAAGCTGCGCACGGCCGAGTCGCTTGGCGTGGATCACCTGCTGTTGTTGCACTTTGACCAGGCCTTCAGCGAACAAAGCGGCGAATCGTTCATACACGGCCTGGCGCGCGACCTCGGCGCGATTCAAACGATTTGTGTCGGCGCCAATTTTGTCTTCGGCCACCAGCGCTCGGGCAATGTGGCCCTGCTCAAAAAGCTCGGCGCCGAATTGCATTTCGGCGTGCATGGCCTGGCGGCGGTTTCACTCGGCGGCAAGGCGGTCAGCAGTACGCGCATTCGCGAGACGATTATCGCCGGACATCTCGACGCCGCAAGCCAGATGCTCGGCCGCGCTTACTCCATTTCCGGCAAGGTCGTGCGCGGGGACGGCATGGGGCGAAAGTTCGGCTTCCCGACGGCGAATCTTGATGTGAGCGGACTGGTTTTGCCGCCGAATGGCGTGTACGCCGTTCACGCGGAAACCAGCGGGGAACCCGCTGACAAAACGCGCCATCGCGGCGTATTGAACATCGGCTATCGACCCACCTTGGGAAACCCCGCCCCACGCCTTCAGGTTGAGGTTCATCTGCCCGATTTCAACGGCGACCTCTATGATCGCGAATTGGAAATTACGTTTGTGGACAAGCTCCGCGCGGAAAAAAAATTCGCCTCCCTCGACGAACTGCGCGCGCAGATCGGCAGGGATATCGTCGATTCCCAAACCAGATTTTAATCCGCTCCTCCACGCTCGCGGAATCTACATCTCTGCTTTCCGTTTTGCTCCCGCCGCTTTCAGAATCCTCACCACCTCACCGGTGCGCCGCGATTTTTCGTCCACGAGCGAGCGCAGACGTTCGGGCAAATCCGGATTCGCCGTCATGTCCGCAAATCCCTTCGCCTCCTTTTCCGCAAGGTCCAACATCGCGCCACGGCTCTCGACCCGGTTCACGTTCGCCCCACCCTTCACCAGCGCGTTCACCGCGGCCGGATTGTGCCGCTGGATCGCCCACCCCAGCGCATCGGTGCCTGACCCATCCATGAAACCCGCGTCCGCCTTCGCCGCCAACAGCAATTCCAGGCATGCGGCCACGATTTCGTCGGGCAGCTTCTCCGCGCGGGCGACCACAATTAGCGGCGTCTGGCCGAAGCGATCCACGGTATTGGCGTCGCCGCCCGCCCCGAGTACCAGCTCGATGAGGAGGGGATTTTTCACATCGGCCGCCGCCGAAATCGGTGGAAAGTAATTCTTTCGGTCCGTCTGCAACCTGACGTGAGCACCGCGACTCAGAAGCAGTTTCGCGCATTCCACATTCTGCTCATAGATCGCGACCACCAGCGGAGTCCGGCCATATCGGCCGACAGCATTGGGATTCGCCCCCGCGTTCAACAGCTCCTCGACGACCGCCGGATTTTTCCCCGCCACCGCGAAGTGCAGCGCCTCCGATCCGTCGCCGCCGTCCTCCGCCGCCGATTTCGTCGCGAGCGACACGTCTGCATCTTTTTTCAAAAGGAAGCGGACCATCTCCACATTCCCCTTTTCCGCCGCGTACATCAACGGCGTGGTCTGCGTGTAGCAGGGAAGTTTGCAGAGTTCATTGTCCTGCAAATTCACCGATGCGCCCGCCTTCAGGCATTTTTCCACCGTGTCCAAGTCGCCACGAAAAACACTCTCCAGCAATTCAATTTCAATTTTCGATAGTTTCTTTCTGAATAAAGACTTCATGTTTCCCTTAAAATAAGCTTCCTCCCGTCCAGTCTAACCCAACAATCCCGCGTGCGTCTTCAGCCACTTTTCGGCCGCCTCGAATTCCGGGCACAAACGCGCGACCTCCGCCCAAAATCTCCGTGAGTGGTTCATTTGCCGCAGGTGCGCCAATTCGTGCAGGATGATGTAGTCGCGGACGGATTCGGGCGTTTGCACCAGCCGCCAGTTGAGTGAGATATGTCCATGGGGCGAGCAGGAACCCCAACGACTCCGCTGATTCCGCACGCTCACCCGCTTTACCTGCAATTGATGCTTCGCCGCAAACGCCAGCACCAGCGGCGGCAATTCACCTGCCGCAAGCCGCCTCAGATGTCGCTCAACGGC
>JBGALR010000008.1:0-175648 GCA_044223735.1 Limisphaerales bacterium | reverse complement strand
GCCAAAACCCGGACCCGCCCGGAAAATCCGATCCGGCCAGTCTTCGACTGCCTCCTGGCTCCCCAGCGTCATGGGCTGACCTCGTAAACACAACCCTCCATCTGCCAACAGCGAACAAAAACTTTTGAGACAGTCTCTGCTGCCCCGCCCAAATAACTTTCGCCCCCATAGCCATCGATGTTCTGCGTGCATCCGAATCAAGCCCCATGCGGTGAGGAAAAATTCAGATCAACGGAAATTGAGAATGATATTCGTAGTCCTTGGAATACGGCCGGCCGTTGTTTCGTCAGCTTGGTTTCTGGGGCAAAAAGATTTGGGCCGAGCGGCATCCCGCATGCGGGACCCACCATATAAAAAATTCCCAACTCCACCACTTTCCGTCTCCCAATGACTCTTCACTCACTTGGACGAATCCGTCGTCTTATCGGACGGCGGCTTCTCGGGCGGTGCTTGAGTCGAAACTTCGTCGGTGTTGAATAGCCATGGTTGCACGGCGGTGGTGCGCCAGTTGAACGTGATGGCGAGCATGCGAAAGGCGAAGGTCGCCGCAATGGCAAACAGGGCGGCGGGTGGCGGGCGCAGCCAGTTTTCCGCCAGAATGAAAAGGCACGCGCCGAGGATCGACGCCATGGCGTAGAATTGGCCGGGCTTCATTATCAAAGGTTCCTCGCGTGTGATGATGTCGCGGAGCAAACTGCCGCCGCAGGCGTTGGTCACGCCGACCAGAATCGCGGCGGGCGCGCTCAATCCGGCCGCCAGGGATTTTTGCACCCCGACCACCGTGTAGGCGCCGAGGCCGATGGCGTCGATCACGGCGTTTACCTTCTGTTGCTTCTCCAGCACACCGCCCAGAATCCAGCCCACCACGCAGGCGACGAGCACCGCCACGATGTATCCCCAACTGCGAGTCAACGCCGGCGGGCCGTCTTGCAGAAACAATCCGTCACGGATCAGCGCACCGCCCAGCCCGGTGACAAACGCCATGGCGAAAAGCCCAATCGGATCATAGCCCCGCCGGATCGCCGCCAGCACCCCCGTCAACGCGAAGAAAAAGACGGCGACGAAGTCAAACGCCGGCGGGAGATAAAACTCCGGTCGTTGCAAGACGGCTCGCAGTGATTCCATGCCGTAAATTGGGCATCATTTCAAAGGCAGGCAATCATAACCGCGCCGATCAGCTCAATCGTATTTGCCAGGAGTATGCCAAATCGCCGAATCGGGGCCGATTGACACCCCTGCTGTCAATGTGTCACATTGGGTTTATGAAGACTTTGAGAAAGAGGGGAGCCAAAGTGAAGTCTCGCGCTACGGCTGTCGCAAGGGAAGTGGCAAGGGAAAAAAAGGTGCGGTTTGCGAGAACGAAAAAAGCAGGTGCCTGGCATATCTTGAAATCGAATCCGGAGGCTATTATTGAAGTGAGGGGAGCCAGAGGGGAAATTGTTACAATCAAAACTGGCGAGAAAGGTGTCGTTGAAGTTGTCAAAGGTGGCCGACTGGGCAACGAGTCGGGCATTGTAATTCGCGATGGGTCGCGCGTCGGTAAAAGGTCGATCACAAAAGAAGGCACGGTGGTAGCGCGGTCCGCGTTTAAAAGCGAAGTCCCGGCTCTGCCCTATTTTGCTCGCCGTCAATTTGCTGATAAGGCTTTTGGTCGTTTAATCGAAGCAGGGCAGGTGGGAGTAGGTGGTACGGACAGCGCGCTGGCAATTTCGGAGAGCCGGGACGGCCGCTAGTAATGCTTTATTTCGTTACGAACTACATTGTCCGGCTGTACGTCGGAGAGCCGGGTTACAAAGAAGTACGGGAACTTGCCGCCACTGACGAAATAGCCTGTTGTGCGATCGGCCACACGGAGGTGATGTCGGCATTCCACCGAAAACTTCGCGAAGGCGCATTGACTCCGGAAGCCTTTGGCAAAGTGGTCCGGGAATTTCAAAGGGACTGTGGCGCGGGCGCTTACAGGTGGCATCCCTTTTCTGATGAAATCATTGATTTTGCGGCCAGGATTTACGCGCAGATGCCACGGACGATTGTGGTTCGGTCTGCCGATGCAATCCACCTTACGTGCGCCTCCGTTCACAGGTTTAATCGTGTTTTTTCCAACGATGCCCGTCTCTTGGCGGCAGCCGATCATTTTTCCATTGAAGGCACAAACATAATTCCCAAAGCCTCTGCCACGTCATGAACAGATAAGCCGACCTGTTGGCATGCGTCGGTCTGTTCGTGATCGGTCAATGTTTACAAGGGTCTTGAATGGTGCCGGTGGTGGGACTCGAACCCACACGTCTTTTTAGGGACCCAGGATTTTAAGTCCTGTGCGTCTGCCATTTCGCCACACCGGCAAGCGGGGCGCCGCCCAGACTGTCGCAAACCCGTGCGGCGGATGCAAGGCATCGCCGTTGGGAAATGGGGACGTATGCATTCCGTGGCTCGGACACTTCCGCTTCGTTCGGATTCGCCTCGCTCCAACATCGCAGCAAGCACGCACTATCAAGACGCCGCCGCGAAAGTCGCGCCGCGGTGCCCGTATAATTTAGCCCGTCACGCCGCCGGGGATTGCCTCCGCCGGACCCAAACATAAAAGAGTGTGGCGGGCTTTCTGTTTTCTGGCGATTAGAGCTTGTGTGAGCAAAGGGCGTGTTAAAGACTCCCATTCATGGAAACAGGGAAAAGCGAATCGCCGATAGCGTACAAGTATGGCAAAGCATCGGATGTAATAATACTTGAAACGCTACAACTCAAAATAACCCCGCCAAATGAATTTAATGACCCCTTTGAATTTACGCCGCGCCTTATCTGTTCCGACCCGCGTTTATACGTCGAGGAACTTCTAAAGGATGAGGACCGAATCGAGTTCGCCTACCGCGAAGCTTTAATTCACTGGCGCTATGGAGGCACTTTGTCTCAATTTCGGGAGCATATAAAAACGCACGCTGAAGTTGAACGGCTCGTGTCGATAATCCCCCAGATAATGCCGGGTGTTCAAAAACAAACTCTCAACAATATTAGCAAAGAAAACGGCGTTTTGTGTTTATCGAAAAGAGCGGATTCAATTTTGATGTGGGGACACTATTCGGATAGCCATCGTGGAATGGCTATTGGCTTCGATACTGCCTCTCCGGTTTTTCGGCCGGGAATAGGGTTGCGTGACGTCAATTACTCGAAAGAGCGTGTCGTCTTCGATGCGAACTGGAAGCAGGGCTCGCTCCCGTTCAATCAGTACGAGGACAAGCTGATTTTAACAAAAAACGATGACTGGAAGTATGAGGAAGAGCAGCGGCAAATATTTGCATTGTCGATGGTGACCAAGAAAACGTTCGGCGAGGGCAGAATAGGATACTTCGTCGAGTTTCCAGCAGCGGCGGTGAAGAGCATTATTTTTGGCGTGCGATGCTCCGATGAAACGAAGAAAAAAGTTCAAGCGATTATGAGCACCGGCAAATTTCCCAACGCGAAATTGCTACAAGCCGACCTCCACAACGACAATTTCAGTTTGACCCTAATTCCGATGCCTTCGTCCAAGGCACATCCTTAATTCCCGGTAACGCGTCCGACCCCCGCCAGCACCCGGAAGACCTTCCGGCGAACAAACGCGCCTGTACGGTCACGCAGCGAGCAATACGCTACCATCGCGAGGAGGGGGAGACGAGCCGCACAGTCGGATTTTGTGGATGGGGGCGCCGCCCAGACTGTCGCAAACCCGTGCGGCGGATGCAAGGCATCGCGGTGTGGAAAAGGGGACGGGGAATTTGGAAAGACTGACCGAATTGTGTGGGCGAGGATCCGCCGCCCCTGCCGGGGCGGGGATTCATTTTTTGGGGGGGGCTTTTCCGGGGATGTTATCCCCGGCTGATTTCCGCAAGCCCTCCGGGCTTCGGGGCGAATGGCGGCGGTGCGGGACGATGTCAGGGCGCGATATGGCGGGTTCGTCCGGTTGGTCGTCGCATGTGCGTCGATTTGCAGGTTCCTTCCGCTGGAGTCCGACCAGGTTTCCCGGGCGAATTGTGTTTCCTTGCAACCGCATTCTTTGGTGGTTAAATAAATCGCGGATCGACCAATGGAAAATCGATGGTTGATTTGAGGTCGCATGGGGCTGCGGTGTCAGAAATCAGCCCGGAGGGCTGAAGGAAATTAGCCGGGGGTGCCACCCCCGGAGAGGGCACGCATAAAAATATTCGGCACCCCGGCAGGGGTGCGGGAAAACGGAGGACCATCAATGTCATCGACGCATTTAAGTCTGCATTTCCATGTCGTGTTTGGCACCAAGTATCAGCGTCCTTTGATTGCGGCCGATTGGCGTCCTCGATTGCATGCGTATCTCGGAGGCGCTGCGAAAAGTTTGGACGTCGTTCCGGCGGCGATCGGTGGGGTGGCGGATCATGTCCATTTATTGCTGGGGATGCGGGCCACGCATCGGCTGGCGGATGTGATGCGGGATTTGAAACGGACGTCCTCGGCGTGGGTGCATGAAACCATCGGCGACCAGGATTTCGAATGGCAGGATGGCTACGGCGCTTTTACGGTGAGTGCTTCGCTTTTGGAAACGGTGACGAATTACATCGCGCATCAGAAGGAGCACCATCGCAAAAAGACGTTTCAGGAGGAATATGTGGAGATGCTGGAATGGAGTGGGGTGAAATACGATTCGAAGTTCCTATGTTGACCGTCCGCCGCCCCTGCCGGGGCGGGGTGGAATTTTTTGAGGGCGGGTCGGTCCGGGGATGGTATCCCCGGCTAATTTCCGCGAGCCCGCCGGGCTCGGAAGGTGTCAAAAATCAGCCCAGAGAACTGAGGGATGTCCTCCGGGGTCGGGAGGAGTTAGAAATCAACCCGGAGAACTGAGGGATGCCTGCCGCGCTCGGAAGGTGTCAAAAATCAGCCCGGAGGGCTGAGGGGATATTAGCCGGGGGTACCACCCCCCGGAAGCGGGATATAAAAAATATTCGGCACCCCGGCAGGGGTGCGGGAAAACGGAGGACCATCAATGTCATCGACGCATTTCAAGGAATGGGAATCGGGCCGGGGACGATGCGGTAGTAGCGCTGGGGTTGGTTGGCGGGTTGAAGGTCGACCCAGAAACCGTTGGTGGAGGCGAGGGTGACGTTGGCGACGCCTTTCCAGAGGTTGGTATTGCCGGGGTCGGTGTTGTATTGGATGCCGTAGGTGAGTCCGGCGACGCCGTCGATGGTGATGCCGGAGTATAGGGCGAGGGATACGCCGCCGGGATTGACGGTGACTGCCGCGCTGCTGCTCAGGACGCTGTCGAGAAAATTGGTGACGATGACGCTGTAGTTGACGGCGTCGGTGGTTTGAAGATTGGTGATGGTCAGGGTCGAGTTGGTTGCGGACGTGATCGGAGCACCTTCTTTTAACCATTGATAGCTCAACGGCATCGCGCCGGCGGCGGAGACGCTGAGGGTAACGCTCCTGCCCCAATAGCCGACCTGATTTTTTGGTTGGGAAACGATGACCGGAGCGCCGCATTTGCCGGCGCTGCCCGCGTTGTGGAGGTCGGCGATTTCGCTGTCGGTGAGCGCGCGATTATAAATGGCGGGCTCGTCGATGCTACCGACGAAGAAAGTGTTGTTGGCTTCATCCACGCCGCCGATCCGGAAGTTGCTGGCCGAGGTGGCGATAACTTTTGGGCCAATGGCGTTCGTGGCGACCGGGGTTCCGTCGAGATAAAGTTTCATGGCCGCTTGATCGTAGGTCCAGACGACATGATGCCAGACGCCGGTGGTGACGGCAGAGCTGTTGGCGTAGACGATGGCGGTTCCCGGCCAGGCTTGGCCCGGGCTGTTGAACTCGGCGGCGAGCAGGTTCTGGGAGGTGAGGAACAAGGCGTAACCGTTGTTTCCCTGGCTGCTGCCGATCTTGGAAAGGATGACTTCGTCCCGGGTCGCTTTGGCGGGGCGGTAAATCCAGGTTTCGAGGGTGAATTGGGAGGTCAGGCGCAGGCTGGGGGAGTCGGGCACCAGCACGGATTCCAGAGTGCCGTGAAAATTGAAGGCGTTGGCGACGATGCCGGACGCGTAGTTGGCCCCGTTGACCAGGGTGCCGTTGTTGGTGCCGATGAGATCGAGGGCGTTGTTATTGCCACTCCACCAGGAAATAATTCCCGGAGGCGGCGGAAGACATTCGGCTGATCGCGCAGGAATGGCCGAAACGGACAAGAGGCTCATCATCGCGAGAAAGTAGCGACCGGATGGAATATTGAAGGGGATCGGATTCATGCTACAACTTTGAATTATGGTTAACCACCGCGTGGGTAGTATGTGGTTTTGGCTGGGATTTGCAAGGAAATAGGCGATAAAAGGGGGCGGCGATTACGTATGGGAACGTGGGCAGGAGTGGTGCTCATGAGGTTGGTGAGCATGCGTCATGATTCCGCTCCGGGGAAAGGAAGGTCTGGGGGGCTCTTGGAGGTCCGCGCCGGACGGGCCATCACGCCCTGCTATTAAATTGTCGTTGGACCATTGGACAGTATTTGTCCAACCCCCCGGGCTAAGATCGCTGGGTTGGTAGATGTGCTCTTTGAAAATAGCGGTTTATGCAGGGTGGTAGGGCGGCCTCTCCGAGGGCGCCGGAAGAAAAATTGATATCTCGACGGACTCGAAGAGTCTGACCGGGCATTCTGCCTTGGCTTACGTCGATAAAGAATGTTTGGGCGGTCGCGGTGACCGCCGAGAAACGCTTTGTTTTTCGGCGCTCTCGGAGATCGCCCTACCCACTGAACGACGGCCTAGTCTAGCCACTTGTACGGGGTTGCGGCCCACTTTGGTCGGGTTCGGGACGGGTTTGACATGGGCTGGGAACGCGATGGAGGCGTCTTGGTTCGGCCGAGTCGTGGAGCCGTACGGCATGTTGCGCCGTGTTGCGCGCCGTTGCGCGGCGCAGTTCAATGGAGCAAGAGGGAAGTTCTCGAAAACGTAAATTTTACCAAACGAGCCCAACTTCGGGGAAATCTTTGAACGAAGATTTTGGATTATAGAATGGGGAATGGGCGCGAAGGTGAGCGATTGGTCGGTACGGAATTCAGCGGAAAAAGGGCGGATAGATCATTGTGAATCTAGCTGCGTGAAGGCGTCTCAAGGAGCCATCAACACCCTTCAGCTCCCTAGTTGGCGCCATTCCCCGAGTTAAATCCCAAGGCGAGAAGTGGCGCGCGGAAACGTGAGAATTGAACGCGAATGCGTCGGGCCTTCCTGATGACGCGCCGGTTGAACTGGCACGACGGGAGTAGCTTCAGGCTTCGGTCGCTTCCTCGGCGGGAGGTTCGTGAAAGCCGACGATCCAGACTTTTTTCTCATGCGGACTTTCGCTGGCGACCGTCACGAGTTCATAGCGAACGGGGAATTTGGCAAGCCGGGAGAAACGGAGGTCGCTCACATGGATGGCGGTGGCCTTGACCGTTTGGGTGCGACCTCGTTCGACACCACCGCGGGTGGGATGAATTTCGTAATCGCCATTGGCCGGCTGGCCGGGGCTGAAGCGCAGTTTGAGCCGCAGTGCGGGAAGGGAGGCTTCGATGAGATACAAATCGCCGCGGCGACCGACGGCTTGGACCTCGTGCCATTGATCGACTTTTTCGATGCCCAATTGTTGCTCGGCCGGGGGATTCGCAAAAAGGTCCTGGCCCATGAATTGGACAATGCCGGCGGCGGACGAGGGGATGCGATGAGGCGCTGCCGAAAAGCTGCTTTCAGTCATGTCGGAGAAGTTTGCGCAGGCCCGGGATGACTGCAAGTTTTGAATTTTGTGATTCCGTGAACTATTTTAGTTTCACGCGGTCCAAGGAGAGGTAACATTGATGCTGATGATAGGTGGTGCTTCGCGGCGGAGTTGGTGGCAAAGGGTGGTTGGGAGTTTTTTCCTGGCTGCTTTGCTGACTGCGTCGGCGGCTTCTGATTCTGACGGGCTCATCCCTCCCCACGCCAGCGTCGTTTTGCTTTCAGGCCTTCCTGGCGATGTCGAAAATGAAACTGCCTACCGCGATCAACTTCAGCGGTGGCTGGAGATTGCGGCGTCGATCAATCCCGCGAAAGTGGTGGTGCTGTGCGATAGTCCCGAGGTGGTGACGTTGCCATCGGGGTCGAGCAAGGTGGAGGCGGAAGAAAAAGGCGCTGCGGCAGCGACCACGAATGGCGCTTCGCCCACGCACACCACATTGCTGAAAAACGATCGGAAGAGTTTTCAGGGCCTGGGTGCGTTGCTGGCAGGGAGCACCAATCCCGTGGTGGTGATTGCCTGGGGCCATGGCGGGAAGCAGGGTAATACACCCGTCTTCCACGTGCGCGGACCGCGCATCACGGCGGCGGATTTCAAGGCGCTCGCCGACCAGCTTGGCACGGCTGAATCGCGGTGGCTGCTTATGTTTCCAGGCAGCGGCACTTTCGCCGGACAGATCGCGGGCGGGCATCGCCAGATCCTTTCGTCTGAATGCGACACGATGTTTACGAGTGATCCGGTGGGAATGAGCCTGCTACTCAAGGTGGCACGGGAAAAGCCTGCGCTTTCATTTGAAGCGGCTGGCGCCGAGTTGGGCAAACTGACCGCCAATTGGTATCAAACGCGAAGCCTGGCGCGCACCGAAGAGCCGACCTTTTGGCGGGAGAAGGATCAGCCGTTGCTGCTGGCCGCTGGAGCGGAACCCAACTCGCTCGCGTCTCTTGAGTGGGGCGCGGAATTTGATCCGACTTCGAAGCCACCGCCGGAAACGGCGGTTGCCACCACGAACTTGCCGGCGGTTTGGAAGCAGATCAAAAAAGTGGAAGCCCAAAAATATCCCGACGCGGACGCGGTTGTGTTGCGCCGGCGAAGCGGCTTCGTGCTGGGCAGCAATCCGGCGGTTTCAAGCGAGCAGGATGAATATGTTCAGATTCTGACCGTTGAGGGAAAACGCCACGCTGATTTTGACATCTCGTACGCGCCGCCACATGAGGACCTCAATTTTCTCGACTGCGAAGTGCTCCAGGCCGACGGCAGGCTGGTCAGGTTGGATCCCGAAGCGATTCGCGATCAGAGCGAAAACTCCATTGGCGATTATCGAACCGGGCAACGAAAATTCTTTTCCCTTCCCGGCGCCGGGCCTGGCGCGATTCTGCACGTCCGATATCGCACCGAATGGAAAACGTTCCCGTTTCCACGCGTGTCGCTGGAAATTCCCGTGGATCAGGAATTGCCGACCGTCGAGGCGACCGTCGAGGCAACAGTGCCAAAGGACCTGCCATTTCATTTCGCGCTGGATGGAGTGTCCGCGGGTGATCCGGTGATCAAGCAGTCGGAATACGGCAAGACCTATCGCTGGCTTTTCGAGAATCTGCCGGCGCGGGATCGTGAGATTCTGGTGGCTCCGCGCATGCGCGCACAGGGCGTGCAAATTTCAACCTTTCAGGATTGGGCGGCGTTTGCGGAATGGTATGGCCGCATCAGCCGGCTTACCGATGAGGTGACACCGGAAATTGCCGCGAAGGCGCGGGAATTGACTCGCGATGCGAAAACGGACCGCGAAAAAGTTTTGGCGTTGTATAATTACGTCACGCGCCTGCGATATGTGGCGGTGCCGCTCGGGGTGAACTCGTACCGGCCGCATTCAGCTGCGAGCGTTTTCCAAAATCAATTTGGCGACTGCAAAGACAAGGCCAATCTGTTCAACACGCTGCTGCATGCGGTGAACATCGACGCGCATCTGGTGCTGGTGCCGCGATTCAGTCAGGCAGACGAAGCCGTTCCAGGGCTCTCGTTCAATCATGCCATCTCGCAAGTCAAGTTCGGCAATGACACACTATGGGTGGATACGACCGACGACGTCTGCCGTTTTGGAATGCTGCCCCCCGGCGATCCCGGTCGAAAGGTGCTGGTGATCGATGGACAATCGCACGCGCTGACCCAATTGCCGCTGCCGGAATCGCGCGAACACCAATTGATCGTGCGCGGAGAGGTGGATGCGTCGCAGCCGACCGGAGGCATGCCGATGAAATTGGCCGTTCACGCGACGGGTTTTCCGGATTATGAGTTGCGCGATACGCGGCGGGGCACTCAAGGGCGCGGGACTTCGCTGGCGCTGTTGGGCGCCAAGTTTCAGCCGGTTGCGGGTTCGTTTGCCCTCGAGAAACAAAGCGCCAGTTCCGTGGCGGCCATCGACGAGAATTTCTCCTGGCGGGCGGAAGGCGCATGGATTGGTGGAAGCACATCCATTGGCGGCGAGCGATTATTGCGTGCGCCATTCTGGCTGCCCAAGGAATGGGAGCTGGCATTGAATCGCCGGCACGCCGGGCTCTTCTTGAACCAGGGTTATCCCATGACACTCGACGAGGAATTTGAGGTTTCGCTGCCGGTCCGGGCGCAAGCTGTTTTGCCCGAGATGATGGAGAACAAGGTGAATCCGTTGCGCTGGAAGATTGAATGGGCGAAGATCAGCGATGGCAAGCTGACGGCGCGATTGCGGGCGGAACTGGTGCGGGGCGAGTTTTCGGCGGAAGAGACGCCGGGCGTTCAAAAGCAATTACGCGAGTTGCTGGAAGCACTTGCCGGAAATGTCCATTTAACAACCCCTAAGCAGCCATGAAGGGGCTAATCGTGGTTACGGACAACGGATTTATAAACCAATTATGATTGATGACCCAATAGTTCCATTGGTGCAGGATGTGCCTCCGATCATCGAGCCGGAACCGGCCGTGGTTCTTGAGCAGTTGGCGCCCCGCATCCGCATGCTTAAAGACGAAATCGGGAAAGTAATTATAGGGCAGGAGGATGTAATCATCGCTGCGCTCTATGCGATGCTCGCACGGGGACATTGCTTGCTGGTGGGCGTGCCGGGGCTGGCGAAAACGTTGTTGGTGCATGCGCTGGCGCGGTCGTTGGAATTGGACTTCTCGCGCATACAATTCACGCCCGACCTGATGCCGTCAGACATTACCGGCACGGAAATTCTGGAGGAGGATGCCGTCACCGGGCATCGCCGTTTCGTTTTCGCGCGCGGCCCGATTTTCACGCAGATGCTGCTGGCGGACGAAATCAATCGCACGCCGCCCAAAACGCAGGCGGCGTTGCTGGAAGCGATGCAGGAGAAAACGGTGACGGTGGCCGGCAAGTTCTATCGGCTCGAAGAGCCGTTCATGGTGCTGGCCACGCAAAACCCGATTGAGCAGGAAGGCACTTATCCTCTGCCCGAGGCGCAACTTGATCGCTTCCTCTTCGAGTTGGTGGTAAACTATCCAACGTTGGAGCAGGAAAAACAGGTGGTGGCTCAACATTCCTTCACACCCTTGGAAAAGCTGCAACCGGTGCTGACGCGCGAAGAATTGTTGCGGTTCCGAAACGCCATCGCGCAGGTGCCTGCCGCGCCGAATGTAATCGATTACGCGGTGCGCCTGGTCCGTGCGACGCGACCGGGAAGCCAGGAAGCCCCGGACTATATCAAACGTCTCATTCGTTGGGGCGCCAGTCCGCGGGCGAGTCAGAATCTCATTCTGGCCGGTCGTGCGCGCGCGGCTTGCGAGGGGCGGTTCAATGTGGCTTGCGAAGATGTGGCCGCGCTGGCGCCTTTGGTTTTGCGGCACCGTTTGATCCGCACCTTCCAGGCCGACGCGGAGGGCAAAACCACGGAAGAAATTATCACTCAACTCATTGCCGACATCCCCCGCGAATAGGGAAATTCTGCCATGCCCGCTGCTGCCCAAACGTTATCCGAACGCTTCGATCCGAAGCTGCTGGCTGCGTTGGAAGGGCTGGACTTCAAGGCGCGATATGTGATGGAAGGATTTCTCACCGGATTGCATGACAGCCCGTTTCATGGCTTCAGTGTTGAGTTTAGCGACTATCGTAATTACCAGCCAGGCGATGATTTGCGGCACCTCGATTGGCGATTGTTCGCGCGCAACGATCGGCTCTGCATCAAGCGATACATGCAGGAAACCAACGTCCGCTTTTATGTCGTGTGCGACTCCAGCGCTTCGATGAAATATCGCGGTGCGAAGGCGTGGGGTTCCAAGCTGGAATGTTCCAAGGTCCTCGCGGCAGCGCTGACCTGGTTTTTGCTGCGGCAAAACGACGCGGCGGGCATGGTGACTTTGGGGGGACAGCAGGGGGTGCCAGAGTTCATCCGGCCTTCGCAGCGCCCCAACCAATTTGGTTTGATGCTGCGCCAGCTTGAATTGCTAAATCCGACGGGCGGCGCGTGTCTCTCGCAATTGCTCCAGCAGACCATTCGTTTGGTCCATCGCCGCAGCGTGATTCTGTTTTTCTCGGATCTCCTGGAGCCGTCTGAAGAAGTTTCGCTGGCTTTCAAGCAACTCCGCTTTTTGGGGCACGAGGTGATGGTCTTTCAGGTGCTCGACGCGGATGAAACTGATTTTCCATTTCAGGAACCAAGGTTTTTTGAAGACTTGGAAACCGGCGTGCGCCGAATGGTGGCCCCTGCTGCGGCGCGCGAGAAATACCTCGTTCGGTTCAATGCCTTCATGGATGGCTACCGCGAATTATTTCTCGGCCTGGAATTGTCACATTGTGTCGTGCGGACCGATGAGAGCCCATGGCGGGCGTTGGCGCAGTTTCTCTCGTTGCGGAAGGGTTTTAAATAAGCAGCCAGGAAAACCTCACCCTTCATGCCATTCTCGCTTTTGAATCCGTGGTTGCTTCTGGGTGCGTTGGCGGTGGCTGCACCGCTCTGGTTGCACCTGCGGAGGAATCGCGAAACCAACGTGATTCAATTCTCCGCCCTGCGCTTTCTCGATGACCAGCCCGAACCGCGTCAAAGTCCGATGCGAATGCGTGATCTGCTATTACTTGCTTTGCGCGTCCTGGCGGTTCTCGCCCTTGTTGCTGCGTTTGCCTGGCCTTATTTGCGTAGCGCCAATACGGCGCCTATTCGCGAAAGCCGAGTCTACATCCTAGATAATACATTGAGTCACCACGTGAAGGAGGGCTTCGCTCGCGACCGAGACCGCATTTTGTCGGATCTCAACAAAGCCGGCACCCTGACGCAGATCGCCGTAATCGAATTGAGATCCGTTCCACGAATGATTGTTTCGTTCGGCGAGAATCGCGATGTCGCAAAACAAAAGATAAAGGAATTGAAGCCTTCATTTGAACGCGGGTCCTATCTTGCCGCGTTCCGGCAGGCAAATTCATTGCTCGCCAATTCGCTCGGTGCCGAGAAGCGGATCGTGCTGCTCGCTGATAACCAGGAAAATCAATGGAGCGATACGGTGAGCACGCCGCCCTTTTTGCGCAATGTGCAGGTAGAGTTGCCGAAGGCAGAAGCGGCGTTGCAGCCGAATCTCTGGCTGTCCGAGCCGCGCGTTCAGCGAATATTCCTGGGCGACAAATCGTTGGTGAACTTTACTGTCAAGCTGGGCCACGTGGGTGATGCGAAGACTGCGAATATCGTCCTGAAGGCCAACGAGCAGGTCATATTCAATCGGGATGTGAACCTTGAAAAACAACCTGCCTCGATCCTCTTACAGGCTGAGTGGCCCGCCGAACCCGGCGCGTGGCTGCGGGGCGAGGTGACCGTGCAAGGATTGCCGGACGCGCTGCCGGGTGACAACCGTGTTTATTTCTCATTGCCGCCGGTAATTGAAGGACACGTCGCATTGCTCGCCCAATCCAGTTATTTGCGCCTCGCGCTGTCCTCCGACATTATGCGTGGCCAGTGGAATGCGCGCATCCTGGAACCGAGCAAACTGTCGGAGGAACTCGCCGCGAATCGCGATGCCGACGTCCTTGTGGTGGAGAGTAATTTTTTGCAAGCCGGTGACGCGCGAAAATTGCTGTGGCGATACTTGACTAGCGGACGAGGCGTCGTTCTGTTGGTGAACCGCGTGACTCCGGCCATCACCGGCTTTTTGCGGGAATTAGGGTTCGAAACGGACGGCACCTTCACTGCGGAGAAAGGGAAGCCGGACCGGTTTCAATTTGTCTTTTCCAACCACCCGATATTTCATCCGTTTCTTTCCTCCGATTATGGCAACTTGATGGAGATCGGCGTGTCACAATATGTTCGTTTAAAGGGTGGCCAGTCGATGCCGCTGATTTTTTCGGAAAAAGGATCCGCCCTGATGTTTCAGGGAACGAAGACGCAAGGTAAACTGTTCGTGACCGCATTCGGTATGGACCGGGCGCAGACGTCGTGGCCGGTTCACCAGACGTTCGTTCCGTTTCTTGATTTGCTGTTGCAAACCGCCCGCGCCGAGGATCCGACGCCGACTAGTTTTGAACCCGGCGAAGTTAGCGTGGTCCAACTGCCGGTTGGGTCACCAGCGCGCACTGTGATGCTGCAAGACGCAAAAGGAGTCGTCGCGCAGGCACCCGTGGAGCAAGGCAAAGCGCAATTGCGATTACCGGACAGCCCGGGATCCTACAATGTGACCTTCGACGAGGGCAAACGGATTGAGAAAATCTTTACTGTGAATCCTTCTCCGAAGGAATCGCTTTTGACCTACGTGGATGACCCGGAGACGATGAAACTTTGGAAAATGAACTTGCCGCCTGATGCCGCCAAAGGCGTGGAGGCGTCCGTGGGCAAGGTCGGTATGACTGCCATCTTGCAACAGCGTCTCTGGTGGTGGATGGTGCTGGCGGGATTGTTGGTGTTGATACTGGAAATGGCCCTGGCCGACGGGAGGCGCAAATCAGTATGAATTTTCGTTTTACAGCTGTGGAGGTGAGCTTGAACCGGGCGGAATTCCGGTGGAAAGCGCTTAAGTTTTTGCGTCACAGTTTTGTCGTGGGCGGCATCCTGACGTTGTTGGTTCTTTTGTTTGGTCTGGCCATGGTGCGCGGATGGGTGACAAATCAGATCGTCGCCATCGTATTCTTCGTCGCGCTAGGCGTCCTCGGCTTTCTCGCCTGGGCGGTGGTGGGAATTGTCGCGCTGGCAACTTCTCCCAAACGCGAATGGCTGGCGGGCGCGTTGGAGCGAGGCGATCGACGCCTTCTTGATCGAATTAACACTTTGCTTTTTCTCGAGCGACAGGGCGGAGATGCACAGGTCGAAGCATTTTCTTCACGCATTGCGCGACAGGCACAGGATGTGGTCGCAGAAAGACCTCCGGCACCCGTTTTTCCGGTCACGCATACGCTTCGATATCTATTTATTTTTGTCGGATTGGTGGTGCTGACGGTGGTTTTTTACAAGGCTTATTCCCCGTGGGATAGGATGCTTGCCGCGGAGTCGGCGTACGCGGTATTGCCGCCGTCGGAGAAGCCGTCCGACCTGGAATTGCAGCCGACAAACAACGTGGAGCAACAACGATCCTGGGGTGAAGTGCGCATCACTGATCCGGGCGGCGACCTCAAAGTGACGAAAGTGGACGTCGTGCCACTGCAAATTGAAGCGGCGGCCAATCAGGCGCTCAAGAGTGTCTCGTGGTATTCGGCGGTTAATGGCACCGGCGAGGCGACCCACGAACTGGCGCCACCGACGGAGCCTCGTTACGCGGTGTATCAGCCAACGATTTATCTAGACGAAATGAAGTTGTCGGATTGGGACGTCTTTACCTACTACGCCAGGGCGAACACGGAGCAGAGCAATGGCTTTGCATCCGAGATGTATTTTGTGGAGGTTCGCCCGTTTCGTGAGGACATCATGAAGATGGCCGGTGGCGATTCCGGCAAAGCATATCAAACGCTGAGCGAGATGACCACATTGATCGGCCGCCAGCAGCATGTCATCCGCCAGACGCACCAGCATGTCCAACAACCGCCGACCGACGAAAAGTTGCAGGCGCAAGATCTCTCCAAGTTGGCGGATGCGGAGGGCGATCTCGGCGAGTCGGCGAAACATTTGTACGCGAAAATGGCGAGCGAGATGGAAAACAAGCCCATTGGCGAGGCGCTCGATAATCTCGCCCGGGCGCAGAAATCGCTGGAGAGCGCGACGAAGCTTCTGTCGGACAACGTAATGAACGACGCGCAAGCCCGTGAGCGGACAGCGCTGGCGCAACTGATCGCGGCTCGCAAGATTTTTCAGAAATCAGTGAGCGACAATCCCAAGGCGTTCGAGGATGCGCCGGATCCGGGTGAAGAATCGACACCCGTAGCCGATTCTTCGCGCAAGCTTTCGGAGATGGCGGAGTATCGCAATGAAACCAAGGCCGCGAAGGAATTCGTGGACAAGGCGTTGGATCAACAAAAAGCTTTGGAACGCAAGGCGGCCGGCGCCGCGCGCAGCGAGCTTCCGAAACTCGCCGACGACCAAAAAAAGATTCAACAGTCGCTGGCAGACTTTCAGCAGCAGCATCCGGAGGCCTTCAAAGGTTCACAGGCTGAATCGCGCGAGGCCGAACAGGCGATGAGCAAAGCAGCCGAATCATTGCAGCAAAAGAGCAGCGACGCGCGTTCGTCCGTGCGTGACGCGTCACAGCAATTGTCCAAGCTTGGTGACTCCATGAAAGGCCAGTCCACGGGCCAGCAACTTGCCAATGCCTATAAATTGAAACAGATGCTGGACAAGCAGATTCAAACGATGGATCAGGCATCCAGGGCAGAAGGAAAGGTCTCCGACCAGGCGCTGCAACAGGCAGCTGGTGACGCACGCGAGACGGTCAATGAATTGAAAAAGTCCGCCGAACAAGAGCCCACCCGGGACGCATTTGGTCCTTCCTTGCGGGAGGCGTTGAACGGAGACAACAAGGTCGATCTCGATGCGAAGCTGGCCCAATTGCAGCAGGCGTCCGATGACGGAGCGAAACAGAAAAGCGCGGGCGAAGCGCGAGACGCGCTGAGCAAAGTGAGCAAGGCTTTCGACGCCAGTCAGCCAGAGGCGCTGCAGATGACCCGTCAGAAGGATCCGTTGAAACCCGATGCCCGAGATCGAATGGACCAGGGCCTCGCGGAATTGCAGAGTCTCATTAAGCAGCAGGAAAACAACAGGCAGCTTTCGCGGGAAAACCAGAACAAGCAGGGACGGGAGGCCTACGGAAATCTTCAGAGCGCGATGCAGGAGCTTTATGGCGACAAGGACGAACGCACCCGTCAAATGGTGGTGCAACTCGATCAGGCACTCAACCAGGACAAGCCGATCGATGTTGAATTGCTCAAGAAGTTGCTCGCCGAACTGCAGCGTTATTCCGTGGAGACGTCGGATCACCTGGCCAAAAAAGACGAAAAGCCGGAAGTGACGAACATTGACCCATCGCGTTTGCCGCCGGCCTATCGCGGGCGGATTCAAAAATATTTTGAGAAGCTATCGGAAAAATGATCGGCGCGATTGACTTCGAATTTCCCGCCGCCTGGTGGATTGCGTTGGCGCTCGCTACCGCGCTGGGATTCCGCGTTTGGCGGCAACGTCAGCGAGGATTCAAAGTCAGGCGGATTGTGGCGTTAAATGTGTTGAGATTTGCAGCCTTGCTCGCACTGATGTTCCTGGCGGCCCGTCCGGTTTGGGTAAGCCGCGAACCGCCCGCCGCCGCCAGCCGTTCGGTCGCCATTTTGATGGATCGGAGCGAAAGCATGGCCTTGGAGGACCGTGATACAAGTCGTTATCAGCAAGCACTCGGATTTCTGCGCGAGCAACTGTTGCCGGCGCTCAAGGGCGCGAAACTTCCGGTAAGCGCAATGTTGTTTGATCAGAGTGTGGAGCCAGCCGATGGTGAAAAACTGGGCAAGACGATCCCCGACGGCAAACGAACCAATCTCGCGGGAGCTCTGGCGCAAGCGCTGGGCAATTCCGCCCTACCGCCGCTCGCGGTGGTGGCGCTTACGGATGGTGCGGCAAATGAAAGCGCGGATAATACTCGCGCACTCTCTGCGCTGTTGGACGCGCAGGTTCCATTCATTGGTGTGGGCTTTGGCAGTGATCAGGGCGTACGAACCCTTTCGTTACGGGACATTGAGGCCCCGGCCACCGTGTCGCCGAAGACATCCTTCAACATCGCGGCGCAACTCGAAATGATCAACGTTGATGATATTGCAGGATTCGACCTGTTGTTGTTTCGTGATGGACAATTGCATCAGAAAAAGAGCCTGACGCCCGGCAAAGGCTCCCGGGCGTGGCTGGAAAGTTTCGCGGTGACCGAGGAAAAGGCCGGGGTGCATAATTACTCGGTCCAACTCCTGCCGCCAGCGATGCCCAATTTGAAGTGTGTGAATCTGCAGGCGAATACTTCCGTGCGCATCTCGAATGAAAAAGAATTGCGTGTCCTCTATATTCAAGGTGCGCTGACGTGGGATTACAAATTCGTTGGCCTTGCGCTACGGGACGATCAAACGATGAAGATGACCGGCCTGACGCGCACGTCCAAGCAATCGGTGTTTCGACAAAACGTCGAAGGGGCAGGGGAGTTGGTCAACGGATTTCCCAATTCCCTCGAGGAGATGGCACCGTTTCGAGTGGTGGTGCTCTCGAATTTACGGGCGGGCGATTTAACGCCGGTGCAGCAGGATGTGCTGGCTCGCTTTTGCGGTGAACTGGGGGGCGGTGTGCTGATGATTGGCGGCGAGCGGACATTTGACAGTTCCTGGCAAAACAGCCGTCTGGAGCAATTGCTGCCCGTGGTTTTCGCTACGAGTCGTGGCGTGACCGGGCTGGACCGCCCATTCCGCCTCGAACTGACTGAGGAGGCCTTGCAGCATCCGGTGTTTCAAATTGCCGACAATCGCCCAGTGCGCGAACTGTGGTCGCAGCTTCCGACCTTTACCCAATACGGACGCGTGGATGCACCCAAGCCTGGTGCGCAAGTGTGGGCACATCATCAGAGCGACGACGGACCGAAAGGGCGGCGAATTTTGATGGCGTCCCAACGCTACGGCGCCGGACTATCGGCGGTTTTGTGCATTCAGAATTTCTGGCGGTGGCGGCTGGCGAAGGATGCTGAGCCGCAGCAGTTTGATCGTTTTTGGCGGCAGATGTTCCGTTTTCTCAGCGAAGCAGGCCGGCAGGATGTATCGATTCACCTCGCGGACCAGGATTTGCGTCCGCAAATGGACGTGCGCGTGATTCTGGAAAAGCAGCCCAATCCGAAAAGCGTGACTGAAACGAGCAGCACTTTTTCGGTTCGCGTGGAATCTTCCCGGAAAAAGGTTTTGCACGAGGAAACCGTCCAGTTGGAGGCGTTGCACCCGGTTGATTTTACTTTTCACGCGGAAAAGGCGGACATGTACACAGTCAGCGTTTCAGACGCTGTGAAAGTGCCGGTGGCCACCCGCCAGGTGGAGATTCGGGACATCAACGTCGAATTTCAAAACACAGCCCGCAACATGGAGGCATTACAGCAGTGGGCGGCGGTGAGCGACGGAGTGGCGATGAAAGTCGAAGATTGTCGCGATGCGAGCGAATTGGTGACCCAAATCAAAGCCAAGATTGAACAGGTTCGCCGGGGAAAACAGATGCGGCGTCCTATGGGGGTCAACGGCTGGATGCTGGCCTTCGTGCTGGGCTGCCTCGGCGGCGAATGGATTTTGCGAAAGAATTGGGGGTTGCCATGAACCAACGCTGTGTTTCTGGAACCGTGATATATATATTCCGAGGTTGAATATGAATCCAAGAATCCCGCTCCCGTTGGTGGCTTGCCTGTCGCTGCTAATGCTCAGCTTATTTATCGTGGCGCTGGGTGAGCCTGCCGAGGATCGCCAGGCGACCTTTTTCATGGGCAGGGTCAAATATAGTTCCAATGACGGCGATGATTGTTCCGGCGTCGGACAGGAATTAATGAGGCTGGTTTCACGCGCCTCGACGTTGAAGATTCAGGAGGAACGACGGGTGAATCTGAATGACCCGGAATTATTTGAGACGCCCTTTATTTTCATGAACGGTCACAATGATTTCACGTTCACGGAGACCGAGGTTGCGAATCTCCGCAAATATCTCGCCCACGGTGGCTTTTACTTCTCGTCCGGCTGTTGCACCAGCCCCGGATTTCCCAAGGCCTGGCGGCGGGAGTTCAGTCGGATTTTTCCGGGAGAGAAGGTAAAGCCCATACCGTACGACCACATCATTTACCGATCGTTTTATAAAATCGACCGGGTACGTTGCCTGCACGAAGCGCGGGACATTCAGCTCGAAGGGCTTTTCTATCAGGGTAATCTTGTCGCTGTGATGTGTGAAGATGGTCTGTGCTGCGCGTTCAGCGCGAACAACAGTTGCAACCGTGGGAAGGGCGTCAGTCCGGAGGATGGGCAAAAACTTGCGCTTAATATTGCCGTCTATGCATTGACACACTGACGGTTTCGCAGGGTTATTCCCGAAGATACCGGCTCATCCGGCTATGGCGTTTGCGACGCCGCTTCTTGGGACCAAATCGCCGCCAAAGCAAGAATATGACGAATCCCAGCACGGGCAAAGCGCCCATCCAGGCAACGATGGTCAGAGCCATCAATTCATTGTCAGTGCGATACGCCAGCATTTATTTGTTCTGCTTTTGAGCGGCCTTCTGGCGTCGACGTTCTTCCAATTCGCGCCTTTCACGCCGTCGGATGCGCTTTTCTTTAAATTCGTCCCAGTACAAAAAAACGATGACGAGCGAGCCTAACACCGCGAGACCCTTTATGGCCCCATAATCCGCCAGACAAACTGGTGCGAAATCAAGCATGCGGGTCAGAATCATGCGCTCTTAAGGCCAAAAAGCGAGGCTTTTGTCTTTGGGAAGACTGTGCCTGAGGTAGTCTCGTTCACGCCTCATCGACAACATGGGGTGATTACCCCATATCTGGATGTGGGAGTTATTTGATACAACCCCCCTCGTACAACATAATGCGGCTCGATTCAAAAGGGGGGCGAGCCACGTGTAGTAGGAATTGGAGCGGTCCCCAGCCCGGTGGCCGCTCCTTTTTTTTGGGGCTTCACGGTGCAGTTTCCACATTCAGGTGTATTTCAAGTGGTTCTTTTGCTCGTCCGTCAAGACCGAATGGGGGTGAAATGTCAAGACAGATGTTAGACCTTGGTTTGACGGCGCTTACGCGTTGTGTTAATAGGATCGAGCGCGTGAACTCCGTGCGGTGAGTTTCAAAATGGCGCGCTTGTCGTGGGGCGATTTTGATTTGGATTGAATTGGAAATGTTCTCTGGCAAAAACGTTGTAACTTCGAGAGGTGGCAGGGTTGCCATCTGATCGAACTTGGTAGTTTTCAGCAAAGGATCCTTTCCAACGGGCGAATGGGCGGGTGCGGCTGAAGTGAAATGAAATTGAATGAAACCTGCGGCACCTGCTCTGATCGAATCTTCGACAACCCATCTTCATTCGCGAACGCAAAATAGACAATGCAATTTGTGGCCGGCATTCCGGTCATTTCATTGGCTGCGTGTTTTGGGGGCCGCAATCGGTTCGCTAGTTGCGGTTGCCGCGCACAGCGCAACTCCATCGATCATTCCCCTGCCGCTCCAAATGAATGTGCGGCCTGGCACTTTCACACTCTGCCCCGGCCAAACGATGTTGCGCCCTCCAACACGTGCTACGCGCAAAATCCTGGTGGACCCGACTTCGATAGAAACGGGCCAGTATCTTGCAATGCTCCTTTCGCGATCCACCGGCTGTCAGTTTGGGGTCGCAACAAACGGTGCCGCCGGTCCGGTTCGTGATGCCATTTTGCTGTCGACCGTCAACAGTATGCCCGGTCTTGGCGCTGAGGGCTATGAATTGACTGTCGCACCGGATTCGGTGGTGGTCCGGGCGCCTGCGCAGGCGGGCTTATTCTACGGTGTCCAATCGTTGCTTCAGCTTTTTCCGCCACAACTGCTCTCGCCGCAATGCGTCACAAATATCGCGTGGACCGCTCCCTGCGTTTACATCCGGGACCAGCCGCGCTTCGGTTGGCGTGGTGTGATGCTCGACGTCTCCCGTCACTTCTTTGAGAAGCAGGAGATTAAACGCATCCTCGACGGCATGGCGCTGCATAAACTCAATTCCTTTCATTGGCACCTGACGGACGATCACGGCTGGCGTATCGAAATCAAGTCTTATCCGTTTCTCACGGCTACCGCTGCGACTAATACCGGCGCGTGGCGGAGCAGCATCGGTTATGGTCAAAATCCCGCCGCGAGTTCCGCCTACAATTCCTTCGGCAAATACGGTGGCTACTACACTCAGGACGACATCCGCGAGGTCGTAGCGTATGCGCAGCAGCGTCACATTCGCGTCGTGCCGGAAATTGAATTTCCCGCGCACTGCTCGGCGGCGCTCGTCTCGTATCCGTCGCTGGGTTGCGGCAATCCGGGCAGCAGCTACAACATGGATAACATTTCGTACAGCCGCACGTTGTTCAGTCTCGCCGGGCAGGGTTCGTGGGCATTTTTTACCAACGTATTGACCGAAGTGATGGGCCTGTTTCCGAGTGCGTATATTCATTGCGGTGGCGACGAGGTGATCGCCACCGGCGATACCCAGTGGGTCAGCTACGGGCCCGACGCCGCGCAGATGCTCGCGCTGGGAATCAGCACCACGGGCGGCAGCGCTTCCCGGCAAAAGTATCAGCGCTGGTTTTCTACCAACCTTTGCAATTTTCTCCAGAGTAACGGACGCACCATGGTGGGGTGGTCGGAGTTTGAAGCCGCCGGGACGATCACCAACGCGGTGCTCATGGAATGGCAGGTGCCCGCCAATTACGCCACGCAGACCGCCTCGAACTCCCAATACGTCGTGATGGCGCCTAACGGCATCAACTATTACCAGCAGAATGACGCCAATACTTTGCTGAACGAACCCTTCTTTCAAGTCGGCAACGCTCCTTCTTATCTGACCCTGAGCAGTGTTTATAATTACGAACCGGTGCCCGCGTCCTTGAGCGCGGCTTACACCAATTTTATCCTGGGCGCGCAGGTTAATTTGTGGACCGAGTTCGTGCCGTCCGCACTGAACGTGGAATATAAAATGTTCCCGCGCATCTGTGCCGAGGCGGAAGTCACGTGGACCGCGAAGAACCAAAAGGATTACAACGACTTCACCAACCGCCTTTCGGTCGGGCAGCAACGGCTGGCTCAGATGGGATTGAATTACAATCGCGAAACCAACGTTCAAATCGGTTCGTGGGGACCGTCGCTGCCGACGACTCCCACGACGGTGATCTACGACATCACGCCTTACGTTACGAAGAGCGGAGAGATCGACGTGAGTTTCATCTGGGTAACCGGGGCAGACGGCATCAATGTCTATTCCGTGGCGCTGCTGGAGAACGGTGTGCAGATCGATTTGAACACGTTTACTGGATTCGCAGGGGCGGCCAATTACACTCAGACCGGCAACGCACTGGGAGGCGTTGCGTATTACATCCTCCACCTCCCGTCGTTTCATCCCGGGGCGACCTACACCGTGCAGGCTTCGGTCGCGGAACGTGGCAACAACGCGAGCACGATCGGCCGGGTGTATCTGCCGAATTGGAACTGAAAAGGCGCCATGAAAAACGTGACTCGAAATAATCCGCGCCTGGTTTCAAAGGTGTTAAAATTCATCGCAGCCGCAGCGATGCTGGAATGCGTCGTGGCGCAGACTGAACCGCTCGATTTCAAAACTCTGGCCGGATATGCGGGGCAGGGCGGTAACGACGGCTCCGGCATCAGCGCGCGCTTCGTCAACCCATGGGGCGTCGCTGTGGACGCGGGTGGAAATGTGTATGTCGCCGATACCGAGAATCACATCATCCGAAAAATTACCGCTGGCGGGCTGGTCACCACCGTGGCGGGACAAAACGGGGTGAGTGGCAGCGCGGACGGGACCGGCACCAATGCGCTCTTCAATCTGCCGCAAGGCATCGCGGTGGATGGCGCAACCAATCTTTATGTGGCCGATACGGCAAACCATACGATTCGCAAAATCACTCCGTCCGGCGTGGTGAGCACGCTGGCAGGACTGGCGGGCAGCAGCGGCACGAACAACGCCACCGGTGGCAGCGCGAGATTTTACGAGCCGGAAGGCATCGCGGTGAACAGCGCGGGCAGTTTGATTTATGTCGGTGATACGTGGAATCATGGCGTGCGGCAAATCACGTCGCTCGGTGCGGTCACGACGCTGGCGGGCACGCTCGGAACGCCCGGTACGAACAACGGCGCCGCCCTGAGCGCGCAGTTCAACAATCCTCAAGGCATTGCCGTGGATAGCGCGGGCAACGTGTATGTCGGCGACACCGGAAATCAGGTTGTTCGCAAAATCGCTGCGGGCGGCGCGGTGACCATGCTGGCCGGGTCGTTTGGAAATTTCGGCACGAACAACGGCACGACGACCGCAGCGCAGTTCTGGGATCCTCAAGGCGTCTCGCTCGATGGCGCGACGAATGTCTATGTGGCGGATTCCTTCAATAACACCATTCGCAAGATCACCCCGGCTGGTGTGGTCACTACGCTAGCGGGAGCGCCCGGCGTTTCCGGCAGTGCGGACGGCGCGGTTGTTGTGGCCAGATTCTCGCATCCGCAAGGTGTCGCTGCGGATGCGGCGGGCAATGTCTATGTAGCCGATAGCGGCAATGGAACCATTCGTAAAATTGTCGCCGGTCCCGTCGTCTCCACGCTCGCCGGTTCGGCTTCGGTGGGAAGTGCTGATGGCGCGGGAACCAGCGCGCGTTTTTTCGGGCCTTCAAGCACCGCCATCGATGCTTCCGGCAATGCATATGTCGCCGATGCGGGGAACAACACTATTCGTTTCGTCACGTCGGCGGGAGTGGTGAGCACGTTTGCGGGTTCGGCCGGCGTTGCCGGAACCAACGATGGTGGCGGCGCTGCGGCGCGATTCAGCGGTCCTCAGGGCGTCGCGGCGAATGCGGCTGGCTCCCTGCTGTATGTCGCCGATACGCTTAATCACACGATTCGCAAAATCACTTCCAGCGGCACGGTCTCCACCTTCGCAGGTTCGGCCGGTTCGAATGGAATTGCCGACGGCAGTGGGGCGCTCGCGCTGTTCAATTCTCCACAAGGCGTGGCAGTCGACTCTTCGGGCACGGTTTATGTCGCGGATACCTGGAACCATACGATACGAAAAATCACGTCGGGTGGCGCGGTCACCACGCTGGCGGGTGTCCCGGGAAATTATGGCGATCTCGACAGCAACATGCCGGGCTACGGCACGAACGGCGCGCGATTTAATTGTCCCTCCGGCATCGCGGTCGATCTTTCCGGAAATATCTACGTCGCGGACACGCGCAATCACATCGTTCGCCGGGTAACCGCAGCCGGTATCGTGACCACGCTGGCTGGACTCGCTGGCGTATGGGGTAGCGCGGATGGCACGAACGATGACGCCCGGTTTTATTTGCCGGAAGGCATCGCGGTGGATGCCGCTGGGAACTTGTTCGTGCTGGATTCCGGTAATCATACGGTTCGCATGATGTCGTTGGTGGGAACCAACTGGGTCGTGACAACAGTTGCGGGATCGCCCGATGTCGCTGGCAGCGCCGATGGTTCCGGGGGCAGCGCGCGGTTTTTTCAGCCGGGCGGCATTGGCGTGAACAACTCTGGCGCTTTCAGCATTGCCGACTGGGGCAACAACACGATTCGCTCCGGAATTTCCGCGTCGAGCAACGGTCCGTCGATTCTCGTCCAGCCCACCGATCAAACCGCCAATCAGGGACAGAACGCATCTTTCAGCGTCACCGCCGCGGGTTCCGCGCCTCTGGCGTATCAGTGGTTTTTCAACGGCACGAACATCGCGGGAGCGACCTCTTCCGGGCTGGTGGTCAATGCGCAGATTCTGAACGCCGGTTCGTATTCCGTAGTGGTTTCCAACGCGATCGGCAGTGTCGCCAGTTCCAATGCGTTGCTCACGATCATCGTGCCGCCGGCGATTTCCAACGCGCCGCAGGGGCTCACGGTCAATCAAGGCGCAAACGCCGGGTTTAGTGTCACCGCCTCCGGCACCGCGCCGTTCGCGTATCAATGGCTTTTCAACGGCGGTGCGATTTCAACCGCAAGTGCCAGCTCCTACACACTCACCAATGCCCAGCCGGGTGATGCCGGCAGCTACTCCGTCATTGTTTCCAACGCCGCCGGTGCGGTGACCAGTGCGCCTGCTGTGCTCGCGGTCAATGCGGTGCCAACGCCTCCGAGCATCGGTGTTGCCCCGCAGAGTATTGTGGTCAGCCAAAACTCAAACGCCACCTTCACCGTGACTGCTTTCGGTTCGTCGCCGTTGCATTATCAATGGCTCTTTTATGGAACCAACCTTGCGGGCGCCACGACGACGAGCTACACGCGCGTGAGTGCGCAACCGGCGAACGCGGGTCCGTATGCCGTCGTCGTGACCAATGCCTACGGTGCCATCACCAGCGCGCCCGGCACTCTCACCGTCATTCTACCGCCTGTCATCAACGTGCAGCCAGTCAGCCAGCTTGCGGCCGTAAGTAACAACGTCACGTTCACCGTTGGCCTTTCGCAGGGCACAAGCCCCGCCTATCAATGGCGCCAGAACGGCTCGCCCATCGCGGGCGCGACGCAATCCAGTTTGACGCTCGCCTCCATTTCCTGGAGCAGTGCCGGAACTTATTCCGTCGTCGTCACCAACAGCGCCGGTGGTGCGACCAGCTCGGACGTAACGCTCACTGTCCAGCAGGCTGAATTCACGTTCTAC
The DNA here is from genome assembly GCA_044223735.1 of Limisphaerales bacterium. Classification (GTDB taxonomy): domain Bacteria; phylum Verrucomicrobiota; class Verrucomicrobiia; order Limisphaerales; family UBA8199; genus JBGALR01. The sequence goes on along the minus strand of JBGALR010000008.1, from coordinate 149,163 downwards.
GACGGCTTCGAGGGTTACCAAACTGGCAGCCTCGACAATAACACCTCCGGTGGCCCCAACGTCTCCGCCGCCAATCCCTGGTGGGGCGTCAACACTTCCGCCCAGGGTTGGATTACCAACGCCAGCTCAGGCGTCACGCCGCATGGTGGTTCGCAAATGGACGGCGCGGCCGGTTCGGTCCGCCAGGAATATATCAACCTGCTGTATCGCATGAACGCCGGTCAGCTTTACTACGGCAACTTCATGTGCGACTGGTGGTTTTACGATCCCTATGGCGCGAACGCCGCGGGCGCCACGAACTTTCAGGAATACGTCGCGCTTGCCCAATACGCGCCGGTCTCCACGTCGAGTGACAGCAGCAGCTTTTCCACCTTCACGCAACGCATGTCGCTCGGCTCTTACAACGGCAATGTCGGCTACAATTATTCCAACTACCAGGCCCGCATCGTCGGCGGTTCCGGAACTTTTGGCTCGGGCAACAGTTGGTATAACACCACAGTCACGCGCTCCGTGGGCTGGCATCATGCGCGCATTATTGTCGGCATACCGAATCCCGCCACGCTGCTCGCGCCAGTCTCGATGTATATCGACAATCTCACGAACGCCACCGTCGCGTCGCCGAGCACCGGCCTCGCCGTGGGATTCAATCTTCTCGAATTGAATCATCAATTCAAAGCGGGCTATGCGGGATATTACGACGACTTCACTTTCCGCGCGGCGAACGATCCCTGGATCATCGAGCAACCTGTCAGCCAGGTCATCAATCCGGGCGATACCGCGACCCTTAACACCGTGGCCGTGGGCACCGATTATCAATGGCAATTCAACGGCACCAACATCGCCGGCGCCACCAACACAGCCTACACCGTCGCGTCCGCTGCCGGCACCAATGTCGGCCTCTACACCTGCTTGATCTCCGGCACCAACGGCGTACTCGCCACCACACCCGCAGCGCTGACCTTTTCCTCGCCGTTGCAACCCGGTCATTTCGATTCGCTGAATCTCCTGCCCGGCAACTCGCTTCAGCTTCACATGAGCGGCACGCCCTACCTCAACTACGTGCTCGAATGCACCGGCAACTGGACCGGCTGGACCCCGCTTGCCACCGTCTCGGGCACCAACGGCCAATTCCAATTCACCGACCTCTCCGTCGCCACCAACGCCACCCGTTTTTATCGCCTCCGGGTCGGGCCGTGAAGTCCGCTGCGATTTCCTTTGGCCAAAATGCGAACGCCGTCTGGTTCGTGCGAATCTCCCAGCCCAGCCTTCCCACCCATTCGCCAACCCGTAACGCTCCCATAACTGGCCGGAATTTTCCCTTGCCGGCCCCTATCGATCCCATCGTCGCACCACTTAGGACCACCGTCGCGAAGGGGTGCGAAACGGGCGAAACGCCGTTGCGGATGATAAGAATCAATTGCCCCACGAACTTGAAAAACTCCCGGCCCTCCCTCGTTGAAAGCTTATTTCCAACTGCGCTTGCCGTGCTTTGGCCGCGTTTCACCCTCGGGTAATGTTCCTTCACGCCCATTGCAGCATTCGCGACACCCACAATACCCCCCCCAGCGGCGAATCGATGCGAATCGCCCGTCCTCCGAACCCGATATCCAATATGTCAAAGAACTCAAAACTATCCGGCTCGCATCCTAACAAGGAGGGTTGGACAAATGCTGTCCAATGGTCCTGCCAACTTTTTCGCTTTCGTACCAATCATGGCCCGCCATCCGCGCGCCCGAATCCATCCGGTTTTCGAACGAGCATGGCCCCGTGCGCGAAATGATGTGGACTTTCCGGTTTTGAGCCGGAAAATGCAGCCATGATCTGGGGGCGAAATCTCCGCAGCGCCGGTTGGTTCGTTGGGCTGTGTTTGCTCCCTGGCATTTTTCAAGGATGTTCCTCCTCCGGCAAAGACCCATTCACCCTCACGTCGAAAGATGTCAATCAAAGCATCAAAGCGTCGGACGTCGGATATATCGATGACGGCTATGAGTGGGGATTTGCGGAACTCGGATTCATGCTCAATGGCCACGGTTTGCTGGACCAGCACCGAACGCCCGTCGTCCTGCATCGGAAGGCCGCGGGGGATACCGAAATTGTGTGGCCGGTATTCGCCTATGGGAACAGCCAGGCCAACGCCGAGGTTTTGGACCATACGCTGGTTTTTGTGGCCACGCTGCCGGAAGGCCGCACGGTGCTCATGGCGCATCGTGCGGGTGAGCAGCCCATGGTCATTTCACCGGCGGTGCTGCGACTGGCGGCCCGGCGATTGGGCACGTCCGTCATCACGCCCGGAACCGACTATGTTTTCGACAAGGTTCGCCAGCCGCCCGGACGTATCTGGCTCAAAGGCCACGCCGCCAACGCCGGACAAAATCCACCGGCCTTCAACCTGGAACTGACGCCGGAAGATCTCCAACAGGTGACCGATGATACCCGGCGCAACAGTAAATTATACCCGGCAAAAAACTTTGCCTACATGGCTGAGGAAGGCGTGCCAAACCATTTCTCAACGCAAGACGCCGCCGAAATGGGCGCGACCACCGCGCCCGCCGAGCCGGCGCCAACCGCCCCCATTATTCGGAAGTTAGCCGGCTATGCCGCCCGAACCGAGAACCTCAATCTCGGCGACGTTTTGTGGGATCCGATAAATCACTTCGCCTATTTTAATGTCGTTCATGAACCAGGCCGGATTTTGAAGGTCTCCCTCGGAAACGATGCCGGCGCTCTGGCCGCCGTTGTCGGCGTCGCCGTGCTCGAAGGCGAGGAGGACAGGGTTTTCCACTCAGTGATCGATGCCCGACATGGCTATGCTTATCTCGGCACGGATTTTCCCGCTCACCTTGTCAAAGTGGCATTGGGCGGGAGCAACACGCCGCCTTACCGGGTCGGTTCCGTGCTGATCGACAAAGACTGGGATGTTGGGGTCGGGGTGCTCGACGCCGCGCAGGGCATGGCCTGCTTTCAGGTCGGGCCGCGAATCATCAAATTCCGGCTCGGTGCGGGAGATGAGCCGCCGGTCATGGTTTCGCAGGCGGAATTTCCGAAAGATTCGGGCGTCGTGCGATATGAATCCGTCGTATTCGATCCCGTTACCCGTTATGCGTATTTCGGCGGCGACGTGGCGCAGATTTGCAAGGTGGCCCTCGGCGATGGCGACGCGCCGCCTCGATTAATCGGCGTGTTAAAATTGCCATTGGACGAATATGGTCTCCGCGGCGCCATTATCGACGCGACCAATGGGGTTGCCTGGTTCACCTCGCAAAATGGCCGGCTGGTCAAAATCGCGCTCGGGGCCGGAGACAATTTGCCCACGCGAATCGGCACGTTGAATTTCGGCGCCAAATACCAATACACCGGACCGACCTTCGGCCGGGACAATCAGGGCTACGCTTATTTCGCCAGCGGCGGCGGTGGCAAGGCCGGCGATCCGGAATGCTGCGCCGGCGGCCTGCTCAAAGTCGCCTTGGGATCGGACGGGGAACTCCCGCGCCTTGTCTCCGTCATGCCCGTCGCCGATGCCATCAGCATCGACGGCGGATTTGTGGATGCCGGGAACCGGACACTCCTGCTCGGCGTCACCGAAGCCGGTGCCGGATGCAAGTTGATTAAATTGCGACTCGGCGAAGGCGACGCGCCGCCTGCCATCATCGGCGAAACTAAGCTTTACGTGAAATAAAACGCATGGCCCCGTGATGGCAAGTTCGGCGGAGCTTTTCGGATCCATTGCCGTTTTTTTCCGGCGGCTCCCGTTGAATACTTTGCTTCCGCCTCTCCCGGTCCCAATCCGCAATCTAAAATTATCTGTCCCCTTTTGGCGATCAGCGGCATTTAACTGTGAATGCAAGATTGGGACGACCATGCGCTGCTGTTGGAATTCGTGAGCCACGATTCCGAGTCCGCTTTCGCGGAACTCGTCGCGCGGCACGTCGATAAAGTTTACTCGGTCGCGCTTCGGCGCACGGGAAATCCACATCACGCGGAGGAAATCACGCAGGCGGTCTTCGTCATTCTGGCGCGCAAGGCGCGGGCTCTGGGCAAGGGTGTCGTGCTCACCGGCTGGTTGTATGAAACCGCGCGACTGACGTCGTTGACGTTTATCCGTGGCGAAATCCGCCGCGCTCAGCGGGAACAGGAGGCCTATATGCAAACGCTGCCGGAGGCGGCTGAATCCGAAACGTGGTCGCAGATCGCACCGCTCCTGGAGGCGGGCATGGCGGGCCTCAGCGAGACGGATCGTCACGCCATCGTCCTGCGATTTTTTGACGGTCGCAGCCTGCATGATGTCGGGACCGCCCTCGGCGCCAGTGAGGACGCCGCAAAAAAACGCGTCAATCGTTCCGTGGAGAAATTGCGCCGCTTCCTTTCCCGCCGCGGGGTGATCATTCCGGCCGCGTTGCTTACCACTATGCTGGCGGCGCATTCCGTGCACGCCGCACCCGCCGGGCTTGCCACCGCCGTTTCCGCTGCCGCGCTCGCCAAGGGGGCGGCGGCCAGCGCCTCCACTCTTACCCTGGCGAAAGGAGCTTTGAAACTTATGGCTTGGACCAAGGCCAAACTGGCCATCATCACCGTTGCCGCCGCCGTCGTGGTGACGGCGGGCACCACTGTCGTCGTGCGACACTTTCATCCCCCGGCGGCCGGGGCGAGCAGGGTGCTGCTGGAAATCGACTGGACCAAACTCTGGAATGAAGGCAGGCTGCTCGCCGGTGAGGTGACACAACTCGAGGGCAAACCTGTGCTAAAACTGGAAAGCAAAACGGACGCCGGTTTATCCTCGGCGCTCTTCAACGTCGCGAATCCTCCCATCACCGCCATGAACTACGCCATCACCGGGGACGTGAAATACGACCTGGCCGGTGTCGGCCATCTGGCGATGTGGAATTTTTTCCCGCCGCTCACCGCAGGTGGGCAGGAGCCGCAATACTATTCCTTTACCGGCGAAGAAACCGGCCCCGGGGAAAAATTATCCGGCAGCTCTGATTGGCGTCCGTTTTCGTTGCCGCTGGATCGCACGGGCAAAACGTATCCGGAAGCGTTCCTGCCGCGTATGGACACGGCGGTGACCGCCAAACCGCCCGTGCGCCTAGAGGTGAGCGTCATGCTGCCGGGCCGGGGCGTCATCTATCTTCGCAACGTGAAGCTGGTACAAACGCGCAATCACTAACCCAACGAAATTCGCATGAACGTCTGGAAAAATATGGCCTCAAAGGGCAGGGGAATCCCGCAGACCGGCCTGGGTTCACTGTTGCTGGCTGCGCTGTTCTTGTTGGGGGCCGCCACGGAGCGTCTTCACGCGGAGGACTCCGTCGTCGGGACAAATTCCGTCAGCACAATTCCGGTGACCATGATGTATCTGACTCGCACGGGCGAACGCTTTGCCTGCACGAACAAAAATGGCAAGGTTGCCTGGGCCAAGCGCGGCCTCCTGACCGTGGGTTCGACCTCCTACTTCACGATCGAGCGCGTGGGCGTCGTGAGTCTCCCGCGCGGTACGTTCGAGTGCGTCATGGAACAGCAACACAACGAGGACGGTTCGGAAAAACGAAAGGTCTTCCGCCCGCGCGCCGAAGGCCCGATGGGGCACCATCTCAAAGGCGGCTCCGGCGGTCCCGCGGCCATCCTGATCCACGTCGCGAATGTCCCGCAACAACTCACCGGCTGCATCGCCCCCGGAAAACTGAAGACACCCGACGGTGTGGACGAAAGCGTCGCGGCGTTGAAGGAAATCTTCGCGGCCTGCGGCGGCTTTGAGGATGGCAAGGTCGTCAAATTGACCGTCAGGAATTAGATGCGCTCTCGTGCGGACGTCCCGAACGGCGAGGCACGCGCTTTCACGCTCATCGAATTGCTGGTGAGCATTGCCGTCATCGCCATTCTCGCGACCCTGTTGCTGACCGCCCTCAGCGGCGTGCGGCTGAAAGCGCAGCGCGTCCAGTGTCTCAACCATGTGAAACAACTCACCGCCGGGAGCTTCCTGTACGCGAGCGAAAACAGCCGGCACGCGGGCATCGAGACCGCCGCGTTTCCGGGCGGCAACTGGATGGGCACCTTGAACGACTACGGCACCACGAAGGGAATCCTGCTCTGTCCCTCCGCGCCGTTGCGCCAGCCCGCGTCGGCGCGCGGCAACGAGCAGGGCGCCGCCGACCGCGCCTGGGTGCGGTGGACCTCCGACGGCAAAACCATGTTCAGGGGCAGCTACGGCTACAACGGCTGGCTCTATTCCGATCTGAAGTTTTCCGAGCCGGGCGATCCGAAGCAGCGGCAGTTGTTCACCCGCGACTCCGCCATCCAACAGCCCGTGCTCACCCCGGTATTCTTCGATGAGAACTGGGTGGATGCCTGGCCCGAGGAAATCGACCGTCCCTATCGCGACCTATATGCGGGCCAGCCGCTGGCGGTGTCGCCCAATCAAATGGGACGTCTGACCATCGCCCGCCACGGCAGCCGCAGCGCCTCGCGAGCCCCGCGCGACCTCCGCCCGGCGGACGTGCTGCCCGGCGCCATCAACATGGGATTCGCCGACGGCCACGTAGAACTCGCGCCGCTCGAACAATTGTGGAAATACTACTGGCATCTGGATTGGATGCCACCACCCGCCCGGCCGCGATGAATTTTCGGCGAGTCCTGTAACTTTATGAATCAATGGCACCACCTTTTGTTCGCGATACTCATTCTTGTGGTTCCCCACAACGCATTCGCGGAACCCGCCGCCTCTCAAACCAATCAGGCTGAAATTCCGAAGGCGGCGTCTCCGTCCAACAAGCCACTGCCGACCTGGTACGTTTTCAAAATCAAATCGTTCAAGAAAATCACGCACAGCACTGACGGGAAATCCGCGCTCATCGAAGGAGTGACGACGAAAGACCACGAGTTCAAAATCAAGGTTGTTTGGGATGAGAAATTTCAAGGGGCGCAGCGCAAGGCGATTGACCAGTGGCTGAAAAGGCCGCCAGCCGAGTTCGAAGCCGGCATCCCCTACATCATCGCCGGTGAAGTGTTGAACCGTGATCCGCTGACCATCGCCCGCCACGGCAGCCGCAGCGCCTCGCGAGCCCCGCGCGACCTCCGCCCGGCGGACGTGCTGCCCGGCGCCATCAACATGGGATTCGCCGACGGCCACGTCGAACTCGCGCCGCTCGAACAACTGTGGAAATACTACTGGCACCTCGATTGGTCGCCGCCCGCCGCCCGGCCGCGATGAATGGGTGCATCTTGAAATCGTTCTTGAATCGCCAGTTGATATGAGCGGCTCGCCCTCATCCTAACCTTCTCCCCCAGTGGAGAAGGAATAGCGTGCGGTAATCCCCAATTTTTGATTGGCCAACCGCAGTACTCCGTCAAAGGTTTGTCATTGAGCAGGGGAAACTAATTCGTGGCGGGCTTGGGAAGTCATTAGGCCGGGATGAGGACGAGCTTTAAGCATCTTCATTTCAAGCCCGACTTCCTTTTTCGACTGAGAGCCCCGTTCCATTTTCGCTGCGGCTTTTCGGTCAAACTTCTCCCATCCGCGTAATCCGTGAAATCCATTCCCATCCGTGGTAAATTCCCAAGATCCGTTTTCTCAGCATCCCACTTTGTTCCCTTCGCCATCTTCTGTTAAAAATCCGTCAAAACGGCCGCGCAGCCGACTTGACCCGCCCCAATCGAACGTCTATACATTTCATCTCGAACGGTGATTTGGTTGGAGAGATGGCCGAGTGGCTGAAGGCGGCGGTTTGCTAAACCGCTATACGGTCAAAAGCCGTATCGGGGGTTCGAATCCCCCTCTCTCCGCCATTTCCGGCTGGCTTGAGGTGCATTTCCGTGAGTGATGCCAGCTACAGTTGGCGGTGAATTGGTTGAGGTAAAAATTTCCAAAGCGACCGGGATAAACTCCGTGCCCAATATCAATTGAGGAATGGCCTTATGAAAACCTGCCGAACTCTTGCGCTGGCCCTGGCAATTTTTCTGGTGATCGTCGCGCGGGCGCCGGGGCAGGGCACTCTCGCCAATGGCAGTTTTGAGAACGGCGCTTTCGTTACGGGCGGGACCAACGGCTGGACCCCGTTCCAGGGAAACGTGTCGTTTTCCCAAAGCCACGCCGAAGCGGGCACCAGCTCTTTGAAGGCGGACTACGGATTCACCATCGATGCTGCGATGGTTTATCAATGGGTGACAGTCCAACCGGGCGTCACCTACTCGCTAAGCCGGAACGATTCAGTTGAGCACACATAATTGAGGCAGTTTTCGGGGTTCATGCTTGAAGGGAATCAACTGCATTGCAGTTGGGCAAGGCCGTCAGTTTGTTGAGGATTTCAAGCCACCAGTTGCGATTCTCCTCTCCGCGCACCGCCAGTTTGAGCGTCGGTTTGCCCCGCGCCCAACTCCATACGGCCGCCCGGCCAAATAACCGCCAGCGCAGCGTGTTCAATTCGCATTTCTCCAACTGTCCCAGCCGCCGTTGCAGCAGCACACACAGGTTGTAGGCCGCGATGGCCAAATGATGCATCGCCTCGGTGCCCCAGAACTTCTGCACGCACAGCCGTTTGATCCCAAATTGCTCGCCCAGTTCCCGAATGCGATTTTCCAGGTCGGCCCGCCCGTTGTAGCGCCGCCACACATTCAACGCATCCACGCTGCGTGGCAGGTTGGTGATCAAGGCTTGAAAACGATAGCCCTCCAGCTCGAACAACGTCTTGCCGCCAGCCGCGGGTCGTTGACTGATGCGTTGGCGAATCACAATCAATCTCTGTCCCGGCGGCTCCAGGTCCACTTCCTGTACTTCCAAGCCCGCCACCTCGCTCTGTTGCCACTGTTGCTCCCCGTGCCGGCAGAGCGATTGGACCTTCTGCGTCAGCTTGGCCACGAAAATGAATTTCAACTCCAGCGCTTCACACATCGTCCGCACGCTGGTATCGCCAAATCCGGCATCGCCCCGCACCAGGTTGACCCGAATGTGTTTGGGCAAGGTCGTGAGGGTCTGGCGCAAAAACTCCGCCGCGCCGTTGACGCACGCGCTGTTGCCACTGCGCAACCAGTAGTTGGCAATTACTTTGGCCTCGGCCAGCCCGGCGATCAGCGGCCGATGACACGGCTTGAGTCCCAGCCGTGTGTAGCCCGTGGCCACGCCTTCCTGATGGCCGTCCTCATGCAAGAGCGCCCACGAGTCCAGATCCAACGTGTACCCCTCCTTGAGCGAAGGCAACGCCCCCACCGCCTGCCGATGCAAACCCGCCAGCCCGTTGCAACTGCGTTGACTGAAAGCCTCAAAGAACCGGCTCAAGGTGGATTGACTGGCCACTGCTTCAATGCCCAGCACCTGTGCGATGGCCGGATCACTTTGCAACCACGCCACGCGCGAGAGCTTGTCCGCGCCGCAAAGAATGCCGCCCACATAACCCAGCGCCACATCGGTCGGATCATAGGCGTTGGGACTGGTGGGCGCGTGCGGCAAGACTGCGCGCAACTGCTGGCGAAACCGTTTTTGATGCAGGAAATGCGACCAAACAATCATCCCGCCGTGAGCCGTCAGCCGCTGATCAGTGAAAGAAATCCGAATGGACGAAGTGGCGTCTTTGGTGTCAAGGTTCAGGCGCACCGTTTGGTGCGCCTCCTGTCGAGGCAGCGAACTTGAGTTTTTCATTTACATCCCAAGTCCGCCAAACGGTGCGCCCTTTTTCAACTGAATCGTTCCGGCTAAGCGGTTGGGCGCTGACGCCGGTTTCCCTTAACAGCGCGCATGTGGGTTACCTTTATGTCCAATTTGCCGATGCGAACCACACCGCCATCCTCGGCGCCGGTGCGAGCACGCCTTACATCCAATCCGGCTCGCCGGTAAACACCTGGATCTCCCTGACGACCACTACCACCGCTCCGGCAAACGCAGTTTATGCGGAGATTTCCGCCGGCATGGGATTTCCCAGCTTGCAGAGTCCGCAAGCCAACTCGGTTTACTTCGATAATCTGAGCTTCGCGCAGGTGCCTGAGCCTGCGAGTGCGGCGTTAGCTCTTTTTGGCCTCGCAAGTTTGATCGCCTGGCAGAAGCGGATGGATGCAAGATCGGGCCGGCCGCATTAGCTGGCTGGGGAGAAGGCCAGCCGGAGCAGAGTGCAGATCGAAAGTGGCTTGGGGCGGCGGGGAGGCAGCCGTTTGCAAGTTGCAAGCTCGCCTTTGCACAGTGCGCTGTAAAATGGGGCTGGAGATTTTGGTTGAAACTCGCAAGCGGCTATCAATTGGTCACTTGTGCAAAGGGGGTGATATGGCACTGGAGACGCTGATTGAATCTTAATATGCCAACCATTTCACCTCGAACCAGTAATGGGACGGTGCCGTTCTTTCCGAAATTGACGTCTGCGCGTCCACACACGCGGACGGTGCATGCGCGGTCGAGGATCGCGCGGATGGATTATCACGACTACGAACGGCGCAAGAGTCTGCGGGAAATGCTGCCGGCAGTGGCGATCGCGATGGCGGCCGCCGTGTTGGTGGCGCTGATGTGCTGGTCGATGCGGTGACCTGCCGTCCGGGCGGGATTTTTACCGCGGAGTTGCGGAGGCGCGGAGATTCGGGAATTTCTAATTGAAAGGCGGTTGGTGGTTGATCACGCATCGGCCCTTTTTGAGCTGTAGCCGTGGTTATTTAAGAAAAGAGCCTCCTCTCCCGGCCTCTCCTCCGTCCAGCAGGACGGAAGCGAGGGGTTCTGTCGGGCGCTTCCACTTTTTTATTCGTGTTTGCCAGGTTGTGACAGCCGCATCATACATTGAACTGAGCCAGGAATGAAACCAGGCTTCGACCCTCTCGCCCCGGCTCGTATTGAGACGGGGAGAGAGCAGGAGAGACGGGAATTTCAAATTGAAAATCCGATGAGGGTGGACTGCGAACCGGCTTTTTCTAGTGCCCGAGCGATTCCATGGAGTTGGTTAGTGCGCCTGTTTTGCCGGGACGTGGCTCCAATGCCAGCGGGCGGGAAATAACCAGCGGTCGAGGTCTTCAATCGGCTGGAATAGCGCTCGCTGCCACGAGTTGTCGTAAGCTGAAATCAATAGGCCGCTTGGATTGCCGTAGTTCACCTGTAAACGCGTCACCGATGCGGCGTAGGCTCCCGTGTAAGCGAGGAGCAGGGCAAGAATGGCTGCGATGGTAAGGAGCTTGCCATCGGCATTCATTTCCGGGTGTTCCATTTCTCGCGTGATGAGTTGCCTCAGTCTTCATCTTCAAACCAAAGACACGTGTGCCGGGTGTCATTGCCACGGCCGGACTGGATCAACACGCCACCATCGAAAATTGAATCCGTAAGGGGGATCCAGTCCTGCGGTTGATTGCCGTCATTCCAATGGCCATTCGTGAAAAAACGGCTTGTCTCGTCCGAATGCTCGCGCACAAAGTTTTCTGCAAACCCCTCCGCTAGTTCCGCGGGCATTAGCTCGGTCTGATAGGCAGCGTCCCGGTGCAGCCAGCACACGAGCACCTGAACCGCTTCAGCCCGCCCAATCTCGAGTAATTTATCCGCCTCCGGCTTGAGGTAGGACATCACCAGGATACCGTTGAGATCGAGGGGATAATCATAAATCATGTGGAAACGGACGTGCCCACATTTCCGGGCCCTGGCGATGTGTGTGACGGGCATAGTCGGCCTGATCCTAATTCTTGTTCAAAAATCCCCAAGACTTTTTAACGGGCTGTCAATCTTGTGCCTGATTTCTTTTGAACTGGGTAAAAAAACGGCACGAGCGACCGCCGGGGTCGGACGAGCTTTAATTTTTCCTGTTCCAAAATGCGTGACAAAATGAGCCCGGCGAAAATCGGCGCTTGGATTTGGTTGACGATGCGAGCAGCATGGGCGCTAAAGAGTAACAGCCCTATGATGACCCGGCATTTTTTTGGATTCCTTGCAGTTGGCTCGCTGGCGGCGGCGTTGAGCGTCGCCCCCTGCCAAACCGTTTTCAGTGCTCCCGCCAGTGTGCTGACGTATCACAACGACAATTTTCGCACCGGCCTCAACAGCAACGAAACGATCCTGGCGCCGTGGAATGTGAACTCGAACTCTTTCGGGAAATTGTTCGCCTATCGCGTGGACGGCTATGTCTATGCGCAACCGCTGTATGTCGCCGGCGTGGCCGTGCCCGGCCAGGGGGTGCATAACCTTCTGTTCGTGGCCACCGAGCATAACAGCGTCTATGCGCTCGAGGCCGACAGCAACCGCTGGTTCACCAACGGCGTGCTCTGGCAACGAAATCTCGGCCCGTCCGCGATCACCCCCACCAACGCCTTCGGCAATCGATACAACGGGGGTATGTATACGGATATTGTCCCGGAAGTCGGCATCACGGGCACACCGGTCATCGACCTGGAGCGAGGCACCATTTTCGTGGACGCATTTACTCGTGAGGCATCCGGCTACATTCACCGCATTCACGCGCTCAATATCACCAATGGTTTGGAGCAGCCCAACAGCCCCGTTGTTGTGGCGGCTTCCATCGCCGGTACCGGCGTGGACAACGTCGGCGGCGTCATCTCGTTCAAGGCCATTCAGCAAATTCATCGCTGCGCCCTCACCCTCGCCGGCGGCACGCTCTATGCCGCGTACAGTGGCTACGCGGATACTGACCCCTATCACGGCTGGGTGATTGGCTTCGACGAAGTCACCCTCCAGGTCAAACCCGGTTACGTCTTCAACACCTCGCCCAACGCCAGCACGTCGGTTTTCGGCGCGAACGCCGGCGAAGCCGGCATCTGGATGGGCGGCGGCGGGCTTTGCGTTGACACCGCCACCAACCTCTATTTCGAAACCGCCAACGGCTCCTTCAGTGCCACGAACGGCAGCGGCGGCATCGATTATGGCGATTCCTTTGTGAAGCTTTCCACCGCCAACGGTTTGCAGGTCGCGGATTACTTCACGGTATGGGACCAGTTGGCCATCGGCGGCGGCGCGGCCGATACGGACCTTGGCTCGGGAGCCTGCATGCTCATTCCGCCGCAACCCGGCACGAACTTGAACCTCATCGTGGGCGGCGGCAAATCGGGCAAATTCTACGTGCTCAATCGCGACCAGTTGACCACCGACAACACCCACTATAACGCCACCGGCCGAGTGGACCGCATCCTGCAAACCTTCACCAATTATCCACCGGGCCGATTCATGACGGGCCCCGCCTATTTCAACGGCGCCGTCTATTACAGTTCCTGGGGCGACAAAATGAAATCCTACCCCATCACCAACGGCGTATTGTCCCTCACCCCGAAATCCACCGGTCCGCGCACGTTTGCCTTCCCGGGCTGCACGCCGGTCATTTCCTCATCCGGCACCAACAATGGCATCATCTGGTCCGTGGCCATGGGAACGCCCGCCGTGCTCACTGCCTACAACGCCACCAACGTCTCCACCGAAATTTATAACAGCGCCCAGGCCGCGGCCAACCGCGATGCCCTCACGAACGGCGTCAAATTCGTTTCCGCGATGACCGCCAATGGCAAAGTGTACGCCGGTGGCACCTATAGCGTCGGCGTTTTTGGACTGCTGGATCCGGGCCTGAACTGGAAGGCGTTTCATTTCGCAAACAATGCCACCAACACCGCGGTCGCGGGCGACCTCGCCGACCCCGACAGCGACGGTCTGGCAAACCTGTTCGAATATGCGGTCGGAACGGATCCCAATGTCCCCACCCCGGGAAACACGCTCGGGGCCGTGCTGGTAACCAATCGGGCCCAACTCTCCTTCAATCGCAATGCGGCCGCCTCCGACCTCACCTATGTCGTGGAAACCTCGACCAACCTCGTGAGCTGGAGCAGCGCGCTTACCTTCACTCCCGCCTTGGGATGGGTATCGTCCGGCACCGCGTCCGTCACCGAAGCGCCTCCCTCAGCATTGCCCCCGGACCAAACCGTCGCGGCGACCATCGATCTCGGCGCTCCTTCGCCGACCGTGCAGTTCGCGCGGTTGCGTGTGCATCGCTAACTCCGCATTTGCGCCATGACCCCGGACGACATCGCCCAAATCGAGCGGGAACTTGGCATCGCTGTCCCCGGCGATTACCACACGCTTGTGAGCAATCGGCCGATGGTGGTCAAAGAATACGAGGAATTATAAACTGACGGCCCGACCTTGGAAAGGTGGGCGCCAGTCGCTCGCAGGGAAACCCGGCGGTGGCGAGGTTGGGAAGCCGCCAAGTCAGGATGAGGGCGGCCTTGGTAGATCGTTTATATACACCAGCCCTCCAAGGACGACGTCAAGTGCCCACCCCCGAGCAAAATCCGAAAATGGGGAAGGAATAAGTCTTGCAATTTCGTAGCGAAGGCTGAAATTCACGGCAACGGCCAAAGCTGGCCATGGGATAGATTCAATCGGGATATATTTAATTCCAAACAGACGGCATTGAAACCTCGTGCCAATGCGTTTCCACCAGACGCAACCCATTCCTCAAACGCCACCCTCATGTTGTATGAAATCGATACGTCAGCAGTTTGTCGCCGCCCTGGTTTTTGCCGTGGTGGTTGTTGGCGGTGCCGCCTGTGGCGCGGTGACGTTGCATCCCGGTGATAACATTCAGTCGCTGGTGACCGCCAACGCCATCAACACCACTTTTATTTTTTCGGCCGGCACTTACACGAATCAAAGCATCATCCCCAAGACGGGAAATGTTTTCGACGGGCAGGGCGTGGCGGTGTTTGACGGCGCGAACACTGCGACCAAGGCGTTCAGTGGCGCGGGGGGCAATGTGACGATTAAGAATCTCACGGTTCAGCGTTACAATTCGCCCTCGCAAAATGCGGCCGTGGATTGCGCGCTCGGCAGCGGCTGGATTGTCACCAATTGCGTTATTCAGTCAAACGCGGCGGTGGGGGTGAAATTCGGGACTAACAGCGTGATTGTGAACAATCTGCTCATCGGCAACGGCCAGGAGGGATTCGCCGGAAGCGGCACCGGGTGGCTGGTGAAGAATAATCAGATCAATAACAACAACACGGCGCATCAAAACTGGACGCTGGAAGCTGGCGGAGGAAAAGCAGGCGCAGCCAGCGGGGGGACATTCGATGGCAACACGGTGACGAACAACTTCGGCCCCGGCCTCTGGCTCTCCGGCGGATCCTTCGGAAATATTATCAGGAGCAACATTTGCATCGGCAATTATGGCCCCGGAATTTTAGTCGAGATCAGCCGGAACAACTCGATTTCCAACAATTTATGCTTTGGCAACGGCCTCGGCGGGACCAATTGGGGCGCGGCCCAAATTCTTCTCTCCAGTTCGCCCAGCAATATAGTTTCCGGCAACACGCTCGGGCTTCCGTTTGCGAGCAACGGGCTTTACGGAATTTTCGCCATGGATCAGGCGCGCACGAACGCGGGATTGCCCATTCACGCCAACGGCAATGAGGTTTTCAGTAACTCGGCCTGGTTCTGGGATACGAAACCAGGCATCCAGGGCTGCGCGGCGGATGATGGCTATCCCGTCCATGGGACCAACCATTTTCATAACAACAGCTATTTCGTGATCAATGCGTCGGTGAATTATTTTTCGTGGGAGACCAATGGTCTTTTGTCCCAAGCGCAAGTGAACGCGCATGAAATCGGAAGTACGATTGATACGAACATGAAGCCCCGCCTCAACATCTCGCGCAGTAACAGCCTCATGTCACTTTACTGGCCGTCGTGGGCGCTGAATTACAAGCCGTGGAGCGGAACGAATCACACCGCTCCCGCGACGTGGTCCGCCGTGACGAATCCAGTTTCCGTCGCCACCGTTCAGAGTTCGGTGATCTTGGGCGCGAGCAACAGCGCGCGTTTCTTTCGCCTGGTGGGTCCGTCGTCCGATTCTCTTTCGGCGGGATTGATCGCTCATTATTCGTTTGATGAGCATTGTTCCAACGCGACGCCGGGCTGCGTCATCGATTCCAGCGGTCTCGGCAATAACGGCACGCTCGGCAACGCGACGTCTGGCACGAATCCGATGGCGCCGCTGTGGACTCCCAACGGGAAATTCGCCGGAGCCTATCTGTATAACGGAATTGTCCAGCCCGGAAATATCGTCGCCGTCGTCGGGGAGGGAATCTACTTGCCGCAGGGCGTGGATGTGGATGGCAATTGGACCCTCAGCGTCTGGGCGAGGCTAAACAACGTCACCAACCATACGTCCAGCACGATCTATTGTCAGAAGCAGTCCACTGAGGATTGTCGAAATTTGTTGATCCATTGGGAAGGGGACATGGACGAGACCATGACGCTGCAAGTTCGCGACAGCGCCTGCCACGAATTGCTCCTGCACAACCTCCCGTCCAATCCGATGATCGCCGGGCAATGGTTCCATCTGGTCGGCGTGGGAAATAACAAAAACTATTCGTTCTACATCAACGGCGCGCTCCAGCAATCCCAGGTGGTGACCAACATGGGCTCGCTCTCCTGTAATTTTCACGGCATCGGCGTGATGTACGATGACTTCGGCCGCTACTATAACCATTACCTGGATGGCGCCGTGGACGAGATGCGCATCTACAATCGAGCGCTTTCGCCAACGGAAATTCTGGCGCTGTATAATCAGGGTGGTGGTGCGCCGTAACGGCCGGTACGCGGCTCGCGTAATTCAAGTATACGGCCTCCGAGAAAACTTCGCTCGGCAAGCTCCTGTTGCCTCCGGCTCGTCGCCTCTGTAGTGTGAATTAACAAGTGGGGATTAGTGACCGACCTATTATGAGCAACGAAACTATTTTGGTGACCGGGGCGTCATCGGGCATTGGGCGTGAACTGGCCAAATGCTTCGCGGCGGAAGGGTGCAACCTGGTGCTCGTGTCGCGCCAGGGCGATGCGCTGGAGACGCTCGCGACGGAGTTGCGGAAGGCTTTCAAGGTGCAGGCCACGGTTTTCGCCGAGGACCTCATTTTGCCGGAGGCACCGGCTCGCTTGTTCGCGCGGTTGGAAAAGGCGCGTACGCGCGTGGATGTGCTGGTGAACAATGCGGGTTTCGGCGCGCAGGGCAAATTCGCCGAGCTGGATTTGCAACGTCAACTCGACATGGTGCAACTGAACATTACCGCGCTCGTGCATCTCACGGGATTATTTCTGCCCGGGATGATCAAGCGTCGCACGGGCGGGATTCTCAACGTGGCTTCCACCGCGGCATTCCAGCCCGGACCGGGCATGGGGGTTTACTACGCGACGAAGGCGTTTGTGCTTTCGTTCACCGAAGCGATCGCGGAGGAACTTGCCGGCAGCGGTCTGAATGTATCCGCGCTCTGTCCGGGCCCGACCGCGACCAATTTCGGTGCGGCTGCGGGCGGGAAGTTCCGTCCCATCGCCAGCAAGGTTTCCATGACCGCCGAAGACGTCGCGCGCATGGGGCATCGCGACTATCGCAAGGGGAAGGTCGTGGCTGTCTCCGGAGCGCGCAACAAAATGCTCAGCCTGTCGGTGAGATTATTTCCACGTTCCACCGTGCGAAAAATCACCAAAAAACTGAATGCGGTGAGCCCGTGAAAATCGCTCCATCAATTTCTCAACGTTGAATCCGCGCCGAACCACCTTTGGCAAAGGCGCGCACTTGCTCGACCGTAGCCATCGTGGTATCGCCCGGGAACGTTGTCAGCAATGCGCCATGAGCCCAGCCCAAATTGACGGCATCGGCAGGAGATTCGCCGCTTAGCAGGCTATAGAAAAATCCGGACGCAAACCCATCACCGCCGCCGACGCGGTCGAGCACATCGAGTTCGCAGGTGTGGGATTTGTGCGTCTCACCATTCACCCAGGCGACCGCGCCCCAGCTATGGCGGTTGGTGGAGTGCACTTCCCGCAAGGTGGTGGCCACGGCTTTGATCTGCGGATGCTTTTTGACGACCTTGTCAATCATGCCGATGAACGCGCGATGATCGAGCTTGGATTCGGCGGCGACTTCCGGTCCGGGAATGCCGAGGCCTAATTGAAGATCTTCCTCGTTGCCGACGAGCACGTCCACATGTTTGACGATGCGATCAAGCACCGCCACGGCGCGGTCATTGCCGCCGATGATATTCCAAAGCTTTGCCCGGTAATTCAAATCGAACGAAACGATCGCACCCGCCGCTTTCGCCGCAGCCATCGCTTCGATGATCAGCTCGGCAGTGGTCGGCGATAGCGCCGCGAAAATTCCACCACTGTGAAACCAGCGCACGCCCTGGCCGAAGATTGTCTTCCAATCAAAGTCGCCCGGTTTGAGCTGGCCGGCGGCTTCGTTGCAACGATTGTAAAAAACGACCGGGGCGCGCACGCCGTGGCCGCGATCGCTGTAAACCGTGGCCATGTTCGGCCCATGCACGCCATCGTGTTTGAAGCGTTTGTAGAAGGGTTTCACCCCCATGGCGCGCACACGTTCCGCGATCAGATCGCCGATGGGATAATCGACCATCGCCGTGGCGACGCCGGCGTTCATCCGGAAACAATCGGCGAGGTTGGCGGCGCAGTTAAATTCGCCGCCGCTGACGTGGATGTCGCATTCGGTGGCTTTGCGCCAGGGTCTGATACCGGGATCAAGCCGGTGAACCAATGCGCCGAGTGAGAGAAAATCGAGCGCGCCATCTTTGCGGATATTCAAGCCATGTTTCATTGTGACGTCTTTCGTTAAAAGTTCAGGGAAGGTCGCCAACCGTTGGGACGACCCACGAGTGCGGCCCGGGAGAAGAAATCAATCTCGAAGCGGCGCCCGATTCCAGCGGGCGGAACCACTGCCCCTGCGAAGCATCAGGCCAGCCCGGCTGAAGGCAGGATAGTGCCGAAGCGCGACGTCGTTGCAAGGCGAAAGAAAATTGACAGCGCTCGATTACGCGCGCAGGTTTTCCTCACCGCATCCTGCCGCTGCCCTCGATGGGCCACACGTCGGTCACCACACCGTTTTTGTGAACGATAAATTCCCGGTAGAGATTGGATGTCGTGCAACCGTGGGAGGGAATTATCTCAAGGTGATCCCCGACTTTCACGTTCGCATCGGCCGGCAATCGAATCATCGCATGCTCTTCTGAACCGAAGTTGGCGATTTCCGCACCCGGAAGATTTTTCACCCGCGGCGGCCCCATCTCCGCGCCCACACCTTTACGGCCCACGTCAATTACGGCGATGTCCGGCTTGGGGCGGCTGATGACCGTGGTGAGGATCGACATCGCCTGGCGAAACTCCGGCCGGATGTCGTTATACCACCAGTCCATGGCGGCGTAGGAGCCAGCCTGCACTTCGTCCATTCCGTCAATATTGCCCGTGATGGTATAGCTGCCCGTGCCGCCCCCGCTGGCGAGTTCCACGGGCAGGCCGGATGCTTCGATGAGACGTCGCGTCGTGACGACGTGCTGCATCGCCGCGCTCACCTTGGCGATTCGTTCAGCCTCGTCCCGCAGATCGACGACATGGCCTTCGTATCCCTGGAGGCCGCGAAACTTCAAGCCAGGCATTGACGCCACGAGTTGGGCGAGTTTGAGAGCGGGTTCGCCGGGTTGGACGCCGCAGCGACGCAACCCGACATCCACCTCGACAAAAATTCCGATGGTTACGTCCGCTTTGACCGCCGCCTCGGACAGCATCCTGATGTTTTCCGCGCAATCCACGGCCACAATCGGGTCCGCGCGTTGCGCGAGTTTGATGAGCCGCGCAATCTTGACCGGCCCGACGATTTCATTCGCGATCAGGATTTTGCGGATGCCCGCATCCGCCAGCACCTCCGCCTCGCCGAGCTTGGCGCAAGTGATGCCGGTGGCGCCCGCCGCCATTTGGGCGCGCGCGATGCGGGTGCATTTGTGACTCTTGAAATGCGGCCGCAGTTTGGTGTGCTTGCCTCGAAAGTAGGAAGCCATCGTCTCGATGTTGGCCTCGAACGCGTCGCGATCGAGCAGGAGTGAAGGGGTATCAACTTCGCCAAGCGGACAGCCTGCGGGGTAGCTTTGTGTTTCCTGGGACATTTAAACGGGTGACTTTCGTGAACGTTCTGGATTTTGATTGCCTCGCAGTCTTATGCGGCAAAACCGGATAACGGTCAAAAGAATTTCGTTTTTCGACCTCGGGAACGAATAGGTTTGATCTCGATCAAGGTGAGACTTATGCTCTCACCCGATCCTACATGTGGGCGAAAGAGTTCTTCCCGGCAGCGAAAAAAAGTGCCCGCGCGCTTTTCATCTTCCTACTATTGACCAGTTCAACGTGGGCGCAGACGAACGGGGTGAGCGTTGCGCCGCTTCCCGCATGGGTCGAAGTGACCGATTGGGGCCGGCCGACGAACCAGCCCGGCACAGGGAAGACCGAAGGGTATCGGCGTCTGCTCTTTGACCGGCAGGAACATCCGCAACGCGAGGAAAGTTTCATCCGGTGGGTTTCGCTTCTGGAAAATGAGGCCGGCGTGCAGGACTCCGGCAGCCTAAGGTTTACGTTCGATCCCAGCTTCCAACAATTGCTCCTGCATAGCGTAAAAATTCATCGGGGTGAAAAGGTCATGGATCGCCTGGAAATTTCCAAAATCAAACTCATCCAACGCGAGGCCGAGTTGAGCGACCACCTATATACCGGAATTCAGACGGCCTTGCTGTTTGTGGAGGATTTGCGCGTGGGCGATGTGCTGGAGGTTTCCTACACCTTGAAGGGCGCCAATCCCGTGTTGGGCGGACACTTTTCGAAGCAATGCATCGTTCAATCCGGTGTGCCCATGGATCGTGAACGGATACGCGTGGTCTGGGCATCCTCGACGCCGATGCATCGCAAGCAACACCTCACGCTGGTTTCGCCAAAAACGAAGCTGGCTCCCGGGGAGTCGGAGTATTCCTGGGACTTTAGGGATCTCGCGGCGATTCAGTACGAGGATTACCTGCCGATGGGTGTGGATCCCTATCCAAGTCTGGAGTTCAGCGATTTTACCGACTGGGCGGAAGTCGTGGATTGGGCGTTGCCGCTTTATGCGGTACCTCAGACCAATCCGCCGGCGGACCTTGCCGAATTGCTCGATCAATGGCGAAAGGCGTCGGATTCAAAAGCGGATCAAGCGCTGAAAGCCCTGGAGTTCGTGCAGGATGGCGTGCGTTACACGGGGATGGAACTCGGCCCGGATTCCTACCGGCCTTCGCATCCATTTGAATGTTTCCGATTGCGCTATGGCGACTGCAAGGCCAAGGCGGGCCTCCTTTGTACGCTGCTGTCCGAGTTGCACATCGAGGCGTATCCCGCGCTGGTGAGCGCGGATGAAGGCAAAGGCGTGGCGCGAAGACTCCCGTCTCCTTTCGCGTTCGACCATGTAATTGTAAAGTTGATGATTGAGGGGCGAACGTATTGGGTCGATCCGACCCGGTCTTACCAGGGCGGTTCACTTGCCGAACGATACCTGCCGGATTTGGGCAAGGCGTTACTGGTAAAAAAGGGGGTGACTGACCTCGAGGATATCCCGCGCTCGAAGGCGAGCGGATTGCATCAGTTCGTCAGCAATTTTCGCCTGAAGCCGGGCACCGAACCGGTATCATTTACGATGAAAACGGTCTATCGCGGGGGATCGGCCGACAACTTCCGCGAGACTCTCGCGCGCACTGACGTCAAGGACCTGGCGAAGGACTACCTGAACTATTACACACGTTTGTATCCTGGAACGACCGAGAAACGGCCGATGGAGATAAAGGATCAACGCTCGCGTAATGTGTTGGAGGTTACGGAATTTTATCAAATTCGCGATTTTTGGAAACGGGACAAATCCGGGATGCGACAGACGGCTTCGTTCTATGCGGACGGACTCGAGCATATGTTGCCCGATCCCGAAACCCGGATTCGGACGATGCCGCTGGGTATTCGTTACCCCGCCCAGTACCAGCATGATATCATTGTGGAATTGCCGGATTCCGATTGGAATATCGAACCCTTGAAGCATTCGATTATCTGCGAGGCGTTTCTTTTCAACTCTCAGCGAAAACTGGAAAAGAAAACGCTTTATTTACATTACGATTGCACGAGCAGGACGAACGCCATCGCGCCCGAGTTTGTTCCCTATTTTCTCCAGAAGAGCCGTGAAATGGAGGATTTTCTGGGAGACGTTCTCGAAAGGCCCGACGTCTCTTCGCTTAATTTCTTCCAGCGCATCAACTGGCTGATGGTGGTGATCGCTGCTTTCGTCGCGCTGGCGATGACGGTGGGTTGTGGTGGGTTTATCTGGTGGACACGAAGGAAAGCGATGGAAGTTCCACCGTTGCTGGGGACAGAGAATTTGCCATTTCAAGGACTCCGGGGCTGGTTGGTGCTCGTGGGGCTGGGCTTGTGCGTGAATTTTTTGCGCCGTGTCCAGACGTTGTTTGGCACGGGGCAAGGATACTTCTCCATGGCGGGGTGGCATGCGGTGACGGATCCAGGTGGAGGAAGCTATCATCCGCTGTTCGGGCTGTATTTAATGGGAGAAATGGCGGGCAACATCGTGGTTATCGGACTGAATGTACTGGCGATCATCCTTTTCTTCGGCAAAAGAAGGCAATTCCCGAGAGTCTATATTGCCTTTCTCTGCAGCGGCTTTCTGCTGGTGTTCCTCAGCAGCTTGATGGCGCGGATCGTTCGACTGCCGGACGAACCGCAGGCAGGCGCTCGAGTGTTTGGCGCCTTCCTGGCCGCGTTGCTCTGGAGTTCCTACACGCTAAAGTCCCGTCGCGTGAAAGCCACCTTCATCAACTAAACTCTGACAACCGGATAACCGGGCATTTTATCGCGTCAGAACTTCGATCCATGTGCGGGCCTCTTTGCCCGTCACGACGTCGCGTACGCTGAGTTCGTGGCGGCCTTCAGTGAGCAAGGCGATGTGGGCATTGCCTTTTTCCTTCAATTCCAGGGATGGACTTTGCCACAGAAGATTGGTTGGGCCGGAAGCGCGGAGCGTGAGCTGATGACTTTCGATGGGCAAATCGGCATCGAGATACAGGGTGGTGCCGGGCAGGGGAAATGTTATGCGCAACGATTCTGCGAGGCGGCCGATTATCGCCCGGTCTCCGAGCCAGTTGTCAGCGCTGGAAAACCATTCGCGGTATTCGCTGCCGAGGAGGACCTTGGGCGGCGAACCCGCGTAGTCGGCAGCGCTTTCAAACGCCGGAAGGTTTTTGGTGGTGAATTTTTCGCGGAGCGACTCGACGGCGCGTGTTGAACCGCTCGGTTCCGGTCGCTTTCCCGTCAGTGGATTGATGAAACAAGTCGTTATATTCGTTGGCGGCGCATACCAGGTGGTGCCGAACTGCGTGTGGAGGTGCTCCATCACGTCATGCATGATGGGGCCGGCGCCAGTGATGCCGGAAACATCCTCCATCGGTGAGCCGTCGAAATTTCCCACCCAGACGCCCACGGTGAATTCAGGTGTGTAGCCAAACGCCCAGTTGTCGCGAAAATCCGAACTCGTTCCAGTCTTGCAGGCGACCGGAAAATCGAAGCGCAGCGACGAATCCGCGCCGAATGCCAGGGCGCGGGCTTCATTATCACTCAGGATATCCGCGATCAAATATGCGGCGGACGGATCGCCGATTTGTTCGGGCACCATCTGATTAGCTGGGGACGGCGCTTCACGTTCGTGATCAAGCATCGTCCGCCAAGGTTTATATACGCCGAGCCGGGCGAGGCATGAGTAAGCATTGGCGAGTTCGAGCAGGCGGACCTCGGCGTTGCCGATGGTCAAACCGAGACCATAGGATTCGGCCGGGCGAGTCAGCGTGGACACGCCGCATTCGCGCAGGCGCTGTTGCAACGGCTCCGGGCCGCCGACGGACGCGAGCACCTTCACCGCGGAGATATTCAAAGAGTTGGCCAGCGCCTGCCGGTAGCGCATCGGACCGTAACAACGCCGGTTATAATTTACCGGCGCGAAGATGCCGGTGGCCGTGGCGAATTCCGTGGGAACATCCGCGACCACGGTGGCGGGAGTATCGCCGTGCTCCAACGCAAGCCAGTAGGTAAATGGCTTTAAGGCGGAACCCGGCGAACGGGGCGCCCAGGCCCCGTTGACCTGGCCGCCATTGGGAGAAAAATAGTCCTGCGACCCCACCAGTGCGAGGAGGTCGCCGGTGCGATTGTCGATTACCACCACGGCCCCATCCGACACACGCTGGGGTTTCAGTGGCGACAGGCGTTCTCGAAGTCTCTCCTCCACAAAATGAGTGAGACGCAGGTCGAGTGTGGTGCGAAGGGTGGAATGATTAGTGCCGGTGGCGAGAGCTGCGTTGGAGGCCAGCAACAGGTCGATGAAATGAGGGCACTCGAAAACGCGCTGCCTGGGATCAATTCGCAATGGTTCCGCCAGGGCCCGCGAGAGTTGCTCGTCGGTGAGCCAGCCATGGCGATACATCTGTCCGAGCACCCATCGCTGGCGTTTCACCGCCCGATCGTAGTGCGAAAGAGGATTCAATCGCGAGGGCGCCTGTGGCAATCCGGCGAGGAGCGCGCATTCAGCCGGACTCAGGTCGTGCAGCGGTTTGTGAAAATAGAAATCGGCGGCCACGGAGCAACCGCGATTGAAGTTTCCATATTCCACGCGATTCAGATACGCGGCGAGAATTTGTTGTTTGGTCCAAACCTGTTCGAGGCGCAATGCCTGGAGCGCTTCGATGATCTTGGTGGCAAATGTGCGCGGACGCGGCTGGGACAATTTGATGAGTTGTTGGGTGATCGTGGAGCCGCCTGAAATGATCCGGCGATGGAAGACAAGCTGGCCGCATGCCCTAAAGCTCGCCAGCCAATCCACCCCTGCGTGACGCCAGAATCTGCGATCCTCCGCGGCGCAGGTCGCTTGAATCAAAGTCTGCGGTATCTCACGATATTCGATGGGCCGATAAAATGGTTCGCCAGCCGGACGCGCGATTCGAAGCGGTGCTCCGTTACGGTCCAATAACTCCAGATTCGGAATGTTCCCGGCAAATAAAGAAGCAGGCAGGGGAATCAGCGGAATGGCCTGCCATGCCGCCAGCAAAAGCAATCCACCAGCAGCAACGCAATATAATATGCGCCGTCGCCATTTTCTGCCGAAAGAGACATTTTTAGGTGGCGGTGACACTCCTGTGCCTTGCTTCAGTCGAGCGCCTGGCTCGAAATGGTCTGAGTGCCGGAAAGGCCGCAACGCTCCGGATGATACATTTCCTCTATCTTTGCCGGTGGCGCGGTGACGGTGCCAGCGGCGCGCACGCGCGCAACATAGCGCAACGTGTAATTGCCCGGCATCAATGAATCCACAAAGTATAAACAACGGTCCTTGCGCACTTCGCGATAATTACTGAGCCAATAGTCGCCTTCGTCCTTCGGTGCCGAGGCCCCGGTTTGGCGCGATTTGAACTCCGCATTGATGCCTTCCAGGATGGCAGGCAACGCGTCGTCCACAGCGACAAAGCGAGCCGGTTCACGCACCGAGAGATTGAGGGTGACGAGCACGCGGTCGCCGACCCGTAGTTTCCCGGCGTCGGAACGTTGATTGTCGTCGTCCAGTCGTTCATAGCGCCGCTGGATGCCAAAGCCGTGATCCTGGCGCGCGAGCCGCGTCTCGGGCGGACGCGCTTCAATCATCACGCTGCTGTAGATTCGATTTGTCGATGAACTCGATAGCGTCAAAGGGGCGCCGGTAATATTGGTGATGGCAAAAATCTGGCTGAACAAATTCGTGCGATCATTCAAATGAAACGCGATCAATTGTCCGTTCCACTGCAAGTGGCCATCCACCGGCTGAAGTTTGCCTTCCACCAGCCGGGCGTATTCGGTCAGCGCCAGCAGCGCCCAGGCATCACCCTGGGTGGTGCCCCAATGCGCCTCCTTTTGGTCGTGCATCAGGTCCTCCACGTAACGATCCAGCAGCGCGCTGTCGGGGCGATGCTTGCTCCACGCCAGCAGGCGAACGGCCTCCTCCCGGGCGGCACAGCCGAAACGGGTGTCATCGCTTCGGTGCGCGCCTTTTACTGGCTTTAGCAACTCACCAACCATCGTCTCCGGGCCGTTGCTTTCGGCAATCGCGAGAGCGAGCATCGCCCGATCCTCGGCGCCAAGTTTTTCACGTTCGGCATATAGCTTCTCATGGTATGCGGGTTCCGGATGTCCTGCGAGCGCCAGGGCGTAAAGTGCGAGGCATCGATCGGATAACTCCGACGGGTCGGAAGGGCTGGAACGCAATTGCCTGCTCAAATATTTCTTCAACGATTCAAACTCTTCCGTCGGTACCTCGATACCGTGTTGCTGCGCGAGCGCGAGGACCATTCCGCCGTAGGCGCTCGCCCACAGCATCGGCTCGGATTGCCGCGGCCAATAGGCCAGACCGCCGGAACTGGTCTGCATACTGAAGAGCCGGTCCACTCCAGCGCGGATCGCGGCGTTGATTTCGTTGGTGCCACGCCGCAGCGCAGGCAGCAATCCGTCCGTGTCGCGCAGCACGATCCAAGGAAGAAGGCTGGATCCCGTTTGCTCCGCGCATCCGTATGGATAGTGCAGCAATTGCAAGATCGCCTCGCCCAGGTCGTTCAAGCGTGTGTTTGCGATCGTAACGGTTACGGTTCCTTTGCCGGCGAGCAATTGCGGGTTCGCCTGTGACAAGAGATTCGTTTGGGGGAACGTGCCATGGCCCAACAGGATTTCGCGCAGCATCGGCACTACGTGACCCACTTCGATCACGCTCTCAACGCTATCCTTAAAGTCGCCCAAGGCGGGATCGGCGAAGCGCACACTCCAGGTCCAAGCAGCCGGCCCAAGATCGCCCAGTTCGACGGGAAATTCCACGGCGGTGGAGCTTTTGGCGGGGATGATCAATTTCCGCGTAAGCAGTCTTTCTGCCGGGGCATTGGTCACCTTGTCGTCGAGTTGCAATGTGACCAGCACTTCGGCGTTATTGGTGGTTTGATTTTGGACGACCCCGCGTGCGATGAGTTGGTCCGTGACATTCACGAAGCCGGGAAGGGCCGGCTCGATCACAAGCGGTTTGGAAACCTGAAAGGCCGATTTTCCGCTGCCAAAGCGTCCCGCACCCGAATGGGCCACCGCACAGAGGCGATAACGCGTCAGGTTGTCCGGCGCGGCAAAGCGCGCGGTCGTGCGACCGTCGGCGTCAGTTGTGAGATTTGCGTTCCAATAGGCGCACGCGAGAAATTTTTTC
Organism: Limisphaerales bacterium; assembly: GCA_044223735.1. Lineage (GTDB taxonomy): Bacteria > Verrucomicrobiota > Verrucomicrobiia > Limisphaerales > UBA8199 > JBGALR01. The sequence continues at coordinate 122,119 of JBGALR010000008.1, read as the reverse complement.
CGAACCGTTTCCGGCATTCCGCCTTTCCGGCATTCCTTGCCGTCGCCGATGAGAAATCCCTTGTTCTCGAACGACAGAGCGTCCGGGTCTTCCGTCAGCAGATTGGGCAGCGACACGCTCGACTGCACGCTGAGCGAGCGCGGGCCATAGAAAAGACCGTGCGGATCCGGCAGCCCGGGATCGCTAAGATTAAGGACGCCTTCATCGACCGCATACAAAACCACCGCCGCGTCCCCGACGCCCGCTCCGAGCCCGTCTGCCACGCGCACTGTCACCTCCATGATTTCCCCCGGCTGGCAGGTATCGACGGTTGGGGTGACGGTGACGGCCAATTTGCTTTGCGGTGTCGCCACCTGAAGCTGGCAATAACCGATGCGGTATTCCGGTTCCTTGATTTTGTGGGTGGATTCGTCTGCGCCACGCAACAGCACGACCGAGACAAAGATGTTTGGCGCATCGCCGGATTGAATTGGAATTTCAATGAACGGGGCGTTTCCTTCGAGGCGTTTGGTAAATGAGCGAAGCACCTTTTCGCGTTCCACTGTCACGAGCGCCGTGCCACTGAACGGCGCCTCGACGAGAATCTTCGCCGAGGTCCCCGGTTGATATTCGGTTTGAGCCGGCTTAAGGACCAGTTGGGTTTCGTCGCGATAGGCGCGGGCAAACTGGCCCTCAGCCGACACTTGAAAATTTAGGCTGCTGGCGACCGGGTGTCCTGCCGCGTCGGTCGTCGTGGCCTCCACGAAATATTCGCCGGCGGGAAGGGGCGGCAGATGCTCCAGTCGATTTCCCACTACCGGTTCCTCCTTTTCACGCGGCAACTCGACCGGTTGGATTTCAATATCGCGCTCCAGCAGGTTGGTGTAAGTCGCTTCGTTATGGTATCGCACGGATTTCCCCGCGCCTTGAAGGCGAATGGATTGCCAGTCCACGCGTTGCAAGGTGAGGTGCGCCTGGACCGTTTTCGGCCAGGGTTTGCCATCAGCGCCGACGGTGAGAATTTCCAGCGGCAGCGTCTCGCCGTTGGTCAGCACGGCCGTGGTCTGGCGCAGACCGAGGTAAAAATCCGAACTGTGCCGGGTAAAATTTACAACATCGGATATGGTTTGCTGGTTCACATCGGTGACTTCCACATGAAGGTAACCGGAGCGAGGCTTCGGAACGCCGGAATTGGCGGGCAAATCGGCGGCGATTAGCAGAGTGCCTGCCCCCGCCAGCTGGCCTTCCCCGGAGAGATTCACAGGCGCAACGCCATGTCCGTATCGTGACGACAGGTCGGCGCGTTCAAAGTGATAATCCCCGAATCCTTCCGGCCGGAACGTCGTATCGGAGGCCGATAGCGACCATTGCACCTTCGCGCGTGATAGCGGCTTGCCGAAAAGGTAGTTCGCCGAAACCGAGGCGGATATTTTGTCATCCGCCGCGAAGGAGTTGCTGCATTCCAGCGAGACTTCGAAGGCATCGGCTTCAAAATCCTGCACAGAAAAGGGGTGAATGTAGTCATTTGTCCCGATACGAAGCTTCGCTGAACAAGCGCCCCGCAGGCCGGCGGGGAGCGGCACGGTCACCGAACATCCGCCAGCGGTGGTGAACATCAGGTTGGTTTGAAAGAAACGGCGGCCTTTTCGGTCGAGGCAATCCAACGTGGCCGTCAAACCGGTGGGTATCAAAAGTCCCGGCTCACCCCATTTGCGCGCGAGGCCAAATAGATTCATGGCTTCGCCCGGGCGATAGAGATGACGATCGCTGAAAAGGAGAACCCGTTCGTTATCCTCCGGTTCGTCGAATCGTTCCTGGGGAATGCCAAAGCGATAGAGCCAGATGCGTTCCTCATTGATGGGCAGGGCGTGAAAATCGTCCCCGTGCTGGACGGCCACCCAATCGCAGTTGGTGTTCGCAGCGAGGTGGGCGATGCCGTTGGTGTCGGTCAGGGCTTCGGAAAGGCTTTCGTTTTCGCTGCTGTAGAGCCGCGCGGTTGCGCCTGATACCGGTAATCCCGTGCCATGCGAAAATGCAAAGACATCGACGCCGGTTCGCGCCGTTTTCCAAACCAGCCCGAGATCGGTCAACTGAATGATCGCCTGGGCTCCCAATGTGGCTGCGCGTTCGGAATCAGGTTTGGCGCGCTCCGCGTCGAGGAACACGACACCGGTTTTGCGGCCGTGCAGGAGTTGATCCCATTTCAAGTCGAGCGTTTTGGAAGCGTCGGCATCCGCGTTCAACTCGATTTGTTCGCTAAAAACCGTCCGTCCGGCGAGCAGGTCGTAGTTTATCGGACGATAGCGCTCGCCGGAGAAATCGCTTTCGGAGCGCTCGTTCCATTTGATGAAATAGCTGGAGTACCCGCGCAATGCGTAAATGGCGGTTTGCGGATCGAGAATCTTGGCCCGCAGGCGGACTTGCGGAACGTTTACTCCCAGCAGCGGCAAAGTACGATTACCATTGGCGAGTTGGTCGCTGGAAAGCGCGGGAAAATACAAACGGGGCGCAACATGGGGTATTTGAACAGCGAAATTCGTTTCGCCGCGAATTTTGAAGGGCTCAAGGGCTTGAAAATTAGGATCCAACGCCAGCTTGTAAGTCCGGCCGCCTTCGAAGTCGCCCGAGAGCCTGACATACGAGCCGTCGACCGCGACATTAATGTTGGTCGGGCTGGGGCTTAGCGTCAACCAGCCGTCGATTCCGTTCGTCAGTGAATCCGACACCGCTTTGGAAAACCAAAGACGAATCGAGGCTTTGGCGAAGATGCGATTCTCGGCGGTGACTTCGGTGAGTTGAAACGGGGCGACATCGCCGATAAGGATATCCTTGGTGTCGCGCAGCCGGAATCGCCGGTTTTGCGAAGGTAAACCCGCGACGACAGACAATTTCCAACCTTTGCCCAAGGGCAGATGGTCTCGCGGTCCGACCACAAGAAAGTTGGGAAGCTCGTTAGTACCGCCGCGTTCGAAAGCTTCCTCCGGACTGGAACCATAGGTCCTCTTTGCGGTGTGATACGCGTCGTACCAAGGACGGTTTTGTGAGGGATAACGCAATTCATAGTCGAATTCCTCCGCCGTTCCCTGACACACCTCGGCGGGCACGCGGCGGCCGGTATTGTCGCGAAAGTATATAAAGGGCAGGGCCTCGGCGGCGCGGATATCCTGGTTGAAAAGCAGTTTGATCTGTGGATTGGAGGCGGCATTGGTGTTCGATGCGCGTGGGGCAATAGCCGCCAGGCCGAATGGGGGCGTGGACACGATCTGGTGGAGCTTCGCCTGGGAGGGCTGGCCATCGGCCCGTACGAGGCCCGGCTGCAGCGAGAGTTCGTAGCGGGTATCCATCGCCAGTGGTTCCCTGGGCGTGAAGACTCCACTCGAGGCGGTAATCCATCGGAAAGTGCCAGCCAGCGACGGGCGGATGGCGAGGGGCGAATTGGTAAGCGCCACATCCAGCGCGCTGGCGTTGACCATGGGGGCCTCGAATCGCAATTCGAAGGTCATGGCTGGCGTCGGTTCGCTCGTGCTGGTTACCAACTCGACACCTTCCGACCTGTCAGTCGGTCGGCAGCCCGATAGAGCGACGCTCAGTAAGATGCAGGCAAAGGTGTGTGGAAAGGCCCGCCACCAGGGGCTGTCGGCGAGTTTTGACGGCTGGACGAAAGTGTGGTTCCTCGGGACTGAAATGTGCATGGCAATAGTGTTTTCATGTCAGGGTTTTAACGGAGCCATGGCGCAGCCGAAAATCTGAACAGCGTGCTGCAAAGGATACGCCAAAGGCCCTACTTCCTTGCACCTTGCTCTGTTGAGGAAACCAGGACGGGATGCAGGTCATCGCCATTTGAAACTTTTCAAACGGCGAGTTGACTAAACTACGACCTCTGAAGTTTGTCCAGAACTTTTTGATGCAGCGCGCATCTTTTTTATTTCGAGATGATTTCAGGCGGTCGGAGCGGCAACTTCCTCGACGTCCACCGAGACTTTGACTTCGTGGTCGCCGCCGCCGGTCAAGATGCCCGCCACCGGGCTCACATCCCCGAAATCGCGGCCGACCGCGACCGTGATATGCTCGCCGGAGGGCTGAAGGTTGTTGGTCGGATCGAAATCCACCCAGCCCACACCGTGGCTGTAGATGGAAAACCAGGCGTGGCTGGCATCGGCGCCGACCAGGCGAACCTTTCCCGGTGCGGGTCGTGTCCGGAGATAGCCGCTGACGTAGCGGGAGGGCAGGCCCAGCGAGCGCAGGCAGGCAATCGCCAGATGCGCGAAGTCCTGGCAAACCCCGCGACGCTCCCGCCAGACTTGCTCGGTGGGAGTGGCGACGGTGGTAGCCTTGGAGTCGTATTTGAAATCCTCAAAGATGCGACGGGTCAAATCTCGCGTGCCGGCCAGCAAAGGAATTCCATCCTGGAAGCTTTCCCGCGCATAATCGGCCATTTCCATGGAAGCCCTCACCTGCGGTGAATCGAACAAAAACTGATAAGGCCCGACCAATTCAGGCGATACCGGGTCATGGAACATCGCCGCCGCCTGTTCCCAAGCCAGCGAGGATTCGCCGCCTGCAGGTTCGATGTGATTGAGCGTTACGCGGCTGTGGGTCACGACTTCCAGCTGGTCGTGGGCTTCCTGAATGCTGAAGAAACAGAGGGCATTGCCAAAATAATCGCTGCGCGCCCGCCGCAAATCGGGTTCGGGGAAGATTTTGAGGGCAAAACGCTCGCGCTTTTGCTGGGCCGTATCGCGGGGTTCCAGCCGGGTAACATGATGCGAAACCGCCACCGGGGCGGCATATTCGTAAAGCGTCTGATGAATGATGTTGTAGGTCATGCGTCAGCTTCGCGTCCGGTGCGCGAGATGGTGGAATGCGCGAAGTAACTGGCGCCGATGGCATCCGACAGGCGCGGCAGGTCCAGCAAAGTCTTGCGGACGGCGACGCTGACGTTCCCGTCGGCCCACGTGGAACGGGGGCGGGAGAGATCGCGGGCATCGATGCCATTCAGACGGTCGGCGCATTCCCGCAAAATGGTTATGGCGCGACCCAGTCCGCCTGATTCGCGTCGGCCGGGCAGGTGGCCGAAGTGTTTGGCCAGTTGATTGATCTGGAACAGCACCGAACGCGGATTTTTGTTATCCAGCAACAGCAAATCGAAGACGCCGGGAACATGCGTCAACAGGTTGTAACGGGAGCGATAGGTAATGGAACTGTCGGCGACTTCCAGCACGGCTTCCAGCAGGCTGGGGTTTTCGGCTTCCGGGCAGGCGAGGGTGGCATCCAACAGGGTGCAAAGATAAACCGCGCGTTCCAGCCGCAGCCCCATATCAAGGAAGCGCCAGCCTTGGGCGCGGGTCATGTTTTCCCGGGCCAGACCGTGAAACGCCGCCAGGCCCAGCAGGGTCCGGTTCAAAAACTCAACGGCGTCGCCGGCTAGCATGACGAGGCTGGCGGCCGGAGTGGCAAGCCGTTCCTCAATCTGGCTGAGCGCACGCCACATGTCGTTGGAGGTACGATCGCGCACCAGCGCGGCGAGGCGTTGCAATTGATCGGCAATTCGCCGCAAGCTGGCCGGGCGGCTCGGATCAAAAATGGCGGCCAGCAACTCTGCTTCGAGCGCTTCCACGTTTTCCCGCAATTCGGGCTTCGTGGAGGCTTCCATCACCTTGCCTTGCGATTCCAGCGTCTCGAAGAGCGGCGCCAGGAGACTGGCGCCCCCACTGGTTCGTTCCGAGTTCAGTCGCTGAAGCACGCTACGCAGGATGCGCGAGGTGGCGTCAGCCCGCTCGGAATAGCGGCCCAACCAGAAGAAATTGTCCGCCAGCCGCGAAGGCAGATTATTTCCCGTGCGCCGCAGTTCGACGCCCTGTCCGCTTTCGCTTAACAGCGTGATTTCCTCGACTGGCGTGTCGGAAATCACCCACGTATCCTTGCTGCTGCCGCCCCGTTGCATTGAAATAAAACGTGCGCCGGCCGAGGGTGACACGCGGGCGAGGCCACCCGGCAGAACGCGATAGCCGTCTTCTGTCGCCACTAGAAATGCCCTCAGCCCGATCGGCCGGGACGCGAGGCGATTACCTTCCCAACACGGAGCCGTGGAGGCTTCGACCTGCTCCTGGGCGACGAACAAGTCGGGGTCAAATTCAAGCTGGCGCCTCAGGGAGTCGTTTTCGGTGGCGGACAGTCGTTTGTCCCCAACTACAATGGGCCGATAAGTGCGAAACGCGGGTTTGACGGTCAGTTCGTCCAAATGTTCGCGGACGTATTGCAGCGCTGGCTTCTGACCGCACCACCATGTGGCGACCGACGGCAGTTTCTGTTCCTCGCCCAGCAAATGTTTGCATAGGCCCGGCAGAAACGACATGAAGGCGGGACTTTGCACTAATCCGGAGCCGAGCGCATTAGCCATCACCACGTTTCCCGCCCGCACCACTTCCAAGAGGCCTGGCACTCCAAGAATGGAATCGTTGCGCAATTCGAGCGGATCGCAGAAGTCGTCGTCCACGCGACGCAGTATGGCATCCACGCGCTCCAGCCCGCTTAGCGTTTTAAGAAAGACGTGGTTGTCGCGAACGGTCAGATCCTGTCCCTCAACCAGGGTGTAACCAAGATATCGGGCGAGATAGGCCTGTTCAAAATAGGTCTCGTTATGCGGACCGGGCGTCAGCATCACGACTCGCGCCGTATCGGCCTGACGCGACGCCAGGCGAATAAGGGTGTTCTGGGTTTCCCGAAAAAAGCCGGCCAGCCGATGAACATGATTATCACGAAAAGGTTCCGGCAATACTCGCGAGGTGACCAGGCGATTGGCGAGCGCGTATCCGGCTCCGGTGGGAATTTGGGTGCGGTCGGAGACAACCCACCAGCGTCCGTCTGCCGAACGGGATAAGTCCGCGGCGTAAAAGTGCAGGAACGTGTCCTTCGGCTGGCGAACGCCGTGACAGGGACGCAAAAAATCGGGTTGCGCGAAAACCAGCGCCGGTGAAAGCCATCGGGAACGAATCAAATCCTGCGCACCATAGCAATCGGCGAGAATGCGATTCAAGAGCGTAGCCCGCTGAATCAAGCCCGCTTCGAGCGATTTCCATTCTTCCGGTGAAATGATCAACGGCAACGGATCAAGTTGCCACTGACGCTCCATTCCGCGCGGGTCGCCATAGACGTTGTAGGTGATGCCTTGTTCCTTGACCAGCCGTTCACAGCCCTCGCGCCGCTTGCGAAAGCCGTCCTCGGTAAAACCTTCGATGGCTTCCAGCAATTTGAGGTAATGCGGACGAGGGTCGCCATTGTCTGCCAGCAATTCGTCAAATATGGCTGGAGTCCGCTGGTAGCCGGACAGGAGACCGCTGGATTTCCTCGCTGCTTGCGCAGTCGTCACATCGCTCATTACTGGCGACGTATTTAGCACGCCGGACGAGCCGTGGCGAGATTTCTTGTCTTTCGGTTCGGACATTTCAGAGCGCGGGGGAACTCTACGTCGCAAAAGCGACTCTCCCAGTCCGCTCGGAGCCAAAATTCAAGGATTGCGCATATCCAACGTGAACGGATGGTCAGGGTTCGCCTTCGGCACCTTTACAGAAACCTTCCCTGGCGTGTGACCATGGCGGAAAAACCTCGCCAGACGCCGTGCCTCGGCCTCGTAGCTGTTGACCGGAAACGCGTCGTGGCTGCGACCGCCCGGATGCGCCACGTGATAGGTGCAGCCGCCAAGGCTGCTGTGATTCCACGTGTCGATAATATCGAAGAACAATGGCGCGTGTGGGCTGATGGTCGGCTGCAGGCACTCCGGTGGTTGCCAGGCGCGATAGCGCACGCCTGCCACGGCTTCGCCATTGGTGCCGGTGGGATGCAAGGGCAGGCGATAGCCGCCGACACTGACAGCGAAGCGATCGCCAATGAGACCGCGCGCCTTGACCTGCAAACGTTCCAGCGAGCTATCCACATAACGAACGGTGGAGCCGCCGCCCGGTTCCTCGCCGAGGACGTGCCAGGGCTCAAGGGCGGTGCGCAATTCGATCTCCAAATCGCGATGTTCGAAGCTGCCGACATAAGGAAAACGGAATTCAAAGTGTGGTTGAAACCATTCGAACTCGAACGGATACCCCGCATCCTGCAAATCACGAATGACATCGCGAAAGTCCGTTTCGCAAAAGTGTGGCAGCATCCAGCGGTCGTGAATGTCTGTGCCCCAGCGTACGAGGTCATTACGATACGGTTCACGCCAGAATTTCGCGACCATCCCGCGCAGCAGGAGGTGCTGGGCAAGGCTCATGCGGGCGTGCGGCGGCATTTCGAAGGCACGCATTTCCACCAGACCGAGTCGTCCGGCACTGCTCTCGGGCGCGAAAAGTTTGTCGATGGAAAACTCGGAGCGATGCGTGTTGCCGCTCGAATCAATCAGCAGATTTCGAAACAATCGATCGCATAGCCATGGCGGGGTGTAGCCCAGGGAGCCAGTGTTGCGATCCAGTTCCTTGAACGCCACTTCAAGCTCGTAAAGGGAATCGTTGCGTGCTTCGTCAATGCGCGGCGCCTGTGACGTCGGACCGATGAACAAGCCGCTGAAGAGCCAGCTTAGTGACGGATGATTTTGCCAGTAAGTCAGTAGCGAACGCAGCAAATCCGGCCGGCGCAGAACCGGGGAATCCTGCGTGGTTTCCCCGCCAATGATAATATGATTTCCACCACCTGTGCCGGTGTGGCGTCCGTCGAGCATGAATTTCTCCGTGCCGAGGCGCGTTTGCCGGGCTTCCTCATAGAGCACGTTGGTGCGCTCGACGAGTTCGTCCCACGACTTGCTGGGATGCAAATTTACTTCGATGACACCCGGGTCAGGGGTGACGGCCAGTTTGTTCAAGCGCGGGTCACGCGGCGGCGGTTCGCCTTCGATGATTACCGGCATGCCGAGCGACGTGACGGCCGCTTCAATGCCGACGATGAGATCCAGATAGTCTTCCGTCGTTTCGACGGGCGGCATGAAGACATGCAGGCGTCCATCTCTCGGTTCGACGCAGAGGGCCGTGCGAATAATCCAAGGCGCGCTCTCCCCCTGCACGGGACGGCGGCTGGGATCGATTGCGAGCGGTAACGGCTTCTCCTCCGCATGTTTGGTTTCCCCGTCACCGAGGCGTTGAGGGAGTTGTCCGGGGCCGCTGCCGTAGGGCATTGGCGCGCCACCACCGCGCAGGAAAGGCTGGCTTCGATTCTCCGGCTTCAACCGGGAGGGAAATTCCCGCGGCAATTCAGGCCATTTAGTCTGCGAAGGATCGCGCTGCCATATCCACGGATATTCCTTTTCCATCACCCACGGGATCGTATCGAGGGGGAGGCGCAAACCCATCGGCGAATCGCCGGGAATCAGCCACAGCGTGTCGTCATCCCTGGTAAACAATGATCCCGAAATCCAGCAAGCCTGATTGCCCTGCCACGAGCGCTTGATCGGTTGCACGTAACCCGTCACTTCGCCCAGTCCTTGCTGAAAGATCCGGGCGATACGATCGCGCTCCAGCTTGTCTTTCAAATTGGACTTCTCGGGCGTGACATTGGAAGGCAGCCGTCGCTCTCTCCAGGTATAATAAAAAACGTCCTCGTAGCCGGGAATGATGTGTTTCGGATTGGCGCCGATGCTTTCGGAGATTCGTGTCAGCAGCGCCTTCGCCTCCTTCGCGCCGAAGCCATAGTTCTTCGATTCATCCGCGATCAGCGAATCATCCTTCCAGATCGGCACGCCATCCTTACGCCAATAGGCGGCGAGCGCCCAGCGCGGCAGTTGTTCGCCGGGATACCATTTTCCCTGCCCATAATGAAGCAACGAGCCAGGGGCGAATTGCTTTCGCAACCGCTTGATGAGTTCGCCCGAGAGCACGCGCTTCTTTTGGGATACCGCAGTAAAATTCCATTCGGGCCCGTCGGGATCGTCGATCGAAACAAACGTCGGCTCCCCGCCCATGGTGAGGCGGACGTCACCCGCCTTCAATTCCACGTCAATTTTTTGGCCGAGTGAATGGATCTTGGTCCATTCCTGTTCCGTGTAGGGCAGGGTAACGCGGGGTGACTCGTGAATGCGCGTCACCTTCATTTCGAAACTGAACTCGGCTTTGTTTTCGTCCACAGCCCCGCTGATGGGAGCGGCGCTTTGCGGGTCTGGGGTTGCCGCGAGGGGGATGTGGCCTTCACCCGCGAGCAAGCCGGATGTCGGATCGAGGCCGACCCAGCCGGCTCCCGGCAAATAGACTTCACACCAGGCATGCAGGTCAGTGAAATCCTTTTCCGTGCCGCTCGGGCCATCCAACGATTTCACGTCCGCTTTGAGCTGAATCAAGTAGCCGCTGACAAATCGCGCGGCCACGCCGAGCCGGCGAAATACCTGGGTGAGGAGCCACGCCGAATCGCGGCAGGAGCCGGTGCCGAGTTGAAGCGTTTCTTCAGGCGTTTGCACGCCGGGCTCCATCCGAATCGTATAACGGACGTCCTTCCAAACTTTTTGATTCAGCGCGACGAGGAAATCGATCGTTCGCGGATTCGTCTCCGTTCCGGGCACCGCCCCCTCGGGCAGTAGATCGCGTTTTACGTCATTGAGATATTTCGAGAATTGAGGCGTGGCGGCGTCCTTGAGCCGAAACGGCGCGAGGTCGTGATCCAGCGTGCGACTGTAAGTGAAGGGGAAACGCTCCGCCTCAGGCTCCAGAAAAAAATCGAACGGATTCTGCACCGACATTTCCGCGACCACATCCACCTCGATGCCGAATTCGCGGGTCAGGTTGGGAAAGACGAGCCGTGCGAGGTAGTTCGATTGCGGATCCTGCTGCCAGTTGATGAAGTGCTTTTCGGGCTGCACCCGCAGCGAATAGCTCAGGATTCGCGTGCGTGAATGGGGCGCGGGGCGAAGTCGAATCGTTTGCGGTCCCAGATTGACGAGTCGGTCGTAGCGGTAATTTGTTTTATGGTGGAGTTTGACGTGTATGGCCATGATTTCAGTCAGCGGTCAGGTAGTCGTCAATCGGTTCGGCGCCAATGGTGCCCGAGAGGGCTTTGAGATAAGCAGGTGACGAAACAGTTTCCAAAGTGCGGCGTGCGTGAGTCAGGCGTCCGGCGATGCCCAAACGCTCCGATTCCTCGGTGTGGCTGTCGCGGCGCAAAAAGCGGTCGAGATATTCAACGTGCCGCCGCCAGAGTGTCATGTCGATTTTCTGCTTTGCGGCGAGACGTTTAGCATACCAATCGCTGGCCATCAGTGTTTCGAGCGTGAATAATTTTCGAAAACCGGGATCGTCGAGGCCTTTCCCTTCCCAGGCATCGTTCAGCATGAGGTGGAGCAAGGCCTTGAGTGGCGGGCAGGCGTGGTTGATACCGCCGTCGTCGAAATACATTTTCGCGACCCGCTTTTGGGTGGCGACGATATTGTCCATGCCGTCGGCAAAGACATCCGCGCCCTGCAATTCCGGCCGAAGCATTTCGTCCGTGAAGACGGCGTGCGGATGATTAAACACACGGCCAAAGAAACGGCGGACAAAACGCGCATTGATGCGATAGCCCAGGCGGCTGGCGAGCACGCGCTTCCCGTTGTGATCGAAGTCGGCGCATTTTTCGAGGCAATGATCCCCGATCAAAAAGGACGGCTCGCGTTCCTGCGGTGACATGCGGCACCAGACTTCCGGCACGAGCAAGCTGACGTCATGGTCCACCCGCACCTTCGGCCCGACATAGCCGGCGGCCGTCACAAAGGCGTGATGTCCCGTAAGGATGAAGGATACGAGCGCGTTGTTGAGATCGATAATGGGCGGCAGCGCGTTGAACGGGCCCTTCGTCAGCGCGCCTTCGGAGCCGGCACCGGTCGTGGAGGGGGATTTCCCCGTCATGCTGCAAATGAACTCCATGAAGAGCTCCGGTAGCTCAAAATAGTGTATGGGATTGTAGCACGCCAACGGACGAATCCCCGGCTCGGGAGGGTTGTTCCGGCGGCCCGGTAAAACGGCAGTGACCGGATTCAGCACCGGCGCTTCGGATGGAAGGCGACGGCGGAGACGGGCGGACATTTCCGCCAGATATGTTTCCCGTGGGGCGAGCAGATCGGGACGGATTTGCAGATAGCGCGGATTTTTTGTGGGCTTGCCGTCGACCAAACGTGGATTGGCGGAGCAGACGAAATATCCGCGACTGCCGTTGGCGGCGACACCTTCAATGAGCGCGCGCATCGGCTCGGTAAACTGATGGAACCCCAGCGTGTCTTCCATGAAGTCACGACAGGATTTGCCCGGCAGCGGTTGATAATTGGAAAAGAAGTTGTCGGTGCGGACAAAATCGGATTCCGTGACCTTGTCGTAACCACGGTGAATGGCATCATCCGGCCGCTGGAACAATCGCGCCTCGGTATTTTCGACGAACTTCAGCGACGTGCTCGCGCCCGCATCGGCGACGGGCCAAATGCCGGCAGCGACGGATGGCGGCGCCACCACTGAGGCGGTGATGTCATCCTCATATTGAATCTTCATCGCCGGATGGAAATCCTTGCGCAGCCCGAACGTGCGCCATTCGCCCTGCGCATCGAAGCCCACACGGAGATAGGTGGTGACCAGCTTGCGGTTGTCGCACTTCAATTCATTGGCGGGCTTGCCATCCGTGATATCCACACCGAAATGTTCGCGCCAATGGCCGCCCCACTGCGGCTTGTAAAACCGCTTCACGACAAAGACGAGTTCCTTGATGTATTGCGGCACGCTTTCCAGCCAGGCGTTGAACTCCGGCTTGTAGTCGTGTTCGTCAGGTGTCAGCAACTTAATGACCGAGCCCAGGGACCGCTCCGAACTCAGGATGGGTCGGCGGTCTTCGCGGGCGGGGTCCAGAAATCTCGTGCCGTAATCGTGCTCTATTAGTTCCACCACTCGGTCGAAGTCATTTTTAAAGTCCGCGATATAGACTGGCCCGGTCAGGATCGCGTCGGTGATCGGTTTTGAAATTTCCGATTTACCGCCGCCCGAAACGGTGCAGGGCTTGTGGCAAAGTGTGCCTTCCGCGGCGACGCCCACCAACCGCCACGCGCGATTGCCCATCGGTTTCGCCAGGTGCACCTTGTAGCCCGAGGGACGCACATAGGTTTTTCCCGGCAAGAGTTTAATGCCTCGCTCCCCGTCTTCGGTGGACCATGTGATGCGCTGCTGGCGCAAGTCGAAGTGCGCGTCCTGCGGCACGTAAAGGATGTCCGCGTGCTTTTTATCAATCGCGTAGCCTTCGGGCTGCAGTTCCATGGCTTCCCGCTGCACAGCGCTCGCTTCGGCGAACGAATGTCCCAGCGCTTTCACATGAAGGTCGCCGCTGAAATCCTCGCCGAGATCGAAGCTCGGAAATACCAGGGCGCCGCCCGCATGTTCTTCCTCAGAAAGGCCGAAGAGATTCGCGGAATAGCTGATCTGGGTCTTCACCTCTTTCTTGCAGTAACCGAAATAGTTGTCCGCAATGAGCGTGACAATGACCCCGGTTTGATCGCGGCAGGTGAGCTTGAAAGCGCCGCCGTTGTTATAAAATTCCTTTTCGTCCTTCCAGCACATGCCGTCGGCGCGCTGCCGTTCCGTGGCTTTATCCCAATGGGGGAGTCCGGCGGCCTGCTTGGTGATTTTGGTCAGGTGCGGTGCAAGAATGACGCAGCCGGTATGTCCCGTCCAATGTTCCGCGTCGAGGCCGGAGTCATTTTCCGGCAGGCTGGGATCACCCGCATTGCCAAAAATGCTTTCGACGAAGTCCAGATTGCTCACCAGTCCGCCCGGGACAAAAAACCGAATCTCCATCCGCTTCTCGGCGGTGAATCCAGGGACGGCCGGAACCACGAGCGGACGGATCAGGAGCGAAACCATCGACTCGGCGGGCTGTTCCTGCGTGGTGGTGAAGGGAAGCCGCATCAGTTCCCCTGGCGGGTTCAAAGCGAACGCCAGCATCTTGCCAAACGTAAGCTTTGGCACCGCGATTTTGTCGCCGGGAATTGGCAGGCCGCCTTCCGCCACGTGGAAAATTCCCTGGGTCGTGCGGCGGTCGCTACTGGGATTGTGCAGCACTCCTTGCTTCACACGATATGAACTGAGGATGCTGGAGGTAAATTCATCGCGATCCACGGGGAGCGACAAAATGCGCGCCATGCCGGGCCGATCCAGTGTGAGGGTGCGCAACGGCAGTTTGGCCACGGGCACCTCCTGAAGATAATCGTAGAGATACCTTTGGATACGGTGATCGGCCGGGCATAAGTGGCTGGCGAGCAGGCGTTCCTTTTCCCGGTATTGCGCCACCAGGGTGGACACCAGATCGCTAAACTCGCTATGGTCGCCGAGGTGCGCCGGCTTGAAGCCCAACAGCGCGAGCTTCACATTGACGTACGGCACCAGGCTGTCCGTCGGTGATGGCAGAATGTTTAACATATGCTAGACCCCCTTGCTAGCAGACTTTGGAATGGGAATAAATTCTAAAACGCGAAATCCGCTGGCCGGGTGACGTATCGTTTTGGGCTGCATGGCTATTTTAAAACATCGGGCCCGCCGCGGATAACGGTGCGAGAAGTTGCCGGGTTCTGCCTGAAGCGTATAATGGCCGCTCTTTTTGACCCTTGTTCCCAAGGGTTTGATGAATTTCCGTTTCCAGCGGACCCGAAACGGAACCCCAGAATAGACGTGTCATGAGATTCTTGTGTTGCCACTAAGCAGGGCTCTTGCCGAGTGCGAGTTCGGGCGTGGAATCCAAGAGATGGACGGGCGGTAACCGGACGCACCGACCGGCGGCTGGGGGATGGGAACGAGGTCAGTGACGTCCGCCGCGATGCGCGACCGGGTACGACCGGTAACCGCCATAGCCTGCGTTGATGGTCGTTACTGTGCTCGCGCCGCCGTAGGTACGGGCAAATCCGCCGGAATAGCCTCTCACGCTTGGGCCGTGGGAAGGATAGGGGATCACATATAGAGTGGAGGCGGGTTCTGGCGGGGCGGCAACCGGAACTGGCACTGAAACCGGTGCGACGATCGGCTGCACATACACCGGATAAGGAACCCCATAGGTTGGAACTGCGGCCGCTATATTCTCATCTTGCATCGATTCCGCCGGGTTTTCCGAGGCGATTTCCGCCGGGATATTTTGTTGCTGGTCTTCCATGGCCTTGAGGATCGGCGTGGAGACTCCTTCGTTCCGCAGATAAATGATGTCGTCAGCCGATAGGTTATAAGTCGTGCCCGAGTTCTGAATGAAATTAAGCATCACCTCATCGCCGACCTGCGCGCGATTAAGTCTCAAAACGTCGCTTACACCTTGCGGCAGTCTCTCATCCGGGGCCTCCGTGACGGCTGGAGAGATTGCGGGAATCGCTTCGGTTTCGCTTGAAATGTCGTTCGCCGCCGGAACCTCGGCCGACGCGAGAAATGCTATCAAGGACGCTACGGCGATACCCAGAAGGCCGGTGATGAGACCAATCCTTGCATTCATAGCTAAATCGCCTTTCTTCGAAATTCAGTTTTGCCGGGGTCTTGTGTTCCGGCCGTTCCCGGCCTGATGCTCTTGCACACCCGCGAACACCGTTATCACTTGGACGCGTTGTGCGGCCATTGTATTCGACAGGCGCAACGTGCTTTTGGTTACCAGCCTTCCGCTTTGCCCTCCGTGCGCGGATCAGAGGCGCCGAGGAAGCCCTTGCCACCCGGGGCTCGTGCCACGACCTGCGAAACGCCAGCCGACGGCAATACTTTGAGCTTGTGACCTCGGGCCGCCAGAGCTTCCTGGAGGTTTTTAGGCAGAGATTCCTCAATCATCAATTCGTTGGGATACCACTGATGATGAATACGTGGATGCGCCACCACTTCCGCCGGGGTCTGACCCAAATCGAGCAGTCCGATGAGTTCCAATACAACTTGCGATATAATCTTTGGCCCGCCAGCCGCGCCGATCGATATGATTGGCTGACCATTTTTGAAAACCAGGGTGGGACTCATGCAAGACAGCGGCCGTTTGCCGGGCTGAACCGAATTGGCATCGGCCCCGATGAGGCCAAAATAATTCGTGATGCCCGGTTGGATGGAAAAGTCGTCCATCTCGTTGTTCATCACCACGCCTGTGCCGGGAATGACCACCTTGGAACCGAAACTGGTATTGACCGTGGCCGTACAGGCGACCCAGTTTCCTTCGGCATCGGCGGTGGAGAAGTGAGTGGTGTGCTTTTTGAATACGTCCGTCTGCCAGTCCGGAGGCATGCCGTGCGTGGGCAAGTCGGTGGCGTGCGCCTTGTCAATCTTCGCGGCGAGCTGGCTCGCATAGCCCGCGTCCACGAGGCCGCGCGGTACCTTTACAAAATCGGGGTCACCGAGCCAATAAGCCCGGTCGGCGAAAGCGAGCTTCATCGCCTCGGCGATCACATGCAACCGGGTCACCTCGTCGAGTGATTGGAGATTGAACTTTTCAAGGATGTTCAAGATCTGGAGGACATGGACGCCCCCGGAACTCGGGGGTGGAAAGGCGACGATTTCATAACCGCGATATTTGGACCGTATCGGCTCGCGCAATTGGACGCGGTAATTTTTGAAATCCTGCCCGGTCAGAATTCCACCATTCGCACTCATCCATTGGGCGACCGCCTGCGCAAACGGCCCGCGGTAAAACCAGCCGCTGCCTTCCTCGCTGATGTGCCGATAGGTTTCCGCAAGATCCGGTTGTTTTAGCAACTCACCCGCCGCGAGCGGCTGCGCGTCTTTGAAATACACCGCCCGCGTGGAAGGAAATTGTTCCATCGCCGCTTTGGCCCGCTCAAGATTGCGCGCATAGGCTGCGTCGAGCTTGAATCCGTTGCGGGCGAGTTCTGCGGCGGGGAGGATGAGCTCGCGCAAACTTTTTTTTCCGTAATGTTGCACCGCAAATTCGTAGGCCGCGAGGGCTCCCGGCACGCCGCTCGCCAGGGCGCCCGTCTGGCTGAGTGTCGTATCGGCCTTGCCGTTGCGGACGAACATATTTGTTGTCGCGGCGGCCGGCGCGGTTTCACGTCCATCAATCGCCACCAGCGAACCGTCGGCCCGTCGAATTAAAATGAAGCAACCGCCGCCAATGCCCGAATTATCGCCGTCCACCACACCCAGCGTGAGCGCCACGGCGACGGCGGCATCAACTGCGTTCCCCCCTTGCTTCAGGGCTTGCAAGCCCGCGTCCGTGGCGGCGGGATGGACCGAGGCGACCATGCCCCGGTGGGATTGGCCGGAAGCGGGAAGTGAAGACGCAGCAAGCAGAGACATAAGATACAGCAGCAATCGAGTGGTCTTGGGCGCCGGGCTTTGCGACACCCGTCCGCGCGCAAGGCGTCGGCACAACCAGTTGGCGCACGGTTTCATGGAATCACGTCGGCGGTGAATGTGATGCCAGTTCCGGTTGCCGAATGTCAATCTTCCCGTGCTTGCCAGGAGCGGCGCAGGGGACATTGCCAGGAATCTTTTCGTGGTGGAAAGTCTGGTGCCGGACCGCCGTCGGTAAGTTCACGGTGGTATTATCCGTATTCGCCCCGATTGCAGATGAGGAGATTTTAGGGGACGCTCCGGGAAGGCAAACTTATGAAAATGCTTTTTTCCTCTACTAATCGGGCCGAGGTCAAGCAATTCAAAAAGAAACTGTTCGACGCGGGCATTCGCTGCAAGGTGCGGAATAACCGGGTCGCGCAGGGTGTTTTTGGAATTCCTGCTTATCCAGAGCTGTGGATTAACGACGACGATGACATCCTCAAAGCTCTGGCCGTTGTGGGACAACCCCGGCTCCACGATATGACGGTAATCTTCGCTGGGCGCTGATTTTACAGGCAAGGCCCCGCGCGGGTGTCCCAAGTCAGGGCGGGCGCTGTCTGACTCTCGCGGTTTTATGCCCGTCGGCAGGACGTGCTTTGCTTGCATCGAACCTCTTTCCATTTCTCCCCGTGCGCTTGCTGCGCCGAATCCCGCGTTGGTTGAGCCGTTCCGGCAGTTGGCCTTCGTGATGCTTTTTCATGATGCACGGCCCGGGTAAAACACAGCCGCTCACCAGAATCCTCCCGGGGCGCAGCAAGCCAACGCTGCGCTCCGCTTCTTTTTTGACGTGCGTAGTTCCCGATGCCTCCTCCGTATTCGACTGAATTGCCGCCAGCCGTAACCGCGGTCACACTCGTGGCGTCAATTATGAAACTTTTATTTTCGTCATCGGATATTGTTGAAATTGGACGGGTTGGCCGGGAGTTCGTTGCGGCCGGCATTCAATGCGGTGTCCGTTATGATCCCCCCAAGGATGGCATTTCGCCGACCGCCCCTTATGCGGAACTGTGGGTGCAGAATGAAAGCGATTTCTATCGTGCCGTCGTATTGTTTCTGCGGCTCGGGGGCGACTCCCTCATCGGCGTCCAGAACTTCAGCCGCGCGCAGGCCGGCGTGAAATCACCTTCACTTGTGGCGGCGTAGGCGCCGGCCGCTTCGAGGTCCGCATGTAGTGAAATAGATATTGTTGGGCCATCCCGGCATGGGGCCCAAAATGAGTTTCCGCAAAATGATGCAGCCGTTTGAGGTTGGCGCGGCGGCGAGGGAAATACAGCGACTGCAACGCTTTCATCACCCATACGTCCACGGGAAACGCGGATTGAAATCCATACGCGAATAACAGCACGCAATCGGCGATTTTGCGACCCACCCCGGGCAGTTTCATCAATTCTTCGCGCGCCAGGGAAACGTCCAGGCGCGAAATCCGGCCCAGATCAATCAGACCCGCAGTGACAGCGCGAGCCGTTTTCAGCAGATAGGGGGCACGAAATCCCATTTTGCACGCGCGCAAATCCGCTTCATTCAGTCGCGCCAGTCGCGCGGCCGTGGGAAATGCGAAGCAGGGCGGTGCATCGGACGCGACCAGCAACGGCTCGCCGTATCGTTCGCAGAGAAGTTCGACGATTTGGCGGATTTGGACAATCTGTTTGGTCGAGGAGAGAATGAACGAGGCGAGACATTCCCAAGGGTCCTGTCGCAAAAGTCGGAGTCCCAGACACGCTGTCACCGCTGCCTGCATTGGCGGGTCTTGCGGGAATGATTGAACCACCGAGCTGAGGTCCAACTCCAGTTGCAGGTAGTCCGCCAGCCATTGCCAATCCGGCACCGGCAAAGCTGTCTCGGCGATGATCGAACCCTTGTCCGTTCGCAATCGGACCCAGCGATTTCCAATGACACCATGCCATGCCTCTCCGTGCTGTTCCCAGCGAAACGCCTGCCCGCAGGTGAGAGTGGTGACGAGATCGTAATCCCGCACCGCAAATGTGTTGGAGAAGGTCGAAGGGCTAATAGGTCACCAATGACCGGATCGGATATCCCTTCAGCTTGTCACGACCACCGAGGAAGCTGAGTTCAATCAGGAAAGCGATCTCCAAAATGTCCGCTCCAAGCCGTTTTACGAGCGCGGCAGCGGCCGCCGCCGTCCCGCCAGTGGCCAGCAGATCATCGATGAGGAGGACGCGGCCGCCGGGTTTGAGCGCGTCGACATGCACGGCGACGGTGGAAGTGCCGTATTCGAGGTCATACGCCTGCTCGTGCGTTTTGTAAGGCAATTTGCCTTTTTTGCGTACGGGGACAAATCCGGCTTCGAGCTTTACGGCGGCGGCCGCGGCAAAAATGAAGCCGCGTGCGTCGATGCCGACCACGGCATCGATATCGCCGGGCTTGAAATTATTCGTCAACAGTTCGATGCATCCCGAAAAAAGACGGGGATCTGCCAGGACCGGGGTGATGTCTTTGAACTGAATGCCGGGCTTGGGGAAATCCGGAATGTTCCGAATTGCCTGCTCGATTTCCGTCACTGAAGGATACGTCTGCATCATGGAATGGTGGGAGTGAACCTAATCGGTCTTGGTGGTCTCCATCTTCTCGATCATTTTGCGCAACTTGCGCAGCGCGATATTCTGAATCTGCCGCACGCGTTCTCGGGTCACGCCAAACTTCTGGCCGACTTCTTCCAGCGTTCGCTCGGGTCCGCCATCGAGGCCGAAGCGCGCCCGCAGAATGGTCGCCTCGCGGGTGTCGAGCGTCTTGACCATCTCCTGCAACATGCGGGTGACAGTCTTTTCCTCCAGCTGTTCGTACGGGGTGTCGGCGCTTTCGTCCTCGACGACCTCCGCGAAGTTGTTGGAATCTTCGTCGCCGATGGGGGCGTCCAGTGATGCGGGGCGGACGGCGGCCATGCGCATCTGGGCGACCCGCGTGGCGGTGATGCCCATTTCCTCGCCCAATTCCTCGTCATTGGGTTCGCGGCCTAGTTCTTCCTGCAGACGCATGGAGGTCCGGCGCATCTTGGAAATCTTGTCCACCAGGTGGACCGGCAGGCGAATGGTCTTCGACTGATTTGCGAGGGCGCGTTTGATGGATTGCTTGATCCACCACGAACCGTAGGTGGAAAGTTTGCCGCCCTTCGCGGGATCGAAGCGTTCGACGGCCTTCATCAGACCGATGTTTCCTTCGCTAATTAGATCCAGCAGCGGCAGGCCGATGCCTTCGTAATCCCGGGCGATTTTGACGACGAGCCGAAGGTTCGCCTTGATCATCTGCTCCCGGGCCTTCTTGTCGCCCTTTTTGATCTTGGCTGCCAGTTCGATTTCCTCGTCCGGCGTCAGGAGTTTGACCTGCCCGATTTCGCGCAGGTAAAGTTTGATGGCCGTGTCGCCGTCATAGCTGGTGCGCTCACGTTCTTCCGCCACGGGCGCCATGACGACTTCCGGCTTCAGCTTCTCCTCTTTTTCCAATTCCTCCGGGCTGGGTTCGCGTTCGGAGGCAATCGAAAGTGGGGAGTCATCCTCGACGGGTTTGCGTACGGCACGGGCCGGTTTGACTACGCGAGTGCGGGCCGGCGGCTTGCGTCGGGCGACTTTTTTCTTTTTGGCGTGGGCGACCATAGAACGGATTGTGAATCTACTTTCTGAAATTAGCTTGGCAACCAAATAAAACGGCGGCTCAGATCTCGAGGACCTTCTCGAATTTGGTCAAATTGCGGGGGCGATGGCTGGTGACCAACGCGACATCCTCCAGTCGGACACCGCCAATCTCGGGATAATACAAGCCTGGCTCAACGGTCACCACCTGGCCGGCGCGCAATACGCCCGCGGAGTTCGTGCCGAGGCGGGGGGACTCGTGGATTTCCATGCCCAGCCCATGGCCGGTGCCGTGAAAGAATCCCTGCATGCGACCGCGATGTCTGCCGGTTTCGTAACCTTGCAGCTTAAAATAGTCCTGGACCGAGCGGTGAATATCGGCGGTTGGCACGCCGGCGCGAATTTTTTTAAAGGCGATTTTCTGTCCCTCATGAACAGTCGCGTAGAGCTTTCGCACGGCATCCGTCGCCCGGCCGCGAACGACGGTACGAGTGATATCGCCGAAATAGCCGGTCTTTTGAGAACGGGGAAAGATATCGAGAATGATCGGCTCGTGCGGACGCAGCAAGCCATAGCCGGATTCGTGCGGATCGCAGCCTTGTTTGCCGCCCGCCACAATGGTGTGGCTGGCGAGGCCGCTGGCCTGGATGATGGCTGTATCAATGACCGCACGCAGCTTCTCGGACGTCAGCGGGACGTCGTGATACATCAGGCGCCGATCCTTGGTAATGCGGCAGGCGTGCAGTACTTGAATCGCCTCGGCCATGCCGACTTCCGCCATGACGAGCGCGGCGCTGATCTTTTTAACTTCGGAAGGCGTCTTTTGCTCCCGCGCCGGAAAAAAAGCGCCGGGTTGCGGCTGGGCGGTGATGCCGAAGGAACGCAGATCCAGCGCGAGGCCGGCCGGAAAATCATACGGCACCACGACGTGTCGAATGCGGCGTTCGTCGAGAATGGCGGCGATCACAGCCGCAACCCCGGCAGTTATATTTTTTCCGCGTCGCACGAGTTGCTGATAATGACTCAGCGAAAGCACCTTGCAGTGGGACGCCTGCGCGCGGGCGCGATCAATCTCGAGATCGCTCATCACGATGTATTCCCGGCCTCGCAGACGGAGATAGATGAACGGATCGGGGACGAACATGCCGACGGCGTAAAGCATGTTTGCGTCATGCTCACTCGCGGCGTAGATGAGGAGATTGTCCGGCTTCATCGCCTCAGACACCAAACAGGCGGTCACCGGCGTCGCCAAGACCGGGAACAATGAAGCCTTTTTTATTCAACCCACGATCCACGGCGGCAGTGAAGATCGGCAGTTGCGGATAATGAGCGCGCAAATGGCGGATGCCTTCAGGCGCGGCGACCAGGTTTACCAGCCGGACGCGTTTCGCGCCGAGTTCCGTCAGAAAATCCATCGCGGCGACCGCACTGCCGCCGGTCGCAAGCATCGGGTCAATGAGGATGACCTCGAACCGGCTCAAATCGCGGGGCAGACTTTTGTGATAGGTAGTCGCCCGCAAGGTCGTCTCCTCGCGTTTCAAGCCGATGAAGCCCACGCGCGCATGCGGTATGAGTTGAAGAATGGCATCCAGCATTCCCAGGCCTGCCCGCAATACCGGCACAAGGACCACGTCCCGTTTCAACCGGGTGCCGCGCGCGGTTGCCAGCGGAGTCTTGAAGCTGAGCGGACGCACGTCGAACTCCCGGGTCGCCTCGTAAACCATCAGCGTGGCGACTTTGCTCAAGATCCGGCGAAACTCCTCGGGTCCCGTTTGCTTTTCGCGCAACCGGGTGAGGTTATGCTGAACCAGCGGGTGGGAGATAATGTGTACAGACTTCACGATCAATGGAGGAACGTGGAGGAAATGAAGTAAAGCTGGCCGGCTTGAAGCTTCGGAACATCCAGGCCCACGTCCACCTTGATCATTTTGGCGTCGGTTTTTCCGAACATGCGAAACAAGTCTGATAGTTCGTAGCGCTGTTTGTATTCGATCAAGTCCGCATTCCCGATTTTGGCTATGACCTTGGTCCGTTTGACGGCATCGTCGAACGTTCCTAACTCGTCCACAAAACCCAATCGATATGCTTCCGTGCCCGAAAGAATGCGGCCGTCCGCATAATCCACCCAGTCATCAGCCAATGGTTTGCCTTGATCCTTGTTTTTGGCGTGCGCTTGTTTTCGGCCTTCAGCCACCACGGCTTTGAATTTGCCGTAGGTTTCATCAATGAGGTTCTGCACCATTTCGCGTTCCTTCGGCGTGATCGAGTCCGGCTCGCGTGAACCACTCAGCATATCCTTGTATTCGCCGCTCTTGAAAGTCTCGGGGCGCAATCCAATTTTGTCCATTAAGCCGCGATAGTTATAGGTGCTCATGATCACCCCGATGCTGCCGGTGATGGTGAGGTCATTGGCCACAATCCAGCGGCAGGGAGCCGAAATGTAATAACCGCCGGATGCCGCCAGGTTGCCCATGGACACGACCACGGGTTTGCCATGCGGCTTGTTTTGAAAGTCGGCGATGGCCCTCGAAATGTCGTCCGACGCCAGGACTTCTCCGCCCGGGGAATCCACTTTGAGAATGACCGCCTTGACCCGCGCGTCTTCCTCGGCGTGCTTCAATTGCGCCTTGATGACGTCGACCATGTTGTAACCCGACTGATCGATTTGGCGGCCGGTGATGATACCATCCACGTCGATAACCACGATTTTGGAGGCGGCGTCGTTGTCTTCGAGAATTGCCTCCTCCAGTCGAGGACCAATCGTGTGGATGCGCGCGGTGCTTCCAGTGGTGACCCCGCGGACCAGACTTCCGAGATTAAACAGAAAGCTGATGCCCAGGAATACGAGGAGGATGATTGCGAAAATCATCCAGCCACGCCCGCCTTTCGGCGGTTTGCCTGGCGGCGGCGCGGAAATCACCGGCGGTCTAGGAGGCGGGGGTGTCGGTTGAGCGGCCACCGGTGGGGGCACATCAGGGGTAGTAAAGGATGGCGGCGCGTTCTCTTCCATATACCGCGAAAACTAACTTGAATATAAAGAAGCGGCAAGCGGATTGATTCCCTCACGGCTTGCCTGTGGCGCCGGAAATGATGCCTAATCCCTGTTCAAGGTGAAATCCAAAAGCTGCGAAATGTTTGCTTTTGAGCGTCCTTCAAATCCTTGCACGCACAGTCACCCACCATTCGTGCCCCGTCGTCGCTCAACACCTGAACCCGGGCGCTGCCGAATCGAGAATACACGATCAACCCTTCTGGGTGGTATTGATTGAGACCGTCGATACGCACCGGATTCGGCGCTTTGCCCGGACCATCCCATCGAAATAGCTTGAAGCCGCTGCCCCCGTGATAGGGGCCAGCCATAATTAGATAAGTCTCTTCATAGCGGACGATATCGCGGATCCCCAAGCCGTCCAGATCCAGCAAGATGGGATCGCCAAACCTGGCGGGAGTTCCTTCGATGACCTTGTTCGGATTTAGCAACGGAATGAGCAGGGTTTTTGCCGTGGGAATCGGGCTGCGAAAACCGATCAACAATTGGCCGTCGGGCGTCGCGGCAATTCCCTCGATATTCAAACCACCCGGTTCCTTGGGAGCGAGTTGGGAGGCTGCGTCCAGTTGAAACGGCTTGAATCGATCGTCACCGATTAAATCGTTCAAGAGGCTGAAGCAAGGTTGGCCGACCGGTTTCAGCGTGACGTCGCCATTGGTCGCGATGATATCGGTGACCAGGAAGCAACGCCGATTGGAGCGCAATTTACCGGCCTTGCTCAGGCCGTGGGAACCGATCCAAAAAATCCGATCACCCATGCGCGCGGCGCCTTCGAGGTCCGTTTCCAGCGATTTGTCCGGGAATTGCCACATCGCGGCCAGATCAAATTGCCGTACGGGCGGTCCGGCTTTATCGGTCCGATAGACTCGGAGCAGGTTGTCTTCGTCGCACGCGACGACGAACGAATTGTGGCTCAACTCGATGCCCGCCGAGGCATCGCACATGCCGGCATAAACGCGTGGCTCCAGGATTTGAAGGCTCTCGGCGGCGGTGGCGTAGAAACCTGTGAGGTACAGCAAAGCCAAAAGAAGTGGGCGCATCGTATCAGTCGATGGAGGTTGAATTATCGTCCTTTGGCGTAAGCCGCCAGGGCGTGCAACAAGGCATCCAATTGGGCTCGAGTGTGCTCGCTGGAAATCACGAAGCGGAAATAGCCGCTCGCGGGCCCGCCCGGGTATTTTATGAACGGCGGATAAATTTTCGCCTTCACGAGCGCGCGTTGAAGCCGAAACGAATCGCCGGCGTTTTGTGGAAAGATCGGCACAATGGGTCCGGGAGCGTCGGGCAGGGGAATGCCTGCTTTTCGAACTCCGGCTTTCACGTGGGCTGCATTCGCACCGAGGCGCTTTCGCAATCCACCGCCCGCTTCGAGCAGCGCCACGCCTTGCAAGGCGGCGTTGGCCAACGGTAGCGGCAATGGCGTGCTGCCCACAAACATCCGGCTCCGATCCAAAATTGCCTTGCGGAGGGCAGCGTTTCCCAAAATCACTCCGCCGAAAGCGCCGAAGGCCTTGCTCAGTGTTGTGGTCTGAATAATGCGAGTCCGTTTCACCCCGGCTTCCTCAAGCGCGCCGCGACCGCTGCGACCCAGAACGCCCGCGCCGTGTGCGTCATCGACCAGGATACGGGCATCCTTGGACAGGTATTTTTCGTATTGTGCGAGCGGCGCGGCGGAGCCGTCTTTGGAGAACATGCCGTCCGTCAGCACGATCAATTTGGCGGCGGGCCCGCACCGTTTCACCGTCTCTTTGAATTCGTCCACATTGCGGGATTCGAATTTCAGCACGGGACAGTCGAGCAGCAGCGCGGCATCCGCGAGGGAGGGATGAGCGGCCGCATCAATCAGGGCGTGGGAGAAATTACCCGCCAGAGCCTGGGCGACAACCAGATTGGTGTTGTAACCGCTCGATACGAGCAAGGCATCCGACGCGCCGAAAAATTTCGCCAGACGCTTTTCCAGCGCGGGATAAAGCTCGTGATTGCCGGTGGTGAGGCGCGAGGCGGAGACGTTCAGGCCGTATTTTTCCACTCCCCTATGCATAGCTGCCAGGACCTGGGGATGACTGGCCAGACGAAAGTAGTCGCAGCCGGAGAAATAGCCCAGCTTCCGCCCCCGAAAGAGGACAAACGTCCGGTCAATTTGCTGAAGCGGCTCAGGCTCGATCATGCCCGGACTTTAAAGCGGCGCGGTTCAAAAGACCACGCAGAAAAGTGTGTTGCAGCTATCCGTGTGCTCCGTCTCGTCGGAGGATCAACGTATTGATTTTTATTTCGAAATGAATCATTACCATTGGATGCCTTCATCGCAGTTGACCGTTGGAATTAAGCGGCAATCGAACGGGTACTGGCTCAATTTTCCCTTGCTTAAGGAACAGTTTGAAGCTTCTGGTTCGTCGCGGTACGTCGTTCATAAAAAATAACTATCTCGCCGCCGTGGTTCGTGCTAAACGAAGCCTATGGACATGAGTGGAGTGATACCGACCCGCAAGAATCACTGGGGCGCGACCGGACGCTGGGTCGTTTTCCTGCTCGCGGCTTCGTCCATCGCCTGTTTGCTGGCTGATTTCTACCGGCTGTGTCCGATGCGAATATTCACCCCGTTCATATTCACCCCGGCGATCATCCTGCTATTGGTTTTGGCGGGATTGGACCGGACGAAAGGTGATGGGCAGCTTTGGCGCGCGGTTTGGATTGGTCTGGTGGGCGGCCTGCTGGCGGCGGTGGCGTATGACATTTTTCGGCTGCCGTTTGTGTTCGCGAAAGAATGGGGGATAGAGTCCGTCGTTCCACCCATGAAGTTATTTAAAGTGTTTCCCCGTTTCGGCGCCATGGTGCTGGGGCAGCCGCTTGAGCAAGCGCACTATTCAACGGGCACGCAATTGATGGGCTGGCTCTATCATTTCAGCAACGGCGCGACCTTCGGCGTTATGTATGTGGCGATGGTGGGCGAACCTTCACGACGGAACTGGCTGTGGGCGGTCCTCTTCGCGGTGGGCTTGGAACTTGGGATGCTTTTCACGCCCTACCCAATGGTGTTCGGGATTCCAGTGACCACCCGTTTCGTGGTCGTCACCATGATTGCTCACGCGATTTTCGGAGTTTGCCTGGGATTGGTGGTTCGTTGGCTTGCTAAACGAATGGAAAATCCGGTTGTGAATGCTCCGGCTCCGGCGGGTGCGTGAGCAGCCTGCGGGCGCGCCCTAGCGCAATTCCACGATGTCGCCCGGTTGCATTGTCGGACCTTCCTGCTCCAAAAGCTTTTTTGGGTCGATTCGTGATGCGATACCGCGGTGCACCAAAATTATTTCACGCGGGTCCATGGTGCCCAGATATTCGGCGGTGACGATGGCTCTCGCCAGGGTCAGGCCTTCTGTCCACGGCACCACCTTGTTGCGCACGTTGCCGTTGACGGTGACCGAAGGGTTTTGCGCCTGCATTTGCATCAGCGCCTGTTGCTGGCCGGCGAGATAAGCCATGCGGGCATCGGCTTTTGCCTTCGCTTTGGTGGTGCAGCCGCAAAGCGAATAGCTAAGTGCCGCCATCCCGAATGCGACGAGCAGACCGCGCACGGCACGGGTCAATCCAGGAATAATTTTTGTCGTATCACTATTCACCGGGCCGTTTGAGAATTTTGCCAAATTCACTTTCTGTCGGTTCAATTTCGATACGCACCGACCCTTTTGCATCGGACCCGGGCTTGCCAAGGCTGCCTTCACCCGCCGGACGCGCGGACTTTGAGCCGATGGGAAATACCGGATTGCGCGGTCTCGCGGGGGCGGCGACCGCCGCTGGGAGCGCGGGCGGAGTGGAATCACCCATTTCGGCTTCCGCAGGTTCCGGCGTTTGTCCGGGAACATACCAATTTTTGCGGGCTTCCAGCCAGCCACGATATCGCTGAAAGGTCCACATGCCGTGCTCGGCGCCGGTTTCGAGCGAGGAGGTGATTTTAAAATACTCGCGATTCCGAATGAAATTCTTCACCGCATGATTCGGAATGAGAATTTCGCATTCGGGTACGCGGATGTTGAGTTCCGGCCGGAAGCGCAGACGTTGGGCGATGACGGCGACGACGCAGTCCGCCAGTTGTGCGGCAATTCCGCTTTGGATTTCGGCGGGAAAGGCAGACACCACGCGTTGCAGGGCTTCGGCGGTGGTCGAGGAATGAACCGTGGCGAGCACGAGGTGGCCGGTTTCTGACGCGCTCAAGGTGAGCCGCATCGTTTCCGGGTCGCGCATTTCACCGACCATCAATACATCGGGGTCTTCCCGCAACGAGTCGATGATGGCCTGCTCAAAGCTGGGCGTATCGCGTCCCACTTCGCGCTGGCGAATGTAGGATTTGCGCGGGCGAAAAAGGTATTCGATGGGACTTTCGACGGTGACAATGTGGCGGCTTTCGGCGTTGTTGATCTCCTGGATCAACGCCGCCATGGTGGATGACTTGCCCGACCCCGTCGATCCGCTGACTAGAATCAAACCGTTATGCGCTTCGGTCAGTTTTTTGAGATCGGGATGCAGGTTGAGTTTTTCGATCGACGCCTGGAAAGACGAGAGCAGGCGGATGACGAAGCCGACGCCGCGCGAGGTCTGCAAAATGTTGATGCGGATGCGCACCCCGTTCATCGTCTTCGAGCAATCGTAAGACTTTTGTTCGAGGAAACGATGCCACTGTTCCTCACCGACCACTTTGCGAGCCCATTCGAGCAGGACGTTGGGTGGGATGGGATCACCGGTCGTGCGCAACGAGCCGCGAATGCGTAAAGCCGCAGGCAGGGACGACTCAAGATGCAGGTCGCTCGCCCCGTTGGTTGCCGCGAGGTTTACCAATGATTCCAAATCCATGCCGTAATTCTATCTTCCAACAAGGAACATGGCAAAAAGTTCCTTTGCGACTTTGGAATCGCAAACTCCCGCCGCCGGACGTTTAACAGCCCGTGGGAACTTCCTGCAACACTTCGACGCAATGCGGGATCGCGCCAACCACGAAACCGAGACATTCCACGGCCCCGCTCGGCTTGCCGGGAAGGCAAATCACCAGTGATTTTTCCACCACCGCGGCGAGATTGCGCGACAGAATGGCGTTTTTGGTGAACTTCATGGATTCGAGCCGCATGACTTCGCCAAAACCAGGCAGTTCGCGCAGAGCAATCTCCTTCACCGCCTCAGGCGTCACATCGCGTAACGCGACGCCTGTGCCGCCGGTGGTCAAAATGAGCTGGCAGCCGCTGGCGATGTGCCCCCGGATGGCGCGTTGGATTTCAATTTTTTCGTCCGGAACGAGCGCGTCCGCGCGTACCTGCCAGCCGTAGCCTTCGGCCGCCTTTTTGAGCGCGGGGCCGCCGAGATCATCGTAAAGTCCCCGGGAAGCGCGGTCGGAAATCGTGATGATGCCGGTTTGGATTTGCATGGGGGAGAAGTGAGCGCAAATTACTGCTTCGTTTTGGAAATCAATTTGATGCCGGTGATTTGCATCCGCTTATCCACGGCCTTGCACATGTCGTAAATTGTCAGCGCGGCCACCGACACGGCGGTGAGCGCTTCCATTTCGATGCCGGTTTGCGCGGCGATTTTGGCGGAAGCCCTGATGACGATACGATCTCCGGATTTGGGAATTTCGAAATTCACCTCGCAATGTGTCAGCGGCAGGGGATGGCAGAGGGGAATGAGTTCGCCGGTCTTCTTGGCAGCCAGAATGCCGGCGAGCCGGGCTGCCGCCAGGACATTGCCTTTGGCGATGGTCTGGCGATTAATGAGCCCCAGCGTCGTGCGCTGCAAACGGATCTCGCCCTGCGCCACCGCTTCGCGCCGCATGATCGATTTGGCGGAAACATCCACCATGCTGGCTTCTCCCTGGGGGTCGATGTGACTGAGCTTTTTCACTTCGCGCCGTTGATGGCCGATTTCCAATTCTTCACTACTTCCCGCATTTGTTCGGCGGCGTTTAGCTTGGGCTTCACATGCTTCAAGCTGTACCAGGGCAGCATGCCCAACAAATCCGGCGTCACTAGAATTTGTCCATCGCAATCGGCACCCGCGCCAATGCCGATGGTCGGAATGGGAATCCGTTGCGTCAGTTCCTTCGCGACGCGCGCCGTGACCAATTCCAGCACGATAGCAAACGCCCCCGCCTGCACCAGCGCGTCGGCATCGGCAAGCAGGTTCTGATGTTCCGGCTCGTTTCTGCCTTTTACATGATAGCCGCCTTCCTCCAGCACATGTTGCGGGAGCATCCCGAGGTGGCCGAGAAACGGAATCCCGGCGGCGATGATCGCCTTGACTTGCTCAATGATTTCGCGGCCACCTTCAGCTTTGACCGCTTCGGCCCCGGCGGCTACGAGCTTTTTTGCGTTCTCCACCGCGGCCGCAGCCGTTGTGTAACTTTGATAAGGCAAATCTGCGGCCAGTAACGCCCGCGGTTTAGCCCGCCCGGCCGCGCTGACGTGATGCTCCATGTCGGCCATCGTCACCTGGGTGGTGTCCGGGTAACCAAGCACAACCATGCCGAGCGAATCGCCGACCAAAATGAGCGGAATGTCCGATTCATCGAGGAGCCGCGTCATCGGAAAATCATAGGCCGTCAAAGCCGCGATTTTTTCGCCCCGGGTCTTCATCCCACGGATGAAGTCAGCTGTTACTTTGTCCGGAGTGGTCACGGCGGGAAACTGGCGACCAGTTCCGCCCTTGTCACCGTGGCGGTGCCGACCTTGCCGACGACGATACCCGCCGCATGATTGGAAAGAATCGCCGCTTCGATGGGGGAAGCTCCCGCGGCCACCGCCAGCGTGAACGTCGCGATCACGGTGTCGCCGGCGCCGGAGACGTCGAAGACTTCCTGCGCGATCGTCGGAATGTGAAACGGCTTGTGTCCGTGCTGGCAGAGGAGCATGCCAAGTTCGCCCAAGGTGATCAGCAGGAGTGCGGGGCGAAGTTCCTGCAAAAGCTTATCCGCCACCCGCATCAGGTTGGCGTCAGCGAAAGGATTTTGATTCCTCGTATCGTCGGGCAGGTCGGCCAGTTCAAAGGCTTCTTTGCGATTGGGCGTGATCAGTGAAAGCTGGGTCAGGTTGAGATGATGAACCGGCTTGGGATCAAGACTGAGCCAGACCCCGTGCGTCTGGCAGATTTTCTTTATCTCGTCGAGCAGCGTCTGCGTTACGACACCTTTGCCGTAGTCGCCAACGATCACCGCGGCGGTGTTCGAAATCTGAGATTCGATCTTGCCCAGTAACCGGCGGGTCAAGGCAGGGTCCAGCGCATCGCGGGTTTCGCGGTCGATGCGAACCACCTGCTGCTTGTGAGCGACAATGCGGGTTTTAACCGTGGTGTTGCGGTGGCCGTTTCCCAGCAAGCCGCTGCACCCGATGTGATGCCGGGTCAGCAGCTTTTTTAGCTGACTCGCCGCGATATCGCGGCCGAGCGTGCCGAGTAGTTCGGTGGAAATTTCGAGCGCCGTGAGATTACGGGCCACGTTGCCTGCGCCCCCGGGCATGAAGCTCTCGCCTTTAAAATCCACCACCGGCACCGGCGCTTCCGGGGAGATGCGGGCCACGCTGCCAAAAATGAAATGATCGAGCATGACGTCGCCCACCACCAGGATGCGGGCACGCCGGGCGGCGGCGAGAATCTGGCGAACTCGCCGGGGCGAAAGTCTCTTTTGGCTCATATGATAAACGACCGCCAATGACTGCGGTACGTCGCGGATAGCAAAGACGACCTGAATCCGGAAGGCGAGTGCAAAATGGCCTGCGACGATGCGCGAAAGCTATTTCGTGGTCTGAAGTTGTGCGCGGATTTGCGTGAGGATTTCGTAATAGCGCCACGCGGCGGGCGGATTGGTTTCCTGATGGTGATCCGGCTTTAACACGAGTTCGCCGGTGGAGAGCAGCACTCGTCGCACATCGGGATTCTGCCGGACCTTTTCGCGGGTGGCTTCGACAATTAGTTGGTAATGTTTGCCGGGCACTGCCGGACGATATTCGAATTGTTCGCCTTCGAAGGTGACCCAGTTGATACCCATCTTTTTCATGTTTTGTTCGGCGAGCGTGCCGGCACGTTTGGCATCGAAGCCGGTCATCTGTGATACCTCTTCCCGGGTGAATTGCCAGGTGATGTCGGGATAGGCGGCCCGCGGATCCGTCGGGAACTCCGGGTATTTCATCATCTGCCAAAAACCTTCAAGGCTGGCGTAACGCTTGCCGTGAAACTCGAATGGTGTGGGTGCGAAGTTCGAAAGCAGGCCGAGTTCATTGCGCTTGGAAAGGATGACTTCGCCCGGCCCCGCGTCCTGCGGTAAGATTTCCCACCCGGGTGCACCCTTTTTTGGAACTGGAGCCCACCAGTTGGCAGGATAGGGCGAATGGGAGGAGACCCGGGTTGATTGTAAGGAGGGCGCTTTGGGCGAATGGCAACCCGCAACGAGGAGAAGTAAAAGGGCAATCAGGCGAAAATACACTTCATTGGGGTCGCAGATTTAGCAGGTCTTTTCAAGCTCGACGACGCTGGACAGGTTCAGCCGTGTCATAATCGATTAATTGTGCTTTCTTGCCGGGTGAGCGAACTTTAGCCTGTCATTGTGTTTCGGCCTTGCATTGATCTGCATCAGGGAAAGGTAAAACAAATCGTCGGCGGCTCGCTTTCGGCGGAGTCGTCGGAACGATTACGCACGAACTTTATCTCCGATCGACCCGCGGGGTGGTACGCGGAACTGTATAAGCGTGATCGACTCTTCGGCGGACACGTCATCATGTTGGGACAGGGCAACGACGCCGAAGCGCTTGCCGCGTTGCGCGCTTTTCCGGGTGGCCTGCAAATCGGCGGCGGCGTCAATCTGGACAATGCCAAGGCCTGGCTGGATGCCGGGGCGTCGCAGGTGATCGTGACTTCCTGGGTTTTTCGAGGAGGCAGGGTGGATTGGGACCGGCTTGCCGCTCTAGTGGCCGCAATTGGGCGGGCGCGTCTCGTGATCGATCTGAGCTGTCGCAAACGCGGCGATGAATATTTCGTCGTGACGGATCGCTGGCAAAATTTCACGGAACTGAGCATCGGTCCCGAAGCGATGGAAAAATTCGCGGCGAGCTGCTCGGAATTTTTGGTGCATGCGGTGGACGTGGAGGGCCTCTGCGAGGGCATCGATCACGAACTCGTTTCCAGGCTGGCGAAATGGTCGCCGATTCCCGTGACCTACGCGGGAGGCGCGCGTTCGCTGGCCGATCTCGAGGAAGTACAACGCGTGGGGCAGGGGCGCATTGATCTCACGATCGGGTCCGCGCTCGATATCTTTGGCGGCACCGGGGTGAAATACGACGAGGTGGTGGCATTCAATCGGCGGCTGGCCTAGTCACATATGAACCCCAAGCGCTGGCTGCACGAGCATTCCCTCAAGCTCCTGGCGATTCGCGACACGCCCCAAGCCATCGCCGGCGGTGTGGCCATTGGCTTGTTCTTTGGCTTCACACCGCTGCTCGGATTGAAGACCGCGCTGACAATCTTATTCGCGTGGCTTACCCGCAGCAATATCATCGCCGCCATTCTCGCGAGCGCCGCACATGATTTGTTGCTGCCGCTAATGCCCTTAATCTATCGCTGCGAATATGACGTCGGTTTCTGGCTTCTAAATTCGCCACATCGCTTTCCGCCATCGCTGGCGAAGCTGCATCTAAAAGGCGAATGGTGGAATTGGACGACTTTCCTCACGATTGGCAAACCCTTGCTGGTGGGATCAATTGTCTGCGCAGGACCGTTTTCGGTCGTGATGTTTTTCCTGACGAGAATGTTTGTGGAGCGCCATCACCGAAAAAAGCAGGCATTGGAGGCACCGGCGCCTTGAGGGCGGCCGGATTTGGGGAAACCTTCGGAGGACGGAAGAAGCAGGCGGACTACTTGTCTTTCTGCGGATTTGAGCGGTTGAAAGGGAGGACGATATTGTAACGTGGATCGTCGTAACACAATACGACTTCAACGTTTTCAAGGCGTGAGTCGAAAACAAGTTGGACGGCTTTGGAGGTTTGTTTGAGGTCAAGTGCGGTGGCGACGTCGGCGGTCCACAGATTCGGCCCCTGATAATATTGTCCCGTCACTATGTTCCGCAGCAACACTTTCATCGAAATACCCGGTTTCTCGGCCCCTGCCAATTTGGTTTCAAACATCCATTCATGCGCCGCTACGAGCTGCGCAAGGTCCAGCCAGGGAAGGGAAAAGTGCGCAGCCTCCCCCGGCTGCGCCAAGGCGATCCGATACTGTTACGCACCAGCCGCCTTCCCGCGCTCATCATTAACGAGCGGGTGTTTTTTTCAACTCCGGCTATTACGGAGGAGGTGTAAGTATTTACGCGGATACGCCGAAGTGAATCGTTTAAGCGAAGGCCTTGGGCACCACTTCGGGCGGGCCGACGCGGCGCACATAGTCGAGGATGATGGTGATCGCTTCCTGCGGATCGTCGGTGATGGTCACCAGGTCCAGGTCGCCGGGGCTGATGAATTTGTTGTTTATTTGCATGCTCTTTTTCATCCACGCCAGCAACCCCTGCCAGTAATCCCGACCAAATAAAATCAAGGGAAATTCCGGAATGCGCTGCGTCTGCACCAGCGTCAACACCTCGTAAAACTCGTCGAGCGTGCCGAAGCCGCCCGGCATGAAAACAAACGCGACGCTGTATTTGACGAAGCAGACCTTGCGCGAGAAGAAATAGTGAAAATGAATGGGAATGTTCGCGTAGCGATTGCCGGATTGCTCGTGCGGCAACTCGATGTTCAAGCCGACGGATTTTCCCTTCGCCGCCGCCGCGCCCTTGTTGGCCGCCTCCATGACGCCCGGACCGCCGCCGGTGATGACCGCCATGTTGTGCTTCGCAACGCCCTTCGCCAGCGCCACCGCCGACTGGTAATAGGGATCGGTCGGCTTCATGCGCGCGGAGCCGAACACCGTGACCGCCGGACCGAGTTGTGACAGCGCTTCGAATGAGTCCACGAACTCGGCCATGATCCGAAAAATGCGCCACGGGTCTTCCTTGACGAAGGTAATCGCGTTATTGCTCATTGGCCTGCGGATATAAGGGTTCTCCCCGCGGGCCTCAAGCACCAAAGCAGCCACCCTGTTGCCAGGGGGCTGCCTTTGGTTGAACCGAAATAAGATTGAATTTCAGGCTTACGAACAGCCGAGGCTCTCGCCGCAGTTGACGCACTTGTAGCAGGCGCCATTGCGAACGGCCACGTGGCCGCAGCTCGGGCAGGTCGGGGCGTCCTGTTGGAAATGCGCGACCGAATCGCTCAGGGATTTGATCTGACGGTCACCCTTGGCCGCCGCCGGCGAGCTTTTGCCGCTGCGCGAGGAAAGACGCGAGGATTCCTCCTCGATGATTTCAGTGTCTTCAGCCAGCGGCAACTCAGGTACCGGACGATTGATCTGGCGTTTCTCGGCTTCGCGCAACCCCGGGATGGCCAGTTCGGGCTGATCCCGTTTTGGCGCATTCGCTTCGCGATAGCCGGGGATGAACTGGCCCGCCATCCAGCGAAAGACGTAATCGGGAATGGACGCCGCGTTGCGAATGTCGGGATTCTTGGTGAAGCCGGACGGTTCGAAGCGCACATGCGCGAATTTCCGGACGAGCGCGTCCAGCGGAACGCCGTATTGCAACGCCATGCTGGTGAGCGTGCCGATGCCATCCATTAAACCGCCAATGGTGGAACCTTCCTTGGCCATGGTGATGAACAGTTCGCCCGGCTGGCCATTTTCAAACAGGCCGACGGTCAAATAACCTTCATGGCCGGCGATGTCGAATTTGTGCGTGATGGCCGTGCGCGTGTCAGAGAGACGACGGCGCAACGGTTTGCCCGCGTGAATCATCAGGCGCGCCACTTCGCTTTCAAGTTCCGAAATGCGGCCGTCGAGCGACGGCTTCTCTTCCACCGGGGCGGCGGCCTTCTCGCCGGCGTCGTTGGTGCGCTTGGTGTTGAGCGGTTGCGAACGCTTGGAGCCATCGCGATAGATCGCCACGCATTTCAACCCAAGCTTCCACGCCTGAACATACGCGTCGCGAATGTCCACGGCCGTGCTGTCCGCCGGCATGTTGACGGTTTTGGAAATGGCGCCGCTTACGAACGGCTGCGCCGCGGCCATCATTTTCAGATGGGCCAGATAATGGATGCTGCGCTTGCCGCGATAGGCTTTGAAGGCGCAATCGAACACGGGCAGATGCTCGGCTTTCAACCCGCTGGCCACGAGCTTGCCCTCTTCCTCAACGTCCTCGATGGTGTCGAATTTTTCGATATGCGCGACGATGTGTTTCGATTCCTCGGCGGAATAGCCAAGGCGGCGAAGTCCTTCGGGCACGGTGCGATTCACGATTTTGAGCAGACCGCCGCCGGCGAGGAGCTTGTATTTAACGAGCGCGATATCGGGTTCGATGCCGGTGGTATCGCAATCCATGAGGAAGGCGATGGTGCCCGTCGGCGCGAGCACGGTCACCTGGGCATTGCGGTAGCCCATGGCAGTGCCGCTTTCGATGGCCCCGTCCCACGTTTTGCGGGCCTCATCCTTAAGGTAGTTGAAATCAGGGCTGGGTTGAATTGCCTCGACCGCTTCGCGATGAAGCTTCATCACGCCCAGCATGGATTCCACGTTGCTCTCCGCGAGCGGCTTGGAAACATGTGCGCAGCGGGCGTCCGCGTGGCCCTTGAAGGAGCCCATCACGCCCGCGATTTCAGCGGATTGCTCGTAGGAATGACCGGTAAGAATCGAGGTGATCGCTCCCGCCAGGGCGCGGCCTTCGTCCGAATCATACGACAGGCCGTAGCTCATGATGAGCGAGCCGAGATTGGCGTAACCCAGGCCGAGCGTGCGGTAGATGTGCGAGTTCTCGGCGATTTCCTTCGTCGGATAGCTGGCGTTGTCGACCAGAATTTCCTGCGCCGTAATGAAAAGACGCACCGCCGCCTTGAAACGCTCGACATCAAAAATGCCGTCTTCGCGCTTGAACTTAAGCAAATTGAGCGAGGCGAGATTGCACGCCGTGTTATTGAGAAAAATGTATTCCGAGCAGGGGTTGGTCGAATGAATCGGCTCCGTGCCTTTGCACGTGTGCCATTTCTGAATGGCGCCGTCATATTGCAATCCGGGGTCGCCGCAAATCCAGGTGCCTTCGGCAATCTTGTTCAGGAGCGTCGAGGCGTCCTTCTTTTGCAGCGGCTTGTTTCCGGTCACCGTGCGTGTCCACCATTCCTTGCCGTCCAAGGCGGCCTGCATGAACTCATCGCTGACGCGAACGGAGAGGTTCTCGTTTTGGTACATGACGCTGCCATAGGCTTCGCCGTTGTACGAGCCGTCGTAACCCTGTTCGATCAATGCCCAGGCTTTTTTCTCCTCCTTCATTTTGGCTTCGATGAATTCCTCGATGTCGCCGTGCCAGTCGCGCAGGGTGTTCATCTTGGCCGCGCGGCGGGTTTTGCCGCCGGACTTTACCACGTTCGCCACCTGATCATAGACCTTCAGGAAGGAGAGGGGACCGCTCGGGCGTCCACCACCGCTCAGTTTTTCCTTGCTGGAACGAATCGGCGAGAGGTCGGTGCCGGTGCCGGAACCGAACTTGAAGAGCATGGCCTCGCTGTAGGCGAGATGCATGATGGACTCCATGTTGTCATCCACCGATTGGATGAAACAGGCGCTGCATTGCGGATATTCGTATTGGGTCTTCGCGCGTTCGGCTTCGCCGGTTTTGCGATTGTAATACCAGTTGCCGCGACTGGAGGTATTGCCCACGCGATACTCGTGATAGAGACCAACATTGAACCACACCGGCGAATTAAATGCGCCGTATTGATTGACGCACAGCCAGGTCAGCTCGTTGTAAAAAACTTCGCCGGCCGCCTTGTTGAAATAGCCGTCCTTGATACCCCAATCGGCGATCGTCCGGCAGATGCGGTGGATGAGCTGGCGAACGGAGGTTTCCCGTTCGGGGGTGCGTTGCTCGCCGTAAAAATATTTGGAAACGACCACTTTGGTGGCCAGCAGAGACCACGATTTTGGAACTTCCACGTTCTCCTGCTTGAAAATAACTTTTCCGCCGTCATCGGTGATTTCAGCGGTGCGACGTTCCCACTCGATTTGGTCAAATGGACTGACTTTCGCGTCGCTAAACACGCGCGCGAGTTTCATGGATTTCCCACTGCCGGTGCCGGGCGCTTTAGGGGCGCGGGTGCCGGTCACGGTTGCTGTCGGACGCCGGCGTGCGGGGGTGGCCGCGCCGACCAAAACTTGCTCACTGGTCTCAATCATGGTTTGCCTTTCACTGGTGCATTTTACCGATGGCTTTCGCTGACCGACCTTCAACAAAAGAATCGATGGATTTTCGTCAAAAATGGCCCGAATTTAAACAATTAGGACTGCCCTTGTCGCCCGGGTTAACCCCATTACTGGGGTCACTCGGCAACCTTATCCACCACATATGGGGCCGACAAGTGATTTTTTCAAAAAAGTTACGCAATCGTTATTCGCTAAGGAAAACGTCAAAAGTTGGCTCCCAAAAGTGCCTTGCGGAGTTATTTATTGCTGCCGACCACCCTCTTTGGTGAACAATCATTTATCGAGGCCAAGCAACAATTGAAAAGCCGGTTTTTCTCGATTATTGGGCGCTTCTGAGGCATTTATACGCCATGAGATTTGCGGCCGTGTTTTTGATGTGCTTCCTGGCCGCGTCAGGTGTATCTGGCCAGGGCAAAACGGCGTGGAAGCTCGTTTGGGCCGACGAATTTACTCAACCTAACGGCAGCCTTCCCAACCCCAATAACTGGACGTACGACCTGGGCGCAGGTGGCTGGGGAAATGCCGAATTGGAGAATTACACCAGCCGCACCAACAACGCGCGCATTGAAAATGGCCAGTTGGTGATCGAAGCGCGCCAGGAGAATTACCTCGGCAGTAGTTATACTTCGGCGCGCTTGAAAACGCAGGGAGATTTTCCTGGACCTATGGCCGCGTCGAAGCGCGAATCAAGATTCCGCGGGGGCAGGGGATCTGGCCGGCATTCTGGATGTTGGGCACCAATATTTCCTCCGTGAATTGGCCGACCTGCGGCGAAATTGACATCATGGAAAACATCGGGCGCGAACCTGCGCTGGTGCACGGAACCATCCATGGTCCCGGGTACTCCGGTGGTGCCGGGATATCCGGCGCCTACGCATTGCCGGGGCCTGGCGCGTACGCGGATGATTTCCACATCTACGCGATTGAGTGGACAACGAATCAATTCCGTTGGTTTGTGGACGGGCTGCAATACTTCAGCGCCACGCCCGCGAGCCTGCCCGATGGCGCGACCTGGGTTTACACTCAACCCCAATTTCTTTTGTTGAACCTGGCGGTTGGCGGCGTCTGGCCTGGAACTCCCGATGGCTCGACCATTTTCCCCCAGCGGATGACGGTGGACTACGTGCGGGTTTATGCGCCGACTAATCTACCCTCTTGTGATGGCGTGAACTGGCTGGCAAATCCGGGTTTTGAAGATGGCGGATTCGCGAACTGGACTCTCACGGGCGCGGGTTTCAATACCTCGATCGAAAATATCAGGAACCTGCCGGTCCATGGTGGCAGCAACACTTTCAAAGTGTTTGGCCAGTTCACGGGATTTCAAAACGATTCGGGCGTTTCGCAAATTCTGCCGGCGACGCCGGGGCAAAGTTTCAAGGCCGGCGGCTGGACATTCACTCAAACCACTGACGCCATAGCTGGCGCAAACACCGCGTGGTTGGAAGTCTCCTTTCTCGATTCTGGTTTGACCGCGCTTGCCCTCTTTCGCTCGGCGCTGGTAAGCACTAACTCGACCAAAGGCGCCTGGCTCAATCTGCCAGTGACCAATCAACTCAATCCCGCCACGTTGACGGTGTCCGGCTTCGTGACAAATCTGGTCGCGCCCGCAGGGACAAGCTGGGTTCGCTATCGGACGGTGTTTCACCAGGCGGACAACGATGGGGGAGCGGTGTTGTTTGACGACCTGAATTTATCGACTGGCGATGGCGCCTCCGAGTTCCCGGTGCCGGTCTCAGCGATCCGTGGCGAAACGAATTTGAATCTCCGTTTCAGCACCTATCTGGGGCTGCCTTATCAGGTCCAGTGGAAAACGAATCTCTCGGACGCTACGTGGCTGGTGCTGAGCAACGCAACCGGCGACGGCAGCGTAACGACGGTAACTGTGGATTTCCAGACTGGCCCGCGCTTCTATAAAGTCACCCGTCTTTGCGATTGACCCGCCCTGGCCATTTAATGCCGGCCGCGTCGCGCTTTGCCGGATCGCGCCGGGCCTGAGCGGGATCGGGGAGCGCCGGAGGGTCTGGAACCGGATTGGCCGGGACGAGGCTTGAATTTGCGGACAGGTTCGATGGTTTTAGGCCGCGGCTTGGGCACGAGAACCACCGGGCAGCCTTCGTAGCCGAACGCGGTTCGCATCGAATCCGCAAGGTATTTTTTATATTGCGGCGAAAACAGCTCGTCGTTGTTGACGAACAACAGAAACGTCGGTGGCGCCTGCCGCACCTGTGTGGCGTAGAAAAACTTCAAGCGATGGCCCTGGTTGCTGACCGGCTGGCGGCGCTCGACGGCATCCCGCAGGGTGCGGTTCAGGATGGCGGTTGGGATGCTTTGTTTCAACTGGGCCGCGATGTAACGGATGGCTTCGAGCAAACGATCCAGATGAAAGCCCGACTTCGCCGAGGTGAAAATCACGGGCGCGTAATCCAGGAAGAAAAGATGTTCCTGCACCCATTCGCCAAACTCCGAGAGGGTCGTCATCGTGTTGGGCTTCGCGCGGTTCTGACCCTTGTTGCGCTGCTCGATTTCCTCTATTCGAGCCTTGCGGACGGCATCTTCCATCAGGTCCCATTTGTTCACGACCACGATGCAGGCGCGGTGGTCCGCAACAATGCGGTCGGCGACTTTTTTATCCTGCTCGGTGATGCCCATCTCGGCGTCGAGCACCAGAATGGCGATATCGCAACGGGTGATGGACTCCTCGGTGCGCTTCACGCTGAAAAACTCGATGGAGTCATTCACCCGGCGCGTTTTGCGCAGCCCGGCGGTATCGATCAGTACATAGGATTCCCGCACGCCGTCGGTTTCAACTTCAAACGGCACGTCCACGGCATCGCGGGTCGTGCCCGGAATGGGACTGACCACGACGCGCTGGGATTGCGTGAGCGAATTGATGATCGAAGACTTGCCCACGTTCGGCCGCCCCACGATGGCGAGCTTCAGGGGAGCGGCCGGCGAAGGGCGCGCGATGAATGCGGTGTCCTCGGCGGCTGATTCCTGCGCAAGCGGCGTTTGCGGGGAAGCGGCGGGCAGAAACGAAGTGGCGGCAGCCATCAGCGGCTCAAGTCCTTCGCCATGAATGGCGGTGACGGGATACAACCGGTCGAAGCCGAGCTGGCTAAATTCCATCACACCCGCCTCGGCACGGGCCGTATCGACTTTATTGACAGCGACCAAAATCGGCTTGCCGCTGGCGCGCAGGCGCGCGGCCGCTTCACGATCCAGGGGCACGATGCCTTCCTGCACGTTGACGACCATGATGATGACGTCCGCGGCTTCGATGGCGAGTTGCACCTGTTCCAGTGCGGCCTTGGTGATGACGTCGTCCGCCTTCTCGCGGCGCAGGAGGCCGATGCCGCCAGTGTCCACGAGCGTGAACGAGTGGCCGCGCCATTCGGCTTCGGCAGTCACGCGGTCGCGGGTGACCCCGGGTTCATCGTGCACGATCGCGATGCGACGGCCGACGATACGGTTGAATAACGCGGATTTGCCGACGTTGGGTCGGCCGACAATGGCAATCAGGCCGTGCATTGGCAAAAGTTCTCGAAGGCCCCGCCAAACAGATCCTGGACGTCGCGCTCGATTTCCGCGCGACCGATCTGCCAGCCGGTTTGGGCCAGGGCACTATACTTGTCCACCAGCACGCGCGCAATGATCCGGCGCGAGTGCTGCCATTTGTAAATGATTTGATCCAGCACACGGGCGTCCGAGTGTTGGGGTGTAAAGCTCAGTCCGAGCAACTCAAGGCGCAGGCGGGTGATCTCCTCAATCAGCGTCGGTACGTTCGTGAACCACCAGCAGCCGAAAATGTGGAGGTTGCGAAACTTGCGGCCGAGCACGCACAGCTCGTGCTGATTTTCTCGCGCGAGCGCCGTGACGGCGAATTTATTTTCGGGAAAATCGGCGCAAAGATTTTGCAGCGCGCTCAAATCGCACAGGCCCACGCCGTCGCCAGCGAGTTTGAGCCGCGGATTGACCGCGCGCTTCACGCCGGGCATCAACGCCAGCGGCAATCCGTGCTCGCGACAGTGCGGCAGGATTGCTTTTTCCAGGAGTTGCGTGGTGACCTCAGGGTTCGGAAACCGAAAATCGGGAGGCAACGAAACCATAAGGTATCGCGCCTGAATGCGCTTCGTCCATTCGGCGAGAAAGCGGCGCACTTCGTCAAACGTCTGCTGCGAAAGATTGCCGGCCTCGACCTTGAAACCCCAGCGCGCCAGTTGCGGCGCCGTTTCCGGCCACGAGAGCAGTAGCGGATCAATGCGCAGCGCGGCGATGAATCGTTCGTCACGCTGAAAGCCTTTTTCCCAAACCGAACGTTCCAGATCGTCGAACGGCGAATTGGTCATGTAGATGCGGCGCAGGCCCGCAAGTTCCATGCAGCGCGTGACATGGGTATCCGCGTTCTGGCCGGCGAACCATTGACGCAGGGCAGGGAGGTCGCGCTTTTTTACGTCCAAACCCAGCGCGTGCAGCGTGGTGAGCACACCCCGGCACGCCTCGGAAATGGGCGAGTGCTGGATGAACAACGAATCCCAAATCAGGTCCGCCTGCTGCGTTTTTGAAAGCGCCCAGAAATTATCATACGGCAAATCCACCTGGCGAAACGTTTCCGCGATCAGGTAGTGATACGTCAGCAAATCATCAACGCCCCACAGCAGGAGATCCTTGAAAGCGGGATCATACAGGTGCGTGTGGATGTCGGTCACCGGCGTGGACATGACGATGTCCTCGATCTGCCGGGACACGGGTACCCGGTCGGCTTCCGCTAAAATCGTCTTCATAACCCCGCCACGCTAGAGAAAACCGGGGGGTGACGCGAATAGAATCTGATTGCCTTGAAGGGCGGGCTCAGGTGCGTTTGCCGCCGTAATCGAAGGGGGTGCGGAAAAATGGTATTCGGTGCGCCGGTTCGCTTTTCAGGGACCGGGGAAATAGCCTGCGGAAATAGGTTGCACCTCCTGTACGATCCACTTTTAGACATCCGCGCCACCGGTGCCAGAGCAAATCAGTTTCAACGCATCTTGCAAGCATCCGACTTACCGGTGCGGAATTTCATGCAAACTGGGAGAAGCAATTTTTGACTGATGCATTTCGCCCTCGCCCAGTGGATTGAATTGCCGGCCGGAAACGGCCTCTATTTGCCCAGCATCTTGGCGACGATGAAAATCAGAATTGCACCGCCGAGGCCGCCGCCAAACAGCAGATAGAGCAGGGAATATCCCGCGGCTGCAAACATCGGAGCGAATACAATGGTTGAGAGTAGCATCATAAGTTGTTCTTTCGTTTTACTCAGTTGAGTTGTTCCAAGTCCTTCTTTGCTTACAATGTGCCACCAGCCAATCGTTTGGTTTTTGCCTGATTTACAGCCCTTTCACCTCCCGTCCGCCATTGACTATCGTGCAATTTGCACGATGCGCTCTTCTCTTGACGCATCGTGCAACCAGGCTCCCAACTCCGTCGGTCGGGCGCCGCGCAAAGGTCGTGACCTCGCCGAAAGAAGTTGCGAACTTTCGATTAATCGAATATACGAAAGTGGTATGTCCAGATTGTCACTGCAACCGGAGCATTATGACGCCCTGCGCCAGTTCAAAGCGGGGGTGTTCCAGGTGCTGGCTCACCCGACGCGCATCCACATCATCGAGGTGT
The DNA here is from genome assembly GCA_044223735.1 of Limisphaerales bacterium. Taxonomy (GTDB): domain Bacteria; phylum Verrucomicrobiota; class Verrucomicrobiia; order Limisphaerales; family UBA8199; genus JBGALR01. The sequence continues at coordinate 78,293 of JBGALR010000008.1, read as the reverse complement.
TGCGCGATGTTGAACTATCGGTGGGCGAAATCCTCGCCCAAATCAAGGTCGAGCCTGCGAATCTTTCCCAGCACCTTTCGGTTCTGCGCTCCAAACATCTGGTCGTCACCCGCAAGCACGCCAACCAGGTTTTTTATTCGCTGCGCGATCCGCTGCTGGTCGAGGTGCTGGACGCCATGCGCAAATATTTTCAACGTCATTTCGAGGATTCCGTCGCGCTCCTCAAACAAATGGGGAAGGCGCATTAGCGGATGAGAAGGGCCATCGAATTTCGTCCCAAGCTGCTGGATGCGCTGAAGGGCTACTCCCGGGACGATCTCCGGTCCGATGTGGTCGCCGGGGTGACGGTGGGTGTCGTGGCATTGCCGCTGGCGATGGCGTTTGCCATCGCGTCGGGCGTGTCTCCACAATCGGGAATTTTCACCGCGATCATCGGTGGCTTGATCATTTCCGGTTTGGGCGGGACGCGCGTGGCCATTGGCGGGCCGACGGGCGCCTTCATTGTTATTCTCTACGGCATCTATGCGGAGTACGGCGCGGCGAATCTCGCCATCTGCACCGTGATGGCGGGGGTGTTTCTGGTGCTGATGGGTGTGGCTCGGCTTGGCACCATGATTAAATTCATCCCGTATCCCGTCACCACTGGATTTACGAGCGGCATCGCGGTGCTTATTCTCAGCACACAGATCAAGGATTTTTGCGGCCTCACGGTGGACAAGGTTCCCTCTGACTTCCTTGAGAAGATGCGTGTCTTTGCCGGGCACGCCGGCACCTTTCACTGGCCGGCACTGCTCCTCTCCGTGGTTTCCTTTGCGATCATTCGCCTGTGGCCCGGGAGTTGGGGGCGGCGCGTGCCGGGCTCGATTGTGGCGCTGGTGCTCGCCACCCTGGCGACGGCGCTGTTCGCTCTGCCGGTGGAAACCATCGGCTCCAAGTTCGGCGGCATACCTCAAGGTTTGCCCATGCCGCATTTGCCGGCTGTTTCGTGGGATCAGCTTCAATTCCTGCTGCACCCGGCCATGACCATCGCGCTGCTGGCGGCCATCGAATCACTGCTCTGCGCCGTGGTTGCGGACGGCATGATCGACGACCGCCACGACTCAAACCAGGAGCTGAAGGCGCAAGGCCTCGCGAATATCCTCTGTCCGATTTTTGGCGGTATTGCCGCGACGGGCGCCATCGCCCGCACGGCCACCAACGTGAAGTGCGGCGCCCGAACGCCGGTCGCGGGAATGATTCACGCCCTGACGTTGTTGGTGATCATTCTGGTGGCTGCGCCATTAGCCAAATATATCCCGCTGGCGACCCTGAGCGCGGTCCTGGTTGTGGTTGCGTTGAACATGGGTGAGTGGCACAACTTCGCGCGCCTGACGCGCTGGCCCCGCAGTGATTGTGTGGTATTTCTCGTTACTTTCAGCCTCACCATCATTTTCGATCTCACGGTGGCGGTCGAAGCCGGCATGGTGCTCGCCGCGATGCTGTTCATCAAACGCGTCGCCGACACCACGCAAATCACCGCTGTCGATCAGAGCACGGAAACCGAAGGCTCGCACCAGTCGGTCATCGGGAAGGATATTCCCAAAGGTGTGATGGTGTATCGCATCTTCGGCTCCTTCTTTTTCGGGGCGGCGGATAAATTGGAAGGCGCGCTGAAGCGGCTGAAGCAGGAGCCGGAGGTGTTGATCCTGCGCATGCGCGAAGTGCTCGCCATGGACGCGACCGGCCTGAATGCGCTCGAGGATATCTACGAGCAATTGCGCAAACGGAAACGGCAGCTCATCCTCAGTGGCCCGCACACGCAACCGCTCTTCATGATGGACAAGGCCGGCTTCCTCGACCGGCTGGGACGGGAAAATGTCTGCGCTGACATCGACCTCTCGCTCGCCCGCGCCCGGGAAATCCTCGGCCTGCCGGCCATCCCTGACGCTGCGGCTGTGAAACGCACCGGCCCGTAAATTTGCGAAAAGGAGTTCTTGGCGCGGCGCGTCCGGCTTGCGTAGTCTGCGTCAAACTTAAATCAAAATGCCACAACCCTCCGAAACCTTTGTCGCCTTGCTGGCCTACGTGAAGCAACGGGAGAACACCGTTCCCGGCGCCTCCAACGTCGAACCGGAGTTCCTCAAAACCCTGGAGTTCATCAAGCGTTACCCGGACTTGCGCCCGCAAGTCATCGGGGAATTTTCGAAAATGCTGCAGGACAAAACCTTCGGCCGCTACATGCTCATCCAGTATTGCATGCACGAACTGCGCTGGCCCGAGATGCGCGCCGCCGCCAAGCAAATCTACGCGCAATCCCAGATCGACCTCATCCGCCAGCAACTCTACGGCACCGCCTCGCAACACCTGGCGTTTCTCGAGGAAGTCGTGTCGTCGTTCGAAGATACGTGGCCGTCCAAAAGCTTGTTCAAGTATTACACACGGTGAAGCGTTCGTTGAACCAGTCATCTAAGTTGCAAGGTCGTACGTTTTTCTGGCGCAACTCCTGAAATCTACGGCGAGTAATCCGACTGAGAGCGCCGTGCTGAAAGTCCAGAGCAGGGTGATCATCAGCTTCGCTGTCCGCCAATCCGCCGCTGCGTATCCCTGGGAGAGGTAGTCAGGCCCATAGACCAATCGCGCCACGACACACGCCGCAAGTTTGCAGGCGAATACCAAAAATCCGCTGAAGAGGATCGCCGCATACGCGTGCTGTGGCAGCCGGCGCAACATCCACGGCATGATCCCGATCACCGGAATCGCGGAGAGCACTGCCATCAGCGGAAACGGAAAATGCGTCTGCACGCCCGCCGCGAAACCGAAGCCAACAAACAGGGCCACATTCGACGAAACGGCGACGACAATCGCCATCATTCTGGCCCGCCACCCCACGGATGAAGCCGGCAATCCGCAAACCCGGTGAAACTCGGCCACGAGCCAGGCATTGATAATGCCGAGATAAAGGCAGGAAACGTCCGCGCTGGTGTTCGGATCGATCGCGACCAGAACCGGCAACGGCAGAAATGCGGCGATCGCCCAGGTGCCCAACATGGAGCGAAGCTCGGCAGCGGCGGGGAGTTGGAGCGGCGTCTGAATGGAATTTATCATGCGCGTCATGAGCTTATTCGTTGCGTGATTTTAAGGCCATCGCGAAAGAGGATGGTTTCATCAAAACCCGCCGGAACGCCGCGTGAGGGTACGCGGCCTACAACAACGTCTGTCGAATTGAGCCGCTTGTAGGCCCGGTGCCCCACCGGGCGCATGGTTCTGACTGGCAGGGCCAAAGGCCCGCAATTCCTTAGCCCAGCCCGACCGGCTGGGAATTTCACACGCGGTAACAAACCAGCGGCCTGAAGGGACGCGACCCGGACAAAATTCTTCGATGAAATCCGAGGTGATTTCCTTTGTTTCATCTCGCTCGCGACCGAATGAATTTGGTTCGCGACAAAGGTTGCGACAGGGTTCGGGAAAGGATGTCGCGACCCTTCAGGTCGCAAAAACTTTGTGCACGCCCAGTTCCTGGGCCGTTGGCCCAGGTTAAGGAATTTCGGCCCGTTGGGCCTCCGGATTTCTAGTGGCGCGACCAATCCGTAAGTTCGGATGAAGGCCGATTCATGCGGGCACTTCTCATTTTTTTCACCGCTTCATCAAAGCCCGCCGGAATGCCGCGTAAGGGTACGCGGCCTACAGGGATTTCTGTGGAATCGAGCCGCTTGTAGGCCCGGTGCCTCACCGGGCGCTTACTTGGGTGTAAGACCGTCACGGAAGGCGATGGATTCCAGCTCGACTCGAACCGCGTCCGCGATGGGAATCACCGGGCGCGCTTCGAAGACGAACGCCGGCAGCAGCGAACAGAACTTATGCACCGCCGTTGGCTCGTCGCACTCGACCAGCATATAGCCGCCCCAGTCCCCGACACGAATCACAAACATCTCGATCTTGAAATTGGCGGGCGCCTTCCATTGCGTGAAAACCTCCAGAATCCGCTTCTGAGCGTTCTCGTATTCCATCGGTGAGCCTTGCGGACGTTCGGACCAGGTGAGCATGTATTTCATGATGTGTGATTTATTATGTTGGGTTGGGGTTGTTAGGGACGGTTGGGTTGAATTTGGTGAACGGGCGCCAAGTTGCGAGTCATAAAAGCAGATGCAGCCGTTTGTCTTCAGACTTTTTGGAGTGATAAACGAAAACTATTTTCACAGGCAAATGTATTGTGTCCTTGGCCGGGAGGGTGGTTGGCTTGGAGTTTGAAATCAAGGCCTTAAGTCCATGGTCGGTTTCCGGGCCGGGTTGGTGAAATGGTTGCGAGTTGAAAAGGGGCGGCTTCTGGCACCGCTTTCAGGGTGCATTTTGTTTGGTTGGCTGGTCACCGGGGGTATCGCTCCGCAAGCTTCGCTCAACACCCCGGCTACGATCCGGCACCACCTTCGGGGTGCTTCCTGGTTTTCGCGGGATTCGGTTCCGGGGGGCACTCCGAGTGGCTGCACTTACGCCCGGGCTGGGCCTGACTTCGAGATGCACGGTTACCGGTGTGCCCGATTGAAAATCGACCTGGCTATTTTGTGGCGAATGACCATCGTCGAAAGCGGGGTGGATTGAGGAACGCCGGCGCGCTCACACCCTCTCTCCCCGCGACGCCGCGGGGAGAGAGCCGGTGAGAGGGGATTCTACAAATCAAAGTAGATTCGCACTGGAGAAGCGTTTGGTGACCGAAAACAACGCCCCGATCCCAACCTCCGTCCAGCAGGTCGGAAGCGAGGAGTTCCGGGCGTTTTGGTCATCTGTGACGAAACGGGCCTCCGACGCGTAACGGTCGTCGAAAGCGGGAGGCTTCACGCTTTCCGGCGGGCCCTTTGTCTGCGCGCACCGATGCGCCACTGGACGAAGAAGGGGATCATCCAGATGAGGTTCAGCAGGTACCAGTGATTGTTGATGGCGCGGGCGAAGTTGAAGTAGGAGCTGCTCGCGAAGAACGCGCGCGCGATTTCGGTATTGGCTTGCGCGGCGACGGCGAGATCGCCGACGGCGTAGTCGTGCGCAAAGGCGAGTCCGCCGGCCGCGGCTTTCCAGGCGAAGGCGCATGCGCCGATGCCTTCCCAGCCAATCACAATTCCCCCGAAGACCGGCCATACGCCGAGGGCGATGCCACCGAAAGCCAGCAGTCCGATCCCCAGTCCGCCAAAGGACAACAGGCCGATGGCGATGCCGCCGACGCACACGGGCGCCATGGCAAATGAGCCGCACGCGAAGAGTCCGCCGATGGCGCGATTGCCGATGGCGATCCATGCCTTCACGGGCGATTTCAGGAGGTCATAGCTGTCGCCAACGCGAATATGGATTAAGGGCAGGCCAAGCAGGGTGGTGTCACTACGGTATTCCCACGTCGGCGCGGGGAACACGCCTCCGTGCTCTTGCTCCAGTTTCCAGGCGTAATACTTTCGCGTCGCGGGCAGATACGATGCGCCCAACAGAAACATGGTCGGCACGAGAATCGCCACCAGGCCGGCGACCAGGACATTGGCGAAAATCGAGGGATCGCCGTAGCCGCGCGTCAGCCAGTAGGCGACGCCCGCGAAGGGAATGAACAGTCCCAAAATAATCAGACTGGCGCGGCGATAAAAGGCCCGGATGTGAAAACGTTCCTTGTCGGAATCCGCACCCGCCATGGCGACGCGATAGCCGATGTAATTGGGAAAGAGAACCAGCAACGGCGCCATGATGATGCTCCACAAGCCGGCCGCGCCCGCCGACTTCGCCACGCTGCCACCGGTCACCGCGGCGGCACCCGCCGTGGCGGCTTTCGCGGAAAATGAAATCGCCGGCAAACTCGCCAGCACGCCCAGCGTGAATGCCTTGCCGGGATTGGAGCGTTCCAACGCGCCTTCGACGAACGCCAGCACTTCCTGCTGCAATAATTTCCGGCCGCGCGAGAGCCGTTGATGAACCGCCTCCTCGCTGAGGTCGAGCGCCTGCGCGACTTTTTCCACGGACTGATGTTCGCGATAAAAGAGCACCAGCGGTTCGCGGTAGCTTTCGGGAATGCGCTCCAGCGAGCGCCAGAGGATTTCCGCCTCCTCGGTCATGATCGCGCGTTCGACCGGCAACGGTTCGAGGGAGTGCGACTCGGCAATTTCCTGAAGCGGTTCCGCGGCGTGCGACGGCTCGCGTCCCTGCTGACGCAGCAAACCGTTGGTGAGATTGCGGGCGATACCACAGAGCCAGGAACGCAATTTGTGCGGCTCCCGCAAATCGCGCAGTTTTTTCCACGCGGTGACAAACGTCTCCTGCGCAAGATCCTCGCTCTGGCTCAGACTGCCGGTGGCGCTGTAAGCCACGGAGCAGATGAGCGATTGATACCGCTCGACGATATGGCCGAAGGCCTCGCGATTGCCGGAAAGGCTCTGGCTGACGAGATCCGCATCATTGGCCGCCGCGTTGGACATGGTTTTCAGGGTCAACATAACGCCGCATAAGTGGTCGGCCAACGCGAAAGCTGACAAAGTTTCTTTTGGGAGGGAAAGATGCTGGTCGTCCGGTCAGTTCTGGGGGAAAAGCGAGTAGACGATGCCAAGTTGCACCCGAAAAAGGTCGCCACTGTCTCCGCTGCTGACCTCCTTCTTGCCGTAGAGGCATTCCAACCCAACACTTAACCGCTTGTGAAATTGCCAGACCAGGTTGGCGCTCGTGTAATAGGTTTCGTTGTAGGCCAGAGGTCCCTGTGAGGCTTCATTGGCGAGGTTGACATAACCAAAGGTCGCAGTGGAACGAAACGCCCGTGACCATTTATGAGTGAATCCAACCATCCCGCTGAAGTACGGCAAAGCTTTCAAATCTCCGGAATTATTAAACGCTGCGTCACCACCATTGAAACCCGGATAGGTAAAATTATCGTTGGCGAAATGAAAATAACCGGCACCGTAAGTTAATTGAGCTTGAACGGAATCCGCCAGGTCATCGCGTTTGAACACATTTAGATTTGCCGCCGCCATCAATCCCCATCCCAGGACGCTTTGGTTTCCCAGCGTGGGACTGTTTGCGCCAATGTCGCGCAGTATGCTCGCGAACTGCACATGGCCGATATTGGCGTCCTCCCATCGGATATTGAATCCGCCGTCCGGTGCGTGATTGTCCGAGGTCACGTCCGGGTGATTAAAGGTATCAACCTCCGAGGCGGGTTGTTGAAAGCCAAAATTCATCTCCCAGTGCTTTCCGAGGGCAAGCAGATATCGCAGGGTGGCTTGTCGCGCGAAAATCATCGAATTGGGTCCTTCAAAATCCACCGTGTCCGGCCAGACGTCGGGATCCTCGAAGATGCTGTAAGTGAAGCCAGCGGTGACGTTATAGAATTGTCCGTAAAGCTGTTTGAGACGATAGGTCATGCCGCTCGTGGCACCTCCGCCGAAGAAGTCATTGTTATAGTAAAAACGTGGGCTTCCCGCAACGTCAGGCGCCCGCACATCCAGACTCATTGAGGAACCACGGGCGTTGACGTTACCCTGGACCCCGCCGCCGTAAAGCGGGTCCCCGCCAACAGGAATCGTCGCGGTGACAAATCGATCCGGATTGCCGGAGTACCGGTTGTCGATCGTCGTATCCACGCGTCCCACCGCGTTGAATTTGATAAATGCAGGCGTGTTGGGAATCGGGATATATCCCACATACGCCGGGTCGAGCGTGAGGTTGCCGGGGCGCGGTGCTGGCACTTGTTGATCATTCAGATTGTCGCGCGGGATGATCTGACTTGCTTCAGGGGGAACCGTAATGGTCGGCGAGACAAACTTGACCGCTTTGCCGGGCGTAGCGGTCGCGACCACGTTGGTGGGCGCAACGACTGGCGCAGGTGGAGGCGTGGGAGTCACGAGCTGTTGCTGTTGCTTCAGCTCGCGAACCTCTTGCTGGAGATTCGTAATTACTTGCTGCATTCCCTTGACCATTGATCTCAATTCCTCCAGTTCTGAACTGGCGTTGTTGGTGTTTTGCGCACCGGCGACCAGCGCGAACATCATCGCAAGAACAGCAAGGATTCTTGTTTTCATGGTAATCTCGTAGTGGAATGGTTAACAGAATGACATGGGCTGCGCTCAGGCGGCAGCCTGGTTTTAATATTCGTCGAAGTACCGTTGCAGCTTCTTCACGTCGTTTGTCTTGGTGAGAGCAAGCATCAGGAGAATTCGCGCCTTTTGCGGGCTCAGTTCCATTCCCGCGATAAAGCCGAGCTTGTCGTCATTGATCTCCACGTTGCGATCCACCAGGCCGCTGCCGGTGCGGGAGCAACGCACCACCGCCACCCCCTTTTTTGCAGCTCTTTCCAATGCGGCCAAAGCGGAATCGGTGGTATTGCCGTCGCCGACACCGGCGAGCACGATGCCTTTCGCTCCGTTTTCAACCAGCGCGTCGATGATGTCGCCGTTCAGATTTGCATAAGAATAGACGACATCGACCCTGGGCAGGTTGGCGACCGTCAGGCCATCAATGGAAAATTCACTGCTGTTCGAATGACGGGTCGCGATGTTGGAATAGAACGTGGCCTTGCCAGTATTCATGACTCCGGCGAGACCGCGGTTGGGCGATTCAAACGTATCCATGTGCGTGGTATGAGTCTTCTGCGCCTCCCGTCCATAATGAACGCTATCGTTCAACACCACCAACGGGCCGCGACCTTTCGCATTTGGACTTCCGGCCAATGCCACTGCATTGTAAAGATTTATTGGTCCGTCGGCGCTGATGGCGGTGGCGGGGCGCATTGAACCAACCAACACCACCGGCTTGTCGCTCTTCAATACGAGGCTCAAAAAGTAAGCGGTTTCCTCCATCGTGTCGGTCCCGTGCGTGATGACGACCCCGTCAACCTTATCGTCCTTGAGAATTTCATTGAGGCGGGCGGCGAGTTTGAGCCAGACCTCATGATTCATCGTCTGGCTGCCGATGTTGGCGACCTGTTCGCCGGACAACACGGCGACGTTGGTCATTTGTGGCACGGCGCGAATGAGATCGTCCACGGAAAACGTGCCGGATTTATAGCCTGCATCGGCCTGCGTCGCTTGCGCACCGGCGATGGTGCCGCCGGTGGCGAGGATTTTGATTGTTGGCAGCGCCGCTCCAGCGGGAAACGCCGCCATACCAGCGATGCACAGCAGGGGGAAAACTAGAGGGAGAGGGTTACGTATTTTCATAGGGGTTTAGCGATTCAATCGAGGGTTGGTCATGTTCTCCGGCTTAAGCAATTCATCCAGTTTTTCTTTCGTGAGCCAGCCTTTGCCGATCACGAGGTTATATACGCTTTGGCCGGTTTTGAGCGCTTCCTTGGCGACGGCCGCGGACTTCTCATAGCCCAGCACCGGGTTTAGGGCGGTGACCAGACCGATGGAATTTTGCACGTATTCGCGGCAGCGCTCCCGGTTCGGTTCAATGCCGGCAATGCAGCGCGTGGCGAGAACAATTGCGGCGTTGCGCAGCAAAGTGAGGCCGAAAAAAAGATTAAACGCGATGACCGGTTCGGCCATGTTCAACTCCAGTTCGCTCGCTTCGGAGGCCATGCCGACGGTGACGTCGTTGCCAATGATCTGAAAACAAATCTGGCTGACCACTTCCGGCACCACCGGATTAACTTTGCCGGGCATGATGGACGAGCCGGGCTGCATGGCGGGCAGGCGAATTTCGTAAAGTCCGCAACGCGGGCCGGAGGAGAGCCACCGCAAGTCGTTGCAGATTTTTGATAATTGCACCGCAGCGGTCCTCATCGCGCCGCTCATGAGCGCGAACTCGCCGGAATCCTGCGTTGCTTCGACCAGGTTGTCCGCCAGACGGACCGGCGCCCCGGAAAACTCCGCGAGCCGCTGCGTGCAGAGTTTGGCGTAACCCGCCGGACTGTTGAGCCCCGTGCCGATCGCCGTTGCGCCCATGTTGGTTTCCAACAACTCGCCGCCGGCGTGTTCGAGATGCCGCAGGCCATCGCCGATCATCACGGCGTAGGCGCTGAACTCCTGTCCCAACGTCATCGGGACGGCATCCTGGTTCTCGGTGCGTCCCATCTTGATCACGTCGGCAAATTCCGCCGCCTTGGCCTCCAGCGAGGTTTTTAGCTCCCGCAACGCCGAGAGCGTGTCACGCAGAGTGAACCAGACGCCGACCTTGATCGACGTCGGGTAGGCATCGTTGGTCGATTGCGAACAGTTGACATGGTCGTTTGGGTGGCAAAATTGATATTCGCCTTTGGCGTGGCCCAGAATCTCGAGCGCCCGGTTGGCGATCACCTCGTTGGCGTTCATGTTTGTCGAGGTGCCGGCGCCGCCTTGAATCATGTCCACGACAAACTCGTCGTGAAGCTTGCCCGTGAGAATCTCGTCACACGCCTTGCCAATCGCGGCGGCAATCTTGTTGTCCAGCGCGCCAAGCTCGGCATTGGCCGAAGCGGCCGCCTTCTTGACAAAAGCGAAAGCCCGGACGAAATGCTCGTAGTGATGGAGGCGGATTCCCGAAAAGGGGAAGTTCTCGATCGCCCGCATGGTCTGCACGCCGTAATACGCATGGCCGGGCACTTCGCGTTCGCCGAGTGAGTCGTGTTCGCGGCGCACGCTGGTGATGATGGGTGCGCCGGATTCTTTGGCGACGCGCTCGGTGGCGGCCTTCAGGCGGTCGCTCAGCCGGCGGGCAATTTGACCGACGATCCGATAGAACACCTCCGGCAACTCCTTGCGAACCTCATCCAAATCAGCCCGTGGAATCTGCCAAAGCTTCGCTCCCTTGCGGGCGACTGCCGATATGGTATGCGGTGTATCGTCGAGCAGGACGCCCTCGCTGATCACGGCGCCCGGCTGCGCGACTCCGATGAGAACACTTTTGCCTTTCTGTCCTCGAATCAACTCGATCTCGCCTTCGAGCACTATCCCGAACCATTGGCGCGGGCTGGATTCGTGGAACAGGTAATCTCCCGTGGTATAACTTGCCGCCTTGCCTCGCTTGATCACTGCCGCAAGTTCGTCGGGCTTGACGCCGATCCGTTGAGCCGCTTCGGCGATGGTGGGGGAATCGAGATTCATAAGTTTGGCGCTTCCGGATTTAATGAAAAAAGACCTTGGCGATGAACAGTCCAATGCCCACGCCGCCCGCCGTGGTGATCAGACCGGGCAGCATGAAGGAGTGGTTCAAAAGATATTTTCCGACGCGCGTCGTGCCGGAGCGATCAAACTGTATCGCCGCGATGATGGTTCCGTAGTTGGGAATGAAAAAGTAGCCGTTGACGGCGGGGAACATTCCCACCAGGGAGGCAGCGGGAATCCCCAACGAGAGACCGAGCGGCATCAGCGCCCGTGCGGTGGCGGCCTGACTGAATAGCAACATCGATGCAATGAACAAACCGATGGCGAAAGTCCACGGGGCCGCTTTGGCCATGCTGCTCAGGCCGCCGATGATCGACTCCTGGTTTGCGTCGATGAAAGTATCGCCTAACCATGCCAGACCCAGGATGCCAATCACGGCAGTGATCCCGGACTGGCAGGTGTTGCACCTGGGGATTTCCTTAACGGGTGCGCGCGTCACGGTCACGATCAGGGCGGCAACCGCCAGCATGACCAGGGCGATGGCGATGTGCATCCCAATGACCACATGCTCGGCCGCGTTTCCAGGCACAGTACGAAGTTGCGGAAAAATGCCCGCCAGAACCACCAGCCCCACACCGCCAAAAAATATGGCGGCACTCGTTCTTGCACCGCGTTTGGGCGGCAGCGAGCTGTCTTTCGCGGCGGGCTTTTTGCTCGACGGGGGCGTTACCTCACCGGCCTTCAATCGTCGTTGATATTCGGGATCGTCGGCCAGTTCCTTGCCGACGCGAAGCTGCACGAAGGCCGCGACGATTACCGACAACAACGTGGAGGGCACGCAAATGAGGAGAATCTGCACCATGCCGATACCATGAGCCGCGAGCATGGTAATCATGGCAGCAGTCGCCGCCGAAACGGGGCTCGCGGTGATTGCCTGCTGCGAGGCAATGGTGGAGATCGCCATGGGTCGCTCGGGACGAATGCCGCTTTCATGGGCCACCTCATAAATGACCGGCAGCAGCGGGTAAACAATATGCCCGGTTCCGGAAGCGAAGGTGAACCCATACGTGACCAGTGGCGCAACGATGGTGACTTGCTTGGGATTTTTGCGAATGATGCGTTCGGCGACTTTGACCAGGTAATCAACGCCACCGGCCACTTCCATGGCGGAAGCCGCCATGATCACCGTCAGCACGATTAGAAGAACCTCGCCGGGAATGCTGCCGGGCGGAACGCCAAAGCCCACCACCAGCACGAGCATTCCGACCGCCCCCCATAAACCAAGCGCCACACCTCCCGCGCGAGCACCCATCAGGAGCGCTCCGAGGAGTACAACAAACTCCAGGCAAAGTTTGAAACTCATCTGTGACTGCCCAACCATCCCAGCCCCATCATCAGTATTTCGGGCAGGCTGCAAAATGGATGCAGCCAACCCGATTGGCCCTAAGTCAAACTAAACGAAAGCAGCTTCCAAATTAACTGCTCTTGATTGCCGGAATGTGTGCCCATGCCGTGTGGGCTGCAAGAATAATAACAGAAATTGACGAAGAATAAAAATTCGTGGGGACTCCAACCCCGGCGGATGCGCCTTCGAAGAGGCTCCCGAGGAAGGCGGAGTTTTCACTTACTGGCAGGAGTCGGAGACGCATCGAATATGACTCGCCGGCCGCCTTGGAGAAGTTCCTCCGGTTTGACCGTAGCGAACAAATGCATGGCGCGGGCGATGACTCCCGTCCACCCCGTCTGGTGGCTGGCTCCCAGACCGGTTCCGCTGTCGCTGTGAAAGTATTCGTAAAACTGAACATACTCTCGCCACTGGGGATCCTCCTGATATTTTTTTGCCTCCCCATTGATCGGACGCCGGCCGTCCTTGTCCTTGAGGAACATGCCCGTCAAACGGCGGGTGATTTCCTCCGCCACCTGATAAAGCGTCATCTGCCGGCCGGAGCCGGTGGGGCACTCGACGGTGAAGTCATTGCCGTAGTACGTGTAATATTGAAGCAGAGCGCGGACGATCAGGGCGTTCATGGGCATCCAGATCGGCCCCCGCCAATTGGAATTGCCACCGAACATTCCGGTGTCGGACTCGCCGGGCAGGTAGGAGACCTTGTATTCCTGCCCACCGACATGAAAGACATAGGGATGGTCGGCATGGTAACGGGACAGAGACCGCAGGCCATACGGGCTGAAGAACTCGTTTTCGTCGAGCATCTTCGCCAGCACGCGGCGGAGTTTGGTTTCGTTCAGAATGGCGCCCAGGCGACGCCCCGCATGACCGGTCTTGCGGGGATCGTGGATAAACTCGCACAGCTCCGGGCGGGCATCGAGGAACACCTGGAATCGTTGCATGATCTCCGGATACTTTTCCCGGAGCTCGCCTTCGAACACCGCGACGGCGCACAGCGGCAACAAGCCCACCATGGAACGAACCTTGAGGCGTTGAGCGCCGCCGTCGGGCAGCCGGAGAACATCGTAAAAGAAGCCGTCTTCCTCATCCCACATGCCGGTGTTGCCGCCCGCGTGGATGGTCGCGGAGGCGATGGCGCAAAAGTGCTGGACGAATTTAAGGGTCATGTCCGCGTACGCCGGATTGTGCAGAGCCAGCTCGATGTTGATTTCGAGCATGTTTAAACTGAAGAGCGCCATCCACGCGGTGCCGTCGGCCTGTTCCAGATAGCCGCCGGTGGGCAGGGGCGCACTGCGGTCAAACACGCCGATGTTGTCCAACCCCAGAAAGCCGCCTTCGAATGCGTTGTTGCCTGCGCGATCCTTGCGGTTGAGCCACCAGGTAAAGTTCAGCAGGAGCTTTTGGAAGGAGCGTTCCAACCACGCGAGGTCGCCCTTGCCGGTTCGCCCTTTCTCCAACTGGTAGGTGAAGAGGGTGGCCCACGCGTGCACCGGGGGATTCACGTCGCCAAAGTTCCATTCGTACGCGGGAATCTGGCCGTTCGGATGCTGGTAGTTCTCGCGCAGCATCAAGTCCAGTTGCTGTTTGGCGAAATCCGGGTCCACCAATCCCAGCGGCAACATGTGGAAGGCAAGGTCCCAGGCCGCGTACCACGGATATTCCCACTTGTCCGGCATGGAGATGATGTCGGCATTGTACATGTGATGCCAGTCCCCGTTGCGCGGCGCGGCCTTGCGCAAAGGGTGGAACGGATCGCTGCCCCGTTCTTCAAGCCAGCGGTTCACGTCAAAATAGAAAAACTGTTTGGACCAGAGCATTCCCGCCAGCGCCTGGCGCATGACATTGGCCGCGTCCGGCGAAAGCGAAGCTGGAATCACTGTTGCGTAGAATTTGTCAGCGTCCTGCCGGCGAGCGGCCAGTATATCGTCAAAATGTTTCCCGAATGCGCCATTGCCTTTTCCATTTGATTGGTCCTGCGCGTCGGGCGCGATGTCGGCCAGTCGAAGGCGAACCACCTGGGAGGCGCCGGGAGCGATGGCCAACCGATGGTGGGCGGCGACTTTCGTCCCCTTATTTTGAGGGTTCACGGCATCCTGTTGGCCGTCCACCACATAGTTGTTGATTCCGTCCTTGACGTAGGCCGTGGCGTTCTGCGAATTGAAAAGCCGACGGGCGTTCGTTTCGTTTTCCGTGAACAACCAGGGAGCCGCACTCTCGCAATAGAGATAGCGCTTGCCCAGATCCGCGTCGCCAGACTGGACGACGTTGCCGCCTGACTTGCCACTGAATTTTTCAAGCGTCGGGCGTGGATTGTCGCGCCCCCACGACCAGCGATTGCGAAACCACAGGGTCGGCAGGACATGGATTTCCGCCGGTTCGGGACCGCGATTGTGGATGGTGATCTGAACGAGGATGTCCTCGGGCGATTCCTTGGCGTATTCCACGAACACGTCGAAATACCGGTTGTCGTTAAAAATGCCGGTGTCGAGCAATTCGTACTCGCCGTCATGGCGGTTCCGTTCTCGATTGACCTGCTTCAGTTTATCAAAGGGATAGGCGGCTTGCGGATATTTGTAGAGGAACTTCATGTACGAATGCGTCGGGGTGCTATCCAGATAGTAGTAGCATTCCTTGACGTCCTCGCCGTGATTGCCTTCGCCATTGGTCAGTCCAAAAAGGCGTTCCTTGAGAATGGGATCCTTGCCGTTCCAAAGGGCGAGCGCAAAACAGAGTCGCTGCCGGTCGTCTGAAATCCCCGCCAATCCATCCTCACCCCAGTGATAGGCACGAGAGCGCGCCTGGTCATGGGTGAAGTAATCCCAGGCGTTGCCGTTCTCGCTGTAGTCCTCGCGCACAGTGCCCCACTGCCGTTCACTAAGGTAAGGCCCCCATTTTTTCCACGGGAGACGCTGCTCACGCGCCTCATTCAAGCGTTGCTGTTCCCGGCCATCGCTGACTTTTTGCTTCGTCATTTTTTCCCTTTTGATTTGCGGCGTTTCCCTCCGCAGTCAGACCACCCCGCCAGATATCGGCGACAGCAGAATTGACCACGGAAAATTTTGGGGATGGCTAATGTTCTCTTTAGCTCCCCGCTGATTCCCGTCCTCGCGAATGACCTGGCTTTGTAACGGGAAAAGAACCCATTGCTCTTGACGGGTCAAGTCAATTAACCCTGACGCCCCTTCGCGTTAAACCGCTTTGCATTGACGCTTTCTGACGAGGTTTAGCACATCTCGATTTGACGCTTGCCGGAGTTGGTTGAAATGACGATCGGCAGCCTATGTGTTCTACCGACGACAGAAAGAAACGGGGACGCCGGGTACCCTAACTCGGCGTTTTTCCATCCATTCAGCCTGCTCGGTGCGGAACATGGTAGTCGCAGCGCAACCACGGCGACTCTAAAAATGGCTCGATATCTCTTCAACCCGATGGCCTACGGTTTTCCAAGAATGTCTTGCAGCGCTTCGAGGCAGCGCTGGTTTTGTTTGGGTGAGCCGATGGAGATGCGGATCCATTCGGGCAGGTCGTAGCCGGCCATGGGGCGGACGATGATGCCGAGTTTTTGCAGTTCCTGGAAAACCTTGCCGCCTTCGCCGACGCGGACGAGGATGAAGTTTGCCGAGGAGGGGATGTACTCCAGCTTCATTTTGCGGAAGGCGCGGGTGTAGAATTTGAGGCCGCGCGCGTTGTATTTGCGGGTTTTTTCGGCGTGCGCGGTATCGTCCAGGGCGGCGAGGGCGCCGGCCTGGGAGATGGAGTTGATGTTGAAGGGTTGGCGAACCTTTTCAAGTTCGGCGATCAATTCGGGATGGCCGATGCCGTAGCCGAGGCGCAATCCGGCGAGGCCGTAAATCTTCGAGAATGTCCGCATCAGGAGGACGTTCGGCTTTTTGCCGGCCCGAATTTCGGCGACGAGGTCGAGCGCGTTTTCGAGGAACTCGATGTAGGCTTCGTCGAGCGCAATGACCACATTTTCGGGCACGGCGTTGATGAAGTGCGCCAGCTTTTCGCTGCTGACGCTGGTGCCGGTGGGATTATTGGGATTGGCGACAAAGATGATGCGCGTCTGCGGCGTGATGGCGGCGAGCATCGCGTCGAGGTCGTGGCCGTGGTTTTTGGCCGGAACGATTTTCAGCGTGCCGCCGAACAGGGCCGTGACGATGGGGTACACGGCGAAGCAATATTGCGAGACAATCACCTCGCTGCCGGGAGCGATGATGGTATGGCCGATGAACTCAATGATTTCGTTCGAGCCGTTGCCGAGGATGACGTGCGCGGGGGTGACGCCGAGTTTCGCGGCGAGCTTTTGCTTGAGGTAAAACGCGTTGCCGTCGGGATAAAGATTCGACTGCGTGAGCGCCTTGCGCATGGCCGCCACGGCGGCGCGGGAGGGCCCGTGCGGATTTTCGTTGGACGCGAGTTTGATGATATCGCCGGCGGGCAAACCGAGTTCGCGGGCGACTTCTTCGATGGGACGGCCGGGTTGGTATACCGGCACGTTCTTCAAATTGGGATTTGTGGGGTAGGGGAGCGGCATGGAATGAAAGGGATAAAAATGGTGGAGCGCGGCTTAGGAAATCGCGGCGCGGATTAATTTCATCAAGTCGACGTATTCGTCCACCGCTTTGAATTGCGGGAATTGCTGCCGCACATTTTCCGGCGCGTGAAAAAGGAAGCCGGAGTTTGCTTCGATCAGCATGGCGGTGTCATTGAAGGAATCACCGGCGGCAACCACATTGTAATTCAACAATTTGAACGCGGCGACGGCCTTCTTCTTCTGGTCGGGCACGCGGAGTTTGTAGTCCACGATGCGATCGTCCTTCACGACGAGCGTGTGACACAGGAGCGTGGGCCAGTTCAACTGACGAATCAGCGGCAAAGCGAATTGCTCGAACGTGTCCGACAGAATGACAACCTGGGTGAGCGAGCGAAGTTCGTCGAGAAATGCCTTCGCGCCGGGCAGCAGGGAGAGCGTGCCGATGACGTTTTGGATATCGGATAGTTTGAGATGGTGTTTGTCGAGAATCGCCAGGCGGCCGCGCATGAGGACGTCGTAGTCCGGTTCGTCGCGGGTGGTGCGGCGCAATTCCGGGATGCTGGTCTTGTCGGCGACGGCAATCCAGATTTCGGGTGTCAGCACCCCTTCCATATCCAAAGTCACGATAGATTGTTTCACTGCGCGGAGTTTTCCAAAACAGGTGGCTGGTGTCCAGATGTTCGCGGATGCATGTGCCGACGAAGCGGTTGGACGCGGGCTGATTTCAAAGTGAGTTCGGTGGGGTTTTCGTCGGGATTCCGCCGTGGAGGGGTTGGACAGCATTTGTCCAACCCCCTGGTTTAGGATCGCGGGGTCATTGAAATGAAGAATGAAGATTTTGAAATGCAAAATGGGTCCGAAAGTTTTGGCGGTCGCGAAGACCGCCGAGGAAAACTTTTTTCCTTCGGCCGACCCGGCAATCCGTGCCAGACCAACCTTGTCAGAAAGGACGCTCTTGCCTGGCCGTTTGTGTGGGTGGCGGCCGTCTCGGGGATGGGCTTGGGACACAATGGGATGGGTAGGCGATCCGGATGCCTTGGTTCGGCCGAGTCGTGGAGTGTTACGGCATGTTGCGCTGTGTGGGGCGGCGTTGCGCAGCGCGGTTTTTGCGAGCGAGACGAAAATTGCCGGAAATGTAAATATTACCAAAGGAACCCAACGGGAAAAATGCAGAAATGGCGTGTTACGAGTGGATTGCGACTATTTTTCGGAGCTTTGTGCGAAAAAAACGAAGCCAAAACGAGCCAAATCAAACCCAAAACGAACCCATTTTCGGGCTCAGCAAAGGGTGGCGAGAATGGAATGGAGAATTTTAGAATCGAGATGCAAATTCGAGAATGGCACAAAGTGGGATGCTGCGTAGCAGTGCGGTTTGAACGGTGTTTCGCGCCGTTTCAAACCCCTTCGCATCCGATGAATGTTTTGCGGGAAGGGCGAACTCGAACGCATCCAGAATCAGCCGCGAGGCTTTCGTCCGGCTGGAGGTTTCGAGCAAATCACTTGTTCAGGCAGGAAGCGTGGCGGCTGAGATTTCTGCGTCAGCCCCGGATGTTTAGACGATTGACAGGAATTTGGGGGCTACTTAGTTTCTGGCCGCAAAGAACGAGTGCTTTGCCCCGAATGTCGCGTTCGGGGATTTTTATTCCGATCCCGCGGCGGCCAGCAAAGCGGTTGCCTGTACGGACGGAGCGGCGGTTTGATTTATGACGAATACAATATTGGTCGGCGCCCAGTGGGGTGACGAAGGCAAAGGCAAAATTATCGACGTGCTGACCGAGCAGGCGGACGTCGTGGTGCGCACCCAAGGCGGCAATAACGCCGGTCACACGGTGCACATCAAGGGGAAGAAATACATTCTGCACCTCGTGCCTTCCGGCATTTTGCGCAAGAACAAGATGTGCGTCATCGGCAATGGCGTGGTCGTCGATCCCGTGAGCCTCGTGCAGGAAATCGAGGGGTTGCGCAAACTGGGCATCAAGGCGCAAGGCCAGCTTTTCCTCAGTGAAACCGCGCACCTCGTCCTGCCGTATCATCGCGAACTCGATGCTCAACGCGAAACATTGAAAGGCAAAAATAAAATCGGCACCACCAAGCGCGGTATTGGGCCAGCCTACGGCGACAAAGCCGCGCGCACCGGGCTGCGCGTGCTGGACTTGATCAAGCCGGAGCGTTTCGAGACGCAACTCGCGGCACGCATTCGCGACAATAACGAAGTGCTCAAGGCGTTCGGCGCGAAACCGCTTTCGTATAAGAAAGTTCACGCCGAATATCGCGCGGCCGGAGATTATCTGAAGCCGTTCGTGACCAACACGGTGATTCTCGTGCACGAAGCGTTGCGTCGCGGTGACAAAATTCTTTTCGAAGGCGCGCAGGGGACGTTCCTCGACATCGATCACGGCACGTATCCGTTTGTGACTTCGTCGAACACCACGGCAGGCGGCGCCTGCACCGGTTCAGGAATTGCGCCGCATCGCATGGACCGCGTCGTCGGCGTGATGAAGGCCTATACGACCCGCGTCGGAGAGGGGCCGTTGCCGACCGAGAACGCGGAAATCGCCGATATGCTGCACGCGATGGGCCGTGAGTTTGGCGCGACCACGGGACGCGCGCGTCGCTGCGGTTGGTTTGACTCCGTCGCCACGCGACACGCCGCGATGGTCAACGGCATCGACGAACTGGCGATCACGAATGTCGATGGTCTCGATACGCTGGAGACGGTAAAGGCGTGCATCGGCTATCGCGACGGCAAGAAGCGCTACGATTATATTCCGAATGACGTCGAAGTGCTCGAGCGTTGCCAGCCGATTTATGCCGAATTCCCGGGCTGGACGACGCCGACGCACAAAGCGCAAAAATGGAGCGACCTGCCGCCCAAAGCCCGGGCTTATCTGAAGGCGATTGCGGAATTGACCGGCGCGAAATTGACCATCGCTTCCGTGGGGCCTGGTCGCGAGCAGACGATATTCGTCTGACGCAAGCCGCCCGGTTTGTTTTGACCTGCAGTCCGCAGCCGTTAACTTGACACGGACGTCATGAGCGCACCGACAGCCCATCTCAGCCGCGAAGCCCTCGCTTCGATGCCGCAACATGTCGCGGTCATCATGGACGGCAATGGACGTTGGGCCAAGGAGCGCCATTTGCCGCGCATCGAGGGACATCGCGCGGGCGCGGAATCGGCGCGCATCATCATTCGCACCGCCGGCGAACTGGGCATCAAGTATCTGACGCTCTACGCCTTTTCCGTCGAGAACTGGAAACGGCCCAAGGAAGAGGTCGATGCGCTGATGAAGTATCTGGTGCATTATCTCAAGACCGAGACGCCGGAACTGAACAAGAACAACGTGCGTCTGCAAATCATCGGCCAGGTTTATCGCCTGCCGGAGAATGTGCAGGAGCACTTGCGAAAATCCATCGCGACGCTTTCCAGGAACAACGGCCTGACGCTGATCATGGCGTTGAGCTACGGCGGCCGCACGGAAATCATCGATGCGGTGCGAAGCATCGCGCAGCAGGTGAAGGCGGGCGAACTCGACCCGCCGGACATCAATGAGGAAGTTTTTGCGCAACACCTGTACACGCGGAACATTCCCGATCCTGACGTATTGATTCGCACGAGCGGCGAGATGCGCGTCAGTAATTTTCTGCTGTGGCAGATTTCTTATACTGAGTTGGTCGTCACGCAGACGCTGTGGCCGGACTTTCGGAAGCCGCAGTTTTACGCCGCGCTGGAGGAATACAACCAGCGCCATCGCCGCTTCGGGCGATTGTAGTCGCGCCCCTGACTCATGCCCGACGATACCGGCTCAACTCCACCGCAGCCCGCCGCGCCCTCCAAGCTCAAAGTCTTTTTGCGCCGATTGGTCAGCACGATCGTGCTGTGGACGGTCGTGCTGGCTGCATTGTTCTCCGGCAACAAATTTGTCTCGGATTACGTTTTCATCGTAGTGATTTCGATCCTGGCCGTGGTGGGGCTCGCGGAGTTTTACGGCATGGCGGCCAAACGTGGACTGTTTTGTTTTGAGCGATGGGGGATTTTCGGCGGCCTCCTGTTGATGGTGGGGACGTTTTTGAATCTCACCGGTCAGTTGGGAACTTCGGGTTCGCCGGCACGGGTCAATGATTTCGAAACCAGCTTTCTTATTTTGTTCGTGCTGGGATTGTGTCTGCGGCAGTTTTTCTCCCGCAGCAACACGGCGGGCATTGTGGCGATTTCGACGACGTTGTTTGGTTTAATGTATGTGCCGTGGCTGCTGAACTTCATCCAGAAAATCAATTTCTTCCCCCATCTTGGCAGCGATGGGCACTACTACCTGATCTATTTCATGCTGGTGACAAAGTTCAGCGACACCGGAGCTTATACCGTGGGGTCGTTGATCGGGCGTCACAAAATGATCCCGCGCATCAGTCCCGGGAAGACGTGGGAAGGCTTCGCCGGCGGAATACTTTTCTCGACGGTCGCGAGCCTGGTTTTCGCCCATATCTTTCATGACAAGCTGATAGGAATGAATTGGATTCATGCCACGGTCCTCGGTGTGATTCTCAGCGTCTGCGCGGTGGTGGGTGACTTGATCGAATCGCTTTTTAAGCGAGAAGCGGGCGTGAAGGACTCGGGTCATTTCTTTCCCGGCATCGGTGGCATTCTCGACTTGCTGGACAGCTTGTTATTTAATGCGCCCATCATGTATTTGTACTTGCGGCACATTCTGACGCATCCCTAGAACTCATTTCGCGCCGCGCAATTTGGAAAATGAAAAACGTCGTTCTTCTCGGCAGCACCGGTTCCATCGGCACCAGCACCATCAAGGTGGCGGACGATATTCCCGACCGCGTTCGTCTGATTGGCCTGGCGGCCGGCAACAATTCGGAACTGTTGTTGGAGCAGACCCGCAAGCACCGACCCGAGGCGATTTCGATTTGGGATCCGGCCAAGGCGCAGGAATTGCGAAACACACTGGGCACTTCAACGGAAGTCTATTCCGACGCTGCGGGTCTCATCAAACTCGCGACGATGCCCGCCGCTGATATTGTTTTGATCGCCATCGTCGGTACGGCCGGACTGCAGCCGGCGCTCGCGGCGATTCGCGCCGGAAAAGATATCGCAGTTGCCTCCAAGGAAATTCTGGTAATGGCCGGCGAGATCGTGATGCGCGAGGCGCGCGAGTATGGCGTAAACGTGCTCGCCGTGGACAGTGAACACTCTGCAATCTTCCAATGCCTCGATGGCAAGCCGTCGCATTCCGTTCGCCGTCTCTGGCTCACGGCGTCGGGTGGGCCGTTTCGCAAGACCCCCAGGGAAGAATTTCCTGGTATCACGGTCGAACGCGCGTTGAAGCATCCCTCGTGGGTGATGGGGCGCAAGATCACGATCGATTCGGCGACGTTATTTAACAAAGGCCTGGAGATGATCGAGGCGCGATGGCTGTTCGATATCGAGATGCCAAGGGTGTCAGTCGTGGTTCATCCACAAAGCATTGTTCACTCCATGGTTGAGTTTGTGGACGGCTCGATGATCGCGCAACTTTCCACGCCGGACATGTGTTTGCCTATTCAATACGCGCTTACATATCCCGAGCGTGCCGTCAGCGACCGTGTGCAGACGAGCCTCGCGAAACTGGGTAGCCTGACCTTCGAGGAGCCGGATGTTGACCGTTTTCCAGCGTTGAACCTGGCCCGTCGGGCAGGGGATATCGGAGGAACATTACCGGCCGTTTTCAATGCGGCAAACGAAATCGCCGTGGATGCCTTCCTGAATGGCCGGATCAATTTTCCACAGATTTCGGAGATGGTTGCCCGGACCATGGAAAGCCATCAAGTGGTGCCTCAGCCAAAGCTCGAACAAATCCTTGTCGCCGATGCGTGGGCACGGGCGAAGGCCCGCGCTTAGAATCGTGGGAGACTGTCCCAAAATAGAGGAGAATCCAGCTCCAAAAGCGCGGTTTTCAAGGGAAATGTTCGGATTGCGGCTGGCGTGTTAGCTGCTATATTTTTGCGCGCCCCAAAACGGGGCTGATTGCGTAGCGTATGTCGATTTTAAAGCCGATTCTCGTATTTTTGGAAGTCTTGATGCTTTTCAACCTGCTCATCTTTGTGCATGAGTTGGGTCACTTCCTCGCGGCACGCTGGCGCGGCCTCAAAATCGACCGTTTTGCCATCTGGTTTGGCAAGCCCATCTGGAAGACCAAGATCAACGGGGTGGAATATGCCCTGGGTTGTATTCCGGCGGGTGGTTACGTGGCGTTGCCCCAAATGGCGACTATGGAAGCCATCGAAGGCAAAGGCGAAAGCGCCGGCCAGCCGTTGCCGAACATTTCCGCGATGGACAAAATCATCGTGGCGTTTGCCGGTCCTTTGTTCAGTCTTTTGCTCGCGCTCGTGTTTGCCATCGTGGTCATGATTGTGGGCCGTCCCGTCAGCGAGACGGAAACGACCACGACCATTGGTTATGTTATTAAAGGTGGCCCTGCCGAAAAAGCCGGCTTGCATGCGGGAGATAAGATTCTTGAGGTGGACGGCCAGCCTGTCAGTAAGTTTGGGGGCATGGGTGATAGCGTGGTGTGGCGGATTGTTCGCAGCGAAGGCGCCACCGTTCCAATTAAGGTTCTGCGAGACAAACAGGTGATGGAATTTAATCCCGCCCCGGCCAAGGAAGAAACCAAGTTCTGGCAGCGCCAGGGTCTGCGGCAGATCAGGATTGAGCCGGCCCAATCGGCGGTCGTGGCGGAGGTGGCGTCGAACAGCCCTGCGGCGTCGAGCGATTTGAAACGCGGTGATCATTTGGTGGCGGTCAACGGCACGAAGATCTACCATCCGGCAGCGCTCTCGGATTACATGGAGGAGCATCCGAATCAGAAACTGACCTTGGAAGTGGAACGCGCCGGCAAGCCTTTTGAAGTCAGCGTCATGCCTGAAAAGCCGGTCAGCCCGCCGGGCGAAAATCCGCGCCTGGGTATCGTCTGGGATGGCACTGGAAAAACCACGCTCGTGCATCCGGGAGCCTTCGAGCAGGTATATGCCAGCGTGAACGCGATGATTGATACGTTTGGCGCGCTCTTCGCACGTCATTCTGATATCAAACCCCAGCACCTCGGCGGCGCGGTGAAGATCATGGATGTTTACTGGAGGCTGTTCAGTAGTGAAGACGGCTGGCGCCTGGCCCTTTGGTTTAGCGTATTGATGAACGTCAACCTGGCGTTGCTCAACATGCTCCCGATTCCGGTGCTGGATGGTGGTCACATTCTGCTCGCCATCGTTGAAGGCATTCGTCGCAAACCGATTAGCGGCCGTGTCATCAGCGTCATTCAAACGGGCTGTGCCGTCGCTCTGATCACGTTCATGGTCTATATCGCGTTTTACGATGTTCAAGATCTGCCATGGAAACGGACAAAGGAAAAAACGGTGGATATTAAGTTTGCGCCGAAGTCAGGGGCCAAGGAATGACTATGCGATACTGCGCATCCGCGTATCAATATCAGCGCCGGTTGACCCGGGAAGTCGTTGTTGGTGACCCGCAGCGCGGTGGCGTCATCATCGGGGGTAATCGTCCCGTCGTCGTTCAGTCCATGTTGACGTGCGATACGATGGATACCGCCGAGTCGGTGAAGCAGACTTTGGAATTGGTTGCGGTCGGCTGCCAGATTGTGCGCATCACCGCTCCGACGGTGAAGGATGCCGCGAACCTCAAAAACATCGTCGAGGAGTTGCGCGCTCGGGGTTGTTACGTGCCGATCGTGGCGGATATTCATTTCAAACCCGACGCGGCGATGGAAGCGGCCAGGTGGGTGGAGATGGTCCGCGTGAATCCCGGCAATTACGCGGATTCGAAAAAATTTGCGGTCAAGGAATACTCCGACGAACAGTACGCGAGTGAATTGGCGCGGCTGGAGGAAAAATTCAGTCCGCTGGTCAAGCTGTGCAAGGATTTGGGCCGGGCGATGCGCATTGGCACCAACCACGGTTCCCTAAGCGACCGTATCATGAACCGCTTCGGTGACTCGCCACTCGGGATGGTGGAGAGCGCGCTCGAATTTGCGCGGATTGCCCGCAAACATGATTATCACAATTTCAAGTTCTCGATGAAATCGAGCAATCCGAAGGTGATGATCGAGTGTTATCGTCTCCTCGTTTCCCGTCTGGAACAGGAGGGGCCTGACTGGAATTATCCCATTCATTTGGGTGTGACCGAAGCCGGCGAAGGCGAAGACGGACGCATCAAGAGCGCTATCGGCATTGGCTCGCTGCTGTGCGACGGTTTGGGCGATACCATTCGCGTTTCGCTAACCGAAGACTCCCCGCGCGAAATCGAAGTGTGCCGCGACTTGCTGGCGCAGATTCCGAAACTTGCGAATCTCACGGCTTCCAATATTGATCTGCCTCCGTCCTTTGATCCGTTTACTTACAGTCGGCGCACGGCGCAGGAGATTGAACTCGCGGACGGCGTGCTGTGTGGCGGCGCCCAGACTGTTCGTGTCGTGGTGACTCGCGCAACGTGGGATAAAGTTGCGCCGAAGATCCGGCCCAAAGCGGATGTGAAACCAGAGGCGGTTTACGAAGATCTAAACATTTTCGAAATCGATCCGACGCAGGATTTCGAGATCAATTGCGACATGCAATTGGTGACAGTGAAGGATGGCGTGGCGTTGCCCGCCATCACGGCGTTTCGCTTGCTAGCGGCGAAATTGAAGCGGCTCGGCCGCAACAATCCCATTCTCCTTAAGGACTGTCTCGGTTTCGAATCCGTGCCGCTGGAGCCAAAGATCGCCTTGTTACGTGCTTCGGTGGTGATCGGTGCGTTGCTCGCCGACGGCATTGGCGATGCGATCTTGGTTCGGGGTGAATCGGGCGCAGGTCAGTCGCTGCGCCTGGCGTTTAACATTTTACAGGCGGCGGGTTGTCGTTCTTTCAAAACCGATTACGTCGCTTGTCCGTCATGTGGCCGGACCCTGTTTAATTTACAGACCGTGACCGCGCGTATTAAAGCGCGCACGGAGCATCTCAAGGGTGTGAAAATCGCCATCATGGGCTGCATCGTGAATGGTCCCGGGGAAATGGCTGATGCGGACTTTGGCTACGTGGGCGGCGCCCCCGGCAAAATCAATCTTTACGTCGGCAAAACTCCGATCAAGTTCAACATCCCGGAAGTTGAAGCGGTGGATCGTTTGGTGGATTTGATCAAGGAACATGGCAAGTGGGCGGAGCCGCAGGAAAAGTCGGCGGAGCTCGCGATGCCCTGATATTATTTGTCCGGCTCTTCGGACAATCCCAGCGCGGCAGCGCGTCCTTTTGGTATTCGATCCAGGTTGTAAATCAGGAATCCATGCAGGAACTGTCGGAGTTCTGTCGCTTGCGCATCGCTAAGTTTTAGGCGGGGCAAAACATCCCAATTGCTCGTTTCCAGCAACTTCACAAGCTGGCGGGTGCCGGGTTTCAAATGGCTTTCTTCGACGTTCGGTTTTAGTCCCAGAAATTCCAGGAGCTTTAATTCGAAGGAGAAAATATTCTGCGGTTGCGGTGGTTGCCACGCAAGGTGAGTGATGAATTCGGCCATCAACTGCGACACTTGCGGAATGGGCGTTTCCTGCTCGGTGGTTTGCTCAATGAGCGATGCGGCATAGGCGGCCTGCCGCAAGTGTCCAAGATCTTCGCGCAAAGCACTGTGCGTCTCGCGCAGGCTCACTTCGCGTAGTGTGTGAAGGTCCGAACGCCGGCTGCGGGTGAAACTGAAGTCGGCGAGATAAAACAAATCGAGCTTGCCGCGATAGGGTGATTTGGAGCGCCGCGCACCTTTGGCGACGGTGGCGATGCGGCCGATTTCCGGCGTGAGCCATTGTACGATCAGGCTCGTTTCCGTGAGCGGCCGCACCCGCAGGACTATCCCGGAGGCGTTCTCAATCATGGCTCGCGATCGCGGTCGCGATTTTTCCAGCCGGGGCGGTGGGTAGAGGCGACGGCGTGAATCCCGGAGCGATGGCGCCCAGGCTGATGACGTACTTGATGCCGTCGGCGACAGACATCTCCAACTTGATTAACTTCTCTTCCGGCAGGAGCATCAAAAAACCAGCGGTTGGATTTGGCGTGGCCGGCACGAAAACACTGACGACGTTTTCGCCCAGTTTGGCGTGCACTTCGCTGCGCTGGTCGCTGGTGATGAAACCAATCGAATACGAGCCCGGATAGGGGAACTCGACCAGCACCACGGTGCGAAACGCGGACTTGTTGGTGGAGGAAAACGCCTCGTTCACCTGCTTCGTGGCGCCGTAAATTTTGTTGAGCAACGGAATCCGCAGCAGCGCGGAATCCACCCACTCTATGATTTTGCGGCCAAAATAATTCCGCGCGAGCAGCCCAACCACGCCGATTAAAAAAACCGCCAGGATGATGGCGATGGCGCTCCAATACCAATACATCTGACCTGTGCCCCCATCGTGATGCGTCAGTTTTGGCGGGAGAAAAATTAGCAGCGTATCCGTGAAGTTTGCCACCGTCCCGAACATCCATCGCACGACGGCCACCGACACCACGGCCGGTAGAACGATGGCCAGCCCCGCCCAAAAATTGGCCTGCCAGCGCGCGAATAGCTTGTTCTTCACCTCGCCACAGTAGGCAAATTGGAGTCCTTGCTCAAGGCGCTTAACGGTAAAACGAAACGCACCGTAATCAGTTAATTGGTCGCGAATCGTCGCAGCAGCCGGCGCAGCAGTCGATTCTCCTCCCGCTTCATTTTTCGCCGGTCGGCTGCATTATGGTCGTCGTGACCAAGGAGATGCAACACGCCGTGGACAAGGTATCGAAGAATTTCCGCATGCCATGAGGTTTTGAAACTCTTCGCCATCAGGAGCGCCTCATCCACGCAAATGAAAATCTCCCCATGGATCGACGTCGCTTCGGAAGCCTCCGCGTAGCTGAAGGTGATGACGTCGGTGGATCCCTCGTGTTGCAGAAAGGTTTCGTTAAGACGTGTCATTTCCGGGGCGGCCACAAAATAAACGCCAAGATCGTAGCTGTTTTGTTCTAAAATCTCATCCAGCAACATCCGGGTGATCTGGCGAAACTGCCCGACATTTACCGGACGCGTGCGCTGCCGGTTGCGAATCGTGAGAGTGCCAATGGCGGACATTTGAAATTGGAAACGAGGTGGCTCGAGGGGAATTCACCCGCGTTCATTTCGTCTTGCCACTGTCCTTGGGCTGCTCGGGACGCAGTTTGCCGCGATGATCTTCGTAGGCCGCGATGATGCGCTGGACGAGTGGATGCCGCACGACGTCGCGCCGGGAAAATTCCACGATCGCGATGCCGTCGGTGTTACGCAACGCACGATGTGCCTCCAGCAAGCCGGAGTGCTTTTGCGTGGGAAGATCGATCTGTGTTTCGTCGCCGGTGATGACTGCCTTGGAGTTTGCTCCGAGGCGGGTGAGGAACATGAACATCTGTTCGGTCGTGGAATTTTGCGCCTCGTCCAGGATGATAAACGCGTTGTTCAGGGTGCGTCCGCGCATGTAGGCGAGCGGCGCAATTTCGATCACCCCGCGTTCGGTGTTTTTTTGTACTTCCTCGGCGGGCAACATGTCCTGCAATGCGTCATGCAGCGGCCGCAGGTAAGGCATGATCTTCTCGTAAAGGTCGCCCGGCAGGAAGCCCAACGCTTCACCGGCTTCCACTGCGGGGCGGGTGAGAATGATCCTGGCCACTTTGCCTTCGCGCAACGCGGCGAGCGCCATCGCGACGGCTAGATAGGTTTTGCCAGTGCCAGCTGGCCCGATGCCGAACGTGACATCGTGGGAACGAATGGCATCCAGGTAATTCTTTTGACCGGGCGTTTTGGCCGTCACACCGGGCTTTTTGTCCGAGGTGGTGACCCGGTCGGACATGATGGTTTTCAACGTGGACACACCTTCGTTTTTGATGATGCCCAATGCCTGGGAGAAATCCCGGTTGCGAATAGGCGTGCCGGCTTGGAGCGAATTTTGAAGCAGGAGAAACAATTGTTTCGCCTGATCGATCGCTTTGGGCTCGCCATCCAGTTTAATCCAGCCGTCGCGCGAGGTGGCCTTGACGCCGAGTTGATCCTCGAGCGCCTGAAGATTGCGCGGATCGTTATTAAAAAGCTGCTGCGCAACTCGCGCGTTTTCAAAATGCAGGGTCTCGGTCGTCATGGGGGTAATACGTCGGGGTTAAAAAATCGGAAACAATTCCAGAAAAGCCAAAGGTCAGCGTTGTGCCAGCACATGGCGCAGCTTGGCGGCAAGCTCGCTCAGTGCCTCGGGCAGAACGACCGTGCCGCTCAATACCGGCATGAAATTGGTGTCACCTTGCCAGCGCGGCACAATGTGGAGGTGGAGATGTTCGGCGATCCCGGCACCCGCAACTTTGCCGATGTTCAGGCCAATGTTGAAGCCGTCCGGTTTCATTACCGTGCGCAAAGCAGCCTGGCAGCGTCGCGCCAGCTTCATCATGTCGGAAACCTCATCGTCCGTCAGGTCCGCGATGTCGGACACGCATTTGTAGGGGACGACCATCAGATGACCGCAGGTATAGGGATAAGTGTTGAGGAGCGCGTAGCACGTTCGGTCGCGGGCAATGACATGATGGGCCGCGTCATCGCTCGATTGGGCGATGCGCGTGAAGAGGCTTTCCGTCAGTTCATGCTTCGGAGCCAGGATGTATTGCATCCGCCACGGAGCGTGGAGCGTGTCCATCAACTTACAGTAGCAAGGACGCGGAGATTGTCAAAAAGGTCCCGCCGCGCGAGCGACCGTTACCCGCGGCCCAATACCAGCTGGCCGATGGTTTTTCCGGCCGTCGCGCACGAGACGCGGTCGGTATTGATAACCATGTGATAGAGCAGCGGGTTATCAATGTCCTCGTTAAAATATTTTTTAAGGTAGCGGCGCCGGCCCCGGTCTTCGCGATGAATAAATTCCCGGGCTTCCTTTTCGCCCAAATGGTAAAACTCGCGTACCCGATCAATACGGCGAGCCAGCGAGCCAACGAGTCGGATGTGCAGTACGTAGTCCAGATTGCGGGTGATGATGCCTCCGCCCCGTCCCACGATGATCACGCGGCCCAATTCCACCAATCGAAGGATGGTTTCGGTGGTCTTTCGCACGAGCAGCCAGGATTGTGGATGCAGGCCGAAAAACTCGTCGACGGTATCGGTGATTTCTGAAATCCGGTCCTCGGTCAGGAATTTGGCCATGCGTTCGGGCAACTGGTGGTCGGCCAGGACTTTCTCGACCAGATTGCGGTCAAACAGCGTCCAGCGCGGTGAATCCTTGGGCGACTCACGATCCATATACTTTGCAAGTTCTTCACTGACAGTTCGGGCACCCGAGCCCGTTTGGCGGGAGATCGTTATCGCGCGCCATGCAAGATCCTCTGCAACTCGCGTCGGCGGGTGATCCGGCTGCAGTTGGCAATTGATGAAGGACTGATAACGTTCAAATCCGAAACCGGGATGTGCTTTCATAGGCCGCTCCGCTTTCCGCCAATATTGGCACTGCTTCCAAGGAGAAGGTAAGCCCAGGCAATCCGGGATTCCAGTCGGGGCCTAACGATTGTATTCCAGCTAATACCGTCAATTAATTAGCAATCAGTGAAGCGGCGGAGGGAAATGCGTGCGGTCTCGAACCCGCGGGGAAATATTTTACCGGGCGCGCGGCGGCGCGGCGAAATTATGCCGTAACGCGCAGCGGCTCCAAGCGGGCGCGCAAGACGTAGACGAGCGCCTTGACCGCGAGCTCCATGAAGAGAAACGGCTTGGCGATGAAGTCGTTGCCACCGCTGACGGTGGAATTGGCGCGACTCTCCAGATCATTGAGGCTCGTCACGAATACGACCGGGGTCTTTTGATATCCGGGAAAACCGCGCAGCTTGGTGCACAGCTCGAACCCCGTCATTCCCGGCATGTCCACATCGAGGAATACCAAATCGAAATTATTTTCGGCGAGCAGATTGCACGCGACAATCGGATCGGAGGCTTCGACCGATTTCAACTTCGCTTTTTCCAGCGCGTAAATGATGGCGCGGCGCGAAAGAGCTTCGTCGTCTACGACCAAAATATTGGGCGGTGACATGGTAGGGCGGTTCGAAACGCCGTTGCGTTCCGCCAGGGTGTTCATGAAGTCAAACGCCGAAGCGACGGTGCGCAAAGTGGAGGCGTTGATGTTTTTTGGCTTCTCCAAAAGGTCCTTGAGCAAGGCCTCGATGGCGTCCGAAAGTTGTGCGATGATCGACACGCCGGCCACGCCCGCGTTCGCGGTCAGCGAACGAATGCGACGATACAATTCCTGGATTTGTTTGAGGCGCGCGGGCTCGTCGCTGCATTTTGCCAGCGCCTGCAGTGTGTTGCGAAGCGCGGTGACATGGGCTGACAATCCCTCCATGAAGGCTTTGCGAAGTTCGCCCTGAAAAACTGCGTCCGCGTCGGACGTGGGCAGCGGCGCCGAGGCCGTGGACGGTTCGGGCGCTGCGGGCTTGGGATTCGCGTGAACGGCCGCAGTGACCGTGGTTTGTACGGTCAGCATGCCTCCCGGCAGCGGGGCGCCGGCGCCGCAAACGCTACGGACCACGTCGATCACCTGTTTCGGGGTGCAATTCGATTTGGACAGACATTTCGTGGCGCCGGCCTTCCATGCCTCCTGCACCATATTCGAGAGGTAGGTATTGGAAAAAACGATTACCGGCACCTGCGACGCGTCGGGTTCCGCGCGAATACTTTTCAGCAGCTCCAGACCGGTCATTTTGGGGAGTACCAGGTCCAGGACGACCGCGTCCGGTTTGAACTCGCGCACCAGTTCCAATCCCGTCGCGCCGTCAAGGGCGACCTCCACCTGGAAGCCTTCCACGCTGAATTTGTTCCGGTAGATGTTCGCGACGATCTGATCGTCCTCAACAATAAGGATTTTTTTCATGATCAGATCTTGGCGGCAAGGGCGCAGTGATTCGTCAGGTGATTTTCCAGGAAGGTGCGGATGGCTTGAAATTCCTCCAGCGCCTTCTGGCAGAGCGTTGCGGAATGGACTAGCTTTTCGTCGTAGCCTTCCTTTTCCAGGTCGCGCAACAACGGGACGATCCGGCGCATCCCGCAAGTTGCGCTGGCGCCGGCGCAACTGTGGGCCAGTCGTCGAACATCGGCGGCAGAGCCTTTGCGCACGGCTTCCTCAAGCTGCGTCAACTGTTCGCTGGTTTGATTGATATACAGGTTTGCCAGTTCCCGGAAGCTGTCCGGGTCGCCGTCCGTGAAATCGTTCAGCCGTTCCATGTCCACGGGGTCTTCCTGAGCGGATGCCGGTGCGGCGGACGACGTGCCGTCGGTGGCCGCGCCTGGCTCAACGGGCAATTCCACCTGGGTGGCTATCGCGCCCCAACGTTCGACAATCGTGCGAACGTCGTCGAGCCGGACTGGTTTGGCGAGATAATCGTCCATCCCGGCTGCGAGACATTTTTCGCGATCACCCTGCATGGCACTCGCGGTCATGGCGACGATAATGATCGGAGATTTGTAGTTGGGATGTTGCGCTGGCAATTTTTGACGGTCGCGAATAATGCCCGTGGCCTCAAAGCCGCCCATCTCCGGCATCATTACATCCATGAAAATCAAATCATAAACCTGGCGATCCAGCGCGGCGAGTGCCTCCACGCCGTTGGCGGCGAGGTCGGCACGATATCCCATTTGTTGCAGCAGCCGCATGGCGACCTTCTGGTTGACGATGTTGTCGTCGCACAGCAGGACGCGAATCGGCAGGCGGCTCGCGAGAGTGGGATCGAGTTTGGTGTTGGCGGGCGCTTTCTGCGCCGCGGGTTTGGCTCCGGAAATCACGCGTGTCAGTACTTCGTGCAGTTGTGCGGGTTTGATGGGCTTCGTTAGGCAACTCGCGAAATTCGCGCTCGCCACCTCGGGTTGATCGGAACGTACGCCCATGGAGGCGAGCAAAATAAGGGGAATTGTGGATCGCTGCGGCATTTTACGGATTTCATGCGCAAGCATCACGCCGTCCATGCCTGGCATTTGCATGTCGAGGATGGCGAGGTCGAATTGCTCGCCCGCCTTGAGCCATTCGAGCGCCTCGGCGGCGTTCTGTGTATCGCGGGGAACCATGCCCCACTTGGCGGTTTGCAATTTAAGAATGCGGCAGTTCGTGGCATTGTCGTCCACAATCAATACCCGCGCCTTGGCGAGCTGCGGCTGCGGCCCATCGAGGGGCAGAGGAGTCGTGGCCGGGGCCGCCTGCAAGGGAAGGGTAAAGTGAAAGGTCGAACCTTTTTGCGGCACGCTTTCGACCCACATTTTTCCGCCCATGAGTTCGACCAGCCGTTTGCTGATGGCCAGACCAAGGCCAGTGCCGCCGAAATGGCGGGTGGTGGACGCGTCCGCCTGGCTAAACGATTTGAACAGTCGCGCCAGCCGATCCACGGGTATCCCGATGCCGGTGTCGCGTACCAGAAAATGGAGATGCCACGGTTCCGAACTGATTTTGCCGGCCGGCGGACTGGAAAGGCTTTTGACCTGCACGACGACTTCGCCGGTGGCCGTGAATTTCACGCCGTTGCTGATTAAATTGACGAGCACCTGACGGATGCGTGTCACGTCGCCAATCAGACGGGTCGGGAAGTCGTCATCCATCTGATAGGCGAGATCGATCTTCTTTTCCGCGGACTTGGCGGCGAGGAGATCCAGACCATCCTCGATGCAACTGCGCAGATCGAAGGGCACTGTTTCCAGCTCGAGCTTGCCGGACTCGATTTTGGAAAAATCCAGAATGTCGTTGATGATGGTGAGTAATGATTCGCTGCTCGAATAAATGGTTTCCACGTAACCGTGTTGCTCGTGGGTCAGGGGCGTTTCGAGAATCAAACCGGACATGGCGATGATGCCATTCATCGGCGTGCGAATTTCATGGCTCATGTTCGCCAGAAACTCGGCTTTTGCGCGGGAAGCGGCCTCGGCGGCCACTCGGGCGGCCAGCAGTTCTCGGTTGGTTTGGGTCAATTCATCCTGCAGATGCTTTGTGCGCAAAGCGGCGCGCAGGCGGGCTCGCAGTTCCGAGGATTCAAATGGCTTTGTGAGATAATCCACGGCGCCCAGTTCGAAGCCGCGCAGTTTATCGCTCGTGCTGTTCCAGGCGGTCAGGACGATAACTGGAATAAATTGGGTGGAAGGAGCTTCCTTGAGATGCCGCAAAAGGTCGAAGCCATTGGTGCCAGGGAGGCCAAGGTCGAGCAGAATGAGATCAAAGCGCTTTTTGCCGAGGATGGTGAGCGCTTCGGCCGCGTCGCGAGCGTGGGCGAGGGAGATATGGTCGTCCTGCAACAAGCCCCCTAAAATTTCGGGCATTGTCGGGTCATCCTCGACCAGCAAAACCTGAGATTTGGGTAAATTCATGGGCTGGCTTTCACAACGCAAACTGATTGGTGCATTTTAATGGCATCGTGTCAGCGGTGTGAAAGCACATTCAACACCAATTGCAGCATAACGCCAATATTGAATTTAGTCGCCGCCTTTTTTCCCAGGGTGGACTGCTGGTTTTGCCTCAAAATTAGACAAACTCGCCTCACTGCAGGACGTCAGAAAATGCCGCGCGGCCACAGGGAAGTCAGACCCGCCCAAGTTTTGAACTGATTGCGGCAAAGGATGTTCATAAAGAAAAAATTGCCATTGCCGGGCTCACGCGCCACACTCCTTTCGCATGGTTCACACGTTGTTCAACCACAACGCGGTTGACGAGGCTACTTCTTTTCGTGATTTGTACGCGAAGGCATACAGGATCATGCTGCTGGCGCGAGTATTGGACGACAAATTCGCGAGCCTGTATCGCATGGGCAAAATTCACGGAGGGGTGTTCCTTGGCCGCGGACAGGAAGCCGTCAGTGTCGCGATGGGCCTGGGCCTTGGCCGCGGAGACATCTTTGCGCCGCTGATCCGCGATTCCGCCGGCCGGCTGGCTTTTGGCGAACCCGTGTTGGACGCGGTGCGGACTTATCTTGGCTCAGCCTTGGGCCCCATGCGGGGTCGCGACGGCAATATTCATCGCGGGCGTCCCAAAGATGGATTGTTTGTCATGATTAGCCACTTGGGCGCCATGATTTCGGTGGTCAATGGAGCGTTGCTGGCGAATCGCTTCAAAGGAATTCAAGGTTTTGTCGGGGCGACGTCCATTGGCGACGGCGGCACTTCCACCGGCGCCTTTCACGAGGGGCTGAATCAGGCGGCGGTTGAAAAGCTCCCTTTGGTTCTGGTGGTTACGAACAATCAATATGCCTACTCCACCGCCAACGATCGCCAGTTTGCCTGTGCTTCGTTGCTGGACAAGGCCGTTGGCTACGGGGTCGAGGGCCATTCGGTGGACGGCACCAGCCTCGGCGCCTGCTTGAAGACGATTGGACGTGCGGTCGCGAAGGCTCGTGCCGGTGAAGGTCCTCAGTTGGTCGTCGCAAATATTCTGCGCTTGTGCGGGCACGGTGAGCATGACGACGCCAATTACGTGGATACGAAGCTAAAGTCCTCACCTCTGGGCCGTGATTGCCTGAAGCTAGCCGAGGAACATTTGTTGGAGCAGGAATGGGCAGATGGCGATGCGTTGGCTGTCTGGCGTAATGATGCGGCACAAACGGTGGAGGAAAGCGTGGCCAAAGTGCAGCGCGAGCCCGGCCCGGATCCGTACAAAGAAGACTGGTGCGCGCTGGCCTCCAAGCATTTGAGCGAAGGGCACGAGGCGGCCTAGGCTGACGACTCAATTTCAGGCGGATGAGCATTACTTACCTCGAGGCAATTAGGGAAGCACAGGCGCGGGCGTTGGCGGACGACCCGCGAGTATTTATCTATGGGCAGGACGTTGGCGATTTCGGCGGCGCATTCAAAGCCACCAAAAATCTGGCGCAACGATTTAGTGGCCGGGTCATGGATTCTCCCATCAGTGAAGACGCGATGCTCGGCCTGGCGGTGGGCGCCGCCATTCAAGGCATGCGACCCATCATCGAAATGCAGTTTGCCGACTTTTCGACCCCCGCGTTCAACCAGATTGTAAACCAGGCGGCGACGTTGTATTGGCGCACCAAGGTTCCTTGCCCCATTACGGTTCGTTTGCCGTGCGGTGGCACGTCCGGCAGCGGGCCGTTCCACAGCCAGACGATGGAGGCGGTTTATGCCCATTATCCGGGTTTGATCGTGATGACGCCAGCTACTGTCGAGGACGCCTACAGCATGCTGCTTGAAGCCGTTGCTATCGACGACCCGGTCATTTTCTGCGAGCACAAGTATCTCTATTACCATTTGAAGGCGGAGAAACTGCCCGAGGAAGCAATGCCCACCGGCAAGGCGCGGATCGCCCGCGCGGGGCGAGACATGACGATCGTGGCTTACAGCGCGATGGTGCACGAGGCGCTCGCCGTGGCGGAGGAACTCGCCCTCGAAGGTACGGAAATCGAAGTGGTCGATTTGCGATCCGTTAAACCGTTGGATACCGATACCGTCATGGCGTCAGTCGCACGCACGGGCCGTTTGCTCTGCGTCGGCGAAGCCTGGCCGTGGGGCGGGGTGACGGCGGAAGTCATCGCGCGAGTTGCCACCGAAGGCTTCGACCTGCTGGACGCCCCGCCGCAGCGGCTGAATGCCAAAGACACCCCCGTTCCATATCACCCGAACCTTTGGGCCGCGCACCGGCCGACCGCTCGCAGCATCGCCGCTGCAGCGCGCCGATTATTGCGACTTTAAATCGGACATCGATTTGCCATCATTTGACTGTGCACCTGAAAACTAATCGCGTCCTTTATTGATTCAGACACGATGCCTTCCATTCCCATCATCATGCCTCAGTTGGGCGAATCCATCGCCGAGGCGACGGTTGTCAGTCTGTTGGTTCCCGTGGGCGACCCGGTGCAAACCGACCAGGACATCATCGAAGTGGAAACCAGCAAAGCAACGATGAACGTGCCGTCGCCGTGTCCGGGGCGGATTGAAAAATTTTTGGCGAAACCGGGTGTAAGCTATCCCGTCGGTGCGATTTTGGGCTATCTGGAAGCCAGTCAGGAAGATGCGGCTCGGCTTGGCCTGGAAGAGGCTGCTCCCGCTGATGACGAGGGCGATGAGGAACGCGACGATTTGCGGCGCGACCAAGGCAATGGGGCGCAAAAGCAGGTCGAGCCCACGGTGCGTGGTTTGCCGGTACCGGCCAATGCCGCGGGTGCAAGTTACATGTCCCCGCGCATGAAGGCGCGGATGATCGAACTCGGGTTGCATGCGGCCGATCTCGCGGGGCTGCCCGGCAGCGGCGCGGCCGGACGGGTCACGATCCAGGACTTCGAAAAATTCATCGTTAACCTCGAAAAATGCCAGTTGAGCCACGCGTCCACCATGCGCGTGGCCGTGGCCGACGCGATGCGTCGCAGCTGGACGCGGCCGCTTGCCACGGTGGCGTTGCCCGTTTGTTTTGATGCGCTGTTGAAGCATCGCAAAACCTCCAATCCGAAGCCCGGCCCAGCCTTGTACGCGTTGCGCGCTCTGGCCCTGGCGCTGTCCGAGAACAGCGCGCCAGCGGGACGACTCATCGGCAATCAGATCGTGCTTCCTTCGGCGATCGATGTCGGTTTCGCAGTCGAAGCCGAGGACGGCGTGCTGGTGCCGGTCATGCGGAACGTGGATAAAAAGCCGCTGCAAGAATTGGTCGGACGTTACGAAGAATTGATCAAGCTCGCGCATCAGCGGAAACTTCCCGTGGAGGCCACGGGAGGCTCCATCGCGACCGTCACTAATTTTGGCACGTTCGGTCTCACCTGGGCCACACCGATTCCGCTGCCGGAGCAAACCCTCGTGCTGGGCATGGGCGCGGCACGCCGGGTGCCGCAATGGGATGAGGCGAAAGGCCAGTTTGTGCCCATCATGGAAGCGAACGTTACTTTGAGTTTCGACCATCGCGTGCTGGATGGCGGCGCCGCCGGGCGCTTGCTTGCGCGGGTCGCGCAGTGGTTGGGCCAGCCCGAGAAACTCTAACGCTGCCTTTTGCGAGCGAACGTTGCGGCTGGGGTTTCCGCTCCGTGCTTGAAATTTTTCTCTGTGTATGCGTTCTGTGTCTGTGCTCAGGACGATTCGCAGGGCGGAATACGCCGAGTTGGTCGCGCTGTTTTTTCTCCAGGGCGCGGCGTCGGGAATGTGGCTGGTGCCGCTGAGCACGGTGTTGGACGCGCAGGGGCTGCACGCCATCAAACCTTTTGCCTTCGCTGCCACCGCCACGGCGGCGTTTGTTTCCCCGCTCATTTTCGGCGCCATGGCCGACCGGCATGCCTCCCCGGTAAAAGTTTTGCGTGGGCTTTCGATCGCGACGGCTGCGGCCATCGCTCTGGCCTGCACAGGAATTGCGCTGAAGTGGAATGCGTGGCTGGTTCTCGGCCTCATCCAGTTATACGCGCTTTGCTCCTCGCCGACCTCCAGCATTCTTGCGTCGGTCGCCTTTGAGCGGCTCGCGGATGCCCAGAAGGAATTTGGCCCCATCCGCGCCATGACCACCTTCGGTTGGATGGTGGGTTGTTGGGTCGTGAGTTTTCTGGGTGCCGACACTTCCGCGCTGGCGGGATATTGCGGTGGAATCATGTGGCTGATGGTGGCGGCCTTTACGCCATTTCTTCCGCGGCTTGAAACCCCCAAAACGGCGCAACACCTGGCCTGGCACGAACGTCTCGGCCTCGACGCTTTAAAGTTGTTGAAGAATCGGGATCATCGGGTGGTCTTTATCACCACTGCGCTGTTTTGTATTCCCCTCGCAGGATTTTATCCATATGCGCCACCGCATATGCGCGAACTGGGATTGCAACGCACCAGCGCATGGATGTCGCTCGGTCAGGTAACAGAAATCATCGCGATGTTCAGCCTGGGGACGTTGATGATGAAATTTCGCCTCAAGTGGGTATTTACCCTGGGACTGACATTTGGCGTGCTACGCTTTGTCCTCAGCGCGCTGAACGGCAAGTTCTGGCTGCTGGCCGGCGTATTTCTACACGGCTGTTCCTTCACGATGGTATTCGTGACGGCACAGATTTATCTCGATCAACGCATTGGCCCCGAATGGCGGGTGCGGGCGCAGGCGCTGTTGACGTTGATGAGCAGCGGAGTGGGTAACCTCATCGGTTATCTTGGCATCGGAGCATGGTTCGCCACCTGCACGCAGGTAAGCGGCACGGGGACGCGCTGGCCAATTTTCTGGAGCGGCCTGGCGATCGCTGTGGGCATCGTGATGGCTTACTTTCTAGCGGCGTACCATGGAGTTGGGGCCGGCTTCCTCCGTTCCGCTGACGATAAGAAAGCGCCAAAGATACCGGGCGTGGAATCACCCACGTGACACGCGGGCCCGGAATATATTGTTGCTCCTGTTGCCCGCCACCGGCATGTGTCTTTACCGTATCGCGCCTTACTCACCCTTCGCTTGCGGGTGCTGGATTTTGCGTAAATCAAAATTCTCCGGGCGTTCATAAGCCGGAATCACCGCGGCGATCGAGTCCAGTCCAAGAAAATAGCCGGATGACTTCTCAGCTTTTCCAGTGCATTCAAGGCGAAGCACGTGCGGCCCGGCGGTCAGCTTGAAAACACCCCAATGGTCGGCCTGCCGCTTCACTCCGTCGTTGTAGAGGTCCGCCACCGCGATCTCCTTTCCGTCCAGCAAAACGCGATAGATGCCGTAGTCGTGCGCATGGATGAATTTGCCCCACAGATGCGCGTTCGCGTCCTTCTCCATGGTGAAATTAAATTCCAACGAAGCCTTGTCGTCCTGCGGGGTGAAGAACAGTTGCTTGCCTTCCTTGGCCACGCCCGGCAAGTCCTGGACGGCCACTGGCCCGCCGACGGCTTTGACATGGGGTACTGCCTTCCAGCCGGTGATGAGTTGCAAGGTGCGCTCGGCGAGACGGTCCGGGCCGGAGGGAATCGCGGGCCACGGTTTATGGGGCTCAACCTGATACCAGAAGGCCACGGACGACATCAGGTCTTCACGTTCGATAAAGCCGTTGAAGGTTTTGTCGGCAAAATCCTGCGAGCCTTTGTGTTCGATTTCGAGGCGAAGTGATTTCTTGAATGGAATCGGGTCGGGAATGTGAAAACGATAGGCTGTCCCGCGATTTCCTGGCGCGTAGCCTTCCCACAAGGGAACTCCGTAATACGGGCCGTCATGCTGGCGGAAACCCCAGCCGTCGCAAAAATAATCCTCGGTGCCCGTGCCGCGCAGCCGCGGTTCCTTTTCACCGTCGATGAAAAAGAAATCATCGCCTTCGCCATACCATCCGGCCGACATGTTTTGTACGCTCTGCACGGTGCCGACGTAATGCCCCCGGCCCTCGATATCGGCGATGAGATAATTGCGGCCCATCACGCACGGAAATTCCTGCCGATACATCGCGTGGAAGTAGGCTGTGTCCTTCGGCAGCGATTTATGCTTCTGCCAGTCAATATAATAATAAAAGGCGTCACACCGTTTGTCGCTGTCGTTGGTGACGGTGATGCGGGCGGATTTGCGAAACGGCATCGGCCAGTAACAATTGCGTCCGCGACCGTCGGAAGAAACCTTGATGGGAAGTGAGACGAACGGTTTGTCCAAGCCATGGCCCACACCGAAAAAATCGCCAATCGGACATTCGACGCTGGGATTCGTTTCGCCATCCCAGTAGATGCGCAAGGTCATCAACTCGGAATAAAAAGGGGCCTGGTGCGCGATGGTATTCCAAAAATGCGTGATGATGCCGGGACCCTTGAGGTCGGCCAGCACGAGCGTGGCTCCGGGGGCGATACCACGCGCGTCGTTGTTTCCGTCGCGCCAGTTGGCATCCGATGACGAGGCGCGCATGGTCTCGAAATCCTTCAATTGTTCCAGGCCGGACAAGGGGTTTCCGTTGGGTAATTGCGCAATGGCGGAAACGCTGATGCCGAGAGCGGCGGCAAGGATGGCGAGATGTGTTTTCATGGAGTATAAACGGCCGGGAAAACTTAATTCTTATTGGCTGTCCACTGGATGGCCTGCCTGACGATCTGCTGGAAATTGGGATTGTAGTAAGCAAAGTGGTCGTGACCCGACTCGAGGTAAACGACGCGCGCCGGGCCGTAGGTTTTCGCCCACGCTATCACCTTGTTGCTTTCGGGTTCGTCGGTGGTCAACAACGGATGGCAGCCTTCGTATAAATCGAACCACTTGTACGTCTCGTCGTGGATGGGATAATCCTTGATTCCCAAGGTGACCGGGTGTGTGGGGTCAGCGACTTGATGGGTGAAATTCATCCCGTGCTTGGCCGCCGAGCGCGGCTTCTCCACGCCGTTGATGTTGGTCTTGGCCATGTAATAGTGAGCGCCGATGATGTTTCGATATTCCTCCCATTGGGGATACGCCACGATGGCGTGATGCAACACAACGAGACCTGTGCCTCGCTTCAGTTGGGCGAGGAAATTGGTTTTTCCATCGTCGCTCAACTTCTGATTGTAGTCATACAACACAATCACGTCGTATTTGTTGGTGGGAGAATAGTACGGCTCCACATTGGGATGCTCGGCGAATACGCAGGAAATATTCTGGTTGGTACGAAAGAGATTGAAGAACGGCTCTTTCTCAAAGGGGTGTCCGCCCGAGACCACCAGGACGTTCAGTTTTCCTGGAGAGGATTTCGGATCCTGCGCTGTGGCGACAGTAGCGATTGCAATAAAGAGTCCGAGCGAAAGTAGATGGCGTGCCATTCTCATGGGTCGGCTTTTAGCACGCGAGGGCATGTATTCCAACGCAATTCTGTCGTGAGGGCGGGCAGGGTTGGTGTAGAGACATTCGTCTGTGCAGAATATTTTCTTGGCGGAAAGTGGTCAATCGTTCGGCTACACATGAAGATGTGATGCCTAAACAATGAACAATTAACAATTTTGACGCGCCTCACCTATGAGTCACGCCGATAACTCTGGTGGAGGTTTGATGCTGACTGGAAGCGGTGCGAGATCGGGCTCCACAAATTCGAATTTTGCCTCGGGCGACATAAACACTTCGCGAGAATAAAACAAACGAAGCGCCTTTTTCTGTGACAACTGCGGGTTCTGTTCGTAAAACGTGTCTGCGTTTGCGGCGGGCCCATATTCGCAGAGCGTCGTGTAAACCAGTCGCATCCATGCTTGCGTGGTGGTTTCGTGATATCCGCTGGTGGGAGTTTCGACCACGCTGTTGGCTGCGTTGTGAGCCTTGATCTTCAACCGGGCACGCGTCACTGCTTCCGCGAACGGATACCGGGTGAGATAGAGATAAGCGATTTTGATGTGTTGCTCGTGATGCCAGTGTTCGCGAGGCCATAGACCGGCTTCGAACTGAAGCAAAAAAGCGGCATCATCAATCTGGTTCGTCTCCGCCGATGGCATGTCGTATCAAAATAAACTTGTGGTTATTCGGCAAGGGTTATCGGCGGCTTTCGCTGGCGAGGGCAATCAACGGGAGCGGGAGAGTTGCTTGACTCGGGTTGCGCGGCATCTATTAAATGAATCGGGTCCGCATTTCGACGCTCACATGGGAGATTGAGGTGCTGCGATTAAGTCCGCTGAAAAAATTGAGAACCAAAGCATGAAAAACCAAACAAGCCGGGAACTCGTGTCGGGAATGGTCCGATGCAGTAAAAACACCTTACGATGCACGCGAAGCAGACGTCTCATGGTATTGATGGGAGGGGCGCTGGTCTTGTTTGCCACCCTGGCAGCCAGTGCCTGGCAACCCGCGGAAGGCCCGCTGAAAACCCGTTGGGCGAAGGATGTAAATCCCGACAAAACGCTTCCCGAATATCCCCGGCCGCAACTGGTTCGCAAGGATTGGCTTAATTTAAACGGTCTTTGGGACTTTGGCATCGTGGCGAAAGATGCGCCGCAAGCGTATCAGACCCAAATTTTGGTGCCGTTCCCGGTGGAATCCGCGTTGTCGGGCGTGATGAAAATGGTGTCCGAAAACGAGCGGCTCTGGTATCGGCGCAGCTTTGAAGTGCCGCGCGGCTGGAAAGGGCAGCGCGTGTTGCTGCATTTTGGTGCTGTGGATTTTGAAGCCAAGGTTTTCGTCAACGGCAAGGAAATAGGTATGCACCAAGGGGGCTACGATGGTTTCACTTTTGAAATCACTGACGCCTTGAATGCGAAAGGGGCAAATGAATTGGTCGTGTCCGTTTGGGATCCGACCGACGCCGGCGCCCAGCCGCGTGGCAAACAGATTCGCAAGCCCCATGGGATTTGGTACACGCCGACCAGCGGCATCTGGCAGACTGTGTGGCTGGAACCCGTGAACGCGGCGTATATCAAAGGATTGAAAATCACCCCGAACATCGACGACAACACCGTAACCATTCGTCCAGCACTCACTTCGACGATGGGGCAGTATAGTGTTGAGGTCGCGATTCGTGACGGACTTGACCGCGTTTCCAAGGTGTCTGGCACGGCGGGCGCAGAAATTAAGCTGCCGGTGGAGAAGGCGAAACTGTGGTCGCCGGAAAAGCCCCACCTGTACACCCTGACGGCGACTTTGAAGTTGGGCAACCGTACGATCGACAAGGTGGAAAGCTATTTCGGAATGCGGAAAATCTCACTCGGCAAAGACGAGAAGGGATTCACCCGGATGTTGCTGAACAACAAACCATATTTTCAATTTGGTCCGCTCGATCAGGGTTTCTGGCCGGATGGCCTGTACACCGCGCCG
Organism: Limisphaerales bacterium; assembly: GCA_044223735.1. Classification (GTDB taxonomy): domain Bacteria; phylum Verrucomicrobiota; class Verrucomicrobiia; order Limisphaerales; family UBA8199; genus JBGALR01. The sequence continues at coordinate 34,667 of JBGALR010000008.1, read as the reverse complement.
ACTGACGAAGCGTTGAAATATGACATCGAGATGACCAAGAAGCTGGGCTTCAATATGGCGCGAAAACACGTGAAGGTTGAACCGGACCGTTGGTACTATTGGTGCGACAAAATGGGTTTGCTCGTATGGCAGGACATGCCGAGCGGCGATAAGTATATCAAGGTGGGCGAGCCGGACATCACGCGCACGCCTGAATCAGGAAAGCAGTTTGAAACCGAGTTGAAAGCCTTGGTGGATGGGCTCATCAATCATCCGTGCATCGTCATGTGGGTTCCCTACAATGAAGGCTGGGGTCAATGGGACACCGCAAGAATTACGAAGCAAGTCCAGCAGATGGATCCAACCCGGCTGGTGGATGATGCCAGCGGCTGGAATGATCGGGGCGTTGGCGATGTGAACGACATGCACAAGTATCCGGGTCCCGGTTCACCCGAGCCGGAGGAAAAACGTGCGGTGGTGCTCGGCGAATTTGGCGGACTCGGCCTGCCGGTTCGTGGACATACCTGGCAATCAGAAAAGAATTGGGGCTATCGCAGCTTCACCGATGAAGCGTCGCTAACCGCAGCCTATCTGGACCTGATAGAGAAACTGTTCCCTTTAATCGGTGAAAAGGGGTTGTCAGCCGCAATCTACACCCAGACCACCGACGTCGAGGTTGAGGTCAACGGATTGATGACATACGACCGTGACAAGGTAAAAATGGATTTGAAGAAAATCGCCACCGCCAACCGTGGACCGGTCAAGAAGTGAAATGCGAAACGGGAAGCTCAATGATGCAAATTAATTTGTTGTCCCGTCGTTGGGCCTCCGTGGGAATTCTTTGGCTGCTGCTCGCCGGTCGTAGTTTCGCTGCCACGACCACAAACGCTGATATCTATTCGGTGCTCGAATACGGCGCCAAAGGCGATGGCAAGACGGACGATACCACGGCTTTCCAAAACGCAATGGATGCAGCCGGAAAAGCGGGTGGGGGAATAGTGTACGCGCCGCGCGGCAATTATTTCTTCTCCGGCCACTTAAATGTGCCAAAGGCTGTTACGTTGAAGGGTGTCTGGGAATCGGTGCCGTCGCACGTGGGAATTCGCAATCCCGGTGCGCCGAAACCGACGGATGACGGGACCACCCTCCTTGCCACGGAAAATCGCGGCAGGGAAGACGGCGCGCCGTTCATCACTTTGAACGATAACTCCACGTTGAAAGGCGTCGTGATTTATTATCCAGAACAAAAAACCGATGAGGAGCCGCAGGCGTATCCCTGGTCGGTGGGCATGAGGGGTAAAAACCCGGCAGTAATCGCCGTCGAATTACTTAACCCCTATAACGGCATCGATGCCGGAAATAATGAGCGGCATCTCATTCGTGACGTGCATGGGCAGCCATTGCGGCGCGGGATTTACGTTGATGTGATCTACGATATTGGGCGGATTGAAAATGTGCACTTTAACCCGTGGTGGAGCATGAAGCCGAAACTGTTGCGCTGGCAGCAGGAGCACGGTGAGGCGTTCATTTTTGGACGCAGCGACTGGCAATATGTGTTCAATACGTTCTGTTTCGGTTACAACATCGGTTACAAGTTCATTCAGACTGCGGGCGGGGTGTGCAATGGCAATTTTCTGGGTATCGGCGCCGATGATTGCTACACCGCAGTGGTGGTGGAGAATTGCGCCCCAATGGGGCTTTTGATTTCCAACGGCGAGTTTGTTTCATTTCATGGCCCCGACCCGACGATGGTACGGGTGGAGCCGAAAAATGCGGGAAGCGTGCGCTTTGTGAATTGCGCATTCTGGGGCCCCTGCAATCAAATCGCGCAAATCGCCGGGCGGGGCACCGTGGGCTTCAGCGATAGTATTTTCATGCAGTGGGACTCAAAGGAACAAGGTCGTCACGCGTTGCATGTCGAAAGCGGCACAATCCTGGTGCGCGGCTGCGAATTTCAGCAGGATAAACCACAGATCGAGCTTGGTGAAAAAGTGCGACGAGCGGTGATCACCGATAATGTAATTTCAGGAAAGCCTCGTATCACGAATAAAACCGGCCGTGCGCTGAATATCGCCAACAACGCGAGCGATTAGTGACTGGCGCGAGCGAGCAGGAGAGATCATCCGATGTTCAACACCTCAATCAAATCGCGATGGCTGGCCTGGCTATCGTTTGCGTTCCTCTTTGTATGTGCGGGATGCGCTGGGCGCAAGGGCGAAGGGGCGGCGGGAAATGAAAACTGCAAACCCGGTCCCGGAGTCTTTTTCGTCGCCACGAATGGTAACGATCAATGGTCCGGGGCTTTGCCTGCCCCGAATTGCTGGCGTAAAGACGGCCCATTTCTAACGGCTTCGCGGGCTTTGGAAGCGGCCCGGGCTTTCAAGCTGCAGGCGTCGACGCTGCCCGCGAAAATATTTATTCGACGGGGCGTTTATTTTCTTGATGAGCCGCTGGACCTGAAACCGGAGGACTCGGGTTTGACGTTGGCTGCGTATGCGCAAGAGGCCCCCGTGTTAAGCGGAGGACGGGCAATTGCCGGATGGCAGCCAATTAAAATGGCCGGCCGGCAATTGTGGGTCGCCGAGGTGCCGGATATTCGCGCAGGCAAATGGAATTTCATTGAACTTTGGACCAATGGCAAACGTGCTATTCGGTCCCGGCATCCGGATCACGGATATCTCAAGGTGGTGGAACTCTTGGATAAGGTGCCGGAGTGGAGTGTAGGCCAAAAGCGGTTCCGGTTTGCGGAAGGGGACCTGAAGGCGTTGCCTGACATTACTAATGCGGAAGTCGTGGTCACCTGTCGCTGGGTGGAATCGCGGCTGCCGATTGATTCCGTGGATGAAAAAGAGCGGCTGGTGACGTTTGGGAAGAAATCTGTTTTTGAACTCGCCCCGGGCGACTTGTATTATGTCGAAGGCGCGCTGGATTTTCTGGACCAGCCCGGCGAGTGGGCGCTCGATCGTGTGGCAGGGCGAATTTACTATTGGCCGCGCGCCGGTGAAAGCTTGGAGCATTTCGAGGCCATTGCGCCGGCACTCACGCAGTTGGTCGAAATTTCGGGCAACCCGGACGCGGGAAAATTCGTGGAACACCTGACGATGCGTGGCCTGCGTTTCGCTCACTCTGAGTGGTATTTCCCCGCGGACTTTGTTTCGCCGAAAAACAAGCCGCGCGTTTCGCCTGAACCAAGTCTGGACGTCGGCGGTTTCGCGCAGGCGGCGATCGGCGTCCCGGGAGCGGTTCGTTGCGAAGGACTGCGCGAGTGCTTGTTTGAGGGGTGCAATTTTTCCAGTCTGGGAAGTTATGCACTCGAACTCGGCCGGGGTTGCACGAGCAATCGGATTCAAGGATGCGAGTTTTCCGATCTGGGCGGTGGTGGCATAAAGCTTGGCGAAACGCGCATCGCCACCACGCCGGAAACCATGACGCAATTTAATGAGATTACTGGCTGTCAAATCCACGATGGCGGCATCGTGTTTCATAGTGCGGAAGGCATCTGGATTGGGCAATCGCCGAACAATCGCATTACCCACAATATCATCCGCGACTTTTATTACACTGGGATATCAATCGGCTGGACATGGGGTTACAAGCCGGCGCTGGCGAGCAATAATCTCGTGGAGTTCAATCAAGTCCACCATATCGGAGTGAAGTCGAATGGGGATGGTCCGATTCTAAGTGACATGGGGGGAATTTATACACTGGGACGTCAACCCGGCACCACGATTCGCAATAACGTGTGGCACGACATCGCCGGTTTGCGCTATGGCGGCTGGGGAATTTATTTCGACGAAGGCAGCAGTGGCATTATTGCGGAAAACAATTTGGTCTACCGAACGACCCATGGCGGCTTTCACCAACATTACGGCGAAACCAATGTCGTGCGGAATAATATTTTTGCGTTTGGGCGGGATGCCCAGATTCAACGCACCCGACCAGAGGAACACATCAGCTTCATATTTGAGCACAATATTGTTTACTTTGACTCAGGTACGCTGCTGGCCGGGGACTGGTCCAATGACCATTATGTCATGGACGATAATATCTATTTCGATACCCGGTTGGCGGACACTCCAGACAAGCTGAGTTTTGCCGGCGCCACCCTGGCGCAATGGCACGCGCGGGGTCATGACGTTCATTCGCTGATCACAAATCCGTTGTTCGTCGCGCCGGAAAAAAATAAATTCCGGTTCCAGACGAATTCACCGTCGGAAAAAATGGGATTCAAGCCATTCGATGCTGCCGCTGGTAATTAGATTTCCCATGAATAAGTCCCTTCGTCAGATACGTCAGCCAGGCCGCTGGTTGAGTTTTCATTTTCTCCTCGTCGTGGCGCTCTGCGCGACCGAGTTCGTCGCCCTCGGCGGATCGCTGGGCGCGCGCGACTTGCGCTGCGAGTTTCTCAAGAATCCGCTGGGAATCGATACGCCCCAGCCACGGCTGAGTTGGATATTGGATCCCGGCAAAGCCAGCCTGCGCAATCAGGCGCAGAGTGCCTATCAAATACTGGTGGCCAGTCGGCGGGAGATGCTGGATGAGGATCGGGGCGATATCTGGGATAGCAGAAAGGTTGAGTCCGACCAGTCGATTCATGTGCCGTATGCGGGACGTCCCTTGCTCTCGTCCCAGGAATGTTTCTGGAAGGTGCGCATATGGAATCTCGACGGCAAGGAATCGGACTGGAGTGAACCCGCGTACTGGAGCATGGGTTTGCTACGCGCTTCGGATTGGCATGGCAAATGGATCGGATTGGATGAGGCAGCGGGCAAGGGGGCGGAGGGGAATGTTTTGGGAGGCGCCCAATGGATCTGGTTTCCGGGTGGCGAACCGGAGAAGGCGGCATCGCCGGGGAAATGCTATTTCCAACGAGTCATTACACTGCCGGCAGGCGCTATCATCAAGCGGGCCACGGTTGATTTCACCGCCGACGATAGTGGTGAGTTCTTCGTCAACGGCCAGAAGGCGGGATCGACCGGCAATTTTCACGCCGCCACAACCTCAGATATCAGCCAGTTTTTGCGTCCGGGGGAGAACGTGCTGGCTGGCGTGGTGCAAAACGGTGGGGCCACGCCGAATCCAGCGGGATTTATCGCATCGGTGCACATTGACCTTGGCGCCGGCGAGCCCGTAGCCATGGTGACGGATTCAAGTTGGCTGGCAGCGACGAATGAATTTTCCGGCTGGCAAAGCGCGCCGGCGAATGGGGACGGCTGGCAGCCGGCAAAGAAATTAGGCGCGCCCGGCATGGCGCCCTGGGGCAAAATTGCCGCGCCTGAAATCCGCGATCTTCCGGCGCGGATGTTGCGTCAGGAATTTGCCGTTGGAAAAAAAATTCAGCGGGCGACTGTGTATGTCAGTGGGCTTGGTTTGTCGGAGCTGTATCTTAACGGTGAAAAAGTCAGCCTGGATGTGCTCTCGCCGGGGCTTACGGATTATTCCAAACGCGTGTTGTACGTGACTTATGACGTTACGAAACAGTTGCGCCGCGGCAGAAATGCGCTGGGCGTCATTCTCGGCAATGGCCGGTTCTATGCGCCGCGCGCGGATATTCCGACCGGAACGGCGAGCTATGGCTTTCCAAAGCTTAGGTTGCAAATGTCCTTGCAGTACGAGGACGGCACGGAGGAGGAAGTGACCAGCGATACTTCCTGGAAACTGACGACTGAAGGGCCGATTCGGTCGAACAACGAATATGACGGCGAAGATTACGATGCGCGCCGCGAAATGCCGCGTTGGTCGGAAGCTGGCTTCAACGACCTCGACTGGCAGGCAGCCAAGGAAGTTTCCGCGCCGGGCGGAGGGATGTCGTCGCAAATGATCGAGCCCATCCGGGTCGTGGAGATTTTGAAGCCGATCGCGCTGACTCAACCCCGTCCTGGCGTCTGGATTTTTGATCTCGGGCAGAACATGGTGGGCTGGTGCCGGCTGAAAGTTTCCGGCCCCGCCGGCACGGTGGTGGCGATGCGGCATGCGGAGACGTTGACGGCGGAAGGTACCCTGTATCTCGACAATATTCGTTCGGCGAAAGTGACCGACACCTATACGCTCAAAGGGAAGGGGACGGAAGTGTACGCGCCGCGATTCACTTATCATGGATTCCGTTTTGTGGAAGTGACCGGTTATCCAGGCAAGCCCAGGCTCGATTCAATCGAAGGTGAAGTTGTCCGGGACAACGTGGAAACCGCCGGCACCTTCGTGTGTTCCAATCCACTATTAAACAGGATTTATCACAACATCCTTTGGGGTGTGGCGGGGAACTATCGAAGCATTACCACCGACTGCCCACAGCGGGACGAGCGTCAAGGCTGGCTTGGTGACCGGGCGGCGGAGTGCAAAGGCGAAACGTATCTTTTCGACATTGCGGCCCTTTATGCGAAGTGGGTTCAAGATATCGCGGACGCACAGAAGACCAATGGCAGCGTGTCCGATGTCTGTCCGGCATTTTGGCCGATCTACTCGGATAACGTCACCTGGCCGAGTGCGACCGTGATAATTCCCGGCATTTTGCGCGATCAGTACGCCGACGACGCGGTGGTTAAAAATCATTATGACAGCGCAAAGCGATGGCTGGATTATATGAGTGGCTTCGTCACCAACGGTCTCATCAAACGCGATTCCTACGGCGACTGGTGCGTACCGCCGGAGGATCCGAAATTGATCCACTCGAAAGATCCCGCCCGGCAAACTGACAAGACACTGCTGGCATCCGCATACCTTTACCATGATGCGCGCTTGATGGCGGGCTTCGCCTTCCTGCTGCACAAGGATCTGGATGCGCGGCATTTTGAGGCGCTGGCCGATAAACTGAAAACTGCGTTCAACAAGAAATTCTTCAATTCAGAAAAGGGACAATACGACAATGGATCCCAAACGTCGTGCGTGTTACCGCTTGCATTTGGTTTGGTGCCCGAAGGCGAACGCCAGCGAGTTTTCGATTGTCTCGTCGATAATATCACCACCAAAACCCACAATCATATTGGAACAGGCTTGATTGGTGGCCAGTGGTTGATGCGCGTTTTGACCGAGAATGGCCGACCCGATCTTGCCTATACCATCGCCACCCAGGAAACGTATCCAAGTTGGGGTTATATGGTGGCAAAAGGAGCGACCACCATCTGGGAATTGTGGAATGGCGATACGGCGGATCCGGCGATGAACTCGGGAAACCACGTGATGCTCGTGGGCGATCTGGGGATCTGGCTCAACGAGAATGTAGCAGGTATCAAATCGGATTTGTACGACACCGGCTTTAAGCAAATCGTCATGCGACCGGAACCGGTGGGCGATTTGAAATCGGCAAAAGCGGAACATCAATCCCCCTACGGATTAATCTCCAGCGAGTGGGTCCGGGATGGGGAAGCATTTCGATGGAATATTACCGTTCCCCCGAATACCACGGCCATCGTTCACGTTCCCGCCAAAAGCGCGGCCGGCGTCTTGGAGGATGGCAAACCGGTGAGCCAGGCTCCCGGAGTATTGTTTCTGCGCATGGAAAACGGACGGGCCGTGTTTAAGGTGGGATCAGGAATTTATAAATTTGAAAGTTAAGGAAATTGAGGCCGCAAAGTGACGGTTTATTGATTAGTTGCCGCAGCCGAATATGCGTTTGACACGTGCTGGCCAGAACCGTAGGTTCAAGTAGAAATCAATTTTTATGGCAGAAAACATACCTAGCGGACCTACCGGCGCGGTGCCGCCCAAAAAAGAAACCGGCAAAGTTCAACCGAAGAAGGAAACGGTAAGAATTAATCTGCCGCCGAAGCCGTCTGCGGCGCCGACTATCAAGCTGCCAACCCTGCCGCCCGGAGGCCCCAGCGGTGGCGCAGTGCCTCCCGCGGCGACAGCCGCGCCGATGGCTGCTGCACCCGCTGCCGCCGCTCCCCGCGCTGCTGCTGCCGCTCCAGCTGCCGTTCAGCGGCCGGCGGCCACCTCGGCTCCTCGTGCGGCATCCGCCCCGGTGGTGGCGGTCTATCGTCCGAGCACGTTGGACACAGTCTTGGCGATCGCTGCCGCCGTGCTTGGCCTGGCTGCGGTCGGTACTACGATCTGGATGTGGCAGCTTTAGTCGTTTAGCGCGCCGAGACTTTTTGCAGCAGGAAATCCGGGGTGGAGGTGTCTTCACTCCATGTCGTGAGAATTCAGTAATTTTATAATTTTATGGCAGCTCCCAACATTGCGACCCTCACTCAGGATAACTTCAAGACTGAGGTGCTTGATTCCAACATTCCGGTGTTGGTGGATTTTTGGGCCGAGTGGTGTGGTCCTTGCAAAATGATCGGGCCCATCCTCGATGAGTTGGCCGCGGAATATGACGGCCGGGCCAAAATTGGCAAGGTTAACATCGACAATGATCAGATACTCGCGGCGCAATATGACGTTCGCGCGGTACCAACCTTGTTGCTATTTCACCAGGGTCAGGTGACCGATCAAATCGTTGGTTTACGCAGTAAACGCGATATCAAGGCGAGTTTTGACCGTGTGGTGCCGGTGAAAGCGTGAGGAATTGCCGTTTCCTTTTTCAAGCCCGGGCGCGCTGCCCGGGCTTTTTCGTTTTGGCAAATGTTGGAAGCTTTTGGTTTGGGCGGACTTGCGCCGAGCGGGCAGGGCGGTGCATGATGCGGGCGAACCTCTTAGACTGAAATTCGGCGGGAATATAAAACAATGCAGGTCATTTTCACACCCGGTCAACTTGCACGGCGTTCTGATTTTTATTATCAGCTCGCGCAGCTTACGGGTGCTGGGTTGGGTGTGGTGGGGGCGTTGAAGCATCTTGAACGAAGTCCTCCGGCGCGCTCGTATCGCCGTCCCATCACACAACTCTTGGAACAACTGGCCGATGGACAGACCCTCGGCGACGCGCTCATCCAGGTGCCGGGCTGGCTGCCCGAATTTGATGTCGCGCTGATGACCGCCGGGGAAAAAAGCGGACGACTGGAAGCTTGTGTGGGGTTGCTGCGCGACTACTACCAGGAACGCGCGCAACTCGCTCGCAACATCATTGGGGGATTGATCTATCCCGCGTTTTTGTTTCATTTCGCCATTTTCATTTTTCCATTTCCGAAATTGTTTTTGTCGGGCGATTGGGGGGCATATTTGCGCCAGGTGCTTATGGTATTGGTGCCGCTCTACACCATTGTGGGCTTGATCATTTTTGCCGGGCAAAGCGGTCACGGTGCGGCCTGGCGCTCGCTGGTGGAAAGGCTGCTACGCCCGATTCCGATGCTCGGCACCGCCCGGCATTATCTCGCCCTTGCGCGGCTGTCGGCGGCACTGGAGGCACTGCTAAACGCGGGCGTTACCGTGATTGAGGCATGGGAAATGGCGGCGCGCGCCAGTGGTTCGTTTGGCCTGCAGCGCACGGTCACTGCCTGGCGTCCGCGCCTCGACGGCGGGGAGACTCCATCTGAAGTTGTCAGAACCTCACGTGCTTTCCCCGAGCTTTTCGCCAGCCAGTACATGGCGGGTGAAATCAGTGGCTCGCTCGATGACGGGTTGAAACGGTTGCAGCGATACTACCAGGAGGAGGCGTCGCGAAAATTACAGAATCTCTCTCGATGGCTGCCACAAATAGTTTACCTTGCAGTGGTGGGCATGGTGGTTTACCGGATTTTACAATTCTGGCTCGGATATTTTCAAACGCTTCAAAATGTGATGGGGCCATAAAATCGTTTGCAAATTCCGCCGGTCGCGCCCCGACCCGTTCCATTTATGAGATGGATTCTCGCCGACCAATTGTTACCTTGGCGACATGACCCTGAGCGAGATTCTCAACAGCGAAGAATTGCGGCAGCACGAATTTCCCGTGACGCGCGAAAAGATTTTTCTCGCGCATGCCGCCGATTGTCCCTTGCCGCGCCGCGTGGCGGAGGCGATTTCAAAATACGCATTGCAATCCAGCACCGGCGACCAGGAAAAATTTGTTTTTCCTGCCGTGGCTGAACGTGGTCGTGCTCTGGCGTCACAACTCCTCAAGTGCCAGGCGAACGAGGTCGCGTTTGTAGGCCCAACGTCGCTGTCGTTAAGTTTTCTTGCGAGCGGGCTCAAATGGCGGAAAGGTTCAAACATCCTGATCTATTTTGACGATTATCCCTCGAATGTTTATCCGTGGATGGCGCTGGCTGAACGCGGGGTCGAGGTCCGGTTGATGAACACTCGCGGGTTGGGGGTAATCCGTGCAAAGGACGTCCTCGGCCAAATCGATGAAAACACGGTGTTGGTGGCACTGGCCTCGTGTCACTTCATTAGCGGGTATCGGATCGATATTCAGGCGATTGGTAAAGGTCTGCGAGCAGCGAATGTCATGTTCTGTCTCGATGCCATTCAGACGCTGGGCGCATTTCCCACAACCACGGAATCGGTGGACCTGCTGGCGGCGGACGCGCATAAGTGGCTGCTCGGACCTTGCGGCGCCGGTTTGATGTATGTTCGCGGGGCGGTGCAGAATTACATCAATCCGCCATTGTACGGTTGGAACAACGTGCAATGCCCGAACTATGTTGCGCAGGAGCAGATTGTGTTTCAGAAGGGTTCGCAGAAATACGAGGTCGGCACGCATAACTTTTTGGGCATGGTTGGTCTGGTTGCGGCGATGGAACTCGCCTTGGAACTTGGTGTTGATAATATCGCGCAGGAGTTGCTGCGAAAGCGTTCCTGGGTGGTGCCCGCCTTGCAGGCCAAAGGCTATACCGTGATGCAGCCGGATGCGACGCCGGACATTGGCAGCGGCATAATTTCCTTTTATCAAGGCGCGACCGACCTCGCGCCCTTGCATCAAAAGCTTGCGGATGCCGGCGTGGTAACCTCGTTGCGTGGTGATCGCTCAGGTCAAAAATATATTCGACTCTCGCCCCATTACTACAACACCGACGCGGAGTTGAAGCGCGTAATGGAGCTGCTCTGACATGCGACCCGTGGATTTGCAGCAGGTGGGCGAAGAACTGGCGATCAAGTGGGACGACCGGACCGAGAGCTTCATTTCACTGGAAGCATTGCGACGCGGGTGTCCTTGCGCTGGCTGCAAAGGTGAAGTCGATGTGATGGGAAATCTTCACAAGGGCCCGGAGAAGCCGCTTTCATCCAAAGCCTTTCGTCTGACGCGCTTGGAGAAGGTGGGAACGTACGCGGTGCAGCCTGTTTGGGGCGATGGTCACGCCACGGGATTATATTCGTTCGACTATTTGCGGCGCCTTTGTGAGTCAACGCAGAAGAGTTAAAAATCAAAAACCCCGGCTTCATATGAAGCCGGGGTTGAAACTGTTCGAGCTTGCCTAAATCACACTACGGCTTGCTCCATTTGGCCGGCTTGCCGGAATCCCACGGGCCCGGATCCTTGTCGACAGCGTCGTGAGCGGGGAGCTTGGTCTTGAGGAAGTCGGTCTTCGTCGGTTGGAAGTCCTCGTCCTGCACGATGGTCGGCGTGATGAATACGAGGAGGTTCTGCTTGCTGCGGTCCTTCGAGTCGGTTCGGAAGAAGTGACCGAGGAGCGGTAGATCGCCGAGGAAGGGAACCTTCTTGTTGCCGGTCTGGAGGGAATCTTGAATCATGCCGCCCAATACCAGCGTATTTGCGCTCGGGATCATCACATGGGTTTCAACTTTGCGCACTTCGTAGCGATCCGCCTGGAAGACCTGACCTTGAATGATCTTGGAAACCGTGCCGGCGTCGCGGGAAACTTCAGGAACGACTTTCAGATTCACGTTGTCGTTGGCCGAAATCCGGGGCGTGACGTTCAGGATAACACCCAGGTTGGAGTAGGTGACTGAAGAACCACCAGTTGTATTGGCCGTGCCGGCGGTGACGTTGATCACGGGTTCCAGTGTGGTGGCTTCGATGCGGGCCGGCTCGTTGTCGAGCGTGACCGTGCGAGGCGCGGAAAGGATCTTCGCATCGGAGTAGGTATTGAGGAACGAGAGGACCGCGCTCACGCCGTCGGCATTCAGGAATGCCGTGGCCGGGAAGAAGCCCTTCGCCGTATTGGCGCTCAAGCCCGGGACGCCGCCGTTGGCACCGCCGCCGCCGAGGATCGAGGTGAGCATCTGAACAATCGTGCTGCCGCCCGTCACACCGCTCAACAGACCATTAAACGCGTTTGTACCCTGAGTAGCTTTGATGGGAGGAGCTTGGGCGAATGGAATGGAGTCGGAACCTGCTGCGGTTCCGGATTGCGAACCAGCAGTGGCGCCCACGCTGCTCTGCTGGATGCCCGAGGTAACACCGTTGCCGAAGGTCACGCGTTGCGCGCCGACCGTGCCAGTCCAGTCAACACCCTTTAAGGTGGTCGGATTCATCGTCGTTTCGATCATGCGCGCTTCGATTAACACCTGCTTGGTGGCGGTATCGAGGCGGCGGATCAATTCATCCACGTCGGCTAATTCCTTCTCCGGCGCCACGACCACCAGCTGCGAACTGCGATAGTCGGCTGTGACCTTGCTGCGCTTGTCTACGAGAATGCTTTGCACGGTGCCAACGATGTTGGAGGGGCCGGCGTATTGGAGTTGATAAATCTTGGTCGCGAGCGGATCCGGCGCCGCCGGATCCTTGATGGTGATACGGGCAATCTTGCTTTTCGGATCTTCGAGGAGTTGCAAGCTATACGTGTTGAGCAAGGCGTTGAGCGCCTGTTCAGCCGAAACATTTTCCCAACGGATGGAGACGGAAGGCTGGGGAATCGGTTTGCCGTCCGGTCCCGGTTGTCCAAATCCGATTTTTGGATCGAGGATGTAATTCAGGCCGGCCTGCCGGGCGAGATTACGGATACCGTCCGTCAACGGCACATCGTCCATGACAATCAGCGGTATGATCGCGCCAGGTTGCGGGGCGACGGGTTTCGCTGGGGCAGCCACAACGGCGGCATCCGGAGCGGGCGCGACCGCAGGGGCGGGGGTGGCGGCCAGGGGTTCTGACGGCGGGACTTCGGCACCCGGCGTGGCGGGTGCGGAAGGGGTGGGCGGCGCCGATGGAGTTGCGGCAGCGTCTTCGGCTTTGGGCTCTGCGGCGACGGGCTCGCCCGTCGGCGTATTGGTCTGGGCGACGGTCGCCCAGGCGCAAGCGAGGAGCGCAACGAGTGTGAGGAGGCAAACTTTAAGTTTCATTTGTTAAGAGTGTTTCCGAATTCGAACGGACGCTGAGACAACCTGCGTTTCATTCGAGGCCCATTTAGCAGCCATGGTGCCAACGGGAAAAAAGGGCCATTTTGACCGCGAAACGCGCGAAAGCGAACACTTGGCGGACGCTTTGTCCACCTATAAGACAAGCGGGCAAAATGAGGATAGCGCATTACGCGATGGGAAATCCGCCGCGTAGAAGGATGTGATCCAAAGTAGAAAGCGCTGTTTCTACAAGTGAAAAATGGCAATGGCCGGCTGGCGGACGGCTGGCTCCTCCAGACCAAGGAAAATCCAACGGAAGGAAAAAACAAGAAGTTCCTTCGCGGGGCAGAGGGCATCCCGCGAAGGACAAAGGAGAGAGATTAGATACCGGGGCGCAGCCGCAAAATACGTTGCTCGTCGCCGATCTGAATGAGGACGGAATCAGTGGTGATGTCGAGGCAGCGAATGCGCACGCGGCCGGCGTTCGTGGGGAGTTCGCGTTCCTCGCCTTTTTCAAACGTGCGTGAGCCGATAATCGCGAGCCGGCGTTCAGCGACGCCCGAAATTCCCTTGAGTTGCAAATCGGACGGGATCACGGCCGCCGGTTTAGCGCTTGCGACCGCCGCGGGCACGACGACAGTGTTGAAGAGCCGCGTGGACTTCGGGAAAAAGGGATCTTTTCCCTCCTGTGGGTTGGAGGGCATGACAAATACCGACTTGGGAATTTCTGCAACCGCGGGGACAGCGTTGGTCGCGGCCACGGGGGCTTTGGCGGGCTTTGTTGCAGGCGCGGTCTTGTTTTCGGCACCGCGCGAGACGATGCCCAAGGAGAGCAGGGCGGTGGTAAGCAACAGAACTTTCATGGAATTGCGATGTTGAATGGCCTTCATATACGGCTGGTGGCTGATTCAGGATGAGGTGGTTTTAACGAGCGTCACAATATCCATTTTGAACGCAATGGTTTCCTGATCCTCGGCGGTGGGGCTTGAATTCAGGTCCAGGTTAAGGTTCAGGACGCGCATGTGCGGGAACTGGTTTTCGAGATCCGACAGGAATCGACCCAGATCATGATAGTGCGCCGTGCCCGATAGCGACAACGAGGCTTGCTTGTAAGGGAAACCCGGTAGGATGGAGACATCGGTGGTGAGCCCGATGGGTGTGAATTGAGGAATGTCGACTTGATACCCCGCCTTGAACTGGCGTAGCGTGTTGACCACCCAGGAATAAAGGTCGCCGGAAGCGATATCACTCTCCGCCTCGGCGAGCGATTTCTTCGCCTCGACAAGTTGCCGTTCGGTCTGGCTGGCATGCTTCACGGCGTCCTGGATTCGCTTGGATTCCTTTTCCGCATCGGCGGTTTTTTTCTTGATGGCTTCAAGATTGCGGAGTTGATAACTGACCAGTCCACCGAAGCCGAGCGTTTCGGACCGAAACGGTCCGAGTGCGATAACGGCGCCCAAGGCAACAAAGATAACGAGGGCCAGGTGTTGCTGCTTTTCCTTGGGCAGCTTTTTAAGATTTTTAAAGAAGTTCATCGGGTAATTTCAGGGTAGCGGCATTCAAGGGCGAACATTACGCAGGGCTTGCCGGAATTGGGCGATAATTGGGGGGCGGACAGGCTCTTCAAGTTGACGGCGTTGGTCTTCACCAGCATTTCCTTGAAATACGGGTGGTTGGCGATGACCTGCTTGAATTTGCTGACCTGGTCGCCGGCATTGGGGGAGGAATCCGTGCCTTCGACAGTTACGACAATTCTTTCCGTCGCGGTTGCCGGCTTGCCTTTGATCACCACGTTGTCGTCATTGGTGCGCGTCTTCACCGCCTCGGTGAAGGCATAGGATTGGTCGGCCTTCAGGCGCAGGAGTTGAACGTCCTCCACCGTGGCGTGCTGAAAGGAATTAAGGAAAGTGCCGAATAGCAGCCGATCGGTTGAAAGATGGCGAAGCGATTCGAGCTTCTGGTTGATTTCCGCTGTTTTCTTCTGGTTCTCAACCACCACCTTGTACGCGTTGGTCTGGGCGCTGATTTCCCCCTCAACGCGGCTCAATTTGCCGTTGGCCACGGTGGCGCGGAGTTGAATGAAGCTGCTGCCGGCCAGAAGCAGGGCAACAAAAAGCCCCGCTATCCAGATGGCGCGTTTGACCGGGTCCCGGCGGCGCATGTCCTCGGCGGCCTGGGCTTCGGCAAGAAGATTAAGTCGTATAGGCATAGGTTGGGTTGGGGTTAAAGGGCGGCGAGCGCGGCGCCCAGCGCGACCGTGAGCTGCGAACCGACCTGTTCGATTTCGGCGCTTTGTTGCGGGGGCAATTCCAGTTGCAACGCGGAGGTCGGATTCAGGATTCGGCACTCGACCATGAGTTCCTGCTGCAGTGTCTGCAAGATCATCGGCGAGCGCGCCGAGCCGCCGGTGATATAAACCTGGGTTACGGGACGATCCTGCTGATGTTCGAAAAAGTCGATGGAGGCGCGCAGTTCCCGGCCCAGCGGCATGACGAGGGATTCAAGTTGTCCCTGTACTTCACCTGGCATGCCGACCTTGATGCCCTCGGCTTCGGCATAGCTGATGTTTAGTGTTTCGGCGAGGCCATTGGTGAGGCGGTCCCCACCGATGGCGACCACCCGGCTCAGGATGAGTTCGCCCTGCTGGAGGATGGAGATCGACGAATTCTTGAATCCCAGATCCACCAGCGCGACCGCTTCATTGGCGAACGCGTCCGGCACCGTCAGTTCAAAGGCATTGACAGGTCCGATCAGACCAGGAACAACTTGATCCGCAACGAAGCCTGCGCGACGTGAGCCTTCCACATAGTCATCCACCATTTGCTTGCGCGCGGCGGCGATGAGCACCTTTTGTTTGGGGGCGGCGGAGGGAGCTTTGGGGTTCTCCGTTGACTTCGTCGGCTGTGAATTGCCACAAACGTGGCAGTCGAATAAATGATTGGTAAGTTCCTGTTGCAGGTAAACGCGGGAACTGTGCTTGAGCACCAGCCGCATGTCGTCCTGGGCCAGGCGGGGCATTTCGGCGTGGCGCACCAGGACATCGTTGACGCCCATGGTCATCGTGACGTATTTGGTTTTCGCCTGCAGGGCCTGACCCACCGCTTTGAGATGTTCGGTCAGCAAATCGGCTGAAAGGGTTTTGTCGAAGATGGGGGCATCCAGGAGGGCGTAGCCACAAAGGAAATAATTATTCCCCCGCCGCTGCACATGCACGGCTTTGGTGGTGCGTCCGCCCAAATCCACCGCCAGCATCTGGTCGCGCTTCTTTCTTGTTCCGCTGTCAAAAAATGGCAAGGCCATAAAGTCGTGTTATTTTTAGTTAGGTCGCTGAAAGGAAGTAAGCAGCTACCCGGCCAATTCCACCGGCTCGTATTGGGAATATCCGTGAGAGAAGCACCGTGTGGGATTTCCACGCAAATGAGGGCTTTACGCCACAGTCCCCGCCAAGGAGGTGCCCCGGTCGCCTTGCGGCCGTGTACTAATTGTAGGCAGGATTTGACTCAAACAGTCTCCTCCACACCCATGCGAAAGGCGGGGCCCCTCTGTCGAATGGCTACAAATACCCCAAAAGATCAGCCCACTCCATAAATGACCCTCGCCATTTTGGAAAGGGACGGAAAGTGCGAACATGTGCGGTACCGGGAACGAAGTAACGTTGTTGCCGGTATTGGGTTGGTAATTTCCGGCTGGAATCCTGATGCCGGTTGGAAGAGCTAAAGCTTATTGGAAAAGACCGGCATGGTCAACTTGCCTTGCTCGTCATTCCAGCGCAGGCTCAGCAAGGCCTTGTTCATCTTTTGACGGGCACTGCCATATTTTTCCAAACTGCTGACCAAATCAAATTCGATGATGCCGGCGGGAGAGGCGACGAAAATGGCCAATTCCATGCGCTCCAGCGCGCCTTCGCCGCTCCAACGCATCTCAAATGCCGGCCCAATTTTACCTCCAGCCTTCTGGCTGAATTCGGCGAGGATTTTTCCGCCCGGATGGCGTTGCATGAGCATCTCTTTAAATACGGCAGGGTCGAGCGGGACGTCGTTCGTCGGGCTCGGCCCGACAATTCGCCAGTTGATGAGACTGTTCAAATCGGCGCTGACGAGCGTGAGACGGTCCGGAGAGGTGTTTTGCAGACGAAAGTTCTCGGGCAGGGCAAATCCAAATTTATTGGTGCCGAAGTTTATGTAGGTGATGTATGTCGGAATGAGGTCGGGACCGCCTTCATACACCACGGAAGCCTTCAGTGCGTTGGTGTAAGCCGGAGAAGTCGCCGTTGCATCCTCGGCGGTCGCAGCGATTAAGACGCAAACCCGGAATGCCAGGACGGTGAGCGCGCCAGCTAGAGTGATTTTAGAAACCCGCATAGTTCGTAGTGCCTGGTGCTGGAGTGGACCATTTTGAACGAATGACATAGCTTAACATTGGCGTGCCCGGCGGCTGTTTGTAGAAAAGAAGGAAATTCGGATCGAAACTAAACTGACGGGACGACGGTGCGTTATAATACACCCCGGGTTTTACAAATTGATTGGTCGCACGAATGCTGTTGAAGAGGTTTACGATGGAGGTGTTGAGGGTTAGTGTAACTCCGCTGCCACTCCAGTTTTCCAACAGGCGCGGCAGATTGTGAACACCTCCGCTGAAAGTGCTGTCGCTTGATCCTGTTGAATTTACGATGCCGGTCAGGATGGCGGCATTTAGGGTCACATCGGTGGATGAGGTCACCGCGTTTCTGTTTGCGTAAGTGCCGGCACTTTTGGCGTCGTCCCACTTACCCGAAAGAATCGTTAGCGCATCCGACACCAGCGATGCCGGATAGGCGCCGGCAGCGGTAGTATTGGTGCTGCCGAAGTAGCCGCTATTGGGACAATTGTAGTTGCCGTAAATATAAAGCGGATTCGGTGTCGCCAATGTGAATCCGCTAGGCATATTGGTTCCCAAAAAGTTAAACAAATTGGTGGGTATAGTAGCTGCATTTTTAAGCCGGACAGCGGTCATATACCCATTATTGTAAGAGCGATTGTCCGCGACATACATAATGTTTGGGGCATTGGTCTGGCTGGGATAAATGCTCCCAGACCGGGGGAATTTGGCTGTAATCGCGGTGTTGGTGAAAATCCAGTTGTTCAACACGGCGACATCGATGTCAGTCAATTTCAAATAATCATTTTCCCGATCATCGTAAACGGGAATGGTGTTGCTGTACCAGAGGTTGGTGACGTTTAGAAACGGAAATTTGAGAACCACGTTGGTATAATTAGTCGCATAGTTGTTAATCGGATTGTATGTAGCGACGATGTTAGTGGTGCTTCCGTCCGACGGACTGCGAATAATCGCCGTAACCGCTGTGTTGCTGACCAGTAATACAATCCCGGCTTTGTTGTAAAAGCGTTGTGATGCAAGGGCTGCGTTGGTATCGCCGCCAGGGGGTGGCATATTGATGATTTCGCGCACCGCCGTTGGCGTGTTGGTGGTGCCGATCGGCAGGATCAGTGAATTTGAGTTGGTGCTGTAGGTAGCGTTATATTTCGTGCTAACACTATAGTCCGAAACGCTATAGCCGCTCCACGCAGGCGAGGAGATCGAGCCGGTCGTGTCCACGAGACTATTGAAAGTCAATTGCCAGGCACTGCCGGTGTACATGTCGCCGTTCACATGGGTGCGTCCGTTGACTGTCATCGGCGCGCACCAGGTGAATTCCAGCAGGCTGTTATAGAAGATCGCAAATTGAAAAATCGGAATGAGATCCAACTCGATGTCCTGCTGCACCGCTGCGGTGATATCGTAAAGACTATTGAGCTTTTTGGCGTTGGCGACGACGTAAATATGATTTGTCCAACCGGAGAGACCGGCATATTGGGAGCGTAATGGACTCCAACCCTGGGTAAACATACACGCGACGAAATTGCTTCCGGTGTGCCCCTGTCCGTCGCTGAATTGATAGTCGCTCCAGTAGGAATGCTCGCCTGCTTTTGGCACGCTTTGATGATAAGTGCCGGCGAAGAGCGCGTTAGTCACGAATGTCAGATTCCCCGATAAGAAATCCTGCTTTACGCGGGCGACCACTTCCTCAGTCGCCGCCTCGGCCGCGTAAAGGCTGGATTGATATTGATTGTTCCGTTCATTGAGCGCGGTGTCGGTGCGGGTGCGGTTCATGGTGGCGGCCACGGTCATGAGGGCCGCGGCGGCCAGAACGAGCACCATCAGCAAAGCATGGCCTTCGGAGCGGCGCGAGGAAAGGGGGAGCGGGAATTTCATTTTCAATTGGGCGCGTGCGAAGACGCCACCAGTTTGATCCGATAATAATCGTAGTAATTGCCCGGACCCACCTTGGTCAGTGGGTATTGATATTGACAAAACTCCATCGTGGTCACGATCACGTACTTGTATTGGAGATCCAGAAGGTTTGAGTAATTATAATCCTGCGCCTGAAAGGACATGCCGGAACCCGAAGCGTTGGTGAGGCTTTGAGCCATGATGCTGTACCGGTTGGTATTGCCGCTGGTCATGCGGCAGAGCCACTGATTGTTCGTATCAAACCAATATCGAACGAAAACATTGGTGATGTTGGAATCGTTGTAAACCTGCACGGCATTGCCCTTCAGGGCGTTTTGATTGGTAAGGGCAGTGAAGCTGGTAAAGTTCCCGTTGCCGATATTCCATTTTTTGCAACCGCGAATATCCGCTATCAACAAATCGAAGCTCGAACGGGCCTTCTCGGTCGCCCCAAGTTTGCTGGTCACCAACTCGTCCCATTTCAGCCCGAAGATCATCATGGTCATGCTGCCGAGCGCCATGATCATGAAGATGGAGACGGAGACCATCATCTCGGCCATCGTGAAGGCCTGCGTGGACCGATGGCGTCGGGTTGTGGCCAGCCGCGAGGGGCTTATGGCAGGGTATAGTTTCATCAGTCTGGTCCAAAGTAGCTTGCTACGGTGTTGGTATAGTAACGCTGTCTCCCGCCCCAGCGGAAGGGCCAGACGGACTCGACCTTGACCATGTAAACCGAAACCGAACCTGTCAGCGGTATATTGGTTATGGTCAGGGTGTTGGTTACCCAGACGGAATTAGTGCCGGACACCGGCAGGTCAAGAATGTCGGAGGTCTTGTTGGTCATCAAAATGATTTGATTCATCCCGGTTTGCTGGATGTCCCAGACGGCGCATTTGGCTCGTTCCAGTTGCTGGCAGGCCTGAGCGTGAGCTGCCAGAGAATAGCCCGTCCACTCAGCCCGGTAGGCGTTTTGAATGTGGGAAGCTATAATACCGCCGAATACCAACGTCATGATCGCGAGCGATACCACCACTTCCGCCAGTGTAAAACCGGCGGCGCGGGTCGTTCGCTGGTGCCGTCCAGGCAAATCCATCAGGCGCATAACGTTTTATTCTTTTCAAACCCGGCCGCTACGTGTGTTGCCTGTGCAGGAAACTGCGTCCGATTAAGAGGTGAAATAGCAATTCCATTGCCAGACGCAAAAATGCGTCCAGTGAGCGCCGGGGAGAAAAGGCAGCAACCGCAACGTGGAGATGTCTTGGTCGAGCCGTTACGTGCCTACACCTTCAAAGACGGGGACGAGCAGTTGTGGCAGCCCGCTTGAGGCGGTTTGTCGGGAAAATGCTGCGGAAATTGTCCTGAAAGTGGACGGATGTCTCTGGCGGTGACTTGAACTCGCGCAGCGAGGCTGCGGGATTACCGAGCGCTATTTTTGGGCCAGACCGGTATCCTGAATGGCATTCTTCATTTGATCGGCCTGGAGAGATTTCACCGTGGCGGAAATGGCGTCGAGCGGCTCTTCCACCGAGAAAAGTAAATTGCCCAGCATGTGAACGGTGGTGACTTTCGATTCAATTTCGGCGTAAACGATGTGGTCGCTATTGATCACGATTTCGCCGCCTTTGTTGATTCGGTGAAGCTTTATCAGGGGCATAAGATGTGGGGCGAATTTGCCAGCAAGGCGCGCATTATCAAGCGTGGATTTAAACCAGCAGGCGGGCGCGGGCCTGAATTTCGTTGAGGAACGCCTCGACCAGGGCCGATGCCTTTCCACGCCAGAGCGCGCCCAACAACACCGGGGAAAAGTCGGGCAGGGGAATGGCCCGGAGGGTTGCGGACAATGCTTTTTTTGGCACGGTCACGGAAACTCCAATGCCAAAGCCGCCATTCACATAGGTTTCAATCAGGTCGATGGAACTGACTTCGATGCTGGGAAACCAATCCACACCCAGGCGCGCCAGTCCCTGTTGAAAGTTTTTCGAAATGGCTTCGGCCGCAGGCAGGCAAATTAAAGGCTCGTCGATTTTATCCCGTTTCCAGAGTTGTTCCGCGTGGGTGAGGGGACTGGTTTTCTTCACCAATAAAACCACTGGAAGTTCCACCAGGATTTTGGAATGCAGTCCCAGTGGAGGCTTTTTCTCGATGGTGGTGATGGCCAAATCCAATTCCTCCTTTTGCAACAAACCTTCGAACTGCGCCGGGTAACCGTCGCGCAAGGCGATTTTCAGATGGGGGAAGCGCTTGGTCAGCTTTTGGAACAAGTCGGGCAGGTGATCGCGCAAGACAATGGTGGAGGCACCGATGCGAATCTGCCGTGTCTTCCCGCCTTGCAAATCGGCGGTGACCGACTCAATGCGGGTAAAAAAAGGATCGATGAATTGAAAAAGTTTGGTGCCGGCCGCGGTCAAGGCGAACGGGCGCCGTTGAAACAGGGTTACGCCGAGGTACTCCTCCAATTGAGCCACCTGGCTGCTCACCGCCGGTTGCTGAATGCCATACGGGATGTTGCGCACCGCCTCGGTGATGCCCCCGTGGCGGGCCACATAATAAAAAAGCTCCAAGTGGTGGATGTTCATGGTTCCAGTTCGGGTTGACCGTTCGGGAGTGTTTCAAAAATGGCGCGGGAG
The DNA here is from genome assembly GCA_044223735.1 of Limisphaerales bacterium. Classification (GTDB taxonomy): domain Bacteria; phylum Verrucomicrobiota; class Verrucomicrobiia; order Limisphaerales; family UBA8199; genus JBGALR01. Next base: position 12,699 of record JBGALR010000008.1, on the reverse strand, counting down.
CGGCAAGCCTGCGGTAACGAAATAAACAGGCCCGCACCAAAGCGCGGGCCTGTTTTCCCCATCCAAAATTATTTTAAGACGGCGGCCCGACAACCACCATGCGCAGTCGGTAAAAGCGGTTGGTGTTCTGCCCGACATTGTCCTCGTAGGTGCCGATCGTCGTGTCAGGAGTGACCGAATCACCCAACTGCCAGGCGCTGGAAACGCTGTTTCGATATTGGATTTGATATCGCTGGCCGGCTACAGCATTCCAGGTGAGGAGGTAAGTGGTGGGCCCCGTTTTGACGAGGGAGTTGATTTTGGGAAAGAGCGGAGTCACAAAACCTTGACTGTTGATCTGCCCCGGGACATTCGCAAAATCTTTGAATTGTATGAGTTGCAACTGATCGTCCGTCAGCCCCAGGGCGTTGGTGCCAAAGCGGAGGCTGTTTACGGTGGGGTCAAAGTGAACGATTGTCAGCGGGATGCCGCCCCAGTCCTGAGTACTGCTGTTGGCAAACGCGAGTTGGGCGGCACCGTATCCAAAATCAATCGTCCGTGGCAATTCCGGCTCGGGTCCATTCAGCAGCAGCGGGCCCAGTGTCTGGCTGAAACCCTGCAATTCAAGCGTGGGCGGCGTGTCGAAGTAGCCTTCGGTGCCGCCGTTTCCGAGAATTAATGTGCTGGTGCGAGGAAGCACCTGTGGCCTCGCCAGGGACAAAAAGCCGCCCTCGATGGTGGTCGGGCCCCGGTAAGTATTGGTCCCGCCCAGGATCAGCCGTCCCGTCGCATATTTGAGCAGGCCGTTGGATGTGCCGGTCGCGCTGGCAATCACCGAATATATCGTCGCCACCTGGTCGTCGTTCAAAACACCAATGTTCGCCGTGTCCTTGTCGAGAATGCTGAAGAGATTCGAAACCGTTGCGTTGCCGCTTTTGAAAATGATATCGCTGACCAGCGCGGTTCCCTGAACGGAAACCTTGTAGTCAGCTGTGGCTGCCCAATAAGCGTCTCCGCTCGCGGCGAATACAATGTTCGCCCGCGTATCATAAATGAAGGTGGGGGTGGTGCCATAAGGATCCAATGTCCAGGTCAGGCTGGAATTGGACCAGATGGCAGACGGGGAAGTGCCGGGGCCGTCGTTGGTGCCGTTCGTATCCCAATAGTAGGTCGGCACGGCGGCGAGCAGGCTATTGGCCCCCAGCCACGCGACGAAAATTACGGCCCTGGAAATGACACTGAAATGTTGCCTGGCACGTAAATGCAGCGGTTTCATTCTGATATCCCTTTTTGATGGTATTCGTTCAGTTAACGGGCTACAGGAAGCATTTGCGGTGCCGCAAATTTCGCTTTTGAAGATCCCAATACCGTTCGTGCGGACGGGACTGAATTTAGTCCGCAAACCGCGTCAGCAATTTTTCGAGCTTTCGTTCGTCCAGGTAGCCGGGGTGGCCTTCAAATCGCACGACGCCCTTGGGATCAATCAACACCATATGGGGGATACGTTCCACGCCATAGGCGGTGGACGCGCGCTTTTGCGTATCAATGGCTACGGCGTAATTAACGCGGGGCTCGGTCATTTTTAACACTTGCTCTTCCGGTTCGTCGGTCAGGCCGATGACCACGAGCCGATCTTTGAAATTTTGGGCGAAAGCGTTCAACTTGGGAATCGCATTCCTACAGGGTTCCGACCACGTTCCCCAAAAATCGAGCAGCAGGAATTTGCCGGCCAGGCTTGGCGCGGGAGTCAGCCATTTTTCGGCGATGACCGCTGGCCCGCGCTGGTTCATGAAGGATTTGGCGGCAATTTCGTGCGGCGGCACTTCGTCCGGCAATCCGGGCGGCCCCGGTGTTTCTTCGACGGGGCCGGGCGGACGAGGCGGGGGATTCAACCTCGCTTTTTCGACAACCTGCGCATAGAGTGCTTTGTCGTCGATTTGTTGCTTTTCCTTTTCGGCAGCGCGTTCGGGGTTGTAGTGAAATTGCTTTTGCAACGCCGCATCGAGGTTCTTCAGCTTGGCGTTGCCCATGCCCTGGCTGTGGGAAAAGTAAACGTCCGTCGGCGTGACGGAAATGATCGTGACGTTGCTGAACGTGTCAGCGCCCACCTTCAGGCTCGTCAGCCTCTCGCCATCCGCCCGGCACATGAAAACGGAGGCCAGGAAACTGGCCAGTACATACAAAATCCGTCTGTTCATAACCCCCAAATAGCAAGTTGTGTTCCCGATTCCGGGAGATTTGCGTTATAGAGACGCCTGGAAAGAAAGCTAGTTCAGGGGCTCTTTGCCTCGGGACGTTTTTTGAGGTGATAAATGACAGTCCGGATCGAGAAGGGCTCCGGATAGCGCGCCAGCATATCCTCCATTTTCATCAGGATCCACGGCTGGCGGAAATTTCCACCGTTTTTGGTAAATACCACATCATCGGCGACGTACACTGCGCAGTGGATCGGCGAACCATCCGGTCGCAGCAAAAAGACCAGATCGCCGTAGGTGGGTTCGGTTACCGTGGCATAATCCTCTGTCAATTCCCGGCGCCAGACCGAGTCGTCCCGATAGCGTTCGTCGGGCGGATCGTTGAAGAAATTGAGCGAGGACCAGAAGCAGTCGGGGACTTGCGGGTTCGTGGCCGTCGGTGGATCAGGATACGTGTTGACTCGCTTGCGTGCGAAGGGGGGCAGTAAATGGACCACGTCGAGACCGATGCCGTTGGTTATATCAGTGAGCGATTCAAGCAGCGGTCGGATGTCCTTTTTACGTCCGCGCCCCACCCAATAAGAGGTGAGTTCATCGACATTGCTGGCGGGCGTAATGCGCACCTTCATCAGCAGGCTGGCGTTGCGGGACAGGGTTTTCACGAGCCGTCGTCGCTCGGGGATGCCTGATATCAAGGGAAAGACCTCAGGCAGGTCGGAAAAGCAAATCGAATCTCCGCGCTGGTAAACCAGTTTTCGAACCAGTTCGGTGGTGGCCGGCGACAAGCCCGCACTGCCAAACCATTCTTCGAAGCCGCCCCTCCGAAATGTGAACGGCCAGAATTGAAAATCGTTATGCGGATCCAGCGCCAGTACCGAGTAGATTTTTGACCGCACTGAAGGGCTCAGTCCCAGGATAAGCTTTGGACTGGGAACGACAATCACCGCATTCGACGTTTGTTTCCAGGCCGTCGAATCGGGAAGCTGCGCCAGCTCGAACGGAGTCAACCCGCAAAGCTTGAAAAACTCCCCGAGCTTGGCGCGGTCGTAATCTGCGAAATACCATTGGGTGGGTTCAAAGAGGCGGTCGTCCACCTCCACAAATTCGTCGGGCGGTTCGATGTTGATGCGCGCAAACTCCAAGTTGCCCCACGGTCCGGGGTGTCCGCGAAAAAACGGCTCCTGGTTGGTAACGGATACGGTCCTAACTGGTGAGGGCTTGACGAGGCCCTGGCTCGCGTTCCACAACCCGGCATATTTTAGCGCCAGCAAAACCAGCACCACGGATTGAAGCAGGCAAAGAAAAAGGACCGCGCGGGCCCTTTTTGAGTTTCGATTTGAAAACCCCAGGTCGTCGTTTGGTGTGGAATTATCCGCCATAATATGTCATAAGGAAACACAGGTTAAGTGGTGTCGCAATTTAAGGTCAAGTGAAGATGGGTTTGTTGGTTTAAAGGGTTAGTTGCTTTTCCCGTGCAGTTGTGGTGTATTGCATGGGAAATGGTCGACAAGGCCAATGCTGCGTCACCGATAACTACATACATTGATTATGGAAGCGACAATTGAAGATACTCTGATCATGCGGAAGACGCGGGAACTCTGCGAAGCGATCCTGGAGCAGCCCGACATGCAGGCCGTGCGCCAGCGCATTACCGCCTTCATGGGCGACGAAAAGACCAAGAGCCAGTACGAAGGGCTCGTCAGCAAGGGTCAGGCGCTCCAGCAAAAGCAGCAGATGTCCCAGGAACTGAGCCGCGAAGAAATCGCCGATTTCGAGCAGCAACGGGATTCGTTGCTCAAGAACCCGGTCGCGCGCGGTTTCCTCGACGCCCAGGACGAAATGCATCGCGTGCAGGATTCCATCCAGAAGTACGTCAGCAAGACTTTGGAACTCGGCCGCCTTCCTTCCGAAGAGGAAATGAGCGAAGGCTGCTGTGGCGATCACGGCGGCTGCGGTTGCAGCCACTAACCGGATCGATCACGAAAAGAACTCGCCGCCGCGCCAGAGCTGAAACCAGCCGGTGTCGCAGTTCATTTCGACGAATATAAACTCCCTGGCGGTTTTGCCGCCGGGGAGTTTTGCATTCCGCCAGTAATCCCAATACTCCACCTTGGTCGCCTTCACTTTGCCCGATGCAGCTTTGCCGTCCGGCTGCGTTTCGCTTACCACCAACACCGCCGCTTCGTAGGACTCATGAACGCCGTTGATGCGCTCGAACGTTTCCTCTTCGCCCGTCGCGTCATCCGTCACCTTGAATAAATTGGTGTCGTCCTTGACGACCGCCAGAAAATCCTCGGCGAACGCAAATTCATCGCTGAGCCCCAGCAACACTGAATCATGGGAGCCCGCGTTGTTGGGAATCACGCGCAACCGAACGGTCGTCGTGTCGTCGGCATCCATTGACTTGGTGTTCACCCCGCGCAACACGTAGTCGGTGAATCGATAATCCTGGCCGGCGAGATGCCGCGTGTATTCGCGAATTTCCTGCACGCTGTAATCGTAGCCGGTGAACCGCGGGCCGTTGGACCACGCGACCGGCACCGCCGAACCGATGCGATGATCCAGCGGATTATAAAATGAGATACCGCTGCCGTTTCCGTTCGCGCTGCCGCCATGCAGCCGCGCCATCAGCATCTCCCAGATCGTCTTGCCGCGTTTGTCCGGTTCCATGCGCTAGCTTCCGAGGACGGCGCTTACCACGCGGCCGACCACGTAGCAGAGACCCAGGATGAAGGCGGCCACGACGATGGCCATCGCGGTGTTTCCCTTGTTGATCAGGTCATTGAAATCGAGGCGCGGCGTCAGTTTGTCGAACGTGATGTAGCCGAGAATGATGAGCAGAATGGCCACCACTCCGAACGCGACGGTCGATAACAGGTCGGCGAACAAATAGTCAGGGAGGTTGAGTTGCATGGTGCGGATTTTTTGGGATTAACGTGTCGATGATCGTGCGGTCGGAATTTATGCGGCGGTCTGCCAGCGTTTGAACCAGATGAGCCAGATGAAAAATACGGTCACGCCCAGCGCCAGCGGCACCGCCAGCACCCAGAACGAGATCACACCCATCGGCGTCGGTCGGTTGTGATAATTGCGATTCACGTATTGATCGGAATACATCAGATCGCGGTCGATGCCGGCGGGGACATAGTTCGGGTCGCGCGCGGACTGCTGCGCTTCGAGTTGTTCGACCCGCGACTCCAGTTGCTGGTCGGTGGCCATCAACGCATCGTAACGCGCGGGATCCATGTCGTAGCGATGGTGATACGCCCAGGAGGCGCGATCATCCAGCGAGCGATCCAGCAACCACCACCAGAAAAAGCTGTTGTACGGATCATGATAGCTGACCCACGGACGGGAATAATAACTGCCGTAGTAATTGTTGATGCGGATGGGCCGTGTGGAAATGGTGGCCGTGTCGGGCACATATACGCTGGGTCGCGAATACGAGCCGCCCGACGTATTGATGATGGGCGGCGGCTTGCCCTGATACGACGGACTGCCCGCCACATTCGGCGTTTCGGTGGCAGTCACCGGCGGCGGAGCCTGTGAGCGCTTGTATTCGTTGTAATTCGCCGTGCTGACCTCCTGCTGCCGGGCCTGCGCGGCGGCGGTGTCATAATTGAAAGACGATGACGGCGAAGGCGAAGTGGACGGCGACGATTGCCGGTAAGACTTGGCTGAAGAGGTTGACGTATCCGAGCGGGAGCCGGACGTGAATGCCTTGCCAGAACCTGCGCTGTAGCTCTTGCCTGAGGTGTAACTGCGCTGGTCACTGGAAGCTGATCCGGAACTCGTTCCCGAGGAACTCGAACCCGAGCCGGAGCTGTAGCTTTTGCCGCTGCCGGAACTGAAAGTGGAACTCTTGCTCGAACTGCCCGTTGATTTTTGGCTGCCGCTGCTGCTCGAAGATGATTTCGAGGAACTGCCGCCCGAACTATAAGTCGAGCTGCCGCCGGAATTGCCGCCGGAACTGTGTGTCGAAGTCCCGCTCGAACTGCGCGAAGACCCGCCACTCGAGGAGCTTCGGGTGGACGATCCGCTGCTGGAACTGCGAGAGGAGCCACTACTCGAACTGCGGCTGCCGGAACTGGAGCTGTGACCGCTGCCCGAACTTGAACTGTGCGAGGAGTAGCTATGACCGCCGCCGCTGCTGTAGCTCTTGGCGTCCGCGTCCCCGCCGCTTCCCAACGGCAGCGCTGCCACCAGCGAACCAACCAAAATTCTTTTTGGCCACTTCATTGATTGAACCTGCGCGAAGCATGCCACCACCGGCCCAAATGCCCATTATTTTTTGCAGGCGAATTTGTAGCGGTTGCGGCAGCTTCGGCGGGTGGATAAACGCAGAGTCGCAGACCTTTCGAAGTCGAAATCCAAGCCTGGGACTTGATGGGACTGATCTTGTGAACCGGAGGCCGTGCGTCGGATTCAATAAAATTTTTCCTCGCCGACAAATCCACTTGCTGTTCGTCGCGACTCTGCCATATTACCGCCCTGCGTTGACTACTTCAGTGCCTCGGTAGCTCAATTGGTAGAGCAGTTGACTCTTAATCGAAATTGGGTGTCTAGCTCTGTTTAGGAGAGTTTAAATAAGCCTATAAACATTGGCTGAAACCAGCTTCCCGGTAATCTCACTTCAACTCAATTCCACTCTGTTTTTGGCTCGCGGTATACAATCGGGGATACAATTGGGTGAAAGATTGACTCTTATCCTCCCGTATTGCCCCTGCCTTTTGTGCTTGCACGTTCGACCGCCCAGGCGTAAAACGGTGTGCATGCGGATTGATACCCGCCCAAAAAGACAGGTTCCAAATGAGAATTGCCCGCCGTCTCTGGTTGGTGGCTGCTTGTCTGCCACGTATCAACTTCCGGGGGCGGTGGGTTTCTCTCTAAGGAAAGACAAGATGAAAGCAGTTAAAACCAAGTCCAAACAGTTCCCCGCCCTGAAGCTCCCCAAGTTCAAAGTTGATCTCGACTTTGCCACCGCCCAAATTCTGATGGAGGCGGGCAAGCAGTCCGGGATAAGTTCAAACCAGTTAATGAACAACTGCGTCCGCCGCTATCTGGACGCAACACACGCCCAGCGGGATCTCGAGCTGCTGGCCAATCACCTCAAAGACAACATTCCTGGTGAAAGCATAGAGTTGGAAACCAACATCGAACCGAAACTGTTTAGCCAGATGGAAGCCATGGCATCGCGGTTGGCGAGAATCACGGGCGATGATAAGGCTTGGGGTGTGGAAATGATCGTCAACGCTGCGCTGCGGACGTTCTTCCGCCAAGCGTAACCTCCACCGCTCTGAATCAGGCCCCGGTCGCAAGCCGGGGCTTTTCTATTTCCGCCGCCAATGAGCGCAGGGCGAGCGCTACGGCGTCGTCTGGCGTTTCGGGGTGCAAGTCCCGGTATTCGCGGATTGCGCCCCGTAGCGCGTTCGCCAGGCGGTCTGGCTTGCCCGCGCGCCGGCGGCCGTTCACTTGGCGCACGAACGGTATCGCCCGTTTGCCGGAAAGCTTCCCCTCGCACACTTCGTCGGCGGCAAGGCGCATGATGGCAGTGTCCGATATTCTGCCCAGGCATTGCAGGATTGTCACCTTGGGTTGTGGCATGAACAGAAACGCCCATCGTTCGGCGTCGTTCAAGGCTTCGATTGCCCGGCGGGCAGCCGCGTAGTTTTGCAGGGAGACGCGGGACTTGCCGCAGGTGTGGCGGAAACCTTTCATGGCCTCAGGCTTCCATCGGGTGTGACCGTTCGCCCAGGGACGTTTGCTCAATTCCAGCTTCTTTTCGCCAAGGGCAGCTTGCGCGGCGGCCGGGTCGGTGGTCTTGAGGTTGATAAACCCGCGCACCCCGGCAACCATGGTGCGCAGGTAAAAATTGCCGTGCGCTCCGTTTCGTATCAAGTAGGCGTAGGCCATAAATTATTTCAGCAGCTTTTGCGCGGCCAGGTGTTTTTCGGCGATACCCTTGGTCGCATTGACAAACGAAAGCAGTTTCTTGCGGTCCCATTTCGCCATTGGCTCTTCCAACTCCAAGGGCTTCAAAAGCCGGGTAAACGAGAGAGAGCCGGACACGAAATCAGCCCAGGCGTTTTTCGTGTGGGCAATCTGCGGCGCTGCGCGTCCGGTCGTCGGGGCTTCGATCTTGAGTTTCTCGAACACCGCGCGACGGGCCATGCGGGATTCTTCGAGGGTTTGCACTGGCTCGGGGAATTGGTTCGCCAGCGAGAGGCAAAATTTCACCGCGCCAATGGTCATGTCCGGCGGCAGTTCGTCGCGCATTGAGTCGAAGTCCCCGCGCTCGATCCTTTCGTGTTGGGTAATCTTCTGGATCGCAAGGCCAGCTTCCCGGAGATGATTCAACGAGGACAGTTCGGCTTGCTCGGCGTCGCGGGCCCGTTCTTTGGCGGCCGCCCATCGTTCAGCGACGATGACCATGAGTTCCGTGCGGGCTTGCCGCCGCATGGCCTGAGTGGAGTCCTGGTAGGTTGGATTCATTGGTGGAGTTGATCTCGGCGGGCTTCAGCCATTCGTTCCCGGCTCTCTTCGTCACGCTGTCCGGGCAACGGTGAGAGCTGAAGCTTTTCGATGAAGGCGTTTAGGCACTTTGTAACGCACTGCTTGCTCATGCCGCATTGCTTTGCAATTTCAGCGGCGCTTTCCGCGCCGGCGGCGAGTGGAAAGCCAAGAGCCAGAGCCATGCACTTGAGGCTCATCCGAAACGCCATGTCGCCGGTCTGGTGTTGCTGGTAGGAGACAAGCGCGTGAAATGCAGTCTCGAAGTACGAAATTATTTTCTCTTGATCCTCGCGCCGCAGGTCCGCGTCCGTGGCTTCGGCGGTCGTGGTTTGCGGTTCGGCCGCCGGCACTTCTTCCACTTCGTCGAGTTGGTCAGGCTCGTCGTCGGTCATATCAAAATGCCTCGTAATACGTTTGAATCGGCCACTGCGCCAAAATGTATTCCGAGTTGATATCAACGCGGTTATTGGCGGCCGTGGTTTCGGTCGAAGCACCTTTTAGCCAGCCCCAGAGATAATTTATGATCGGCGTAGGCGACGGAATTGCGCTGAGTTTATACGCCAGGCGGCCAGGCATTGGCAGAGCCCACAGCGATGAATCCTGACATTCGGTGAGCAACTGCGCGGTCGTGTAAACTTTTCCAACACCAATGTCGGCAATGTTCACGCCCCAGCGATTCGGCGCGTTGGTGGTGTGACGCAGGACGTATTGCTCATGGCGGTATTGATCGCCGCCACGGATTGCCAGCTCGTAAAACATTTTCGCGAGCAACGGCGAGCCGGCCAGCTCTTCGGTGGAAAACGCGTCATCCGTGGTCTTGTTATCAGCCAGACATTCGCGCATGTGTATGATGGCGTCATAAGGCTTTGCACCGGGAATTTCGGCAAAGACGTTTAACAATGCGGGGTGGCTGAAACCGTCCCGGCTTTCCTCGTTGCCGACGATCTGCCACGAATCGATTGTGTATGCCTGCGTGGCGTCCTCGGCTTCGAGCGTGTAAATGTCCTGGTGCTCCGTGAGCCGATGAGCGATTCCCGCGGCGACATAGCTCGCTTGCAGCGCGGCCATGTTGACAGCGCCGATGCCTTTGTATTCCGCGCGATAAATGAAACCGCGTTGCGGATCGAAGTCCCATGACTGCGATTGACGGAAGTTGGCGAATGAGCCTCTGACTACAGGAGCCGACATAAATCAGTTGTTCGGTGGCACGCGGCGGGGTTTGCCATCGGGCCCAGTGTGGCGGACCGATGACGCGCCATCGATGACGGGCAGGTCCGCACCCCATTTCGGCTTTGGCGCGCCGGCCGGCAGCCCGTAGCGTTTGCGAAATTCCGGGCTCACTTCGTCTTTCGGTGGTTCCGGATCAGGGTTGGCTTTCATGGTCTAAAGTGGTCCCCGTCCCGGAATCAGCATGAAAAGAAAACCGGGACGGGGATTTTGCGGCGCTTCAACCACAAATTATTTGGCGGCAGAAACCTCCATTGCATTTTTGTAGGCCATCACGAATTGATGGCCTACTCCCACGAGGGCGCGCTGGCGGTGCATTTCACTGGCGCGTTTTTCGCGAAGCGCATCTTGTGCAATTTCGGCTTCGATCCGCTCCACATTTTCCGGAGTGGCTTCACAAATACTTCCAGAAAAGAACAACATGCAGAGCAACAGAACGGCCGGATCCTTCGAATCATGCGGTTCTTTTGGATTGAGGCGTTCAGGGCCCAAATCGAAAATCGTGCCCTTGTCCACCTGGTCAGGGTGTGAGCTTTTGCCAACTTCGACTTTGAGGAATTGGTTGTTGTTTCGGAAGTTCCTGGTGGCGACGACTTTCATATTTTTTGAGGTTTAAGATGCGGCACTGTCGGCTGAGATAACGAAAGCGGAGGGGTATAACGGCAGGAGGTTAAACCAAATGTTTGCCGTGAGCTCAACTTGAGCAGTGGGAGCGGACGAGTAGGGATTTGAAATGATCTCGATCCCGTCTCCCCAAATCAAAAGCAGCAGAGTATCCCACGCACCAAAGAGGCTCTGGTGTGTGGCTGAAAGGTTGTTTGTGGTAAGGGCTGGATAGTCATTCACCAGCCCGCCTTTCATCAAAAATTTAGCCTGCCCGGAAATCTTCGGCGCTTGCTTCCAGACATTGCGGGTCGTCGGTGACAATGCCCACCCCATCGACGCGTTATCCGCGTTCGCATCGGACACCGCCTTCTCGCCGGCCAAAACCTTTGCCCACGTGGCCGCGGTGCCTCCGTAAACCAAAGATTGAGTGCCTATTGTGTTGAAAAGGCCGGTCGGTTCGTTGTTAGTCCCACGTCCCCAAAGGCTGAGATATTCCAGCCGCGAGGCGATTGAATCGGACATTTCCTGACGAACAAATTCCTCCGCCTCAGGCCCTCCTTGGATGAGCCATTGCCGCGAAACTGTGATCGTGACGGCGCACCGCTTCGGGAGAAGTTCATCCTGGTCGAACGTGGTTGACGACTTGGCAGCCTGCTCAATTTCAGCGAGAGATTGCGCGGTGGTGGTGCTGGTAGCGCGCGGCTTGATGAAATTTCCCTTCAATCCGCTCACCACGCGGGCACCCAACGGAATGCAGACATTTTTGTTGCGAAGGATTTTCGTGATCGGGTGCATGTCACCCTGAACGAAAGCCCCGCCGGCGGTGAAGTTCCCCACGGTGGAAACGCGATGTTGTTTGGGCGCGATGGCAGAGAAAGGAATGAACCGGCCTGTGACAACCTCGCCGCCGATTGATCTTACCGCTTGAGAAACCTCGCGAACACGGCCGGGAGCGGTCTGGCCGATGGTCGTGATGGAATCAAGCAAGGGGTAATCGTTGTATTCCTGGTCCCGAGTGTCGCTCAAAGCCATTTCGAGAACATCCGAAAGCGTGTGTTTTTTCATAAGCGTATTCGATTGCGACCTGCCCAAGCCAACCTTTGGATCGGCAGGTTTAATGTCTTTCGTGAGAATTGAAATTTCGAAGGGCTTCCACGAGAACCGCAGAACCGGGTGTCCGTTGATCGGCTGTTCGCGAGAAACGATCCCGGTCGTAACATAGCCGCAGCTCACGGAATTGGGTGCCTCACCGGATGCAATTTTCCCGAGGTAAGGCCGCCAGCCTTCTTCCAACCAAACAGTTGCCCGGGTCATCTTGTCAGCGCCAACGCGCGCCGAGCCTTTGCGGACCTCACCGATAACGACGGATGACTCATGGTTTAGCAAGACGGGTGCGCCACGCTCCATGATTTCGTTGTTCATGTCGCCGGGAGCGTGGCTCAAAATTTCGTAATACGGCACTGCCGAGTTACCATCCGCACGTCGTAGAACCGGAAATTCGGAAGCGAAAGAGAGTCGCGCGGTGCCTGAGGCAACATCGATGCCACTCGCATCAAAAGCCGCAGCCCGAATCAATTTTTCGCTTAACATTATGCCCTTGGATAGAGTCAATCGATGTGTCGTGGCGTGGCGAGTTCTCTGCGCAACCGCTTAACCATTTGCGAAACACGGGCCCGGCTTACGCCCATCTTTTTGGCGATGGCGGATTGTTTACCGCGCTTTTGATTCAGGATGAAATCGACCAGGATTGCACGTCGGCCAACGTCGATCGGCGTTTCGCCGGCGGTCAACGTCGTCAGTAATTCGCGCATCGCGGCGACACGGATCGCCAGCACTGCGGTTTCGATTTTTTGAGTCATAAATTCAATGCGGGTTCGGTGAATGCGGTTAGGAAAATTTCTGTGAGCAGATGGTTTCGAGAGTTCGGCAACCTGTCGGGCGAAATGCATGGCGGAAGGACCCAAACGTATAGGTGCGGCTCATACCTTGTCGAAGTTCACCGTCAACCGTCACCACGTCACCCCTTATATATAAGGGGGCTGGAGTTTGGCCCCTACTAGATAAAATCGTGTGGAGGTGGATTTTTATTGACTACATATCTAGTTATATGACTAGATATGCTCACCTATGGGTTATCCAACCAAAGTCCAGCTCATCGAACGCAAAGCCAGCAAACAGT
>JBGALR010000059.1:0-26776 GCA_044223735.1 Limisphaerales bacterium | reverse complement strand
TTAGCACGAGCTCAAGATATTCCTGGAAATGGTCCATATCAACCAAGCTCCGCGACCGCCGCCGGAAACGCCGGGCCGGCAGCGACCGTCGCTGATGAAAATCCTCGCCTCATCGAGATCACTTCACGAAATGATGAATGCCCCCCGCGCAAAGGGCTCCCAGCGACAGGCCAGACACGATCGCGCGGGGATAAACGGTCCACTTCAGCATCTGCGCATCAAGCTCTCCCCGCTGCAAAGCGGGGGTGACCATCGCCTCCAACTCCTCCTCGCTCTTCGCCTGCCTGCCCCGCGACAATGCAAGCAGGAGATTGGCGGAAAAAATCAGCAAGGAAGCCATTACAAATCCGAAGATGGCAAAACAGATTGCCATGCCTGGGCGCGGAAAGGTGGCATAGAACGGGTCTCTGTGCCACCCCACCAACAGAACACTGAGCGCCGCCAGAATCGAACCGAAGAAAACAAGAAACGGTTTCATAGGCAGTCAATGATTCTCACCAGGCACGGCGCGACGACGGTGCCGCAGTTGCAACCGAAGCGGGCAGGACGCGCCTGCAGCATCCCGCATAGCTGATAGTTAGCTGTTCCCGGCCTCATTTTTAAGTAGCTCCGTAAGGTCGCGAACAAGCTGGCCAATGAACTCGCCCGCGATGGGAAAGCTGCCCGACAGGGAAATCCGCCCGCTGCGTCCACGCCCGGACTGATGGCTAAATGCGCTGAGGCTTCGAGAGAGCTGAAAGCTAATCCAAGCATGTCCCATCGTTCCGTCGGGAGCGATGGTAAGGCTAAAATCCTCCGACCCATTAAGAACAGCCGCTTCGGACCGAGAACGCTCGAATTTCCGGAGCGCTCGAATGAACTCCTGCGTGGGCAAGAGCACAAGACTGTCGTTTGTGACGCTCTCTCCGCACAAAGAGGCCGCGACACAATACGTAGTGAGCTGATCCGATTCGGAACGCTCAATACGTACGAAGGCATCCGTATCGGCGCTTTGGATGATGATTTGCTTCATGCGTTCGTGGCGGATTGTCGCGGCCCTTTCCGGGAGCTTCTGTGTCGCACCAGAACTCGAACCAATAACGCCCGCCTTGATACTCAACCGAGCCGTCCATCGGTCCGTCAAACCAGCTTTTATGCCACCGAAGCTTTACCAACCTCTCATCCCATTGCGGCACGGTGGACACCGCCGATAGCGAGCGTCCATCTTGATTGGATTCCCAGATCATATCAATTTGCCTCAATCGGGATTATACAGGCCCCCTCTTTGTTCATAAAGGTTGATGCCATTCGCACCCTCATTCACCTGAGAATACCTCCACATATACCAATCATCAAGCGAACCATGCGGAAAACGACGTCGCCCGGCCATTAGGGCTATGAAGCTCCGATGGGAAATCCCGCCCCGCCTTAGGTTGAATGCTGCGAGCCCGACATTCGAAAATTTCTTAGAAACTTCCTAGACAGTGCTTGTAATTTTTTAGAGCATAGGTAAACTGGGGTGTTGGTGTCCCTCCGGGGGCCTGATCGCAGGCGCGGGCGGGGCGATGATCTTTGACATGTGAATATTGAAGGGAAAGTGAAGAGTTGGGACGGAGATTTAACAGAAGGGCACGAAGGAAAAGAAGCAGGTTTTTGGTGGTAGGGCGTGCTCTCCGAGCGCGCCGAGAAAAAAAGCGACATTTCAGCGGTCGTAACGACCGCTCGAGCAGGACTGTTCGCCGTGAGAGCAGGCTTTCCAACGATGCTAACCGAGGATCGTGGTGCGTTCATACATACAGATATATTTGGGCGGTCGCGGAGACCGCCGAGGAACAATTTTTGTCGCGGCGCGCTCGGAGAGCACGCCCTACCACCGCCGGCTTTCGGGAGCCAATCGATTGTTTGTTGCTCAGTGGCAAAACCAGCCCTTCCGGTCGCAACTCTCCGCGCCTCCGCCACTCCGCGGTGAATCTCTGCTTCCGCCGCCGCCGAAATCGAAATGGAAATGAAGATGTGGAAGACGAAAACAAAGGACGGCCTTGTCTGGACTATTTTGGGCTGGTGGCGTCGCTTTTTGGTAGGGGTTGGGAGGCTGCGCGAAATGTAAATTTTACCAAACGAACCCAACTCGGAATTTATATAACCAACTATATACTAGCAGTTTATGAATTTTTTTGAGACGTCTTGAATGAAAAACGAACCCAATTTTTCAATGCAGAATGGCGGGAAGTTCGAATGCCGAATTTCGAATGTCGAATCGGGGATGGGGTGCGATGAGCGTGGTGCTTTTGAAGGCGATTCGCGGTGATTCGCACCTGATAGCACCGAATCGCACCAGGAAAATTTTTGGAGAGGCCGCTACAAATCGCGGGCTCGTTTTCGAACTGGCCGACCTGCTTGACAACAAGGGGCGGCTTGGTAGCGTCCCACACGCGGATTAACCATTGACTCGTTGACCTTGAAGAACCTTAAGATTGCCATCGGCGGGGATCACGGCGGTTTCGATTTAAAAAACCAGCTTTTGGGATTTCTCCGCGACAAGGGTTGTTCCGTGATCGATTGCGGGACGCATAACAAGGATGCCGTTGATTATCCCCGCATTGCCTACACGGTCGCGCGGCTCGTCGGCAGCGGCGAGTGTGATCGCGGCATCATGATCGATGGCGCGGGCATCGGCTCGGCGATGGCGGCGAACAAGGTGGACGGCGTCCGCGCGGCGGCGTGTTATAACGTGGCGCTCGCCAAAAACTCCCGGGCGCACAACGATGCGAACGTCCTGACGCTCGGCGCGGGGCAGACGAATTTCGAGCAGGCCACGCCGATCGTGGAGGCGTTTCTCACCGAGGAATGCGTGGAGGAACGGCACAAGGCGCGCGTGCAACTCATCAATGCCATCGAGCAGGGTCCCATCGAAGTGGGGTCGCATCAGGCGACGTTGCTTGCCGGCGCCGGCGAGACCCGCACGGCCGGTCCGGCGGATCTGAGCAAGATCGCGAAGCCCGACCTCGAAAAAATCGCGAAGCGCGTCCAGGAATTGCTGGGTTCGCGCGGCAGTTCCGCCGCCGCTGCCGGTCCCGCCGCGTCGGCGCAACCGGACTTGAATATCCCGCAGTTGATCGACCACACGATTCTTCGTCCCGACACGACGAAGGCGGACATCGAGCAGCTTTGCCGCGAGGCCCGGCAATACAAGTTTTTTTCCGTGTGCGTGAATCCGACGTGGGTGTCGCTCGCGCGGCAATTGCTGGACGGCTCGGGCGTGAAGGTCTGTTGCGTGGTCGGATTTCCTCTCGGCGCGCAGCCGCCGGAAACCAAGGCGATGGAAGCGCGGGCGGCGATCCGCCAGGGCGCGAAGGAAATCGACATGGTCATCAATGTCGGCGCGCTCAAAAGCGGCGACGATGATCTCGTGCTGCGGGACATCCGCTCGGTCGTCGAGGCGTGCCGCGATGGCAGCGCGAAGTGCAAGGTGATCCTGGAGACGTCGCTGTTGAAGAACGAGGAGAAGGCGCGCGCGTGCGAACTTTCAGTGAAGGCCCGCGCGGATTTTGTGAAGACGTCCACGGGCTTCAGCACAGGCGGCGCGACGGTGGAGGACGTGGCGTTGATGAGCCGCATCGTGCGCGAAAAGAAGCTGGGCGTGAAGGCGTCCGGCGGCGTGCGTTCGCTCGCGGAATTGCGCCGCATGGTGCAGGCCGGCGCGACGCGCATCGGGACGAGCAGCGGCATCAAGATTTTGCAGGAAGCTGCCGGGCAGACCGTCAGCCCGGATGGCTCTAAATATTAGGCATATTAAGCACCAAAGGAAACATCATGGCTGACTTACGCTCTTACATTTTTCTCGACAGCCTGCAGCCGCAGGTGGCGTCGTTCTTCGCGACGGTGTCGCAGGGCTTCCTGCCGATCGCCGGTCAGGCGTCGCTGTTTGTCGAAATCTCGCCGGGCATGGAAATCAATCGCGTGACGGATGTGGCGTTGAAGGCGATGAAGGTCACGCCCGGGATGCAGATCATCGAGCGCATGTACGGGATGCTGGAAATTCATTCCGAATCGCAGGCGGACATCCGCGAGGCGGGCGCCGCCATTTTGGACGCGCTCGGCTTGAAGGAGGAGAGCCGTTACAAGCCCGTGATCTACAGCAGCAGCGTGATCCGCCAGATCGACGATTATCACACGATGCTGATCAACCGCACGCGCCACGGAAATATGATTTTGCCGGGCCACAGCCTGTTCACGATGGAAGTGGCGCCGGCCGCCTACGCTGCGTTCGCCGCGAATGAAGCGGAGAAGACCGCCGACATCAACATCCTCGAAATCCGCGCGTTCGGCAGTTTCGGCCGCATTTATCTGGGCGGCGAGGAGGCGGACATCGAGGTGGCGTCGAAGGCCGCAGAAGTGGCGATCAACAGCGTCACCGGCCGCGAGATGAAGGGCGGCAGCGGCGGCTAGGCCGGGAGCGATTACCAATCACAGTTCACATAATCAAAAACAACGAAGGAAAGAAATTATATGGCAGAAGCATTAGGATTATTGGAGACCAGGTCCTTCGCCGCAATGGTTGAAGGCGCGGACGCGATGGTGAAGGCCGCGAAGGTCGAACTCGTCAGCTTTGAAAAGACCGGCGGCGGCTACGTGACGGCCGTGATTCGTGGCGACGTCGCCGCAGTCAAAGCCGCGACCGATGCCGGACGCCTGGCCGCGAGCCGCGTCGGCGAAATGGTCGCCGTGCATGTCATTCCGCGCCCGCACACCGGCGTGGATGAAGCCCTGCCGCTGGGCCGGGGCGCCAAGGCCGCCAAGAAGTAATCACTTTCCCGCCCGAACGGGCCAGGTGGCCCGCGCGGCCGGACAGGTTTATGACGCTTGGCAAAGTAGTCGGCACGCTCGTTGCCACCCGCAAGGAGGCGACGCTGGACGGTCTGAAATTCATGATCGTCAAAACCCTCGACCCCGAGGGCAAGGAAACCGGCGCTCACGTCGTGGCAATCGACGCCATGGGCGTCGGCCCCGGTGAAGTGGTGCTGATCGCCTCGGGCAGTTCCGCGCGCCAGACCATCGCGACGCAAAACCGTCCGTGCGATGCCGTCATCATGGCCATCGTGGATAGCTGGGAAGTCGGCGGCGCGGACAAATACAAAAAGGATTAGGTGGATCGTGGCAGGCCTTACCGACCAGGAAATTGATGTCATTGCGCAACAGATCGTCGCCGATCTAGGTGAGCGCAACGTCGCGGCGAAGGCGAAATCCGCGCCGGCCACGCCTCCGCCTTCCTCGCCTGCGGGCGAACTCGGCGTCTTCGGCAGCATCGATGAAGCGGTGCGCGCGGCCACGGCGGCGTTTCGCGAGTATAACGATCTCGGTTTGCAGAAGCGCAACACGATCATCGCCGCGATCCGCAACGCCATGCGCGAGCACGGCGACGCGCTCGCGAAGGAAGCGCACGAGGAAACGGGACTCGGCCGTTACCAGGACAAGGTTCTCAAAAACCAGCTCGTCACCGAAAAGACTCCGGGCACGGAAGACCTGATGCCGCACGCCATCACAGGCGACGACGGCCTCAACCTCACGGAGCCCGCGCCGTTCGGTGTCATCGGCGCCATCACGCCGACGACCAATCCCACTTCGACGATCATCAACAACACGATCGCGATGCTGGCCGCCGGCAATACGGTGGTGTTCAACGTGCATCCGGGCGCGAAACGGGTTTCGTGTCACAACGTCGCGTTGCTCAACAAGGCGATCACCTCCGTGGGCGGTCCCAAGAATCTGGTCACGTGCATCGCGAGTCCGACGGTGGAGAGCGCGCAGGCGCTGATGAAACATCCGGGCATCCGGCTGATCGTGGTGACTGGCGGAGGCGGCGTGGTGCAGGCGGCGATGGCGAGCGGCAAGCGCGCGATTTGCGCGGGGCCCGGCAATCCGCCGGTGGTCGTGGACGAAACGGCCGACATCGACAAGGCCGGGCGCGACATCGTTTTCGGGGCGTCGTTCGACAACAACATCATTTGCGCGGACGAGAAGGAGTGCATCGTCGTTTCGAGCGTGGCGTCGAAATTGATCCAGGCGATGACCTACAACGGCGGCGTGCTGGTGTGGAAGGACCAACTGGCGGCGCTGGAAAAGGTAATTTTCAAAAAGACCCATGGCCCGCGGCAGGAGGCGGAGATCGACCGCTCGCTCATCGGAAAAAATGCGAGCGTGATTTTGAAGAAGGCCGGCATCGCGTGCGACGATTCGGTGCGGCTTGGCATCGTGGAAGTGGATCAGGATCATCCGCTGCTCTGGACCGAACAGATGATGCCGATTTTGCCGGTGACGCGCGTGCGCGATGCGGACGAAGGCATCGACCTCGCGCTGGCGCTGGAGCATCCGCGCCGGCATACGTTCGTGATGCATTCGGAAAATCTTTCGAACCTGAGCCGCATGGCGCGCGAATGCAACGCGAGCATCTTCGTGAAGAATGGGCCGTCGCAAGCCGGTCTCGGCTGGAAGGGCGAAGGCTACACGTCGTTCACCATCGCCAGTCCGACGGGCGAAGGCATGACGAGCCCGCGCAGCTTTTCGCGCTGGCGCCGCTGCACGCTCGTGGGTTCCTTCAGGATTGTTTAGTGAGGCAATACAACACCATTGCCCTGCTCGAGTTTGGCAGCATCGCCGACGGCCTTTACTGCACCGACGCGCTGCTGAAACGGGCACCCATCGCGATGATCAAATGCGGGACGGTCAGTCGCGGCCGTTATCTGGTCATCATCGGCGGCTCGACCGGATCGGTGGAGGAATCGCTGAACGAGGCGCTCGCGCTCGGCGCGGGCGGCGTGCTGGATCATGCGTTTCTCCCGGACATTCACTCCCGGCTGCACGATGCGATCCTCGGTGAACGCGCCGAAATGGAACACGATGCCGTGGCGATTTTGGAAACCGACACCGTCGCCGCGAACGTGCGCGCCACGGAACAGGCGCTGAAAGGCACCGACGTCCGCCTCGTGGAATTGCGCCTCGCGGAACAGGAAATGTCCGGCAAGGCAGTGAGCCTTTTCAACGGGCCGTTGCACGAGGTCGATGCGGCGATGGATCTGGCGGTGGAATTTTTGCGGGGACGGAAGGAATATGTTCGTCACCGCATCCTGCCGCTGCCGCACGAGTTGTTGACGCAACAGCTCGCCTTTGGATCACAGTTCGGCATGACAAAAATCCAGGAATTGGAAGGGGAGGAGGTGTCCTGATGTTGCTCGGCAAAGTCATCGGCACATTAACGCCCTGCATGGTTTACAAAGGGTTGGAAGGCGTTCCCCTGCTCTGGGTGCAGCCGCTCGACAAGCAGGGCAAACCGAAAGGCGAACCGCTCGTCGCCTGCGACGGCACGCGCACGGCCGGACCGGGTGAATTTATTTATTACGAAGGCGGCCGCGAGGCCGCGATGGCGCTCGAAGTCACCTTCGTGCCGGTTGACCACACGATCATCGGGATCGTGGATGACTTGAATCTTTCCGCATGATCATCGGCACCGTCAAAGGCGACATCGTTTCGACAATTGACCATCCCTTTTACAAGGGCAAGCGGTTGCTCGTCGTCGAGAAGGAAGACGCCACCGGCAAGCCCGGCGGTTATATCGTGGCGATCGATGGCAACATCGGCGCGGGCGTCGGTGAGCGCGTGCTGATCATCGATGAAGGCGGTTCCGCGCGGCAGATTATCGGCGATCCCGACGCGCCACTGCGCTCGATCATCGTGGGCATCGTTGACCGCATCGATCTCGAAGAGTAGGTTGCGATGTGAAGTTTGAAGCCACCGTGCAGGGTGACGGTGCGGACGGCTACCTCGCCAGTTGCGACGATCCGCAATGCAGCAGCCGCGGTCTTAGCCCCGCCAGCGCCCTCGATTCACTGCGCGACGAGATTCGCTACCGTTTGGAACTTTGCCCCTGCACCACGGTGGACGCGGGTTTTGTGGAGTTGGAAATAGTCCCGCCGATATAGGAGCGAACTTCGCTTACGACTTCGCCAAATCGCTCCGATGCGCCCAGACCTTTTCAAAGGCCTTCACATATTGCGCGGTCAGTTCCGGCGCTTCGCCGTAGAACAGCGGCAGGAAAATATGGTTGCCGTTGATGTAAGCGTTGCCCGGCATTGACGCGGGGATGGTCGGCGGATGATTCCACCACTGGGCTTCGGAATAAATCTTGAGTTTGTGCTGTTCCGGATAGTCCCAGAAATTGACGTCCACACCCTCGGCCTTCAACGCCTTGACCAGGTTGTCGCGGGAAACTCCAAGCTTCGGAAAATCGACGAGCAACATGTTGCGATGATAGTAAACGCGCTGCTGATCCGCACGGCAGTGCGGCTCCGTAACGCCCGGAAGCATGGTGAGCGCATCATTCATCGTGCGCACGTTTTTGTTCACGAGCGCGTTCAAGGAATCAAGTCCCTTAAGCTGCTGGCGGCCCAGCGCCGCGCCCAGCGGATGCATCCGATACTTCTGGCCGAAACCGGTGCCTTCGTACGCGTGGACGGGGCTGTCCGCAGGAAACTTTGCCGGATCGTTGTATTCACCGAATGCGGCGGCGCGTTCGTAGTATTCGCGGTTCGCATACATGCCCATCCCGCCTTCGATGCACGGCATGACTTTGGAAGCCTGAAAACTGTAAATGCCCATCGCGCCCCAGGTGCCCATCTTTTTGCCCTGCATGGAGGCACCGTGCGCGTGCGCGGAATCCTCAAGCAGGATGAGCCCTTTTTCCTTCGCGAAATCGCTGATCTTGTCCATCTCGCACGGCAGCCCCCAGGAATGCATCGGCACCATTGCCTTGGTGCGCGGCGTGAGTTTGCGTTTCGCATCCTCGAGATCGAACGTCGCCGTTTTGGGATCGATGTCGATGAAGATCGGCACGCACCCGAAGAAGCGCATCGCGAGGCAGGTCGCAAAAAAGGTGTACGACGGCACCATGATCTCGCTGCCCGGCGGCAGGTTGAGCGCGAAGTACATGCTGGTCAGCGCACTGGTGCCGTTAATGTGGTTCTTGACGAATGGCGCCTTGGTATAAGTCTGCCACTCTTTTTCGAACAGCGGAAGCTGGTCGTAAAACTTGTTGCTGTCCAGCATGTCGCAGACGACCTTTTTCTCGGCGTCGCCATAGCGCGGCCATTTGGTGAGGGCGGCCAATTTATCCTTGGGATAATCCACGCAACGCGCACCGCCGGAAACCGCCAGCGTTTCGGTTTTTGACGCAGCAAAGGCGTAGTCGGCGACAGTCAAGCCGGCGACCGCGACGGAGCTGGATTTAAGGAAGGTACGACGGGAGAGTTTCGCGGAGTTTTCGTTGTTTGGCATAGCTAAATCCTGAATGCGATCATCCGGCAGTTACATTGCGAATGCAATAATAATGGCACCGCCATTGGACGCGTTTTTCGCGCCCGAATTCACGCGGAATGAAATGCAGCTTGGACTCGCCCAGGAAGGGATTATCCTCGCGAGCAAGACCTATCGAAGCAGCGATGAATCTCCGCCTCTACGACGCGCATAATCATTTGCAAGACCTGCGGTTAGTGGGGGAGCGCGAAGACATTCTGGGCGCAGCCCGGGCGGAAGGCGTCGCGAAAATGGTGGTCAACGGCTCCACGGAGGAAGACTGGCCGCAAGTGCTGAAATTAGCCGAGACATATCCCGAGGTAATTCCATCATTCGGCTATCATCCCTGGTACATCAAGGAACGGTCGGCAAACTGGCAAGACCAACTGACGCGGATGCTCGACGCGAAACCGTCGGGGATCGGAGAGGTCGGCTTGGATCGCTGGATCAAAGACTATGATTTGCCCGCCCAGGAAGAGGTGTTTTCATGGCAATTGCGTCTGGCCGCGAAGCGGAATCTGCCCCTCAGCATTCATTGCCTTCAGGCATGGGGGCGCATGCTGGAAATCCTCCAAAACAGTCCTCGGCCGCAGTGTGGTTTTCTGCTGCATTCCTACGGCGGTCCGCGCGAGATGGTGGCCGCTCTCGCGGAATTGGGCGCTTACTTTTCGCTGCCCGGCTATTTCGCGCACGAACGCAAGACCCGTCAGCGGGAGGCTTTTCTGGCGGTGCCACCCGATCGATTATTGATCGAAACCGATGCGCCCGATCAATCCCTGCCGCCGGACCGGGTCACGTATCCATTGGCGGTCGAT
Source organism: Limisphaerales bacterium (assembly GCA_044223735.1). Classification (GTDB taxonomy): domain Bacteria; phylum Verrucomicrobiota; class Verrucomicrobiia; order Limisphaerales; family UBA8199; genus JBGALR01. Next base: position 16,637 of record JBGALR010000059.1, on the reverse strand, counting down.
GCAGCGGGCAAGCCGGTCAACCACCCCGCCAATCTGGGGGCCATCTATAATTTCGCTTCCGAACTTTTTCGCGAGCCATTGGAGCCTCTGGCGGCGCGCGTGGAACAGAATTTTCTGAAGTTATTTGGTGACGTGATCGAACGACAGAAACGCTGAAGCTTACTGTTTATTCGCAGGCTCTTTGCCGCCACGCAATCCAGCGGCAACGTTTTGAACTATTCGCGCAACCGCCGCGAAGGCAAAAGCCCCCGTGACAAAGGTGGCAGTCCCGAAGCCGCTGCTGCAATCCAGACGCAGGTCGGGGATAGGTTCCGATTTGGCGCAGACGGTTCCATCCTTCCGCGGGAACACGGCAGCCTCGGAGGAGATGACACAGTCGACGCCAAAACGCCGGCCAAGCCGGGGAAAGTCATGCCTCGTCCGAAGCTTCTTTCGAACTTCCTGCAAAAGGCGGTCGTTGGAAGAGTGGGCAAGGTCGATGATCTTCACCGCCGTCGGATCGCGCCGTCCGCCTGAGGCTCCGGTGGTTATCACCGGGACGTTTCTTTGCCGGCAACCCGCGATCAGAATGCATTTCCTCGCCGGACTATCGATGGCATCCAGCACGTAATCGAATGGGGTTTGCAGGATCTCATCCGCGTTCGATTTGAGAAAGAAAGCGTGAAGCGGATGAATGCCGCAGTCGGGATTGATGGCGGCCACGCGACGCGCGAGGACTTCGACCTTGGGTTTGCCTAACTCTCCGTCGAGCGCATGAAGCTGCCGGTTTACGTTGCTGATGCAGACATCGTCCAGATCGATGAGAGTCAACTCGCCAATGCCGGACCGGGCCAGCGCCTCGACCGCCCACGAGCCCACTCCGCCCAAACCGACCACACACACATGCGCGCGACGAAGATTTGCCATCCCCTCCACGCCGTACAAGCGGCCGATGCCGCCAAAACGCAGTTGATAATTATCCATCCGTCCCGCGCCTACGAACTAGGGATGTTGTTTGGCAGGGGCCGGAATCGCCACCAGATCCGACCGGGTCTTGCCGTTCTCCGTGATGCGCGGCAGCGTGTAAACAGTGCCGTCCTTGCCGACAGTAATTGCGTTTACATACAGCGGACGCTGATTGTTCTCGTAGAATACGGCGCCGTTGTCGGTGCATTTGCCGGTTTCAATATCGTAGGTCACGAGGTGAAGATCTTCGAGCCCCTTGGCCTCGCCCATCGCGGTTTTGTTTTTTCCGGTGACACGCTTGCCATCCATGTAGATGGGTCCGCCGGTCAGATAATTGACCGTCTTGCCGTCGGGCCCGAGTCCGAAGCCAAGATAGCCATAGCTAAACTGATCGAACATACCACTGCGTTTCGACGGATCGGAGGTGATACGATCCAGCACCTCAATGCGATTGGCGTTCGGGTCGAACCGGAACAGATAGCCGGAATTTCCATGCACCCCGTAAATCATTCCGTCAGCGGGCCGCCAAAACGTCTGCCGCCAGTTGTAGCCCATGTGGCCCGGCGAGGTCGGATCGTAGATGCCGAAGTAATCCTTTTTCATGTCCTCACCCTCAATCGCCTTTACGGTATCTGTGGAAGGGTCGTAACGAAAAATCGTTCCCTCGGAAGTCGTGAAATATGCGGAGCCATCGTGCTGATTCACCGCGATGGAGCGGCACACCGTGCGATAGTCGGCGCCCACGCCGTCCTCACCCTTCGCGCACATTCTACCAAAGCTCTTCTGGTCTTTCGTATCGAGATCATACCGGTAAAAAATACCGCTCGGCCACGTAATGGCGAAGAGCCGGCGTCGCGCCTTGTCCATGTTGAAGGTCAGGATTCCCTCTTTGCCGGGAGCGATGCCGAAATCCTCAAATTTGCCGGACTTCAGGTCATACGCCAGCAGGTGACCACCGGGATAGGCCGTGTAACCAACCGGTGGGATACCCATGGTCTCCTTGCCGTCCACGATGCTGTAAACGCCCACGTGGGTGCCGAAATAAAGTTTGCCATCGGATTCGACAAAGTTAACGTGGCTCTTGCCTTGGGGAATCGCCTTGCCTCCCTTCTCGCCGCACGCTTCCGTCAGGTCGCCGATTTCCTTGATCTGCTGTGTCTTCGGGTCGAAGGAAAACATTTTCGCGCCCTGGTCGATGTTTTCCGAACTGAGAACGTAGTAGATTTTCCCATCGCTTCCCGTGCCCATCGCGTTGTAGCTATCGTGCCCGAGGGCGAAGCCGGAGTTGTAGGTTTTAGCCACGATCTTTTTTCCCTGATAGCCGCTGCCATCGGGCACCGTCGGCTTCAGCGGATTGGCCTCGCCGCCGAGCGCTGTACCGGCGAGGGCCAGCACGGCAAACAACCATTGCGAACGGCTGAAAAAACTATTCGATTTCATACTTTGGAAAATAGGCATTGAGGCTTTTGGCCGGGTATCAGGCCTTGGCGAGTTGCGCCGCATGCTTTTGTATCTTGCGAATGGCCTCGGCGATTTGATCCATCTTGGTCGGCTCGGCCAGCAGCATGTTTTGCGTGAACCAAACAGCTTGGGCGCAAAGTTTCTCATTTTGCGGACAATCCCTATTTCGCTCCAGCCATTCCTTCAGCTTTTTCTCGCCGTAGATTTTCAGGAAGTGTGTGTTCTTCGCAAGGCCGGAAACGTATTCGTCCTGGTTCATCACGCCATAGCCGCTCGACGCAGGTATGCCCTCCTTGCCGAGTGCTTCCAGGAATTTGGCGCGCGACAAACCCGCAAATTCCGCCGGGTCGTAGCGGAACATATACAAATGGTAGGCACTACGGGTCGCACCGTCGTACATCTTCGCGGGGCGGATGCCGCGAATTTCGCCAAGCATCTTGTCGAGGTGCAGCGCGTTTGCCCTGCGGCGATCCGATTGCTCGATGAGCCGCGTCATTTGTGCCTGTAACAAACCGCCTTGAAACTCGCAGAGGCGCAGGTTGGAACCTCGCGTGCCGGAATAAGTGAAATTATAACCCGCGACCTTTCGCGCGCGGCCTTGATTGTGGAAGTTGTAACAGACCTCTGAAAATTGATCGTCATTCGTCAAAACCGCGCCGCCTTCACCGGAGTTCAGATTCTTGCTGGCCTGGAAGCTGAAACAACCGGCGAGGCCCCACGTGCCGACCTTGCGATCGCGCCATTCGGCGAGGTGCGCCTGGCAGGCGTCTTCGATGACGGGAATTTTATGTCTTTTGCCCACCTCCAAAATCTTGTCCAGGTTCGCCGGATAACCACCGATATGCACCGGCATGATCGCCTTGGTTTCCTTCGTGATCGCACCGTCGATTTTGCCGGCGTCGATCTGGAATGTCTCCAAGTCGGAATCCACGAAGACCGGCAACGCGTAGTTGAGCACCACGACATTGTAGGTCGCCACAAACGTGTAGGGCGGAATGATCACTTCGTCGCCGGGCCCGACATCAAGCGCCCCCAGCGCCGTGGTAAGCGCCGCCGTGCCACTCGCGGTGGCGAGGCAATGCTTTGCACCCATCAGCTTTTCGTAGGCGTCTTCAAATTCAGAAACCTCATTGCCGGACCCGCGATACCAGCGTCCGCTATCGAGGGTCTTGAGGAGGACATCCTTTTCTGGCGCGCCGAAAACCGGCCAACCGGGCCAGCCGCCGGAACACGCCGGCGTGCCGCCCAATTGGGCGGGTATGGCATCCGCCGCACCAGCGCCACCCCCGGAAGCCGATGCGAGTTTTGGCAGGGCCAGCGACAGTCCAGCGCCCGCCAGCGAAGCCGTTTCGAGAAAGGACCGACGGGTCATGTTTGATTTCATACGCGGTGTTGGATGTGTTTGTCTGTCTGACTAACTGTCTGGTTAAGCCTTCAACTGGATGTTTTCGAGTTTGACGGTTGAAGGGGGGCAGTCAAATTCAATTTAAGTTTGCGGAACCTTGCCAATGTAGCAATCGATGCCACGCGTCAAATACGCATGAACATGTGTCCTCCGCGTTTGTGAATCAACGAACGCATCTACCGGGTCAAACCTTTGCCAATTCGCCCGCGTGCTTTTGAATTTTTCGGATTCCCTCGGCAATCTGGTCCATGTCCGAACGCGGCCCGAGCAGCACCGTCTGCGGAAACCAGGCGGCCTCTTCCGACAGCTTATCGTTCGCGGGGCACGCGGTGCGCTCCGCCCACTGCGCGAGCGTTTGCGCGGGAAACAACCGTTGATAGGAGCGCGAGCGCAGGGTCTCCGCGATAAACGCCTCCTGATTCAACCGGCCGTAGGCGGGATTGCACGCGATGCCCTCAGCATTCAACGCTTGGAGGAATTTCGCGCGCGGCAGGCCGGCGAATTGCGCCTTGTCATAACGATACATCCAGAGGTGATAGGCATTGCGCGTGCAGCCTTCATACATCGCTGCGGGCACGATGCCGGGAATTTCCCTGACCAGGCCGCGCAAGTATTCGGCGTTTTGCTCGCGCGTTTTCATCTGCTCTTCCAGCCGCGTCATCTGCGCCTGCAGGATGGCAGCTTGAAATTCGGTCAGGCGCAGGTTTCCTCCACGGCTGCTGCGATACGAGAAGTCATTGCTCGACGTCTGGCGCGCCCGGCAATTGTTGTGAAAGGAATAAACCTTGTCGGCCCACTCGTCGCTGTTGGTCAGAACCGCGCCGCCATCGCCGCAATTCAAATTCTTGCTGGCCTGAAAACTAAAACATCCCGTGTCGCCCCACGTGCCCACTGCCCGCCCGCGCCACTGCGCCAGATGCGACTGGCAGGCGTCCTCCACCACCGGCAGGTTGTACTTTTTAGTGACCGCCCGAATCGCATCCAGGTTGGCGGCGGAACCGCCGAGGTGAACCGGGATCACCGCCGTGGTGCGGTCGGTAACTGCGGCTTCAATCCTGCCGGGATCGATTTGGAAAGTGGCCGGGTCCGTATCCACAAAGACCGGCAGCGCGTGATGCAGGAGGATTACATTCACCGTGGCAATGAAGGTGTAAGGAGCGACAATGACCTCGTCGCCAGCCGAAACGCCGAGTGCGCCCAGCGAGGCGAACAACGCGCTGGTCCCGCTGTTGGTCGCCACGCAGTATTTTGCGCCCGTCGCTTTCGCAAAGGCCTGCTCGAAATTCTGCACGTTGCTGCCGCTGCCGCGAAACCATTTGCCGCTGTGCACGGTTTCCAAAATCGCCTGGTCCTCGCGTTGATCAAAAACCGGCCAGTTCGGTCCGGCTTTGGTGCGCACCGGTCGGCCGCCGAGCAATGCGGGTTTGTCTCGGGCTCCCGGAGTTGCGGTCGTATTGGTCTGACCCCGCGCCATCCAGGCGAGCGTGAGGGAGGCTCCCGCGCCGGCGACGGCGGTGGCGCCGAGAAATTTTCGACGATTCATACTGGGTTTCATAAGAGCTGCCAGTACGGCCGCACCCTAACCCGCAGGCTTGCCCATGCCAAGCACGCAACCGCACAATCAGATTGACTTGAATCCAGCCGGCGCGCGACGTCTGCATTTGCTTTTTTAACATGAGAACAGGTCATCAGCGGAATAACTGCTGTTGACCTCACATGGGTTTTGGCATTCAATTAGGTAATGCAAGTCGAAAGTCTGAAAATGTTCTGCGACCTCACGGAAACGAAGAGTTTCACGAAGGCGGCGCAGATCAACGGCGTCACCCAGTCCGCCGTCAGCCAGACGATCAGCGCGCTGGAAAAGCGCTTTAAATCCCTGCTTATCGAGCGCAGCAAAAAGAATTTCCGCCTCACGCCCGAAGGCGATGTCTTCTACGAATACAGCAAAAAGATCCTGCAAATCCACGACGCGTTGCAGAGCAAATTGCAGGAGATCGAGGATGTCGTTTCCGGCACCATCCGGCTGGCGAGCGTTTACAGCATCGGCCTCCACGTCCTGCCGCCGTTCGTAAAGAAATTTCTCAAGCGGCATCCCACCGTGAATGTTCACGTCGAATACCGGCGCTCGGACCAGGTGTTCGAAAACGTTCTAAGCAACGTCGTGGATCTCGGCCTGGTGGCCTATCCGCCGCGTGATCCCAGGCTGGAAACCATTTTGCTGGGCAAGGACAAGCTGGTGCTCATCTGTCCGCCGCAACATCCGTTCGCCAAACGCAAGTCGATCAAGATCGAAGCACTAAACGGCCAGAAGTTCATCAATTTCGAGCGGGATCTCCCCACCCGCAAGGCACTCGACAAAATCTTCAAGGACCACCGCATCACCGTCGATCAGGTCATGCAACTGGACAATATTGAGACACTCAAGCGCGCGGTGGAAATCGATTCCGGCATCGCGATTGTGCCCGAGGCGACGGTCGGCATGGAGCTTTCGAGCCAGACGCTCGCCGTGGTGCAACTGGAAGGCGGCGTCTTCTCCCGGCAATTGGGAATCATCCATAAGAAAAACAAGGTGCTGTCACCGGCGATAAAACAGTTTATTGTGCTGCTGAAAGAAGCCCTTTGAGTTGAGTGTAACGGAAAGCTTTTCTTATGAATCTGGACGACGCACAACGTAAAAAAGTAGTGGAGTGGATCAGCGAAGGCCTCAAGCTTTCTGACATCCAAAGCCGGCTCGCCTCCGAGTTCGGCCTGACCCTCACCTACATGGACGTCCGCTTTCTCGTGGACGATCTTAAGCTCACGCCGAAAGATCCGGAGCCGCCCGCCCCCCCGACTCCCGCCAAGGCCGCCGCGCCGCAGGAGGTCACCGACGGCCCCATTCCGCCGGATGCAATTCCGATCGATGCGCCTGCGGGCGGAAAGGTGACGGTGACCGTGGACAAACTGACGCGGCCCGGCTCATTCGTCAGTGGAAAAGTTTCCTTCAGCGATGGCAACCAGGCCGACTGGCATCTCGATCAAACGGGCTGCCTCGGGTTAGTACCGCAAAAGGCAGGCTATCGTCCGCCGGCTGCGGACGTGGATCAATTCCGCGCGGCGCTCGAAGCGGAACTCGCCAAACTGGGCCTTTAGTCCGCCTCAGACCGGGCCGCCGTCGACGGCTGATTTCAACACCCGGCTCAGGATTTCCGCCTCGGGCGGTTTCACCAGGTAAAACTGCGCACCAAGCGTCGTGGCTTTCAATTGGTCCCGTGATTCCGCCGAACCGGAGAGCACCGCCACGGGCATGGTTCGCAGCGACGGCTGTTTTCGCATCCAGCTCAACACCTCGAAGCCATCCACATACGGCAGCTTGAGATCGAGAAATACCAGCATCGGCAGCGGATGCTTTTCCTGCTCGTCGGTATTGCTGGCGGATGTCAAATAATCCATCGCCTGCTGTCCGTTAACCACCACCTTCACCTGGGCCGTGATGCCGGCCGCTTTCAAAATCCGCGTGAAAATAAAGGCGTCATCCGGATTGTCCTCCACGAGCAGAATCGGTTTATTCGCCTTCATACCGCCTCCTCCGCCCCCCGCAATTGGAGCCAAAATCGGCTGCCATTTTTGCCGTCCGATTCCACGCCCACACTGCCTTTCATGCGCTCCGCCGCTTTGCGCACGATCGCGAGCCCCACGCCCGTGCCCTCGTAATTTTGGTCGGGATGAATCCGCTCGAACATCTGGAACAACCGGTGCTGATATTTCGGATCCACGCCTATCCCGTTATCTTCCACCCACAACCGTACATCTCCGCCACGCTTTTCACTCCAGACTCGCACCTTGGGGGTGGTTCCGGGCACGGCAAACTTCACCGAGTTGGTTAACAAATTCGCCAGCGCCTGTGTCAGCGGCGCCTCGTGGCCCATGACATCCGCCAGCGGCTCAATTTTTACGTCGGCCCTGGGTGCCTGCAACGCCGGATCGTTCACCAACAATCCGCGAACCAGCTTGTCGGTGTGAACCCGTTCAAGGCGCACCTCGTCGCGGGCGACCTTGGTAAACGCCAGGACATCGAGCACCATCTTATCGAGGCGGCGGGCGTTTTCCGCGATTCGCTCCACATAGCCCAGCGCGTCGGGCTTGGACGCCATCAAATCGCCGCAATCCTCCAGCAGCACGTTGCTGTAAGCCAGCATGGCCCGCAGCGGCGCCCGCATGTCGTGGGAAATCGTATAGGAAAATTCCTCCAGTTGCGCGTTGGCCTCTCGCAGCGAGGCGGTGCGCTTTTGCACCCGGTCTTCCAAATCCTCGTTGGTTTTTGCGAGTTCCTCATTGGCGGTCGCGAGTTGCCGCTGCGCTTCCGCCAGGTTGATTTCGAAAGTTTTGCGCACGGTGACGTCCTTGAAGAAGATCGCCACCTGATGATTCTCCGGCGGGCCGACGCGAAAGGCGTAGACCTCAAACCACCGATCCAACGCCTCCGCGTGATTTTCAAAGCGCCGCGCCTCGCCCGTCAGCGCGATCCGCCCATAAATATCAAACCAGTGTTGTTCGTGCGTCGGGGCGAGTTCCCGCATGCGCTTGCCCGGCGCATCCATGAGGCCGGTCTGCCGCTCGAACGCCGTGTTCAGTTCCAGAAAGCGATAGTCGATGGGCTTTTGGTGTTCATCGAAGAGCACCTCGATGGTGCAAAATCCTTCGTCCATCGACTCAAACAGGGTGCGGTAGCGGTCCTGGAATTTCTTCAACGTGATCAGGTTGTTCGCCCGCACCAGGAGATCCTTCGCGGAAAAAGGCTTCGCAACAAAATCCTGCGCGCCTTCCTCCAGCATTTTCACCTTTAGCTCCTCATCCACCAATCCCGATAGCAACAAAATGGGCACCCCCGTTAACTCGGGACGTTGGCGCATGGCCGCAACCATCGCCTCCCCGCTCATTCCCGGCATCACCACATCCGCAATGATCAGCATCGGATTCACCGCGACGGCTTTTTCGAGCCCCTGCTTCCCGTCAAAGGCCGAAACCACATTGTAACGGCTGCCGAGAATTTTGCAGATAAAGCGGTTGGTGTCCGCATTGTCTTCCACCACCAGAACTGTGGAGCGGGCCTCCAGCCCGTTCGTTTCGGACCCGCCATTCGCGCTGCCGTTGGGACGTGGTTCTGCCATAAGCCAATCGTGATTTCTCACACCCTGCCGTCGCGAACATTTGTTTTCCACCACGGATGTTTCCTAGCGCCGACGTTGAACAGTAGCACAGTGCCGCGGGAATGAAAAGCAACGCCCGGCATGGCGATGAAGGCCCTGATCCGGATCCCAGTCGAATAAAGGAGGGCCGGAGCCCGTCCAAAGGCCGCATGGAATTGCCGGGCGTCGGTTACCTTTGCGCGGATAAACGCGTCTTGAGCTTCTCCGAAAATGTGTCACATTGCACGCAACACGCGGCCAGCGCGTCCGGCTCGAACGTTCCGGGCCACCCCGAAATAGACTATGAAATCTGGTTTGAATCGTCGCTCGTTCCTAAAAACCACCGCCTTTGCCGCCGGCGCCCTCACCGGCAGCCGCCTGATTTACGCTCCAAATATATTGGCTGACACCGCGGCCGCCAAAAAACTCAATGTCGTCCTCATCGGCTGCGGTGGACGCGGCACCAACCACCTCGAGAATCTGACCACGCGCAACAAGGAAAATATCGTCGCGGTGGTGGACCCCGATGAAAACAAGCATGCGGCGGCCAAGAAGTATCTGGCGGCCCACGATTGCGACCCGGGCAAGCTGCAGACTTTCACCGACTACCGCGTGATGTACGACAAGATCGGCAAGCAGATCGACGCCGTGATCATCGCCGCGCCCAATCATCATCATACGCCGGCCACCATTCTGGCACTGGACCGCGACAAGGCGGTCTATTGCGAAAAGCCGCTTTGCCATGACATCGCCGAGGCGCGCCTGCTTCGCGAAATGGCCCGGAAGTCGAAGGTGGCCACGCAGATGGGCAATCAAGGCCACTGCGACGACGGTTATCGCCGGCTGTGCGAATTTATCTGGGCCGGTGTCATCGGCAACGTGACGGAAACCCATAGCTGGACGGATCGCGCCAACGGCGGCGAAGGTCCGCGGCCGCCGTCCCTGCCGATCCCGCAGGGAATGAACTGGGATTCCTGGATTGGGCCCGCGCCATACCGGGATTATCACATCGATTTGCATCCGCACGAATGGCACGACTGGTACGACTTCGGCAACGGCTCGCTCGGCAACCTGAGCTGTCACGTGCTCGACGGCGTCTATTGGGCGCTCAAGATCCAACATCCCGCCTCGGTGGAATTGGAAGAGGTGCGCGGCGGCACCAACGAACAGTATCCGACCGGTTGCCGTCTGCGCTGGGACATTCCGGCCCGTGACAACATGCCCGCCATGAAAGCTTATTGGTACGAAGGCCTGAAAAAGGACGCCAAGGGTCTGCCTAGCGGCTCGACGCACTCGGCCAAGGGACCCGATCAAAATTGGCCGCCCATTGTCGAGGAATTGAAAAAGCAATATCCCGACGAGGAATTTGACGTCAGCGGCAGCGTTTACGTCGGCGACAAAGGCATCATTTCGACGCGCACCTACGGTGGCCGGATGCATGTATTGCCGCTCGAAAAGATGGACCAGATCAAGCAGCCGCCCCGCACATTGCCGCGCCCCAAGGATGTCATGACCGACTTCCTAACCGCGGTGCGCGAAGGCAAAAAGGAGACTGCGGCGAGCTTTGACTACGGCGCGCAATTGACGGAGTTTTCCTGTCTGGGAAATCTCGCCCAGCACGCCGGCCTCGGCAAGAAAGTGGAATGGGACGGGCCCAACATGAGGGTGACAAACTATCCCGAATTGAATGTGTGGATCAAACGGCCCTATCGCAAAGGCTGGCCGTCATAGAGCGCTGAGCTGGCCGCGCCGATACTTGAATGGCACCGCCTTACCCGTTTCCGACACGGCCACATAAACCACTTCCGCACGGGTGACCCGCACCTGCCCTGCCGCCCGCCCGTGGAGGTCGGGTACTTTCTACGTACGTGCCGAGATAAATCGCTAGTATATAGTTGGCTATATAAATTCCGAGTTGGGTTCGTTTGGTAAAATTTACCTTTGCGTGAGTTTTCACCTCGCTTACAAAATCCGTGAGACGCAACGGTGCGCCAGACAGCGTCTCAAGGCGTATCACTCCGCGAACAACCCGGAGCACGGGGGGCTTACGCCGCAGTCAAGGCAGCCAGCCCCACCTTCCAACCGAACCATACACTCACCAAAGCCCTTTCAACCGCCAAGGCAAACCTTCAGAAGCCTTGATTAGGCTTTAGGAACGTTGATTCATAAAGACTTAGCTCCCCGACTTCCCAAGGCCGTAAATCCCGGCTTTCAAATCTGTGATTTCCAATTTGAAACTGCGACTTCTCCCAACTCGATCGCCGGTGCGAAAAAATGCCATCAGATGCGAATGACGGCGAATCGTCTTAAACCTTCCCAGCCTCGACCCCGTATCCGTAACCGCAGTCGCCCACGCGGGACTGCCACTTCGGCCAATCCCGCTTTTGCCTCAGGCCGGTTTTTCATATCCGGCCCCACTAACCAATATTTCAAAGAACAAACCTATCCGGCCCGAATCCTAACCTCAGGGGTTGGACATCCGCTGTCCAATGGTCACCGACCCTGGAGAGCTCTGGAAAATTCAAAAGCGGAATGCCGTGGCACCCATCAACCGGTGTCCGCCCCGGGAAATAAAATTGCAAATCCGGCGCAAGCTGGTGAACTGGACTCATATGGGTGGATCAATCTCATTATTATCCCGGCCGGGTGGCACGGCTTAATCCTTTTTCACTTATCCCTTCGAAATCTGCGGTGCGCTTTTGAATTGAAATGTTGCTGACGATTACCACCACTCACCAGCCCGCGACCGATCTGGGTTATTTGCTGCGCAAGAATCCGGCGCGGGTGCAGTCCTTCGACCAAAGCTTCGGCGTGGCGCATGTGTTTTATCCCGAAGCCACCGATACACGTTGCACGGCGGCGTTGTTGCTCGAGGTGGACCCCGTGGGTCTCGTCCGCAATCGGCGCGGTCCCGCAGGCGAAGGCCGTTCGCTGGAACAATATGTTAACGATCGGCCTTACGTCGGCTCCTCGTTTCTGAGCGTGGTCATCGCGGACGTCTTCAGCAGCGCGATGGCGGGCAGCAGCAAGGAGCGCCCGGAACTTGCGAACGCGGCCATTCCCTTTAAAGCCACGCTATCCTGCATCGAGTTCCATCTGTCCGAACACAAGCGCCGTGGTTTCCACTCCAGCCAGTTGATTGATTACACCCTCGAACCAAACCCGGACGCTGGCGAAGACAAGAACGAACCGCCGCAAAAACTCGCGCTCGCGTTCTCCACCGCCGATGTGGTGGTGCTCGGCTGGCGGCTCGGCCTGCTGGCCGACAAGCTGCAAGAAAACGACCTGGCCGCTGTTCGCGCCCTCGCCAAACGCTACGCCGAGGTTGACCGTCACATGCCCTTCGTCGCCTCCATCAACATCACGCCCATTGCCAAGGGATGAAAACCGGCGAGGATTTCAACGCGCAACGCGAACGGCTGGAAGATTAACGCGCCTGTCGCTTCGCCTCGGCTGATTTGAAAATGTTCGTGTCGCCGCCAAAGCGGAGCAAAAGTTCACGCTGCTTTTTCGTGTCGGCAACCATTCGCGGCAACTGTTCCGGTTTCGGTGGCCGAAAATACTCCGGGAACTTTGCCGCCGTCGCCAGCAACGCCTGCTGGTCAACCACGCCGTAGCGCAACCCATTCGTGGTCGCATCCATTCTCACAACCAGATGCAACGGTTGCAGCGTGATGCCCTGCATGATTTCGATTGGCCCCGGAGTGCTCCCGGCCACATGATCGCACGATTCGAGCATCGGCAGCATGTCGAAAAAGCGGTTCGTCCCCACTTGGAACAAAACGCCGCTGAACCGCATGACGCATGGCTTCATGTCACTGGCCAACGTCACCAAGTAACGGTCGGGGTGGTCGAGGTCTTTCTGGATGCTCCAACTCGTTTGCTCTTTCTCTAACTGATACGTTCCAATCAGCCGGTCGTCGGTTTTGATGTCGCCTTCCTGATAAAACGGTTCCTCTGACGTGAGACAACCAGACACTACCAGCATCACGGCCACGGCAAGCAAGCAAAGTTTTGCTGCATTCATAAACTACGGATTGGCTTCTGGAGGTGTCTCCGGTTTGTCGGCTGTGTTCCTGTGAAAACCCCATGCCCACAGTCCACCGGCCACGATGTTCCCCAAGGCTGTAAATTCCAATCGCCGTTGAAAGCTCACCAGCATTATCAGCGTCATAATTGACAGCACGACCAACGAATACACGTACGCAACACGTAGCGACTTCCCCGCGATGAGATTCAACGAACCTGCCGCCATGCACAGGTAGGGACTCACTGGCAAAAGCCAGATTACCACGATGAGCAGGACACTGAGCAACGCAGAGCCGCCGCCGCCGTCACCTGTTCCCGCGCCGTCACCCATTCCCTTGAACGAGTTCCCAAACTGCCAGATCTGGGCCGTAAAAATTGTCCACGCGATGACTCCGGCCAGCGCAAACAGGGCAACAAGGATGCGGATAAGCTGCTTCATTGAGGTTTCATCGCCATTGCATTCGCGTCTGCCTCAAAATTGCGCGAGCCTTTTGGATTGAGTTCTCCGTGAAGCTCCACCCACACATAATCGTCGGGTTTCTGATTTATCGAGACGCCAAAATTGAGCTTGCTGAACATCTGCCCGTTGCGGGTTCGCAGATAAAACATTTGATTCAAAGCGCCCTGCCAACTGTGGGTGTTGGTTGACATCGTGTAAGTATAGGCGGGCTGATAACCGCCGTCCGGCAACTCATAAACGAAGCGCGTATCCTCAGTGGCTTCAATCAGGCCCCCATCCACTGCCTCAACCTGAACGCTCCAATCTTGCAACGTGCGTTCCGAAACCTCCCCCGGCGTTCGGCTCATCGTAATCTTTATGTCCCCGCCGGTGGGAACGATTTTTCCCGCGAGCAAGTCAACGTTTATCGGCGCGTCGGTGAAGTGGAACTTGTAGCGTTGGTCAATGCCGGTCAGTGGTTCTGCTCCTTGCAGTTTCCACATTTTGATTACGGCTGGATTGTTCGGATCGGGATTGTATCTCTCGGCTTCGGACCAAAGCAGGGAGTAAATGAACCGCGTGTTTGTGGTCGCCATTACATAACCCGCTTTGGTGACGTAGATGCCGAGGGCTTTTCCTTTGTAGCCGCTGACCGTGAACATGCCGTTTGCGTCAGTCGTGAGAGCGATTTTGTCCGCACCGACTCGCGAGCCGTTGTTCACCTGAACGCTGCCGGTAACGGTCGCGTTTGCAACGGGTGAACCAAACTGATCTATCACCTTTCCGTACAATACAACGTCTTCGTCATTAAATTCGGCAAGCCCTTCCTTCATCATCTCGCCTTTGCTTTTCAAAGGCGAGACTGCAACGGGTGCGCCGGGGGCAGTTCGCGCGACAGGCGGGTTTGTGCGAACGGACACGCTCTTGGTCTGATTCGGTTCTCTAGTAACATGCGCCGAGGGCTGCGGTGCGACATCAGTTTCTGCCACGGTCGGCGAAGGTGTCCCGGCTGGCCTTCTTCCAAGCCATAGCATCAACGCAATCAACACCGCGCAAACAACAACGAACCAAAAAACTGAACGTCTGATTTTCATTGGTCATTAGTTGCCGATGTTGAAGCCCGTTGACGTGGAAAACAGCAACGTATGCCAGTAGTTCCATTCATGCCAGCAGTCCCCACGAAATTCCGCGCTGTGCCAGAAGTGGTCGCCATAATTGTGCCCGGATGTGTCGGTTGGCCATACCGTTTGGAGATTGAGCGTCCCGCTCAAGGTGGTAATCCCTGGCGTCGAACCCAAAGCTTTTGAGTACGGCTGCGCGGCATAGGCGAGAGCCTCATAGCGTTGTTGCAGATTATTGACAATGTCGAGACTGGAGGACGGGTCGCCGCTGGTAAACACAAACTCAAAATGATTCCACGGCGCTGCATCGTTGGTGCTGCCGGTGTAGTGGTAATATCCGCCGATAAACGTGTCCGGTTTAAGCGCCTGATCGAAGCACCAAGCATCGGGCGAGAGCGCAAAATCACTGAAGCTGTAATAATTGATACGCCGACCAGCAGCGGCGCTGTTCCCGGCCAGCCGATTGCCGTAAACGTTCGGCGTCACCGGGTGTCCAGTCATGCTGAATGGATAACTCGAAGGTTTGTGTGTGAAATCAATCAGGTTGGTGGAAGCCGAATCGTACGCGTGAGCCGGTATCGCCGCCTGGCTCGCTATGTAAGTATTCACAACCTGGTTGCTTCCCGCCAATCGTAGCGCCTCGCCAGCGACAACGTTGCCCATACTGTGCGCCAGCATGTAAACATGGCCGGGATATTTCGCATTAAGGTCGTTCAATTTATTGAGCAACCCCGTTGCCGATTTCCATGCCGTGTATTCGCTGCCGTCATAATTGTGTGCATCGGTAAGCGCACTCCAAAGAGTGCCCGTAAAGCCGTTATCGGTCGGCCAGCGGAACACGCCAAATCGTCCGTGGTAGCCCTGCCAATAAAGACGCTTTAAGGCTGTCTCGGAAAAACGATCTTTCTCCCATCGCTTCATGTTCCAGCCATGCACGTAAAGAATGTAAGGCGTGTTGCTGTCGGTGGCTGGGTCGTAGGGATACTGGAACGCTGACGTAAACGGCGGCAAGTCCTCCACCGCCGCAAGAGCATTCGTCAGTGGTGCTCGGCTGGGAGCGTCGCCAATCGTCCACCGCTCATACATCTGTTTGATGTCCACGATCTGAATGTAAGCCGTCGTCTGCGCCAGCGTGTTGCCGCTGCCGTCTGCAATGGTCAGGGTCAATGTGCCGCTGCCGTTGGTCACCCCGCACCAAATGAAGTGGCTGCCTGCCCAATGATTGGCAAACGTGCTGGCGTTTAGCTGGATGCTCTGGCCGGGACCAAGCCGTCCAATGTAAGGAGAGAACAGAGAATCAGATTGCTCGTCGGCAATCGTGCTGTTTGTCAGATACCCGATGCCGCCGTCCGGGTCGGCAGCTTTGAACAGGTCAATCGTGGGATTGCCAGAGTTGGGACTGCCCACGTCTCCCCAACTGAGCGTGACAGTACTGCCGGACGGCAGTTTGGCAATCAGGTTGGTGTCAATGCCCGCTACCCACAGCCGGGTAAAGTCCTGCAAATCACGAGTACAGGGGATTACACGGTGCCCTGCGCCGTCCAAGAAATTGCAATCAGGAGTCGGGCGATTCGGGGTAAACGGACAGTCCGCAATCTGCACCCCGTCGTCATAAAAATTCACCCCGTCCGAGTCGAGGGTAAACCTATCATAGTCATTATTCGCCCAGAAATTGAACGGCCTATTCGGTGACGTATTGTCCGGCCCGCTATAGCTCAGATCCATCACTCCAGCGTGGTTAACATCCAATTGCAGCTTGATGACATTCACAATGCCCGTGCCCTGTTGTCCGGTATCAATATCAGGCATGGTTACCAAGGCGGTTGGGCCTGGCATGGTGGGGAGGAATTCTCCATATGGAGAAAGGATACCGGCGGACGTAGATGTGGTTACTCCATTCGTCATTGTGTATGCCTTGTCAAAATATTGTCACAGCCATCCCACAGGAAATGGAGAAAAAGTGTTGGCTTGACCGTTTAGCCCTGCCACAAGGCAGGGATGAAAAAGAAAACCATCAAACCAACACGGAGCCGGTTTAACATTTTGCGCCAGATCTGCAACTTCATTCC
>JBGALR010000007.1:0-185723 GCA_044223735.1 Limisphaerales bacterium | reverse complement strand
TTCAAGGTGCGGACCGCGCGCGCATCGATGCGCTCCGGAGCCGGCAGTGAATGCTCCTGGCAATACGCGCGCCAGCCGTCCGCCTCGCGAAATTCAAGCAGGGTGATGAGGTCGAGCAGGTTGGGCGCGGTTTCCGCGAGTTGAATCGCCTGCGGACGGTCGCCCGCCTTGATCATCGCTTCGCATTGTTGCAGTCGGAGATTGGCGGCGTGACAGGTCGCCGCATAATCGCTCGCAAGTTTCGGCGCCACCTCCGCATTGCCGCCTGATTGCAGCAATTCGCACATGCGGCGAATGAGGCGTTCGGTTTCGAGGAGAGTCATGGCTTTGGCGAAAAGAGGCTGGCGTGATTTTCTTGCAGGTTGTCCATGCGTCATTTCAAACCCGTCACAAAATGGGCGGTTACATTGGATGAGGGGCTGCCGGAACATAGCGCCATACCAATCAACATGTGACCGTTTTTGGCGATGGTATAATCTCTCACTGTCTGCCACGTGCCACCATCCCAATAGCTTGCCGCATATTGGCCATTCTTCTCTTCGACCTTCATCATGACTTGTTCCTTGATATTAGTGGGAGCTTTCAGCAATTGGGTGAAGAGCCTCTGCCCGCTGTCCCGGCGACACGCAATCATATCTTTACCCGAAGAGCCGATAAACAAAAACGCGGAACTGATGCTTGCCGACTCACGAACCATGATGCCGCATCGGCTGAGAGTGGCCGCAGGCGTGATTTTTGAAACGTTCGCCTGAAATTCTTTAGGGGAATTTTTGGGACATACGAACAGGAAATGATCGCCAGTTTGGGAAAACCCCGCGCCGCTTGCGGTGAGGACGAATTTAGCGGGCCTCGGATCGCTGATGTATTCCGCGGTATCGTAAGAGACTTTTCCGATGGTCATCTCTGACCAACCCTCTGGAAGTTTGTTGGCGGGCGGCTGGCGGAAAACCACGGAAATGCTCGTCGTTGACGGTGTTTCCGCGTCCTTGCTGCTTGAAACGCTGACAACAATGGCGGGCGCATTGGCGGGGTTGATGGCATTGGTCTCGGCGACTTTAACCTCCTGCGCCGCCACATTCGTGGATGTGGATTGGCCCGGAGAATTCTCCTGCTTGTGATCGCCGCGCAGCAAACGGAGCGCGGCTGCCAAAATCACCAGGCCGAAAATCAAACTGCCGATAAGAGCCGCGATTTTTTTTAAACGCAATTGCCTGCGAAATTGCGCCTGCGCCCGTTCCGCTTCGAGTTTGCGGCGCTGCAAATCGATTTCCTCCCCGGATTTGACGTAGGCCGGCCGAACGGTTTTGATGGCATCAGGCAACTCTTCCGCCGGTCGCGCCTTGTTCACTTTGAGGACGGGCTCAACCGAAATTGTGGCGACACCGCTGGTAGTTTCGCCTTGGGAGTTACTGACGCGAACGAGATAGCGCGACACGCCCGGTGGAGGCGCGGTCAGCAACAAATCACTTTCATTTCCGTTGGTCATCGCCTCGGCGTGGTTGGCACGATCCACGGAAAACCATTGATAATTTGGCGCGGGGATGCCTTCCGCCCTGGCGTTGAGGCGAACGGGGTCGCCTTCCTTGCACTTAAAGTCCTTCGGCTGCACGACAAAGCGCGGTGCCTGCCGTCCGGTGCTGGCGAGAGCAATTTCCTCCCTGGTCCATTTGATCGCGCGGACTGCGGAAAGCGGCCGGCAATCAGGCGCGGCGAACCGGCCCGCGGCGGGATTGTCGTCGTGCAGGCAGCGCCAGCGAAAGTCCGCCGGATTGTCCTGCTCTTGAATGGAAGTCGTAAACGTGTATTGCCAGGCCGAGGCACGAAAATCCTTTCGGGCATCGCGGACCTCCAGGAGTTCCAAACTTTCGGCGAAGAGTTTCAGCACCGTTTCGGCGGGCTGATCATCCACGCGAAAGGATGCCCCGGTCCGAGCTTCCAACAAGCCGTAGCCATTCACCGCGTCGCCGGTCACCTGTTGCCAGGTTTGCGCGGGAAGGTTGGGGATGGCGGCCAGGGCGGTGAGGCTGGACCACTCTTCGCTTTCCAACAATTGCGGTTCACCGGGCCACGTCCTCACCCAGCCCGGCCAATGCTGCAATATTACCGGCGGCGAAGGATAGGCACGGATTTCCTCGGGCGCGAACACCAGATGATGTGCCAGGAAATTGGTGCGGCCGGTGAAGTCGAGCCCCGCATCCTGAATGCGCGTAAGAACGTGATAGCGCGAGCCGCGCAGATCCACCGTGCGACAGCAATGGATGGGACGTTCCCGTCCACCGCTGAGCGAGAGATGCTGGTAGTAGCTGAGCTTTTCCAGCAGCAACACGAGGGCCTCGCGCATCGCGGCACTGCGGGCGACCGTGCAATGACCCGACCGTCCGGCGACCAATCCGCGAGGCGCGCTCGTGTAGATCAGTTGCTGGGGCATGGTGTGGGCGTGATTTTAGCCGGGCGGCCGGGCGCTCGAAGCGTCCTTGATGGCGATCAAGCGGGGCGAAAGTTGAGTGAGCAGCCAGAGCAACGGCACTTCGACTTGCATGGGTGCCAGCCTCGCCGGGTCCGGCACGTATTCGCCGGGTCCGATTTTCAACGGCGTGTGGCCAAACGAACTGACGGCAAAGAACATGACATTGTTACTCAAAGCCTCGGCGTTCGCGACCACGGCCGGACAGAGATGATGCATCAGCGCGCGGAGGTTAGCCGAGTTTTCCGCAATCAACGCGAGGTCGAGCCCGTCTTCGGTGATGGGATTGCCCGGCGATTTGCCGTTCAACAAATGCAGCCACACATCACACTTGCCCATCACAAATGCGACCGGGGTGTTGATGGGTTCGCCGGGACGCAAATTCCGGATCATCTGAATGCGGGCGCGCATTTCCGCGAGAATGATGTCCTGCTGATCCACGATCGGCTTTTCGATCTGCGGATCCTTTGTATCGCGAATGGCCCGGCGGAACTCGGGACTGTTGAACGGGTCGAACAAATAAATAATGCCCGCCGCGCTGGCCACATGCTGCGCGCCGGGTTGTTCGACGATATTGACGCCCGGTTGAAAATGTTCGCCGGCATTGTCGTAAAAAATCAGCGCGCACTTTTCGCTGCTCCGGTCTTCGGGCGTCACCGTGTAAACGAACGGACGGGGCAGGGCGACCATTCTGCCCTGGCGCGGGAGGCGTTCATACATGGCGCCTTCAAAAACGGTCTTCGCCAGCTTTGCCTGGGTCGGGGATTGCGCGCCGAAGATGGCCTTGCGCATGTCGTTCACCGGCGCGTTGCCGGCGGGATCGCTGTCCTGAAAGACCACGCCGAAGTCGCGAAAGAGCGTGGCGGGAAGGACCTTGGTGAGGACGCTTAAAAAATAGGATTTTCCGGCGCTTTGATCGCCCACCAGGGAAATGATGTGGTGCGGCATGCTGAGAAATCCGGGTGGCAGTTTTCGGCGACAATTGGGGCAGGCAGTTTCGGAAGTGGGCAGTCCCATCGCATCCAACCCCTGTCCGGCATTGTTGAATCGTGTGGCGAGAAATCGCTGCTGCGCATCCTCGCCGAGCAGCGGGTCGCCGCGCAGCGAATCGTGGACCGCGATGTGCATCATGTCCCCGGCATCAAAGCGCAACCAGCAGACGGGGCAGGTGAGACTGCCTTCCGGATTGGGATTGGAAAAGGCGGGGTCGCGCGGCGGTTCTGCCGGCGAGACCGCGGGTGGCGGGGCGCCGACGGCGGGTGGTGGAGGAATCTCGATTTCGCTGCCGCAGTGCGGGCAGTCAACCGGCCGTCCCACGTCCTCGCTGGCCGCCTTCAACTTTTCGCCACAGGCGGAACAGAGAAATCGAAATTCCATAGTGATTTACGACCTTCAGCATTTTTATTAGCGCAAGGCAGCGCGGCGTTGTCAACGCCAAACGCGGAAATGCTCCTTGTTCGAACTCATTGACGGGTCACGCGATCGGCGGGATCGCGCAACCACCCGGAGACCTCAAACTGTCCCGCCAAAGCCGACACTATTTTTTTAATTGATAGAACTGCGCACCGCCGGTCGTGCCATTCGTAACTGTGTATTGGCCGCCCACGATGGACGGGACGGCCGTGTTGGAAATCCACGTGGTGGCGGAAACGTTCGTGGCGTAGAAAAGTTTATAGGCCGGATCGTTGGTGGGCCAGGAAATGACCAGATTGCCTCCTTGATAGGACGTAGCAAGGCTCGGTGGCGTGGGCGGGGCGGCCGGCAGGGTCTTGGCGCTGTTCGTGGCGGAATTGCCGCTCGTCCCGTTCGCGTTGTAGGCGCGCACGCGATAATAATAAAACTTGTTGGTGATGAGGCCGCCCACGTTGGAGGACAAGACATTACTCACATCAAGATTTTGCCAGCCGCTGACGTACGCGGTGAACGTGCTGTTCGTCGCGACGTCGAGGCGGTAACCGGAGGCCCCGCTCGTGCTATTCCAGTTCGCGGTGAATCCGGTGCTGGTGATGCCGCTGGCGGCAAGCGCGATCGGCGCCGGTGGTATGGTGACGGCGGTGATGGTTCCCGAATTATCACTTGTGCCCCCGGTGTTGACTCCGCGCACGCGATAAAAATATGTGGTTCCCGCGGTCAAACCGCTCACCGCGCGTGCAGCCACGTTGCCGAGGGTCAAATTCTGATAACCCGGGATAAAGCTGGTGAACAAGCTGTTCGTCGAGATGTCCAGCCGGTAACTCGTCGCGCCGCTCGTGCTGTTCCAGTTCGCGGTGAAGCTGGTCGCGGTCACGCTGGTGGCGGGTTTGGTGACAGGCGCGGCGGGAGGATTGGGCAGCGTGACGACCGTGATTCTGGCCGAGTTCCCGCCGGCGCCGCCCAGACCGAAGCCACGGACACGATAGTAATAGGTCGTGCTGCCGTTCAGACCGGTGACACTGCGGGAGTTCACATTGCCAACGTCCAAATCCTGATAGCCGGGAAGATAATTTGCGAACGTGCTGCTGGTGGAAACATCCAGCCGATAACTGGTCGCGCCGGTGGCCACGCCCCAATTGGCCGTGAAGCTATTGTTGGTGACGCTGGTGGCGGCGCTCGCGACAGGAACAGTGGGCGGCTTCGGCGGCGTGGCCACAGTGATGGTCGCGGAATTATCGCTCGTGCCGCCGGTGTTGTAGGCGCGCACCCGATAGAAGTAGGAAATCCCGGCAATCAGGCCGGTGACGTTCCGGTTCGTGCCATTGCCGGCGTCGAAATTCTGATAGCCCGTGATGAAATTGCTGAACGCACCATTCGTGGATATATCCAGGCGATAGCCGGTGGCGCCGGGAACCGTGGTCCAATTGGCGGTGAAACGATTCGTCGAAATGCCCGTGGCCGCCAACGCCGTGGGTGCGCCTGGGGCGATCGGCAGGGTGGTGACCGCTATCGTGGCGGAACTGACGCCGGCACCGACGACGTTATAGGCGCGCACCCGATAAAAGTAATTCGTGGCGGGAATGAGGCCGACGACCATCTGATTCGTGACGTTGAGAACGTCGAGATTCTGATAGCCCGGGACAAAGGTGGTGAAGTTGTTCGTTGTGGAGATATCGAGACGATAACCGGTGGCGCCAGCGACGCTTTTCCAATTCGCCGTGAAACTATTGGACGTTACTCCGGTGGCCGCCAGCGCGGCAGGCGCGGCGGGCGGATTGGGCAGGGTGGTCAGAGTGATGATGCTGGAATTGCTGCTGGTGCCGCTCGGGTTGTAGGCGCGCACGCGGTAGAAGTACGCCTTGACGGCGGTCAGTCCGGTGACGAGCCGCGAAGTGGCGTTGGTGACGTTCAGATTCTGAAAGCCGGAAACATACGAAGAGAAATTGGTGCTGATCGAAACATCCAGGCGATAGCCCGTGGCGCCCGGCGCAGCCTCCCAGTTGGCGACGAAGCTGGTGTTGGTGATGCTCGTCGCCGGGTCGGCAACCGGTGCGGGAGGGATGGTTGTGACCGCGATCGTTCCGGAATTGCCGCTCGTGCCGCCGGCATTGGCCGCGCGGACCCGATAATAAAAGGTTGTCCCGGGAGTAAGGCCACTGACGACCTTGGAAGTGAAGTTCCCCACATTGGCGTCCTGATAACCGCTGACGAACGAGTCGAAAACGCTGTTCGTCGAGATGTCGAGCCGGTAGGAAGTCGCGGTGGCGGCGGCGTTCCATTTGGCGGCGAATCCACTGGCCGTCACATTGACCGCCGCGATTGCGACCGGCGCAGCCGGCGGATAGGGCAGGGTGGTGACAGCGACGGTCCCGGAGACGGGGCCAGTGCCGGTCAGGTTATAAGCCCGCACGCGGTAGTAATAGGTGGTGCCCCCGGTTAACCCGCTGACGATGGCGCTCACGTTGTTATTCTGATCGGCGTTGTCGAAGCCGGGAAGGAAGTTGCTGAACGTGCTGTTCGTGGAAACATCGAGGCGATAGCCCGTCGCGCCGCTCAGCGCGTTCCAGTTTGCAATGAAAAGAGTCGCGGAGAAAACCAGGCCGGTGCTGGCGGTGGGCGCCCCGAGCGATCCGGACAATGTGGTGACCGGAATCGTTCCGGAATTGCCGCTGTTGGTAGTGCTGTTATACCCGCGCACTCGATAGAAGTAGGTGGTGTTGGCCGTCAATCCCGTGAGCGTTTTGTTGGTCGCGGTCCCGACATTAAGATTTTGGAAGCCGGGCAGATAGCTGTTGAAACTGCTGCTGAGGGACACATCAAGGCGATAGCCCGTCGCGCCGGCCGCCGTGCCCCAATTGGCGGTGAAGCCGGTGACCGTCACCCCCGTGGCGGGTTTCACCGGAGGCACGGCTACCGTGGCCGAGCCGGTCGTCACCGCGATGGTCAACGAGTTCGAACTGGTGCCGACGTTGTTGTAAGATCGCAAGCGGTAGTAATAGGTGGTGTTCACAGTCAGGCCATCGATGAAGGCGGTATTGATATTCCCCACATCCGCATCCTGCCAGCCCGGGATGAACGTCGCGAAGGTGCTGCTTCTCGAAATGTCAAGGCGGTAGCCCGTCGCGCCGCTGGCGGGAATCCAGTTGGCGAAAAAGCTGCCGACCGTGACGAAGGTTGCCGCCGTGGCGGTGGGCGCGGGCAGCGAATTGGGCAGTGTCGTCGCCGAGATCGTGGCCGAATTTCCGCTCGTGCTGCCGCCGTTGTAGGCGCGCACGCGATAGTAGTAAGTCGTGCCGGAATTCAATCCGCTGACGGTCGCACCGGTCGTGTTGCCCACATCCACATCCTCACCACCATTGATGAAGGAGCTGAAATTACTGCTCGTGGAGACATCGATGCGATAGCCGGTTGCGCCGACCGAGAGATTCCAGTTTGCGTCGAATCTGCTGATGCCGATCGCCGTGGCGGCCTTGGCCACCGGCGCCGGTGGCGGAAATGGCGGCGCCTGGAAATAGCGGAAGATGGAGAGCCCGGAATCGCTCGACCCGTCGAAGCTCGACATAGCCCATTGATACGCCTTTCCGTACTGGAGAAATCCGGCCGGCAGGCGATACGAGGAACCCGTGAGCAACGGCGGCACCCCCACGGGAAAAACCAGATTGCCCGTCGATTGATCGAAAATGTAGAGGCGATAACCCGTCGCGCCGGTGATCTGAGTCCAGGTGAATAGCGGCGTCAACGAGTCCACCGCCGAGCCCGGCGGAATGCTATCGCCGGGATTGTTGATGATGGGTGGCGGCACGGCTGCCAGCGTATGGATCAACGGATTATCACCCGGAATGTCGGGCATATCACCCGTGGTGATACCCCAAGTCCAACTGGAGGCCTGCGCGCTGGCCGCCAGGATAAGGGCAAAAAAAGCGGTTGGGATTTTCATGATTCCTTGGCCCGCCAAACCGGCGCGCCCTGCTCAAATGATTTCACGTAAAACTCCAGGGAGACAGTTATCCCCATGGGACTAATACCTTAGCCACACGAATCGAGGTAAAACAAGGGAACTTTCGACCCAGCGAAAAACAGTTGCTGATAACGCGACCGGGGTCCGGCCTGGCTGCGGGAACCGAGGGATAATCCTGCTGGGCGTGCCCGTGTCTCACCCAGGGTGCCGAGGCGCGAACCGATTGGCACCGGCGTGGGCAAATATTACAAGAAAACCTGAGCGAGACCATGATGGTTCGAAGTGTCCCAAAGGCTGCTTGAGGAAGCTTTAATACCTTTCAATACCCTTTGTTTGGTTTGGTGCGCCGCGCGTCCCTCGGTGCGAAAAGTGATGCGATGAAACATGGGAATCGAACGGCGTCATGATGCGTGCGGCCGTATGTGTGCTCGCGCAGTAGTGAGCGTCGGGGTCGCCATAGCGGACACGGTTTCGCCTCTCGATTTTCTTTGGTAGCCGGGCGGACTGGCTCGCAACCGTAAATTTTACCAAATGAACCCGAACCCGGAAACTTACAAATGCCACAGGCGTAGTTAGTTATGAATGTCTCCGCTGGTTGGCGATTGAAAAGCGAACCCAAATCGAGTGCATGGATTGATGGAAGCGGGGCACGGGAAACTGTGGATTGGGATTGCTCGCAATGGGTGGTTAAAAAAGGGCAAGTTTGGCGAAATGAGATTGGGGCTTTGAAGTTGCGCGAGCGGCAATAGCGGATTAGGGTGGTGATCGCCATCAGCGTTTTGGCCGTGCATGGGTCACGTTCGGTTTCTTGCGAGCATTATGAATACAGATCTGGGTCAATCGGAAAGTGTCGGGCAATCGGACAATGCCGCCTGGAAAGCGGTCGTGGCGAAGTATCAAAAGCCCACGGTGGCGCGCAGCCTGTGGCAGGTCGCCAACACGATCATCCCGATGATTCTGCTTTGGGCGGCGATGTATTACACGGTGTCGTATTCGATCTGGCTGACGATTCCGTTGATTATCCTCACGGGCGGGTTCATGGTGCGGACGTTCATCATTTTTCACGATTGCGGGCATGGATCGTTTTTCAAGTCGCGCAAGGCCAATGATTTTCTCGGGTTTATCGCGGGCGTGCTGTGCTGGACGCCCTACTTCCACTGGCGTTGGGAACATTCGATTCATCATTCCAGTTCCGGCGATCTCGACCGGCGCGGGACGGGAGACGTGTGGACGTTGACGGTGCAGGAATACATCGAGTCCACCCGCTGGAAACGCTTTGCTTATCGGCTGGTTCGCAATCCGTTGATCCTGTTCGTGATCGCGCCGGTGTTTTTGTTTATGCTACGCGAGCGCTTTCCCACCAAGGGCGCGCCGAAGCGTGAGCGCAATTCGGTTTATTGGGCTAATCTTTGCCTGTTGTTGATCGCGGTGCCCATGGCGCTGATCTTCGGGTGGAAGACGTATTTGCTGCTGCAAATCGCGGTGGTGGTGGTGGCGAGTTCAGCCGGCGTGTGGCTGTTCTATGTGCAGCACCAGTTTGAGGGCGTTTATTGGGAACGGAATGACAACTGGGATTACGTGACGGCGGCGCTCAAGGGCAGTTCGTTTTACAAGCTGCCGCGGGTACTGCAGTTTTTCTCGGGCAACATCGGGTTTCATCACATTCATCATTTGAGCCCGCGCATCCCGAACTACAATTTGCCCAAGTGCCACGAAGCGGAGCCGTTATTCCAGGCGATCGAGCCGATCACGCTGCTCTCGAGTTTGAAGTCGTTGAAGTTTCGTTTGTGGGACGAGCACCGCCAGCAGCTGGTCGGATACGGCGCGCTGAACAAGGTTCCACGCTGGGGCAATTTCGCAATTCATGACGAGGCGCAACCGGTGGCGGCCAAGGCGGATTTTTCGGTGCAGGTGAAAATGCAACCGGCTTACGAGCAGGTGATGATGAAGCTGGAAGGGACGATTTCACCCGCCGGCGCGGAAGGTTTGGGACAGCGCATCCGTGAATCGCTCGCCCGCACGCGCGGCAAGCTCGTGCTGGATTTGAATGAAGTGCATTGGGACAAGATCGAGAGCTTGCATCCGTTGCGCGAAAAGCTCGTGGCGTATCGTTCCCGCATCAGCGTGATTCTGCCGAAGCTGGCAGCAGCGCATCCCGAGGTGATTCTGCTGGCGAGCATGTTTCATCATTACAAGGCCTAAGGCAGGGGGCGCTAGTTAGGCCGCGAACGCAGTTGGCAAATGACTGGCAGCGGCGTAGATTGGGCCAACCAATAGTGGTGACGGTGGCTCGCGAGCTGTCCAAAGCCACATAAAAAGGTCCAATCGATGAAAAAGAAATTGATGACTCTGGCATGCGTCCTGGCGATCAGCCTGGGCAGTGTCACCCCCAGTGTTGCCTCGGAAAGCTACGGTTCCCTGGAGGTGATCGCGGACATATTCCTCGTGCGCCCCGGCTGCTTCGTCGCCACCATCCTTGGCTCCGCGGCCTTCGTTGTCGCCCTGCCGGTGGCGGCCATTTCGCACAGCATTCCCAGCACCGCCCACACGCTGGTGGTCATTCCCGCGAAGGCGACGTTCAGCCGCCCGGTCGGTGACATGAGCGACTTGATGGATTATTGAGCGGCGGTTTTCGGCTGCGGTCGCGACACTTTATTCTTGCAGGTTGGAAAAGAGAAAATCCGAATGGTTTTCACCATTCGGACTTTGCTTTTGAGCGGTAAAACGGACTGTGAGGCTTACGCCACGGTGACTTCCTTGCTCAAGTAAACATCCTGGATGGCGTGGAGCAATTCGATGCCCTCTTTCATCGGACGTTGGAAGGCCTTGCGGCCAGAGATGAGGCCCATGCCGCCCGCGCGTTTGTTGATCACAGCGGTCGTGACGGCGTTGGCGAGGTCGGCGGCGCCCTTGGACTCGCCACCACTGTTGATCAACCCGGAACGACCCATGTAACAATTGGCGACCTGATAGCGGCAAAGATCGATCGGATGATCGCTGGTCAGTTCGGTGTAGATGCGTTCATCGAGCTTGCCGTAGCTGGAACTGCCGGTATTGAGCGCTTTGAAGCCGCCGTTATTCTCGGGCAGCTTCTGCTTGATGATGTCCGCCTGGATGGTGACGCCCAGGTGGTTTGCCTGACCCGTCAGATCGGCGGACACGTGATAATCCTTGTCCTTCTTGAAAGCGTTGTTACGCAGATAGCACCAGAGAACGGTGGCCAAACCATGCTCGTGAGCAAGCGCGAAGGCTTGTGCAACCTCGACGATTTGCCGGCCGCTTTCCTCGGAGCCAAAATAGATCGTGGCACCGACTGCCGCTGCGCCCATGTCGGCCGCTTGTTTTACGGTGCCGAACATGATCTGATCGAACTTGTTCGGATAGGTAAGCAGCTCGTTGTGGTTGATCTTCACTAGGAACGGAATCTTGTGCGCATATTTGCGCGCGATCGAACCGAGCACGCCATAAGTGGACGCTACCGCGTTACAGCCGCCTTCGATGGCGAGTTTCACGATGTTTTCCGAGTCAAAATAATCGGGGTTCTTCGCAAAGCTGGCGCCGGCTGAATGTTCGATGCCCTGGTCCACCGGCAGGATGGACAGGTAGCCGGTGCCACCCAAGCGGCCGTGGCGGACGAGGCGTTCCAGATTGCCGAGGACGCGGTTGTTGCGGTCGGAAACCGAGAACAGGCGATCCACCATGTCCGGACCGGGAACGTGCAGGCGTTCCTTCGCGATCTTGGGATTTTTAAAATTGAGGAGCGAGTCGGCTTTGTCGCCGAGTAGTTGTGCGATAGATGTCATAATTTTTGGTCTTTCGTGTGTGGTTCAATGTGAACTCAATGCCACGGGGTCGACCGCGCAACTCTTGGAACCGCGGCCGAAATAACTGCGACTAATCAATTCTACGCAGATTATCGGTTCCCGCGCCATCTTCAATTAGCGGTCGGCAACAAGTAGAATTTTTACTTCTAGCCAGCATTCGGGCAAGGCAACCCAAAAAAGGGTTAGGTCGGCAAGGCACCCGCCGGAAACTCAGCCATCCGCAGTAATATCCAGCCAGTTGGGATTCTTTTCGGCGTGCTCGGCAATTTCCCGCCAGATGGTCTCCAGCGGCGTCTGCGGCCGCCAATCCCAGATTTTGCCGACGCGGCTTGAATCCAACACCAGCCAGGGGACATCGAATTTACGATTCATCGGCTCAGCCGCGATCGGATGAGGTCCAAATCGCGCGGCGCACCACGCACTCAATTGCCGCAACGAGGCACTTTGCGCAACGCCGCCGCCAACGTTTAAAATGCGTGGGACATCGGCTCGCGGTAATCGAATTTGCTTCAAGACCAGCGGGAGTAAATCGCGCGCGTGCAGACAATCGCGAACCTGCGAGCCCAGGCCATCGAATCCGATGTACTTCAGCGGTCGCCGCCCGGCATAAGCGTGAATCCAGTAGGAAAATATGCCCTGGTCGATCTTGCCAAACTGCCCCGCCCCCGCCAGCACCCCGCAACGGAGAATCGATACTGGCAGATCGAAGCTCTCGGCATACTCGCACGCCAGCAATTCCGATGCGCGCTTGCTGCTGCCATATAAGGAGACGGGCGGTTCCGTGGAAAATGATTCATCGATGCCAGCGTCGGAAAAACCTGGGATGCCACTAGCATTCGCACGCGGCGCGAAACGGTCGCCGCGCGTCTCCATCGGAATGCTGGCCAGGCCACGAATGGAATAAACGCGGCTGGTGCTGAGGAGAACAAAGCCGCAATTCCATTGCTTCGCCAGTTCGAGCGTGTTGATCGTGCCGATGAGGTTATGTTCGATCAACTCGCGACTGCTGGTCTTGCCATCTACCCCGGCCAGGACGCTGGGATTCGCCGCCGCCTCAATAATCCAGTCGCAGCGCGGCAACGCCTCCAAGCTCTCAACATTACGAACGTCTCCGTGGATGACCTTGACCCCGAGTTCGCCGAGGACGCTTCGATTCCGTT
The DNA here is from genome assembly GCA_044223735.1 of Limisphaerales bacterium. GTDB lineage: Bacteria > Verrucomicrobiota > Verrucomicrobiia > Limisphaerales > UBA8199 > JBGALR01. The sequence goes on along the minus strand of JBGALR010000007.1, from coordinate 172,904 downwards.
CGCTACCGCGACGGATGAAATTGTCCAAGCCGACAATCTCCCAATCCGGAATTTGATCCCGGAAGCCGCGAGCGAGCACACTACCCACGAAGCCGCAAACGCCGGTGATTAAAATTCGCATGGTAGGATCAAATCCTAGGCCGGCTTCATTCGCTCATGCCAGGCAGCGACGATTTCCTCAAAGATATTCGGGAGCGTGCGAGTCAATTCCCAGCGAGGATAGTGAGATTTCATTTTGCGCAGGTCGCTGTAGTAGCAGATGTGATCGCCACTCCGAGCTTGATCCACGTAACTATGAACTTGGGCGCGGCCCGTGCAGGATTCGGCCAGCTTGAACGCCTCCAAAATGGAACAGGAATTATCTTTCCCACCGCCAAGATTATAAACTTCACCTGCGCGCGGAGACTGAGAAAATTCGAACATGAAGTTCGCCACGTCGGCGGAGTGAATATTGTCCCGCACCTGCTTGCCTTTGTAGCCAAATATCTTGTAATGGCGTCCTTCCAGGTTGCATTTCACGAGGTAACTCAAAAAACCATGCAGCTCGACTCCGGTATGATTTGGTCCCGTGAGGCAACCGCCCCGCAAACAGCAGGTCGGCAACCCAAAGTAGCGACCGTATTCCTGAACCATGACGTCCGCCGCCACCTTGGACGCGCCAAACAGCGAATGTTTTGATTGATCGATGGAAAAGGATTCGGGGATGCCGTGGACAAATTGAGGATCGTCGTAGTCCCAGCGCGTGTCCGCCTCCTTAAGCGCTATGGTGTTGGGGCGGTCGCCATAAACCTTGTTGGTGGACATGTGAATGAACGGCGATTCGGGGCAGGCCTGACGCGCCGCCTCCAAAAGGTTCAGAGTGCCTCCGGCGTTAACGTCAAAATCGTCAAACGGGATTTTTGCCGCAAGATCGTGCGACGGCTGCGCGGCGGTGTGCACGATGACCGCCGGTTTTAGCGACGCTATCAGCTTTAACACGTCCGGCCGGCTCCGAATGTCCAGTTCATGGTGGGTAAAGCGTGGGAGAGCTTGGCCCAGTCGTTCCTGGTTCCATCGAGTGCTGCCCTGGTTGCCGAAGAAAGCCTCCCGCTGATTGTTGTCCACCCCATGCACCGCGTAGCCTTGAGCATGAAAAAAGGTGGCGACCTCCGAGCCGATCAAGCCGGAGGATCCTGTCACCAGACAAATCTTGCTCATGTCGTCGTTATCAAGCCATTCGCACGCAACAGGGTCAAGCCGCAACAGAATCCACCCTGCACCGACTGCCCAAACCGCGAAGATTTTGCTTTTCTTAAAGGGGAAATGAAGAACACTTTGCCGGATATGGATCAACCGAAGACGGGCTCCCGCATTGGCATGACAGCTCCTCGTCAGTTTGGGCTCGTCCTCTTTTGCCTGCTGGTGGTTTTGGGATATCTGTTCTGGGACGGAATCAAGCCGAACCATGTGCTTTTTTCCAACGACGGGCCGCTGGGGTTGATCAGTTCGGCCAGCTCCAAATTGCCCGAGGGATTTACGGGTAACTGGCAGATTCAGAATTGGGTTGGTCTTGCGCTGCCAAGTTCCACTCCCGACGTTTCAGCCGTCCTGGCGACGGTTTGTGGTCCTGTCCTCTTCGCCAAGATTTATGCACCGTTTGCTTTATTATTTCTGGGCCTAAGCGCATGGCTTTGTTTCCGGCAATGGAAGTTTTCGCCGATGGCGTGCATTGTTGGCGGCATTGCGGCCGCACTGAACTCGGATTTCTTTTCCACCGCTTGCTGGGGCGTGGCTGGGCAACCCTTGAGCTTTGGCTGCGATTTCCTGGCGCTGGCGGCGCTGGCAGACGAATCCTCTCCCAAACGGTGGGTGCGAGTGGTTCTAGCCGGCTTCGCCGTTGGTGTGGGTGTCATGGAAGCCTTCGATATCGGCGCCATTTTCAGTCTCGTCGTGGCCGCTTACGTGGTTTATCAGGGCCTGATTTCCACAGGATCGGCTGGCGAGAAGGTCGGAAGAGCGGTGACGCGTCTGGCGGTCGTCGGCGGCTTCGCCGGTTTCATCGCCGCGGCGGCGGTGTCCACCTTGGTGAGCACGCAGATTCAAGGCGTGGCAGGCATGGGGCAGGATGCGGAGAGCAAAGCCAAACGCTGGCGCGAGGCGACGATGTGGAGCATGCCGAAAGCCGAGACGCTGAGTTTAATCGTCCCGGGACTTTTTGGTTTTCGCATGGATACCCCAAATGGCGGTAATTATTGGGGTGCCTGCGGCCGTGATCCCGTCTGGGACCTGTATTTTGCGGGTGAACCGTTGCGCGCCGGGCAGACCCTCGCCTTTAAATTTCCGGGAAGTCCGAACCCATTTACCCAGCAGATCAATGACGCGGGTAAAGTTCCCCTGCCGGGAATCGGCGAAGTGACTGCCGCGGGCAAATCGCTGGCCGAAGTGGAGCAGGAAATTATCAAGCTTGCGCCCGCGCTGTCAGGTCGGGGCATAACGGTCGCTCTGCAACCGCCCGGCGGGATGCTGCGCTACGGCGGTGGTGGCATTTATATTGGCGTGGTCGTGGTGTTGATCGCTTTGTGGGGGGCTTTCCAGGGCTTTCGGAAAGAGAAATCCGTGTTCTCCCTCGTCGAGCGCAAATTCATCTGGTTCTGGGTCGGCATGGCGGTGCTCTGCGCTCTGATTGGGTTTGGGCGATTCGCGCCCTTCTACCAGTTTTTCTACGCATTGCCCTTCGCCTCAACCATGCGGAATCCTTCCAAATTCTATCACGTCGTGGAATGGATTACGGTGATTCTCTTTGCCTATGGCGTTCATGGCTTGGGCAAATACTCAGTGGAAGCTCCCCTGGCAGCCGCAAGCAATCTTCCGGGCCAGCTGCGGACGTGGTGGGCTAAGGGCGCCGCCTATGACCGAAGGTGGGTCGTCGGCCTCGGCATCGCCGTCGGGGTAAGTTTGCTGGGTTGGCTGATATATGCTTCTTCATCCCATCGCCTGATTGCTTACCTAAAGGAAATGTCGGCGCTCGAAGGTCGCAGCCCCGAGGACGGTGCGGCCATGGCCGCAGCCATGGCGGCCTTCACCATCAAACAGGTGGGGTGGTATGTTTTGTTCCTTGCGCTCGGCGCCCTGCTGCTGTCGGTTTTTCTGAGCGGCTATTTTGGCGGACGACGCTGGAAATTCGGCGTTTTGCTTCTGGGATTATTGGTCGTGGCAGATCTCGGTATCGCCAACCGGCCGTGGGTCATCGGCTGGAACTGGGTGGACAAATACGCCTCCAACCCCGTCGTCGATTTGCTACGCAAGAAGCCTTACGAACAGCGTGTGGCGGTGCTGCCGTTTCGGGCGCCGCCGGAGTATGCGGCTTTTACCCAGCTCTATGATGTCGAGTGGAAGCAACAACTCTTCCCCTACTACAACATCCAGACACTCGATATCGTCATGATGCCGCGCGCGCCGGTGGACTACATCGGTTTTGAAAGCGCCATGGCAGGGGATGGCAGCACCAATACCGTCTTTCGCATTGCCCGCCGCTGGCAGCTTACCAACACTCGCTACCTGCTGGGTGCCGCCGGGTTCCTGGACGTCCTGAATTCTCAGATCGATCCGGAACACAAGAGTTTCAAATACCTTGTTCGCTTCGACCTTGCACTTAAACCGGGTGTTACGCAGCTTTCCACCGTGGAGGATATCACGGTCGATGTCACGCCGCAGGGGCAGTATGCGATCTTCGACTACACGGCCGCGTTACCGCGTGCGAAGCTCTACACGAACTGGCAGGTAAGCACCAACGACGAGCAGACGCTAATGCAAATGGCGAGCAAATCGTTCGACCCGGAGAAATCTGTTTTCGTCGCGAATCCCCTGCCTCCGCCTACGCCGGTCACCGGCACGAATCAAAATCCCGGCACCGTTGAGTTCGTTTCGTACGCGCCCAAGTTAATTGTTCTCAAAGCAAACGCGACTCAGCCCAGCGTGCTGCTGTTAAACGACAAAACCGATCCTAGCTGGCATGTAACCGTGGATGGAAAACCCGAGACCCTCCTGCGCTGCAATTACCTGATGCGGGGGGTGTTTCTACAACCAGGCGCTCATACGGTGGAGTTTCGATTCCAGCCGGCAATCGGCATGTTGTATGTGAGTATCGGCGCGGTGGTGATTGCAATCCTGTTGCTAGGCTACCTATTCGTCACCCGGCAGCCGCAACCGGAACTGGCTCCAGATTCGGACGAAGAAGCGAAGCCCGTGCGCAAGCCCAAGCGCTGATTCAGCGTCTCAGGCGGAATCGACTTCGTAGCCTTCAGCGCGAAAGCGTTGGAGTTTGTAAATCAGGGCGCGGCGGCTGATACCCAGCGCGCGTGCGGTCTCCGTTCGATTAAAATCATGTTTGCGCAGCGCCTGAAAAATGGCCTGACGTTCAATTTCCCCAAGCCGTTGCGCATCGCCCCCTTCCACCACGGGCGCCGCAGTTTCGACCGCGGCGCGCAGTTTTGACGGCAAATGTTCCGGGAGAATGAGGTCGCCGGGCGATAGCAATGCCGCGCGCTCCATCGCGTTGCGCAGTTCACGGACGTTGCCCGGCCACGAGTAGCGTGTTAGCGAATCCATGACAGAAGATGAAAACCGCGCCTTGCCGCGGGTGAATTCCGCGATAAATGCGCTCGCCAGCGGCAGCACGTCCTCCGGCCGTTCGCGCAAAGGCGGAATGTTGAGTTCAACGACGTTGAGACGGTAAAAAAGATCCTCGCGAAAAAGCCCGGCTTTGACGGCATCCTCAAGAATGCGATTGGTCGCCGCAAGGATACGGGCATTGGTATGCAATTCCAGGTTGGATCCCACCCGGTTGAACCGTCCCTGCTGCGTCACGCGCAACAGCTTCGCCTGCAACGGCGGCGACATGTCGGCCACTTCATCCAAAAAAATGGTGCCGTCGTTCGCCTGTTCAAAACGGCCGATCCGCTGCGCCACCGCGCCGGTGAACGCACCCTTTTCGTGGCCGAACAATTCGCTCTCCAGCAAAGTTTCAGGGATGGCCGCGCAATTCACTTTTACAATCGGGCCGGAGACGCGCGCGCTCCAGCCATGAATCACGTCCGCCAGGACTTCCTTGCCAACACCGCTTTCGCCCGTGATCAGGACGCGGCTGTCGGACAACGCAATCAGCGAAGCATCATGAAATACTGCCTGCATCAACGGACTCTTGGCCACCACGTGGGGAGGCAGTGGTTTGTCCGCGCTGAATTTCAAGGGCCCCGACTTTGAAATCCCGGTGGCTTGCTGCACGGTCGTTAGCAGCTCATCAAGGTCGATGGGTTTGGCCAGGTAGTTTAACGCGCCATCGCGCATTGCTCCCACGGCTTCGCGGATGTCGGCATAGGCAGTCACCAATAGCACGGGCAGGATGGCATGCTCCTGCCGCGCGCGCCGCAAGGTGTCCAGCCCCGACAAACCCGGCATGCGGACGTCGGAGATCATCATATTGATGGTTTCCGTCCGCAAAACGTGCAAGGCATCCTCGCCAGACGAGACGGTGACCGTGTCAAACCCCTGGCTTGTCAAAAATGAGGTAAGCAGACTCCGCTGGCCCGGATCGTCGTCCACGATCAGGATCCGCGGCGGCTTGCCGGTATTTTTACGAGTTTCGACGGCCATGGCTGCTCAAGTTCGAAGCGCAACACGAGATACTATGCGGTCGCGTCCGTTCGTGGGGAAGATTACGCCCTTTGGCGCGATTCGACAAAGTTCAAATATGAGGCGGCAGAACCTCGCCGCGAGCAAGCCTAGCGATTGGGAGCAGAGACTGGAGCGGCGTTCGTCTTCGCCGCAGCCGAATTGGTGCCCGCCGAAGGAGTATTCGTGGCCGCCGGCAAAGTGCCGGTCACCGTTGAAATAGCATTGGTGCTCGCGGCGGAAGCGGGCGGTTCCGCGGGAAGGCCCAATTTAGTACGCAGTATCGCCCGCGCCTCATACGGCACGCCCTCCTGCGGATCGAGCAGGCGGCGGACGATTTCCTTGTCGATATCGTCGAAGGGCCGCAACCCGATGGCATCCATGCGTTCCTTCGGCACCTTGCTCATGTAATTGTCCCAAACCCGTTTAGCCATCAGCTTGTAGCCGCCGAAATGATCATCCTCGCCGAGCACGAGACTCTGATACGCGTTACTCAACAGGCCTTCGATGATGCTGGTAACCTTGTCGTGCGACATGTCGTTGATCTCGCCCGCGATTTGTTCCACGGCATATTCATCGAGCGTGACCGTGCCGGGGAGCGACCCGGGCTTGCCATCGAGGAGCGGTCGATCGGGATATTTTTCACCCAAATACTTAAACCAATATTTGGCATCCGCGAGGCGGTTGTATTCGTAGAGGAAATAAACGGCAGTGCGCAGGAAATTGCGATGCGCCTTCAGGATGTGGTCCGCGTTCTTGGGGTCGTCCTTCGCCGCCTGCTCGTACGCCGCGCTTACCTTCGGAATGATCGGAAGGTTGGGACCAAATTGGAACTGCTTGATGATTGGATTGCTGACCAGCCGGCCGCGATGAAAGCTGAGCTGCATCGACTGATAAATGATGCGTCGCAAAGTGATGAGATCATCCTCGGAAACCTTGGTGGGATTTTCCTTTGCCGCTTTCAACCCGCGCGCGCCCCAATAAATGGCGGAGGCCTCCGGCAACCGCCATTCCAGCGGCCCATAGGTATCGTCCACTTCCTTCATGAACTTCGGGTCCATCTTGAATTCCTTCTCCAGGATCGCCACGCGGTTGCTCTGCTCGGCGGTTTGGGGATTAATCAGTTCCTCAAGATTTGGCGTCTTCTTGTCAAACACCCGGGCCATTTCATTGGCCCATTGCTGTTTGTAATACATGTTTGCATCGTCAAGATTTTCGCCCAGTTTATGCTGGAAGAACCACGCCAGTTCGCGATAGATCAGGACTTCGTTCGGGTTATAGACCAGGCCTTCATCCCGCAGCAATTCGATGCCGCGTTTCAGCCAGCGCCAGCGGTCGGGAAATTCGCCCGGCGCCGTTTCCTTGAACTTGACCGAAATGTTGTAGGCCATGTTCCACGCCTGCATCAGCCAGACCTGAACGAAATGCGGCTCCAATTTGGTAATCCAGTCGGCAAGCTGCGCCATTTCGAAAAACTTGTCCTCGTCCTGCAGGTCCGTCGCCCGGATCCAGAGCATGTTGGAAATCAGCCCGCGAAATCCGCCCAGCGCGACGGTTGTGAACGCCAGGATGGGCGGCGCATTTTCCAGGGGCGTCACCCGCGTCAGTCCCAGCTTGTCGCGATCGACGTTGAGCGATTTCTGCACGAAGGACGCTCCCACGAGCATCACCGCAGCCATTAACACGAGACAGAATTTTTTCAATTTCCCGCTCATTGGTTCCCCTGCGCCGTCGCCAGTTCGCGGCGCGAAAACACCGTCATTCCGAACACCGCCAGAATACCGCCCAACAACAGGATGATTTGGGAAAAAGCCAGGCCGAGCGTGCCCCAGGTGATCATTCGCCCCGTGCTCAACGAATCGATCGGCGAAAAATCCTTGGCCAGATTCACAACGTCCAGCACTGCGCGAAAAACCGGGATAATGACAGGGTCGAGCGGCGAATGCCCCTGCTTCGACGTCTCCTCATCAAAGCCCATGATTGTTCCTTGCGCGACCGCGGAGTTCAGGGTGCTGGTTGAAAGCGCCATCGCCAGCATGGCGAGCGACAAAAACGCCGCGACCGGAAACGACAGGAAGCTCGCCGACGCCAGCCCCAAGGCTGCGAACAGGCCCATCCAGCAGAATATAATTCCCAGGCCTCGAATGAAATTCCCGGCAAAGCCACCCTCATGATAGAGAATCTCCACCCCGTCCTCGAGCGGCACCAGCAGCGCGGTGGGGTTGGGGTTTGCGAGGGTAATCGTCAGTAATCCCTTGTCGTCAAAGTAAGGTTTGATTTCCACTTCGTGGAACGTTTCCGGCGCGAGGCTGCGCATTTCGTCATGCTGCAATTCCGTTTTGCGCGGCACGCCGATGCGCCAGAGCATCTGATAAGTGCCGTTGAGGCTCTGGTCGGCCGCGTTGAATTTGATCCGCAACCGCATCGGCTCCTTCCGCAGTTGGGCCGCGCGAGAGCCCAGGTCCACTTCATACTTCATGGAATATCCCGGCGGCAGAATCTGGTATTCGGCCTTGATGCCTTCGTAGATTTGCCGGCGGACTTCCTCGAGATTGGCCTTGATGGCTGGATTCTTCGCGATGCGTTCAGCGAGAACCTTGTCCGCCTCCTCGGCGATTTTCTTGTCCAGATTGGGCGGCCGGGCCGATCCGCGTGACACCAGCACTTCTTCGCGCAAAATTTTCTGTTCGTCGGCGGGCAGGCGGGTCGCGCGCCACTGGAGCAAGCCGTAAACGCAGACGCCGGACAGCGCGAGCAACGCCGCGTTCAACGTCATAATGCCGATCCATTTGCCCAGCCAGATTTGCCAGCGATAAATCGGCTTCACGGCCACCATCTGCATCTGACACTCCTCGATATCGCGCGCGAGAATGCCGCACGACAGCCAGAGCGTGGAAAGACCGAGCAATGCGGTGATGGTGCCCAGCGTATAGGTGATGAGAATCTGGGTGAAACCGCGCGCGGTGCCATCGTCCTTGATGAGCATTGGCAACCCGACCACCGTGACCAGCAACAGTGCGGCGATAACGATGAACAGCCGGAACCGGAGCGCGGCCTTCCAGGTCAACCAGATGATGGCGAGCAGGCGTTGCATCAGCAGCGAGACACGGAACTCATGGCATCAGGGCTTCTTGCCCAGCAACGAGGAAAGTTTTTCGTTCGCCTTCTCCAAATCCTCGGCCTTTTTGGCTTCCGGCACAGGCCCTGGCGCAGCCGCCGCGGGCTCGGTCGGCGCCGACAGCGCAGCGAGTTTTTTCTGATCCACAGTTTCCACCGGCGCGCTTACGAGCACGGGCGCGGCTTCGGCCGGCTGCGCCTGCGACAGGCGTTCGAGAATGCGATCCGAGGCAGGCGCGCTGCCGCCATCCCCGCGCAAATAAGCGGCCACCGTCGCGCCCGACATGGCGCCGGAAGTTTCGGCCGCCGCCTGGCGCGCGTGCTGGACCACGGATAAAAAGTAGCTCTCGAGGTTCTGCGTCGGGGTATCGACGTGAATCTTATCCTCGGCGATATCTTTGCGGATGATTTCGAGCACGTGCTCCATCGTGGAACGCGCCAGCGTTGGCATGGTGATGCGAATTTCATCCGGCGTCGCGAGCAATTCCTTCAAGGTTCCCTTCGCTTGAATCTTGCCGCCGTAGTAAATCACCACGCGGTCGCAAACATCTTCGACATCCGAAAGCAAATGGCTGCTGAGAATGACCGTCTTGCCACGGCGCGCGAGCGCGAGGATCAAATCCTTCACTTCCCGGCAACCAATCGGATCGAGGCCGGCGGTCGGTTCGTCCAAAATGACGAGGTCAGGATCGTTGATGAGCGCTTGCGCGAGGCCGATACGACGCTGCATGCCCTTGGAAAACTCGCCCACCGCCCGCATTCGGGTCTGGCTAAGTCCCACCATCTCCAGCAGTTGCTCCGCGCGATTTTCGCGATCTTTTTTCGGAAGCCGAAACAGGTTGCCGAAGAAATCAAGCGTCTCGTGCGAATTGAGATAGCGATAGAGATAGGATTCTTCCGGGAGATATCCGATGCGCGCCTTGGTCGCCACATGACGGGGCGAATGGCCGAATACCTCAATGTGACCCTTGGTCGGATAGAGCAACCCCAGCAACAGCTTTACCGTGGTTGATTTGCCGGAGCCGTTCGGTCCGAGCAAGCCGAAGACTTCACCCCGGCGCACTTCGAAATCCACCGCATCGACAGCCCGCGCCTTGGGGCGGCCCCAGAAATCCTTGAAGATTTTCGTCAGGCCCTGTACCGAGACGACGACTTCGCCATCAGGCTTGGACGCACGCGGCGCCGCGGTTGGAAGAGTTTCGGTTGTAGTCATGGTCACTCACCGCGCCACGGCGATTTCAGTCGGGGCGTCTGGTTTTTGAGTTCGGCCTGCGTCACGCGATCTTCGGCGTCAACTTGGGCGCCGGACCCGGCGTCGCCGGTGCCTGGGGCTTGGGCCCGGTGGCTTCCGGCAAATAATGCTCCAGTTCCTCGCCCTTGCGCACGAGCCGGGCGCTATTGAACACCACCAGCAATGAACCGACGGTATGCATCGCCGCCGCCATCACGGGCGGAACGTAGCTCAACGCCGAGAACGTCATGCCGCCGATGATGAAGGCGATGCCGAACAGGAAATTCTGGTTGATGACCGTGCGGGTGCTGTGCGAGAGCTTCACGAGGAAGGGCAGACGGCGCAGGTCGTTGTTCATCAGGGCAATCGTCGCGCTGTGAATCGCCACTTCGCTGCCGGCCGCACCCATCGCGATGCCGATATCGCCCGCCGCTAACGCAGGAGCGTCGTTCACGCCGTCACCGACCACGGCCACTTTGTAGCCCTTGGCTTTGATGCTGCGGACAAATTCGACCTTGTCCTGCGGGAGGCAATCGCCCCGCGCTTCTTCGCAACCAATTTCGCGCGCCACCCGCACCACCACCGGAGTCCGGTCGCCGGAAATCATCGAGACGCGGCGCACGCCGCTCTCTTTCAATTCCGCCAGTGCCTGGCGTGCTTCAGCACGAGTCTGGTCTTGCAGACCGACCCAGCCGATGCACTGGCCATCGCGAGCCACAAAAATCAAACTCCAGCCTTCGGTTTCGTTAAGATCCACCGATTTGGTGAAGTCGCCCGCCAGACCGCTGTCCTGCAACCATTGCGCGCGACCCACTAATACCTTGGCGCCGTCGATATCCGCCTTCACGCCGCGGCCCGCGGTTTCAGTGAAATCCTTGGGCTCGGTCAAGCTCACGCCTGCTTCCGCCGCCAGCTTGGCCAGCGCCTTGGCGGTCGGATGATTGCTATACTTTTCCGCCGACGCCGCGACGCGCAGCAACTCCGCCGGGGTCACGCCGTTGAGCGGCGCAAGCCGGCTGACAGCGAGTTCGCCGGTTGTGAGCGTTCCCGTCTTGTCGAAAATGAAGCCGTTGATCTTCGCCGCCATCTCGATGTCGGCGACGTTCTTGATGAGGATGCCGAGACGGGCCGCCGCCGATAGCGCCGCCACCATCGCTGTGGGTGTCGCCAGAATGAACGCGCACGGGCAACTGAAGATGATCACCGAAATCACATTGTTCAGACCATGCTCCCGGCCGGTGAACGCCCATACCAACGCCGCGATGACCAGCACTAGCGGGGTGTAAAAACTCATGTACTGATCCACGATTTTCATGATCGGGAGCTTGGTCTTCTCGGCGGCGAGAATCAGTTCGCGCACGCGTCCGAGCGTCGTGTCGGTGCCGGCGCGGCTGACCTTGATTTCGAGGACGCCGGTAAGGTTTTGCGTGCCGGCAAAGACTTCGTCGCCGGGCTTCTTGTCCACCGGGAGAGATTCGCCGGTGATGGTGGCCTGATTGAACGAGCCCTGCCCATTCACGATCACACCGTCCGCCGCGACGTTGTCACCCGGACGAATGCGGATGATATCGCCGATCACCAGATCCTTCGCCGCAACTTCCTCCTCGTTCTTGCCGTTAATGCGACGCGCCTTGGTGGGCGTCAGTTTGATAAGCGATTCGATGGAGGCGCGGGCGCCTTCGGCGGTGCGGCTCTCGATGATTTCGCCCATCAACATGAAAAACGCGACCACGCCGGCCGTTTTGTAATCGCCGGACGCGAACGCCGCCAGCACCGCGATGGCCACGAGTTCGTTGATGCTCAGGACGCCCTTGCGGATGTCCTTCGCGGCCGTCAGCACGATGGGATATCCCAGAATGATGGCGCCGATCAGCGCGCTGGCGCTGGCCATGGTGCCGCCCTGCTCGAAAAACCAATCCACCACGAAAGCGTTAAACACGAAGACGATGCCGACCAGCGTGCTCCACAGGCGCACCGGGGTGTGCTCATGGTCATGACCGCAGGCGGAACAGTTCTTATCGTGGTCGTGGGAATGATCGTGGCCGTGCTCGTCGTGCCGGCTCAAAAGTGAAGTGACTTGCATGTTGCTGTTACGGTTTGGCCTCTTCGGCCTTTTTAATTATTTCGCGATTCAACAATAAGCGCAATTCCTTCGGTTTGCCATTCGCACTCTCCGTCACATAGATTTTGTCCTGCACGTTGGTGAAGACCCGGCCCAGCGTTTCGGTCAGGCGCTGCTGGACAAACAATTGGGGCTGACGTTCGAATTGGGGCAAAATTTCGTTGAAACGATCCGCCTGGGCGGCCATGTCGCTCACCAGCCGGGCGCGGTCGGACTGCGCCAGGTTGACGAGGCTTTCGGCGTCAGCGCTGGCTTTGTTGGTGGTCTGATTTTCGGCGCTGCGGGCTTCGTTCAAAACCTTGCTGCGCATCAATTCGGCCTTCAAAACGTTCGCGAACGGGTCTTTCAACTGCCGGGGCGGAATGCTCTGAACCGAGCATTGGTCAATGACGATGCCCAAATCCTGGGCGGCCGTCAGTTCCGTGATGCGCTTGCGCACTGCTTCGCGAAAGCCAAGTTGATCGCGGGTCAGAATGTCGTCCACCTTGAAATGCGTCGCCGCCTGGAGCAACGCGCCGTCGAGGGCGTTCTGCACGGCATTGGAGGCGTTCACAAATCCAAACACATAGCGGATCGGATCGCTGATGCGATACGACAGCGTTGCGCGCGTGTGAATGATGTTTTCATCCGCGGTCAGGACGTAGCCATCGACGGCCGGGTTCAACGACGGCCCCGCAGGCGGTTCGAAGCCGGACAATTCCTGATCGGGGCTCACGGCGTACCAGCCGACCGAAGAGTTGACGCGCTGGATGCCCGTCACCGACACATATACAACTTCGTCGATGGGATAGGGAAATGCCCAATGCAACTTTCCGGGTTTGAGCAAGGCCTGTTCGCCTTCACCGACCGGCTTGCCGAAGCGCAGCACGATGGCACGCTGCTGCGGTCCCACCGTGAAAAAGCCGCTGCCGATAAACACCAGGATCAGGATCACCATGACGAACTTGATGATCGTAAAGCTGCTCCGCAACGCTTCGGACAGCGCCTGCGATCCCGCATCCACGGGCGTGTCCAGCGACTGATCCGGCTCCCGCGGTTCTTCGTGGTGATGAGGGTGTTCGTTCATTTCTTCACGGCCGGGTTGAGCAGGTTGGTCGACGTGCCGGTGAACAAATCAAACGGCGGCGTATGCTGGTCGAACACGAGCGTGGACCGGTCTTTGAGCGCGCCTTCCAGGGCATTAAGCCGGAAGATGAAATTTGCGAGTTCGGGATTCTGCTGGAAGGCCGAGAGCGATTTGGCGGCGGCGGCTTCACCTTCGCCTTTGATCTTGGTGGCTTCGGCGCCCGCATTGGCGAGCACCTCGGCGGCGCGGCGTTCGGCGTCGGAACGAATCTTCTGCGCGTCGGCCTCGCCTTCAAACTGCAATTTATCAGCCAGCACCTTGCGTTCGGAAGCCATCCGTTCAAAGACCGACTGCGTCACGGTTTCCGGCAATTCAACTTTCTTGATGCCCAGAAACTCCACCTCGAGCCCGTAATTGTTCGTGCGCACCTGTGATTGGAGCACCGTCAGAATTTCATTTTCAATCGCCAGGAAATTGGTGCCGTGGTCCGACGCGGAAACGAAATCCGACAGCGAATGACTGCCGACCACCGCGCTCTTGGCGTTGCCCAACAGCCGCTCCAGAACCTTCTCGGCCTCACCGATCGGATTGCCGGTACCGGCAAACACCGGGAAGAAATTCGTCGGGTTCGTGATCCGCCAGCCGACATACACCGACGTGAGCAGATTGAAGTTATCGCGGGTCAAGCCTTCGGTCAGCTTGTCCTCGAAGTTCTGCACGCGATGATCCAGCAGCCAAACCTTTTCAATCGGCCACGGCCACTTGAAATATGCGCCCGCTTCGGTCAATTGCTTGTAAGGCCGGCCAAACCGGGTCACCACCGCGACGTCGGTCGTGCGGACCTGAAAGAAAAAGAGCCACAGCCCAAATATGATGAGCAGGAGGATACCGATTATCAGCGTTAGAGGATTGCGTTTCATGGTGATTTCTTCGGGGTCGCCACGTTCAGGTCGAGAATGCTTTGCGAGATTTTATCCTGCAGATCGAATACCAGCACGTCCTCGGTATTGGTGGTCAGCAGGACATATTTCCTCGAATTGGCGGTGGCACGGACAAAAGTCTGGAGATAAGCGCGCTGGGCATAGACGGAGGGCGCGGCCTGGAACGCGGGAATCTGGTTGGTGAACAGCGCCGCCTGCGCCAACGCCTGAATCTTGCGCGAGACGCTTTCAGCGCGGGCCTTGTTCAGAATGTTCGCCGCGTCCGCTCCGGCCAGCGCGTTGGTGCGGATATCATCGGCCCGGGCCGCCAGAATCTTCGCCTCCTTGGTCTGAATGGCGGCAATGACTTTTTCATAATCGCCCGCGACTTTCAGCGGCGGATGCAAATCCTCCAGGTCCACGGACACAATCTTGGCGCCCAACTTGAGCTGGTCCGCCGCCGTCTGCATCTGTTCCATCAACGTCTGCGCGGTCTGCAACCGGCCGTGCGACATGATTTCGCTCATGTCCGAACTGGCGAGATACCGCACCACTGCGCGCGTGCCGATATCCGACAGGAGCGAAGCCGAGTCCTCGTTATTGTAAGCCCAATCGACGAGGTTGGTGATTTGGAATTGCACCGGGATGCTCACCGTCAGCAGGCTCACCGGCGGCGTCCGTTTGCTGGAGGTTTGATTGGTGAGCAACGTCATCGTCTGCTCGCGGTTGGCCACGAGGAAATTCGTTTCGTTGCGGTGCGCGGTGGCCCAAAGCACCACCGGGCCATGTTCCAGCGCGGGGTCGGGCGAAAAACCGATGTCGAAACTCTGGATTTGCTCCGTCCGGAACCGGTAAACGGTGTCAATCGGCCACGGCATTTTGAAATGCGCGCCCGGCCCGAGCGGCGAACGCTTCACCGGCTTCCCAAAGTGTTCCAGCAATCCCTGCTCGCCCGCCTGAATGAACACCACGCAGGTGGATAGCAACAGCACGCCGATTTGCAGCAAAATCAGCCAGCCGAGGGCATTCTTGAACAACTGGTAAAACCACGTCTCCGAGACTTTGAACCCAAATTGATAATCCAGCGCCTGCGCGGCGGTGGTGATCAAACCTTCCGGCTGTCCCAGCAAGCCGATGATCCGGCTCTCATACAACGGCCGTTGGACTTTGCCCTTGAGGCGCGGACGATAGATTTCCAGAATAAGCCGAACGAGCGTTTCCAGCGCCGTCAACGCCAGCACGCCGCAGAGCAAAAACGCGATATAATAATCCGCCTTCGCAAAACCCGCCTCAACTCCCACGATCCCGAGCGCGACGAAGAAGGAAACATACGCCCCCAGCAGCATGTAACTCGATCCCGGCCGCAGCAGGCGGTTATTTTCCAGGCGCGCGATCGTGGACGAAAACTTGCCCAACAGAAACAGCACCAGCGCAAACAGCGCGAACAGCGACAACGCCACCGTTGGCTGGAACAATTCGGTGCTGGTCGTCGGCTTAAGCAACCACCGGATCAAACCGTAGGCCACACCCGCCTGGGCGATGAACAAAACCGTCGCGAAGCCCGGAACGAAAAAGCGGTCAAATTGCTCGCGGGAACGTTGCGCCGGAAAGACTTCCGCATCCTTCGATTCAAACATCGCCGAACCGGAATGCGTCCTGGCGAGTTCCTCAAGTTCGAGGCGTTCGAGCCGTTCGCGGTCTTCCAGCCGCATTTGGAACCAACTGACGAGGGCGACCACGAACCCGAAAACGATGAACAGCACCGCCACCATCGCTGCCAGCGAATGGGTCATCCGCGCCACCGCCAGTCCCGCCACTCCGACCGCCAGCAGCGTGAGCAGATTAATCAGCCCGTTCTTTTGTGTGCTTCGTTGCATGAAATTTAGCTAAGTTCGCGATCTTCGAACATACTGACCGCCACCGCCAGCGCGGCGCCTGCGTAGCAGATTACATAGGTGAAGGCTTTGGCCACATAACCCCATTCGAAGGTGGTCTT
Source organism: Limisphaerales bacterium (assembly GCA_044223735.1). Classification (GTDB taxonomy): domain Bacteria; phylum Verrucomicrobiota; class Verrucomicrobiia; order Limisphaerales; family UBA8199; genus JBGALR01. Next base: position 156,803 of record JBGALR010000007.1, on the reverse strand, counting down.
GCCGGTGGCCAGCGCGTCCGCGACCCAAAAAAGCTGCCAATTCGGCGTGACCGTGTAAAGCACTGACGCCCACCACGATCCCATCTCCGCCCGCCGTCCGAACAGATAGTCGGACATGATCCCCACCAGAAACAACGCGGTGCAAATCGCGAGCGTCGGGATCATATCGAACCGCGTCGAGCAGGCAAGCGCCAGCGCCGCCAGAATCCACAGCGCGAACAAAATCAAGAGCGACGCCGGAATCAGCCGCCAATCCACGCCCGCCGCAAACTCCTGCGGCTTAACCTCTTTCGTGTAAAAACTGATGACGATGAAGCCAATCGTCACGGTGATCAGCATGCCAAACACCGCATCCGACACGAACGGCCGGCGCAGGAAAAAATTGCTGAATCCGCCCATCAGATAGGCCAGCACCACCGAACCGCCAAACACCGCCACCGCAAACCAGTCCGTGGACCCGTAAGCATCAAATGCCATGCGGCTCGCCAGCAACGAGGCCACCATATTGACATACGTCAGCAACACCAGCGCGGCCGCGAGTCCCACGTATTTGGCGATCAGAAATTGCGCCCGGCCGACCGGCTTGGACAGCACCGCCAGGGCCGTTCCCGACCGAATCTCACGGGCCAACGACGCCGAAGCGCTCAACACCGCCCCCACCAGCCCGGCCAGCAACATCACCGCCAGGGTGCTGTTCTTCACCAGCTTGGGTTCATCGCCGAAGGCGAAGTAAAACGGGGTCGCCAAAAATATCTCAAACGCCGACGAACAGGTCATCAGCAGCAGGAAAACCGGTTGCCGCACCAGTTCCATGAAGGCGTTTGTGGCAATCGTGATGAATTGTCGCATCTGCTAGGCTAAAATCAGGGCACCAGAGTAAGAATCGCCCGACCGAAAGCAAACCGTTATTCCGTGCCGGATGCAGCCTGCTGCAAACCACCCCCGTGGGGAACTGTGCGTTTCGAGGCACACTGAGCCGGGGTAACGAACTCAAAAAGGGCCAACAGCGAGCGGAGCCCCCTCATTTCGGGGAACTGTTCGAGCCAGCGGGCTTCTCAATGCGGATATGTATCGGCGAAAAACGAATTAGCTCTCGCGTCCATTGATTGGTACCCTTGATTACCCGAAACATTTGCATCTGCAATTCGAGCTTGTAGGACCCCGGCTTTTCCATCTCAAACATGTCTCCGGGCGCGGGGAGTCTTGGGCCGCTAAAACCTACGTCCCGCGAATCATAGGGACTATCTGCTTCCACACTCCCAACCGTCCATCCATGAAAAGCATCTTCGAAACGCTTAACCTCATCAAATTTCGCACCCACGCTCCTACCCAACGCGGTTTTCGCGACCGGTCTGCCGTCAGGACCGACCATTTCGATCTTCGCAAGATAAGGCAGGGTTGGATAATTCAGTTGAACAGCGCCTGTATTACAAAATGGGCGCCAAACCAAAGGCGCATCGAAGCGAAAAGGCTCAACGGTGAAATTAGTATCAGCGCTGATGTTCCCCAGCGCTTTACCCTTGGACGACTCGACACCCAAATAGACACCACTGTTCGTATCAGAGAGCCCCAGAGCAAAGGCTCCCGTAATACTGCCGAGCAAAAAGGCTAACGCGAGCAACCGCATTTGTTTTATTAAGCAAAGTGATCTGGATGAGTAATTGGGTTTGGAAAACTTAGTTGTGCGGTTTTTCGAGGCCAGCCACCACCGACTTGGCCACGGTGGGGATGATGTCCAGCTCGTTGGCGTGGTCCACGGTGAAGGTGACGAGGACGAATTTGCGGCCGTTGGGAAGTTCCACATAGGCGGCGTCGTGGCGGGTTTCGCTGGTCCAGCCGGCTTTGGACCAGAGTTTCGCGCCGGGCGGGAGGCCGGGGGCGGTGAAGGCGTGGGCCTGGTCGTCCTTGCTGCCGGAATTGGGCGAGGGGTCGCGATGGAGCAATTCCTTCATTTCCGCACAATGTTTCGCGGAGACGGCCTGGTCGGTGACGATTTCGGTGAGCAGCTTCGCGGTGGCGTCGGTGGTGAGCCAGTTGCGATGGTTCGGCTTGTGCATCAGCACGGATTGTTTTTCGCGGCCGTAGGGGCCTTCGCACCAGGGCTTGCGGTTGACGTTGATGTTCGTGTAGCCGAGGGAGACGTAATAGCGGTTCACCGCGTTGCGTTTGTAATACCAATCCTCCATTTCGGCGGGAGTTAGTTCCGGGCCGCTGGTGGTGCCGGTGACGGAATCGACGATGAGCCCGGTCGCTTCGTTCAGGGAATCCACGATCATGTCCTGCATGGCGCGGCGCAGTTCCGGGGTGTCCTTGATTTTGCCGTCCTCGAGCCAGCGATGCGCGGCCACGAGGTAGAACAGCTTGATGACGCTCGCGGGGTAGATCTGAACATCGCCGCGATAGCTGGCTTCGGCGGGCTTTTGCGGGTCGCTCAAATCAACGAGCGTGACCGCAATCTGATTGGTCGTGAGGTTTTTGGCCGCGAATTTCTCCAGCGTGGAAGTGACCGCGCGGTCCACGATGGTTTGCAAGGCGGCGGAATGAGCGAAGGGGACATTGGTCTGCGCGTGGCTGTTTTGCACGGAGGCAAGGGATAACAAAAGGAGCGCTAAAAGTGGAGCGCGGCTTGCGTGGGAGATCATGGGTAGATATTTGAAAGCGGGTGCGCCGCGGTCAAGCAAATGCCTGGGGATTGGGTGATGGTGGGGCATCGAGCAAACTTTATAGCTCGCCCTCACCCTGCCCTCTCCCCCGGGGCGAGGGTTTGAGCCTTCGGTTGCGCCTCATTGTTTGTGGACCAGCCGTCGTGCTCCGTCGAAGGTTTGCTCCTGGACTGCGGACAATTCCCCCTCGCCTGGGGGCGAGGGCCGGGGTGAGGGCGAGCGACCTTCTCAAACTGATTTCCGATATAGCCCTACAAAAGCAGAGCGTGTGCCGACAATTTCTGGGCACATAGGTGACACATTTTCGAGGTGCCGCAACTAACCTATCGACGGCAAAGATCGAGCAGGGGTTTTCCGTCCAGAGGCTGTTTGGAACCAACATTCAAGCTCGCCCTCTCCCCCGGGGCTTGTCATTACCCACATCTTTTGGGGTTTGTTTTAGTAGTACTGATTTGCGAATAATGGGAGTGTAAGAGCGCGGCTGAGGTCGCGCCGGATTGGTTCCTCTCCGGTGGGTTTATGAGTGAGCTTCTCATGCCTCCGGCCCAGTGGGCGCAGAACGAATTTGGTTTTGCCCAACTGGGGGATCGTCGTCGTAATCAACGGTTGGTGAATATCGCGCAACATTTGGCGGCCAGTCCGGGCGGGACCCTGCCTCAAGCCTTTGCCCAGTGGGCGGAACTCAAGGCCGCTTACCGCTTCTTTGGGCAGCGGGAAGTGAGCTTTGAGCGGGTGCTGGCGCCGCATGTGGAACGCACCCGGCAGGCGTGCCGAGAGGCGGGAGAGTATTTGCTCATTGAGGACAGCACCTATCTGGATTACAGCGACCATCGGGCGGTGGAGCATCTGGGAGTGATTGGCGATGGGACCAGCCGGGGATTTGAACTGCACAGCGCGCTGGCGATGCGGGTGACGGCTTGGACGGCGCAAGCCCGGCCTGAAGGCGTGGTGGTGGGGTTGTTTGATCAAGGGTGCCGCCGGCCGCGGCCGGCACCGGCGGGAGAAAGCCGCGGACAACGGCTAAGCCGGCCACGCAAATCACAGAAGTGGGCTGCCGGACTCCAGTCGGCAGGCGGTCCGCCGCCAGGCGCCCAATGGATTTATGTGGCGGATCGGGAATCGGATTGTTACGAGCCGATCCAGCGTTGTCGGCAGCACGGGGTGGATTATGTGATTCGGGCCTGCCAGAACCGGCGGCTGGCCGAGGGGGCCGGAGCGTTGTGGGCGGCACTGGACCAGGCGCAGGTGCTGGGCACGACGACGGTGAGCCTGCGCGCCCGGCCCGGAGCCGCGGCCCGCACCGCACAGGTGCAAGGCCGCAGTGTGCGGGTGGATTTGGACGGACCCTGGCGTCCGGGTGGGAAAGTCCCGCCGCTGCGCGGTGTGGGCCTGGTGGAAGTGATCGAGCTCGATCCACCTGCGGAAGTAAAAGAGCCATTGCATTGGGTTTTGCTCACCGCCTTGCCGTGTGAGAACTGGGCGCAACTGCAACGGGTGGTGGGTTGCTACGAAGCGCGGTGGTGGGTGGAGGAATATCACAAGGCGCTCAAGAGCGGGACGGGAGTGGAAGCCAGCCAGTTGGCCGAGGCGGGACGATTGGAGGCGCTGATCGCGGTGCTGGCAGTGGTGGCCGTACGTTTGCTACAAACCAAGTTTTTGGCGCGCAGCCAGCCCGAATCCTTTGAGGCGGCGCAAAGCTTTGGGCCGGAAATGATCACCCTGTTGGAAAAAAAGCTGGGCGTGCCCGAGGGGGGCTGGACCAATCGAACGCTCCTGCGGGCGCTGGCGCGAGTCGGCGGCTTTATCGGTCGCAAGAGCGATGGCGAACCAGGCTGGCAAACTATCTGGCGAGGCTGGCAAAAACTCAGTTGGATGTGCCTAGGAGCCAAACTAATGAAAGACTGAAAAAGATGTGGGTAATGACAAGGGGCGAGGGCCGGGGTGAGGGCGAGCGACCTTCTCAAACTGATTACTATCGCAAAAGCTGTACGAATGCAGGCGGTGTGACAACTTCCAGAGCCGACTTATCCGTGGCGTGTATGGAGCAACTGTTTCCGCATTACAGGCTTTTGAGGCTTGACCCGGAGGTCGTTCGTGGAATACAAACTCACCATCCAATTCACCGGCGCAATGGCAGTAATCTGCCGTACGCATGCGATTTGGAGCGGGGTCGCGTCAGGCGGATTCGGTGTGGGCATTGTTTGCGCGCGGCGGGGGCCGTGAAGCGGGGAATGTCGCGGGCTTCAGAAGATCGTAACCATTGAACAGAGTTGTTATGCACCAAAAGACTGAACGTTCCGGCGCTTGCGCCTTCCTTGCCTCCACCATCGCCCGGTTTCTGCCTGTGACCGCCTCCAAAATCCGGCGGCGGATTTGGGTCGCCGCGCTCGTCAGCCTGACGCCACTGATCGCGACAGCCAATCCTGTTCCGGTGTATTCGAGCTTGCCGGCGGCCAACGTGGTTTACCTGCGTTCCACTGTGGGAAAACCGTGGGGAGTCAGCGATTACGACGCGGCCCTCACCAAGGTATTCGGGCCCACGTGGCAGGATCTGCGGTATGAAACGGTCAGTCCGACCGCTTTGTTCACCACCACCAACAAATTCATCTTCATGGAAGGCGGCGCGGATTCGGGGATACCGATGGGCACGTTTCTGACCAATAATCTCCCGGCCGTTTCGAATTGGGTGGCGTCGGGAGGAAGCCTCTTTATCAACTGCGCTCCGTATTACAGCGGCAGTTTTCCGATGTATCTCGGTTTCGGCGCGACCGCGACGGTGGGAAATGCCACTGCGACCGGCGGCGCGACCAATACCTCAAATCCAATTTTTGTCGGACCGTTCCTGCCGGTCATCGCCAATTACACCGGTGCTTCGGTCGGTCATTCCACGATCGCCGGCGCGGGGTTGACTGCGTTGGTGACCAACGCATCGGGTGGAGGATTCGTGCTGGCGGAGCGAAAATATGGCGCTGGTCATTTGATCCTCGGCGGCGTGACGTCGCCCTCTTTCTGGTTGCCCCAGCCGCAGGGCACCAATCTGGTGCTGAACATTCTGGCTTACGCCGGCAACCTCGCCGCGATCCCGCCCAGCACCCGGGTGGCCATTTACGGCGCGCCCGGCACCGCTGCCTGGAATAACGACGTGAGCAACAAAGTGGCGAACACCCTGCTTTTCGGCCAGGTGGACGCCTATTTGGCAGGGTCAGGACAACCCATTCCCACGCTCGCCCAATTGCAAAATTACGGCGCCGTGCTGGTTTATCCGGACAACCCTTTTAACGATCCCACCGCCCTGGGCAATGTGCTGGCGGATTACGCCGATGCCGGCGGCGGTATCGTGATGGCCACGTTTGTTTTTGACTCGTACTACGGTCCCTATGGCAGGCTCGGCAGTGGCGGCTATCTGCCCCTCACCCTCGGCGGCACCCTTGCGGGCGGCGTAAATGCACTGGTGGCCAATCAACCGTCGCATCCGATTTTAAACGGGGTGAATTCGTTCAACGGTGGCACCTCAAGCTACCGTAATACCGGGGCCCTTGTTTCCGGCGCGTCACTCATCGCCCACTGGACCGATGGCCAGCCCCTGGTGGCGACGAAACAGCAGACTGCGGGCCGCATGGCGGCGCTCAACTTTTACCCTCCTTCCACCGATTCCCGGGGCGATTTCTGGCCGACCAACACGGACGGCGCGAAACTCATGGCCAACGCCTTGCTCTGGACCATCAATGCGAGCACCGCCACTATTTCCACCACGAACTCCTGGAATGGGACCAATTACGTCAGTTCCTTCGGTGAGCCGAACACCGCCACCTATGGCCAGACGTTTACCGCACCCCTGGCTACGTCCAACCTCACCAGCGTCAAACTGAGTTTCACCAATCTCCTCGGCACGGTGACCTTCCGTTTTTATGTCATGGCCTGGGATGGCACGAAGGCCACCGGCCCGATTCTCTTTCAAAGCCCGGTGACCACCCTCGCCGCGACTTCCGGCTGGCAACCCATCACGTTCAATACCAGCCAGGTGTCGCTCACGCCGGGCGGAGCCTATGTGGCTTTTGTGTCGACCTCCGGTCTGCAGGACGCAGGCACCACTCACGCCGGGCTGGCCCTGACCTCGACCGATGTTTACCCGGGCGGCAATTTTGTCTTTCAGGGCAACGGCAACAATTTCGCGCAGCTAACGACCACTGACTGGTCGCAATTCACGTCATTTGATCTCGCCTTCGCGGCCACGTTCAGCGGTGGTGCGGCGGCGATACCGGCATCCATCGTGACCCAGCCCGCCAGCCAGGCCGTGGCCTTGGGCGGCACGGCGGTGTTCAATGTGGCGGCGGCCGGCACTCCCGTTCTCAACTACCAGTGGAAGCATGCCGGCACAAACCTCCTCGACAATATAAGAATCAGCGGAGCACAAACCGGCACACTCACCGTTTCCAACGCCACGCCGTCCGACGCGGGATATTATTACGTCGCCGTCAGTAACGGTGCGGGCTCGACCAACAGCCAGCCGGCCTTGCTGACCGTGCTGCCGCCGTTGACCGTCGGCATCTCGGCCACGGGAGACGCCGGCGAACGGAATGCCATTTATACCACCCTGACCAATCTTGGCTTCAACGTGGTGCTCGTCAACAATGGTCAATGGGCGGGAGTCAATGTGATCATCGGCTATCCGGGCAACAGCCCTTATCAATTTGGACCCAGCCTCAGTCAGATTACCAACGGGTTCAGTTACATTCAGATTAGCGATTGGTGTGCGCCGTGGACGCCCTTCAGTTATGTGAGTTTAATCAAAGGAACCAACCTCACCATCGCCATGGGCACACCGCATCCGATCACTACGGGACTGCCGGCCTCCTGGACCGCGCATGGCTTCTGGCGCTACGGAGCTTCATCGGACGATTATCTTGGCTACACGCCGAACGCCACCCTGCCGAGTCTGGCGGCGGAAACCGCCGTGACCGGCCAGTCCCGCGTCCTGACCGCCAACACCCTGGGCCGTGGGCGGGCGGTCTTTATCGGCTGGAATGTTTACGGCCCCGATGCCGGGGTAAACGACATCGCCGTGCTCCGCAACTCCATCCTCTGGGCGGGCCAGGCCTCACCGCCCCTGATGTTTGTGACCCCCTTGTCCTCGCGGACCAACGGCGCGTTCAACTTCACCTGGACCTCCGTGCCCGGCTATTCCTATCAGGTCCAGTACAAGTCCAATTTTTATCAGGCTGCCTGGCAAAATCTGGGCAGCCCCATCACCGCAGTGAGCACCCTTGCCACCAATTCCGACAGCCTGGCCAACACCAACCGGCTCTATCGGGTCCAGTTGCTGCCGTAGCGGCAGTAAAAGGCCGGGCTTTGTTCGGACTCGCGTTTGCGGGCGAGGGGCGGTCACAGCGCGACCGGGGTTGCCAGAAAAAGGGGGTGAAGGTTGAGCTGGGATCAAGGAGGCTCTTTTCCCGTCCTCTTTTGCGTATAGCGGGACCTTGGAGGAAAGAGTTGATTGTCACGCAATTTTTAAGCTCATTCCAAATACGTAACTGCCAGTGGAGTAGATACATGCATCTTAAAAAGGAGCAGTCAAAAAGCATGCCTGGGTAGTGAAAAAACCTTGATTAAGAATCGGGAATCTGATGAACTTTTGACAAAGGAGCGCATTGAAATCCTATGAAGCAGAAGTTCAATTTCCCAATTGAAGCATGGCACGCGTATCCGGGCCACCTTGGTACGATTATCACCGGTATTCTGGCAACTTTACTCCTCGCCAGTCATCCCGCCGGCGCTCAACCGGCCAACGAGCCATTGAGCGGGCAGATCATCACGGATGGGCTGGTCAATACGTTCGCGAAGCGGGGCAACATACTCTATGTGGGCGGCACATTTAATCAAGCGGGTATCGGGACGGGCGGCGGAGCGGTGGTGTCCGCTACCACCGGCGTGCCGATTCCATCGTCGCCCACGGTAAATGGCTCCGTGGCGGCGTCGATCCCGGACGGCAATGGAGGCTGGTTTGTGGGTGGAGCCTTTACCCTGGCCGGCGGAATATTGCGGAGCAACCTGGTCCACATCCTCAACAATCTGACCGTGGATCCCGCCTGGACTCCGGCGACGGTCGGATCGGTCAGCGCCCTGTGCCTTTCGGGAAACACACTTTATCTCGGAGGGCTTTTTACCAATGTGAATGGCCTGGCGCGGAACCGCCTGGCGGCGATCGATGCCACCACGGGCGCGACGACCGCCTGGGACCCGAATGCGAACGATCAGGTGCTGTCGCTCCAGGTGGCGGGCACCAATATTTACTGCGCGGGACTCTTTACAACGATTGGCAACGTGGCCCACGGGCATCTCGCCGCCATCTCGGCCGTTTCGGGAGCGGCCACGTCGTGGAATCCTGCGGCGGACGACACGGTGCAGACCAGCGTGGTGCTTTCAAACCACCTCTATGTGGGCGGCTACTTCGGCAACATCGGTGGGCAGGGCCGTGCGAGGCTGGCGTCATTCGACCTTGCCACGGGCGTGATGGATGCCTGGAATCCGGGAATGGGCGCGTCCAGCTACGGTGCTCCCCTCGCGCTGGCCCTCGGCGGCTATCGGAGCAATATATTTGTGGGCGGTATTTTTACATCCCTCGGCGGGAGCAACCGGGTAAACGTCGCCCAGGTGGACGCCGTCACCGGCGCGGCAACCAGTTGGGACGCCGCGCAGATACCCATCATCAACAGTGGTTTCGCCGGAAATTATGTAACGGGGCTCGGGATATACAGCAATGTACTGTATGTGGGCGGACCGCTGGCGAATATTGGCGGGCAGCCGCGATGGTATGCCGCGGCGCTCGACGCCGATACAGCCGCCGTTCTGCCTTGGGACGTGAAGGCGGATAACATGGTGAACAGCTTCTGCCGGATCGGGACCAACATGCATTTGGGAGGACTCTTCTCGGGTCTCGGCTGCCTCGCCCGAACGAACCTGGCCGCCTTCGATTTGACCACGCATCAACTGACCTCCTGGAATCCCGCCGTGCTGGGAAATTCGGTGTCGGTGAATGCGCTGGCCGTGGCGGGGGATCAAATTGTCGTGGCCGGATTCTTTACCAATATCGCGGGCGTGGCCCGCACCAACCTGGCCGCCGTGGACGCAACCAGCGGCGCGGTCCACGCGTGGCATCCCAATCCCAACGCGGTTGTGCTCGCACTGGCAACCTATGGCGACCGCCTGATGATCGGAGGCGGCTTCACCCTCTTTGATACCTACCCGATGCCTTACTTTGCCGAGGTTCAGTTTCCATCTTTTAACGATACGTTCTGGACGCCCGGTTTTAACTCGTTTGTGAGGACCATGGCCGTGGATGGAAATACACTTTATGCCGGCGGCAACTTTTCGTCGCTGAACGGCGTGACCCGCAGGCGCGTGGCGGCGCTGGATCTGCCGGGCTATTCGCTCCTGAGCTGGGATGCGCAGATGACCAACGGCAATAACGTCGCGGGTCTCGCAGTGGCCAACGGGCGGGTCTATGCGTGCGGGACTTTCAACGTGGTGGGCGGTTTCAATCGGACCAATTTCGTCGCCCTTTCGGCGAGCACGGCGGCGGTGCTCCCCGTCACGGCGAACACCGACCAGGGGCCTTATGCCATCGCGGCGACGTCCAACCGCGTGTTCCTGTTTGGCAATTTCAGCACGGTAGCCGGCCAGAAGCGACAGTATTGCGCCGCCGTCGATCCGGATCAAAACGTTCTGACTCCATGGAATCCCAATGGAGACTTCTACGCCAAAAGCGCCGGCATCTGGGATGGGGTCCTCTATGTGGGAGGCATCTTCCTCCGGCTCGGCGGGAGCACTTCGCGCTCGATTGGCGCATTCAACCTTTCCTTGACCGGCCAGCCTGCGATCGTGACCAATTCGCTAAAGCGCCTGCCGAATGGGAGCATGCAACTGCAACTCCTGGCTCCCGGAGCGGCGCAGGCCACGGTGCAAGGCTCCACCAATCTCACCACCTGGCAGCCGGTCCAATCCGTGCCTTTGGTCGGCGGAATGGCAACCTACACCGACAACACGGCGACAAACTACGGCAGACGGTTTTATCGGCTGAGTGTGCCTTGATGTATAGGGGGGCTGGCTCGGAAAGGCTGGTTTTCGTTTCGCGCCTTTGGTGAGGAAGCGGAAATCCTTCCGCGATTCCGACCGCCGTAGGACCATTGGACAGCATTTGTCCAACCCCCTGGTTTAGGATGGCGGGGTCGGTGGATTTGTTCTTTGAAAATAGCAGTTGAGTCGGTGGAGGTCGGAGCGGGGCCGGCGGCGGGATTGGAGGGTTCTCCGGAAGCGGTCGCTGGCCTGATGAGCAAGGCTTCGACGGCAGAAAGATTTTTGGCAAACTTTTGGCTCGGTTTGAATATCGGGCTGCTGTGGGTCACAGACCCGCGCTCCGTCCGAATGGAAGCTCGGAGTGCGAAGGACGGTCCTGGCTTTCGATTTGCATGGGTGGTGGTCGCCGCGGGTAAGGGATGGGGCGCGCATGGGAGCGTCATGGGAGGCGATGATTCAGGGTGTTTCCGGGAGGCATACGCCTTGGTGCGCGCTGATGCGCGGCGTGCCCGAGGGTTGCGCTGTAGGATTTTTGAGAGCGAGATGGGCGGGATGGTTAAATTGTAAAATTTACCAAACGAACCCAACTCCGAAAATACGCAGATAATTCAGGGGCAGTCAGTTGCGAATATTTCCGCCTGTTTTTTTAAAAAAACGAACCCAAAAATCACGTTGGAGAGGCACAACCGGGAACTGCAGAAAGGAGATTTTAAAATGAAGCATGCGATGAAACTGCGTGGTTTGAAGGCCATTCGCAGTAGTTCGCACCTTAGAGCACCAGACCGCACCTGTGTGTTTGTAGAGAACGATGGAGGTCGGCATTGAGTCGAAAGTTCCCTTGTTTTACCGCGATGCGTGTGGCGCACCGATGAGTTCATTCATTGCTACGGCCGATGCGAATCTGTCTTTAGTGAGTTCCACGTTTACCGCCAGGCATTAGAGCATCCTCGCACCGGCATGTGGTTCTGGACATCCGTGATTACGGGAATCACGCCAACTGCTGGGTGAAGCTCCTGAATCAGTGGAAAAATTCGTAGTCGGTTGTCCCGAATCATTTGCTTCGTTCGTCTTAAGGTTGAAACGCGCGATTATTGTCTCCGCGCGGGTATGAGACAAAGGTTTATGGATGTCTTGAAAACCGTTGCGCGCGAGGTGGTTGCATTGCAAAATGCAGCTGAAAAGGCGTCTTGATCTATGGCAGCGAGCTCTCATCCCACGTTGGGTAATGGCAAAATATGCTACCTCGAAATTCCAGCCGCGGACATCAGCCAGTCGGCGAAGTTTTATGCCACAGTTTTTGGCTGGCAGGTCAGGCGACGCGGGGATGGCAGTATCGCATTCGACGATGGGGTGGGCGAGGTGAGCGGTACATGGGTAAAGGGCAGGGCGCCGGCCACGCAACCGGCGGTGACGATTTACATCATGGTGGATGACATGGAAGTAACAACCAAAGCCGTGGTGGAGAATGGCGGCCGCATCGTGCAGGGCGTGGGCATGCACGCGCCGGAAATCACCGCGAGTTTCAGCGATCCGGCCGGAAATGTTTTCGGTCTCTATCAGCAACGGTTAACTGCGAATTAAAATGAGCACAATACGAGTATTGGTCGGCACCAAAAAGGGCGGGTTCGTTTTGACCTCGGACGGAAAACGCGAGAATTGGGATGTCAGCGGCCCGCATTTTGCAGGTTGGGAAATTTATCATATCAAAGGTTCGCCGGTGGACCAAAACCGCCTTTACGCGTCGCAGACCAGCGGTTGGTTTGGGCAAAAAATCCAGCGGTCGAATGACGGCGGGAAAACCTGGGAGCCGGTGGGCGATAAATTTGCCTATGATGGCACGCCCGGCACGCATCAATGGTATGACGGCACGCAACATCCGTGGGAGTTCAAGCGCATCTGGCATCTGGAGCCGTCACTGAGCGATCCTGATACCGTCTATGCGGGCGCGGAGGACGCGGCGCTCTTTCGCACGACCGATGGCGGCCAAGATTGGATCGAATTTCCGGGGCTGCGCAGCGCGAAGAGTCATCTCTGGCAACCCGGCGCGGGCGGCATGGGATTGCACACCATTCTGCTGGATCCCAGCGATCCCAAACGCATCTTCGTCGCCATCTCCGCTGCCGGCACCTTCCGCACCGATGACGGCGGCCTGACGTGGAAGCCGATCAATCGCGGTTTGAAATCCCCGTTTGAATTGCCCGATCCGGATGCGGAAGTCGGCCATTGTGTTCATCGCATTGCGTTGCATCCGAAACGACCGGGCGTGCTCTTCATGCAAAAGCATTGGGACGTCATGCGGAGCAACGATGCGGGCGATTCGTGGACCGAAATCAGCGGCAACCTGCCGACTGATTTTGGTTTTCCCATCGACGTGCACGCGCACGAGCCGGAAACGATTTACGTCGTTCCCATCAAAAGTGATGCGGAACATTATCCCATCGACGGGCAATTGCGCGTTTACCGCAGCCGCACGGGCGGCAACGAATGGGAGCCGCTTACGAAAGGACTGCCACAAAGAGATTGTTACGTGAATGTCCTGCGGGACTCCATGGCCGTGGACAGTCTGGACGAGTGCGGTATTTATTTTGGCACCACCGGCGGCCAGGTCTATGCGTCGGCTGACAGCGGCGATAGTTGGAATCCAATCGTCCGCGATCTGCCGCCGGTTTATTCCGTGGAAGTGCAGACGCTGCCATGATTCGCGTGATACTGCCCGTGCACTTGCGAACTCTGGCCCGCGTCGAAGGCGAAGTGCTGCTTGAAGTTGCGCAGCCAGTAACGCTTGGCGCCGTTTTGGACGCGCTCGAATCGCGGTTTCCAGTATTGCGCGGGACGATCCGCGACCACGGCACGCTGCGGCGGCGTCCGTTTGTCCGATTTTTCGCGTGCGAAAACGATTTGTCTCATGAGACGGCGGCGACAGAGTTGCCGGCGGCAGTCGTGAACGGTGCGGAACCGTTTATGATCGTGGGCGCGATGGCAGGTGGTTAATTCGGTCAATCAATCAATCAATCAATCAATCAATCGGAGAACCTATGGAAGCAACTCAGAAATCCTTTGCGCGATTCCTTCCTCACACTGTGCGCATTCTGATGGGGCTGTTATTTTTGTTGTTTGGCTTGAACGGCTTTCTCCATTTCATTCCCGAACCAAAGGAGGCAATGCCCGAGAACGTGGCGGCGTTGATGGGTGGCATGATGAAAAGTGGCTATATGTTCCCGCTCGTCATGGGTACGCAATTGCTCGTGGGCGTAATGCTCCTGCTGAATCTGTTCGTGCCGCTCGCGCTGGCGTTAATTATGCCGGTTATCGTGCACATCATTGCGTTCCACGTTTTCCTCGCGCCATCCACGATTTGGCCGGGCGCGGTGCTTTTGGTAATGGAGCTTTACCTGGCCTGGGCTTATCGCAGCGCGTTTCGTCCCATGCTCGGGATGCGCGTAAAACCCGACTGACCACTTAACTCACTTCATCTCATGCTAAAGAAAATCCTCATCGTTGTCGTCGTTCTCATCGTCGTATTGCTGATCGTCATCGCCATGCGTCCGGACTCGTTCAAAGTGACGCGCTCGGCCACGATCGCCGCGCCGCCGGTGGTGCTGTACGAGCAGGTGACCGATTTTCACAAATGGGAGGCGTGGTCGCCCTGGGCCAAGCTTGATCCCAACGCGAAGAACTCCTTCGAAGGCCCCACGTCGGGTGTCGGCTCGAAATTTAGCTGGGACGGCAACAACGAGGTCGGCGCGGGCTCGATGGTGATCTCCGAGGTCCGCACGAACGAATACGTGAAGATTCAACTGGAGTTCATCAAGCCGTTCAAAGGCTCCAGCATTGCGGAATTCACCTTCACGCCGGATGCGACACAGACCAACCAAACTTGGGTTTCCTGGAGCATGTCGGGCCAGAACAACTTCATGTCCAAAGCCATGGGGCTTTTCATGGATTGTGACAGGATGATGGGCGGCTATTTCGAGAAGGGCCTGGAGCAACTGAAGACCGTGGCGGAAACGCCGGCAAAAAGTCAGCCGTAAATGTCCCGAACGGAGGTTTCCGTTCGTCGTATAGTTGAAATGCGGGCGAATGAAACATCAACCATCGAAAAAATATGAGCACGAAGAAACCGGCGAAGCGCAGCAAAATGAAAAAAGCGAAGGTGCCCGCGAGCCTTGTTTGGTTTGAAATTCCAGCCGACAAGCTGGACCGCGCGAAGAAGTTTTATACCTCGCTTTTCGGCTGGAAGATCAAGGCGATCCCCGGCATGTCGGATTACTGGCACATCGATACCGGCGGGCACGACAAAAGTCCCGACGGCGGCATGATGGTGCGACGCCAGCCGGAGCAACGTATCACGAACTACGTGCTGGTGGCCTCGGTGAACGCTGCCGCCGCCAAAGTGGTGAAGCTGGGCGGCAAGATTTGCCTGCCGCGTACCGAAGTCCCGACGATGGGCGCCTTTGCTGTTTGCCAGGATACCGAAGGCAACGTGTTCGCGGTCTGGGAAACCACGATGTGAGAAGGGTCATTGTCCTGAACCCCGCCGTTCGTTCGTCAGATAATTGAACGCACAGTTCAGATGAATTAAAATAGGAAAAACACATATGAGCGCTGAAAACAAAAAATCCGAATACATGCTGCTGTTTCGCGGCAACGACTGGTGCAACGGCCTTTCGCCGGAGGAAATGCAAAAGGTCGCCGCGCAGTGGATGGAGTGGTTCAAGGGCCTGGCGGAGCAGGGCAAGGCCATCGCCGGCAGCCCGCTCGAAAAGGAGGGCAAACTCGTGGCTGGCAAAAACGGAAAGGTTTTCTCCGACGGTCCGTTCGCGGAATCGAAGGAGGCGATCGGTGGTTATTTTCTGCTGCGCGTGAACAGCTTCGACGAGGCAGTCGCCATCGCCCAGCAATGCCCCGGCCTGCCGTTCGGCGCCAAGGTCGAAGTGCGGACCGTCGCCTGCCAGTGTCCCGTCTCGGGCGAAGCCGTTCCTGAAGTGGAGTTTGCGACCGCGCACGCCTGACCTTTTTCCGAAAGGCAATAGTGGGACGGTCGGCGACTTTTCTGAATCGCCGCCCGTCCCTTTGTGTCCCGAACAATCAATCAAAATTCCGAAACATGGTGACTCCGACAAATTCCGCGGATCGTGAAATCCTGAGCACGCGCCTGTTGAATGCCCCGCGCGAGCTGGTGTTCAAAGCGTTCATTGATCCCGATCAATTGATGCACTGGTGGGGGCCGAAGGGCTTCACCAACACATTCGAGGAATTTGATCCGAAGCCCGGCGGCCACTGGCGCTTTGTGATGCACGGCCCGGATGGGAAGAATTATCCCAACCACAGCACCTTTGTGGAAGTCACCAAACCAGAGCGCATCGTGTTTCGACACCTGGATTGGCCGCTTTTCGAAATGACTATTACGCTGGCGGAGGAAGCCGGCAAAACGCGCATCCATTGGCGGATGCTGTTCGATTCGGCCGAGGAGTGCGCGAAATTGAAATCGTTTGTCGGCGGCGCGAACGAAGAAAACTTCGATCGTCTGGAGGCGCGACTCGTGAAGATGGCGGCGCCGCAACGACCCTTTGTCATATCGCGCGTGTTCGACGCGCCGCGCGATATCGTTTGGGAAACGTGGACCAACGCCCACCACATGGAATGGTGGGGCCCAAAGGGCGTCACCGTTAATCGCGTGAAACTCGAACTGCGGCCCGGCGGGCTTTTTCATTATGTGATGAACACTCCTGACGGCAAGGAGATGTGGGGCCGGTGGATCATTCGCGAATTTGTGAAGCCGGAGCGCCTTGTGTTTGTGAATTCCTTCTCCGACAAGGATGGTGGCATAACGCGGCATCCGTTCTCCGACTCCTGGCCGCTGGAATTGCTGTCCACCGTCACCTTTGACAACCAGGGCGGCAAAACGCGCCTCACGGTTGAATGGCTGCCGTTGAATGCGAACGATGAGGAACGCAAAACTTTCGACGCCGGTCACGCGTCCATGGCGCAGGGCTGGGGCGGCACGCTGGATCGTCTCCAGGATTATCTCGTGCAAGTCCAGAAGCGGCCCGTGCGTTGACGTCCTGTGCTTTTGCGACGATTTTGATTTATGACTCATTGGGTCGCCATGCTTCGCGGCATCAATGTCGGCGGCAAAGTGGTGAAGATGGAAAAGCTCCGCGCGTCGTTCACCGCCTTGGGGTTCGAGAATGTCCGGACCTACATCCAAAGTGGCAACGTCCTCTTCGAGACGAAGGCGAAAAGCGGCGCCGCGATCCTAAAAAAAATTGCCGCGGGACTACTGGCCGACTTCGGCGTCGCGATTCCGGTGCTGTTGCGGACCCACAAGGAACTGGCCGACGTGGTGAAGCGAAATCCCTTCGCCGGGGATGCCAGCTTCGACGCCGCCCGTTTGCACGTGACCTTTCTGTCGCACGACGCGCCCTCGTCGGCAGCGCAATGTCTGGAGCCGCTCGCGGCCTCGACAGAACGCTACCATATCAGCGGCCGCGAGATTTTCCTCTATTGCCCGAACGGTTACGGCAACACCAAACTCTCCAACAACAACCTCGAACGAAAACTCCGCCTCGGCGCAACCACTCGCAATTGGAAATCGGTGAACGCGCTGCTGGCCATGGCTGGATCACCGTAGATTTACTTCGGGACCAGCCGGTAAAAGGTTTGGTTCTGTGTCGGCGTCAGACTCACCCGGTATTGCAGACTTGATAAATCCAATTGCGGAGTTGCGCCCACCGTTGTCCATCCTGCGTCATTGACTTTTGTGTTCTCCTGCAATTCGAACGGTCTGGAGGGAATCGGCCACGAAATGGAAAGCCCTTCCCCTGATCGGCCAAGATTTAATGGCAGCGGAAACTTGGGCTCCGCGCTATATAGATATCCCCCGCTGACCTCGTAATCCAGGTTCGTTCCCCATTGCGTGACCACCAATCTTCCGCCGTCGGCCGACGAGGCGACACAGTTCCAATGGCCGAAAGTCGTATCGCTCCAAAACCAGTTGGTGCCGGAATCTGTGGAAAACACCAGGTAACCGATATCGGGCATTGCGACCAGTCTCCTGCCGTCGGCGGAACAGGCGATGGATAGCCAACTGGCCTGACCGGGGTTGGTTTTCCACCAATTCTGGCCGGAATCACGCGAAATGAAAATTCCATCGTTGGCGAAGGCCACGATCATGGTGCCGCCGTCAGCGGAAATCGCAACGGATCCGACCGGACCACCGACCAAATTGGTCGTGTTCCACGACGCTCCGCCATTGGTCGAACTATAGACGTTGGCGCCGCCCGCCGCGGCCACCAGCCGCATTCCATCCGCCGAACTCGCCACGGACTGCCAGGAGGCGACTGGCATCCCATTCGTTGTCCACGTCGCTCCAAAATCGGCCGAGATGTACATCGGATCACCCTCGACGTAAGAGTTTCGGCTGGCAGCCACCATTCTGGAACCGTCGGCCGAGTTCGCGATCGAAACCCAGCTTGCGGCCGGTAGGCCCAAAATTGGATCCCAAGTTGCGCCTGAATTGGTCGACAAATATACCGGGCCCCTGGCGGGATAGTTATAAAAGTTTTCTCCCACCGCCGCCACCAGCCGCGAACCGTCCGCGGAGGAAGACACCGTGTTCCAATACTGGGTCGGTGTCGGCGTCAGTTGCCAGTCCAGCGCCCCGTTGGTGGAAACATAAATCCGGCCCTGCGCCGAATAATCGAAGATCGAATGGTCCGAGCAGGCGGCCACCCATTTTTTGCCGTCGGCTGAACCGCTCACCGACCACCACTTTCTCAACGGAGCCCCGGGCCGCAACCACGTCGCTCCGCGATCGGTGGAAAGATACATATCGGTGCCGTCAATCACCGCGATGATTTTGTTTCCATCCGCGGAGCAGGCGACCGCTTGCCAGGAGTTGGATGGCGCGGTGGTTTCAAACCAGCCGGCCCCGCCATTGGTCGAACCATAGATCATCCCGTGCGCGGCGGCCGCGAACATTGTCGAGCCATTCGCGGAGCAGGTCACCGCCGCCCACGGAATGGATGCCGCCGGACTCGGCGTCCACCCGGCGCCTGAATTGGTGGAAGTCGCGATCATCCCGAGCCGGTCCACCGCGACGAGCGTATTGCCATCGGCGGAAGACGCCACTCCCGACCAGTCGCGTCCGGCGTAAGCCCCGTTTTTCCAGGTCACTCCGGAATCCGAGGACGTAAATATCGCTGTTCCGTTGTTGCCCGCGGCCACCAGTTTCGTGCCGTCAGACGACCCCGCCAATGCCTTCCAGTTGCTGCTAAAAGGCAGGCTGTGCGCGATGCTGGTGGTGTTGCTGGTGTTAAAATTGTTGGTGTCCGTGTTGCCGGTCCAGGTGATCCCTCCGTCGGTCGAACTATACAATCCGAACCAGGGCGCGAGCGCGGCCATCCTGCCGCCGTTGGTTGAACACGTCACCGATATCCAGGCCCCGGGCGGAAGATTTCCAGAATGCCACGACGTGCCGGAGTTGGTGGAAACATAGACTTTACCCGGGGGGAATGCCGTGGCTTGCGGCCCTCCGCTGTCGGCTCCGGCTACGATTCGGGTGCCGTCCGCGGACAGCGCAATCGACCGCCACAAAAGGTACGGTGCGGGTGCGATGGTCCATTCCCTTCCCGAATCGCGGGAGACATAGAGTCCGCCTCTTCTTGAGCCGGCCACCAGGATTTTGCCGTCCGCGGAGGAGCCGGTTCCATACCAGGGTTCTGAAGGCGGGCTGTGGTTAAACCAGATTTGTGCCTGGGCGAAGTCGCTCTTGATGGAAAGTAATGCGAGTCCTGCCAGCAGTATCAACCTCCGTATAAAATTCATAGAAATGCTCCCAAGACAAATTCGCGCGAGGCCATGTAATTCCCTGCCGTTATCAAAAGCAAGGTGAATACGCCGCCCCTCCATTTGGACGGTGGCCCCAAAACTTGTGCGCCATGTTCCGTCCGTTGTATATTGAAAGCCATGGACCACCCCGAAAAGCTGGAGCCAACGATGTCTTCCTCCGCCCAAATTTCCCAGGTGGTGGAGCATTTGTTCCGTCATGAGGCGGGCAAAATGGTGGCGACGCTGACGAGGATATTCGGACTCGAACATCTAACGCTCGCGGAGGATGTCGTGCAGGAGGCTTTGGTGCGCGCGTTGCAGACGTGGCCGTTCTACGGCGTGCCGCAAAATCCCTCCGCGTGGATCATGCGCGCCTCGCGCAATCTCGCGCTCGATGTCGTGCGGCGACAGAAGGTTTTTCGCGACAAGGAGGCCGAGATCATCCGTGTCATGGAGCGGCCCGAGTCCGCGCCGGATGAGCAGGTTTTTGAAGAGCGCGAGATCGCGGACGACCGGCTGCGCATGATGTTCGTTTGCTGTCATCCGGTGAACCCGCCCGAGGCGCAGGTGGCGCTGGCGTTGAAAACGTTGGGCGGCTTCAGCGTGGCGGAAATCAGCGCGGCGTTTCTGACCGGCGAAGCGGCGATTGCGAAACGGTTGACGCGCGCGAAGCAAAAAATTCAGGAGGCGAAAATTCCGTTCGAGATTCCCGCGGGCGAGGACTTGCGGGGACGGCTCGATGTTGTTTTGCAGACGCTCTATCTGCTCTACAACGAAGGTTACAAGGCGTCGAGCGGCGAGCGACTGGTGCGCGAGGATATTTGTCACGAAGCCATCCGGCTCGCGAGTTTGCTGGCGGCCCACGCCGCCGGCAACGAACCGAAGACGCACGCGCTGCTGGCGTTGATGCTGTTGAACACGGCGCGCATTCCGGCGCGGGTGGATCTCGAAGGCAATTTACTTCGCCTCCAAGACCAGGACCGCTCGCAATGGAACCAGTCCATGATTGCGCGCGGGATGTTTCACTTCGCGCACTCGGCAGCCGGCCCCGAACTGACCGAATATCACCTGCAAGCCGGCATCTCCGCGTGTCATTGCACCGCGAGGGATTATGAATCGACGGATTGGCGGCAGATTCTGGGTTTATACGACCGCTTGATTCAATTTGATGGCTCGCCGGTCATCGCGCTCAATCGGGCCGTTGTCGTTGGCAACCTCGACGGGCCGAAAGCCGGGCTGGCAGCCGTCGCCACCATTCGCGATTTGGAGCGGCTGGAATCCTACTATCTATTGCACGCAGTGCGGGGGGAGTTCGAAACGCGACGAGAGGATTTTCGTGCAGCGGCCGAGCACTTTCGGCGGGCGCTTAAGTTAACGCAGCTCACCTCCGAACAGACGTTTCTGACGAAAAGAATTCAAGCGTGCGAAGAGCGTGGAATGGAGGTCGTCCGGACTTGAAGTCGGCGGTGAGCCGGCCATTGCCGTTCTGAATCCGCGAATTAGCGTCAGCGCGTAGCGGCGCCCTTTTTGGCCAGCGAATTTTCAAATCGGAATTTGGTTTCGTTGGTGGAGCCAGGGCGAACGTAGCGGATTTCGATGGCATCGTAAGGCAAGTCGACGAAATCGACGCGTTCGTATTCGGTCAGAAACAAGCAGCCGTTCGATGCTTTCACGTAAGCTGACAGGTCAGCGTAGTTTGTCGGCCAACGTTCATTTTTTTGAGCAAAGGAGGCGGAACAGTAGAGCAAATCAATGGCTCCGCTTTTTAAAAGGTAGAAGTCATAAAAGGGGATCAACGGATCGGAAAACATCCGATGGAGGGATGTCGGGGATGGAAGATCGTTGGTATTTGAAGGCATCCCCAACCCGGCGAGCAAAGAAAGCCTATCTACCTTTTTCGACGTCGCACACCCCGCCACCCACACCAGCAAGATCGTGAGCAACAGAGGGAATAGACAGTGCCAAATTGAGCAGCGTCTCGTCGCACCTTGCATGGAGCCATCATGCGCAAACGGAAAACATTTTCAATCTTTTCGACCGGTTGGAAAGTTTGATTTGTCCGGCGCATCGTTCTGGCCGTGCAGGACGCGTTGAATCGTTTTGAGCATGGTTTCCGCGGTGTACGGTTTGGGAACGAAATGTTGGACGCCTTGCGTGACCGCCTGGGCCACGCCGCCATTGGAGGCGAGGCCGCTGGAGCCGATGATCTTCACGGCGGGATTCATCATTTTCAGCGCGATGATTGTGGCCGGCCCGTCCATGACCGGCATGGCCATATCGGTCAATACCAAGGCGATTTCTGCCCGGTGTTGTGCATATAGGGCGATCGCTTCCGCGCCGTTGATGGCCAGCAGCACACGGTAGCCGAACCGTTCGAGGGTGCGCTGGGCAATCTCGCGAATGCTCTTCTCGTCGTCCACCACCAGGATCAATTCGCCGTGCCCGCGCGGCAGCCGGGTTTGTTCAACTTCCACTTCGTCGCTCGCGGCTTTTGTCGTGTTCGCCGGCAGATAGACTTTGAAAGTCGTGCCTTGTCCGACCTCACTGTAAAGGTTGATGAAGCCGCCGTGACTTTTCACGATCGTCAGCGTGGTGGACAGGCCGAGGCCGGTGCCCTTGCCAATTTCCTTCGTGGTAAAAAATGGCTCGAATATCTTGTCCTGAACATTTCGCGGGATGCCCATGCCGTTGTCATCCACTTTCACCATCACATAGGCCCCCGGCCGGGAATCGGGATTCATGGCGGCGTAGGTTTCGTCCAGCACGATGTTTTCCATGCTGATGCTGAGGCTGCCGCCGGACGGCATGGCGTCGCGGGCATTGACGCACAGGTTCAAAAAGACCTGATGAATCTGGGTGGGATCGCCGGTCACGGTCCAAAGATTTCGGGCGGCATTGAACCGGACATCGATGGACTTGGGGAACGTATCCCGCATCACGGCCAGCAAATCGCGGATGAGGGGCAGGGGGTTTACGGTGATGCGTTGACCTTCCATGCCGCGCGCGAAGGACAACACCTGCTTTACCAGTTCGGAGGCGCGCCGGGAGCTGCCCAGGAGCAGATCCAGCAGCTTGAGATCCTGTTCGTTTCGGGCCAGGTCTTTCAGCATTTCAACGGACATCATGATGGGCGCCAGTACATTATTTAGATCGTGCGCGATACCGCCCGCCAGGGTGCCGATGCTCTCCATGCGCTGGGCACGGAGGAATTTTGCCTCCAGCTTTTTTCTCTCCGTGAGATCGACCACAAAGGAGAAGCCTTCCTGCGGGTTATCTTCAAATGCCGCCGCGCCCACCAGCACGGGAACGCGCGTGCCGTCTTTGCGCAGGTAATCGCGTTCGAAAGGTCCGCAAACGCCCCGGGTCGCTATTTCCTCGTAACGCTGGAGGTCGTCCGTGGCGTATTCCGGAGGCGACAGCGCTCCCCACTGAAGGCGGCCGGCTTCGAGGTCTTCCCGAGTGTATCCCACGGTCCGAAGGAAAGCATCGTTGGCGCCGGTGATTTCACCCTTCACATTCCAAAACATCACTCCCTGCGCATTGGAATCCACGAGCCGCCGGAAACGCCCCTCGGTGCGTTTGCGTTCCGTGATGTCCCGAATCATTCCCATCAGATTTCCGTCCGGCATCAAGGTGGCGATTACTTCCGCCGGAAACGTCGAACCATCCTTGCGCCGGAATTGCCACTCCTTGTGGTAATCGGATTTGGCTTTTATGCTGATCAACGCCGGCGCGATGTTCTTAACTTCCTCTGGTACCACGATGTTGGACGCGTGCAAACCGATAAACTCTTCCCGGGTATAGCCCAACATTCGGCAGATGCTCGCGTTGCCGTCGAGATAGTGACTTTGTGAGTCTGCGATAACAATGCCATCGGGCGCGTTCTCAAAAAGGGTGCGGTAGCGCTCTTCGCTGGCTTTGCGCGCCGCCTCGACCTTTTTTCGCTCGGTGATGTCCCGGGCCACCTTCGAAACGCCGATGACCGTTCCGGTGGCGTCCTTCATCGGTGACGCTGTGATCGAGACATCAATCTCGCGTCCGTCCCTGGTCAGGCGCCGGGTCTCGAAGTGTTCCACACTTCTGCCCTGCTTGATTTCGCTGAGAATATGATCTTCCTCCGCATGCCGGTCCGCGGGAATCAGTCGCATGATGGAAGTGCCCACGATCTGACTGGCGGCGTAACCAAAGATCTTTTCCGCGCCCCGGTTCCAGGAGGTGATGATACTGTTCAAATCCTTGCTGATGATCGCGTCGTCGGAAAATTCAACAATCGTTGCCAGCCGGTTGGAGGCGATTTCCGCCAGTTTTCGCTCGGTAATATTCTCATGAGCGACAACCAGACGGATTCCATTTCCACTGGGAAAGCGTGTGACCCGGCCGATAAACCAGCGTTGTTCGACGGGTGAATGGCACGGGTACTCCATGGAGAATTCAGTGCGGTCACTCGAAATCGTCGCCCGGATGCCGGCGGCGAACGAGGCGGCATCTTTACTTTCCGGCCCAGTGGCGGTATCGCACACCTGCAGGTAATTATCGCCAACCTGCACTCGTCGGGCAAGCGGGGGATTGGCCAGGGTGAAGGCTCGCCAGGCCTCGTTTGTCGCAAGAATGGTGCCTCGCTCATCCAATACGCAGAGGTGCGCCGAAAGCGCGTCAATGGTTGATTTTGCGAATTGCTCCGCATGGCCAAGTTTTTCCTCGGCGCGCTTGCGCTCGGTGATTTCGGTGATCACGACCACGACCAAAGTGACGACGCCATCAACTTTTGTTGGTTGGTATTGAACGGCGTAGAAGGCGTCCCCGTCTGGCCCGGGCTTGCGCAATTCATATGCCTCGCAACTCCCGGCGAATGCCCTGTCGAGGTGGGGGCGAATTTGTTCCTCGTAAAGATGAGGCAATAACTCGGCGACCGTCCGGCCCACGACGCCAGAGGGAGCGAGGTTGAGGATCTGCGCATAAGCGGTGTTGGCGTAAATGTAGCGCCGGTCCTTGTTTAAAATAACCAAACCGACTCGTGCGTTGTTGGTTACAATTTGTAATCGCCGCTCGCTCTCCGCGAGTTCGCCCGTTTGGCGGCGCAGTTCCAATTGGGACATCACCTGCCGGCCAAGGATGCGCAGGGTTTCAGCCTGCACGGAGCTCAGTTCTCTGGGCTTGCGGTCCATGACGCACAGGGTTCCCAGCGCGTGTCCGGGACCACGAAAAGTTCCGGCTGCAGAATGGCATGTCCGCAGAAGGAAATATCGCGGGAGGTTTCCGAAAGGGAGAGTCCGAATTTGGATTTGAACCACTGCCGCTCATCATCCACCAGGGAAATCAGGGAAATCGGGGCTTCGCAAATATGCGCCGCCAGAGTCGTAAGCTCATCCAAAGACTGCTCCGAGACAGTGTCGAGCAACGCATATTGCTTCAGCGTTTCGAGACGATTTTCCTCATTATCCGGCCGAGGTGGAGGCTTCATCAATATAACGGCTGCTGTTGTTATCAGTGTAAAAAGGCGGGATATCTTGTCAAGAACGAAAAACCACCGCTACTCCGCCGCTATCGGACGGTTTCCAATGCTATCTGTAACTTTTAACGTCAATCAATGAGACTGGCTTGCCCTGCTGAGGAGCAATTACAATCCTATTGTAGTTGGCTCAGAGCTTCTCAAGGGATTACGGTCCGAGTCACCAGAAAAGGAAATGTCTTATTCCACCTCAATGGAGGGTCAACGCCCCCGTCAGAGTATAAGTGGGCCCGTTGTTGGCGAAGGTCACGATAATGTTCTGGGCGTTGAGGGGAGCATTCGCGGGAATCGTAAACGTGGCGATCACGGTGCCCGCAACGGCGTCGGAGATATTGCTACCCGCAATGGTGCCGGCGAGCACCACGCTCGTGATGGGCGCATTGGCGGGTGGGTGAGGCGGATTGGTGGGGAGCGTGATGGTGACGGTGACCGTTGTGCCTCGATTCGCGCTGCCGCCCGGAGCGTAGGTGCTGGTCCCGCCGCCGCCGGCAACGCTCACCGGGTCGTATTGGGCGAGGCTGGTTTGCGCCACGCGATAGAAGCTCGAATTGGCCGGAGAATTGTTGGTATAACTGGCCGCAATCGACACCGCAGTCGCATTCGTCGAATTAGTGCTCCAAGTGGTGAAATCGGTCGTCGATTCCACGCGATAGGTCCCGCCCTCGGTGGCGCTCCAAGTCAGCGTGACGGTGCCATTATTCGCGCTCGGGCGATTCAGCACCGGCGCGAGGTGGGGAGCGCCGATAAAATTGGTGACGACCGTCTCTGAAATGGTGGTGCCTTTGGTGCCGGTCGGAGTGCCGAAGAAATACATGCCGACATTCCAGGGTGCGATGGGTGTGCCGGCTGCGTCGATCGTGACAAAGTAGGCATAGGTTCCCAGCGGAAATTCCGGTGTCACGCACCAACGCACGTCGAACTCGTTGAGATCGAAGTCTGTGCCCTGCACATAGGTCGTCCCCGTGAGCGAATTGGTAAGATCCCCCAGATACGCATAGTCCTGGAAATAGCGGCCGAGTGGATACGTGGTGTTCACCGGAGGCCCGGACTGGGGAGTGTTGCCGTTGTTGCGCAGCATCCACGCCGGTAGTGTGGCGCGTCCGGTGACCGCCAGATTATCGGCGCCATTTTGTCCATTGCGCAATTGATGCCCGCTGATCATGCGTCGAATGCCGCTGTTGGTGTTCGTGGCATTCGCATATCCGTATGGCCCGTAAATCGGGTAGCCATCACGAACCCACCCGAGAATGGGGGAATGCTTCGTCGGCGGGTTGGTGGCTTCCGTGTAGATTTTGGTGACGGGATTGAAGTCAACGTGATCGCCCAGCGTGTAGCGCAACGCAATCGGATCGGCGTGGTTATGATATTGCCCGGTGTTTTGCTGATGCGTATAGCCGGGATCAAAAGTCACGCCCTCATTCGCATACGCGGCACGACGCCATTGATAATTACCGCCATTTTGTTCAGTCGTGCCATTCCAGACCCAGCCGTCGAGCGCGTCGAACATGGCCACGCCGTTCACGAGGTAACCGATAATATCCGTCGGCCCGTACGTGACCGATTTCGTCGCCGGCGGCGCCGTCAGCGTCGCAGTGCGGGGCAGGCCGTATACGACATGTTGATTCGTGGGAAACGCAATGAACAGCGTGGTGCGGCTGGCGTCATTGTACCAGGGCCCCATTATATATTCCGCGAGGTCCGTGGTGCGCACATAGATCCAATTCGTCGAGTAATCCACTTCCTGCACGCCGCAATAGGCGGGAATCGATTGAAGGGTGCCCGTCGAGGTGTTGGTCCACGTGGTGACAGACGTCCCGTTGGAGCGGGCGGTGTCGGTCGCGTAAATTCGCGCATATTTGCCAGCGTAGCTGGTTAGCCATGAACTGATTTGCGGATCCGGCGGCTGGGCGGTGGCGCGATCCGCCGCCGTCCACAGTGCGGCACAAATGACTGGCACGGTCATGAATTTTATCATTTTCATGTCGCGATATTGCGCAAGGGACGATTAATGGTTGGTTAATGCCGAAAGTTTTCCAGTGATTATTTCTTTCGAATCTCCGCTATTTCCCGGGATCTTAATCATCTGTTAATGTTCGACCCCATACAGTTGCTGCCACTGCCATGAGAATACTGGTTGTCGAAGACGAAGCGGACTTGCTCCAGAGCATTCTGCAAATGCTTCGCGACGAAGGCTACGCCGTGGATTCGGCCGGTGACGGCGAGACCGGCCTTTACTACGCGCTGAACCACGACTACGACGCGGTCATCCTCGACGTGATGCTGCCGAAACTGGACGGGTGGCAGATTCTGGAGCGCCTCCGCAAAGATAAGCGCACGCCGGTGCTCATGCTCACCGCGCGCGACCAGATTCGTGACCGGGTGCGGGGACTCGACGGCGGCGCGGATGATTACGTCGTAAAGCCTTTCGAATTCGAGGAATTATTTGCCCGGCTGCGCGCCATTATTCGCCGCCACGCCAGCCAGCCCAGCAGCGTGATGGAACTGGGCGACGTTAAAATCGACACCTCGAAACGCCTCGTCCAAAAAGCCGGACGGACGGTGGACCTGACGCCCCAGGAATATTTGCTCATCGAGTTCCTCGCTTTGCATCGCGGCAAGGTCATATCTCGCACGCAGCTTTACGAACATTTGTCGGACGAAAATGAGGACTCGGCGTCGAACTTGTTCAACGTCCACGTCTGCAACCTCCGGCGGAAATTGGGCGCGGAGTTTATCATCACCCGCCGCGGCCATGGTTATTGCATCGAATGAACTTCAATTCGATCAAAGTGCGGTTGCAGGTCTGGTATGGTTTGATCCTGGTCGCGGTGCTGGCCGGGCTGGGTGTCACTGCCTTTGAATTGGAAAAATCGAAGGTTCAGGATCAGGTGGATGTTTCGATCAAGGAACACGTGCGCCTGATCGCCGATGCGTTGAACGGCCCGGAGGGCGGCGGACGTGGCCCCGACGATCGGCCCGGGGACGAATCACCCGGCCCACCGCCGGACCATGGCATGGATCGGCCGCCGGAGCGGGTGCAATTTCGTTTGTCCTCCCTGGAAGCCGGCCACTTTGGCGCGTCGAACCGCGAGGGCTTCTATTTTGCCGTTTTCAATCCCGGCGGCCGGATCATGGCGAGTTCGGACAATTTTCCCGCGGCCGCCAGCCAGACGGAAAATCCCCTGCGGCCCGGTGCGGTGACGCGCGGATCAAATCGGGAAATTTCAATTGTCACTCCAACGCGGGAACGCATCGTGGTGGGCCGCTCGGTCGTGGCGGAGTCGCAGGCTCTGCGGCTTACCGGAATCACGCTCTGCCTGGTCGGCGGCGTCATCCTCCTCTGCGGGTTGTCGGTCGGCGGCTGGATCGTGGCCCGCGCGTTGCGTCCAATTGCGGACATCAGCACCGCCGCGGAGAAAATTTCGAGCGGCGACATGACGCAACGCATCAATGTGGCCGAAACGAAAAGTGAGCTGGGCCGGCTCGCCTTCGTGCTCAATTCCATGTTCGCGCGCATGGAGGCGGCATTCACCCAGCAGCGCCGGTTTGCCGCGGATGCCGCGCACGAGTTGCGCACACCCGTCGCGACGCTGATCGCCCAGACGCACGCCGCCTTGAAGCGGCCCCGCAGTCCCGAGGAGAATTTGCAAACCATCGAAGCCTGTCATCGGGCCGGGCAGCGCATGCGCCGCCTGATCCAGTCGCTGCTGGAACTCACGCGGCTCGACGCCGGACAGGAAAATGCGAATCGCACGACCTTCGACCTTTCCGAACTGGCCGAGGAATGCGTGGAGCACATCCTGCCGCTCGCGGAGGAGCGCGGCGTAAAAATTATTCAGGACACGGCCCCGGCCCGGGTCTTCGGTGACCCCGGACAATTCGCCCAGCTCATCACCAATCTCGCGACGAACGCCATTCAATACAATCGCGCGGGCGGCGAGGTGCGTTTGAACATCCGCGCCGAAAGCGGCCACGTGATTCTGGCCGTCGCGGATACCGGGCAGGGGATTCCGTCGGTGGATGTGCCGCACATCTTCGAGCGGTTTTATCGGGCGGATAAATCGCGCTCCTCGGGAAATGCCGGTCTCGGCCTGGCAATTTCCCAGGCGGTCGTGACCGCGCACGGCGGCACCATCGAAGTGGAGACGCGCGAAAATGCGGGAACCATCTTTACGGTTCGTCTTCCGGCTGCACAAAAATAGACGGGAATTTTTTGTTTGCCGCAAAGATTTTTGGAATGGCCCGCTGTTGGCGTTGCTCCAATGGCCGGGCGCTGCCTGCCGGCTGCGACGAATGGAATCCTGGCCGGGGTAGTTTTCATATCCCCGGCTTGTCGCATTTGTACGACAATGTTATCGTGGCGCCGCAATGACCCGTTTACCCGACACGGA
Source organism: Limisphaerales bacterium (assembly GCA_044223735.1). Lineage (GTDB taxonomy): Bacteria > Verrucomicrobiota > Verrucomicrobiia > Limisphaerales > UBA8199 > JBGALR01. The sequence goes on along the minus strand of JBGALR010000007.1, from coordinate 127,335 downwards.
ACTTGAAGGCTTGCTTGACGATTTGGAATCAGATCGAGCTGAGCGCAAGGAGGCGTGGGCAGGAGATGCGGCCGAGAAAGTACCCCAGGCACTTTGCGCATTCGCCAACGATTTGCCAAACCACCAGAAACCCGGAGTGCTTTTCATTGGAGTGGACGACGCAGGCAAGCCGACCAATATCGAAGTGAGCGATCGCTTGCTGTTGACTCTCGCGGACTTGAGATCCAACGGAAATATCTTACCGCCGCCGACGATTACCGTGGAAAAGCGCAGGTTGAAGGGTGCCGATGTTGCGGTTCTTACCGTTTGGCCCGCTGATGCGCCTCCCGTGCGCTTCAAGGGGAGGATATGGATTCGAGTGGGCCCAAGCCGCCGTATTGCGACTGCCCAGGATGAGCGCGTTCTGAATGAAAAGCGACGTTATCGGGACCGACACTTTGAAGCGCATCCAGTTTCGCCGTGTACGTTGGAGGATTTGAATCGAGCTGCATTTGAGAATGAATATTTGCCGAATGCGGTGGCGCCCGATGTTTTGGCTGCCAACGCCCGGACCTACGAACAGCGACTTGCTTCCAGTGGCATGATTGCAGCGGTTGACGAAGCCATACCAACGGTACTGGGGCTGCTTTGCATTGGAATTTCACCTCGAACGTGGATAGCCGGGAGTTACATTCAATTTTTGCGTATTCGAGGCACCACCCTGGCTGATCCGATTGCCGATGAGTACGAAATTAGCGGCACAATCGGTGACATTCTACGTCGGCTCGACGAAAAACTGCTCGGTCACCTCGCCACTAGCGTGAATTTTACCGATCAGGAGAGAGAGGTTCGCTCGAGTTCTTATCCAATTGTTGCGTTACAGCAATTGGCGCGTAATGCCGTTATGCACCGAAACTATGAAGGCACAAATGCGCCGATTCGCGTGTATTGGTTTGATGACCGAATAGAGATCAGTAATCCCGGCGGGCCCTACGGAAGCATTACGGCGAAAAATTTCGGAGAACCGGGCCGGGCCGATTATCGCAATCCGCAACTTGCCGCAGCGTTCAAAATACTCGGTTACGCACAGCGATTTGGAGCGGGAATATTCATTGCCCGGGAGGCGTTGAAGAAAAATGGAAACCCACCGCTGGAATTTCAGATCGAGGAAAATTTCGTGGCGGCCATAATTCGCACTGCACCATGAGCGTTCCCGTACTTACTTTTTTTAATAACAAAGGCGGAGTTGGAAAAACCTCCCTCGTGTATCATTTGTCGTGGATTTTCTCGGAAATGGGTCAAAGAGTGGTGGCGGTAGATCTCGACCCCCAGGCTAATTTGACCTCGGCATTTTTGCCTGAAGAAGTGCTCGAGCAATTGTGGGACGCTGAAGTCGTCTCGCCCGAAGGATTGACGATCTATCGTTGCGTTCAGCCTTTGATGGAAGTGGGCGACATTCGGGCGCCAGTAACCCAGCGCATTCAATCATCCTTGCATCTCGTCCCCGGAGATCTTGCGCTTGCGGGGTTTGAGGATTTTTTATCCCAAGAGTGGCCCAACAGCCTGGGTAGTGGCAACCTGTTGCGCGCTTTTCGCGTTCTGACGGCATTCTGGACGGTCGCTCAGATGGCCGCGGCCGAACATAAGGCTGACATTATTCTGGCCGATGTCGGGCCTAATCTGGGGGCCATCAATCGGTCCGCCCTGATCGGTTCAGATTTCGTGGTCATTCCACTGGCGGCCGATTTGTTTTCGCTTCAGGGTCTTCGCAATCTGGGCCCTACATTGCGCAATTGGCGCTCTGATTGGCTTAAACGACTGGAAAATTGGGCTTCGCCGTCTTTTCCTTTGCCAGCGGGGAGAATGGCGACGGTCGGGTATGTGGTGCAGCAGCATAGTGAACGCCTTTCCAGACCAGTGAAAGCCTACGATCGTTGGGCTGCGCGGATCCCTGGCGTCTATCGAGAAAGCGTTCTGGCCGATAAGTCAACCCCGCCATTGATGGCACTTGACCCACTTTGTTTGGCGCGTCTAAAGCACTACCGTAGCTTGGTTCCCATGGCTCAAGAGGCAAGAAAACCGATTTTCCAACTCACTGCGGCGGATGGTGCCATTGGCAGTCATTCCTATGGCGTGCAGGACGCCCGCAAGGACTTTCGCAGTTTGGCTCAAAGCATCCTGGATCGAATGTCCAATCTTCGAAGCTGAACCGCGTTGATGCTTGGGAACATCTCGCGCTGCCGTGTGAGCTCATCGTCAATTTTACCACCTAATAATCGACGGTTGCCATATCGTGCCAGCGTGGCTTATGTGAATGGTGAATCTTCAGAGCAGGCCCTGATACGCGAGCCAGAGCGAACGGAAATACCTCATCACGCGCAACGGATCGCAGCTTTCGGGAATTTCCGCGAGGCAATAACCGGTAAAGCCGGAGCCGTTGAGATTGTTGAGCAATTTACGAAACGGATATTCGTCCAAATAAAGGTCGCGCATGTGGACGGTGAAAATCTTCTGCTTCAACAAATCGAAATTTTGTTCAAACCCGCCATCCTCGAGGTCGGTTTGATTGCAGTTCCAGCAGACACCGACGTTCTTGTGGTCGGCGACATCCAAAATCGTTTTGATGTAAGGCACATGCGACGTCCCCTGGCCGTGGACCTCCAGCCGGATTTGGATGCCATGCTCCGCGCCGAACTTACCCACCTCGCGCAGTGATTTGCCGATCTGTTCCAGCGTCTTCTCCTTCGACACTCCCGGCGGGAAGGCGTTGGGCCGCACCTTGACGCCCGGCGCGCCGACGTCCTGCGCGAGCACTATATATTCCTTCGTCGCCGCGATGTCGGCCCGCAGTTTCGCCGGGTCGGGCGTCTGAAATTCATAAGCGCTGCCCAGTCCCATCAATTGCACTGGTGAATCGGCGAATCCCCGTTTCACTTCCGCGCGCTGTTCCTGGTTCAAACTCACCTCGACCCCATGTGCGTGGGAGGTGCGCAATTCCACTCCTTGAAAGCCGGTGGCCGCACAATTTTTGATAATCGTCGGCACGTCCCAATCCTTCGCAATGTTATACGTGACGATGCCCAATTTCATTTTGGGCGTGCCGGTGATGAAGCCCGAAGTCTTCGCCGGTTCCGCGGCCAGAGCCGGAATGCAGCCAGTGACGCCGCAGGCGAGGCCCAGCGTTTTCAGAAAGCGTTTGCGGGTTAATTTCATGGCAGGGGAATTTGAACCGAAGGCGTTTTCACGGACCCAATGAAAGCGATGCGCGCCCAATTGGCGACGCAAATGTGCGGCCGGACCGGGAAATTATCCTGAGCATTGAATTTACAGGGGCCGCGCCGCCGTCTATCTTTAGTTCCAGCGCAATTTATACACGTCATGCGTTATGCTTAAAGTTACGGGCAGGGGATCCGTCACGACCTGCGATGGGGTTACCCGCCGGGATTTTCTTCAGGTCGGAACCCTGGGTTTGCTGGGGTTGAGCCTTTCCCGTCTCGCCGAGTTGCAGGCCCGAGGCGCCACCGACAAGTCCAGGGACAACAAATCATGCATCATGATTTTCAACCTTGGTGCGCCCAGCCAGCTCGACACGTTCGACATGAAGCCGAACGCGCCGTCGGAAATTCGCGGGCCCTTCAAGCCGATCCGCACGAACAATCCCGATATCCAGGTCGCCGAAATCTTTCCGCAAATCGCGAAGCTCGCCGACAAGTTTTCCCTCGTCCGCACCTGTTATCATACCGCGGCGGCGGTTCACGACACCGGGCATCAAATGATGCAGACGGGCCGTCTGTTCACGGGCGGCATCAACACGCCGCATGCGGGTTGCGCGGTGGAGTTTCTCAAGGGCCGCCGCAACGAATTGCCGGCGAACATTATTCTTCCGCAAACGATGGGACCGTCCGGCGGCAACCTGCCGCACGGCCAGGACGCGGGCTTTCTCGGCAAGGCGTACGATCCGTTCGTGTTGAACGCCGACCCTTCCGCCAAGGATTTCAAAGTGCCGGATTTGCTGCCGCCCACCGAAATCGGCGAAGCCCGCCTCAAGCGCCGTCAGGAATTGCGCCAGGTCGTGGACGGCGCGGTGAAGGATTTCGAAGCCAGCGCGAGCGCGCAACTGATGGACGCCAATTTCGCCTCCGCCTATCGCCTGATGACCAGCGAGAAGGCGCGCGCGGCGTTCGACCTGAGCCAGGAACCGATGAAGGTTCGCGAGCGTTATGGCATGACGCGTTTTGGACAAAGCTGTCTGCTGGCGCGTCGTTTGGTCGAAGCCGGCGTGCGATTCGTCACGATCAACACGTTCATCACGGTCTTCGACGAAATCACGTGGGACATTCACGGATCGAAGCCGTTCACTTCCATTGAGGGCATGAAGGACATCGTGGCCCCGATGTACGATCAGGGTTACAGCGCGTTGCTGGAGGATTTGTTTCAGCGCGGCATGCTTGACTCGACGCTCGTCGCGAGTCTCGCGGAATTTGGCCGCACGCCCAAGATCAACCCGGCGGGCGGGCGCGACCACTGGCCGCAATGCTGGACGGTCACGTTCGCGGGCGGTGGCGTGCAGGGCGGCCGTGTCGTGGGTAAGAGTGACGAAATCGGCGCCTACCCCGTCGAGCGTCCGGTGAAGCCCTCGGAAGTCGTCGCGACGATCTTTCACAGCCTCGGTCTGGACGTGGACACTCATCTGCCCGGGCCGCAATCGCGTCCGTTTTCACTGGTCGATTACGGCACGCAGCCGATTCGGGAATTATTCTAGCAATGTTCCGCGCCTCACGTCTTCACAGTCCGGCGGCAGCGTCCTCTCGTTTGGTCCGGCGAATTTTCAGCCTTCTGGTTTGCCTGCTGCCTCTCGCGGCTGTTGCTGCCAACCGGCTCGCCATTCTCCCCGCCGACATCACGCTGGTAGGACCTGAAGCACGGCAGCGGCTCCTGGTCGAGCAGTTGCGTGACGGACAGTTCACGGGGCAAATCACGAATGGCATCGAATTGGTCTCGCGTGATCCGGGTGTTGCACGGGTGGAAAATGGCATCCTGCGGCCGGTGGCGAATGGCACCACGGTCGTGACGACCAAGTCCGGCAAGGACACGGCGTCGATTCGCGTCACCGTCAAAGACATGGAGCAACCATTCGAATGGAGTTTTCGCAATCATATCCAGCCGGTGCTCGCCAAGAATAGTTGCAGCGCGGGCGCGTGCCACGGCGCGGCGGCGGGCCAGAACGGCTTCAAATTGTCCCTGCGCGGTTATGACGATCAAGGCGATTATTTGACGCTTACCCGCGCCGCCCTCGGCCGGCGAATCGTTCCCAGTGATCCGGGCCGCAGTCTGCTGCTGCTCAAGCCGACCGGCGCGGTGCCGCACAAAGGCGGGAAGCGCTTCGACGTGGATTCGGCGGACTACCGCATGATCGCCGAATGGATCGCGGCGGGCGCGCCGGCTCCGAAACCCGATGATGTGCGCATCACCCGGATTGAAATCGTTCCGTCGCGTGTCGTGCTCGCTGCGGGAGCCGTGCAGCAATTGAGTGTTCAGGCGCACTTCACGGACGGCCACGTCGAGGACGTGACGCGCTGGGCCAAATACACGTCGGCGAACGAAACCGTCGCGCAAATTGATGATGGCGGCCTGGTGAAGGTCGTCGGTTTCGGCGAGGGCGCTGTCACGGCGTGGTATCTGAGCCGCATCGACATCGCCACCATCACCGTGCCCTATACCAACCAGACTTCTGCGAAGACCTTCGCGCAGCTCAAGCGTCGCAATTTTATCGACGACATGGTCGTGGAAAAATTGCGCGATTTGAATCTGCCGCCGTCGCCGCGCTGCAGCGATGCCGAATTTCTCCGTCGCGCTTATCTCGATACCATCGGTGTCCTGCCTACCGCCGCCGAGACCCAGACGTTTCTCGCCGATAAATCCTCCCGCAAGCGCGATCAACTGATCGAAGCGCTGCTGCGCCGCCCGGAGTTCGTCGATTATTGGACTTACAAATGGTCCGACCTGTTGCTGGTCAGCAGCCGGCAATTGCGGCCGTCCGCGATGTGGGCCTATTTCGATTGGGTCCGCAATAACGTCGCGGCCAATACGCCGTGGGACGTGCTGGTGCGAAAAATTGTCACCGCCCAGGGCGGCACGTTGCAGAATGGCGGTGCTAATTTTTACGTGCTGCACGATGATCCGCGGCTCATGGCCGAAACTGTTTCTCAGGCGTTTCTGGGGATGTCCATCAATTGCGCCAAGTGCCACAACCATCCGATGGAGAAGTGGACGAACAAACAATATTACCAGATGGCCAATCTCTTCGCGCGCGTGCGAACCAAGAATGCGCCCGAGGATGGCGACAACGTGGTGTTCGTCGCGGACGCCGGCGACGTCGTCCAGCCGCTCACCGGTCAACGCCAGCCGCCCGCGCCCTTGGATGCCACGCCGCTGCCGCTGGACTCGCCGGCCGATCGCCGCGCTTATCTTGCGGACTGGCTCGTGTCGCCGACGAATCATTATTTCAGTCGCGCCATCGCAAATCGCGTCTGGGCAAATTTCATGAGTGTCGGCTTGGTCGAGTCCGTGGACGACTTGCGCGATACCAATCCCGCCTCGAACGAAAAACTGCTTTCGGCGCTGGCGAAATATCTGGCGGAGCAAAAGTTCGATCTCAAGAGTCTGATGCGCTTGATTCTTCAATCCGAAACCTATCAACGCACGAGCGAGCCGTTGCCGGGCAACGTCGCCGATGCCCGCTTCTATTCGCACCACTACCCGCGCCGCCTCATGGCGGAAGTGCTGCATGACGCGGTGGCGCAGGTGACCGGGGTGCCGACGCAGTTCACGCTGGATCGCCGCAACGCCAATGCCGGTCTCGGCGAAAAATATCCCTTCGGCTTGCGCGCGATTCAATTGCCCGACACGCAGACGGACTCCTATTTTCTCAAGGCTTTCGGCCGGCCGGAACGCGAAAAGACCTGCGAATGCGAACGCACCGCCGAACCGAACGTCACCCAGATGCTGCATCTCGCCAATGGCGACACGGTGAACAAGAAACTCGAGTCCAAGGACAATCGCCTTTCCAAATTGATTGCGGACAAAGCCAGCAATGACCGGATCATCGAGGACGCCTACCTCAGCGCCCTCTCGCGTTACCCCACGCCCGGCGAAAAGGAAAAGACGTTGAAGGTGCTGCAAGTCTCCGGTGACGCCGAGCGCCGCGTTGCGCTGGAAGACGTGTATTGGTCGGTCCTCACCAGCAAGGAATTTATCTTCGACCATTAAGCCATGTCCCGGCCATTCCGAACGCGATTTCTTTCGTCGTTGATCCTCGCAGTTGTCTGCGCGGGAGGTCTGGCGGTGGCGCAGGCTGCGCCGGAGCAGGGGTATGCGGCCGTGGATGCGATTTTCTCGAAGCATTGCCTCGATTGCCACGCCTCACAGGATCCCGAGGGAAATCTGGTGCTCGAAAATTTCGGCGCGCTGATGAAAGGCGGGAAGCTGGGCGCTGCCGTCGTTCCCGGAAAAAGCGCCGACAGTTTGCTGGTCCAAATGGTGGAGGGTCATTTCGTTCAGGATGGCAAAAAGAAAATCATGCCGCCGGGCAAACGCGAAAAATTGAGCGCGGCGGAAATCGAAATCATCAAAGCCTGGATTGATGCCGGCGCGCTGCCGTCCGCGACAACTTCCGTGGGCCGCGAACTGGTCGTGCCGAAAATACCGCTCAAGGTAATCGCGCGAAATCCCGTCAACGCGCTCGCCTATTCCACTCAAGGCAACCTTTTGGCGGTGGGCCGATATGGCGAAGTGGAATTGCGCGCGGCCTCCGATCTTCACTTGATCCGGACTCTCGGCGGATTCAATGGCAACGTGAACGCGATTGCCTTTTCGCCCGACGGCGCGCGCATCCTTGCGGCGGGCGGCCAGCCGGGAGTGGCAGGCGAGGTTCGTTGTTGGAACGGGGTCACCGGCGAACCGCTCATGAACTTCACCGGCCACAAGGACGCCATCTATTCGCTCGCGCTTTCGCCCGATGGCGGCACGCTCGCGACCGGAAGTTACGACCAAAAGATCGTGCTGTGGGACGCCCAAACGGGCAGGGAGTTGAAGACGCTTTCCGGCCACAACGGTTGCATCTATGACCTCGCGTTTCGTTCCGACGGAAAAATTCTCGCGAGCGCCAGCGCGGATCGCACGGTGAAGCTGTGGGATCCTGTATCGGGTGAACGCCGCGAAACTTTTTCGCAATCCGTGAAGGAAATTTACGCCGTGAGATTCGGTGCGGATGGAAAGCAGCTCTATGCAGGCGGCGCGGACAACCGGATTCGGGTTTGGGAGATCAGTGAGAACGCGGCGGAAACCACGAACCCGATGTTGCATTCCAAATTCGGCCACGAGGGCGCGATCCTGCGGCTGGCGATTTCGCCGGATGGCCGGACGCTGCTTTCCGCCGCGGATGATCGCACGGTGAAGCTGTGGGATGCCGCGCTCATGAAGGAACGTCTCGTGCTGGAAAATCAACCGGACTGGCCTCCGGCGGCGGCGTTTCTCTCCGACAACCGGCTTGCGGTGGGCCGCCTCGATGGATCACTCGCGATCTATGATACCGCCAGCGGCCATGTGCTCGCCAAAACGGAAGCGCCAGCCGCGGCGGTTGCCCGCTCCCGATAAACCATGAGCTTTGACAATTTTCATGCCGGGATGATGCGGCGATGCGGCCATGCCGCGCTGCTGTGCGCAGTCGGAATTTTTTTGCTCAGTGGTTCAGACGTTTTTGCGGCGCCGAAGAAAAAACCCGCTCCCAAGCCGCCGATGGCAATCCCGGCCGGCAAACCGGAGATTTTCGCGCTGACACTGCGAGGCGTCGAGCGGGGCGTCGTTACCAAAATCAAACTCACGGGCACCAACCTCGTGGGGCTGACCGGATTGAATTTCCAAAATCCGAAGCTGCACGGAAGTTTCGTCGCCGAGCCCGAACCGACGACGACCGAAGCGTGGATCGAAATCACCGCCGCCACCAATCTGGCGCGCGGCCCTTACGAGGTAAGCGTCAAAAACACCAACGCGGAAAGCAGCAAGTTGAAAATCTTCGTGGATGATCTGCCGCAGGTCTTCGAGACCGCCGGTGATGCCACCCCGGCCAAAGCGAAGTTGAAACCGCCGTTCAGTTTCTGGGGCACGCTGAATCCGCCGGGTGACGTGGATATCGTCGAACTGGAAGCGCGCCGTGGCGACGCACTCGTGTTCGACGTCGCAGCGAAGTCCATCGGCTCGCCGGCGGGCTTGCTGCTCACGCTGTTTGATGAACACAACAATCTGATCGCGTCGAACAGCGGCCTCGATGGCGGCGACCCGTTGCTCACGGTGACGATTCCGAAGACGGGCCGCTACCGGTTGCAGATCGGCGAAAAAATGGGCGGCGGTTCCAGGGATCATTTTTATCGTGTGTCCGTGGGTTCGTTTCCCGTCGTGACCGGCTGCTACCCGCTGGGCATTCGCACCAACACGGAAACGTCGGTGCAACTGATTGGCTTCAATCTTCCGCCGCATGCGACCGCGCTGGTCAAGGCTTCGCCCGCCGGCGAGGTGGAGGTGCCGGTGGACGTCGAAAAATATCGCTCGCGTCGCCCGCTGAAAATCGTCGTCAGCAGCCGTCCCCAACTGCTCGAAAGCGGCACGAACAGTTCGCCGCGTGACGCGATGCTGATCCCGGTGCCGTCGGCGGTCAGTGGCCGTCTCATTCCGACGGTTGCGAAAAAAGGTTCCGCTGCTGATCCGCGGGCGACCGAGAGCGACTACTACAAATTCCGCGCGGCTCCCGGAAAAGTCCTGGTGATCGAAACCGACGCCGCGCGCCACGGCTCGCCGATGGATACGAAGATCGAAATTCTGCATCCGGACGGAACTCCCGTGCAGCGGCTGGTGTTGCAGGCCGTGCGCGATTCGCATCTGACATTCCGCAACATCGATTCCAACACCGATGATTTGCGCGTGGAGAACTGGCAGGAGATGGAATTGAACCAGTTCATGTATCTCCAGGGCGAGGTCTGCAAAATTTTCCGGATGCCGCAGGGTCCCGATTCCGGTTTTCAATTCTACAGCGCCGGCGGCAGGCGGGTGCTTTATTTTGACACCAGCCCCGTCGCTCATGCGCTCGACGAACCCATATATATAGTCGAGCCGCATCCGCCCGGCACCCCGCTCGTGGCGAATGGCCTGCCGGTCTTTCCCATCTTTTATGCGAGCGATGATGACGCTTTGCGCAAATTGGGCACCGATTCGCGATTGTATTTCACCGTGCCCCCGGCCGGCACGAACGTCTCCGGCGCAGATGGCGACGAAGCCGCATATCTTGTTCGTGTCACCGACACGCGCGGCTTTTCCGGCGAGCGCCTGACGTACCGGCTGGCCATTCGCGAGGCGAAACCCGATTTCAAAGTGACCCTGGGCGGCGCGAACCCCACCGTCAACGCGGGCAGCGGCCGGGAGTTTTCGGTGACGGCGGAGCGCATCGACGGTTTCGATGGCGACATCATCGTTCAAATTACGAATGTCCCGTCCGGCTTCTTCGTCTCCACGCCGATCACGATTGAGAGCGGACATTCTGTGGCGCGCGGCGTGATTTGGGCGGCGACCAACGCCGTCTCGCAAGCGGAAACCAACATGTCAACAATCGCTGTCACCGCCACCGCGGACGTGCCGGCCAAACCTTCCTGGCCCGGCGCCGCGCCGGAGTCTTCACCGATCTCGATGCACCCGGTGACCCGGGACGTAAACAGCCTTGGCAAAATCAAAGTCGCGGAAAAGCCCAAGCTGTTCGTCGGGCTGGAACCGTATGACGAGCGTGAAACCAATCTGGTCCGCCGCGCCGTGACGGACAAGCCGCTGGAAATTACCATCGCGCCCGGACGCAGTGTCCCGGCCTGGTTGAAAATCGAACGCAATGGCCACGAGGAACTCGTGACGTTCAGCGTGGAAAATCTTCCGCACGGGGTGATCGTGGACAACATCGGCCTCAACGGTGTTTTGATTCCCAAAGGCGCGAGCGCGCGGCAGATTTTTTTGAGCGCGGCCAAATGGGTGCCGGACTGTGACAGTTATTGCTTCGCGAAATCCGCGCAGGTGGAAAATCAGACTTCCTTTCCGCTGTTGCTGCATGTTCGCAAGGGCGGCGCGCAAGCGTCTCTCCAGAATCCGTAAAGGCCGCCCACCTCGATTTCAGTCAATCAAAATAGGGGTTTGCCGAGGTTGGGGATTGCATTGAGCAGGGGCGAATGCGAAAATTCGGCATACCAATATGAGATGTGCCCGTTGTTTGCCTGCTTCATTGTACTCTTTTTCATCCTCACTCCGAAACCGGCTCAAACGAACGAATAAGACGTCCGGAGCCAGTGCCTTTTTCGCGACGACGCTCGCGCTGGCGCTATTGGGCGGCACTGAAACGGCGAACGCGCAACGACCCATCGGTGTGGATGTGTCCAGCTATCAGGGAAGCAGCATCAACTGGACAAGTGTCAAAGGCGACGGCGTGGCTTTCGCGTGGGCGAAGGCGACGGAGGGCGTCAGCATCAACGACTCGACGTTCAGCGGCAACATTTCACGCGGCAAGACGGCGGGTGTTTACATGGGCGCGTATCACTTTGCCCATCCGAACCTGAACACCCCGGCCGCGGAGGCTAACCATTTCTGGGCCGTCGCGGGCGCGACGATTCTCGCGGACGGCAAGACGCTCATGCCGATGCTCGACATGGAAGTATTCAGCGGCGTGGTGGGGGCGAGCAGTTACACGCAATGGGCCAACAACTGGTGCGCGGATATTGTCGCCAAGGCCGCCGCCGCCGGCGTGAAGGTCAAGCCCGCGATCTACGTCAGCGCGTGCAACGCCTGTTATTTCACCACGAGCATCTCGCAATGGTATTCCGACATCGCGGATTACAACGGTGGCAACATTTACACCGGCACGCCGTGGACCACCTGCACCAGTTGCGAAGTCTGGGGCTCGGGGGTGTGGCATTTCTGGCAGGTGAGTTCCACCGCATCGATTTCCGGCATCTCGGGCAACGTGGATCTGGATGGCTACAACGGCACGCTCGCCGGGCTGCAATCCACCATGCTCGCGACGGCCGCCAATTCGGCCATCTATTATTGGGACCCGCAGGCGACCAGCGGCGCGAATCCCTATACGGGCAACATGAGCGGCATCTGGGAAAACAGCAAGTGGAGCACGTCCTCCGCGGGACAGGCCAGTCCGACCACGTGGGTGGATGGCAAGGCTGCCTGCTTTGGCGTTCACACCGGCACGAACACTCCGGCTTACACGGTGACGATGAACGCCGACCACGTCGTGGCCGGTTTCTTCAATGGCGCGCTCGTGCCCAACGCCTGCGATGTCACCATCACCGGCAGCGGCGTCATCACGCTCGCGAGCGGCGCGCAGGGTTTCGACGCGCACAACGCCAGCGACGGTTCGCTCGCGTTCATTCGCATCAACAATGAAATCGCCGGCGACGGCCAGGCGGTGCCGGAGGACAACGGGCAAATCTTTTTCAACGGCACCAACAGCTACAGCGGCGGCACGCAACTGGGCTATTTCGGAAACGCCTTCACCGGATTGTTGAACATCAACAACGATCTCTCGCTCGGCACGGGCGATATCGTTTCGTCCAACGGCTACGGCTGCGCGATCGTGGTGCAAGGGTCCCTGCCGATCAACATCACCAATTCCTTCACGGCCGCGGCCGCTTCCAACAGCGTCAATTTCGTCGCCAATCCGGCGGGCCTGACCTTCAGCGGTCCGTGGGAACTGCAAGGCTGGATGCGCGTTGGCGCGGGCGGCGCGGCGGCGAACCTCGTCACGATCTCGGGTCCGATCAGCGGCGCGGGCGCGTATCTCTCAAAATTCAATCCCGGCACGCTGGCCTTGAGCGGCATCAATACTTACAGCGGCCACACGGCCATCGCGGGCGGGCCGCTGGTCATCAACGGCGCGGGGAATCTGGGCAACGGCAGTTACGCGGGCCGCATCACCAACGGCTCGACGTTTGTCTATGCGAGCACGGCGTCGCAAACATTGTCAGGGATCATCTCGGGCGCGGGATCGATCATCCAGAGCAATGCGGGAGTGCTGAAGTTGACCGGTGTGAACACCTACAGCGGCGGCACCACCGTCGCGGGCGGCGCGGTGCTCGCGATCAACGCGGATTCCGGATTGGGCGCGTCGGCGGGATCGTTAACTTTGAACGGCGGCACGCTCAAAAATAATGGCTCCGCACCGACCATCGGCGTTGCGCGGACAATTTCGCTGGGCGTCAGCGGCGGATTTCTTGACGCGGGCACCGGGTCGGCCAACCCCGTGACGGTGAACGGCAAAATTACCGGCGTCGGAAAACTCCTGATCAATCTCGACGCTTCCCCGGTGGTGCTGGTCAATCCCACGAACGATTACGCGGGCGACACCATCATCGGCACCAACGGCCCCGGTTTTGCGCCGGGCGGAAGTGTGGCGTGGCTCAAACTCGGCGCGTCGAATGTCATTCCCGGCGGCGCAGGCAAGGGGAACGTCGTGATCAATCAAACCTACGGCGGCATTCTGGATCTCGCCGGATTCACGGAAGCCATCAACGGCCTGAGCGGCAGCGGCATTGTGGATAATTCAACGGGCAGCGGGTCGCTCTCGGTGGGCGGCAACGATCAATCGAGCCTGTTCAGCGGTACGATTAAAAATACCGGCGGAACACTGACTCTCACCAAGACCGGCATCGGCGTTCTCACGCTCGCCGGCGCAAACACCTACACCGGCAATACCGCCATCAGCGCGGGCACGCTTGCGCTGGGTGACGGCGGCTCGATTGGCGCATCGGCGGTGACCGTTTCGTCCGCGGCCACGCTGGCCAACGCGAGCACGAACACCGGGTCAATCGGTGGGTCGGTGACCTTCAATTCCGGCGCGGCCGGGTCATTCACCGCGATTGGCGGTAATTCCTCCGTGTTCGGCAAAATCAGCGTCGCCGGAAATCTCGCGCTAAACGCGAATATTCTGACCGTCAACGTGGCCGGCGCCAGCCTCGCGCCCGGCACGTATCGTTTGCTGGAGTGCGCGGGCGCGCTCACCGGTTTGCCGTCGCCGATACCGAATCTCACCGGCGCGCCGCTCGACGCTGGCCTCACCGCGCAACTCAATACTGTTGGCGGCGCGGGCGGTCATGTGGATCTCGTGATCAAAGCCTCGCCCGTCATCTTCAATCTGACCGCGAGCCCGTCCATCGTTTACGGTGCGGCCAGCCTTGTTCTTGGCGGCACCATCAGCGCTCCCGGTCCGATTTTCCCGGCGGCGGGAGAAACGGTTTCCATCACGATCAACGGCAACACGCAGTTGACCACGGTCAATGACGCCACTGGCGACTTCAGCCTCAATTACAATTCCTCGGCGATTCCCGCGTCGGGCAGCCCGTTTGCGATCAACTATGCGTACGCGGGTGATGCTTTGCTGAATGGGACGAACAACGCCGAGACCGCGCTCACGGTAAATCAACGCCCCGCAATTCTGACGGGCACCCGTGTCTATGACGGAACGACCGATGCCGCCGCGGCAATTTTGTCCCTCACCAACGTCGTCTCCGGCGACGTCGTCACGGTCGCGTCCGGCACCGCGACACTGGCGGGCGCAAGCGTGGGAACGCAGGCCATCACCTCGACGGGCACGCTCGCCCTCGGTGGCGCGGCGGCGGCCAATTATACTCTCACTGGCGCGTCCGGTTCGGTGGTCATCACCGCGGCAGGCTTTCTCATCACCGGCGAATACATGGATGGGACCGGCACGAACCTCGTCATCACCTGGCAATCGACACCGGGAACCACCTATCAAGTCGTCGGCTACACGAATGTCACCACGGCGGTGAGCAACTGGATGACTGTTGGCGGACCGATCACGGCGACCAATGCCTCCACGACGCTGGCGATTCCGCTGAGCGGCAACCTTCAGGTGTTTGAGGTGAAGGCTCAATAGTTTTATCGCGCATTTTTGGATGGTGCGGTGGGCTATCGTTGAAATGAGGAAGAGTAGAGCTCGTCCTCATCCCGGCCTAATGGCTTCCCAAGCCCGCCACCAGTCAGTTTCCCGACGAGAGACGAGTGCTTCGCACTTTGTGGTCCTCCGAGGAGAAGGTGAATTTTCCACTGCCAAATGATACACTTTTGATGGACTACTCCCATCGAGGTTCGCTGTTAGACGACTAACCCTTGACGGAGTACGACGATTGGTCGAACGGAAATAAGGGATGACCGAACCGTGTTCCTTCTCCCATGGTGGGAGAAGGTCAGGATGAGGGCTGGCCAGATAAATTCCTCGTCTCACCGAGCAATCCAACTGCTATTTTAAGATGCTTCAGCATTCGCGTTGACTAAGAAAAAATCCGCCGCAACGCGCGGCGGATTTTTGCTTTTTAGATTTGCGACGTGTGCTTAAACGCAGGCGGGCACGCCGATGTCCGTCATCAACAGCAAGCCCGGAGGCGCTTTCAAAATGCGCGGCGCGGCGTTCACCACGGACGCGACCGTGGCGGAATCGCCGGCGACACCGCCGTCCACCATGACCTTCAGCGACGGATCGCCGTCGATCTGGCAGGCGTCGTGCGGGTTGGGGGCGTCGAGATACATCTTGAGGTCGAGCGTGAGGACGAGCTTGCCGTTCACCTTCATTTCGCCGCGCTGATGCAGGCCGCAGCACTGGCCTTTTTTCACTTCGACGTGCGGCGTTTTGATGTCGTGATTGGCGACCATGGCCTTGCAGGTTTCGGTCAGTTCCGAAATCTGCCAGCCGAGGCAATGGGCGATGAGCGCGGCGGAATCCTTCAGACCGGCATGCCCCGCCTTGCCTTCGGCGAAAAGTTTTTCGAACTCGGCCGGCGCGAGGCCACTGCCGATTTTCTTCTGCAAGGGACCGCGGCGCGTGGTGGCGTTGACCACTCGCTGCACGTGGATGGCGTTCACATTGCGGCAGACGCCGGTGAAGCAAACCGGAATGACGTCCATGACGAACCCGGGATTGACGCCGGTGCCGAGCACCCGCGCGCCGTGCTTTTTGCAGAGGGCGTCAAAATCCTTCGCCAGTTGCGGCTCGCGCAAGGGCGGATACAGCAGCTCTTCGCAACTGGAAACCACGCTGATGCCCGCGCGCACCATCGGCTCCACCTGCGCCAGCGCGGCTTTGATTTTGGAGACGGACGTTTGAAAAATGACGTCGGGTTTGGCGACGGCCAGCAGGTCATCGAGCGAGCGATACACCTTCGCGTGGGCGAGCGCCGCCTCGCCGGTGATGTCAGCCAGCGACTTGCCGACCTTGGCGGGATCGATGTCGATGCCCCCGACGATCTCGGCCCACGGCTTGGTGGCGGCGAGTTTGATGGTTTCCACACCGATGGGCCCCAGCCCGAATTGTGCGATTTTGATTTTGTTCATTGAGTGTTCGATTTTGATTTATTGTGCCCGTTAAGTTTTGATTCTTCAATTTCGAAGCGCGGACGCTCCGGCGGCGGCGGCCGCACCCTCCACCTTCGGAAAATCATTTCAGCGGGATGTAACAAACGTTGTTCGACAGCATCATCATGATGAAGATCAAACAAGTCACCATCGGCCCCAGCCAGACCCGGCCGGTCAGCCGGAAGAAAACGCGATTGAAGTACGGCAGAATGAACATCAGCGGGATGACGCCGAGGAGCAGATTCGCGTAGAGCCATTCGTCGGTCCAGAACACCTTGCCGGTGCGCGCGAGGTGGGTGTATTGAATCAGCAAGATCATCAGCAACCCCACCGAGTTGGCGAGACCGCTGATGAGCCGGCTTTGCCATTCTTTTTGTCCTTCAAACCGGGCCGCGCCATTCACGCGGATCGAGTTCGCCAGATAGAAGATGAAAAACAGCGGCATGTATTCCAGCGCCACCAGCAGCATCTTCACGGGAAAGGCGGCGGAGGCGGCCACGAATACGAAGCGCAGATCGGTGTGAAAGAGCGCGTAGCTGCCGAATACCAGCGCATAAAAGCCGGCGAAGACGCTGACCGCCAGCGCGAATGTGCGCAACAGTTCCTTTCCGCTGGCTTTGATTCCCCACATCTCCGGCGTGACGCCGTGTTTTTTTCCGTGCAGCCGGTAGGTCGTCCAAAAGATGAGCAGACCGATGAGGCCGTTCGCCACCGCCCAGAGCAGCAGGGCGTTGTTGATGCGCTGGGGGAACCACCAGGTTTGCTGCGCGGAACTGGCCTGCGGAAAAACCGCGGCGGTCAGTTCCGCCAGCGGCATGAAAATAAAACAGGCGATGGACGCGGACAGCGCGAAGTTGAACCAGAATATCCTCCGCCCGGTTTTGCCCGGCGCCGGCAGGGCGGGCGGCACGGGCTGCGCCAGCGAACGGAACATTGGCAGCCGCATCAGCAGCTTCGCGAACGGCACTATGAAAAGAAATCCGCCGATCAGCGACATCAACGTGAACAGCTCCTTCCAGATCCAAGTTTGATTCGCCGGTGAAATGCCGGGTTCAAGTTTGAAGACCTGGGTGAAGAACGTCACGACGTGGCTGATGAACTCCGGGTCGTAGGGCAGGATCGGGTGAATGCTGCGCGTATTGTGGACGACGCGCAACGCGCGTTTCCCGGCGTCGCCGTAGGATTTGCCGATATCGACGGCGGAGATTTTGTTGGTTTCCGGGAGGACGGAATTGACGAGCCGCAACGCCTCGGGCGCATCGCGCATTTTCGCGTGGCCGCTTTCCGTGCGAAAGGCGCCTTCGTCGAACGATGCGTAATCCATGCCCGCGTTGGCATCCACGGTCGAGAGCACGTCATCGCTCATGGTCAGCACGTAGCCGCCCACGAATACCGCGAGCAATTTGTTCTGCTCCTTCGCATTTTGCAGTTCCGCCGGCGTCACGTCGCGGCCGCCGTCCGAGTCGGGCCGCTTGGCCTGCCGCAGCGCCTTCGCCTGGCGCGCGCCGAAAAGCGAGGCGGATTGCAACACGGCATTGCCGCCCGCCGAATAGCCCGCCGCGCCGATGCGCGTTTTGTCCACGTAATTCAAATTCGGCGTGTCGTGAATGTATTCCACCACGGGCACCACGCCGTAGCCCTCGCGCGAGGCGGAGCGCCGCTGCTCGGTGGCGCTCGATGCGCCCTGGTTGTAGGGATCGATGGTGATGACCGCGATGCCGCGCCGCGCCAGCTCGATGGAGAAGCTCGACATCGTTTCCTTGCTGCGCTCGAACCCGGGGCAGACGACCACCATCGGCACGGGATTGGAAGCGGTGGCGGAGATGGGCTTGAACAAATCGGCGGTGATCCATTGGCCGTTCTCCGTCGGAAATTTCAGCCCGACGACATCGATGCGGCCGAAGTCGGTCTGCACGAGGTGGGCGCCGAAGCCGCCGAACAGCACCAACGCCAGCGCGAGCAGCAGCATTTTGGGCGGTCCGCCCGCCGATGCCTCCGTTGGTTTTTCGGTCATGTGTTCGTTGCCGCGCTGTTCGCGGCGGGGTATCGCCGCGGCCAGTCAGCGGAATAATGTTGCGTCGCAGCCGGTCGGTTGAACAGGGCAAAAGCGTCCCGTCCGCCGGGATAATTGTCATATAACGCCCCTAATCTTGCCGCGCGGGACGGGGACGTTTACTCTCGTCGCGTGGCGAACTTCGCGGCGAAACCCTGCCGGCTGGCGTTGCTGGGCTGGCTGTGCGCGACGCTCGGCGGCGCGGGCGCCCTTGGCGGCCCGTGGTTTCATCGCGACTGGCAGGCGGACGATGGCTTGCCGGGCGACAACGTCACCGGCGTGGCGCAGTCCGACGATGGTTATCTCTGGATTGCGACGCAAACCGGACTAGCCCGCTTCGACGGCATTCGTTTCGAGAACATCAAAATCCCCGTCGGCCGCGAGCGTCCCATCATCCGCGCGATGCTGCTCGATGACTCCGGGCGGCTCTGGCTGGCGGAGGAGGGCGGCACCGTGGTGCGCATGTTGGGAGGGCCGCCGCTTCTGCTTCCGCCGACCAACGGTCTTTCCAAAACCCAGCCGCTGGAAATGGCGCAGGACGCCGAGGGCGCCGTCTGGATTTCCAACGCCGACGGTACGGTGTGCCGGATCAAAGGCGAATCCATCAAACGGTTTGACGTCGAGGATGGCCTGCCAGCCAGCGGCGTCGCGTGCCTGACGCGGGACGCGCAGAAACAAATCTGGTTCGCTAAAGGCGGTCAGATTGGAATCGTTCGCGATGGTAAATTTATCACGCGGCTCACCCTGGCCGAGCGGGCGATTCACTTGCAGGCGCGGCGCGGCGGCGGTGTGTGGGTGTGCGCCGGAGACCGGCTGTTGCAACTCAATCCCGACGGCACAAAAGTCGAGATCGCCACCATCCCGCCCGATACCACGCTGGTGCGCCCGACCACGTTGTTCGAAGACAGCGCGGGCGCGATCTGGGTGGGCACGAGCGCGGGCGGCCTGTTTCGTTGCGACGGAACCAATGTGTCGCGCATCGAGACCTCGCACCGGCGCATCCGCACGATTTCCGAGGATCGCGAGGGCAATATCTGGGTGGGCACCGATGGCGGCGGGCTGGACCGGCTGCGGCGGCAGGTGGTGGAAATTCAGGGCAAGGATGCCGGCCTGCCGTTCGATACGGTGCGCTCGGCGTGCGAAGATGCCGACGGCGTGCTGTGGGTGGTGACGCAAAACGGCGACGTCGTCAACAATGCCAGCGGTTCGTGGGTCACCATTTCAAGTCCCACGTGGACGGGCGGCCAGGCCACGTGCGTGACGTGCGACCGGCAGGGCATCATCTGGATCGGCACGTTCAGTCACGGGTTGTATCGCTGGGCGGACGAAAAATTCACCGTGATCCGGCGCGCCGACGGCCTCGCACAAATGAGCATTCGCTCGCTGTTCGCCGACAGCCGGGGAGACCTGTGGATCGCCTTTTCACAGGGAGACGATTTGCAGCGGTTGAGCAACGGGCGCTTTTACAAATATCCGCTCGCGCCCGACAGCCGGCCGATTCGCGCCATCGCGGAGGACGCCAAAGGAAGAATCTGGATGGCGAATCTCGACATGCGGCTGCTGCGCGTCGACGGCGACAAGGTGGTGGACGAAACCGAAAAGACCACCGAGCCGTATCATCCCATCCGGTGTCTGGCGGCGACGCCCGACGGCTCGTTGTGGATCGGTTATTCGGCGTCCGGCATGGGGCGATTGAAGGACGGACAATTCGTCAAAATCGGCCGCGAGGAGGGGTTGAAGGACGACAGCATTTGTTCGCTGATGCCCGACGGCAAAGGCTCGATCTGGTTCGGCTCGGACCACGGAATTTTTCGCGCCAGCCTCGCGGAGTTGCTGGACGCGCGGCCGGGTGGCGACACGCAGGTGCGCTGCATCGGCTACGGGCGCGACGAGGGATTGCCGAGCTTGCAGGGCTATTACGGTTACGCGCCCGGCGCGACGCGCACGCGCGACGGCCGGGTGTTGATTCCCACGCACTCGGGCCTGGCCATCGTGCACCCGGAACGCATCCATACCAATGACGTTCCGCCGCCGGTGACCATCGAGCGCGTCGAACTGGATTCCCGCGCCGTCGAACCCGGCAAGGCGCCGGGCAAATTGCTCGTGCCGCCCGAGCATCGCAAAATCGAGTTCACCTTTACCGCGCCCAGTTTTATCGAGCCGGAGAAGGTGCGCTTCCGTTACCGCCTCGAAGGCTGGGACGAGGACTGGATCGACGCCGACAGCGCGCGCCTCGCGTCCTACTCGCGACTGCCCGCCGGGAAATACCGCTTTCGCGTCATCGCCAGCAACAGCGACGGCGTGTGGGATGAAAACGGCGCCGCCTTCGCTTTTTCCGTCGCACCGTTCTTTTGGAACACCTGGTATTTCCGGCTCGTCTCCGGCCTCTGCCTCGTGGGCCTGGTGTTCACCGTCGTGCGGTTCGTGGCGGTGCGCCGCCTGCGCGCGAAGGTGCAGCGGTTGGAACGGGAAAACGCGCTGGAAAAGGAACGCGCGCGTATCGCGCAGGACATGCACGACGACCTCGGCGCGCATCTCACCCAGATTTCGCTGCTCACGGAACTGACCCAGCAGGCCATGCCGGAACCGGCGAAGGCGGGCGAACACGTCGAGCAGATCGCGACGCTCTCCCGCATGGGCATCAAATCCCTGGACGAAATCGTCTGGGCCGTGAGCCCGCGCAACGACAACCTGGCCGACCTCCTGGATTACGCCGGTCAGTACGCGGTGGATTTTCTGCGGGTGGCCGGAGTGCGTTGCCGCGTGGATTTCCCCGAGAACCCGCCCGCGCGCGAAATCTCCGGCGAGGTGCGACACGGCCTGTTCCTGGCGATCAAGGAATCGTTGAACAACGTGGTTAAACACGCGCAAGCGACGGAAGTATTATTGCGGGTGACAACTGATGAGAGCGGACTGCGCTGGGAAATCGCCGACAACGGCCGCGGCTTCGACAAGGCCCCCGACAACGCGCTGGCCGACGGCGTCCGCAATTTGCAAAAGCGGCTCGCCGAAATCGGCGGCGAATGCACCATCACCAGCCGTCCGGGAGCCGGCACGGTGGTGAGACTGACGATTCCGTGGCCGGCGAGTGCTTCTTCGACATCTCCTTTCGTCGGGTGATGCCGGGGATCCAGGTGCGTTCACGGTCGTAATTTTGATTTCTTGCTGGCGAACGCATTGGAGGTCGACAAACCATATCTGTTGTGCCCATAACACGCCCTGCTTTAATAAAATGAGAAGAAGTCAAATCTCGTGGGCTTTATTGGCAGTCGTCAGTGGGTTATGCGGTTGTAAAGAGGTGAAACCTTTGCCGACGACGAGCGATCTGGTTTTCGGAATTGGTCGGGTAAAGACATTGGACATGGAACCCGATTATACACGGGCTGATTTCACAAATTTGGCGGTTGCTGCCTCGTTGCTTCAAAGGGCGGATCCTTTGACGGTGAGTTCTGCTCTCAACCAATTGGAATCTGAGCAGGTGGATTTTACAAAAATATATCTCACCATAATTTTTGCATATCGACCCTATCCCGAAGCAAATCCTGAAAAAGTTTGGAATCCCGGATTCGCGCTAATTGATCCCGGCGCCCCGAAGCATCGGAATTTAAATATTTCACCTTTCGAATGGGACGGAAACAATCCACGCCTTGTTCGTGGCTGTCTCGGGTATGCTGGCCTTTCGTTCTACAGCATGGTTTATGAGGAGTATCTTGATATTAAGGAGCACTCGACTCCGCGGGATTTAAGTGGACTGTTACCAGCCCACTGACAATGCAGATCAAAAGGCCCGAGTAGGCAAAACTAAGAACTGACCCCAAATCGGGGGAAGTTTAGACATGGTTTCTTGCCGGGATTGCCGATTTTGCCGACCTTGCCAATAAAACTTGCGTTGTCGGGCATGTTTACACTTGAAATAAATCGCGACAGGGGTAAGGTCGAAGAGGTTGATCCCGCATTCGGGGCCACCTTGCCCGGATGCATGTCCGGGTGGAATGATCTTTGACATGTGAAGTTTGACGAAGTTCGAATGCAGATTTTCGAACGACGAATTGGGAATGGGATGCTGCGAGCGCGGGGAGTTGGGATGGATTAACGCAAAGGCGCAAAGAAAGTTTTGGGTGATAGGGCGTGCTCTCTCCCGCATGCGGAATCGTGGAAGAAAGCGATATTTCAGCGGTCTTAACGACCGCTCGAATATCTCGGCCCGCGTTTGAGCCAAATTTGGCAGCAGCACTGTTAGAGGATGTTTTTGGGTTCAGACGGGAATAATAGGGCGGTCGCGGAGACTGCCGAGGAACGCTTTTTCTCCCGGCGCGCTCGGAGAGCGCCGCCCTAACTCCGCTGGCGTTACTTGGTCAAAGTGATTGTTGTGTGAGGATGATGGAGATTGCGACTTTATGGACGGCCTTGTCTGGACTTTTGTGGTAGGTGGACGTCCGGTTTTGGGTAGGGTTGGAACGGAGCAGGAAATGTAAATTTTACCAAACGAACCCAATTTGGAAATTCTGTAAACTGTTACAGTGTAGCATCTTGTGAATATTATTAAGTGTTGAAGATCCGAAAACGAACCCAATTTTTGAATGCAGATTGATGAATGCACAATGCAGAATGGTGGGAAGTTCGAAGGTCGACTTTCGAGTGGATAATTCCGCGGACGACTCTGGGCTTTTACTGGAGGATTATGGCTTGGCGCTCTTGGTGATGAATGCGGAAGTTTCAGAGGCAATTCGCAGTGATTCGCACCTTATAGCACCTGTTCGCACCTGAAATTTTCGTTGGTGTGGGCGGGTTGGCGCGGGTTGGTTCTGCCTTTATTGGTGCATTGCCATTCTTGTCGGGTTGGAAGATGCTGTAAGCCCATGAACCCGAAGCGCATCAAGGTCTCCCTGGTGGAGGACGATGCGGGCACCCGCGAGAAGTTGAAGGCGGTGCTGGATGCTTCGACCACACTTTCCTGCCTGCACGCTTATAGCAGCGGCGAGGCGGCGGTGCGTGAGATGCCGGGTGACCCGCCGGATGTGGTGCTCATGGATATCAATCTGCCGGGCATGAACGGCATTGAGTGCGTCGGCCAGTTGAAGCAGAAACTGCCCAAGTTGCAGGTGCTCATGCTGACGACCTACGAGGACAGCAAGTTGATATTTGATTCGCTGCGTTCGGGGGCGTCGGGGTATCTGCTCAAGAACATGCCGCCGCAGGAAGTGGTGCAGGCGGTGGAGCAGGTGAGCGTGGGCGGTTCGCCGATGTCGATGGCGATCGCGCGCAAGGTGGTGAATTATTTCCAGCAGCTCAAGCAGGGCAAATCGGAGATCGACATGCTCTCCAAACGCGAGCAGGAGATTCTGGTGTTGCTGGCGAAGGGCTATCTCTACAAGGAAATCGCCGACCAGCTCGGCATCACGGCGGGCACGGTGCGGGTGCATCTCCATGCGGTTTACGAAAAGCTGCACGTCTCCTCGCGCACGGAAGCCGTGGTGAAATATCTCGGCAGCAATCGCTGACGATTACGGGCGCAGCAACGCGCGGTAGAATTGCGGCGTGGCGGCGGTGTTGGTCGTGCTGAAAGTGAACGGCGCGAAGTTCGTCAGGATCGCAGCCCAGTTCACGAGATTCGTTGATGCCTGCACTTCGTATCTGCTTCCGGAAACTCCGCCGACGGTGAATTGGAGATTGCCGTTTGGCTCCATGACCAGGCCATCGAGATGCGCCGCGAAATTGGTCGCGGTCGCGAGCACTGATGTGGCGGTGACGCTGACAACAAATCCCATCCCGTCCGCACCGATGGGCGGCACGACGACGTTTGTAAAACTGCCGCTCAACGAAGCGGCCGACAGCAGGGTGATTTGTTGACCGGAGCTTGGTGTGAATCCCGGCGCGCGGTTCAAGCGAAGCGTGCCGCCAAGAACAGCGGAGCCGCTGACGGCCAACGCGCTCGCGGAACTTCCGAGTTCGATGGCGAGCGTGGCGGGGTTGCGATTGGTGAAATTGCCGTAGAGAGGAACGGAACTCGAAGTGTTGGTGAGCGACAGCACGCCGGCTTCGGCGTCGAGACTGAGTGGTCGGGCCGCGCTGCCGTATTGCGCGAAGCTGAGCGCGCCGCCGCGAAATTGAAACGCGCCATTGCCGGAGCCGTTCAGAATCTGGGCCGCGCGCAACGTTCCGTTCGAGAGAGTATATTGGCCCGCGCTGCCGGCGAGTTCGCCGAGCGTCAGCGCGCCGTTGACGGCAAGCGTTCCGCCGTTCTGTCGCACGAAGCCTTTGCCTTCGCGCCCGACCGAGACGGAGCCGGTGACCACCAACGAACCGCCCGCAGTTATATAGAGACGACCTTCACCGAGCTTGGAGTAAGTCGTATCGAGCGTGCCCAGCCGGATGTTTCCAATGGTGCCGACGTTTGCGTCCAGTCGCACGGACGGCGAGGGCGTGGCGGACGCGCCGGAGATGACCGTCGTATTGGCCGGCGCGCTCGCGGGATTGGTGTAGTTCGCCCACGCGAACGCCCAGCGAAAACGATTCGGCCCGAAGCCGTAGGCGTCGTTCGCAAACGGATCATCGAGGACCGTTTCGGCGGCGATGCGTTGAAGATATTGGGCGTCGTTGATGTTGTTGGTCGAATAGTACGTGCTGCCCTCGGGGCTGCGGCCGAACACGGTGCTGTAGAAAACGCAGGCGGCGAGGTAGGCGCCGTAGCTGTTCGGATGGCGATCGGCGAGGCTGTCGTCGGTGATGTAGATGGCGATATCGGGGCGCTCGACCCGGACACGCGCCCACGCGAGGCCGACGGGCGAGATCGTCGCGCCCAGCTCGTTCGCGATCATCGCGTAACCCTGGCGGGTGGCGATGTTCATCGCGGAGAAACTGCCGAAACCGCCGTCGCAGGTTTTGTATTGCGCGGGAATATCGTAGCCGTTGCAGTGCGCGGTGGTGTCGCCGTTGAGATAGCCCCACGTATCATAGAACATCGTCTTTTCACCGTGGTTGGTGATGAGCGTGTTCAACGTGCGGCACGCGGGAAACATTTTTGAGGTGCGGACGGAGGGTTGCGACGGATTATCGGTTTGCTCCTGCAGCACCACGAAGTCGTAATTGCCCGTGTTGATGGCGTTGGTCGAAGGCGCATTCGTCGCGTGATCGCGCAGCTCCCAACTGCTGTTGGCGACGCGCGAATAAGTGACCGGCACGCCGAGATTGCCCGCAAGATTGGTGAGGATTCCCGGGATGTTGTTCGAATAGCTGGAGCTGATGCCGAGCAGACTGTTGCCGAGAAACAGCATCCGCATCGGCGGTTCCGCCGCGTCCGCCTGCGGGCGCAGGACTCCGGACAACAGCAGCAGCGCCAACAGAATCCTTGCAGCCGGTGCGGTCATGATTCAGCGAGTGGTGTTGGAATCGTACCAGTCCGCGCCGAACAAGGCGTCGCCCGCCGCCGGTGCGGCGAACATGGCTTTGGCGTCGTGCGCGATGCCGGCGACCTCGACTTTGCGCCAGTTGAATTTCCAGCCGCGCTCATGGGCGAGATTGCGCGCATACTCAAAGCAATTGCGTCCGCGCGCCAGCCGGTAAAGACCCTCGCGTTCCGCTGCCGCCGAGCGGTCCAACTCCGGATGATGCGGATCGATGTCATCGAGCCCGAGGTACAGCGTGAGCGGCGCGGCGAGGTAGCGCTTCAGCGCTTCATCGTTGCTCAGTTCGGCCGGCAATTTGCCGAAGCCAAAACCGTAGTCCCAGTCGCGGCGGGGAAACAAATCTGTGCCTGGATTGGACGCCACAATGCGCCGCGCGCCCGCTGGATACATGGCGGCGAGCCGCATGAGAAACTGCCCGCCGCCCGAGTGGCCGAGGAACCAATACGGCAGCGTCGGGTGCTTCTCGCGGGCACGAACGGCATTGACGATTTCGGGCACGCGCGCGTAGGTCCATTTGTCGCGCGGCTGAACGACGCCATTTTTTAAAATGCCGCCGCGATTGTAGTCGTCGCTGGAAAAGCGGTTGGTATCAAACAACGGCGCGGCGATGAGCAGGTGGTAGCGGTCCGCCAGTGGCGCGGCGTGACGGCAGTAGTCTTCCGCATTGCGCAACATGCCGTGAAACACCACGACGAGCGGACCGTTGGTATAGCCTTTCGGCTTGTAGGTGAAAACGGTGATGGCCTCGCTGCCAGTGCCTACCACCATTTTGCCAAAACCCTCCGGCAAAGGCGCGGCGGCGGCACGGCAAAACCCGGCGAACGCCAGCAGCAGAACGAGCCCGCGAAGCAGGGGACTCGACTTCATGCAGGCGCGCGATTCATTCAGAGCCGTGAAATCAGCAACTCGCGCTGGTTCACCAGCTCTTTGGGCAAGTGAGAGTAGAGCTTGAAAAACAGCTCGTCCTGCAAGGCGATTTCGTGGCGCCATTCGTCAACGTTGACGCTTTGTGCCTGCTCGAGTCGGGCGGGATCGAAGCCGGCCATGTCGCCGAGATCGAAGCTGTTGCTGTCGGGGAACCAGCCGAGCGTGGTTTCGTTGGCCTCGGCCCGTCCGTGGCAGCGGTCCACAATCCATTTCAGGACACGCATGTTTTCGCCGTAGCCGGGCCAGAGGAATTTCCCTTCGGCGTCGCGGCGGAACCAGTTCACGTGAAAGAAACGCGGCAGATGTTTCAGGGCGCGGCGGATCTCAAGCCAGTGGCGGAAATATTCGCCCATGTTGTAGCCGCAGAACGGCAGCATCGCCATCGGATCGCGCCGCACCTGGCCGAGCCCGCCCGCGGCGGCGGCGGTCATTTCGGAACCCATCGTCGCGCCGATGTACACGCCGTGGATCCAGTTGAAGG
Source organism: Limisphaerales bacterium (assembly GCA_044223735.1). Taxonomy (GTDB): domain Bacteria; phylum Verrucomicrobiota; class Verrucomicrobiia; order Limisphaerales; family UBA8199; genus JBGALR01. The sequence goes on along the minus strand of JBGALR010000007.1, from coordinate 100,028 downwards.
CCTGATAAACCAGCGGCATGGTGTCGCCCCGGCGGCTGCCGAAAATGAGCGCGCTGATCGGCACGCCCTGCGGATTGTTCGCCATCGGATCCAAGAGCGGATTGTTCGCCATCGGCGCCGCGAAACGGGAATTGGGATGCGCCGCCTTTTCCTTCGAGTCCGGCGTCCACTTGTTGCCGCGCCAGTCGAGGCATTCGGCGGGCGGGGGACCGTCCTTGCCTTCCCACCAGACATCGCCGTCCGGCGTGAGCGCGACGTTTGTGAAAATCGTATCGCGCTCCATGCAGGTCATGGCGTTGGGATTCGATTTGTAATTGGTGCCGGGCACGACGCCGAAATAACCGGCCTCGGGATTGATGGCGTGCAGCCAGCCGTCCTCGCCAGGCTTCATCCATGCGATGTCGTCGCCGATGGTCCAGACTTTCCACCCCTTGAAATGCGGGGGCGGGACGAGCATGGCGAAGTTGGTCTTGCCGCACGCGCTGGGAAACGCGGCCGCGACGTAGGTCTTTTCGCCGGTGGGCGATTCGACGCCGAGAATCAACATGTGTTCGGCCATCCAGCCCTGCTTGTGGCCCAGATAGGAGCCGATGCGCAGCGCGAGGCATTTCTTGCCGAGCAAGGCGTTGCCGCCGTAATTGGAACTGAGCGAGATGATGGCGTTGTCCTGCGGAAAATGCGCGATGAACCGCTTTTCCGGATCGAGATCGAGCGTGCTGTGCAGGCCGCGATTGAAGTCGTTGCTCTCGCCGAGTTCGCGCAAGGCCACCTCGCCCATGCGCGTCATGATGCGCATGCTGAGCACGACATAAATGGAATCGGTCAGTTCAATGCCGACCTTGCTCAGCGCGGAGCCGGGGATGCCCATGAGATACGGCACGACATACATCGTGCGGCCCTTCATGGAACCGCGCGCGAGTCCCATGAGCTTCTCGCGCATGGCGACCGGCTCGTTCCAGTTGTTGGTCGGCCCGGCCTCGTCCTTGGTGGGCGTGCAGATGAAAGTGCATTGCTCGACGCGGGCGACGTCGTTGGGATGCGAACGATGATAATAACAGCCCGGCCGCTTCTGCTGATTGAGCGGGATGAGGATGCCGCGTTCGACGGCCTGCGCGGTGAGCGAGGCGCGCTCGGACTCCGAGCCGTCGCACCAATACACCTGGTCCGGCTCGCAATGCGCGGTCATGTCCCGAACCCAGGCGAGCAGGGCCTGGTTGGTGGAAGTGCCCGTGACAGATTGGTTTACGCGGGATTTCCCCGCGCCGTTTCCCCGAATTAGTGGTTCGGCCATCTGACTCGATTCTGATATTGTTGAACTCATGGTTGCCCTGAAAATCTGCGGTTTAGGACGCAGCTTTCGTGCCGTGAGAATCACATAATCTCAAAGCTTCGGGTGAATGATGATGCCATCCAAGGATAAAGGGGAAGCGGAATAAAGTACGATTTTAGTGCCCGGGTTTCGTTTCAAAACAAAAGCGCCATAGACGGCAATATGGCACGGTTTGGCGAATTATTCGAGCCAGTTGGTGCCACCCCGAACGCCTTGCGCATGCCAGTCAAAGAAAATGACATTGCGCAGGTTGTTGCCATGGACTGCGGTTGGGGAAATTTGGTTATACCAGGAGACGCTGCCGCCGTTGTCCACCTGTTGATCTACATCACGCAGTGCATAGGTATCGGTGAGGCTGTTTGTGTACTTGAGAATGTCCGACATCTTGAGGGGGTTGTAAGGAGCGCCCGGAACAGGCGGAGTCAATCCCGCTGGATAACCAAAGGGCCGGGAGTTTTGGTCACCGGGAACGATTTGACCACGCGTGGAATAGGTCACTCGGTTACCGTCCTGCACGCCAACAACGGGAAATTTTATGGTGGCCGGGCAGGTGAAGATCTTGACCGAGTCGTTCAAGTCGTTCACTGACGTCCGGGTGGCCGGATCGCGAAGAGACAGGTAATTATATAGAAACACCACCGGCATGTATTTGGTCGTGTAGTTATAGCCGGCGTTGACTCTGCGCTCGAGTGGCCCGGGGCAATAATCGCGGTTGTCATCGGCGTACATCTGAAATGCCAGACTTTGTTGCTTGAGATTGTTAAGACAGGTGGTCTGGAGCGCCTTTTGCTTTGCCTTGGCGAGCGCGGGAAGGAGCATGGCTGCCAGGATCGCGATGATCGCGATGACGACCAGCAATTCGATGAGCGTGAACGCCAGTTTGAACGAACGGGCGTTCCGTGAATGTAATTGATGTTGGGTCATTGTCCGGCCGTGGCTTCTTTGGTTTGCGCGGCTGGCTTGTCCGCCTCACCCTGTGCGCCGCTCCACAGAATGGCATGAGGAATCAATTCCTCCAAGCCTTTGGTTTGTTCGGGATGAGGACTGCAAAAGACCACGCGGCCTTTTTTGTAAGGCGCGGCGATGAGGGCGGGCGAATTGATCATCACGCCAGCGGGCGTGCCGTTGGAGGCGACTTCGGTGCGGAAATAAGCGAGCGTGTCGTACGGCGGCAGGGACGCGACGCTGGCAGGTTCGACGACGGGGCCGTTGTGATACAGCACCTCAACGTGAGTTTCCTTCTCGCCGAGGACTTTGTTGCCTTCCGGGGTCAATTCCATCTTGAGTGTGCCGCGACCGCGCTGCCATTTCGGCGAAATGGTTTTTACATTCACCAATTTGAGGCTCCAGGGATAACCGCTGGTGGCGAGGTAGGCACCGGCGCAAATGCCGACGTAACCGCCGCCGTTGCCAACAAACTCCACGACGTTGCTGCGGCCCACTTCGCCGATGGCTTCCGCTTCCTTGCTGCCGCTGCCGCCGCCAAAAATGACGACGTTGTAATTGGTCAGCACCCCCGCTCGAATGTCCTCCGGCGTCACCTCGGTGATGCTCGTTTCCGGCGCGTGATCGAGCTTTTTCAAAAGATTTGAAGGGCCTGCTCCGCCCGTGCCCGGTCCCTTGTAGAGCGCGATGCGCAATTTGGCGCCTGGCGCGGCGGTGTGGGCTTCGGCTGAATCCGTGGATTTTGCGAGCGGTCCATCCGAGATGGCGGCGCGTTCGGGAATCGCGCTGTTCATCATCCCGACGTGCTTTAGCAGTGAGTGCACCAGCACTTCCTGCTGATGAACCCGTTTGTCCATGGGCTGTTTGGAAGTGGTTTCCAGCGTCATGGAGGGAATATGCAGATGTTCGCCGCCCGCCCGTGCGAGGCTGCCGTCGATCGGCATGTCGCGGCGGACAAATTTGAGGGTCTCATCGGTGATTTCGCGATTAACTGCCGCGAGCATCAGGTCCGCGGCATCGCGGCCCTTGGGATTGGGGAAACAAATGACCGAGCTGCCCACGCTCTTGTCGTTGACCTGATGGAAATCAAAGCCTTCGTGCAGGTCGAGCAGCCAGTCCGGCTTCACTTCCAGCGCCACGGCCCAGATGGAGGAGGCGAGATCGCCGCGCGGACCTTCGTCCTTGCCGGCGCGGGGATAATTGCGGTTGAGATTATTGAGATTGGTTGAAAGTTGCGGAATCAGACGCTTGTTCGCGGCGAGGCCGGGAATGTTGGCCCGGGGAATGACGACCAGCTTGCCGCGATTGATGGGCCACTGGCGGATTACTTCCGCCGCGTTGGCGCCGGCCGGCTCGTTGCCATGGACGCCGCCCACGATCATGATGGTGGGGCCGGGCATGCCGCTATCTTTAATATAGCATTCGGTGGCGAAGCGCGTGCCGGGGAGCAGGGTGCGATTGGAAGAAGTCGCTTCACCCATCGCCGCCTGCACAAAAAGCGCTGCCGCCAGCAATGTCAGTGAAGAAAGAACTCGTCCAATGACGCGGGTGCGACGGGCTGAAACTGGCTGGCTGAATTTCATTTGACTCGGAAACTGGACATTGATGGAACTGGTCTTGATGAGCACCATAGATGATTTTCCGGTGCTCCGGAATATAACATTTGTTATATTCACAAATTGGCAAATTGGCATAAGATTCAGACTCGAACACATGCTCGCTCGAACCCAACGCGACACGCTTTTGTAAGAAGTAAAGCCTAACCACCATCCCATCCCACCTATGATTGGAGCCGTCAAAATCCCAACCCGTATCACCTCACTTTCCCGCTGGACGCGCCAATCGGCGATGTGTCTTGCTGCAATCGCCGGCCTGACAATCACAAGCTCGGTGATCGCGGCGGACGTAACGTGGGACGGCGGCGCCGCTGGAACCGGCACCGCCTGGCGAACCGCAGCCAACTGGAATCCCGATGGAATCCCGGCAGCTGGCGATAATGCCGTATTCGACAGTGCGGGTACCGTTACCACCTTGAGCATAGATATGGGTGCTGCGGGCGGGACGCAACAGGTGGGAACGGTCACCATCGGAGCTGGCCGGGGCAACGGGCTTTCAATTCGCAATCTTACCACCAGCACGACGGACGGAATTCTGCAATTGAATGGCGTTGGCGGCCTGGTGCTTTCCAATTCATCCACCACCGCCGCGTTGACTTTTACCAACGCATCCACCGGCAAATTGTTGGGGTTGGGATTGGCCACGGACGCCACGGTATATAGTGTCGATGGAGGCGGCACCGCCGGCCAGATCAGCATTTTCAGTGTGATCTCCGAGATTGGCGGCTCTCGCAGCCTGACCAAAATCGGATCCGGCATTCTCTATTTGCGCGGCGTCAATAAATACACCGGCAACACCACTGTCCTCGAAGGTAATCTCGAAGTGGACGACACCGGCACCATCGGCAACGGCGCGGGAACGCTTTTCCTTTCAGGCGGTAATTTGCTCGCGGGCGCGACCCGCAACGGCACGGCTTCCGATCAATTGGCTGTTTCCAATGCGATTGTGGTCACCGCGGATTCGTATATCCAGAACAAGACCGGCACGGCGACCACGCGCTATCTCGCTCTGGCCGGTCCCCTCAGTGGGACAGCGGGAACGCTCAAAATTGCCGATCCGACCTCCGCGGTGGGAAATACCTTTGCGGTGCGTTTCTTTAATTCGTCATTCACTTTCAATCGACCAATGATCGTGGGCGAGCCTGGTTACGATCTTAACACGGCGTTCTCGGTGATGGAATCAGCGAACACCAACGGGACGCAGACCTTTAGCGGGGATATTTCCGGCGTGGGCAGCATTCGTCGCTTGAATCCGTTCAGCGCGGGCACCCCTGCGGGGAACACTGTTTTCTCGGGTAACAATACATATTCCGGCGGAACCTTCATTGCGAGCGGTACCATGTTTGCAAACAACGCCATCTCTTCACTGGGTTCTGGTGGTGTTCTGGTGACCAACGTCGGCATCCTGGCTGGCGATGGTGCTGTTACCGCTTCAACCACGGTCATGGCCAACGGCACCATTTCTCCGGGTGCTTCGGCGGGCACGGTTGGCAATATTACAATTAACGACCTGACGCTCGGCACCAATGCCAATTATGTCTGGCATATCACCGCTGCCACGGGCACGCCTGGTGTAAATTGGGATTTGATCACCGCCACCAGCAGTTGGACGGACGCCGCCAGCAGCAGCAGTGCGATCTCCCTCAAGATTGATTCCCTTGGCTCCACGCCGACCGGCTGGAATCCGGCGGTCGCGCGTGATTGGGTAATTATCCAATCGGGCAGCGCAAATGGCTTCGACCCGAGTCATTTCACGCTGGATACCAGCGCATTTGTCGGCACGGTTCAGGGCGTGTTCGCGCTCAGCGTCAGCAGCGGTTCGTTGCACCTGACCTATACTCCGGCGGGCGACACGGTTATCAATGTCCCGGTCGGTTCGGTGACGCAGGGCCAGACCTCGCCGACGCCGTATCCGATCCTGACGGGCTCGGGCGGCATCGTCAAAATCGGCAACGGTGAAGTTGTGATTACCAATTCGTTGAATGACTATCTCGGGAGCACCAAGATCAATGCCGGCACGGCGAGCCTCGCGGTTGATGCCTTGAACGGGTCGGGCGGGTTCGGTGTTTCGACCACGCCGGTGTTGCTCGGCAACACGCTGGGTAACAGCAACGCCGCCGTCAATATCAACACCGCCGGCGTGACTCTCGGCCGCGGCGTGCAGGTGCAGGCCGGCAGCAGCGGAACCAAGACGCTCGGCACGACCATCACCTCCGGCACGGCGCTGTTTACCGGCGACGTCGCGTTGCAGGACAGCGCCACCCTTTCCGCGGTGAGCGCCGGCACGGCTTCGTTCTCGGGTAATTTCACGGGCGCGGGCGGCCTTACCCTCGGCGGTGGCGGCACCATCATTCTCAGCGCGGCGAACAGCTACGCCGGTCCCACCACACTGACGGGCGGCACGCTCATCCTGAATGGCAAGGGCATCGGCACAAACACGTTCACCATCGCCAACCCGAGCATTCTGGACAACACCAGCGGCGCGACGGTGACGTTGAACAGCTCGCCGCAAAACTGGAATGCCAACTTCACCTTCGCCGGCAGCACGAATCTGAACCTGGGCGCCGGGCCGGTGACGATGAGCGCCACGCGAACCATCACGGTCAATGCCAGCACGCTGTCGATTGGCGGCACGATCGCCGGCAACGCTGGCCTGGTTAAGCTCGGCGCGGGCACCCTGGGCATCGGTTCACCCACGACGAACAGCTACACGGGCGGTACGACGGTGTCAGCGGGTGTGATGTCGATCAATGGTACGGGCACGTTCGGTGATGGTACGGGCACGCTGCTCCTCAACGGCGGCAGCATTCTCAGCACCGGCACGCGCTCGGGTTCGCCGATCGCCAATCCCGTCACCATGTCGGCGGATGCGACCATCTACGGCAACAGCACCGCCACCGCGCCTTCCACGCGCATCCTGCCCTTTAGCGGCAACTGGAGCTCCTCGGGCGGCACGTTGCGCCTTGGCAACACCGGGCTGGCCAGCAACCTCTTCGACGTCCGGTTTACCGCCGGCATGAACATCACGTGGCCGATCATCATCGGGGACACGAACTTCGACACCCCGGGAGCGTTGACCGAGTTGCAACTTTACAGCGACAGTGCGGCTCCCGTCCAGACGGTGAGCGGCCTGATCAGTGGCTCCGGCACCATTCGCCGCGGCAATCTGGCCAGTGGCGCGGGTGGCACGACGATTATGGTGGGGAACAATACCTATGCCGGCGGTTTCGTTCTGGATTCCGGAACCCTCGGGATAGGTCTCAACAGCACGCCGACGACCGGCGTGGTTACGTCGGGGCCGCTCGGCACCGGCGTTTTTGAAATCGATAACGACCCGGCCATTTATATCTTTGCTTCGGGCGCCGCCCGAACCATCGCCAATAATGTGTACCTGAACGGGGTCACCAACACGGTGTTCACCGGCACGAACGCGCTTACCTTCACCGGTTCGGTGGATAGCGGAGGCGTGGCCAAGACTCTGACGGTGAGCAACACGGCGACGGTCACCTTCTCGGGTGCCATCACCAATTCCGCCGCGCTCACCAAAGCCGGTCCGGGCAAGCTGGTATTCTCGGGTGACAACAGCCTTCGCACCAATTCAACCACTGTGAACGCCGGCACCTTGCTGGTGAACAATGTCACCGGCAGCGGCACGGGCAGCGGCGCGGTGACTGTGAATACGGGCGGCACACTCGGCGGCACCGGCACGGTCGGTGGTCCGGTAACGGTCAACGCGGGCGGCACGCTCGCCCCGGGTGCTTCGATTGGCACCCTGACGATCAGCGGCGATTTGACACTGGCTGGCGACGTCGCGATCGAAGTGAACAAGTCGAGCTCACCGTCGAACGATCTCGTGGTCGTGTCCGGAGCGCTGGCCAATACCGGCACGGGCACGCTGAGCGTCAACAACCTCGGCCCGGCGCTGACCGCCGGCAATCGTTTCCAGGTGTTCAGCGGCGCGGTCGTCAACGGCGACGCGCTCACGGTCACCGGCGGCGGTGCGACCTGGACCAACCAGCTCGCGGTGGATGGTTCCATCACCGTGATTTCAACAGGTGGCACCACGCCGCCGAATTTTTCAGGCAACTCCATGACGATTCTGCCCAACGGCACGGTGTCCCTGACGGCGACGGGCGGCATTGGTTCCTCCTACAAACTGTGGGCGAGCACGAACGTGGCGGCGACGCCAATTTCGACCACCTGGACGCTGTTGCAGAGCGGCACGGTGACCACCAGTCCCTTCACCGTTCAGGATTCGACGGCAACAAACTTTAGCCGCCGCTTCTACATCTTCAGCGCGCCGTGATTTTAACTGGCGCTTGAAGCAAAGCTGCTGAATGTTTTGAACGTGTTTCGCCTACGGTCAGGGCTGCCGGGTCGGGAGTTGTTCCTGGCAGCGATGTTGTTGCTGTCGGTCTGCGCCGCCCCGGCGCAGACCTACGTCCCCGGCTCCACCTATTACGGACGCAGCAATTACATTCAATATGCCGCCGGCGACCTGCCGTTCATTCTTTCGGCGCCGCATGGCGGCACGCTGACCCCGGCGGAGATTCCCGACCGCACGAATTGTACGAGCTGTGCGGGTTGGGATTTCACCACCGCCACCGACACCGCCACGGACGATGTGGCGCTTCGGGTGCGGAATGCGTTCGGCATTCTCACCGGCCATTTCCCGCACATCATTATTTGCCGTCTGGACCGCGATAAGATCGATTGCAACCGGGCGGTGGATGAGGGCGCGCAAGGCAAACCGGCCGCCGTCACGGCGTGGACGGAATTTCAGAACTTCATCAACGTCTCCAGCAACACGGTTATCACCAATTTTGGCCGGGGCTTTTACATTGATCAGCACGGGCAGGGACATCCCGAGCAGCGGTTGGAATTGGGTTACCTGCTGGATAAATATGACCTCACCAACACCGATGCGCGGCTCGACATCGTCAGCAGCTACAAGAACTCGAGCAGCATTCGCACGCTCGCCAACTCCGTGGTTACCTCAAACACGTTTTCCAAACTGCTGCGCGGCACCAATAGCTTCGGTGAGTGGATGGTGGCTGAGGGATTCCCTTCAACGCCGAGTTTCACCACGCCCGCGCCGTTTCCCAACCCAAGTGCGGCAACTTCATTCTTCGATGGCGGGTATAATACGGCGGTGCATGGCTCGGATGGAGGCGGACCGTTGAGCGCCTTGCAGATCGAGGCCAACTACACCGGCGTGCGGGATACCTCGTCGAATCGGACGGTGTATGCCCAGGCGCTCGCGCGCGTGATGGAGCGCTATTTCAGTTACTACTACGGCATGAACTTGCGCATGTGCGCGCCTTCGCCCTGGACGGGCGGCAGCGGAAGTTGGGGCACTGTTGCCAACTGGGGGCTGGGTCTTTATCCCGTCAGCAGCAATCTCATTTTCTTTACCGGACCGGGCGGCACGGCGAACAACGATTTTTCGACGTTCTCACCCGGCACTGGCGTGGTTTCCGCGCTCGTGTTCAGCAACGCCGCCAGCGGCGCTTACACCGTTTCGGGAAACCCCATTGCGATGAATGGCGGCATCACGAGCGACAACGCATTCAATAACGTCATCAACAACAATCTGACCTTCCCGGCAAGTTATCCGCTGGCTGTCAACGCAGGTACGCTGACCATCAACGGAATCATTTCGGGTAACGGTGGTTTCACCAAATTGGGCGCGGGCACGCTGGCGCTTACAGCCATCAACACCTGTGCCGGCGCCACCACCAATGCGGCCGGCACCATCAGTTTCAACGGCACGTCCACGCCCGGCAGCGGGTTGCTGGTATTGGCCGGTGGCAACCTCCTCGCGAGCAACACGCGTTCCGCCGTGCCGATCACCAATGCGATTTTGCTCAAGGGCGCGACGGCCGTTTTTGGCAATGGCACCCTGACCAACAGTCTTCGCATTCTGCCGTTCAGCGCGAACGATATCACGACGACGGGTGGAACCTTGACCATCCGCAACACCGGCACGAATGTCTTCGCCACTAACAATGTATTTCGCGTGCGACTGACGGGGGGCGGGTTTAATTTTTCCCGGCCGATCGTGATCGGCGATCCGGCCGACCTGCCGGTGGCCACGTCGCAATTTGAATCCTACAACGACATCTCCGCCGGGGATGAAACGTTCAGCGACGTGATTTCAGGCCCGGGGCAGTTTCGTCGCGATGCGGCCAGCGCCGGCTCCGCGGGACGCACCCTACTCACGGGCGCGAATACTTATACCGGCGGCACACTGGTCGCCGCCGGGACTTTGATCGTGAACAACTTCTCCGGCAGCGGCACGGGCACCGGCGTGGTGACCGTGAACGGTCCGGGGACCCTGGCCGGCAGTGGCGGAATCGCCGGCCCGGTCAATTGCTCCGGGACGATCTCGCCGGGCCAGAGCGCGGGCGTGCTGACGTTGGGCGGTGGCCTGGATTTGAGCGCGGGCGGCACGAATATCTGGGAGCTTGCGAGCCTGAGCGATGGCGGAGAGGGAACCAATTGCGACCAGTTGGTGCTGACTGGCGGCAACCTGGCGCTGGGCGGCGCTTCGAAGCTGCAAATCAATTTTATCAACGCGGCGACACCGCCTTCCGATCAGAACCCGTTCTGGCTCATGAGCCACACGTGGAAAATCATCGACCTCGAAGGAGCGGCATCAAATGTGGGATTGACCAAATTCACGACCCTGCTCAACGGCGCATACGCCACCGGCAGTTTTACCAACCGGACGGATGAAGCCGGAAACGTGCTGTTGACCTATATCGCAACGCCGGCGGCGCGACCCGTTTTACAGTCGTTCACCGTCACTGCCGCCGATACTTTCAGCCTGACCTCGACAACCGAGACCAACCGCACTTACATTTTGCAAACCAGCACCGAGGTGGGCGGCACGAATTGGGCGCCGGTCAGCACGAATGTGGCGCCGGGAAGTCTCCTGGCATTGACCAACATCGTGAGCGGCGAGCCCATGCGCTTTTACCGGCTGGTCGTGGTGCCTTGATCGGCTTTCGGGATTGCATGATCTCCTTGATACGCCGGCTCTCGTTGAGCCAATGGATACTGATTGGGATGGTCCTGGGCATTTTGTTCGGGTGCCTGATCAGCAGCGGCAACCTCTCCCCGGGCTTGAAGGATGTCTGCCAGCAAATATGCCGGCTCGGCGCCTCGGTTTTTCTCCACCTCGTCAAATGCATCATCGTGCCGCTCATTTTCAGTACGCTGGTCGTGGGCATCGCGGCGCATACCGACGATATGAAAGCGGTCGGTCGGCTGGCGCTGAAATCCATCATTTACTTCGAAATCGTCACCACCATCGCCTTGTTTGTTGGTCTGGCGACGGTAAATCTGGTCCAGCCAGGGCGCGGCATCGTGCTGGCGACGCACTCGGACGCCGGGCAAAAATTCGCGCAGACCAAGGTTACGCTCGACAGCGTGGTGGAGCATCTCGCGCCGCAGAGTTTTTTCGACTCGGCCGCGCGCAATGACGTTTTGCAAGTCGTCATCTACGCCATTTTCTTTGGCGTGGCGTTGACGCGCGTGAGCGGCAAGCCCAAGCAGACCGTGCTGGATTTCTTTGAAGGCATTTCCGCGGTGATGTTCAAATTCACCGGCTTGGTGATGTGCCTCGCGCCCCTCGGCGTGGGTGCGGCCATCGCGTCCACAGTTGGACAAAACGGACTCGGGATTCTCGTGAATCTCGGCAAGCTGGTGCTCGCGCTATACGGCGCGCTGGCGGTTTTTGTGTTGTGCGTCCTGGTCCCGGTGATGTGGATTACGCGCATACCCGTCGGACGATTTTTTCGCACAGTGCGGGAACCGGCTTTGCTGGCGTTTTCCACCGCGACCTCCGAAGCGGCTTTGCCCGATGCGTTGCGTTTGATGGAAAAGTTCGGCGTGCCCAAACGCATCGTCGCGTTCGTTTTGCCGGCGGGTTATTCCTTCAACCTCGATGGCTCGACTTTGTATCTCGCCCTGGCCTCGGTTTTTGTGGCGCAGGCAGCCGGCATAACCCTCGATTTCAAAACGCAGTTGATGATGATGCTCACGCTCATGATCACGAGCAAGGGCGTGGCGGCGGTGCCGCGCGCTTCACTCGTCATTTTGTCCGGCACGCTGGCAACCTTTGGCCTGCCGCTGGAGGGCGTGGCGGTCATTCTCGGCGTCGATGCGTTCCTGGATATGGCGCGCACGTCCATCAATCTCGTTGGCAATTGCCTCGCGTCCGCGGTGATGGCTCGCTGGGAGGGTGAGCTGCGGATTCCGAAGGAGGAAACCGCGACGTAGCTGCCCGCTGGCTTCACTCCCTGAAGCGGGCGAGCGTATCAGTTCACAGGGGAAAATTGTCTCATGAAAATATCGAAACGGATGCTTCAAATCGTCCTGGCTGCTTCGCTGATAATTGCCGGGCCCGCCATCGCCGGCGATACGGCGGCCACTCATGGAATGGTTTCTTCCACTCATCCGCTGGCCACGGAGGCGGGCTTGAACATTTTGAAATCGGGCGGCAACGCGATCGATGCCGCCGTGACCGTGGGTCTCACTCTGGGCGTGGTCGATGGTCACAACTCCGGCATCGGCGGCGGTTGTTTCATGCTGATCCGGCTGGCGGATGGCCGCTTTGTGGCGATTGATGGCCGGGAGAAGGCGCCTGCGGCCGCGACGCGGGATATGTTTGTGCGCGACGGCAAAGCGGATCCCGCCTTAAGCCAGACGGGCGCTCTCGCCAGCGGCGTGCCGGGCGAAATCGCGGCGTTTGACTACGCCAACAAGAACTTTGGGCGTAAAAAACTCGCCGAGTTGTTCGCGCCCGGGGCAAAACTCGCCGCCGAGGGATTTCCGATCACGGAAATGTTCGCGTCGCGTTTGAAGGCAAACGCGGATGATCTTGCGAAATTTGAATCGTCGCGGAAAATCTTTTTCAAGGATGGGCACCCGCTCAAGGCCGGTGAAATCCTGAAACAGACGGATCTGGCGAAAACCTACCGTTCGATTGGCGAGCAGGGAAGCGACTGGTTTTATCGCGGGCCGTTCGCCGCGGCGACGGCGGCGTGGATGAAGGCGAACGGCGGCATCATGACGACGCAGGATTTCGCCAGCTACCGGGTGGCGTTGCGCGAGCCGGTATCGACGGAATATCGCGGGTTCAAAGTGGTCACATTTCCACCGCCCAGTTCCGGCGGCGTGCATCTCCTGGAAATGCTGAATACGCTGGAACATTTCGATTTGAAGCAGATGGACGAGGCGGCGCGATTGCACGTCATTGCCGAGACGATGAAGCTGGCGTTCGCGGACCGCGCGTACTGGCTCGGCGATCCGGATTTCGCCAAGGTGCCGCGCGGGCTGGTCGCGGTGAATTACGGCGCGTCGCTGGCAAAAAAGATCAACCTGGAGCGCGCGATGGAGCTGCCGGAACACGGGGTTCCGCCGGGGGCGGACACGGATGTTTTCTCCGACAAGCATACCACGCATTTTTCGGTGGCCGACGCGGAAGGCAACTGGGTCGCCTGCACCTGCACCGTCAACACCGGTTTCGGTTCCAAGGTCGTCGTGCCGGGTACCGGCGTGGTGCTGAACGATGAGATGGATGATTTCTCGGCGCAGGCGGGCGTGCCCAATCATTTCGGACTCGTCGGCGCGGAAGCCAACGCGGTCGCTCCCGGCAAGCGTCCGCTGTCGAGCATGACCCCGGCGATAGTGCTGAAAGACGGCCAGCCCATCATTGCCATCGGCGCGGCGGGCGGCCCCAAAATCATCTCCACCGTGTTGCTGGAACTCGTCTCGCTCCTCGATTTAAGCAGCACTCCCGCCGAGGCGCTGGCCGCTCCCCGCATCCATCATCAATGGTCGCCGGACGAATTGTGGGTGGAACCCGCGCTCGCCTCGGAGACAAAAAAATCGCTCAAGACACGCGGTCAAAAAGTGATGGAGGCCAAACTCGGCGCGGTTTCCCATGTCGTGACGCGCGGCGCCGATGGGAAATCGTTCGTGGGTGCCGCCGATCCGCGGGCGGGTGGCACCGCAGAGGGTTGGTGATACGAGCCCGGGCCACTTGGAGCCCGGGACTTCATAGCCGCGCGAGAAATAGCAGCGCCCGGCAGACTCCGAACACGACAAACGCAGCCACAAAGACGAGGTAGAAATTAACGACCGCTGTCGCTCGTGTTTCCAACATCCGTTTAATGCGAGAACGTCCTGCCTGGGGCAGGAGGCTTTGCATTGCTGTTGCGACAAACAATGTGAGAATCGGAACCCCCATCGGATGATAGTGCCAGCTCCGTTCAAATAATCCCCGCAGGGCGCAACTGAGGCTCCGCGTCAGTCCGCAGCCGAGACAGGGGATGTGCGTGGCGCTGTGAAACCAGCACAGGGGAACACCCAATCCATCCGGCGCCGAGATGATCGCGAGCAGAATCCCCAGCCAGGCGACGAGCACGCAGCGTTTGTCGAGCCATAGCGCACCCACGCGTTCCGGCGAAATACTGCCGCGATACCATTCCACAAGTCTGAAAATCGAGCGGTTCATGGCAGGCATCAGGTCGGAGGAGACCCCGCTAGAAGTCTACAAATTTCAAGGCCAGATTGATAACAATTGCCGCTCCGTAAAGGATTTTGAGATTGTCGTCGTCATTGATTTTGAAGACGAAATAGACGGCATAAATCCAAATGCACAGCGTCAAAAAGCCCGTGCCGATGCCCTCACGAAAGGCCGCCACGGTCACGATAATATGCGCCACCAACGCGTAAAGCACCGCCACACCGATAAACGCCAGTTTCATTCCGGGGTTGCTGCGCCCGAGAAAGTAAAGGATGCCGAGAATTACCAGCACGCCTCCAATGTAGGGATAGGGAGTCTTATACCAGGGCGTGGCCCACGCATCGGCCGCGGGTTTGCCCAGCGGCGCCGATTTGCCAGCGACCGTCCGTTTGCCGGTGGCGAGGTTGTAACCGCATTGCGTGCACAGCACGGCTCCCCGGCCCAAGGCAGCCCCGCACGACGGGCAACCGCCTGTCGTTTTCTGAGCCGCCAGCGGCGGAGCGGGTGGTGGCGCGGGAGCCAGCGGAACCGGGGGAGGGACAGGCGGAGCGCCAGGTACGACGAGACTCCCGCTACAGGCGGGACAATTAATTTGCATACCCGCATAGCCGGCGCCGGCTTCGATATGTTGGGTGCAATGGGGGCAGGAAAACTTTACGTCAGCCATAAGGTTGAAGGGCTTCTGATTTCCAACTGAACCAAAAGCTGCCAAAGGCACCACGCACCGTCAATTCCCGTCGAGTAGTGCAGTGCAATGCACGCATCCGCGACGCGCGAGTGTGGGCTGGCTGATAAGTTGAAACGGTTTTGGCCTCTGCGCAGCAGAGCACCAATCGCGGAACGTTCCGCTCCCGTGAAATTGGGAACGGTGACGGAGGCGGGCCGGCAGGCCCAACCTGCGCTGTGAAATTACTTATGCAAAAAGCTTCGTGACAGCCTTGGCCTTCACCAGTTCGCGCGGCTGTTTCAGGTGATTGTAAACAATCGTTTCCGGGTCGATGCCGAACGCGTGATACATCGTGGCGAGCAACTCGGTCGGATGCACCGGATCTTCGGACGGGCTGCTGCCGGTCTTGTCGGATTTGCCGTGAACATAGCCGCGTTTGATTCCCGCGCCGGCGACGATGGACGTGTAGCAATAAGGCCAGTGATCGCGGCCATCCGCGCTGTTCACATTGCCGGACGTGCTGATGCCCTTTTGCGGGCTGCGTCCAAATTCACCGATGGCGACGACCAGCGTGTCCTTGAGCAAGCCGCGTTCATCCATATCCGCGATAAACGCGGAGAGGCCCTGGTCGAGCATGGGGCCGGATTGATTCTTCATGCGGTTGGTGAGATCGCTGTGATGATCCCACGAATGATTGTCCGAGTTCGCCACCTTCGGCCAGATGACTTCGACGACGCGCGTGCCGGCCTCGATGAGGCGGCGCGCGAGCAGGCAGCTTTGGCCAAACGTGTTGCGGCCGTAACGGTCGCGCATCCGCCCGGATTCCTGCGAAAGATCAAACGCCGTGCGCGCGCGGCCCGAGACGATGAGATTCAGCGCGCGATGATAGTAGTCATCGAGGTTGTAATTCGCGACGGCCTTGTCGATGTCGGGCGTGGCCTGTTCGATGGCGTCGCGCAGTTTGGAACGGCGTTGCAACCGCAGCGCGAACACCTCGGGCGGCAGCTTCAAATCGTCGGTGCGGATGCGATCCATCTTCGCCATGTCCATGTCGTCGCCGTCCGGGAATAGCGTGTACGGATCGTAAGCCTTGCCCAGGAAACCAGCGGTGCCGCCTTTGCCGACGACGTTCGATTCCTGCAAAGGGCGCGGTAGCATCACGAACGGCAGCATCGGCTCCTCCAGCGGGTGCAACCGCACGATCTGCGACCCGAAATTCGGGAAGTCCTTCGGATCGGGCGGTTCGAGCTGGCCGGAGGGACTGACCTTGTCTGTCGTGTAGCCGGTCATGATCTGGTAGATCGCCGCGGTGTGATTGAACAGGCCGTTGGGCGTGTAGCTCATTGAGCGGATCATCGTGAACTTGTCGTTCACCTTCGCGAGTTCGGGGAGCACCTCGGTGAAGTGGACGCCCGGGATCTTTGTCGGGATTGTTTTGAACGTGCTGCGAATATTATCCGGCAGATTTTCCTTCGGGTCCCACAGGTCGAGATGGCTCGGGCCGCCCTGGAGATAAATCATGACGACATTTTTCGCGTTCCCCCAGCCGGGGCTGCCGCCTTTGGCGTTGCCGGCGAACGCCTGCAACTTGAAAAGCGAGCCGAGCGAAAGCCCGAGAATGCTCGCGCCGCCGACCCGCAGGAGGTCACGCCGGGTGATCTTCATCTGGGGATCGCACAAATCACTGCACATGCCGCCGGGTATCTTGATCATAAATAATTCCTCAATGGTTGAACAAAAATCCCGGGCTGTTGATCAACGCCCAGGTCAAATCCTGCACCACGGTCAGCCGCTTGTTGTCGTTCTGTTTGCCGCTCGCCTTCGCGTCCTCGCGCAGCTGCACGAGATACGGGTCCAGCCGGATCGGCATCTCCGCGGTGGTGAGCGCGGATTGCAACGCGGTGAATTTCGGATCGGCGGCCGGCGGCGCGGAAACGTCCGCCACGGCCTGACGGCGCTTCCAAAACTCCGTGTCGTTGTTGCGATAAAAATCGACGATCGCGGCGGCCTGCTGCGGGGTGCGTTCGCCGGCCCCCGAGCGGACGGCCTGCACCACGTTGAGCGGCAGCCCGGCTTCGAGCGGCGCGTCGCTGTCGGTCACGTAAAGGCGGAAGCGGCCAATCTGAAATTCCGGCGCGTAATTCTGCCGCAGAGTGAACTGGAGCTTCAATCCGTTCGTGCTGGCGAGCGGCGCGTCGAGCTTGAACATCGCGGTGTGACGGATTGAGCCTGCCGGCGCGCCTGCCACGGCCCAGCCGTTCCCGGCGCCTTCCTTGATGCCGTCAATGGCCGTCTGCACCGCATAACCGGCCTGTGAAAAATCAGCGAGCGCGTCGGCGAACTTCACGGGCGACACCGTCAGGTTGGTCCCGTCGCTCCAGCGCAATTCAAACTCGCTCAGGACAAAATTGCCGTCCGGCGCGCGGCCCGGGCCGAAACGAGCGAGGTCGTCCCTCGGCAATACCTCCAGCATCACGCCGGTGATTTTCGGGAGCGCGGTCCCGGCGTCGATGTTGTAGTCCACCACGCCGGGTTTGCCCGTGGAGATGATCGAACCATCGGCGAGTTTCTTGAGCGCCACTTTGCGGGTGCCGCCCGCTTTCTTTACCTCCACCGGTGTCCAGATGGTTTTTATGTTCGCCGGATTATATTTGGATTCCTGGAAGGCCGCCTGCGCGGGCAGCATCTTTTCGTATTCCTTCAGGCGTTCCTTTGTCAGCGCGATCTCGGACTGGCGTCGTTTCTCCAGTTCGGCGCGAAGATTTTTCGTCATGTCATCGTACGTCGCGAGTTCGGCTTTCGCCTGGGTGATGGCCGTGTCGCGTTCCTGCTGCAACGCCTGGATCTTCGGCGCCATTTTGACTTCGAGGCCCGCAAGTTCGTTGGTGATGCTGTGGTTATCGCTCGAAACCTCTCCCAGCAATGCGAGCACGTTCGTCACTTCCATTTCGGTCGGCGGACGATTCAGCACACGCAGGAAAACTTCGTCGAGCAGCTTGCGGTCCTCGGGCTGTTCGGCGACCAGTTGCGCAAGGGCGTTGGTTGGTTCGTTGATGGCGTCGGAAATGGTCGGGCCGCTCAACAACGCCATGACGGAGCCGAGGCGGATGTCACTGCTGCGTTCGCATTCGCAAGCGCTTTGACGGGCGGGCCGGCCCAGCGTGGCCAGCAGGCCGCTGCCCACATCCGTGGCGGCGTCCGCGAGTTGCGTCGCGCGCTGGCCCGGTTTGGCGCCCGGTATCTTGGGGGTGCTGCCGGTCACGCGAAACACCGCGTCGAACAACGTCTCCGCTGGAAGACGGCGCGCGAGGGCGTGGGAATAATTCACATGGTCGTCCTCGTTCCACTGGTTGGGACGAATCGAAAGCTGATACGTGCGCGATTTGCAGATGAGTTGCATCATGTGGCGCGTGTTGAAACCGCTTTCGATAAATTCGTGCGTGAGGTAATCGAGCAGGGCGGGGTTGCGCGGGGGATTGCCGGCGCGCGTGTCGTCCAGCGGCTCGATGATGCCCGCGCCCGTGAGATAACCCCACAGCCGGTTCGCATAGCTGGAGGCAAAATAGCGGTTCTCCGGCGTCGTGATCCACGCGGCGAGTTCCTCGCGGCGCGTCGGTTTTTCCTTCTCCTCATGTTTCGCGGGATACGGGAAGCTCGGGGGCGAGACCTTGCCGGTGCGGTCGTGCTTCATCTCCCCCTCGGTGGCGTCCGACACCGTTTCATACAGCGGTTTCGCGTCCTCAACGGCGCTGCCGCCGATCTTTTTGCCTTTGCTTTCCGGATCCTCCTTCAGGCTGACCTGCGCGAAATACGCGGCCAGGTGATAATACTGGTCCTGTGTCCAGCGCTCGAACGGATGATCGTGACACTTGTTGCAGTTGAAACGCGTGGCGAGGAAAAGATGCGTGGTGTTCTCCATCGCCTCGGCCGGTGTGCGGAGCGTTTTCCAATAGCTCGCCGCCGGGTTCTGGCGGTTCGAGCCCGCCGCCGTCAGAATCTTTCGCGCAAACTGATCGTAGGGCGTGTTCGTCGCCACTTCGTTGCGAATCCAGGCATGAAAACTTTCCGCGCCCTCCGCGCCGAGATACTTGCTATTGCATTGCAGCAGGTCGGCCCATTTGTTGGCCCAGAAATCTACGTAATCCGGATTGCCAACCAGTTGATCCACCAGGGCATCACGCTTCGCGCGCGTCTCGCTTTTATCATCCAGAAAAGCCTGAATGGCTTCCGGTGATGGCGGCAGTCCCGTGAGGTCGAGATACAGGCGGCGGATGAATTCGATGTCCATGCAGGTTTCCGAAGGCTCGATTTTCATCCGCTTCCACTTCGCGGCCACGAGTTCATCCACCTTGCTCCAGGATGGCGGCTCGTTCCATACGAAGCCTTTGCGGTCACCCATCACCGTGACGGTTGTGGCGACATAGTTGCCCTCGTAACGCGCGAGCACCGGCGCTTCGCCGCGGCGCAACGTGGAAATCAAACCGGTGGGGTCGATGGTGGCCACGTCCATGTTGCCGCTTTCGACGAACGCCTCGGACGTGACGTCGCGGGTGCCGCCGTCCGCGTAAGTCGCGAGCACGCGCATCTGCTGCCGCGAGCCGATTTTCTGGACGACCGGATATTGCGGGAAGATTTCGATCTTCACCACGCGCGCCGATTGCAGGTCGAGATTCGCGCCGTTGATGATCCATTGCCGGAGGATTTGGAAATATTTGCTGTCCACCGTCGTGCGGCGGCCGCCTTCATGCGGCACTTCGGCGACCGCCTTGAGCAGCATCAGGCTGTCGTCGGGCGAGGCGAGATTGACGCGGCGCGAGGCCATGTCGTCGGTGAGGGCGCGGAGGTCGGTTTGCGGATCGTAGCCGCGCAGGGAGAGCTTGAAGCCGTTCTTGCCGTCCTTCGCGCCGTGGCAGGTGCCGGCGCTGCAACCGAGCCGCGCGATGACGGGATTCACGTCGCGAATGAAATCCGCGTGATAACCCGCTTCGAGGCCGGATATTTCCACGGACGTCTCCGTCTTTTGGCCGTCAAGGCTGACCGTTAGTTGCGTCGTGCCGTTTTTCAACGGCCGCAGGATGCCGCGCGGAGAAACCTCGGCGACGCCGGGCGTCACGCCAAACTTCACCATGCGGGTGACGTCGGCCGTATCGCCGGATTCGAGACGCGCGGTGACGAGCACCTGGGCGTAGTCGTTCGGGCTGGCGAATTTGATTTGGGTTGGCTGCAATTCCAACGCGACAACCTTCGCACCTTCGGGCAGCGATTCCGCTTCGAAGCCGGGCTCGGCGCTTTTGATGGCGGAAGACGCCCACGCCGGTGATGCAGCGGGGGCCGCCTCTTTCGTCACCGGCGCGGACGCAAATTCCTTGGTCACGCTGCCATTGGTTGCGTTGAAAATGCGCACCATGCCGTCCGAGCCGCCGGCGACCACCTTGCTGCCGTCCGGGCTGAAAGCGACGGAATAAATCTCGGATTGCGGCACGGCCGCATGCGACAGTTCGCGAATGCCTTCGTTGCGGTGGTCCGTGAGGAGCTTTTGCTCCTCGGGCTTTCGCGAGGCGGGCACCTTGCCCATGATATCGCGCAACGCCTTTGGCACTTCGTTCGTAAAATCGTAGCTGCACACGACCAGTTCGCCGGAACGATCCACGCCGCCGCCGTAGGCGATGCGCCGGCCGTCCGGGCTGAAGCGCACGCTGAACACGCGGCCGGTGATGGAAAACAATTCGCCGATGAACTGCGCGTCGTCGCCGATCTCGCGCTTCACCTCGCGGAAGATGCGATAGACTTTCGGCAGACCGTCCGAACCGGCAGCGACGAGTTCCTCGAATTTCGGATGCGTCGCCAGGGCGAGCACGCCGCCCTTCAATGCGCCGGGCGTGATGGACGTGACGTTGTCCACGAACCGTTGCTCGGCTACTTCCGTGAGTTTCACGCTCATGTCGCGGCCGCCGGAGATTACATGGTCGCCTTTCAGCGAGAAGGTCGTGGACAAAGCCCAATCGCTGTGTGAACCCATCTGCATCACCTGTTTGCCGGTGGCCGCCTCGATGGCGCGCACCGTGTTGTCCGCGCAGCCGAACGCGAGGAGCTTGCTGTCCGGCGACCAGCTCACGCCGTAAAGGGTGTCGTAGCTGAGGGTGGTGGAACCGGCGAGTTTGCGCTTCGCGACATCCCACACCTGAATTTCGCCTAGGCGCGCGGGGTCGCCACCCGCGACGGCAAGCCACTGGCCATCCGGCGAGAAACGAAGCGACTGCACGCGTTCGGAAAGTCCGACGAGCCGGCCCGCCAGTGTCGCGCCGTCGTTTTCATACAGGAGCACTTCGTGGAAGCCCGCGACGGCGATCAGCTTGCCATCAGGCGACCAATCCAGCGACGAGATGACCGGAACCCGGGTGTAAATCGGCGGATGTTCGGCGTCGTAATGTTTCTTGGCGTCCCTGGGCGTGTCGTCCTCGGCGCCCTGTTCAATCCAGGTGCGGATCACGGCCACGTCGATGTCCGACAGCGGCGGTTTGCCCTTGGGCATCCGCACTTCGCCTTCGTGCGGCGTGATCATCTTGAGAATGGAACTCTTGTCGGGCTGTTGCGCCACGACGGCCGCGCCTTCACTATCGCCGCCCGCGAGGAGTTTTTTGAAATCGGTCATCACATAACCGCCCTTGGATTTGGCGGGTTGATGACAGCCCTGGCAGTTTGCCTGAAGGATGGGACGAACTTCGTGGTAGTAGCTGACTTTTGCCGCTGGTTTGGCGGCTTCGACGGCGTGACTGGAGGCAAGGCTTGCCAGCATCAACGCCGACCCCGCGAAAAGCGAGGCGGTTAAACGTTTGAATGGCCGGGTATCAGATTGGGCGGCGTTTTCGAGTAAATTGCGGGCGACGTGAGTAGGGGACATGGTCCAGCTGGATTGGAGCGCTCGTTGAATGGCATGAAGTCGTTGCGGTATGACAATGAGCCGAGCGCGGGGTCTGCTCGCTCCATTGTGCCATAAACGAACTCATGCACCGCTTATCCTACCAGAGGCTCCCGCCAACTCGAAACGAAAAAGACGGGAAATGTCATCTTTTTCATGTGAGGTCGCTTGGGGAAGATTCGTTTACTTCCGGGGAAGGCAGGACAGGAAGGACCTGGTCCCGTTTCGGAAATTCCCGCATCCCTCAGCGGATTGCTTTCTTTTCGTGGACCGTGGTGGCGCCTCGGCTCTGGACTTTTGTATCGGACCGGCGATGCTTTTGGGCATGGGATCGTCCACCCGACGTGTGCTTTGGTTTGGCGCCATTTTCTTGGCGGTCTTGCTGCTGGTGGGGGTGGTGGCGAAGCTCGCCTCAGGCCCGCGGTATCAGGGAAAAGGCCTCGAGGAATGGATGCAGCGGACCGAGGACGAAAATCTCCGGAATTTCGAGCGCGAGGAGGCGCGGCTGGCGGTGCGTCACATGGCCACGAATAACCTGCCGGTGCTGCTCAAATGGTTTCGTGAAGCGGATCAGGATGCCTCGGAGCCGGCCTATGTCGATTTCATCAACAAGATCCTCTCCCACCAAAACCTGCTCGCCATTCAGGTGCACGCGACTTATCGAGCGAGCCGTCCCCGCGTGGCGGAGGCGATCTTTGCCGAGTATCCCGAGGTGGCCGTCCCGGTGCTGCCGGAGTTTGTATCCGCCCTGACGAACAAGGTCCTCCAAAAACAATGGAACGCCAGCGCGGTGCTGGTGAAGATCGGGGAGCCGGCGATTCAACCGTTGATGCCGTTGCTCGCCCACCGGAGCGACGAAGGGCGGTACATGGCGGTGATGACATTGGGCGAGATCGGTCTGCACGAGCGCGAGCTGCGTCCGCGATTCTATGCGTTGACGTGTGACAGCAGCGTGGACGTCCGCCTGGCCGCCGCCAGGGCACTGAATAAACTGGGCGAGGATTCGGACCATACGATGCCGGTGATCCTACAGTGCTATCGCGAGGGCAACCTGGCCACGCGGCAACAGGCTCTGGAGGCGCTGTCCGAATTGCAATCGCGAGCGCGCCCGGCGCTGCCGTTTCTCACCAACACCCTGGCCACGCTCACCAATCAAATGGAAAAGCAGCGGATGATCTACGTGTTGCGGGCGATTGTTCCCAGGGAGCAGGCCACGAACCGGCAATGGGCGGGGCCTTATGAGTAGGGAGAGCGAGATGGGACGCGCGGTGGCGAATACCGCTTTTCCGATCTGTCGGGGGTTTCGTTTTGCGAGTTGTTGGCATATAATGTTCGACCGGAAAAGTTGGCCACGTTTATTCGAAAGCATTGCGATGAAACCTCAGAGTAAATGGGTTGTCGCCGGCGGTGACCCCCCCCCTCGCGTGAGCCCGGAGGACGGGCTGCGGTACGTCGCACGAATTCGGCCCCTCAACGGAGCCGAAAAAGGAGGGTTGTGGCTGGCGGCCCTCTTAGTGGCTGGCGGTTTACTTTGTGTTGTGCATCCCATGGAAGGCTATCTTCAACATCCGAGTGATACCGGCGGGCGGGTGAGAGGAGCAAACGGCCCTGAGCATGTGACCAGGACGAACTGGCGCATCGGGGGCGCGCTCGCTGCCGGCATGGGAATGGGGATTGGTTGGATTGCGCTTCGGGCGGGAAGGAAAAGAATATGAAGCTGCCGGGCCTTCCCTTGTCTGAATCACCCTGTGTCGTGCATCGCCTGTCGAATGACCATGACTACGAACGACCAAATCCTGCTGAATAATGAGTCGCTGGGTTATTTGAATTGCAGGGGTGTGCCGGAGGACCACGCGCGGCCGTTCGCGTTGAACGCAAAGGCGGCTCGGGCCCGGCATCGCGATGCGGTTTTGGCCATGGGCGGGCATTACCTCGGCGGCGTGGGGGCGCGCGGGGTTATGACAAGGCGCGGGAGTGGTATCGAAAATCGGCCCGACACGGCGAACCGAAGGCGATTTTCAGCCTGGGACGCATTAACTATATCGAGCGGGACTTTTCCGAATCGTTGCGGTGGCTCACGTGGGCGGCCGACGCAGGCCATGTGCGTTCGCCCTATTGGGTTGACGAACATCATTGATACGGGCACGGCGTCCCGTGGAATCGCAAAGAGGCGATGAGATTCTTTCACCTCGCCGCCGGCAATAGGTGCCCGCGGCGCGACGGCTGTCGCGAGCGGGGTGGCTGGGCGAACAATTGTCAGGAGCATTGGACTGCAAATGTCCAACCCTCCGGTTTAGGATCGCGGGGTCGGTAAATTTGTTCTTTGACAATAGCAGTAATGGCGGGCTGGTTCGCCGGGGAGCTGCCGAGGGGTGGAGAGCCGGGGACGTGCCGGAGCTCGGCGCTTCGATGGCTGAAAACGGTTTGGCAAATTTATGGTTTGGTTTAAACGCCGGGCGGCTGTGGGTCACAGACCTGTGATCCGTCTGAGCCTGACCTGCGAACTTTGACGACGAGGGTGGCTGAACATTTGGACGGGGGTTGGCTACGTTGGCACGGGGGGTTGGAGAGGGCATGGTTCGGGCGAGTCGGGGAGTGTTACGGCATGTTGCGCTGTGTTGCGTGCCGTTGGGCAGCACGGCTCTTGGGAGCGAGGCGGGAGTAGGAAAATTTCAGAAATGTAAATTTTACCAAACGAACCCAACTCGATAAAGATACAAACGGTTTAAGGATAGCCAGTTGTGAATGCTATAAGCTGATTTTGGACGTGAAAAACGAACCCAAAAAGCAGCGTGAAGACGGGCAGCGGCCGATTTTGGCATTGAAAATCGGAACCCTCAAACGGGGCGCTAAGCGTTTGGAAATCAATGGTCCTAAAGGCTAATCAAGGGTTGGCGTGATGAGGTGCGATGGCAGCCGCAGTTTTAAAGGCAATTCGCGGTAATACGCACCTTATGGCATCTGTCGGAATTTCGAATGGTGATTTTCGATTGTCGATTTTTGAATGGGGCAGGGGAAAAGGTGGATTTTTTTGGAGGCTTGAAAATAATTTATGGGAATGTCGCAGTTGCTTTTGTTTCCGGATCCGCGCCCGCTGGTCGAGCGGTTGGGAGTGGATTTCTTTCGGAATGCGCCGGAATTTCCGGGCGTTTACCTGATGCGCGATGTGGCGGATACGGTGCTCTACGTGGGCAAGGCCAAGAATCTGCGGAAGCGATTGGCGAGTTATCGCGTGGCCAATCCGGATCGGATGCGCCGCCGGCATTTGCGGTTGTTGCGAGCGGTGGCGCGGATTGAGTTGCAGCAATGCGCGGACGAAGTGTCCGCGCTGAGTCGTGAGTCCGAGTTGCTGCGCACGTTGCGGCCGCGCTTCAATCGCGCGGGCACCTGGAAGGGACCAGCCAAATATTTTGCGTGGCGCATCATCGATGAAGGTTTGGAAATGCTCGTGACCGAATCGATCCAGGCGGGATGGCAGTGTCACGCGTCATCGCTCGGGGCTGGGGCGAATCCGTTGCGGGCGGTGCTCATGCGCCTGGTCTGGTGCGCGGTTTATCCGACGCGCGGTTTCGCCGGCATGCCTTCGGGTTGGTTTCGCGGTCAGTTTGGCGAGCGCGCAGTTATTCCGCGAGCATCCGCCTCGCAGATCGAGTTCGACGAGGTTGAGAAACGGCTGACCGCGCTGTTTGATGGCGAAGCGGAGAAGTTCGTGGAATGGGTGCGTGCTGGCGTCCTCACAAACGGTGGCTTCGAACAAACTTCGCGGGATGCGGACTTGGAAGCGATCACCGAGTTCGCGGAGCGACTATAATATAACTGAAAGGAGTCCGGATGGCTGGTGTGCCATAGCAGTGTGCCAAAAGTCCCACTAACTGTGCCAAAACGGCGCTTTTTGGCGCACCCTTATTTGCATATGGCTCGACTGACATAGTTTATAATTAAATGGTTATTAAGCACTTATGAATTACTTTATTCGGTGGCACTACCAGTGCTTGTAAGTGCTTGGATTTTTGTCGCTAGGTAACTGAAAAACATTTTATGGCTAAAGTAATAGGCATCGATTTAGGAACTACAAACTCTTGCATGTCCGTCATGGAAGGTGGAGAACCGCTGGTTCTCGAAAACTCGGAGGGACGCCGCGTCACCCCGTCGGTGGTCGCGTTCAGCAAGACCGGCGAACGATTGGTCGGCGACGCCGCGAAGCGCCAGGCGGTTACGAACTCGCGTAACACGGTTTACTCCATCAAGCGGTTCATGGGCCGCAAGTTCAGCGAAGTGGAAGAAGAGCGCAAACGCGTTCCTTACAAAGTGGTGGCCGCGCCGAACGGCGACGCCGCGGTGGAAGTGGAAATCGAAGGCAAGCCGAAGCAATTCACGCCGGCGGAAATTTCCGCGATGATTCTCGCGAAGCTGAAGGCGGACGCCGAAATGCGCCTGGGTGAGAAGATTAATCAGGCGGTTATCACTGTTCCGGCGTATTTCAACGATTCACAGCGCCAGGCCACGAAGGATGCCGGACGCATCGCCGGTCTTGAGGTGCTGCGCATCATCAACGAACCTACCGCGGCGTCGCTGGCCTATGGCCTCGACAAGAAGAAGGACGAAAAGATCGCCGTGTACGATTTGGGCGGCGGCACGTTCGATATCTCGGTTTTGGAAATCGGCGACGGCGTGTTTGAAGTCAAAGCCACGAACGGTGACACCCACCTCGGCGGCGATGATTGGGACAACCGCATCATGGATTCGATCCTCGATGAGTTCAAAAAGGAGAACGGCATGGACTTGCGCAAGCAGCCCGACGCGCTCCAACGCATCAAGGAAGAGGCGGAAAAGGCGAAGATCGCGCTGTCCAGCTCGCAGGTTTACGAAATCAATCTGCCGTTCATCACAGCGGATGCGAACGGTCCGAAGCACGTCAGCATGAAGTTGACGCGGGCGAAGATGGAACAGATTTGCGATGACCTGTTCGAACGCACGATTCCGCCGGTGAAGAATTGTTTGCGCGACGCCGAGATTCCGGTCGAGAAGATCGATGAACTCGTGCTCGTCGGCGGCATGACCCGCATGCCCAAGGTGGTGGAGACCGCGCACAAGCTGGTCGGCAAACCGCCGCACCAGGGCGTGAATCCGGACGAAGTCGTGGCGATCGGCGCGGCCATTCAAGGCGGCGTGCTCAAGGGCGACGTCAAGGACGTGCTGCTGCTCGACGTGACCCCGCTTTCCCTGGGCATTGAAACCCGCGGCGGCGTGTTCACGAAATTGATCGAGCGCAATACGACGATCCCGACGCGGAAATCGGAAATTTTCTCGACGGCGTCGGACAATCAGCCCGGCGTGGAAATTCACGTGTTGCAGGGCGAACGCCCGCTGGTGCGCGACAACAAGACCATCGGACGTTTCAAACTCGATGACATTCCGCCCGCGCCGCAAGGCGTGCCGCAGATCGAAGTGACCTTTGACATGGACGCCAACGGCATCCTGCATGTCAGTGCCAAGGATCTTGGCACCGGCAAGGAACAGAAGATCACGATAACCGCCAGCAGCGGCCTGACGAAGGACGAGATTGAGCGGATGCGCAAGGACGCCGAGGCGCACGCCGAGGAAGATCGCAAGAGCCGCGAAGAAGTCGAAGCGCGCAACGAGGCGGACAGCGCCGTGTATCGCTCCGAGAAAATGCTCAAGGACAACGCCGACAAGATTTCCGGCGATGACAAGAGCAAGATCGAATCGGCCATCAACGAGGTGAAAGAGGCGATCAAGGGCGGCGATGCGGCGGCTACGAAAGCGGCCAGCGAAAAGCTGAACGAAGCGTGGCAGGCGGTTTCGGCGCAGCTCTACAAGGCGGCGGCTGACAAGGCCGGCGCGGGTCAGGGCCAGCCTCGCCCGCAGGGCGGCGAGCAACCCGGTGGCGACGCCGGTCAGAGCAAGGACGAAGGTCCGATTATCGACGCCGAAGTGGTGGACGATAAAAAGTAACGGGAAGCTTCAGGGATATTTCCAGCCGTCCCCGGTGTTGGGGGCGGCTGGACCTTTGGCGCGATTTAAAGATCTCCCCGCGTGAATACGTTGGGATGTCGATTCAACGGTAGAAACAAAAACGAAAACAAAACATAAAGTATGGCACTAAACGTAAAACCCCTCGGCGATCGCGTTCTGGTTGAACCCGTCGAAGAAAAGGAAACGAAGAAGGGCGGGATCATTATTCCTGACACCGCCAAGGAAAAGCCCCAGGAAGGCATCGTCCGCGTGCTCGGCACCGGCAAACTCGACGACAACGGCAAAAAAGTTCCGTTTGAAGTGAAAGCGGGCGACCGCGTGCTCGTCAGCAAGTATGGCGGCACCGAAATCAAGCTGGATGGCCGGGAATTCAAGCTCCTCAATTCCGACGACTTGCTCGCCATCCTCGACTAAACAATCCAACAGCTAACAGTTAACTATCGAATAAATTTATGGCAGCAAAACAATTGGTATTTGATGAAGCAGCGCGTCAGGCAATCCTGCGCGGCGTGGCCAAGCTTTCCCGCGCGGTCAAAGCCACCCTCGGCCCCAAAGGCCGCAACGTGGTCCTCGACAAGAAATTCGGTTCCCCGACCGTGACCAAGGACGGCGTCACTGTCGCCAAGGAAATCGAACTGGAAGACCCGTATGAAAACATGGGCGCCCAGATGGTCCGCGAAGTCGCCAGCAAGACGAGCGACGCGGCCGGCGACGGCACCACGACCGCGACGGTGCTCGCGGAAGCGATTTATCGCGAAGGCCTGAAGTTTGTCACCTCCGGTGGCAACCCGATCGGCATCCAACGCGGCATCACCAAGGCGGTTGAAGCCGCGGTGGCGCACCTGGACAAGATCGCCAAGAAGGTCAAGGACAAGGAAGAAATCAAGCAGGTCGCGACCGTTTCCGCCAACTGGGACACCACCATCGGCGAAATCATCGCGGACGCGATGGACAAGGTCGGCAAGGACGGCACCATCACGGTTGAAGAAGCCAAGTCCATCGAGACCACGCTGGAAGTGGTCGAAGGCATGCAGTTCGACAAGGGCTATCTCTCGCCCTATTTCGTGACCAACGCCGAGACGATGGAAGCGAAGCTCGAAGACGCCTACATCCTGCTGTTCGAAAAGAAGATCAGCAGCCTGAAGGACATGCTCCCGTTGCTGGAGAAGGTTGCCAAGATCGGCAAGCCGCTCCTCATCCTCGCGGAAGACATCGAAGGCGAAGCGCTGGCCACCCTCGTGGTGAACAAGCTCCGCGGCACGTTGAACATCTGCGCCGTGAAGGCGCCGGGCTTCGGCGACCGCCGCAAGGCCATGTGCGAAGACATCGCGATCCTCACGGGCGCGAAGTTCATCAGCGAAGACCTGGGCATCAAGCTCGAGAACGTTGAAGTCAGCGACCTCGGCCGCGCCAAGAGCATCGTCGTGGACAAGGAAAACACCACCATCGTCGAAGGCGCCGGCAAGAGCTCCGAGATCCAGGGCCGCGTGAATCAAATCCGCCGCCAGATCGAAGAGACCACGTCGGACTACGATCGTGAAAAACTTCAGGAACGCCTCGCCAAGCTGGCGGGCGGCGTGGCCGTCATCAATGTCGGCGCCGCGACCGAAAGCGAAATGAAGGAAAAGAAGGCCCGTGTCGAGGACGCGCTCCACGCGACCCGCGCCGCGGTCGAAGAAGGCATCGTCCCTGGCGGTGGCGTGGCGTTGATTCGCTGCCTGCCGGCCATCGATGGCGTCAAAGGCTCGAACGATGACGAACGCATTGGCGTGGACATCGTGAAGCGCGCGATCACGTTCCCGACCTGGGCGCTGGCGGACAACGCCGGCCTCGAAGGCTCGGTCGTGGTCGAGGAAGTCAAGAAGCGCAAGGGCAACGACGGTTACAACGTTGCCTCCGACGAATACGTTGACCTCGTCAAGGCCGGCGTGGTGGACCCGAAGAAGGTCACCCGCACCGCGCTGCAGAACGCGGCCTCGATCGCCGGATTGCTCCTGACCACTGAGTGCCTTATCACCGAGTTGCCGGAGAAGGAAAAGAAGGCCCCGGCCCCCGGCGGCCACGGCGGCGGCATGGAAGGCATGGGCGACTACTAAGTCGAACCGCGTTTCGCAACGAAACGTAAAATATTCAAGCGAGGTTGGCGAAAGCCAGCCTCGCTTTTTTATGTATTCGGAGCGCGTAACGCCGGCAGGGGAATTATCAATTACTCGCTCGCTGGATACTGCGTTCGAATTTGCGTTGAATTTGCGTTGCCTTGACTTCGAGGAAAAAATGGGCGAGTATTGCTCTGCCGAACTGGGGGCGTACTGGTTTCGACTTAGTAAATACGCCAGAGGCGGCATGCCGAGGAAGGTTCGTTGGCCTCGTAAATCATTCGAACCAAACATTAGTTGCTAACCAAGAATTAGCCCTCGCGGCCTAAGGCCACGACGTTCGCCGGTGGACACCTGCTGCGCCGGACGAACGCCACAGCAGGTTAGATCCGGTGCGGTGATCGCGCGCATTTGGATTGAAGTCTTATTCTGCGGACTAGGCTGGGTGACTCGGTGTCAGGCCGTAATCGCCCGGAAGAAAACTCTCTCCTGACTAAGCATGTAGTCGCGGCTGGTTTATTTGCCAAGGACGCGGGTTCAACTCCCGCCGCCTCCACCACTCTTTATTGGCGAAATGGAGAATTTGTCTGTGCTCCTGACAATTCCTGACGGAAAAATTTCGTGAAAGCGTAAAGGCTTGCGTGATGGGACACTTAGGCAAGCGCAAATTCATCAATTTTATCGTGGGATTGACCATGTCACGAAAACTCGCAAAGTTCTGAAATAGATTCGAGTCCTGTCGTGGTCACCAGCTTGGTTTTTCAATAAATCCGTTCGTTCGCGTGGGACAATCCTGCGCTTCGGCTCTGAGATGCTGTTGGCATTTCCGCCCATAATCTCATGACTATTGCTGGTGAGCCGTCGGCTTCTCAACCATCGCCCCTCGCTGTGCTTACGACTTAAGTATCAAATCAAAGCGGGGTCTGGCTCTTTTTCGTTGGTGATTCATCCCTTTTGCCGATTGCCTTAAAACCGGAGAGCACGGATTGTCTCAAGATGTTATCAGGCGAGGAATTGCCTGAGACGGCGCGAGCGGCGTGTTGTCTAGTGAAACTTCGAAAGCGAATTGGGCTATGAAAATTGACTTGAACAAAAAGAACAGTGATTCATCGGCGATAACCCCTTCAACCCTGTCGAGTGCCTTCTCGCGGCGGTCGTTTCTGCAAACGGTCAGTCTCGCGGCGGCAGCCTTGGGCCTCCCGAAAAGTCAGGCGGCGGAAAAAGTCATTCCCGGATTTGAAAAGGCACCGGAAGACCCCAATGCGTCCAAAGGCTGGAAGCCGTTTTCCGATCGGAAAATCCGCTTTGGCATTGCCGGCTATGGCTTGTGCCAGTTCGGCGCGGCGTTCGAATTTCAAAATCATCCCAATGTCGAGATTGTCGCCGTCACTGATTTGATTCCCGACCGTTGCGCGGGCCTGGCCAAGGCGTGCCGTTGCTCCAAAACCTATCCCTCGCTGGAAGAGATGGTGAAGGACGACAACATCGAGGCCGTTTTCCTCGCCACCGACCCGCCGAATCACGCGAAGCACGCGATGGAGTCGCTTAAGCACGGAAAGCACGTGGCGACCGCAGTCCCGGCGGTGTGGGGCTCCGTCGAGGACGCGGAAAAGTTGCTCGCGGCGGTGAAAAAAAGCGGGCTCAACTATATGATGTTTGAGACCTCGTCATTTCACGATGACCTATATGCGATGCGCCAATTGTACTTCGCCGGCACGCTCGGCAAAATCGTTTATTCTGAGGGCGAATATTTTCA
Source organism: Limisphaerales bacterium (assembly GCA_044223735.1). Lineage (GTDB taxonomy): Bacteria > Verrucomicrobiota > Verrucomicrobiia > Limisphaerales > UBA8199 > JBGALR01. The sequence continues at coordinate 68,165 of JBGALR010000007.1, read as the reverse complement.
TTTCATGGAGAAGCCGCTGCCTTCCTACAAAGACTGGCGTGTCGGCAATCCGCCGCAATGGTATCCGACGCACTCCAATGCCTATTACATTGGCGTGACGGACGGCACCTTTACGGAAGTCAGTTGCATGGGCATGCCCAGCCGTCTCGACTACTTGAAGCCGGAGAACAACGCCTATAAGAACCCGTTCGGTACCGAGATCGCTCTCTTCCGCACCAGCGAAGGCGGCATGTCCCGCATGGGTGTCAGTTGGGACACTCCCGGCGACAGCGGTGATCGCGGGCGCATTCGTGGACAGCTCGGTTCCTACTACGGACAATTTCAAGTGGGCGATAACCAAAAGAAGGCCATTGAGATTCCACACCGGCCGCCACTGCCTCCCAGTGTCGAAGGCGGCGGCCATGGCGGTTCGCACGGTTATCTGACGAACGAATTCGTGCTGTCCATTCTCGAAAAGCGCAAGCCGCTGATCAGTGTGGACGTGGCGCTCAATATGACCGTCCCCGGAATTATTGCGCACCAATCCGCCATGAAGGATGGCGAACTCCTCAAAGTGCCGCAGTACAAACTTTGATCCACCGAGGTATTCCGCGGGTCGGCATTTCCAGCCGGTCCGCGTTCATCCATCGCCGCAGAGATCCTCGCAGAACTGCGCGGTTTGGTAGTAAAGGCGATAGGACAAAGGTATCATCGGTTTCGGGATTTCCGCCGGCACTTTTGCCCGGAATTGCTCCTTTTTGCAGGTTGCTGCGGGTTGTCAGGAGTTTATCGTGGCAGGAAATGATCGAGACTTCGGTTACCGCGAATTGAGCCCATCATGAGTTCGCTGAACTTCACGCTGTTTGCGCTCTATCTGCTGTTTACTCTCGCATTGGGAATGTGGGTTGGACGCCGCAAAGCCTCCAATCTGAAGGACTACTTCCTCGCCGGCGAAGGTCTTCCCTGGTACGCGATCGGCGGTTCCATCATCGCCTCCATCATCAGCACGGAGCACTTCATCGGCATGGCCGGTGTGGCTTATGCCGTGGGATTTGTGGTTGCCCAATGGAGCTGGCTGAACGTCATCACGTACTCGGCGCTCATCTGGCTGTTCCTGCCGTATTACGTTCGCGGGGGTCTTTATACGATGCCGGAATTTTTGGAGCGCCGTTACAACGCGCATTGCCGTTATCTTTTTGCGATCTGCTGTCTTGTTTTGTGGATCGTCGCCCAGATGGCGGTAGTCATGCTGGCGGGCGCAAAGGCGCTTCGCGGCATGTTTGACGTGAACGAAACGGTGACCATTCTGATCCTGGCCGGATTGGCCGGCAGCTATACGATTTACGGGGGGCTCAAGTCCGTGGCGTGGACGGACTTTATGCAGTTTGTGGTGATGATCGTTGGCGGCGCGGTGGTGGCGTTGGTGGGTCTGGACAAAGTGGGCGGCATCAGCGCGCTCATGCACGAGGCGCCCGCGAAATTCAAAATCGCCTTCCCGATTACTGATCCTGACTACCCTTGGTTCGGCGTGGTGACGCTCGTGATGTCGGTGGGGATTTGGTATAATTGTACGAACCAATTCATTGTCCAACGATGTCTGGGGGCGCGCGACGAATGGCATGCCCGCATGGGGGTGATTTTTGCCGGCTTTATGCAAGTGATTATGCCTCTGCTCATCGTGATTCCGGGGATCGTCGCGTTTCGCCTTTACCCCGGTTTGAAGGACGCCGATCTCGCATTTCCGACTCTCGTTCGCCAGCTTTTGCCGGCCGGCTTGAGTGGAATTGTGATGGCCGCGCTGGCGAGCGGCATGTTGTCGCATATCAGCTCGGTGCTGAACTCCTGCACGACGGTCTTCACGATGGATCTGTACCGCCCGTTTTTTGGCACCGGTAAATCCGATGCTCACATGGTGAAGGTGGGGCGCTTGAGCGGCGTGGTAATCCTCGCGATTGCAACCGTGCTGGCGATATGGTTCACCCGCAAGCAGCTTGGCATTTTTCTTCTCATTCAAAATCTTGGAGCGTGGGTGGCGGCGCCCATCGCGTCGGTTTTTTTGGTGGGCGTGATGTGGCGACGTGCCACTTCGGCCGCGGCCACCTTCGTGCTGTGGTTCGGATTTCCGTATACCGCCTTCGTGGAATATATCCTGTTCAAACAGGTGGCATTTTTGAAGCCGTTCGACAACTGGTTGAACCGCACGTTCGTGGTTTGGGTAACCTGCATGGCCGCAATGATTGTTGTGTCGCTCTTAACCCGCGCGCCCGCGCCGGAAAAAATCGATGGCATCGTCTGGTCGCCCAAAATGGCCATGCTGCCGTTGCAGGAGCGGAAAAAATATTCGGGAGCGAGAAATTTATTCATGTGGTGGGCGGTCTTTGTGGGACTGGTCGCCTTTCTCTACGCCTACATGCTTTGGTTCCAATTTTTTGGGCCGGCCAAAGGACTTTAAAGCGCCCCCAACACCTTTCTCAAGATGACCAAGAAAAAGAAAAGCAGCGGCAGGCCAATGAAATCGTTGGAGGTGAGGACGGCGGCGGAGTTGCTGGCCTTCATCAAGGCGCGCAAACTTCCCACCAAGGTGCTGGGCCGCTCGGCGCAGGGTTTACCCATTCTTTCGGTGCGGCTCGGTGGTCGTCGCAAACCGGCGATCGTCATCAAGGCTGGCAGTCATGCGTCGGAAATTGGCGCGATTCACGGAGCGTTGCGCTTGCTGGAGGAGGTCCTGAAATCCGAACACGAAATTCACCTCATCCCCTGCGCCTGCCCGCAAGATTTTGCAGGCTACAACTATTTGCTCAGTTGGGCGAGTGGCAAGGCCGCGAATCTGCAGACCGATGAGGACTGCCGTGCCGCCTTGGAACGCCTCGGACGGAAGTTTTATGAGCGTCAGCACGACGCGCTTTACCGGGTGGGCGATTTCGTGTTTGGCTATGTGGACCAGCGCCATATGGATCCGCGCGCGCTGGCTTACGGTGAGCTCGACCGTCTCTCGCAGGCTGATCCCCGCCTCGCGCACGAACTTGGCGGGCGCCGCATCATTTTTCCCAATTTCATCTTTCACAGGGAACAGGCCAACAGTTACGACCAGGGCGCGCTGGTGTGTTGGGCGAACTGGGATGGCTGGGTCGGCAACCCCAATCGCTTCTACGACAGCTTCGAACCGCCGATCGAGGTGCGTTGCGTGCGTGAATTGTGCGAGCGGGTGAAGCCCGGCTTGATCATCGACATGCACGAGTCGGCTTCGATTCGCAACCTGCAGGAAGGCGAACGCCGGGCGATCACGGAAGCGACCTCCCGACAGCATTACCTGGTATTACCGCCCGTGCACGGGCCGGGATTTGAAAAGATTGAATCTGCCGTCGCCGATGGCGCTTTGCGAGCCACGCGCGCCGCGGGTTTTACACCGTTGAGCCGGCGGACGCTCACCAACGGCTGGGGGTTCGGGAAAAACTCCTATCACAACGGCTATGTTCGGAGCGACCAGCGCCCGATTATTGCGTTTTATCAATGGGGGATGCGGTATGAAGCTTCGATTGTCATTGAGTCCGGGATGAATCAACCTTTGAAAACCCGGTGTGCCATTCAAGCAGCCGCCGTCCGCGGCGCGGTGGCCACTTACGAGGAACTAAAGCGAAAATGAATTCACCACTCGATGCCTGGTCCACACCGCTCGGCGCCCCATTGTCTGCGCCATTTCCGTTCGCGTTTCGGAACGTCGAAATACTGACGCTGGTCTATCGCACCAGGCCGGAGGCGATTGCCGCGCTGCTCCCGCCGCCGCTGGAGCCTCGGAGCGATTGGGTGTTGATCCACCTCTACAATATGAAAGACGTGGAGTGGCTGGGGTGCTACGGCGAATGCAACGTCATGGTGGAGGCGGAACTGCCCGGCAAGGCGCGTGGCGGTTACTCGCCGTTTCTTTTTCTGAATAGCGATGGCGGGCTCGCCCAGGGACGCGAGGTCCACGGGCAACCGAAGAAGTGGGCGAATCCGCGCGTGGAATTTCGCGGCGACCTCATCGTCGGCATTCTCGAGCGCAACGGCATTGAGGTCGCGACCGGGACGATGGCTTACAAGCAACAAACCGGATCCATCGATCAGCTCAAGCGCGACACTTTCGATTTTGCGACGAACCTTAATTACAAGGTCATCCAGCACATTGACGGCAAACCGGCCGTGCGGCAGCTCACGGCGCGGCGGCTCGCCGACGTGAAAATCTTTGAATGCTGGCGTGGCCCGGGTTCGGTCGAATTACGCGCCAACGTGCAGGCGCCGCTGTATCGGCTGCCGGTGTTGGAGACGTTCGATGCCTATTTCTGGCGCGCAGAATTTTCGCTGGTGCCTGGCGAAATCATCCACGATTACCTGAAATGAACCGCCTCCAAAATAAGACCGCCATCGTTACCGGGGGTTCGAGCGGTATCGGTCTGGCCATTGCGCGCAGCTTTCTGGACGAAGGTGCGAAAGTGCTGATTACCGGTCGCGATGCCGGCAAACTGCGCGAAGCTGCGGCGCAATTGAACTCTCCGAATTGTCAGGTGCTGGCGAGCGATGTCGCGAATACCAAGGATTGCCGTACGGTCATCGAGCACGCGGTGAGAGCGTGGAATCGGCTGGATATTCTGGTCAACAATGCCGGCGTCTTACGGCGCGATCAGAAATTGTGCGAGGTGGATCCTGCCGAATGGGACGCGCATCTCGCCATCAATCTCAAGTCGGTGTTTCTGCTGGGGAAGTTCGCCATTCCAGAGATGGCTAAAAATGGTGGCGGTTCGATTGTGAATATTTCCTCGCAGCTCGCCTTTGTGGCCGCACCGAAGTATCCCGCCTATTGCGCCGCTAAAGCCGGCGTGAATGGGCTCACCCGCAGCATCGCACTGGATTACGGCGATCAGGGCATTCGTTGCAATGCCGTTTGTCCGGGGCTGATTGATACCCCGCTCGCCCGGGTGCAACGCGGCAATTTCGATGGCGCCAAAGCCGAGTTCGCAAAGCTGCATCCGCTCGGCCGCATCGGCCGTCCGGAGGACATCGCCATGGCCACTGTGTTCCTCGCGTCGAACGAATCGAGCTGGATCACCGGCCAGACGCTCGTGGTGGATGGAGGTTACACGATCAAATGAGCGCCGTGGTAATTTCCCTTAAAGATCGGGTGGCTATTGTGACGGGTGGCACCGCCGGGATTGGGAAGGGGATCGCGCTGACGTTTGGACGGGCGGGTGCGAGCGTCGTCATCAATGGCGTAAACGAAGCCCGCGGCCTCGCGGCGCAGAAGGAGTTGCAGAATACCGGGATCAATGCCCGGTTCATCGCCGCCGACGTTGCGGACGACCCCGCCCTGGCAAACCTGGTGGCGCAGACGGTGAAGCTTCACGGGCGGCTGGATATTCTGGTGAACAACGCGGCGTATGTGCAGTCGCAAATGTACCAGCCGCTGGCGGAACTTTCGCAGGCGGAATGGGACAAGGCGCTCGCCATCAATTATCGCAGCGCGGTCGTGGCGTGCAAGACCGCCCTGCCGCACTTGCAATTGAGCCGGGGCTGCATCCTCAATATCAGTTCAGTGGGCGGCGTGGAGACATTTCTGAACGCGACCGCGTATTGTCCGGCCAAGGCGGCGCTGGAACATTTCACACGGGGACTCGCTCGGGAACTCGCGCCGCAAGGCGTCCGCGTCAATGCCATCGCGCCAGGCTGGATCAATACCCCGGGTGTGGCCTTTCAGACCTCGAACGTCGAGCGGACGCAGGAGGTTGTGTCGCGAAAAATTCCGCTGGGCCGCCTGGGCGAGCCGGAAGACATCGCCAACGCGGCGCTGTTCCTGGCGAGCGATCTCGCTTCCTACATGACCGGCACGGTGGTGACCGTGGATGGAGGGTGGTTGCTCGCATGAACGATCGCATCACCCGAGCCGAGGTTTTTACCATTCGCGTGCCGCTGCCATGCATCGTTTTTCTCGGCAAGCATCGCATCGCCGAACGAGAATTCGCGATTGCCGTGATCGAATCCAGCAATGGCACGCGCGGTTGGGGGCATACATTCACCCGGGGTAATCCGGTCGCCGCCCTGGCGCGAGAACATTTTTTACCGTTGCTGCTGGGCGAGGACGCCGGATTGACAGAGCGCCTGTGGCAAAAAATGACCGGCGCCGCTTTTGTACTGGAGTCGGAGGCGCTCGCAATGCGTGCCATCAGCATCCTCGACATCGCCTTGTGGGATTGGAAAGCGCGCCGCGCCAATATGCCGCTCTATCGATTGCTCGGTGGCGTCGCGAATAAAGTGCCGGTGCTGGTGCCGTGCGGCTACCGACGCGAAAATGATCCTCGCCATACTTTGTCGCGGGAGGTCGAGCAGTATCTCGCCGATGGCATCACTGCCGTAAAAATGATGTACACCGCCGAAGAAATTCAAGCGCAGGCGGGCGAGATAAACCGGCTGCGAAAGTCGCTGAGCACGGAGGTTTTTCTCGGCAACGACTTTTACTCCACCGGCGCGAGCGCCGCGGAATTGCTGGACGCGCTGGAGGCGGTGAAAGAGGCCGGGCTGGATTTCGTGGAGGACCCGTTTCCGCTTTCGGCGCGGGATGAGTTCACGGCCTTTCGACGCGACTGGAAGGGAGCTTTGGTGACCGGCGAAAACGTGAGCACGCTTTCCGAGGCGCGAGACTTGTGTGAATCCGGCTGGATCAACGCTGCCCGCTTCGATGCAACGGTCTGCGGTGGGGTGACTGCCTGGATGCGAATGCGCGCACTCGCGGCGGCGAAGCAACAACCGGTCTGGCCGCACTCTTTTCCGGAAATCCACGCGCACCTGGCGGCCGCCACCGGTGAGCCTTTTGTGGAATCGTCGCTACCGGTCTTTGAAACGGTCCGTTTCGCCGACGTTCTGGAAACGCCGCTGCCAATTCGCGACGGGCACTATGAATTACCGGATCGGCCCGGGCTCGGTCTGGATTTGAACTTTGGAAAAATCGAAGCCTTGCGCGTGCATTAGACATGAACGCATTTGAAAACAAAACGGCCTTGATCACCGGCGGCGCGCGGGGTCTGGGGCTGGCCATCGCAGAAGATCTGGGGCGCCAGGGAGCACGCCTGATTCTATGGGACGTGGACGAAACCGCCAGGACGCAGGCGCTCGAACATCTTGCCGGGCGAGGCATTCGCGACGTTATCTTCGAGAAGGTGAATATTAGCGATGCCTCCGCGATTGCGGACGCGGCGAAACGTCGTCCCGTGGTTGACATTCTGGTGAACAACGCCGGCATTCAATTCAAGGAAAAGGCGCTCGATTTAAAGCCGGAGGATTGGCGCAGCGTGTTGGAAGTGGACTTGAGCGGCGCGCTGTATTGTTCGCAAAGTTTTGCGCGCGGCATGATCGAGCGCGGCGGCGGCGCGATCGTGAACATTGCTTCGTGTGTGGTGGGCTTCGGTATCCCGATGCGGGTGCCCTATGGCGTCTCCAAGGCGGGACTGGTGCAGTTGACCAAAATCCTCGCGGTCGAATGGGCGCAGTCGGGAATTCGCGTCAACGCCGTTGCGCCCGGCTACACGATGACCGACATGGTGGCGAAGGCGTTTGCCGACGGCTACATCAAGCAGGACCAGGTTGAGGCGATGATTGCCATGCGGCGCCTCGCGCGGCCGGCTGAAATCGCCAGCGCGGTTTCATTTCTGGCGTCGCCGGCGGCCAGTTATATCACCGGCCAAACCCTTTACGTGGACGGCGGTTACTCCGTTAGCAAATAACGCCACGATGAAACCCGCGTTGCGATATCACGGTTGCCGCGTCAGCGAGATCCGATGGCAACAGCACACGATGGTGGTGCTGGAGAATTCGCACGTTCGCGTCAGCGTGGTGGTCAGCCGCGGCGCGGAAATCATCGAGTTGCGTTTCAAGCCGATGGACATGGACGTCCTCTGGCACACGGGACGCACCTTGCCTGCGCAAAATTATTTTCCGCAGACGGCGCAGGAGACCGACACCTTCTTTGATCATTTCGTTGGCGGCTGGCAGGAGAGTTTTCCCACCGGGAATAGCGTGGGTTCGTTTCGCGGCGCACGCCTCGCGTTGCACGGCGAAGTCAGTTTGCTGCCCTGGGATTACGATGTAATTCGCGACGATGCAGGCGCAGTCGAAGTGGAGTTTCGAGTTGCGTGCCGCCGGACGCCTTTTGAGCTGAAACGCCGCATGTCGTTGAAAAGTGACAGCAAAGTCGTTCGTTTCGAGGAAGAGATTTCAAACCGCGGCGGAGTCACGCTGGAATACGCATGGGGACATCACCCGTCATTTGGCCCGCCTTTTCTCACGGCTGATTGCGTGCTGGATTTGCCGAAGGGCGTTTATCGCACGCCGCCGGCGGCCAATCCGCGCGTGAAGCGTCGCTACCTGCCTGACCAGACGACCGCTTCACCGCGCTTGCGCGGCAACAATGGCCGCGTGATCGATGCGCGTCGGGCTCCGCCCGAGCGTGGTGGTACGATGGATAATTTTTGTGTTGAACTCGGTGGTCGTGGTCGCGCGGCGCTGCGCAATCCGGCCGCGGATTTCGGCATCGCCCTCGACTGGGACGCAAAGGTTTTTCCCTATATGTGGCAATGGGAAGTCAGTCATGGCTGCCTGGATTATCCGTTGTGGGGGAAGGAATATCTCGTGGCGTTCGAGCCGTTCAATTGTCCCATCGGCGGTCTGCCAGAGTTTGCGGGGCAGGGCAGCCTGCCGAAATTAAGAGCCAACCAATCGGCGGTGACCTCGTTTGAGGTGGGTTTCTGCGCCGGACGGCGCGCGTTCAACGGGAATTTCTTATAATGCGTTTCGCCCTGATCAGTTTTTATTCGACATACTACGAGCCGGTGGCGCCGGGCCTCGCAGCGGCGAAGGGTCGCTTGCATGATCAGTTGGAAAAGGTGCTGGCCGCTCTCGGTGAAGTGCGCTCCTGCCGGCTCGTCGATTCAGTCGCGACGGCGGAAAAAGTGCAACGGGAACTCGTGGCCCATCCGCCGGACCTCGTAATCGCGCTGCCCACCGTCGCAGTATTTGCCGCGTTGCTGGAGGCCGCGGTGAAAACGCTGAAGGCGCCGGTGTTGCTGCTTAATTTGGAAGAGTCGGAGCATCCGTTCGAGCTGGCGGCAACGCGGATGTCAGAACTTATTCAGCATAGCCACGGCCTCGCCATCCAGGCGTTCAGCAACGTATTGATGCGCGAAGGCCGATCCTTTGCTGTCGTCACCGCCCGACTGGACGAAGTTGGTTTCGCCGAGGAACTGAGAGCGCAATGCGCGGCGTTGCTCGCTCCACGTGGGCTGCGATCTCACAAGCTGGCGTTGTTTGGACATGTGTTCGACGGCATGCGGGATGTGGTGCTCGATACCCATCAGCTGAAAGCGCGGCTTGGGCTGGAGGTGCAACCGATTCCGACGACCGAAGTAAAAAAGGTGTTTCACGCTGTCTCGCCGAAGGCCGTTGCGAAACTCGACGCGGAATTGCGCTCCCGCTTTCGCGTGGAGGAAATGGCGGCGGAAGAATGGACGCGCTCGTTACGCCTGGCGTGCGCCTATCGGGAACTTTGCCGCACCCGGGAGATTGCCGGCGGGGCGCTCAACAGTCACGGCGCGAGCGGGCTTGATGATCCTGACATCGGAATCATGGCGGTGCTGGCGCTTTCCCTCCTGACCGAAGACGGGATCTCCCTCGCGGAAGTCGGCGATTTGCAAACCGGCGTCGCGATGTTTTTTGCGCGTCAGCTTGGAATGCACGCGACATACGCGGAACTGGATTTCGTGGACCGTAAAAACGATCGCTGGTTCATCGCAAACTCCGGCGAACTTGACCTGGGAATGGCCCATGCGCAACGGCCCGTCTGGATTCGCTCCAACGTCAATTTCAAAGGCCGCTGTGGCGGCGGAGCGGCGTTCGATGCCGCGCTCAAACCAGGGGCGGCGACCCTCTTTTCGTTCACCGAAGGCCCGGATAAATCCTACCGGCTCGTCGTCGCACAGGGAGAAGTTCTTTCCGAACGCTCCGAGGTGCTGAAATTGGTCAACGGCTCGTTCCGTCCTCGCGGCGGATCGGCTTTGGACGTCTATCACGACTGGTGCGCGGGAGGGGCGGTTCATCACGCGGCATTATCGCCGGGGCATGTCGCGCGCCCGCTGCAACGTCTCAGTGACACCTTGGGCATCCAATGCCGCATCATTTCGTAAGCCTATGAAAACATTCCAGGTTGCCATCACCGATCACGGATTCGAAACCACCGAGCAGGAACGCTCCATTCTCGCCGCCGCCGGCGCGGAGCTGACCGTCGCGCAGTGCAAGACGCCGGATGACGTGCGCAAGACCGGACACGCCGCCGATGCGCTGCTGGTGCAGTGGGCGCCGGTGACCGCCGACGTGATCGCGGGGCTGGATCGTTGCCGCATTATCGTTCGCTATGGCATTGGTGTGGACAATGTGGATTTGTCGGCCGCGAAGGCTCGCGGCATTCCTGTTTGCAATGTGCCGGATTATTGTGTCGAAGACGTAGCGGATCATACGTTTGCGCTCGCAATCAGTCTGGCGCGGCAGTTGCCGCAAATTGACGCGCGCGTGCGGAGCGGAAAATGGAAGATCGTTCCCGACCGACCGATGCCCGCGCTGCGCGATATGGTTTTTGCGACTGCCGGATTCGGGCGCATCGCCCAGGCGGTGCTGGATCGCGCGCGAGCCTTTGGATTTCAACTGGCCGCTTACGATCCCTATGCGTCGGAAATTTCTTTTCGCGAGGCCGGTGTCGCGCGGCTTTCGCTGAGTGAGCTTTTCAAACAGGCGGACGTGCTCTCGCTGCATTCGCCGCTGACGCCGGAAACCAAGCACGTGGTCAACGCCAGCACCCTGCGACAGATGAAGCCCACGAGCATTTTGGTCAACACCGCTCGCGGAGCGCTCATTGATACCGTCGCGCTCGCTGAAGCGTTGCAGCACGGCAAACTTTCCGGCGCGGGGTTGGACGTGTTCGAGACGGAACCGCTGCCGTCGGATCATCCGCTGCGTCGTTGTAACAATGTCCTGCTCACTTCGCACACGGCGTGGTATAGCGAGGCGAGCGTGCCGCAATTGCAACGCCTCGCCGCCGAAGAGATTGTGCGTGCCTTGCGCGGGGAACCGCTTAAGAATCAGGTAAATAAGTAAATCGTCGCCCCGATAGATAAGTTCGTCTTCTCATCGACTTCCCCTTCCTCCTCGTAGGATCTGCAAAAACTTGCTTCGACTGCTTATTGGTCAAGGGCTGATCAGGCTCTTGCGTGTACGTCGTTCCCCACCTGTTAATCCGATTATAGATAAATCCTAATACGTTATCGATAAGCGATTTATACTTAATGAATAAATAGATTTGGATGATTGATCTGCTTCCCGTAAGCAAGATATGTTTAATTTTGTATACAAAAATGTAAAATTAATGTTGACGTAATGAGTCAAAAATTGCATACTGTCACACGTTATCAACGAAAGCGATTTACATGGCCGTAAAAACGCAAAATAAGCAGGCCTACGAGGCAATCCGGCAACGGATTTTGATTTATGAGCTTATGCCCGACGAGCGTCTGGGCGAGGAAGATTGGGCGGAGAAGCTGAAAGTGGGGCGGGCGGCGGTCCGGGAAGCCTTGACGCGATTGCATGGCGAAGGGCTCGTGCGATCCGGGAAGCGGGGCGGTTACTTCGTCACGCAGTTCAGCGACAAGGATGTGCGGCAGCTCAGAGAATTGCGCGAGGTGCTGGAGACGGCAGCATTCGCGCTGGCGTGCGAGCGTGTCACCGACGAACAAGTGCGAATCATCGAAGAGGTTTGTGAGGATTACGACAATCTCGTCAAGAAGGGGTATCACAACAGCGCCTGGGAATGCGATTTGCGGTTTCATCAACTATTGCTGGAAGCCTCCGGCAATGAGCATCTCCTGCAGACCTATCAACGCTCCAACATCCCGCTTTTTCATCTGAAGATAAATCGCTCCATGCGATTTGATGGCTGCCACACGACCACGAGCAGCCAGCATCGGATGATTGCCGCCGCGTTGCGTGACCGGAACAAGGAACGGGGCCTGGAAGTGTTGCGTCTCCATATCCGAACCGGCGACACAATGAAATTGAACGGCAACCAGCCCCATCTGGAACCCGAGCCCGTGCTCGCGGTTGCCGCAAGTTAAAGCCTGAAAATTGTCATTAGCCATGAATGCCAGCATGACATTGGAACAACTGCATGTTTTGGAAAGTGAGCGCACCCGAATCTCCCGGGACATCCATGACAATCTCGGCGCCCGGTTAACGGAGGTGATCATGCTGAGCGACCTCGTGCAGCGGAACAAGGAGAAGGCCGAGGAAGTTGGCGAGCAGGTGGGACGGATTTCCGATCTGGTCAGGGAGACGATTCGCGATCTCGATGGCATTGTGTGGGCCATCAATCCCAAGAACGACTTTCTCGATTGCCTGGCCGCATACATTTGCCGGTATACCGAACGCTTTTTGGGCGTGACGACCATTCGTTGCCGGCTCGATCTGGATGAGTTGCCGCATCAACCGCTGATGTCCGACGTCCGTCATGGACTCCTTTCGGTGGTCAAAGAGGCGCTCAATAATGTCGTGAAGCACTCGGCAGCATCGGAAGTGTGGGTGCGTTTGAAGATGGAGGATTGTGCCGTGACAATTTACATCGAAGACAATGGAAAGGGATTTGTGTCGGAGCGCTCAGCCGGCTGCGGCAATGGTTTGAGCAACATGGAAAGACGCATCCGCGACCTGGGTGGAGAGTTTAATTTGCTCTCTCACGCCGGGGAAGGAACGCAGGTAAAAATTCGATTCCTCGAAGCGCGGATGACTAATGCGTCCAATTGAGGCCGGGGAGCCGTTCGCAAAAGCGGATTCCCGAAGGGCGCGGGCTTCGGGGGATTGTCGTGAATGATCAGACAGTGACGAATTCGCAAACGGTATGATTTTTTCCCGGTCGCAAACACAGTCGAAGCCGGCAGGCAACGCGACTCGCGCAGGCCATCCGCCAGCGGGGTTTGGAAATAAGGGTGACAGTCGCCAGCCGATCGGAACAGTTACAGCCCTCATAAACATGCCGATAAATGTAGCCATAGTTGAAGACGACAGCGGAGTGCGGGAAAGTCTGGCCGCCTTGATCCGGGGCACCGCGGGATTTCAATGTATTGGCAAATTTCCGAACGCGGAGCTGGCCCTGCGGGACCTTCCCAAGAACTGGCCGGACGTGGTGATCATGGACATCAATCTGCCGAACCAATCGGGAATTGAGTGCCTCACCAAATTGAAGGCGCTGCGGCCCAAGTTGCAGATTCTAATTTTCACGGTGTTCGAGGACAGCAACGAAATTTTCAAGGCGCTGATGGCGGGCGCCAGCGGCTATCTGATCAAGGAAACGCCGCCGGCGGAAATTCTGGAAGCCATCGGCGAGGTGCATCGCGGCGGGTCGCCGATGTCCGGCCATATCGCCCGCAAGGTGGTGGATTATTTTCAGAATAAAGGCAAAAGTTCGGAGGACGTGGGCAGCCTTTCCGCCCGCGAACTGGAGGTTCTGACTTATCTCGCCAAGGGGTTTCGCTACAAGGAAATCGGCGACGTACTCTCCATCAGCTCTTTGACGGTTCGCAGCCATTTGCAAAAGATTTACGAGAAGCTCCATGTTCGTTCCCGCACGGAGGCAGTCGTAAAGTTTCTCGGCAGAAATTAAACCTGCCCGGTCGGTTTCGCCCCGCGCCGCCGGAATTCGGCGCCAATAACGTCATCGTTGGAATGTATCAACGCGTCTGTCGTTGGGGGACGCCTTTCTTGTGTGGCTGATACTAAATAGCGATGGCGGGGGCGGAGCGCGTCGCTAACTTTGACAATAGTACTCTAAATGAAGCGGTCTCACCGGCTGCAATTTTCCAACACGCGTCTATGAAAGTGATAAAGAATGGCGGACATCGGCTTTTTGAAAATGATCCGGAAACTTCGCGGATCGTTTCGGAAATGTTGAAGGACCTGGAGACGAACGGCATGGACGCGGTGCGCAAGTACAGCGCCCGCTTCGACGAATGGTCACCGGACGATTTTGAACTCTCCGACACGAAGGTCCGGGAGATCGTGGCCGCGCTGCCCGAACAATTGGTGCGCGACACGGAGTTCTGTCAGGGCAACGTGCGCCGCTTCGCCCAGGCGCAACTGAAAACGTTGCTGCCGCTGAAAGTCGAAATCCGTCCCGGTGTGATTCTGGGCCATAAGCATATTCCCGTGAATGCGGTGGGAAGTTACATTCCCGGAGGGCGCTACCCGATGTTCGGGTCCGCGCAAATGAGCATCATCCCCGCAAAAGTGGCCGGTGTAAAAAGTGTGATTGCCTGCACACCACCGGTGAAGGGCGAGGGATATTTTCCGGCGACCATCAACGCGATGAAGCAGGCGGGCGCGGACCGGATCTTTATCGTGGGCGGCGTGCCCGCGCTGGCAATGATGGCATTCGGGATGGAGGACATCGCGCCGGTGGACATCCTGTGCGGCGCGGGGAACAAGTTCGTCGCCGAAGCCAAACGCCAGCTATTCGGCCGGTGCGGCATCGATCTGCTCGCAGGGCCGACGGAGATTGGAGTTATCGCCGACGACAGCGCCGACCCGGCCTTGGTGGCGTGCGATTTGCTGGGTCAGGCGGAGCACGATCCCAACAGCGGACTGATCTTGATTTGCCTGAGCGAGGCGTTCGCACGCCAGACGCTGGCGGAGGTGGAAAAGCAACTCGCCGTTCTGCCCACGCGCGATATCGCGTCCCTATCCTGGCGGGACAACGGCATTATTTGTGTGGCGGAAAATGCAGTGGAAGCCGTGAAGTTGAGCGACGACTACGCGCCCGAGCATCTGGAACTGCACGTGGCCGACCGCGATTATTATTTCCCGAAGCTGACAAACTACGGGTCGCTGTTTATCGGCGAAGAAACCACGGTGGCTTACGGCGATAAATCCATCGGCACGAATCATATTCTGCCGACGAGTCGCGCCGCACGTTACACCGGCGGAGTCTGGGTTGGGAAATTTCTCAAAACCTGCACGTATCAGGAGATGACCCCGGAGGCGAGTCGTGAAGTGGGAGCGGTTACAGAACGCCAGTGCGACGTCGAGCGCATGCTGGCGCACAGCATTACTGCGCGCGTGCGTGTGAAACGGTATGCGCCGGTCGCGAGCGTGTCCTAAACAAATCATTATATGCGTTTAATTTCGCCCCGCCGTCCATGTCGTTCAGCGAGCGGCTGGAAATCAATGTTTGCGCTGCTTGCGGTTTGCCTGAGCGCGAGTTGGTGTTCTCACGGGGCAGGAGCTGCCGCGCCTGCGAAGAATTCACCGATGGAAATCCTCGCCTTGCAATGGGGGGATTCCAAACGCCCGGATGGCACAACACGACATTGGAACCCGGCGCCGCTTATCAATCTCAAGGCAACTCTGGTGTGCGTCGCCTATCGGCCGCTGACCAACAATGAGCGTTGGTATTCGGTCGGTATGACCCCGCCGAAACTACTCGCGCAGACCCTGTCAAACACGCTGCCGGAACTGAACGAGTGTCATCAACACGGCATCAAGGTGGTGGGCTACGCCGATACCATCATGTTTCATCCTGATATGATGGCCGCGGAAGGCATCAACGCGGACGATCTGTATGCGATCAATCGCAAGGGCGAACGCGTGGTGAACAAGATGTGGGACAAATCGGGCGCCGGCGTTTCGTGCATTATGAATCCGACCTGGGTTGAATTGCAGAAGGAGGTTGCACTGGTGACCGCGCGAGCGGGTTTCGATGGATTGCAATTCGATGTCTATCCTTACGCGATCGAGCCTGGTTACCTCTGCTGTTGCCCGCATTGCAAGACGGCGTGGGCCAGTCACAGCAAACGCGTTTTCGGAACGGCGCAACCATTCCCCGGGCTGAATTCGGGGAAGCTGGATTTTCGCATCGCGGTGGATCGCGAATTTAAAACGTGGCGGCTCGACCAGTTTTCCGACTTTGTGAAAGCCGTGGAGTCGGCAGTGCGGAAATCTTATCCAGATTTTATCATCATCATGAATCACGGCGCGGGCACACCGGATTACACCTCCGAAGCCGTTGCGGGCGCGTTGAAATATCCCTCCACCGAATTGTGGCATTTGAAACTTGGGGATGATTCCTCGCTTTATCTTTACAGCAGCACGGAGGCCGCGTGTGGCGGCAAGGCCATCGGCTTGATTAACTTCGCCGACCAATATGCGCCGCCCTATCGCTATCGGGTCGCACTCGCGGAGGCGTTTGCGAGCGGTGGGACTTTCTATGCCGTGGTCCAGCAGCGCCAGGAGAGCGAGGCGGGCAAAATCAGCCACGATTATGGTGATTTTTTCCGCGACCACGCCGAGTGGTATAACGACACGAAATCGGAAGCGGCGGTCGCGGTGCTTTACTCGTGGCGTGATCAGGCATTTTTGGAGGGCAATCCGGTGACGGAAGCCAAGGTCGAATTTGATCCGAAAAGAAATGCCTACCAGCGGGCGGCGGCGGTGTTATCACGGTTGGGTGTGCCTCACGACTGCCTGATTGTGGAGAAGGGGATGAGTGAGCATGAGTTAAGCCGTTACCAGGTCATCGTAGTCCCGGAATTATCGCTCTTAACTGACAAGGAGGCGGGGGCGTTGGAAAAATATGTGCGCAAGGGCGGCCGTCTGCTGGTGATCGGCCGGATGGGGACGGTAACGGAGAAAAAACAGGATTTGAAAGAGCGCACCAAACCGCTGCTTGCCACTTGGGCGAAGCAGGAACTCGAATCAGGCGCGGTGGCGACCATGGGCAAAGGCCTGATCGCCTTTGCGGCTCGAAGCACGACCGATGAAGTGATCGGCACCCCCCCGCCACCCGTGGACCCGGGCGATGCGATCGCGGAAATCAAGAAGGGTCCCATGGCCATTCCGTTGAAGCGTCTCTCGCCGGAGTTTATCTCCGCGTGCAATAGCGTGGGTTTGTCTTCGCAACTCAAAATAGAAAGTTCGAGCGATGTGGAAACTGCCATTCGTGGGAAGGGTCTTATGCGAGCGATCCACTTGATTCGCTTTGGGCCCACGGCAGGGGTGACGAACAAGCCCGTTACGGTGGAGTACAGGCTGCCCAATGGTTTTGTGGCTTCCAGCATTTCCGCCTGGAGTCCCGACATTCCTGCCTCCTCGTTTTCCCATGCTTGGAAACCAATCGGCGACCGGGTGCAAATCAAAATCAACCAACTCGATAGCTATGTTCTCATCGGTGCTATCCTGGAGCCGGCAAAGTAAAGGACTCACGCTGCCCGACAAGGAACGCGCCAAAAAGCTGGCGCTGAGTGACGGTTCGCGACGAACTTGTTCAACGGGGGCGGAAGCGGCGTTTGATTCTCTTGTTCGTCTCGACCGTTCGCTCCACACCCCGTTTTTTTGGAACCTTTCCCTCCGCTCTTCAACATCAAAAATTGTCAGCAAAAACGAACTCACTATGTCTCCAAAATTGCTTGATTACGACAAAAGTATCATAGACCAGACCGTTCCAGACGCTTTCCCGCCGCAATTAGTGCCTTTTGCCGATTGTTGGAATAATGCCAGCGGTTATTGTCGCTTTGTGAACTCTCGTCATGTTGCCGCGATTCAAAAATCCCGTCGGGAATGCGGCAAATCCATTTAGCTCTCATGAACCGTGTTGCTTGTAAGCGTTGTCCCGGAAGTAATCGCGCCGGGGGATTTACGTTGATTGAATTGTTGGTTGTCATCGCGATCATCGCGATTCTCGCCGCGCTGCTTTTACCAGCGCTCGCGACCGCCAAGGAAAAGGCCAAGCGCATTCAATGCGCTTCCAATTCCAAGCAACAAGGTGTGGCGTGTGTGCTTTATCTCGGGGATTACGACGACAAGTTTCCCAACCGGGACGGCCAGCTCGATACCTACTATTGCTGGGGCGGCTCTCAAGGGACTGAAACCCAGGGCAACACCTATTTCACCAATAGGTTTCTGAACCCGTATGTTGGCCGGAGCAGCGGCAACTCACTGGATGAGCAAGGTGTGCTGCGCGTGTTTCAATGCCCCAGCGACAACGGCACGCATGTGCCCGATCCTGTAACCGGCAAACCGGGATTTTGGTACCCGCGCCTGCCAACGCGATATCACACCGTGGGGAGCAGTTACCTCTACAATAATTCGGCGAATGCGAACGACATCAACAAGGGTTTGCAGCTGCGAAAAGGCTCCGACATCCTGGCGCCCACCAAAATCATCCTCGCCAGCGAGCAATCCTTCAATACCTACTTCCTGTATGATGCTTCGGGTATTGCCTTCGATTTCGCCTACTGGCACGACCCTAAAAAGCTGAGCACCGGCAATGTGCTGTTCGTCGACGGCCATGTGAGTTACATGCAGGCAAGCACGAAATTTCCCCCGGCGGACAATCGCCGCGGCGTCTATAAGGGCACCCCGTTTTCCTTTGTCTGGGATGACCGCTGAGAGCAATGAGCGAGGACTGTTTTCGCTGTTTCACGGAACCCAATTATCGATAACTCCAAAACCGGCAACCGACCAGCAACCATCAGACCGCTATGAAAATGGAAACATGCAATCCGATTAGTATCGTGTCAGGACCGACACCTCCGAAACACTCGCGACCCGTTGCCCCGGCGAGTCCTCAGTCAACCTGGGCAAATCCAGGCCGACGTCTGCGCAAGATTTTTTCTGCGATGGCCATGGGCGCGTTGCTGGCAGTCACACCGGCTCACGCGCAACTGGTCGTTAATATCACCTCGCCGACGGACGGCGCCACGCTGGTGACCTCGGTCACAAATGCCATCAATATTTCAGTCACTGCCAGTTCGACGTCCAGCATTACGAATCTGACTTTAAACGGCAACGGATTGGTGCTGCGCCGATTCACGCTGCCCGCCGGCCAAACCAACGTCACCGCCCAGATGCCCGTGTTTCTGCCTTCCCAGGCCAGCTACACGTTTACCGTGGATGCCGCCGATACCTCCGGCGCCACAGCCAGCTCCTCGGCGGTGACGGTAACGATTTCCTTCGCAACCGCGCCAACGCCCCCCACCAATACAATGGTGCTGTGGTTGGCGGCTGACACGGGCGTAATTACAGATTCAGACGGACAGTCGATCACCAATTGGACGGATATGTCAGGTCGCGGGAACGACGCCCGCCCGCCCTCTTTGGCGAACGCGCCCTACCTGCGAAACGCCGTCTCGCTGGGTGGCGCGTATGTGGCACGGTTCAATGTGCTGGATTCCGGTGTGTCGCGTTACATGCTGATCACCAATTCGCCCAGCATTGCAGCGTGCACGACGAACTTCACCTTTCTCACCATCGCGCAGGAATTTGATGGCGGCGCCAATTACGCTCTGCTGAGCGAGACCACGGGGGCTTACAATCCGAATCCGTTTCGCTGGCACTGGAATGGCGGCGGAGCCATTGGCCTTGATTTGGGTGCTGGCGGCAGCCCGACTGTGGTCAACAACTCCAGCGTGAGTGCGGGAGCAGCTTTTGGGATTCTGGGTGCCCGGGCCGGAAATAACACCATCGTCCAGAGCATCAATTTCACCAATACCACCCCCACGACCATTGGGTCGGCCGCGGTGGCCAACGCCAACATTGGCTGGAACCTGGGTCAGGGGGATTCGCTGTTCCATGGCTTTTACGGCAACATGGCGGAACTCCTTTGCTATAGTAATCGCCTTTCGGACTCCGACTATCTGATGGCGCAGAGCTATCTCGCCTACAAATACGAACCCGAATTGGTTTTCCTTCAGGTCGCCACTGCCACGCCGACAGCCATTATAAACAGCCCGACCAACGGAGCCACATTCGATACAGTGCTTAATGGCAACATCACCTTCTCCGTCTCAGCGTCGGGAACCAACCCGATCTTTCGCATTGCGTACCTCGTGAATGGCGTGCAAGTGGGTGTGACCAATGTAACCGGGCAGAGCCCGCCTTATTTATTCACGACGCAAGTGCTCCAGCCGGGCACCTTCACGCTGACGGCAGTAGCCACCGATATCCTCGGCTTGACGGGCACCTCGCCCGGAGTGGTCGTGACAGTGACCGGTCCCTCGCTGGCGCCGCCCAGTTCCGGCCTCGCGGTCTGGCTCAAGCCGGATGCGGGCATGCTGACCAACGGCAATGGCACCATTGCCGAATGGGATGATCAATCCGGTAAAACGAACAATGCCCTGCAGCCTGTGAGCGTCAACGCGCCGGTCCGGGTGAATAACTCGGTCAACGGTTATGCCGCCGCGTATTTCGACCAGATCACCAACGGCAGCCCGCAATACCTCGACATCGCCAGCGCGACTACCATTCAGAAAACCAGCTTCAGCATGTTCACGGTTGCCCGCGCCAAAAACCAAAGCGGCAATTACGACATCCTCAGCAAGACTGCCACCAACGCAACCGCGCCGAGTCCGTTTGACTGGCGTTTTGTCCCGGGTGGATCGAGCGAAATGGATGTCGGCGCCGGTGCCAGTGCCACGGCAGTGAATGTCTCCAGCTTTGTGCCGAGCACGTCCACGTTCAACATCATCGGCGCTGTGGTCGGCGGCGGTTTCATCAAACAGTATCTGGGCAACAGCCCCGGCACGATCACGACGTTGGGTTCCGCCGCGATTGCCGACGGTGGCACGCCAATGCGCGTCGGTAACCGGGGTGCGCTCGACGCGACTATGTATGGCAGCATCGCAGAAATCCTCTATTACGATCATGCCGTGACCGACGCTGAGCGCGCGCAAATCGTCGGCTATCTCAGCTACAAATACGCGCTTGCTTATGCGCCGTTTACCAACACGCCGCCGACCGTCGCGATCATCAGTCCGACCAATGGAACAACCGTTGCCGCGGGCGCCAATGTGACCCTTACAATTGCGGCCAACGCACTGGCGGACGGATCGTATCTCACCCGACTGGAGGTATTCGCCAACAGCGTCCTGTTGGGAACGAGCTCGGTGTCTTTACCGAGCATCACGGCGCCATACGTTGTCAATCTCGCGACCCCGGGCAGTTACGTCCTGACGGTTCGCGCGACCGATAACTATGGTTTCCAAACGACTTCATCGGCCATTACCGTGACCGCCTCCAGCTTCGTAACTCCAACTCTGGCGCCCACAAACGCGCTGGTCGTGTGGCTCAAGGCGGACGCGGGTGTTGTAACCGATCCTGGCGATAATGTGTCCATCACGTCGTGGCTCGATCAGTCAGGACATGGCAATGACGCCAGTCAGCCGACCGTGGCAAACGCGCCGACGCTGCGGACCAACATCCTCAACGGACTGCCGGCGGCGCGGTTCAACGTGCTCGACACCGGTGCCTCGCGCTACATGACGATACCCAGCAATCCGAGCATCGCCAACTTCACCACAAACTTCACGTTCCTCACCGTGGCGATGGAATTCGATCAAGGTGCGAATTACGCGATTATTAGTGAAACGACGGGTTCGTACTTCCCCAATCCATACTCCTGGCATTTCGTGGGGGGCGGGACCATCGGCCTGGACTTGGGCGCCGGGGCCGCCCCGACCATTGCCAACAACTCCGGCATCAGCGCCTCAGGGGTATTTGGGGTACTCGCGGCACGGGTGGGAAATAACACGGTTCGCCAGTCCGTGAATCTTGCGCAGGGCAATACCAGCATCATCGGGGCGGCGGCCGTCGCCGACGCTGGCGGTCCGCTCAATATCGGGCAGGGCAGCGGTCAGTTTACGGGCCTCTATGGTTACATGACCGAACTCATGTGCTATAGCAACCGGTTGTCTGATGGCGACTTTGTGCAGGCCCAGATTTACCTGGCCCGCAAATACGGTCGGACAGTGCCGGCGGTGGCATTGCCCGGCACTGGTGCGCCGAGTCTGGCGGTGACCAAAGGCCCGTCCAGCGTCCAGATTTCGTGGCCGCTGAACTACACTGATTACGTCCTCGAAGGCCGCACGAACGTGGCGGGTGGCGCTTGGTTCCCCATCGCCACGAATCCGCCGAACAATAGTGTGACGCTTGGGACGACGACGCCGGCGGCACAATACTACCGTTTGCGTCAATAAGACGCTCCCGATTCGGGGGGCGGGAATTAACCTTCTCGCTATTCATGACAGGGGAGGGCGGTTCTCGCGAACCGCCCTTTTTTTTATGGTAAAGATCCCGTCTTGGACTTTTTCTCAAAATCTGTGGGATGGCTGTGAAAGGCTCGCTAACCTCCCGTGGTGTTGCTTTCCGTTCCGAACCAGTTGTGGCTCCTCCGCAAATCGCGCCAAATCAATGGCAGCATTTTGCTTCGTTGGTGATCAGCGAAAGTTTTGGGCTCAGGTAGGGAATGCCCAGGTTCATACCGCGAAAAAGCAACAGCACTCCCACCAGCAGCAGACTCGCCGGGATGAGGCGTTGCATTTTGAAACGAAAGGTGAACTGCAGTTTTTGGCCCATCAACGAAACCGCGAGCATCATTGGGACGGTGCCGGTGCCAAAGGCGGCGAGGTAGGCGACGCTGCCCTGGACAGTCCCGACCGTTACAGCGGCAGCGCACGCGGCGTAGACCAAGCCACACGGCAGCAGGCCGTTCAACAGCCCGATGCCGAAGAGCGCACCCAAGGTGCGGCGTTGCAGCAGGCGGCCGAGTTTGAATTTCAACCAGCCGATCGCGCGCGCCATCGGCACAGCGACGCCCACCCGCGGTGACACCACCAGCCCAATTAGAATTACAGCGCCGGCAACCAGGGAAATCCAGCGTTGCAGACCGGCGACGGCGAAGGTGCGTCCCAGCAAACCGAACAGTGCGCCGAGTATCATGTAGGTGACGATTCGTCCCAGGTTGTAACCCATGCGTCCGGCAAAAAAGCGCGACCGGGTATTGCCACTCCCGGGCAGCGCGAGCGCCAGCGGGCCGCACATGCCCGCGCAATGGGCGCTGCCCAAAAACCCCAGCAAAAATGCGGTCCAGAGCGCCATATCAACCTAGCCCGGCACGATCACTGACCGGTCGCAGAAGTACTCGCGTCCGGCGATACTCCATTGGACCCGCACTTTCCACAGACCGCCGCAGAGCGCTTTCGCATCAAGTCGCTGTCCGCCCTCGCGATTGACGGTGAGCGGCACGTCGCGATCCAGTCGCGCGTCGGATGGGCGATAAAGATGCACACGCCCGGTGACGCTCCGCGATTGAACGGCGGGCAGATTGATGACGATCTGCTGCTGCGCGACGTCGTAAGTGACGATGCTCAACTCGTCGAACGGCTTCGATTGCACGAGCCGGTCGATTTGCTGCTGGTAACGTATTTCAGTCTCGTAGTAATTCTCGGCGACGAGATCTTCGCGCTGACGAGCAGACCACACGATGAAGGACACCAGGAAAGTCAGCGCCAGGACAAAATAGGCGATGATGGCCCACGGCCAGAGACTGGGAGTAGTTTTATTTGCATTCATGATGAGTCACGGGTTGGTTCGTGGGCCGATGAAGCCGGTGGAGACGCGTTGGAGGAGTTTGCCTTGTGAGTAAATGCCGATTTTTAATTTCGTCGTTGAGCCGGTTAACGCCGCCGGATCGAGGACAATCAAGAGCGAAGTCTCGGCCAGCCGGGCCGGCGGGACCTGGATGTTTTTTTCGCCCATCACACGCAACACACCGGAAACGTTTTCCAGCTTCAACTCAACGGGCAGGGTGCGCATGGTTTTGTTGACCAGCTTGAGCGTGTAAAGGTTTTCGATTTTGCCTTCGGGCGTGGTTTGATAAAGACCACCGGGAGCGCGCAGGAGAATTGCCTCCACTGCCGGGCGCGTGAAAACCAGCACGAGAAACAGAGCAATCAAAGCCGTTAGGACACCGGCATAAATTCCCATGCGCGCTGTGAATCGAAACGGCCGGCCCGATTCAATGCTATTCAGCGACGCATACCGGATAAGGCCGCGGGGAGAACCCACCTTGTCCATCACCGAATCGCAGACATCGATGCAGGCGGTGCAATGCACGCATTCCATTTGCACGCCGTTGCGGATGTCAATGCCGGTGGGGCAGACGGCGACACATTGATGGCAATCGATACAGTCGCCGAGGCCGGACTGCATTCGGGCCATGGCCGGGAGCGCGCGCTGGAAGCGACCGCGTTTTTCGCCCCGCTTGTAATCGTAAGCGACGATCATCGAGTTCTCGTCGAGCATCGCCGATTGCAGGCGGCCGTACGGACAAATGAACGTGCAGGCCTGCTCCCGAAACCGCGTGAAGATGGCGAAGAATACCAACGTGAACAACAGCATGAACGTCAAACCCGCCAGGTGCGTTCGGGGATCATCGGTCATGATGCGAATCAACGCGTCGCTGCCAATGATATAGGCCAGCAAAGTATTGCCGATGATGAAGGAGAGAGCGAAAAAGATTCCAAGCTTAAGGGCCTTGCGGGAGAATTTATTCCAGGTCCACGGCGCGGCGGCGAGGCGCTTCTGTTCCACCGCATCGCCTTCGATGAGGTATTCGAGTTTGCGAAAGACCATTTCCATCATGACCGTCTGCGGGCAAGTCCACCCGCACCAGAGCCGGCCGAAGGCGGTCGTAAAGAGAATGATCCCCGTGAGAAAAATCAACATGGCGACCGCAAAAATCACGGCGTCCTGCGGCCAGAAGATTTGGCCCAGGATGGAAAACCGGCGCTCGACGATGTTCATCATCAAGAGGGGATTGCCATTCAAGTGAATGAAAGGCCCGGCAAACATGATGCCAATGAGCCCCCAGCTCAACCACGTGCGGCGGGAGGTCCATTTGCCGGCTGGCTTTTTGGCATAAACCCACTGTCGATAGCCCCGCTTGTCCGCGGTCGACAAATGATCGCGAAAATCCTCCGGGTCGCCCACTTGCGCAGCGGCGCGCAAATCGCGCCGGGGCGGTGGCGTCGGCGGAAGTGTTGGGAGCTTGCTCATTCAAACTGGCTCGGTCCCGTCGGCGCCTGCACGGTATTTTCGGGCGGCTTCGGATTGGATGGATGCGTGCCGCGCAACGTGAAGATGTAACTGCCCACGGCTTGAATCTGTTCCGGCTTCAACACTCCGCGCCACGTCAGCATACCTTTGGCAGGCACGCCATTGATGATGGTCCGCAAGTTGTCCACGTAGTTCGAGCCGTGAATCCAGTAATCGTCGCAAAGGTTTGGTCCCACCAACCCGCCCCCGTCGGGACGATGACAAGGCGCGCAGTAAGTTATAAAAACTTGACGGCCCTCGCCCAGCACCGCGGTGTCTTTGGATGGTTCCAGCGTAACGATGGAGGATTCAAAACTCGCGATAGCCGCCGATTTGATCAGTTCACCTTGTTTTGCCTCCTTCGTATACTCGGCCGCCTGCAAGTCGCCCGCCTTGAAAACGTGATAATAGAGCATATATACGATCGCATAGGCGGTGGTGAGATAGAACAACCAGACCCACCAACGGGGCAGGAGGTTGTCCAACTCCTTGATGCCGTCGGCCTCGTGTTCGAGGAGCTTCGGTTCTTGCGGTGAATTATTCATGTGATTTTTGAGGTTTGGCGGAGGTGGAGTCGCCGTCGTTCAAAGGCAGGCTGCTCATCGCGGTGAGAAATGGCTTTTTCATGAATGCCGCCACCACTAGCGCGATGGTGAAAACGGCCACAAACAGGCAGATGGAAACGATGCCGTAAATTTCAATCCCATTCATGTAATGAAGGATATTTTTATACATGGCGTGAATCAGTTCAGGGGTTGGCGACAGCGGTTACCGGCGCGGGGGCCGCTTTGATATCTGTGCCGAGACGTTGCAGGTAAGCGATTACCGCGATGATTTCCCGATCGGGTTCGGTGTTGACCGAGCCGCTCTTCAGGCTGGCCACGATCTTCGCCGCCTGCTCCCTCAAGTCGGCCTGCGCCTGGCCTTTTTCATAGTCTGCGGGATAAGGGACGCCCACGCGCCGCAACGCGGTAATGCGAGGCGCCACCGCATTCGTGTCGATCTTTTGCGTCAGCAACCACAAGTATCGCGGCATGATGGAACCCGGCGAAGTTGAACCCGGGTCGTCGAGGTGATTGTAATGCCACGCGTCCGGGTATTTGCCGCCGGTGCGTTGCAAATCGGGACCGGTGCGTTTCGAGCCCCACAAAAACGGATGATCGTAAACAAATTCTCCCGCCTTGGAATATTCGCCGTAGCGTTCCGTCTCGGAGCGGAACGGCCGGATCATTTGGGAATGACAGCCCACGCAACCTTCGCGGATGTAGATGTCGCGGCCCATCATTTCGAGTGGTGTGTAGGGCTTCACGCTGCTTATGTTCGGCACGTTGTCCTTGATCAGGAACATGGGCACCGCCTCGATCAAACCGCCGATGAGCACCGCCACGAGCGCGAGTACGGTGAGCAGCAGGGGCTTCGCTTCGAGCCAGCGGTGACGGTACGGATGGTCGTCGTGCTCCTCGTCGCCAGCCATGGGCGCTACCTGAACTTCCGTGTTATCCACCGGCACGCCGCTGCGGGCGGTGCGCCAGAGGTTATACGTCATGAGGCAGGCACCCACGATGTAGAGCGAGCCGCCGATGGCGCGGAGCCGATACATCGGCACGATTTGCAGGACTGTTTCAAGGAAGTTGGGATATGCGAGGAAACCTTCTTTGGTGAATTGCTTCCACATCAAACCCTGCGTGATGCCGCTGACGTACATCGGCACGACGTAAAAAACCATACCGAGCAGGGCGACCCAGAAATGCCAGTTCGCAAGTTTGGTGGACCAGAGTGTCGTGTTGTAAAGGCGCGGGAACAGCCAGTAAAGAACCGAAAACGTGAGGAAGCCATTCCAGCCGAGGGCGCCGGTATGCACATGCGCGATGGTCCAATCGGTATAGTGTGACAGCGAATTGACACTTTTGATCGCGAGGGTGGGGCCTTCGAGCGTGGCCATGCCGTAAGCGGTCACTGCTACCACCATGAATTTGAGCATGGGTTCCTCGCGCACCTTGTGCCATGCGCCTCGAAGGGTGAGCAATCCATTCAGCATGCCGCCCCAACTCGGCGCGACCAACATCACGGAGAAGACCATGCCAAGCGACTGCGCCCAATCCGGGAGCGCGGTGTAAAGCAGATGATGTGGCCCCGCCCAGATATAAATGAAGATCAGCGCCCAAAAGTGAATGATCGAAAGTCGGTAGGAAAATATCGGCCGGTTTGCCGCTTTGGGCAGAAAGTAATACATGAGGCCGAGATATGGAGTCGTCAGGAAGAAGGCGACGGCGTTATGGCCATACCACCATTGCACCAGCGCATCTTGAACGCCGGCGTAGATGGAGTAACTCTTGAACGCGCTCGCGGGGATCTCGAGGGAATTGACGATATGCAACAGCGCGATCGTGATGGCCGTGGCGATGTAAAACCAGATCGCCACGTAGAGATGCTTCTCCCGGCGCTTGAGAATCGTGCCAAAAAGATTGATGCAGAAAACCACCCAGATGACGGTGATGACGATATCGATCGGCCATTCGAGCTCGGCGTATTCCTTGCTGGTCGTAAGGCCCAACGGCAGCGTGATGGCGGCGCCCAGGATGATTGCCTGCCAGCCCCAGAAATTCAGCCAGCTCAGAAAATCGCTGAACATCCGCGCCTTGCAAAGCCGTTGCAGCGAATAGTAGATGCCCAAGAACATACCGTTGCCGACGAAGGCAAAAATTACGGCGTTGGTGTGCAGCGGACGCAGGCGGCCAAAGGTGGTGTATTGCAGGTTGAGATTCAGCGCCGGAAAGAAAAGCTGGCAGGCGATCAACAGGCCCGCACTGAAACCCACCAAGCCCCAGATGACCGTGGCGATGGCAAAAGCGCGAACAATTTTATCGTCGTAGCGAACGGTTTCGAGGCGGCCGCTGGCGGACCGGGACGCGGGATTTAATGGAATGGCTGCGGATGGATTCATGGTGCGTTTGATTGATTCTGTTTTCTGAAATCAGAAGCCGGCAGGGGAACCGGCTCGTCCGTCAGGACGCGCATCGAGGGGGTGCAGGTATCTTCGTATTGCCCGGAGCGCACCGCCCAGATGAACGCGCCCAAAAATGCTGCCGCGATAACAATGCTCAGCGGTATAAGGAGGAGTATGACAATCATAGACGAACCTCCGCGGAACCCAGGTTACGGCCGAGCCAGGCAGTGGCGAGGCAGGCGAATGCCACCACACTCACCGAACTGAGCGGCATCAGTATGGCGCACACCACGGGTGATAAATGCCCGCTGGCGGCGATGGCCATGCCGGCGGCGTTGTAAACGGCGGAGATGAAAAACGCCGCGCGCACCACCTGCACTGATTGCCGGGAATACCGCAGCACACCGGCGAGGTGACACACCATGCCTGCCGTGACGATGACGTCGCTCGCGGGCGAAAACGCGCCCATGTTTTCAACAACCGCCACCCCCACGTCGCTTTGTTTCAGCGCCCCCGCGTCGTTCAAGCCATCGCCGACCATCATGATTTTATGACCGGACAGCTGCTTTTCCCGGATGTAAGCCAGCTTGTCGAGCGGGCTCTGATCGAAACGTAGATCCGTGTGTTGGCCCATGACTGTGGCGAAGGCCTCCCGTTCGCGGGCTTGGTCGCCGCTGAGGAGGGCGAGTTCGACGTGGCCTGATAACTCCATCATCAACCGTGAGATTTCGGGGCGTAATGCGCCCGTGAGCGTGAAGCAGCCTCGATACGCACCGTCCACAGAAACGTGAACCGAACTTCCGGCGGCGGGCGAGACAGCGAATGGGATTGGCGACGGGCGGGAAGCGGGGGGAGCTTCCACTTGGCGGGTTTGTAACCACGCCGCCGAACCCATCCGGACTTCATGTCCATTTACGCTGCCTTCGATCCCGCCGCCGGCAATTTCGCGAAAAGATCGGATGGGTAGGGAAATTGATTTTTCACCCAGGGCTTCGCAAATGCGCACGGCCAGCGGATGCGTCGAGTGCCGGGCAAGCGAAGAAAGCTGCCACGCCGAAAGTTTGTCGAGCGGTGACCCATGCCAGGTAATTTCTCCCCCACCCGCCGCCGTCAGCGTGCCGGTCTTGTCGAAGACCACAGTGGTGACCCGCGCCAGGCTTTCGAGCACGAGCGGGTTCTTCAGGAAAACATTTCGGCGCGAAAGCACGCGTTGCGCGGAACCCAGCGCGAAGGGCGCGGCAAGTGCGAGCGCGCACGGGCAGGCGACGATAAGCACCGAGGTGAAGGCCTTCAACGAAACCGCCGGATTCACGAATGCCCAGAACAGCGCGGAGCCCGTCGCAAACGTGACAATGATCCAGGTGAAACGCTGGCTGTATTGATTGGTGAGCGTCTGCAGACCGCCTTTGATGTCTTTGCGGAATGCCTCCTGATTCCAGAGTGAAGTGAGATAGCTTTGCGATACGGCCTTGAGAGTTTCGATCTCGATGGCGCCGCCCATTTGCCGCCCGCCGGCGAACAGGCGTTCGCCCGCTTTTTTTTCCGCCGTCTCCGATTCGCCGGTGACGAAACTGTAGTCAATACTCGCCCTCTCACTGATCAAGCGTGCGTCCGCCGGCACTAGTTCGCCGTGACGAATGATTAAATGGTCGCCGGCTTGCAGTTGCGCGAGAGACACGGGCCGTTCGTCGTCACCTTCCCGCCGCGCGACGGACAACGGGAAGAACGACTTGTAGTCGCGGTCGAACGCGAGCCGGTCGTACGTGGTTTGTTGAAACAACCTGCCGCAGAGCAAAAAGAAAATCAGGCCGTTGAGAGAATCGAAATAGCCATTACCGCGCCCGGCCAGCACCTCGAAGCTGCTTTGCACAAAAATGGCGGCGAGGCCGGCGGCGATGGGAACATCGATATTTAATACCTGGCTGCGCAGGCTCGTCCACGCCGCACGCCAATAGTCCGAGGCGCTATAGGTAACAGTGGGGAGCGTCAGCAAAAAGCTGATGATGCCCACCATTTTTTGGAAGCCGGGACCGGCAAAGGCGTCGAGGCCGATATAGGCGGAAATGCTGAACAACATGATGTTGCCAAACGCAAACCCCGCGAGACCGAGTTGTATCCACAAACGCCGCGTGAGATGACGCCGGGGCGGCGCATCGAGATTGGAAAGCGTCAATTCCGGTTCGTAGCCAAGGGAGGCGAGCAGCGCCACAACCTCGCTTAACCGGACTTCCCCGGTGCGGAAGGCAATGGCGGCTTCCTTGCGCGGAAAATTGACTTGAGATTGTCCGACGCCGCGTTTCAGTTTGAAAAGGTTCTCCAGCAGCCACACGCACGCGGCGCAATGAATGGCGGGGAGGTGAAACGTGACGCGGGTGAGTTTTTCATCGGCGAAATCCACGAGACGCTGCCGCACGGCAGGGTCGTCGAGATACTTGAATTGATCCGCCCGCACCGGCGTGTTTACGCGCACGCCAGCAGACGGACTCAGCCGGTAAAAATTTCCAAGCCCATTCTCCGTCAGGAGTTCAAAGACGATCAAGCAGCCCTGGCAGCAGAATGATTCCTGTTTGCGGGGGAAAACGTCGGCCGAGCACAACGTTCCACAGTGAGCGCACGCCACGCGGCTTTCCGGGAGAGGCGCGCCTCCCGAGCGGGTGATTCCCGCCGGGTCGTCGAGTGGCATTATCGTCGAGTTGTAACTCATCAGGTTCCTGCCCGCGCAAGAACTGCCAAATCTTCGTTGATTCGCCGCGCCGCCACTCAACGTGAATTGCCAATCGTTAACCCGATTTTGCTGTGACTCTAAATACTGGTGAAGGTTGAGCCGCAGAATTCGGTTGGTGAGCTGACGCAAGAGAGGCTTGAGAACCGCCAAAGGAAGTGTGGAGGTGGGGAGGTCTTGGGGTGAAGCTTTAGCATGCACGTGGGGCGCCGCCAAAACCCAGTTCAGGAGTTTCCGGGCATATGAATAACCTTGCCAGCCTGCGCCGCGAATACAGCTTGGGCCGCCTGCGATACGCAGATCTCAAAGCGGACCCCATCGCGCAGTTTCACGACTGGTTTGAACAGGCGGCAGGGGTTCGGCAGGGGGCCAACTTTCGACGCTGGGCGATCCGCCTCTACAAATCATGTTTCTCGATCGACGATCGCCCCGCCGGAGAGCCAAATGCCGCAACGCTCGCGACCGCCGCTGCTGACGGAACACCGTCAGCTCGAGTAATCTTGCTCAAGGCTGTGGACGATCGCGGCTTTATCTTTTACACCAACTACGAAAGCCGAAAGGGACAGGAAATCGAGGCGAACCCTCGGGCAGCAATGGTATTTTACTGGTCGCATCAAGAGCGACAGGTGTGCATCGCGGGTAGCGTGACGAAACTTTCGCGGGAGGAATCAGCCGCGTACTTCCAGACGCGACCCCGCGCCAGCCGGCTCGCCGCCTGGGCTTCACTGCAAAGCCGACCGGTGGAAAGTCGCGCGATTCTTGAACGGCGGTGGAAGGAATTTGACGGCGCATTTGCGGAAGGTAGAGTACCGATGCCGGACCATTGGGGTGGTTATGTGTTATCCCCGGTGCGGATGGAGTTCTGGCAGGGCCGCCCCGGACGCTTTCACGACCGTTTCAGTTATGCGAAGCAGCTGGATGCGGGCTGGCGGCTGGAACGACTTTGTCCTTGAAAGTGCGGCAAAATGGTGCGGCACAAGTTAGTTCGCACCTTCAGACTCCAGCCAGCGCACGGCGTAGCGTAGCAACTCGGCAGCTGTCTTCATCTTTAGCTTGGTTTTGGCATTGGTCCGATGCACTTCGACGGTCTTCGGGCTCAGGTTGAGTCTCTGGGCAATCTGTACGGTGCTCAATCCCCGGCCGAGCAGTTGAAAAACTTCGAACTCGCGATCCGTCAGCGTCTGGACCGGGGAAGCAGCCGGGTCGTTGCGGCGGTTGCCGAACAGATTTAAAATATTGGCCGACATCTTTTCGCTGACGTAAACTTTGCCGTCCAGAACGGTTCGGATCGCTTCCATCAGCTTTTTGCCGCCCTCCTGTTTCATGACATAACCACGACCGCCCGCGCGCAGAACGCGCTCGGCATAGAACGCTTCTTCGTGCATCGAGACAATCAAAATCGACAGCCCCGGATGCAACGTCTCAACATCCTTGATCAATTCCAGCCCGCTCTTGCCCGGCATGGTGATGTCGGCAATCACCAGGTCAGGTGCGGTGGCAGCGATCTTCGTCAGTCCTTCGGTGGCATCGCCGGCTTCGCCGCAAACAATCAGGTCAGGTTCGTTGGCGATTAACTGCGCGAGGCCTTCGCGCATCATCGGATGATCGTCGATGACCAAAATTTTCTTTTTGGGCACGGGACCTTGTTTTTTGGTGCGGCTCATTCCAGGGGTGTGTTTAAACGACAAACTATCTGAACGCCGCCGTCCGGCCGTTTTTGAACCAGCAGGGTTGCGCCAATGATTCCCGCACGATAACGCATGATTCGCAACCCCATCCCCGACGCGCTCCGGGGCTGGGCGGAAAAACCATGTCCGTTGTCGCTCACCGTCAGCAGCATGCAGCCATCTTCGACCGAAAGAGCGATTTCGATATTCCGGGCCTTCCCGTGTTTGACGGCGTTGCTAATGGCTTCCTGAACAATGCGATAGAGGTGAGTGGCGACTGTCTGGCCGGGATTGAGGCTGGACGGTTCGCCGGTAAGCCGGCACTTTACGCCAAAGAGTTTCTCGGTGGTGCTGGCGAGTTCCCGCAACGCGGAGGCCAGACCTTCCGATTCAAGAATGAAGGGCGAGAGACTGCGCGCGAGCGCGCGGGTCTGACTCATCACGTCGCGGACGTGGCCGGCAATCTGGCCTGCCTGGGCCGCCTCCACGGGAGCTTTCTTTTCCAGGCGCTGCTCCAAAACCTGGCTTTTCATTTCGATTCCGGCCAGGTGTTGGCAGATGCCGTCGTGCAAATCCTGGCCGATGCGGCGCTGTTCCATTTCGCTGATGTGCAACACCTCGTCTTCGAGCCGCTTGCGCTCCGTAATGTCGGTTCGGATCGCAATATATTGCGACGGTTTGTCCTCCAGATTGAGGAAGGGAAAAATCGTGGTGGCCACCCAATAGATTGAGCCGCCCTTGGCGCGGTTGCAAATCTCGCCTTTCCAAATCTTTCCGCGGGCGATGGTGGACCAAAGGCCGGTAAAAAATTCCCTGGGGTGATGCCCCGAGTTAATGATGCGATGATCCTGGCCGATCAGTTCTTCACGCGAGTATCCGGAGATTTCGCAAAACTTGTCGTTGACGTAGGTGATGCGGCCCTGTGCGTCGGTGATGGCGACAATGGAGTGCGCATCCAAGGCGGCCTTTAGATCGCGCAATTCATGCTGGGCCACCAGGTCGTCCCCACTGGAGTCGGGAGCCTCCAGAACCTTCAGTCGTTCAATTAACTCGCCCCGGCTCATGCTGGAATAATCCTTCATCGCGCGCTGTCGCGAGTCTAAGCTCCCGATGGCGCGCGCCGCAAGCAGCCGATGGCGGCGGATGATGGGACTTTTAGGCGGCAAGCTGCTGGCGATAGGCTTTGGGCGACTGCCCCGTGATTTTCTTGAAGACGCGATTGAAATGCGTCAGGGATTGAAATCCAACCTGGTAGGCGATTTCGCCAACACGAAGATTGGGATTCAACAACAAATTTTTCGCCTTTTCCACCCGCACGCGCGAGACGTATTCCGTAAAATTGAGTCCCGTGGTTTTTTTGAACAGTTTACAAAAATGAAACAGGCTGGTGCCGACCGTTTTTGCGACTTGGCCCAGCGACAATGGCTCCTCATGGTTTTCCAGGATGAACTCCTTCGCACGCGTGATCGTGGGGGGTTCATTGTTCTGTTGCTTCACCACAATCTGGTTGCTCACCAGGGAAATATGTTCGGCGAAGATGGCGAGCAGTTTGACCATCGATAGGTATTGTTTGGTGCCCAACACCTTGGTGGCCCCATAGGCATTACGCAACTCCTCGAGCCCCAGGGGAATGCCCCATTCGGCGGTTAATTTGGCCGTGCGGTCGATCTGGGCCTCGGTGGCTTTCTTGCGCAAAACCTGTCCCGTCTGCAAATACCCGATCAATTTTTCACCGAGGCGCACTGGTACGGCCGTGTCCACCAAACCCAGCTGGCAGGTGAGGGTGGCCGGCTCAAAACGCGCGCTGTCACACAGTTTCTGCTGCATCTGCAGGCACGCCGCGCACGCCCGGCTCTTTTCCGCCATGCGGGCGCAAATGGGGTTCTCATGTTTCTTGCCGTGATGCGGCAACTGCCACGTTTCCGCCGAGCGAAGCGTCACGGGCAGGCCGGTAGTTTCGCTAAAGGCCCGCTCGTAATCCTGAAACATCCGGGACTTCGTAAGGCTGGTGATCAGATCGTTGTTTTCATGCCTGCTCATTTGGAGCCCGGCCGGAGATTGCTCGTTATTTGCTACCATGAGAGCAAAATACCACCAGTCCGCTGCCCCCGCCTATTGGGCTTCTGTACCCGATCGATTTACGGAAAACGAATTAGTCTGACTAGGGAAATTCCTTAGGCACTCCACTTCGCCATGCTCTTGTTGGATTTATCTGTGCGATTTTCCAGCGTCGGCATCCTTCAGAAAACCTCCGCCTTCAACCCGGTTTCCGTCCGGATGCGCCGGCTGATCAATGAAAGACTTCTCAGTGGCAAATGAGTGCAATGATAATGCGCCGTCGGCCGCGTCGCCGAATAGATCTGTACCACCGCGATTTGCGCTCCGCCTTGTTTCAGCTCATTCAGCCGCTGGATATACTGATCGATTTCCTCGACTGGCGGCTCCGTGCCATCGACGGCGGTGAAGAGACTTTGAATCACAACCGGGCGTTTGCGTCCGAGATCCAAAGCATTTGCGAGAACTTTGCTCAGTGGGACCTTACTACGGTTAATGCGGTCCATGTAGGCTTGGGTGCCGCAATCGAGTTTGATCCAGACTTCGTCGTCGGCCGTAAAATACGACAAACCCTCCTGCACGCCTGGCGCATCAAGCCCGGTGCCGTTGGTCAACAAAACGATTTTGAAGAAGGGGCACAACGCTCTTGACCGCACATGGGCAACGGCTTGCACGGCCTCCACGAATTTCGGGCATAAAGTCGGTTCACCATCACCACTCAGCGCCACGTGTCGCAGCTTGAGCAAATCTTCGTTCAAACGGCTATAGGGCGGGGCGTAACGAATCTGACCGCTCCAGATGAAGGACAGCACCTTTTGCAATTCGTCCGCCATCACAGGGACATCCAATTCCAGTTCCGCTGGCGGTTGCTCTCGTTTTACTTCGCAATAGACACAATCGAAATTACACATCCGATCGGGATTGAAATTGATGCCGACCGAGAGGCCCCGCGCCCGGGGCGAAACTGTCAGATACACGAACCGATGATCGAGGAAGTCTCGCGGATAGCTGAACGGTTTATTGGAGTCGGTCACGGGCACAAACTCAACACTTTCGGGAAAACAGGCTTTGGCTGACATGGTTGACCTTTGTGTCATAATCATATTTCACACTCCACACTATGAATCCCGGCCGGGATACTCACCACACGCTCCTTGATAATTTGTGGTCATTTATTGCTGTCCCCAATTTGCCGGCCCGGCCCCTGCGCGCAAAATTGGTTGGGTTTTGCGCAAAAGGCGAAGGGCAGGCGCAGGGCACATTCGCGACTCTTTGTTTAATGAATAAGAAGTCGCCTTTGTCGAAATTGAAAAAACTCTTCCTTATCGTATCGGCGGTCGAAATCGCCATCTGGTTTGTTGTGCCGGTGGCGCATACCATCGTATATTTGAGTCTGCCCTTGGGCGCCGTGATTTTTGGACTCTTTCTCATAGTTTCCGTGCTGGAAAAGGAAACCGCACTTTACGATGCGGAGAACCAGATCATCCGCCCGCAAGTTCCGGCGATGGAAAAGGTGCGCGGGTTGAATCAAGCCGCCCCCACGTCGCGCGCGCGGGTTGCCGGTTAATGCCTTATGCCCGATTCGCCTTACCCAACAGAGCTGAAATGGGTGGGCCGATTTAAGGGCAAAGGCAGGGTGTTCTTCCGCCCCATCCTCCCGCAGGACTTGGTGTTGCTGGAAGAATTATTTCACTCGCATTCCGCCGGCACGATTTATTCCCGGTATTTTTGCGCTCTGCACGAATTGTCGCCGGATCAGCTCGACCGCTTTCTCAACGTTAACTATCGGACGGACATGGCCATCGTGGGCCTCGTTCCATTTGACGGGCGCCAAAAAATGATTTGTGTCGGGCGTTATTTCAAAAACCCCAACGCTAACGAGGCCGAGTTTGCGATCACGCTGCACGACGAATGGCAGCACCATGGCCTCGGCACTTTCCTGATGCGTAAGCTGATCGAGATTGCCGGGCGGCACGGAATCGAACGGCTCACCGCGGACGTTCTGGCAAGCAATCACGCGATGCTGGGGGTGCTTCGCAAATGTGTAAAAAAGTGGGAGTCAACGCGGGAAGCGGGTGTTTATCGGGTATCCTTCTCTGTGGGCAAAGCAAACGTCTTACCTGCGCCGACGCGTGCCCATAAGAAGCACTTTGAGTAATTAACCGGACCGGCCAGCCGTTACGCCTTCCAACGCCGCGACTGTTCGGTCGCAGATCTCCGCCGCCGATCCCTTCGCCACAATGGAAACCAGCACCCTTCGCCGGCGATAAAAGTCGGCCAGCGGCGCGGCGCTTTCCTGATAGACCTTCATGCGCACGCGGATCGCTTCAGGGCGGTCGTCTTCGCGCTGTATAAGACTTTCACCGCAAACCTTGCAGCGGTCGAGGGCCTGGGGTGAAAGTTCGCTCACGTGAGTCACGGCCTTGCAACCGGAGCAGGATCGTCGCCCAGCCAGGCGCTCCACGATTTCATCCAGTTCGAGGTCGTAGTTAACGACGGCGTCCAGCGCCAGGTTTTCCCAATTCAGAAACCTCTCCAAGGTTTCCGCCTGGACCACCGTGCGCGGAAAGCCATCAAGGAGGAATCCGCCCCGGCAATTTAGACACTGCCTGCGCTCGTAAATCATCTGCAGGACAAGGTCATCATCGACTAGTTCGCCACTGCGCATGCGGTCCATCGCCGTTGCGAGCGCGGGCGTCAATTCCGTCTCATCGCAACTTTTCGCGGCACGGAATACGTCGCCTGTCGACAAGTGGCAGGCCCCCAGCCGTTGGGACAACAATTGGGCCTGGGTGCCTTTGCCCACACCGGGCGGTCCCAGCAACGCAAGTTTCCAGGGACGGCTGACAGTGCGGGGCGGGTGGATGCAGTGGGATTCGCCGCCTTTAAGCCATGCAGTCCGATCATGAGTATCGTTCATCGATGTTACTACCTTCGCCTGCATCGGGATCGCTCACTACACCGCAATTGGCAAAAGGCAGGCGCTTTTTGCTACATGTATTTAAATTGCTTCTAATAATATTAAGTGCATGTTGTGGTTGATATATCCCAATTTACGTGGGGCGCGACGCGGTGTTTCACCTCACGTTGCTGGCGCCATGACAACAACCATATCCCCGCGAACCAACAGACCGAGCGGTGAGCCCTTCCACCCCGCCATTTCATCACGCGCCGCTAATTCCCGTAACCTCGCTCCCCTGCCTCTGATCTACTCAATCGAGCAACTGGAGGCGCGTTACCAAACCGAAACGACTGTTTTGAAGGAAATTCTCGCGCGTCATTTCGACCGTCATTCAAAGTCGGCGCTCCTCATGCATTCGGGCACTTAGTGAGTTCGCCGGGGCCACAACAATTTTTGCGGAGACTTGCGCAAGAAATGGGGAGAGTGAACTGCGCACAAGCGATAAAAGTAATTCAGAAAGTAGAATATGAAACCGGTTTTGTTCAATAATACGGTCCTGCGAGATGGGCACCAATCGATGGCGGCCACGCGCATGACGACCACCCAAATGCTACCCGCCGCGCCGATTCTCGACGGGATGGAGTTCAACGGCCTTGAGACCTGGGGTGGCGCCACCATCGATTCCTGCCTTCGCTTCCTCGCCGAAAATCCATTCGATCGCCTGCGGACGCTAAAAAAGGTGGCCCCCCGGACCCCGCAGCTAATGCTGTTGCGCGGCCAGAATATAGTGCAATACACCAGCTTTCCAGACGATGTGGTGGAGGCTTTTGTCAAATGTATGTGCGACAACGGGATGGACGTCATCCGCATCTTTGACGCACTCAACGACCTTCGGAATCTCGAGACCGCCGTCAAGGCGGTGAAGAAGTGCGGAAAGCACGCAAGGGGCGAAATGTGCTACACGATCAGTCCGGTCCACACGGTGGAGAATTTTGTGAAGATGGGGATGGAATTGGAGAAGATGGGTTGCGATTCGCTCGGCATTAAGGACATGTCGGGCATTCTCCAACCGCAAATTGCGTTCAAGATGGTGGAGAAATTAAAACGTCAGACGGACATCCCCATCACACTGCATACGCACGACACCGCCGGCCTTGGTGCGGCGGCCTATCTGGCGGCCATCGATGCCGGCGTGGATTGCGTGGAAGTATCGATCAGCCCATTTGCCAACGGTACTTCGCAGCCCGACACGCGACGCATGCTGGCACTCCTGGAAGACCATCCCCGCTGTCCCAAATTCGACACGGAGAAGCTTGTGCAATTGCGCACATATTTCGAAGGCGTCTATAAGGATCTGGCGAAATTCACCAGCCCCGCCAACGAACGGGTGGATAGCGACATCCTCATTTATCAAGTGCCTGGCGGCATGCTCTCGAACTTCCGGACGCAACTGAAAGAGCAAGGGATGGCTGACCGCTTCGACGAGGTCGTGCGCGAGATTCCCGTGGTGCGTGAGGCGCTCGGCTGGATTCCGCTGGTGACGCCCACCTCCCAAATCGTGGGGACGCAAGCGATGATGAATGTGAAATTCGGACGTTGGAAAATCATCTGCCAGCCGGCCCAGGAGATTGCCCTCGGCAAGTATGGGCAAACCCCCGGCACCATTGATCCGGGCCTGCTGGCCCAAGTGGAAAAGCAAACCGGACAAAAAGCCATCACCGAACGGCCGGCGAATTTGCTGCCACCTGGTCTTGAGAAATTTCGCAAGCAATGTGCCGATAAAGAGTTGCCCACGACCGACGAAATCGCCGTGCTTTACGGAATGTTTCCCCAGCAGGTCGAAGCTTTGCTAAAACCCAAAGCCTCGGTTACACCAACGCCGACACCCGCACCAGCACCGGTGGCCGGTGGCAAGGGCAAAAAGCTCTTTGTAACCCTCGCGGGTCAACGCCACGAAGTAACGGTCGAAACCCTGGACAACTGATGTGTATGACAAAGTTTCCAAAAGTTAACTACGGCGACTGGCGCAAACTGGTTGATGGTGATCTAAAAGGCGCCTCTTTCGACGAGAAAATGCTCACCCACACATGGGAGGGCGTTATCCTGCAACCCATCTACCGACCGGAAGACGTCGAGCCACTCGCCCAACTTCATTCCTATCCCGGGCTGCCGCCTTTTGCGCGCGGGGCTGCCGCCAGCGGCTATGTCAATCGACCTTGGGAAATCTCGCAGGAGATCAGCTCGCCGAGCCCGTCGGAGTTTAATCACGCCGCGCGGAATTCGCTGGCGAACGGCCTCAACGCGCTGAACATGGTCGTGGATAAGGCCACTCGGAATGGCAACGATCCCGATTGGGCGCGGCCGGAGGATTCCGACCCGGGCGGCGTTTCGATCGCCACGCTGAAAGACCTCGAGCGCGCGCTGGAGGGAATCGATCTGCGCAAGACCTCGCTGTTCGTCCGGTCCGGCGCTTCGGGCATGCCGTTTGCGGCGCTGTTAATGGGATTGATGC
Source organism: Limisphaerales bacterium (assembly GCA_044223735.1). Taxonomy (GTDB): domain Bacteria; phylum Verrucomicrobiota; class Verrucomicrobiia; order Limisphaerales; family UBA8199; genus JBGALR01. The sequence continues at coordinate 28,400 of JBGALR010000007.1, read as the reverse complement.
GGAAGCGCAGACAAGCCAGCGCCGATCTGCGCGGCTGTATCGAGACCGACCCCCTGGGCGTCATTTCGCACGAGGGCAGTCTTCCGCAATCGCTGGCGGGCGCTTACCGGGAAATGGCCTCGCTAACGAGTTGGGCGGCCACTCACGCTCCCCATCTCCAAACCATCTGTGTCCATGGCCGTGCCTGGCATGAAGCGGGCGGCCACGCGGTGCAGGAACTCGCGTTTACGCTCGCGGCGGGGATAGAATATCTCCGCGAAATGCACCAACGCGGATTGTCGGTGGACGTCGTCGCCCCACGCATTCGCTTCGCGGTGACAGCGGGGACAGGTATCTTTATCGAAATCAGCAAATTTCGCGCGTTGCGCATGCTTTGGGCGCGGGCCGTCGCGACCTTGGGAGGAAATGAAGAATCACAACGGCTCGCGCTACACGTTCGCACGTCATTGTGGAACAAAACCGTTCGCGATCCGCATACCAATATCATGCGCGGCACCGTGGAAGCTTTCGCCGCCATCATCGGCGGCTGCGATAGCCTCCAGGTCGGTGCCTTCGACGAGGTGCTTCGCGCCAATAGCGATTTGGGGAATCGTCTCGCCCGTAATACGCAGTTGGTCCTGCAAAAGGAATGTCACCTGACTCACGTGGCCGATCCGGCCGGCGGTTCTTACTATGTGGAAACGTTGACGACTGACCTCGCGAAACGCGCGTGGGCGCTATTTCAGGAGGTGGAGAAACTCGGCGGCATGGCAGCCGCGCTGCGGGTCGGGTTCCCGCAAAAAGCGGTGGCCGCCACGGCCGCCGAGAAAATCAAGGCAGCCGCTGAAGGCAAGATTGGAATCGTCGGCGTAAATCGATACGTCAACACGAAAGAGGCGCCTCCAGCGGTGCCAGCCCCGGACGATACCCTTTATTATCGCCGATGCGCGCAGCAAATCGCGTCTTATCGCACCTCTTTGGAAGATGCGGACAATGATTTTATCCTGAAAAAACTCGACGACATCGTGCGCGCCCGCAAAGAGGAGCTGTTCGAACAAAGCATTCAGGCGGCCAGTGCCGGGGCCACCCTGGGCGAGATCGTGCGGGCCGTCCGTATTCACGATCGGCCCGAAGCGCCCATCACTCCCGTCTGCCTTACTCGTGCAGCGGCAGCGCTGGAAAGGAAACTACTATGAAAACGTTCCCCGATTTTTCCAATGTGCCGTTCGTCGGCGGAGCCGTTAGTGCGACTCCCGATCAATGGAGCGCGCGCTTTAAAAGCGAAACTGGCAAAACGCCCGATGAGTCACTGTCCAAAACGCTCGAGCAAATCGACCTCCAACCCTTATACACTGCCGCGGACCTTAAGGGGTGTGAATATCTGGATTCGATGCCGGGACTGCCGCCGTTCTTACGGGGGCCATACGGCTCCATGTTTGTCATCCGTCCCTGGACCGTGCGTCAGTACGCCGGCTTCTCCACCGCCGAGGAAAGTAATGCGTTTTATCGACGCAATATCGCTGCCGGCCAGCAAGGCTTGTCCGTAGCCTTCGACCTCCCGACCCATCGCGGCTACGATTCCGATCATCCACGCGCATTCGCCGATGTCGGCAAAGCCGGCGTCGCTGTGGACACCGTCGAGGATATGAAGATTTTGTTCGGCGGCATTCCGCTGGAGCGCATTTCAGTTTCCATGACGATGAACGGCGCGGTACTCCCGATCCTGGCGTTCTATATCGTGGCTGCCGAGGAACAGGGTGTGAAGGCCGGACAGCTCTCCGGCACCATCCAAAACGATATCTTGAAAGAGTACATGGTGCGGAACACCTATATCTATCCGCCCGCTCCGTCCATGCGGATCATCGCGGACATCTTCGCATTTACCGCGAAGAACATGCCGAAGTTCAACTCGATATCCATTTCGGGTTACCACATGCAGGAGGCGGGCGCGACGGCCGATCTCGAACTTGCCTACACCCTGGCCGACGGCCTCGAATACGTACGTACCGGCCTCAAGGCGGGAATCGATATCGACGGATTCGCGCCGCGGCTTTCCTTTTTTTGGGCGCAAGGGAAGGACTTTTTCATGGAGATAGCCAAGATGCGGGCCGCGCGCGTGTTGTGGGCCGAAATCATCAAGCAATTTAATCCGAAGAGCGCCAAGTCGATGGCTCTGCGCACGCACTCCCAAACGTCGGGATGGTCGCTCACTGAACAAGACCCTTACAACAACGTCGTCCGCACGTGTGTCGAAGCCATGGCCGCCGCGTGCGGTCACACCCAATCGCTGCACACTAATTCGCTTGACGAGGCTATTGCGTTGCCCACCGATTTCTCGGCCCGCATAGCCCGGAATACGCAATTATTTCTCCAGGAGGAAACCGGGCTGTGCAAAGTGATCGATCCCTGGGCGGGTTCTTTCTTCGTCGAAAGCCTTACACATTCCCTGATCAAACGCGCGCGGTTGCATCTTGACGAAATTGAGGCGCTCGGCGGCATGACCAAAGCCATCGAAACCGGACTGCCCAAGCTGCGCATCGAGGAAGCCGCCGCCCGCCGTCAGGCACAAATTGATTCGGGTCGTGAAGCCGTCATTGGCGTCAACATGTTCCGTCTGGAGAAGGCGGACAAACTCGAAATTCGCGAGGTGGATAACACCAGCGTTCGCGATTCTCAAATCAAACGCCTCCGCACGGTAAAAGCCGCTCGCGACAATGCCGCAGTGGACGCCGCGCTGGATGCGCTCACCGAGGCGGCCGCCGCCTCCGGTAACTTGCTCGCGCTGTCGGTTGAAGCAGCCCGCGCCCGGGCGACTTTGGGCGAAATTTCCCTGGCGCTCGAAAAAGTGTTCCGCCGCCACAAAGCGGTGGTGCGAACGGTGGCGGGCGTCTATCAGTCCGAATATGGCGAGACCTCGCGCCTTGATCTTGTGAGAAAACCAGCTGATGAGTTTGACAAACAACACGGCCGCCGCCCGCGCATTTTAATCGCGAAAATGGGACAGGACGGCCATGACCGGGGCGCGAAGGTGGTTGCGACGGCCTACGCGGACCTTGGTTTCGACGTGGACATGGGTCCGCTATTCCAGCAACCCGAGGAGGTTGCGCGCATGGCGGCGGACAATGATGTTCACGTAGTCGGTGTCAGTTCCCTCGCGGGAGGCCACAAAACCTTGCTGGTCCAACTGGTCGAGGAACTGAAGAAAGTCGGCCGCGAAGACATCGTTATCGTCGTCGGCGGCGTCATCCCCGCCCAGGATCACGAGTTTCTCCTCACGCACGGAGCGGCGGCAGTGTTCGGACCGGGGACTTTTATTCCGGACGCGGCCCGTGAAACTCTCGAGCAACTATGCAAGCGGCTGCCCGCATGAACAAACCGTCGGCCATGACCGTGGCCGAGCGCGTCGCCGGTATTCGCGAGGGAAACCGCTCGGTGCTCGCGCGCGCCATCACGCTCATCGAGAGCCAGGCGCGGCGGGACGAAACGCAGGCGCAGGAACTGTTGCAACGCATCCTGCCGCATACGGGCAGAGCGAAGCGAGTCGGCGTGAGCGGCGCCCCGGGCGTTGGGAAAAGCACTTTTATCGAAGCACTCGGGTGTCATCTGGTGGGTCTCGGGCAAAAGGTAGCCGTGCTTGCCATCGATCCCTCGAGCACGCTCTCCGGCGGAAGCATACTTGGGGACAAGACGCGAATGGAGCGGCTGAGTCTTGAACCGAACGCGTTCATTCGCCCGTCGCCGTCGGGTGGGAATGCTGGCGGGGTTGCCCGGCGCACGCGCGAAACGATTTTGCTCTGTGAAGCGGCGGGCTTCGACACGATTCTCGTCGAGAGCATGGGTGTGGGTCAGGCGGAGGTGACCTTGCGCTCGATGGTGGATTTCTACCTCCTGCTCCTGCTTCCGGGAGCGGGCGATGAATTGCAGGGGATCAAAAAGGGCATCATGGAACTGGCGGACGGCGTTTGGATCAACAAAGCGGACGGCGAAAACCGGCTTGCCGCACAACGCTCGCGCCTGGAACAGGACGCAGCGCTCCGCTGCCTGCTGCCCGCCACCCAAGGCTGGCGGACCGAGGCCGCACTGTGCTCGGCCCGTACGGGGGAAGGTGTGCCCGAGGCATGGCAGCGCATCGAGAGCTTTTATAGAGAACTCGAACCGAAGGGTGTGATCGCCGAGCGACGCCAGCAGCAAATGCTCGATTGGTTCGACGATCTTATTCTCGAGGGATTGCGGCGTGAATTTTACGACCATCCCCGGGTTGCCGAGCAACTGCCGCGTGTTCGCCAATCGGTTATGCGCGGGGATCTAACAACCGTGCAGGCGGCGGCTGTGCTGCTCGCTACGCGAAATCTAAATTCAAAAATTGAAGACTATGATTAAGAAGCTGGACCATTTGGGTATTGCAGTGCGATCGCTCGACGAGGCGGTCCCCTACTACGAAAAAGCGCTTGGCTTGAAGTGCGAACGGCGCGAAGAGGTGCCTTCGCAAAAAGTGCGCACAGCATTTTTTGCGGTGGGAGAAGTTCACCTGGAACTGCTCGAACCCACCGACCCGGAAAGCCCGATTGCGAAATACCTTGAGAAAAATCCAGCCGGCGGAGTGCATCATATAGCGTTTGGCACGAGCAATATCGCCGAACAACTCAACACGGCCGCGCAAGCCGGCGTGAAATTGATCCATGAAAAGCCAATCGACGGAGCCGGCGGCAAGCTAGTCGCCTTTTTGCATCCCAAATCTACGTTCGGCGTCCTCACCGAGTTTTGCACCCCGAAAATCTGATTATAATTTATGATAGCCCAAAAAATGTTGGATGACCTTGAGCAACGCCGGGTGGCCGCCCGCGCTGGCGGTGGTGTGGAAAAGTTGGAAGCCCGCCGAAAGAAGGGCCAGATGACCGCGCGCGACCGGCTTACCGCGTTGTTTCAGGCCGGCACTTTCCAGGAATGGGGCCTGCATGCTGATCACGATTGTCATAACTTCGGTCTCGAAGATAAATCGTTCCCCGGAGATGGCGTCGTCTGCGGCACGGGCATCGTCGACGGTCGCGGCATCGCGGCGTTCAGCCAGGATTTCACGGTTGGCGGCGGCGCGCTGGGTCGCATTCATTCCAAAAAAGTCTGCGACATGATGGACCACGCGCTGAAGGTGGGTTGTCCCGTCGTTGGATTCAACGACTCCGGCGGCGCGCGCATCCAGGAAGGTGATGAGTCGCTTTCAGGGTACGGCCAGGTCTTTTTTCGCAACGTGCTGCTTTCAGGGGTTGTGCCGCAAATCGCCATCGTTGCCGGCCCTTGCGCCGGTGGGGCCGCATATTCGCCGGCGTTGACGGATTTTATCATCATGGTAAAAGGCGCAAACATGTTTATCTGCGGCCCGGAGGTGATTCAGGCAGTCACCGGCCAGAAATGCACGATGGACGAAATCGGCAGCACCAAGGCGCACGCCAGCGTCAGTGGGAACATTCATTTCGTCGCGGATGACGACGCGCACGCCGTCAAAATTACGCGGCAAATCCTCTCTTATATCCCGGCCAATAACCTGCTGGATCCACCGCACAATCCGTCACCGGACGTGGATTTGACGCCCGATCCCGAAATGAACAAGCTCGTGCCTGACGACGCGAAGAATCCGCTGGATATTTACCTCGTCATTAAACGACTGACCGACCCGGACAGCTTTCTGGAAGTACAGTCCGAGTGGGCGCGCAACATCGTGGTCGGTTTTGCCCGCATTCAAGGTATCGTGGTCGGACTCATTGCCAATAATTCAGCGGTCAAGGCCGGCACCCTGGACATCGATTCCTCGGACAAGGCCGCTCGATTCATTCGTTTCTGCAATGTGTTCAACATCCCGCTGGTCACGCTGGTGGACGTGCCCGGCTTTCTGCCGGGGGTTCAACAGGAGCGCGGTGGAATTATTCGGCACGGCGCGAAAATGCTTTTTGCCTATGCGGCCGCCACCGCGCCGAAGATCACGGTGATCCTTCGCAAAGCCTACGGCGGGGCCTACCTCGCAATGTGCAGTGCAGACATGGGCGCGGATTTCGTCTATGCTTGGCCAACCTCTGAAATCGCGGTCATGGGCGCCGACGGGGCAGTGAAAATTCTCTATAAACGAGAGATCGCTGCCGCGAGTGACCCTAAAGCGCGGGAGAAGGAACTCGTCGCCGAATATCGGGAAAGATTCTGTTCCCCGTACGAAGCGGCACGAAAAGCGATGATCACTGATGTGATTGCACCATCGGAAACACGCGCCATGGTCGCGCTGGCCCTGCGTGCCACATTGAGCAAACGTGAGGCACGGCCGCCCAAGAAACACGGAACCATTCCGCTCTAACACATCATGAAGGATAAAGAAGAATCGGTGGTGGACCTGGCCATTGTCGCGGTTATCGCGGCGGCCATCGCGGCCGTGATTGATCAGCCGCACCGGGTGGTGGAGGTCAAACGCGTCACGGTCCCGGCGCCACATCTGAACGTCTGGGCTTTTGAAGGCCGCGTTGAACTGTCCATGTCCCACAGGCTGCGTTGAATCCAATACTTATGATTAAAAAGATTCGAGTCACGGTTGATGGCAAACCTTTTGACGTAACGGTCGAGCTGCCGGCCGATGCGGCACCAGTGTCGCAGGCACCAGTCGCCGCAGAAGTACCCAAGCCTGAGGCCACGCCGCCACCGTCCGCACCAGTTGCAGATGCTCACGCGCCCGTTGGCGCCGGCGATGTGCCTAGCCCGCTGGCGGGACATGTTGTCGGCATTGCCGCAACGGTCGGCCAGGAGATCAAACAGGGCGATCCGCTCGTTACAATAGAAACCATGAAAATGAATACTTTTGTGCTCGCCCCCGTGAACGGCAAAGTCACCGCCGTCGAAGTAAAAGTCGGAGACGCAGTGAACGAAGGGCAAATTTTGGTCCGCATTAAATAACTGAATTCCTTTGATTGCCATGACGCGATCCTTTCCCAAACTCACACCCGCCGAAGCCGCGGAAATGATCCATCATGGACAGACCGTGGCGTTCAGTGGATTCACCCCGGCTGGAACGCCGAAGGAAGTGCCCAAGGCCCTCGCCGCCCGGGCCGCCCGTATTCATCAGGTGGGCGAACCGTTTCGCATTGGCGTCATCACCGGCGCCTCCACCGGAAGAAGCGTCGATGGCGAACTGGCAAAGGCCGACGCGATGCGCTTCCGGACTCCGTATCAAAACGATCCGGACCTGCGCAAAAGCATCAACGAAGGCCGCACGAACTTCTACGACATGCATCTTTCGATGCTGCCGCAGGCCGTGCGTTACGGTTTTTTGGGGCCGGTGCATTGGGCGGTGATCGAAGCGTGCGAAGTCACTGATGACGGTGAGATTTACCTTACCTCCTCGGTCGGCGCATCCCCGACGTTCAGCCGCGTTGCCGAGAAAATCATCATCGAACTGAACCGCTTTCACCCCGCCGCCTTGCGGGGCGTGCACGACATTTATGAACCGGCCGACCCGCCGCACCGCCAGCCCGTTCCGATTCTCCGGGCCGCCGACCGCGTAGGCATGCCAATGGTCAAAGTGGACCCGTCTAAAATCGCGTGCATCGTGGAAACCGATGTGGCGGACGAAACCGGGGCCTTCGCTCCGGTGTCTCCCACCGCGGCGCGCATCGGGGACAACGTCGCGGAGTTTCTCGCCGGTCAATTGCGCGCGGGCCTGATTCCGAAAGGCTTTCTGCCAATCCAATCCGGTGTCGGGGACACTGCGAACGCTGTGCTGGAATCCATGGGCGCCTGTCCGGATATTCCAGAATTCGAGATGTACACGGAGGTCATTCAAGACGCGGTGGTGGCGCTGATGAAGCAGGGCAAGATACGTTTCGGCAGCGGTTGTTCGCTCACAGTCAGCAACCCGGTGTTGCGCGAGGTGTATGAAAACCTGCCGTTCTTCCGTTCACGATTTCTGCTGCGACCTCAGGAGATTTCCAACAGCCCTGAAGTCATCCGGCGCCTGGGATTGATCTCGATCAACACCGCCATCGAAGTGGATGTGGGCGGAAACGTCAACAGCACGCACTTGCTGGGCCGCAGCATGATGAACGGCATTGGCGGCTCGGGGGATTTTGCGCGCAATGCCTTTCTTTCGATCTTCGTTTGCCCCTCCATTACGAAAGGCGGAAAAATCAGCACGATCGTTCCGCAGGTCAGCCACCTGGACAGCAGCGAGCACTCGGTTCAGGTCATCATCACGGAACAAGGCATCGCCGACCTGCGCGGCAAATCTCCGGCGGAACGCGCGAAAACCATTATTGAGCACTGCGCGCATCCGGACTTCCGGGGCGTGCTCAATGATTATGTCGCCCTCGCCGGCGCGGGCCATTCCCCGCAAACCCTCAAGGCCGCGTTCGGCATGCACCTCACGTTTCTTAACGTCGGTGACATGCGACGCACGAACTGGGCGGATTTTAAATAGCGACCTGCCATCCGTGCAGTCGCATTCGTCTTCGGCGCCTGAACAACCGTGCTGAGGATGTGGGACGGCCGCATTGATATCTTCTGCCCGCCGTTAAAAAGGATTCCGCCGTGAGGAATCTTTTGTGAGGTTTTGTTTTTCGTATGGGTTGGCGTTAAGATCAAAGAGTTCGGTCCACTCGTCGTGTCCGGGATAAACGATCAATTTACTGCCGGGGGTGCGGACGGCGGGCATGGCTGGCGCGGCCGGCAAGCCGGGTTTGAAAAAATATTCGCACAAAAATGCCTGTCGCCACGCGGGTTTTTCTCCGCGCAACAAAGGCGCCCAGCTCAGGCCTTGCATGACGGATGGAACCGGGACGCCAGCGAGTTGCAGAAAGGTGGGCGCCCCAGCCCGTCTTCCCAGTCTCGACGCCACTGTTTCCAAATGTGGAAATCAAATTGGATAACCACTTTTATCCGGGCAGCCAGTTCACCATCGCAACCAGCGGTGATGGAATTTACATCCACTCGGCGGCCTTTAATGGGACCAACTTGACTCGACCGGAAATCGAAAGGAACCAAATAAAAGCCGGCGGCCGGCTAAACTTCCAACTTTCCGCCAATCCGAATCGGAACGGGGGTCTTGGACCTCAATAGCGTCGCAGGCTCCGGTGTGCGACGCATCTAAGCGAGGGCTTCGGGCGGGCCTTTCCAAATCAGTCGAAGTGAGTCGAGGCGAAGCTGGGCGTGCGTGAGAACGACGGTCAATTCCTCGCGCTCCGTTTGCGCCAGCTTGATTTCCTGCGGCCGAATGTGGTCGTTCACCTGCCCGAGGGTTTGCAAGCGCTCCACTTCGTGACCCACTAAAAGATTCATCGCACTCAAGGCGGATTCCCGCAACGCCGTGGCTTTTGCCTCGGCGAGCGCGGTGGCTTTCTCGAACATCGCGGGCAGGGTCTTTTGGGCGATGTCGGCATTGTCGATTAATTTGAATGGCGAACCTTTCTTTAGCTTTTGTTCCCAGTCATTGCCGGCGAAGGCCTCGGTCGCATCCTGCAGTTTGTGGCCGATGACGATGCGAACCGGTGTCAGCGGGAGAAATCGGTCCGCATGCAGTCGCGGCGCGGCGATGGTTTCGAGGACGAATAACAATTCGAGAAACATCGCGCGTTCGTTGGCCGCTGGCAGCACCGCGAAAGCGCAGTTGCCCGTCTCGGCGCCGAGCAACAAATCCATCGCGCCCGTCACGAGCGGATGATCCCACGTCAGAAACGCCACGTCCTCGCGGCTCAACGCCCGGCGCCGGTCGCACGTCGCAATCATCCCCTCGGCGGGCATCGCGGGAAACGAATCGGTGATGATGCCCTGCGGATTCAATTGCCAGGTGTGCGGGGCGAGTTCCTCGATGTGAACGCCGAAATGATCGAAGACATCCAGCAGATAATTCTCCAGGTCCGGCTGCCTTTCCAGCTCTTGAATTTCGCCGATGACTTTTTGCGCGACCGCGGGGCGGAACGAGTTCAATTCCAGCAGACGGTCGCGGCCCAGTTCCAGCAGGCGGCGGATTTCCTTGCGCGCCGCCTTCGTGGATTTTAAAAGGCTGGCCAATTCCTCGTCCGCCGCCGTTCTATCCGCGACGGAAAATTCGAGGGCGAGATCATGCACGGGTTGGCCGAACTGACGCAGCAGTTCGTTCGCGCCTTCCAGATTGGATTCGAACGCGTTCAACCCTTCGTGATACCAACGCGCCAGGACTTCCTGCGGACTGTGGGCGAGGTAGGGGACATGGATTTGAATGTCCTCCGTCTGGCCGATGCGGTCGAGCCGGCCGATGCGTTGCTCCAGCAGCTCGGGATTGAGCGGCAGGTCGAACAGCACAAGATGATGCGCAAATTGAAAGTTGCGTCCCTCGCTGCCGATTTCCGAACAGATGAGCAGCCGCGCGCCGTCCGGCTCGGCGAACCACGCCGCGTTGCGATCGCGTTGCACCAGCGTCAGGCCCTCGTGAAAAATTCCCGTCTTGATGCTCACATGCCGCCGCAACGCCGCGTCGATCGCCTCCGCTTTTTCGAGGCTGCGCCCGATGAGCAACACCTTTTTCGGATCCAGCTTTTGCAACAGTTCCACGAGCCAGAGCACGCGCGGATCTTTTTCCAGTTCGAACGAGCTGTGCAATTTCGTATCGCCGACGTCCTCCGCGAACTCCGTCGAAACCCGGTCCAGCCAGTGTTCCGCTTGCGGCCCGGCCTCCAGCCGCGCGAGGCGGGCGATCCGTTTCGGAAAGCCGCGCATGCCCGCGCGCGTGTTGCGAAAGAGCACGCGGCCCGGACCGTGCAGATCCAGCAGCTCGCCCAGCAACGCCTGCCTCGCCTCCGGCTTTCGCTCGTTCAACCCGGCGAGCCGCTCCTCCAGTCGCGCGTCATGCGCGAGCAGCCGGCGAAGCAACTTTATGTCCGAACTCGTCATCATCGTTTCCGCCGCCAATTTTTCCGCGACTTCCGCCGTCCCGCGATAATCCTTCGCCTCCGCCTGAAACGTCGCGAGGTCGCGATAGCGTTCCGGGTCCAGCAGGCGCAACCGCGCGAAGTGGCTCTCCACCCCCAGTTGCTCCGGCGTCGCCGTCAGCAACAGCAGCCCCTCCGATTTGCGGCTCAGTTCATCCACCACCTGATATTTCCGGCTCGGCGCTGACTCGGACCACTCGAGGTGATGCGCCTCGTCCACCACCAGCACATCCCAGCCGGCGGCCGTGGCCTGTTCCGCGCGGCGCGGGCTGGCCTCCAAAAAATCGATGCTCGTCAGCACCAGTTGATCGTCGAGAAACGGATTCACGCCCGGCTCGCCGGCCTCGATGGCTGCGCACCGTTCCTCGTCAAATATGTGCAGCCACACATTGAAACGCCGCAACATCTCCACGAACCACTGATGCACCAGCGATTCCGGCACCAGCACCAGTATCCGATGCGCGCGGCCGCTCAGCAGCAGGCGATGCAGCACGAGACACGCCTCGATGGTTTTGCCCAGACCCACTTCATCCGACAGCATCACGCGCGCGGCGTGACGGTTCGCGACTTCCTGCGCGATGTAAAGCTGGTGCGGGATGAGATCGATCCGCCCGCCGAGAAAACCGCGCACCGGCGACTTCCGGGAACGATGCAACAATTCCAGGGTGCGGCGGCGCAATTCAAACGCTCTGGACGCGTCAAACCGTCCCGCGAACAATCGCTCCTGCGCCCCGCGAAGACTCAGACTGTCGTTCAGCAGCGATTCCGTCACCCGGTGATGGTCCCCGACATACGTCAGCAGTCCCTGCTCATCCAGCACTTCACGGACGACAAACTCCTCCTCCGCCTGGGTCTTCACCTTGTCCCCGACGCGAAAGCGCACCCGCTTCAGCGGCGCCTGGTCGGTGGCGTAAGTGCGCGACTCACCCGTCAGCGGAAACGCCGCCTGCACCCTCGCGCCATCCGCCTGCACGATGGTCGCCAGCCCGAGTTCCGGCTCCGACTCGCTGATCCACCGCTGACCTTTGACAAATTTTCCCATGCGTTAATGCGAGTGATATGTCTGTTTTAAACCGCAAACGCAACCGCGGACAACAGAAGCATTCGAACTCCCGCGCCCGCAATTCTTCGATTCAGGATCTCTCCAAAAATAATTTCACATGCGAACCGGTGCTGTCAGGTGCGAATCACTGCGAATTGCCTCTAAGCGCATTCGACAATCGAAACTCGGCATTCGAAATTCCATTGCGAGATTTTGCATTGTGCATTCCTCATTTTGCATTCAAAAATTGGCTTCGTTTTCCCCTCCAAGCTCTCTCGGAAAAGTCACAACCTTCTATCCCTGCAACAGTTGTGAATATTGCGAATTGGGTTCGTTTGGTAAAATTTACATTTCACGCCGCGTCCGAACCCCTGCCATATCCGCCCTAACGCAAAAAACCTGCTTCGTTCCCTTCGCGCCCTTCTGTTTCGCCCTCGCACTATCCCATTCACATTCGACATTCGAAAATCACCCTGCGAACTTCCTCGCATCTCCGCGTCTCCGCTCCTCAGCGCTTCTGCGACGAACCATCCCGCTGGCGCCGCGATTGTCAAAGAGCACATATCTCACGCCGCGATCCTAAACCGGAGGGTTGGACAAATGCTGTCCAATGGTTCCGCGCTCAATCGCCGAGATCCGCTTTGCCCCCTGGATCCGAATTCGCACCTTACGGGAATCCGCATGTTTCCCGTGGAGGCAATTATTGTCAGGGGTGATAAAGATTCATGCGCAGGAAAATCGCGGGGCAGGCGCCCTTGCTGGTGGAATATGGGGACTATTGGTGATTTGAACCTTCTGAGTTAAAGTCTTGGAGGCTGGTTCGGTCGGTGAGAATTCCGCAATTCCGTCACACCCTTGGCGTCACGGATACGCTTGCAGGTTGCTGGTTGATCAGGCCGGTGTCGCTAAAAGTGAGTGGGCAGGCCTGCCTTCTTGCAGAGAGTCCACATAATTGAGCCAGCGCATGCCCACCAAAATCCTGGAACGGAGTTGGAATGGATTGTGAGGCCGGACCAGGTAATCGTCCGCGCCGATTTTCAAGCCGGCAGCGATCTCCTCAAGGTTGGCAAGGGTGCTTGAAAGAACGATATAAACATAAGGAACAGGGTGAGCTTCACGAATCCTCCGCGTCAGATCCAATCCACTGAACCCGTCGGGGAAAAGCCGTTCGGCGACGATTAGCCGCGCCGGCAGCAGTTGAAATTTCTCCCACAGCGCGGTTGCGGAGTCAAAGGTCCCGACATTGAACCCATCCAGGACCAGCGCGTCTTCCATCCGGGAACGCGCCTCCCTTGATTTGGCCGCCAGATATACGTGCAGACTGTTTGAGTTTACCATGATAACCTTTCGAAGTGGTTAGCGTTCGGGGGGCTCACCGCCGGTTTCTTGCTGACAACCCCGAATCCTGAGCCGAGCGCCTCAACGATTCATAGATTGGACGCATGGACGGGGTGTCCCATTCAAGAAATGCCGGGATGCAGACGGGGAAAGTCGCAACGCGAAGCCTGGCCGGGAGGTTCGGAGAAAACACGATTTCGCTTTGCGAACGGAGATAAAAAGAGGCGGAGGAATGCTCATACGGTTTGCAATGGCGCACTCCGTGAAATAAATTTTGGCCGAGCCGGGAGCTTTTACATGAGTGAAACGATGGCAGGCATCCGTACATTGGAAATGAACGTTTCCCGGCCCGTTTTCGCGGCGAGCGCCTTGGGAAAGGGCGGCTATGCGGATTTGAGTTCAAAGAGTGCCCGCGGTAACCGTCTGGTTATGAATTCATGGATGGCAAGCGTTCGGACCATTTAAAAGGATCTCACGTGACCGGTTTTCAAATCATTGCCTTGCTGCTGACGGTAACGGCACTTTTCAGTTATCTGAACCATCGTTACCTGAAACTGCCCACAACCATCGGGGTGATGCTCATGGCCATGGTGGTATCGCTTGCCCTGATCGGCCTCGACCGATTGGGGCTTAACTTTGAGCAGGATGTCGTCAAGATCCTCGCCGGCGTCCAATTTGACGAAGCCTTGATGCAGGGAATGCTGAGTTTTCTCCTCTTTGCCGGGGCGTTACATACCAATCTAAACGACCTTGCGCAGCAGAAGATTGCGATACTGGTGCTTTCAACGGTGGGTGTCATGATCTCCACGTTCGTGATGGGCGCCGGGCTTTATTTTATGCTTCCTCTGCTCGGCGTCGAACTAAGCTTCTCTTTTTGCCTTTTGTTCGGGGCGCTCATCAGCCCAACCGACCCGATTGCAGTGCTTGGAATCCTGAAGATCGTCAAGGTGCCGACCAGCCTTGAGATCACCATCGCGGGGGAATCCTTGTTCAATGACGGCATCGGCGTTATTGCGTTCATCATGTTATCGCAAGTGGCGCTGCATGGCGGTCATGTTTCGACCGGACACATCGGCTTGCTCTTCCTCGAGGAAGCGGTTGGCGGCGCTGTCTTTGGATTGATTATCGGCTGGATGGCGTACTTGCTGCTGAAGAGTGTGGATAATTATCAGGTCGAAGTGCTCATTACGCTGGCCTTGGTTACCGGGGGGTATGCGTTGGCGTCCGCGCTGCACACGTCAGGACCCATCGCCATTGTCGTAGCGGGTTTGTTGATCGGCAATCACGGCCGCCGGTTCGCGATGTCGGAGCGCACCCGGCACAATCTCGATTTGTTCTGGGAACTCATCGACGAGATTCTCAACGCCCTGCTTTTTGTTTTGATGGGGCTGGAAATACTGTTGCTAAAATTCACCACGGCCTGGCTGATCGCCGGGCTGGCGGCCATTCCGATTCTGTTGCTGGCACGATGGCTCAGCGTGTTCCTGCCGGTCAGTGCCATGCGTTTCTGGCACAAATTCAGCCCGGGTGCGGTGGCCATCATGACCTGGGGCGGATTGCGGGGCGGAATACCGGTTGCCTTGACTTTGTCGCTTCCGGCCGGCACGGAACGCGATCTGTTGCTGGCGATTACCTATATTGTCGTTGTGTTCTCGGTGCTGGTGCAAGGTCTGACCGTGCAGCGGTTGATCGAACGATTCTATCCGCGGCCAAAAGCTCCAGCCGAGAGCCAGCCCGGCCACGCCTGACTGAAAACCACCTGGCTTTGGGGGCTGGAATCCCCACACACCGGGAAGCGCCGGGTTTCATTCAGTCTGACTTTTGAACGGGCGCGCGTTCCAGGATGCCGCGCGTTTTTTCAAAGCGGGCCTGCGCATCTTTGAGGTCTTCGGGTTCATGAAGATTTCTTCTCGCGCCGCGTTCGATCATTCGCGCATGGCGCAGCAAGGTGGCACGTTGCGCCCCGGATACCGCCTGCAACCCGATCTCGCCGATGACTTCCAGCAAACGGATGGTGACGGCGGCGCTGCCTGCCGCATATTGCCGGATCTGGTTAAAGGCCCCGTTGGTCAGATCGTCGAATTCGTCAAAGTCGGCGATCAGACGAAGCCTTTTTTGATCATCGTAACGGAAGCGGGACGGCATGGATCGGTGGGTCAGTTTCACCAACGAAGCGGCGAGCTGGTCCGTACAATGAATGGCAGTGAAGGGGTCGTTGATGCCGGGCGAGAGAGCCCGCACCGCGAGTTCAACCAGTTGTTCAATGGAAAACTCCAGATCCTGCTCCCCCGTCCTTTGCGACCCGAGGATGAACAAATCGTTGACCTGCTGACTCAAGTCCTCATCCGGTGTCACCGGCCAGACATTCACCAACGCACCACCGGGCATGACAAAGCGCCCGGGCTTGTAGTTGAGCCGGAGAATCAAATTTCGTTTGGTGGCCAGTGCCAGCAAACCTTCCCCGTCAATGGCCTGGATATATCCGCTTTTCCGCGAGCCAATGGCAGTCGATTCAGTTGCCGGGCTTTCGGTTTGCAGGCCTGGCGGCGCTTCCGTCTGATTACCGGCGTTCTCGCCGATCTCCTGCGGATAAAAACGTTCAATGGCCCGATGAAGGTCAGCTCCCACCAGCGCGATCACATTCTCCGCCCGGATCGTTTGCGCCGCGTGATGAATGAAATAGATCAACACGCCGAGGCTTAAAACCGCGAAAACGATGCCCACCGTGACCGAAAGGTGAGGCACAAAGAGTTCATTTTCCAATCCGTTGACCCTGCGCAGCACGAGCAGGCAATAGAGAAAGGTGGCCAGGAAAATGCCCAGGACGAATTGATTGCCGCGATCGCGCAGGAACTGGTCGAGCAGGCGTGGTCCGAATTGGGTCGAGGCGAGCGTGAGTGAGACAATCGTGATCGAAAAGGTGACACCCGTCACGGTGATCATCGAACCCGCGATCGCGGCGAGCACCGCCCGGGCTCCGTCGGCCCCGCCGTGGTAGAAACCGGGAATGAAACGGGAGCCATCCGAGAGCAATCGCGCGTCCAATTCGGGGATGATCAAGGCAAGGAGGAACGAGCCGGCTACCAGTAGAGAAGGGATGAACCAGAGGCTGGTCCGTAATCGTCCCGCGAGGTTGACAAGTTTCGTTTTCATGAACGCTCTGAGTTCAGCCGTACCCCGGACGCCACAGCCGGTGGCATCACAAATGTATTTCCCTGCGAATTGCGCGGCTGGATCGCCGCGTTTTGGCGTTGAGGTTTCAGTACATCACCATAGAGGTGGTCGCCAATAAATCAAATTGGCGTTTCGTTTTTGCACCCAAATCGAACTGGCTGCGCGGGAAGGGTGGCGGAATTGGAACGATGAGGCGGAGGATAAATTGAATTGACCGGTGCCTTCAAACGTCAGTTTATTGATCCCGTCGCCCTCAGCGGTGGGGAAATTTAAGGTCGCGGTCGGACATGAGCGCGACCGGTTCAAGGGTCCGATGGTGCGTGCCATCGGAGGCAAACGCGGGTGGTCGGGCCGCCATTCGAAAACACAACGGACTTTTGCAGGAATTCCGGATCCCCCGTGGGGTTTGTCATGGTTCCTGAAAAGGCCGGTTTGCCTCATTTAATTAACGCATGCGCCTCGTCATTGTTTCGAATCGATTACCATTCACGGTCTCCATCAGGGACGGCACACCAGATTTTGCCGCAAGTTCGGGAGGTTTGACGACCGGCCTTTGGAGTTATCTCGAACAGGTGGCGAACGATCAATTGAAGGGACTGGATTTTTTGTGGCTGGGGTGGCCCGGCGCGGACATTCCGGACGAACATAAAGGCGCCGTTGCGGACTACGCCGCACAGAACTTCAGATCCAAGCCCGTTTTTCTGTCTGCTGACAGCGTGGACAGATTCTACAACGGCTTTTGCAACAAAACCGTGTGGCCGCTGTTCCATTATTTTCCCTCGTTGACCCGGTACGACGAAAATTACTGGCAGGAATATCAGCGTGTGAATCGGGCGTTTTGCGATGCGTTGCTGGAGGTATTGCGCCCGGATGACATGGTATGGGTCCACGACTACCAGCTCATGCTTCTGCCAAAAATGATCCGGGAGCGGTTTCCGGACATGTCGATTGGATTTTTTCTTCACATCCCATTTCCGTCGTTCGAAGTATTTCGGCTGCTTCCCAAGGTCTGGCGCACCGACCTGATCGAGGGGCTGCTGGGCGCCAGTGTGATCGGGTTCCACACGCACGACTACGCCCGGGATTTCCTCACGAGCGTCCTGCGCACGGTGGGATACGAACATCAGATGGGCAGCCTGACATTGCGCGAGCGCGTCGTGAAAGTGGATTCCTTTCCGATGGGGGTGGATTACGAGCGCTTCGCGGCCGCCGCCGCCTCGGAGGAGACCGCCGTCCGGGTGGAGCACCTGCGCGCCAGGTGCGCCGCGCAGAAGGTGATTTTCTCCGTGGATCGCCTCGATTACACGAAGGGCCTCATTAACCGTTTGCGGGGTTACGACCTGTTCCTGAGGCGAAATCCCGAATGGTGGGGCAAGGTGGTTTTCCTCATCTCGGTGGCGCCTTCCCGCACCGGCACGGACAGTTACCAGGCCATGCTGAAAAAACTGGAACAAATGGTCGGGCGCATCGTGGGGGAGTACGGCGACGTGCATTGGACGCCGCTGATTTATCAATATCGAAATCTTTCCTTCGACGAGATTGTGGCGCTCTATCGCCTTTGCGACGTCGCGATGATCACCCCGTTGCGGGATGGCATGAATCTCGTGGCCAAGGAATTCATCGCCTCGCGGACGGACCGGACGGGCGTCCTGATCCTGAGTGAGATGGCCGGGGCCGCGAAAGAGATGGGCGAGGCGCTGATCATCAACCCCTTCCATGCGGAGGATTTCTCCAAGGCCCTGGAGCAGGCATTGAGCATGCCGGTTGAGGAGCAAATCACCCGCAACCAGTTGCTGCAGGACCGGCTCCGGCGCTACAACGTAAATCGTTGGGCGGAGGATTTTGTGCAGGCGATGGTCGCCGCCAACAACACGGAGACCGCGCGCCGCGCCCGATTGCTTACCGGCAAGGCCCTGCCGGCCCTCGTCCAGCAGTATCGCTCCGCAAAACGCGCGGCCCTGTTGCTCGATTATGACGGAACGCTCGTGCCCTTCGTGGATAATCCGGCCCTGGCCCGGCCGGACGGCGAATTG
Organism: Limisphaerales bacterium; assembly: GCA_044223735.1. Taxonomy (GTDB): domain Bacteria; phylum Verrucomicrobiota; class Verrucomicrobiia; order Limisphaerales; family UBA8199; genus JBGALR01. The sequence continues at coordinate 9,903 of JBGALR010000007.1, read as the reverse complement.
CTGGACTTGCTGGAGGCCCTGAGCGCGGACCCGGCCGCGGAAGTGGTCATCGTGAGCGGACGGTCGCGGCGCGATCTCGAAGAATGGTTCGGCCATCTCCCGATGGATCTGGTGGCGGAGCACGGGGTGTGGTTGCGTCGCAAAGGCGGGGAGTGGCGCATGTTGCGGGCGTTGACGACCGAATGGAAGGAGCGGGTGCGCCCGATCCTTCAGCTTTACGTCGATCGTTTGCCGGGAGCCTTTCTCGAGGAGAAGGAATTCTCCCTTGCCTGGCACCATCGTCGAGCCGATCCCGAGCAAGCTTCGACCCGAGCCACCGAGCTTCTGGACGACCTTTCCGGTTACACTCGGAATATTGACGTTCAAGTGCTGGAGGGCAACAAAGTCATTGAAGTGCGCAATACCGGGGTCACCAAAGGCACGGCGGCGCTGGAATGGGTTACCGGGCATGTTCCCGACTTTATTATGGCCATCGGAGACGATTGGACGGACGAAGACCTGTTTCGGTCATTGCCACCAACTGCCTTCTCGGTGCGGGTGGGGGTGGCAAACACCGCGGCACGCTATCATCTGCCCAGTCACGCCGCGGTTCGCCGCGTGCTCCGTGATTTGCGCGCAGTAACCAGGGAACGCCTGGCCGCGTTGCCCGTTTCCGAAATGTTACCGCCCAAAACAGGTGAACCGCAGTGAGGAATTGACGATGTTGACGGCCACTTCGGCGGCGCTGAAATCGCCGCCCGGCCCACGATCGGGCGGAACACCTCGTTTCAATTTGCCGGAAGCGGGATAGAAGCCGGTTACGTCGGACGACGGTTGTGATTCACGATGCCGGCAATTATGATCAGAAAGGCGGCCAGCCGGATCAGATAGATAAACGGCTTGTATTCATCATTCGCTTCCCCGAAAACCAAGACGACCCGCTCGGCCGCGAGAAGAAAAAAGGCGATTCCGAACGAGAAAACCAAACCGATGCGATTGCGTCGCCAGGAACAGTAGAACCACCAGGAAACGACCGCGTAACCCATCGCGATTGCACCGGATGTGAAATCAAGAAGTTCCGCTCCGCTCATGCGGTTTCCCTCCCGTGATTGACGATGGCGAAGATCAGGACCAATACGCCGACGAGATTAAGGGCGTTTCGCAAAAGCCGCAGGTCGATTTGCGGGAGAACGATCAGATCGATGAACAGCAAAACGTTCGCGAGGGCGAAGCAAAAAAAAGCAAGCGCGCTGTAAAGCAACAATTTTCCCCGCTCGCGTCGGTAGTGGCCGAAAAGCAGGCCGCAACAAACAAAACTCGTCAGCGCGCACAGCGCATATACGAAAAAGCTCATAGGATTCTGCGTTTGAATTTAAAAGCGTCCGAGAAATCCCTCAGGGGATCATTTGGCCGGTAAATCAACTCGACCACTTTGTGGCGGCTCATCTTGTACAGTGCGCTTAGGGCGGCGATTTGATTCCCGGCGTCCGCCGAGTTCGGGCCATAACTATAAAGAGGCGGATCGCCGGACGATTTCAACAGCCCGGCCTTTACAAAATTCTCCAGCCGTTCGGCAACAATGGCAGGGTTTGAAAGCACGACCTTGTAAACGGCATCGACCGACCACTCACGGTCCGGCAGGGCGCTGACAAGCAGCAGCACCTCGAGTTGGTCGAGGGATTTGATGTGTTGAGCAACGAATCGCTGAACCTCAACTGGAATGTCCGAAGCCATGCTGTGAGATTAGGTATACCGCCATTTCCATCTCAAACAACTGAAGAATAAACTAAAATCCTCAACCGGGCTCGTCGGAGGATTCGCCTTAATTTTCTGCCGCTGCATTTCCGCCCCTGTTTTTGCACCGTGATGGCGGGCGTCAAATGCCCTTGAGCCACTTCACGGAAATTTCCTGCACGAACTGGACGAGGTCGCCGAGCGTGCGCGGTTTCACGTAGTAATCGCGAGCGCCGAGCGTGCGGGCCTTTTCCATGTCCTTCTCGTGCGAGGAGGCGGAGAGCACGATCACGGGCAACTCCTTCAACTGGTCGCGTGCCGCCATCCAGACGAGCACGTCGAAACCGTTTAGCTTGGGCATTTTTAGGTCGAGCAACAGCAGTCGTGGAAAGTTTTTTGCCTCGCTGTTTTCGAGTTTGGAAAGGTGATCCACCAGTTGCTGGCCGTCGCGCACGACGATCAGGGGATTCGGCAGTCCGGCCCGCTGAAAGGCCAGGCGCAGGATGACGACGTCGTCTTGATCGTCGTCTGCAATCAAAACAGGAGAGTGCGTGCTCATGGTTCAACGTAATTCCAAAGCGCCCACCACGGGCGGTATTTACCTGACCCTCAACGAACTCCCTATTGTTCCCAACCGAGGTCCAAGACACCCGCCGGCACAGAAAATTTCAGCGCTCCCGTAATAGGGAAGCGCAAATGTTTGCGCCGGTGGCCATTCTAAAGCGTCAATCGTGCCAGGAATGATTCGCGGAAGTTGTGCGGGAATCGTAGAACCGGCCGGGTCGCCCCATTCGTTTTGAATGCAGAATGCAGTTGGCGACTTGCAATTTGCAGTGGCCCGCGGACAAATCCGATGAGTCAGATTTCCCGCCGGTTAATTGTCGCTGAGCGTCACACCCAGCGCGGTCGCGCGATAGAAGCGCGCGACGCCCGGAGTAAACGCGGCGCCCGTCAGCGGAGCGGCGCCGCAGATCACATCCGTGGCTGAGCCCTGGCGATCCAGGTGCATCGTGCTTTTGTCCACGAAGCTCGCGATCCCCGAGTCGTTCGCAAGCGTGGTGACCAGTGGTGTCCAGGTGGCGAGATCGCAGGAGCGTTCGATGAGATAGCGTTGATCGGGCTGGCCGGTGATGACGAGTTGCAACTCGCCGCCCGGGAGAAACACATTCGCGACGTTCGCGCGGGGAGTTGCGGAACGCCCGCCCGCCAGCCCGGAGCCGCCGGCCTGGAGACTCCACGTCAGCGTGGTGTTGCCGGTCGCGCCGTTAAAGCCGTCCACGGCGATGTAGTAGCGGGACAAGCCGACCGCGTTGAAGGAGAGGCGGCTTTGCAAAATGCCGTTGAGCGGATCGATATCGTCGTTGCTCGCAACCGGCGTGAGGAGGTTCACGGTGCTGCCGGTATACGCGGCGAGCAGCGTGTTGAACGTGCTCCCGGTGGTGTCGAACGTGACGATGCCGTGGATGGGCGCCGTCCACGCGTACCAGATGGATGCGCCGCCGGCATTGCCCGCGTGATTGGGTTCGCCGGATTCCTTCGTGCCGCCCGCGTTGCTGCCGTGCGCCACGCCGGTCACGCCGCCGATGAACTCGGGATTATTGAAATTATTATTCTGGATGGTCTGGGTCAGCGTCAGGATGAGATTGCCCGACGCGCCGTTGAAGCCGTCCACGGCGATCTGATAGGTGGTGCCGGCGACGGCGGAGAAGGTGACCTTGCTCTGCAACACCCCCGGGCCGGCGTCGTCGTTGGTCGCGACCACCTGCAAGCCCGCGAGGCTGGTGCCGGTGTAAACGGCGAGCAACGTGTTGAAGCTGCTGCCGAGCGTGTCGATCGTCACGGCCTTCGAGTCCGGTGACGTCCAGGCATACCAGACCGATTTTCCGCCCGCATTGCCGGCGTGGTTGGGTTCATTCGCCTGCTTCGTGGCGTTGGCGGTGGTGCCGGAGACACTGGAGAAACCGCCGAGCAACGTCTGCGCGCTGGCGAAATTGTTGTTGGCCGGCGCGGCGTTGGGATTGCCGATCGTGATCGGCACATGCACGACGTTATTGCCGTAGTTCGATTCCTGGATAATGCCCTGAGGATTCGGCTCAATTTCAATCGTGTAATTGCCATCCGGCAGGCCGGTGATATCGATCCATTGTCCGTCGAGCGTGCGGTCGTAGAGATCGCCCCAGCCGACCTGGATGCCTTGATCGCTGCAACTGTACTTGGCGTTGGAGGCGGCGCCTGATTTCCAACGAAAGACGTCGAGCACGCAAAAGCCGACCTTCAGACCGATGGCCGCGAGGCCGCCGTTGGCATTCAACAGACGGTAGGCCATGTAATTGTTAAAATGATAATGCGCGTGGCAGGCCGCCCAGACAAAGAGCGGATTACTGGCGGCGTCCCCGAAATACAAATCGGCATTGCCCTGGTTTTCCGTTTCCGTGTCGAAACGAATCAACCGTCGCGTGCCGGGCGCCACGAGTCCCTCCACCACCGCGCAACTGTTGAGGCCGAACGTCTCCGTGGTGATCTGCGGGCTGACCGCGGAGGCGACGATCGTGAGGTCGGGCAGGGCGACGTTCGCCTGCACCCAGCGGAGCGTGAGATTTCCCGTCGCGCCGCCCGCGCCGTCCACCGCGATGCGATACACGGTGCCGGAGACGGGTGTGAACGTGACCCGGCTGCGGGTGGTGTTCGTGCTGGAGTTATCGTTGCTGGCGATTTGGGTCAACCCGCTCACCGAACTGCCGGTATAGACCGCGAGCAGGGTGTCGAACGCGCTCATGGCCGTGTCGATGGTCACCGGACTGCCTGACGGCGCGGTCCAATTGTACCAGACCGATGCGCCGCCCGCTTTGCCGGCGTGGTTGGGTTCGCCCGATTGTTTGGTGCCGTTCGCATTGTTGGCGGTCATGCTCCCCGAGCTGCCACTGATGGCCTGCGCGGAGGCGAACGCGTCGTTCGCGGGCGGGATGCCGGTGGTGAGCGAGGCGATCATGCTGGTGGCGGAGCCGAAACCGTTGCCGACGATGGCCTGATAGTTGCCGATGTCCGTAAGCGTGAGGTTGGACAACGTGAGCGAGGCGGTGGACGCGCCCGAGATGTTGCCGCCGTTGTTCAACTTGAAACCGTCCTTCTGCCATTGATACGCGAGCGGTCCGGTGCCAACCGCGCCCACGGTAAAAGTTGCGGTGCCGCCGGAGGTCAGGATTTTCGCCGCGGGCTGGGCATAGATGGCCGGCGCGGTGCCCGACTTGCATTTGCCGGCGGCGCCCGCGTTGTAGATGGCGGCGACTTCGGTTGACGACAGCGGGCGATTGAAGAGCGACACCTCGTCGAGGAGCCCCTTGAAACGGCGATCCCACGTGGCCAGGCCGGAGGTGCCGAAGTAGAGCGGGGCCGTGCCGTAGTCCTGCGGGAACGTGACGGTGGCCTGCTTTTCGAGGACGCCGTTGACGTAGAGCTGCACGAAATTCGTGCCGCGAACGGCCGCCACGTGATACCAGACGTTGGTGGTCAGCACGGTGACAGAATCGATCTCCACCGACTGCGCCGTGGCCGACGAAACCAAAAAGCGGAACAAGTCCGAGCCTGACTTGCGCACCTTGCTCAAATCGATGCCCTCGAAATCGCCGCTTCGGGTGTTCTGTTTGAAAATAATATACTGATCGCCCGCCGGCGCGCCGGAACCGCCGGAATCCAGCGAACTGAAGCGCACCCAGGCTTCGAGGGTAAAGATGGGTTGCTTCAAAATGGTAAAATCCGGAATCGAAACGAAATTGTTCGTGCCGTCAAAGCTGAACGCCTGGCCGACCCGGCCGGCGGCGATCGTCGCGCCGCCTTGCAATGAACCGCTGTCGGGGCCGACGCTGTCGCTGGCGTCGCCTTCGCCGGACCACCAACCGATCAACCCCGCGGGCGCGGGCAGACAACTGCCGGAAGTGACGACGTTCAGCAAGGCGGGGGCGCTCGTGACGGAACCCGCCGCGTTCGCCACCACGACCGAGTAACTCCCGGCGTCGTTGGTTTGCACCGCGCCGATGAACAAGCTCGGCGTGGCGGAGCCGAGGAACTCGGCGCTGTCGCTGAGGTTCGTGCCATTCATGCGCCATTGATACGTGAGCGGCGCGGAGCCCGTGGCCGTGACGAAGAAATTCGCGTTGGAGCCCGCATTCAAACTCTGACTCAGCGGCGGCGCGGTAATCGTCGGCGGCGTGAGCACCGTGAACAACGCCGGCAGGCTGAGTGCGGTGCCCACGGAGTTGCTTGCCGCGAGCGTGTAACTTCCCGCATCGGCGGCCTGCACGCTCGTGATGATGAGCGTGGGGTTGGTGACGCCGCTGACGCGGGCGGAATTAGTCAGGCCCACCCCGTTCCGAAACCATTGATACGCGATCGGAGCGTCGCCGGAGGCTCCGCCGACGAACGTGGCCGTCGTGCCGGCGATGTTGGTGCCGCCCAGCGGTTGCGGGTTGATGAGTGGCGGATTGCGAATCGTGAGCACAGCCACCGCGCTGGTCACCGAGGCGAGGGAGTTGCTCACGATCACGGCATAGCTGCCGGCGCTCGCGGTCTGCGCATTGGTCACGGTGAGCAGCGATGCCGTCGCGCCGGAAATGGGCGCGCCGCCGAACAGCCATTGATACGCGAGCGGCGCGGTGCCGGAGGCGGTGACATTGAAGGCCACGTTTGAACCGGCGTTTACCGTCCGGCTCGCCGGCGGAACGGTGATATTCGGCGGTGTCAGCACCACGAGGCTGGCGGCCGAACTGGCGGCGATGCCCACGGCGTTGGTCACGATGAGCGTGTAAGTGCCGGCATCGGCAGGTTGCGCCCCGGTGATCGTGAGAACGCCGCTGGTGGCGCCGCTCACATGCGCGGAGTTGGCGAGAGTGACGCCGTTGCGCCGCCAATGAAACGAAAGTGGTGAGCCGCCGGAGGCCGCGCTGTTGAAGGTCACGCTCGCATCGGCGGAAACGGTCGCGCTGTGCGGCTGGCTCATGATGACCGGCGGAGGCATCACCGTCAGCACGGCGACCGCGCTCGTGACGGCGGCGGTCGCATTCGTCACCACCACGCAGTAGCCGCCGGCGTTGCCGTATTGAACGTTGTTGAGCGACAGCACCGAATCCTGCGCGCCGGAAATGGGGACGCCGTTGAATTGCCATTGATAGCCCAACGGTCCCGGCCCGGACGCCAGCGCGCCGAAACTCGTGTTGCGGCCCGGAGCGGCGCATTGGCTGGCGGGTGGAACCGTAATCGCCAATTGGGCGATGACGGTGAGCGTGGCTGGGAAACTGACGGTCGTCCCGACGGCGTTCGTCGCCACGTAGGTATAGGCGCCCGCGTCGGCGGGTTGGACGCCCGTGATGGTCAAGGTGTTGCCGTTGGCGCCGCTGATCCGCGCGGAATTGGCGAGGGCCGCGCCGTCGAGCCGCCATTGCGAGGCCATCGGTGTATCGCCCGAGGCGGCCGCGCTGAACACCGCGGTTGCGCCTGCTGGAAGAGTCTCACTCTGCGGTTGCAGGGCCATGATCGGGGGATTCTTCACCGTGAGCGCAGCCGGGATGCTCGTCACCGCCGAGAACGCGTTGGTCACGACCACCGAGTAAGCGCCTTCGTCATCGTTCCGAACATGGGCCAGGTCGAGGAGCGCGTTGGTCGCGCCGGGGATGGCAACGCCGCCGAAAAGCCATTGATAACTCAAGGGCGAAACGCCCGCCGCCGTCACGCTGAACACCGCGTCCTCCCCCGCCGCCACAATCTGCGAATGCGGCTGGTTGGTGATCGTGAGGCCGCTGCCCGCTTTGCATTTTCCCGCCGCGCCCGCCAGGTAAATGGCGGCGATTTCATTCGACACCAGCGCGTGGTTGTAGAGGGACACTTCGTCCAGCGCGCCCTTGAGTTTGCGATCCCACACCGCCTGGCCGGACGTGCCGAAATACAGGGGGAACGCGCCGTAGTCCTGCGCGAACGTCACATTCGTCTGCGCTTCGAGCTGGCCGTTGACGTAAAGCTGCGTGAAGTTCGTCCCGCGCACCGCCGCCACGTGATACCAGGTGTTGGTGCTCAACGCGGTGACGGAATCGATCTCCACAGCGCTGCCCGCCGCGGACGTCACCATGAAGCGAAACACATCCTTGCCGGCCCCGCGCCGTTTGCTTAGATCGAACCCCTCAAAATCGCCCGCGCGGGAGTTCTGTTTGAACACCAGATATTGATCGCCCGCGGGCGCGCCGGAACCGGCCGAATCCAGTGAACTGAAACGCACCCAGGCCTCGATGGTGAGATTGGTCGGACGCAACGCCGGCGCATCCGGGATTTGCACGTAACTGTTCGTGCCGTCGAAGGTGAACGTCCGATTGACGAAACCGGCATTGGTCGCCGTCGCGCCGCCTTGCAGGATGCCGTGATTGGTGCTTTGGGAATCGTTCGCGTTGCCGTCGCCGGTCCACCAACCGATCAAACCGCTGGCGGGAGGGAGACAGCTCGCGGAGACGTTGCGAACCCCCAGCAGGGAAAGTCCCAGCGCAACCGCGCGCAGAATCCGAAAGCTGGAAAACCGGCCAACTGAATGCTCAAACTTCATAGCGCTAACAATCCCGAAATCGGGAGGAATCGACGGCGCTGTCCTGGTGGCGATCGGGGAATTTTGCGGCTGGCGTTGGAATATGGACGCCGACCGAAAACCCGGACCAGGACAACTCCCATTCCCGGGCGCTACCTCCGGGAAGTAAACCGAAACTTTATCGCAAGGCGTTTGGGCGGGCAACAGGGAAAGTAACTTTTTCGGAGCAAGGCGCGGCCATCGAACTTGGTAATGACATTGGCGGAATGAGGTCGCGCGCCTGTCCGGGCGGATCGGTCGCGTCGTTCGACGCCAGTTTCACCGGGCGGCTTCCCCGACCCTGTAACCTCCGACGTCGCCTGACCCCGGGCATAATATTTTTGCCGGCGTCTTTGGAATATAAATTTCGCTACTTCTTAATACTCCTTAACATGACCCGCGAAGCGCGGCGCGTTATTGATGGTGCAAGTGAATGATGGCTGGCCACATGAGCAAAACTGCTTTTCCAAAACGTGAGGTGTCGCCGGCCGGCGTAATAATAAAACTTTCGCAATGTCCGTTTGTGGACTACATCTTTCCATAACGACACTATGATCATAGCGAGCATCATTTTCTGTCTGTGGGTCGGAGTCGGCACCGCCGCTCTCCTGGCCCTGTTGCGCCAGGCTGCAAGGGCTGATGCATGGCTGGTGGAGTTTTGTGCGGAATCACCCGACAGCCGCCACGGCTTGTGAGGTTTCGACCGCCGGTTTCCGAAAACTGGTTTCCCAAAGCCAGTCCGTTCGTGTGTATTTCGCTCCGTCCTGAGGCAGGGAAGATCCCAACACCAAACAAAGCCGGGAAGGCTCTTTCCACGTCCGGCATTCGCGGGGCAGCGCAAGGCAGGAAAGGACTTTTTTAACAGGAGTTGCGTCGGAGTTCACGGAGCGGGGCAGAAGTTGCAGAATAGTGGCGGCGGTCCCGCATGCGGGCCGCTGTCTGTGTTCAAGACGGGAAAACGGAGCCGGGACGGTTCTGCCACTCTTTCCGCTTTCCGCCTTTGGCGGGCGTTTGCTATCGTCCGCCCCATGCCGAAGCGGGAAGCTAAGGATTTCATTTCTCATTGGTCCGCCGCCAGCGCCTCCGAGCGCGCCAATTCCCAGCCATTCCTTGTAGACCTTTGCGAGGTCTGGAGGCCTTGGGTCAAAGCCTCCCACATTGCTTCGACACGCTTGTGAGATAGCTCCAGGAAGCGTTTTTACTCAGCTTCGTTGTCAATTATTTCCGGCACATAAACCCGGCGAAGCGGCAGCATTCCCTTATAGCCAGAGTCAAAATCTTCGTAATGCTGGAAAATGAGCTTCACCAACTCGTCTCCATCAATCAGCCGAAGATTACTCTTGGACTTTGCGAAATTAGTGGCAGGCGCAGTGAACGCGCCGAGCGTAACAAACAGCCCAAACTCGCTCGAACCAACTTTGCCATACAGGGACGATACCAGAGCATCCGAAATAGGTTCTTCGACGATTTCAGTGGGTCAATAGCAAGGGATAGGTAGTTTGCCGGCCACAAAGTAAAGCATGGCCAGCAAGTTTTTGGCGCTACGATACCCGCGGGCTTTCCGTTTGGTGGCGGAGAACAAACTGTTGAGG
>JBGALR010000006.1:0-188132 GCA_044223735.1 Limisphaerales bacterium | reverse complement strand
GCTTCCAACGATGCTCCAAAACCATTCGTCTGGACCAAGACGGCCGATGAAATCCTGGACAAAGTGGCACGATATGCTGCCGAGACCCTACGCGCCCACGGCTAAACAATTATCAAATAATCAATGACTCAGGACACTAGCTAAGCGCTGCAAGGAACCAGCGCTAACGATTTGGATTCGTGAGCCAACATTATTATATTGTTTCGAACTTCGGCGGACTTATCCGCTGTAGCCTTGGCGAAAGCGTAGGCGCGCAGTCTGCGCCGGTCGTCATTGGGTAGTTAAAAAACTCGCACGTATGTCCGAGATTCGCCCAATTGTCACGTTTCAGAGCCCGGCGTTCAACGCCACGGAGCGCAAGGACTACTTCATAAACGATGGCTGCTACGGCGACGACGTGGCCCGTTGGCTTATTGAGCAGCTTCGCGCTCGTAGCGTTCAGACGGATGCCGAGCCGGGACAAGAGGATTTCGGCTGGCATTTCGGCTTCCGCGTCGGCGACACTGATTATCATTTTCTCATCGGCTATCGTCCCGCCGGCAGCGGCGACCCGGCCGTTTGGATTGGCTGGCTTGAGCGCAAGACAGGGCTGCTTGGATCAATGTTCGGCGGTCGCAAGCGTGGCCTTCGAGCCGAGGGTGCACTTGCCATTCACTCGGTGCTTTCATCATCGCCACAGGTCAGTAACGTGAGGTGGCATTACCAACAGGATTTCGATGCAGGCAGGGAAGACAATGGACAAATTGAACCAACGGCGGCGTAACTGCATGCTGCGCTCCCGCCGTACGTGTCAGGATTGCCATCGGCGCCTTGCCGGTACTTCCGCAATCGTGAAATCGGGCCGTTAGTCGGGTTACACATCTCATGGCCTACTACCTCAGCAAAGAACGAGACGACGATGCCGTTGGTTCATACCACCGGTATCAGCAGTATCTCCGCGAGCAGGAGCGCACATTTCCTCCCGGTGCATTTGCACTCGGCACCGCGGAGTGGTGGCATCACCCCAATGACCATCGTTGTCCTCACGACTCCTGGCTGGAGAGCTTTACGGTCTCCGAGGTCCGGGGCAGTGATGAAGCCAAGAGGATCACAACCATTCGGACGCGGCTGCTCGGTGCCTATCACGACGGCCACATCGAGCTGTTCTACCCGCGCGTATTCCGCTATCAGCTTCACAGTCCATCGTGCGTTCGGGGTTTGGGAGACTGGCGCTACGACGAGTTCACCTTGTCACCCGACGGACACGTTATCCACGAAATCGAGTGGGCTGGTTTTCCTTATGAGGAGGGCTCACGTTGGATTATCGAGGCATCGGACATTGAGTATCAATGGATGCCAAAGTGACGGCGTCTAATGCCTGTGGATGCCCTATCTGACCGCCCTTTGTAATTGCGATTTGTGCCCCACACAGTCGCCGCAACATAACGTGCCGTTGCGGAGGATCGTGAGAATTACAATTTTTTGATGAGGGAGGTGGAATTGCTCACTGAGTTGGCCACATCCCCACGATTTAGGATGCAACCAGTCAACTATTTGCCGTTGCAATCCCTAAATCCTTTGCTATCTTCCGGGTGGAGGCTTTGGTGGGCAGAAATGCCCGGCATTGCCTTTTTTTATTTCTCAGTATCAGCGTCCCGTTCTTGCTTCGGCCGCAAATCATCCACATAAAATACCCCGTAAACCGGCCATTCCTTGCCGTCGTTTTGGTCAAAGCGCCTGCCTACATACCGCATATCGAAAGCAATCTCCGCCAGCGGCTGAATTTCCAGACGCACAGCCTCGGTCATTTTCTTCAATCTCGTTCCCCAGTTAAAACAATACGCCACAATGTCTGCCAACTGAACCACCGTCGTCAGATCGCTGTGAACAAAAAACGGTTCGGGCACGATGCGCGCGCTGCGCTGATATCCTTTTTCAGTTTCCAAAAAATAACGCTCCATTTGTTGGATCAAAATCCGGCTTTTGGCCTTTTCCAACTCATCAAACACGATCAACCCCATCTCGGTGGAAGACCTGTCCTCCAAATAATAAAAGAATCGTTGGAACAAAAACGCGTAATCCCGACGCAACATGTCCGGGGCAGAGACCGTCGCTGCTTGCGTGTTCACCAAAGCCGCAAAGGTCCTGGCACGATAACTCAGCCAAATCTCCAACACCCGCTTCACAAAAGCGACAGCCGCCTGACCGTAGGCGGTGAATTCATCTCTGCTCCGGGCTTCGGGCGCGCCGCCTCCTTTTTCCCTCCAGCCCTTCATCAAAAAACTACGCGTTAAATCGCGCCGCAGACTGGGTTCGATCACCGGACCCTGGCCTGCGTGTCGGAAGGTTTTATTTTTGAGCAGCTTGTTGCCCTTGAATTCCACGCCCACCTCAGCCAGATGCACACCAAAAAACTGAATCTCTGCCGCCCGGATCGCCTGAATCAGATTCCACAAATCAGCTTCTGCCACTGCCACGCCAGCCAAAACTTCGTACGGGGCTTCGCCGTGGTCGTGGCCGCTTTCATCAATGAAGAAAAGCATGGTTTGAACTTATTAAAGTCGCCTGAAGTCGATTTTAAATCGGGTTTTTGATTCCGGGGTCATGTCCAGCAACCTGTGAATTAGATGCTAGATCAAGTGTGATTCAAGGCAATGGCAAACACGAAGGGAAAGGACGGTGGACAGCTCAAAATTTCCCGGCTTGCGCTTCTCGAAATCTGGCTATCTTTTCTGCGTGACTGATATTGCCTCACCGCTCGCGGATTTGCCGGGCCTCAATCACGTCACCGTGCCCGATCTCTGGCAGCAGCAGGCGGTCACGGCGTTGCGTGAGGGCAAGGACGTCGTGGTGCAGGCGCCCACGGGCGCGGGCAAAACGCTGATTTTTGAGCTGTGGTCGAAGCAGGGCAAAAATCGCGGGCAGGCGATTTACACGGTTCCCACGCGGGCGCTGGCGAATGACAAACTCGCCGAATGGCGCGCGCATGGCTGGGATGTCGGCATTGCCACCGGCGATCTCTCGGAAAATCTCGGCGCTCCCGTAATCGTCGCGACACTGGAAACGCAAAAGAACCGGCTCATCCAGGGTGACGGCCCTGCTCTGCTGGTGGTGGACGAGTATCAGATGCTCGGCGACGCGGATCGCGGCTTGAATTACGAACTCGCCCTCGCTCTCGCGCCGCCGCAAACGCAACTCCTCCTGCTCAGCGGCAGCGTTGGCAATCCCCAGGACGTGGTGAAATGGCTGCAACGCCTCGGCCGTGACGCCATTCTCATCCGGCACGAGCATCGTCCCATTCCGCTCGAGGAAGTTCACGCCGCCAATTTAAGTTATCACGTTCCCAGCGAGATTCATGGCTACTGGCCCCGCCTCGTTGCAAAGGCCCTGGCGGAGGATCTCGGGCCGATTTTGATTTTCGCTCCCCGACGCCAGGCGGCGGAACAAATGGCTAATGAACTTTCCCGCCAGTTGCCGACGCCCAATCCGCTCCAGCTCAGCAATGAACAAAAATTGCTCGTGGGCGATCACCTCGCGCGGATGCTCAAGGCCCGCGTCGCGTATCATCACAGCGGGTTGAGCTACGGAGCGCGGGCCGGTGTCATCGAACCGCTGGCCAAGGCCGGACAATTGCGCGTGGTCGTCGCGACGATGGGCCTGGCCGCCGGCATCAATTTTTCCCTGCGCAGCGTTGCCCTCGCCGCCGAATCGTATCGCCGTGACGGCGCGGAACAATTGCTCAAGGCCGACGAAATTCTCCAAATGTTCGGGCGCGCGGGCCGCCGCGGGCTCGACGAAACCGGATTCGTGCTGATCACGCCCAACGAATTGCGATTGCTCGACGCGCATCCGTGCCATCTCGCGCGGAACGGCGCGGTGGATTGGTCGGCGTTGCTCGGCCTGATGGCGGTGGCTGCGCAGCAAGGCCGCGACCCGTTCGCGGAAGCCGTGCGGACGCAGGAACGTTTGTTCAGCACGAAACCGATTGTGCTCGGTGTGGAAGAGTCGTTGCGACACCCAAACGTTCCCTGCGGTCTGCACACCGACGCGGAGCGGGCGCGCCACGTCCGCAAGCGCGTGAGCGAAATGCTGAACAGCCGGGGCGAATGGCAGCCATTCCCGTCGCCGGTCCCCGTGCCGCTCAAAGACATTCGCACCGTCGCGTCGTCCAATCTCGAAACCGCGCCGCCCACGCAATCTTTCAAATCGGTTCTCACCGAGCCAGCGGCCCTCGAACGTGTGGGCCACGGCGCGCTCTGTGTGCTCTCCGAGGATGAACACGGCAAATCATACGGCCGCGAAAGCATCATCGCCGATCGCCTCAGCCAGGATCGCGTCCTCCTCGCCAAGTGGGTGCGGCGGCTCACCAATTGGAACGGACGCCAGGTGCCGCTCGCGGTTTGGAATGAAAATATTTTGCCGCTGGTGCGCGAAAAACTCGCAGCTCTCAAAACGCCGGTGGTGGAGGTGGTGGATCGGGAGCATCAAATCATCGCCCGGCTCAGCATTGGCGAATTGCCCTTGCGCGTTCCCGTGGACGCTCACGGCGTCGGCATTTGGAAACCCGTCACGCGCGAAATCCTGCCGTCGGATTGCGCGCAATGCTCACTCGTGCCCGTCTGCCGCAATCTGCCGTCGAGCACCGGCGTCGCGTTGACCTGGCGCCGGCTGGGACTCGTCGATGCGTCCGGCGCGCCCACGTTGCGCGGACGTGTCGCCAGCATTTTCACCCAAGGCTACGGCCTGGCCATCGCGGTGGCGCTCGAGGACGAATCGTATCCGCTTGAAGAGTTGATCTACGATATCGCGAATCTCGACGCCGGTTTTCGTTTCGCGGGTGAGGAACTCAATCGCTGGGGCGGACGGCTTGCCAATGTTTGCCATGACAAATACGGCTTGCAAACGATCCCGGGCTATCTCGAAAACGGCGTCCCGCCCAAATACGGCGCCGGGGCGGAACAGATCGTGGCGTCGGTCCACAAAAGCCCGCTGGCAAAACACGGCTGGGTCACCGACCTTCTGGGCCCGGGCGATATCGACCGCGCGATCATCGAGTGGCGCAGCCTCTTGCGGCAAATCTCGCACGCGCCGGAATTGGAATGGCCGCGCTGGCGGGAGTTTCAGGCGCTGGCCAAAAGCATCCTGAACGAAACCACCTCCCCCACCGTCACCGATCTGCCACCGCTCGAATATCACCAGACCAAACGCGTGGACCATCGCTTGATTTTGCGCCGACACTGATCCCCCGATGAACTTTCTCAAATGTCTCCTCGCCGCCCTCGCCGTGGCGATGGCGCACTGCGCCAGTCCCGCCGCCCCGGCCAAAACAAACGCGCCTCTGACGTTTTGTTGTTCGGCGCGGAACGACCTTTATCTGGCGTTGAAAGCGGAACACCCGCAACGATTCGATACTCCGGCTGCGGCCATTGCGGCGGCGGCCGCCGGCTCGGCGGTGCTGCTGCTGGCGGACGGATATCCCGGAAAAACCCTCTCGGTGGACGACGGAATGCTCGCCAGGGCGCGCGATAAAAATCTCCGGTTGTTCCTTGAATTTCCCACCGCCGTTCCCGGCTTCGAATTTGGGCCGGTCCGCAACACGGTCTGGGAACGACTCGTCGTGTCGTCGGATTTCTTCGCACCGGCCCTGCCACGAATGCGGATCGTCACCGCGAACGATTGCCATTTTCTTCCCGTCACCAACGCGGTGAAGGCCGATTTGATGGTGGCCCGCGTGGCGGGTTATGACACCGCCATCTACGGCCTGCCCAAAACGAATGCCTTTCCGATTCTATTTGAGTTGCCGGATAAAAGCCTGCTTGTGGCGACCACGAAACTGAGTGATTTCGTCACTGGCCGCTTCGCGCCGGCGCCCGACTGGAAAACAATTTGGGAGGGCATCCTTTCGCGACTAAGTCCGGGTCATACCTTTCTGCTCGAATACCAACCCGTCGTCGCCGCTGCATTTACTCCCCAAGACAAATTGCCACGCGGTTTTGAGCGCCATGCATTTTCGGAAGCGGCCGCGTGGTTTACCAATGCCCATCTTCTTGTTCCGGCGGGCGAAAAGGAAAAAGTCTGGCAGGCGCTCGCCACGAATGGTGAAAACGCCGCGCCTCCAGGGCTCGACGCACCGCAAGGTGACGGTTCGTTTGGCATCCTCGAAGGTTATGCCTCGGGCATTTTGTGGGATGGCAACCAGCCGCGGCGATTGCCGTTGCGCGCCGATTGCAATGCGGAGTCCGCGATGGTGCTCGCGCTCGATTCGCGGATTAACCATTCCAAACGAAATGCCATGATCGCGAGCAACCTGCTGGATTTCGTCTATTTCAATTCCGGCATGTGCCGCGGTGTCCGCGACGATCCGAAACATCCCGCCTTCGGCCTGATCGGCTGGGGCGACGTCGCGCCTGCGTGGCTCGTGGCAAATTACGGCGACGACAACGCCCGAACCATGCTCGCCACGGTGCTGGCCGGCTCCGCGCTGAAAGACAATCGATGGGACGAACGCGTGATGCGCGCACTCCTGGCCAATCTGCGGACCACCGGCAAACTCGGTTTTCGCGGTGATCGAATCGACATTCCCGCGCTGGAGCAAAACGGTTGGAAGGCGTACTACGACGGCGAGCCGGTCAGTTACTCGCCGCATTTCGAGGCGTACCTTTGGGCGTGTTACCTGTGGGCTTATCATCAGACAGGCTATCAACCGTTCCTGACGCGCGGGCGCACGGCCATTGAAATGACGATGAAGGCATACCCGGACAAATGGCGCTGGCAGGACAATTTGGAACGCGCCCACATGCTGCTCTGTCTCGCGTGGCTGGTGCGGGTGGACGATACCGCGGCGCATCGCGAATGGCTGACGCAGGTCACCGACGATCTTCTGAAATATCAACAATCGTCCGGCGCAATCCACGAGCGGCTCGCGCATCCGCACGGCGGGAGCCATTATCAAGTGCCGCAAAGCAACGAGGAATATGGCACCGTGGAAACGCCATTGCTTCAGCGAGACGGCGATCCGGTCAGTGATCAATTATACACCGGCGGCTTTGCGTTGCTCGGCTTGCACGAGGCGGTCGGCGCCACGCACGACGCAAAGTTGAAACGCGCCGAGGACAAACTGGCCGAATACCTCTGCCGCATTCAAACGCGCTCCGCGAAATATCCCTATCTGAACGGCACCTGGTTCCGCGCCTTCGATGATCGGCGTTGGGAAGCATGGGCAAGCTCGGCCGACGCCGGGTGGGGCGCGTGGTCCCTGGAAAGCGGCTGGGCGCAAGCCTGGACCGCCGCCACACTCGCTCTGCGCGAACAGAAAACGACCTATTGGGATTTCACCGCAGGCAGCGGAGTCCGCGATCATTGCAAGAGGCTCAAATCGCAACTCGGATTGGAACCGTGATTACCCAGGCGCCCATGAACGACCCCGTTAACGGTCCCCCTTTGCCGCCGCCCTTGCTGGAGCCGCCCACTCCGGCCCACGCACCAGTCGGCAAATTTCGTTGGTGGCTCTCGTTCGTGCTGATTGGAGTTTATCCGCTGGTCGTCGGCTTGCTCAGTGTGGGTCGCGCGGAAAATCGCGCCCCGGCTCTTTCGCATAGCGCGAGCGGGTTATTGCTGATGTGCGCTTTCGAGATTTTCATTTTCGGAATCCTTTTCTCCGTCACCTGGCTCATTTCGCGGGCCTCGATCGACGATCTTCGTTTGCGCTGGCGCGGCGGGTTATGGCCCATTCTTTTGGGCGTCGCCTATTCCGTCGGTGTTCGGATGGCGATTGCCGGCGTGGCGATCATTGTCGCCGTGGGCTTATTGGTGGCGGGCGTCTTCACTCCGCGGACGTTGCAGGATTTCGTGTCGCATAACCGGCCCGACGTGGAAACTTTGGTGGATGTAGACGCGTTGCGTCACAACCCGCTTTACCTGTTGCTGAGCCTGACGCTGGTGAGTTTCGTGCTGGCGGGGCTGCGGGAGGAATTGTGGCGTTCCGCGTTCCTGGCGGGCACACGTGCGGTATGGCCCTCGGCGTTTGGATCGCGAGCCGGACAAATGATGGCCGCCGCGCTCGCCGCCGTGATCTTTGGCCTGGGCCATCTTCCCCAAGGGCCGCTGGGGGTTTGCCTCACCGGATTTCTTGGGCTGGTGCTGGGAGTGATCATGATCCTCCACAATTCCATCTGGCCGGCGGTGATCGCCCACGGCGCGTTCGACGCCACCACCCTTGCCCTCATCCCATTCGCCCTCGAACAGGTGCAACGGCTCCCGCATCATTGAGGCGAGGACGCGCGATTGGAGGCGGCAGTCATACCCACCCGCTTCGGATGGCATCGCGATCCGGCGCAGAGCTAAAATTGATTGAGTCTCGCCGCCCTTCTTTCCAGAATCGCCCCATACAGAAACGT
Source organism: Limisphaerales bacterium (assembly GCA_044223735.1). Taxonomy (GTDB): domain Bacteria; phylum Verrucomicrobiota; class Verrucomicrobiia; order Limisphaerales; family UBA8199; genus JBGALR01. The sequence continues at coordinate 179,757 of JBGALR010000006.1, read as the reverse complement.
TTAACCTGAATATTCCCTATGGCCCTTTTGGAAATCAAGTCGTCCGATTCCTGCAAATACGACCTCCTCGCGCTCGGCGAAATCATGCTGCGCCTGGATCCCGGTGAAGGACGGATTCGCACCGCGCGAGAGTTTCAAGCCTGGGAAGGCGGCGGTGAGTACAACGTGGCGCGCGGGTTGCGACGCTGTTTCGGAATGCGTACCGCCGTGTGCACCGCGTTTGTGGATAATGAGATCGGACGGCTGGTCGAGGATTTTGTACTGCAAGGCGGGGTCGATACGCAATTCATCAAATGGCTGCCGTACGACGGACTCGGCCGCGTCGCCCGCAATGGATTGTATTTCGCGGAACGCGGCTTCGGTGTGCGCGGGGCGCTGGCGAATTTCGACCGGGGACATACGGCTGTCAGCCAACTCAAGCCCGGCGATTTCGATTGGGACCATATTTTCGGCAAGCTCGGCGTGCGGTGGTTGCATACCGGCGGCATTTTTGCGGCGCTCAGTGACACCACGCCAAAGCTGGTCATCGAGGCGGTACAGGCGGCGAAGAAATACGGCACGATCGTCTCATACGATTTGAATTACCGCGCGTCGATGTGGAAAAGCATCGGCGGCAAGGCACGCGCGCAGGAGGTCAACCGCGAAATCGCCCGGCACGTGGACGTGATGATCGGCAATGAGGAAGACTTTACGGCTTGCCTCGGCTTCGAAGTTGAAGGCGTCGATGAAAATATTTCGAAAATCGAGATCGGCGCATTTCACAAGATGATCGAAACCGCCGTGAAGACCTTTCCCAATTTCAAAGCGACCGCCACCACGTTGCGCGTGGTGAACTCGGCGTCCCGCAATGACTGGGGCGCGGTCTGCTGGGCGGGCGGAAAATTTTACGAGGCGCGCAATCGCAAGGACCTCGAAATCTTCGATCGCGTCGGGGGCGGCGACAGTTTTGCGAGCGGATTGATTTACGGGTTGATGCGCTTTAACGATCCCCAAAAGGCGGTCGAGTATGGAGCTGCCCACGGCGCACTGGCGATGACCACTCCGGGCGACACTTCCATGGCCTCGCTCAAAGAGGTGGAATCCCTCGTGGAAGGTGGCAGTGCGCGTGTCCAGCGCTAAGCCCCCCCGAACCCATTACAATCCGGAACCGGTTTTATAGGTGCAAAATCGCGGATAAAGGATTTATTGACACGGTGTTAGGTGGTTGCTAACGATGCGCTGTTCGCAGGGGTTGGCAACGAAGGTTTGGGTGTGATATGAGAATTATTCCATCGTTCACCGTGTTGACTGCCATGCTGGCGTTTTTGCAGGGTGCCGCCCCCCTTTCCCTTCGCGCCGAAGACGGCGTGGCGGTGGCGATCGTTTACGACACCTCCGGCAGCATGAAGGATCCCGTGCGCGATGCCAGCGGCAAGCGCACGCCAAAATACCTGATCGCCAATCGCGCGCTGAAGACCATCGCCAGACAGCTTCAGGCGTTCACCACCAACTCCGCCAGCGGTTCGTCGCGGAAAGTCGAGGCGGGTTTGTATGTCTTTAACGGCGATGGCGCACGCGCGGCGGTGAAGTTTGGTCCGCTGGATGAAGCCGCATTGGAAAAGTTTGCGCGCGATTTTTCCAGTCCCACGGGAAACACTCCCCTGGGCAACGCCTTGAAAACCGCGAATGACGCGGTGCTGAAATCGTCGCTGTCCCGCAAGCACGTGCTGGTGATCACCGACGGCATGAACACCGCTGGCCCGGCGCCGGAAAAAGTGATGGCCGATCTCAAGGGAGCTTCGAAGGAAAAATTCGAACAGCTCTCGGTTCATTTTGTAGCGTTTGATGTGGACGCCAAGATATTTAACGGGGTGAAGAAATTGGGCGCCACAGTCGTGGGTGCCGCGGACGAAAAGCAACTCGACACACAATTGCAGTACATTGTGCAGCAAAAAATCCTGCTCGAAGAAGAGGAACCAAAACGGTAGGTTGAGCGGGTTGGAGTTGAAGATTTACGCGGGGTCGGTTCGGTAAACCAGCGGTAACGAAAAGCGAAGAAAGACATCTATGTTTAGAGCGATCAAACGGTTGTTCATTTGGATGGGCCTGATGGCTGAAAAGGCGACGGAAACCGACGCCATCAATCAGGCGGTCGTCGAGCGCGGCATTCGCGATTCGAAACTCAAAGCCGACAAGGCGCATTTTGCCAACGGGCAGCTCGCCGGCCAAATCGCACTGATCAAGGATCAGATCAAGCGGCAGGAACGACAGAAGGAGGAATTGCAAAGCCTGCTGCAGGCCGCTGCCGGCGCCAACGACGAGGCGAACGGCGCGCATTACGCGGAGGAACTCGCCAGCCTCGATGCCGACTTGAGCGACAACAAAGCCCAGGCGGAAAGCCTCGAGCAGCTTTATAAGCAGAACACGGAAATCATCGCTGAAAGCCTGCGCCAGATTCAGAAATTCCAGCGCGACTTCGAAGCCGTCAAGGCCAAGGTGGCCATCGGCCGTTCATTGGATAGCCTGGCGGGCATGATGAAAAGTTCCATCACCGAATTGCAAGGGATGATGGGCGGCGAGATGGGTCAATCGATGCAACAATTACGCCAGTCCGCCGCCGCCGGCGAAGGTCAGATGCGCGCCACGCTCGACCTGGCCAAGGAAATGGGCTCGGGCATCTCCCGTCAACAGGAGGCCCGCAAACTGCGCGGCGCCGCGCTTTTTCAGGAATACAAAAAGAAAATGGGCATGGTGCAGCCCGATGCGGCTGCAGCCAGCACGCCCGCACCCACGCCTCCTGAGCGTCAGAAAATTCCCGAGCAGTAACTTGACTGCACCCGCAATACGGTTAGCCAATCAATTCTATGACAACACGAGGAAAATTAGTCCTGACATTACTTGTCCTGGGCGTCGTCGGCTTCGGCATGTATCGGTGGTGGGACAAGATTGCGCCGCAGAGTCGCCCGCAGAATGTCTCCGTCGACGTGGCCAAGGTAAAGGAAGAAATCGAGAAGGCCAAAGCCACGCCGGCCGACCTGCCGCTGCTCATCGGCACGAACGCCGCCACGCTCGTTGAGCGATCGCAGATTCCCGCGGTCACTGGCGTCAGCGATTACAAAACCGAAACGAAAAACGGGAAACTCGTGGTGAATTTCCCCATCAATGTCTGGCCGGGCTGGGCTCCGATTATCGTGGCGAACCAGGGCATGGAGCCGAACGAGGAAAGCGTGTTTTTTAAGAAATATGGTTTCTACGTGCGTCTCTCCATCGTGGATGATCCGGTGAAGGCGCGCGACTTGTTCGCATCCGGTCAGAGCCAGATTCTGTGGGGCACGCTCGACATGATCGCGTTGTTTGCACCGGAACTGGCGAAGGATTCGCGCACCGTGCCCGTCGTTTGCCAGCAGATCGATTTCTCCGCCGGTGGCGATGGTATCGTGGCGCGCGGGGAAATTCACAGCATCAACGATCTCCGCATGAATGGCGGCAAAAAGAAAAAGGTGGTGCTCGCGCAAAATTCACCGAGCCATTACCTGATCATGTCGCTGCTCATCGATGCCGGCATCGATCCGGGAGACATTGATTTTCGCTGGGCGGCCGACGCTCCTTCCGCCGCGAAGATTTTCGTGCAGGACCAAAGTTACGACGCGTTCGTCGGCTGGTCGCCCGACATCTATGTGGTGACCGATGCATCCGGCCTCAAAGGCACGAGACTCGTCGTGACCACCGGCACGGCGAATCATTTGATCGCCGATGTCTGGGCCGTGCGCAACGATTTCTATCGGGATCATCCGGAAGTCGTGGCGGGCTTGGTGCAGGGCATCTTCACCGGCATGGACATGATTCGCAAAGATCCGAAGAACGGCGCGCGGGCGATTTCAGCCGCGTTTAAAATTCCCCAGGAAGATTGTGAGAAAATGGTGGGCACCGACGGCGGCATCGCCACCGGTGACGCGCACCTGACCAATTACCGCGAAAATTCAAAGTTCTTCCTCGATCCGTTTAACCCGTCGAACTTTGAAGTTGTATGGAACAGCGCTTCCACTATTTACAAATCACTCGGCACCATCAGCAGCACCGTACCCGCGGCGAAAGTCAAAGCGTCGTCGGTGCTCGCCGGGATGGCGGAGGCAAATAAGGATGTCCGTGATCTGTCGCAGCCCACGTTTAGGCCCGACGCGGTCATGAAAATGACGGCTGAAGCCGGGACGGGTCAAATTCTGACCAAGGCCGTGATGATTGTGTTCGAGCCCAACAAAGCCGTGCTTAATAATGAGTATGACACCAACATCGTCGGCACGCTCGATGAAATTGGCAAACTCGCCGGTCGCTTCGGCAACGCCTACATTGTCATCGAAGGCAACACCGACGCCAGCAAGCGCGGCATTGTTCCGACCGATCTGGTTCGGAGCCTTTCGTACGATCGCGCTGACGCCGTCCGCAAGGCGATCGTCGAGAAATACAAATTTGACCCGAACAAGTTCAAGGTCATCGGCAACGGTTGGGATAATCCGCTGCCTAATTGCACCGATCCGAGCAACCCGGAAAACAATCGCAAAAATCGCCGGGTGGAAGTGAAGGTATTCCCGCTTGAATCGTCCTAGGATTTCACGAGTGCCGGTCGGCTTCACACGTCGGGGCCGACCGGTGCCGAAATGTTTCGGTGTTGGTAATGATGAAAATCCTGTTCCCCCCTGCCCGTGATGAGTGATTTTTCATTCCTATTCTATTTTTTGATATTCGCGGTCTGCTTTGTCGGGCTGCTGACTTTGATAGTACGCCTGACTGGAGCTCGCGTCCGGGCCGATTTGGCTTATGCAAAAGCGATTGGACTCACGGCATTGATGTTATGCGTGGTACTGGCGGCCTGGTGGTTTCTGACGAGCGGCTCGCTGGAGCAGCGCATCCTCAAGCCGCTCATCCTGCCGAGCCCCATGGAAGTGCTGCGTGCATTTGCGCCCCTGCACATGGAGCAAGGATTGGTTCGCAGCGCCTGCTACTCCTGTTTGCGTGTGACCACCGGCTTCGCCCTGGCGGCAATCGTGGCGGTGCCGCTCGGTCTGTATATGGCAACTTTTCCTGCGGTGGCCGCCTTCTTTCGTCCGCTGTCATTGGCGGGGGCTTATGTGCCCATCGTCGTCTTCATCCCGTTAAGCATGACCTGGTTTGGCGTGGGCGAGACGCAAAAGATTGGTTTCCTGTTTATCGGCTGTTTTGTCGCCCTGCTGCCGCTCGTTATCAAGGACATTGCGGATGTGCCTTCCGCCTTCCTCGATGTGGCAGTGACCAAGGGCGCCACCCAGTGGCAACTTGTGCGCCATGTGCTTTTCCCAGTTGCACAGGCGAACATCTGGGATCATTTGCGCGGAGTCTACGGCGTCGGCTGGGGCTGGATCATCATGGCCGAAGTCGTGGTGCGTCCTCAGTATGGGCTGGGCGGCTTGATCGATGTCTCCAATCGCCGCAGCCAGACCGCCTCCGTTTTTGCGATCATTATCGTGATCGTTTTGATTGCCGTGGCCTGCGACCAGCTATGGCGCCTCGGTGGCAACCTCCTGTTTCCCTATCGAAGGAAAGCCTCGTGACACCAGACAATGCTCCGAAAACCGAATCAACCGGGACGAAGTCCAAGTCGCCGGAACTGTTGACGGCCCCCGCTGAACCCAAACTTATCGGCCGCCCGGATGTGGTGACCTTCAAGAATGTCTGCAAGACCTTCGGCACTGGGGCTGACGCCAAGGTTGCCTTGCAGGACATCAATTTCACCATTGAGGATCTGCCGCACGTTGGCGAATTGATCACCGTCGTTGGTCCCTCCGGCTGCGGAAAATCGACGGTTCTGCGAATCATCGCCGGCTTGAAACCGCACTACCCGGCAACCAGCGGCCAGGCACTTGTTCTAGGCAACCCAATTCAAGAGCCGGGCCCCGATCGCGGACTCGTGGATCAAAAGTACTCCCTGTTACCTCATTTAACTGTGGTGGACAACATCGCGTTTGGCTTGCGATTGCGCGGCGTATCCCGGTCCGAGCGAAACGACAAGGCGTGCGAATGGATCAAGAAGGTGGGCCTGGAAGGTTCGGAGAGAAAATATCCCTCGGAGTTATCAGGGGGGATGCAACAGCGAGTGGCCATCGCGGCGACGCTGGTGTTGCAACCGCGAATTTTGCTAATGGACGAACCCTTTGGCGCTTTGGATCCGCGGATTCGCTTGCGCATGCAGGAGCTCTTAATTCAACTCTGGAACGAACAACAAAGCACTGTGTTTCTCGTGACGCACTCGGTGGAGGAAGCCGTTTACCTCGGTGACCGTGTGTTCCTGATGGCGCCCAACCCCGGTCGGCTTGTGGACATCATGAGAGTCCCCCGCCCGGCCGAGCCGCCGGAAGTGAGCCGGCGCAAACCCTGGTTCACCGATTTCTGCCAGACCCTGCTGCGGCGGCTGGAGGAAGAAGCCCCGGCGCCCCAAGGGGCGAAAGCTTAACGCTGGCCGCCATTTTGAGATGTTGCCGGAAGCAGGCTTCCGATACATTTCAGGCGTCCCAAGACATGGACGAGAAACCGCGCAATTATTTACGGGAGTTTATGACCAGCCCGCAACATGCGGCGTTGGGCTTGCTGACGCTCGGCGCGGGCTTCGCCACCGGCATGATTCTCCCATTGATCGCCGGTGCCACTTGCTACGCGCTGGGTTGGATTTATTTGCCGGACATGCCCTTCTTTCGCAACTGGGTGGATCGGCGATATCATGCCGCCAGAAGTGGCGAGGAGGCACAAAAAGTGGCCGCCTTCATTCGACGCCGCGACGAATTGATCGCCTCGCTTTCACCGGAACGCCGCGAACGCTACAGCCGCCTGGCTGGGGTTTGTCAGGACATTGAAACCGCCAGTGGCGACAGCCCGCTTGCCGCTTCCGATCCATCGTCCGATCCCCGCCTGCGCAAGCTCGACGAATTGATGTGGACCTTTTTGCGCCTGCTTGGCATCGAGGAAACGCTGCAACGATTTCAGGAAACCGAACGCAGTGAGAATCTTCCCACGGTTCTCAGGGAAGCGGAGGCGGAAGCGAAACGCCTGGACAGCGAACTGGATGAGTTAAAGAAAGCCGGCCACAGCAGCGCGATTGAAACCAAACAGCGTTACATGAGTTCGCGCCTCGAACGTCTGGAAGTATTGCGCAAGCGCCAGCAACGCAGCGAACAAGCCGACGCCAATCTGGCTCTGGTCGTCTCTGAACAGGATCGCCTTGAACAGCAGATCAAGCTCATTCGCGCCGATGCCGTTGCCACAAAGAATGCCGAGACACTCACCGCGCGCATCGATGCCACCGTGGAACATTTGGATCAAACGAATAAATGGCTGTCGGAGATGGATGAATTTAAGGATCTGGTTGGTGACATGCCCGCCACAGATTTGCGCGTGGGATACCAGGCTGATGCAAAGGCGGTGACCAACTCTCCACCGGAAATGTCAAACACCCCGCCGGTTATCGCCGGCGTCGGCTATAAAAAATTATATCAGCAGCGACAGGATCAGAAACGGCGATGAAAACGGAATCCCCCGGAAGCCCCACCTCCGCCGCCAGCCCAATCGCCCGTGCCCGCCTGCCATTGAAAGGCTGGGCGCTGGAACTGGCGCGGCGTTGGAATAGCGGCACCTATTCGCTCGTTGTGCTGCACGGAAATATCTTCGATTTATTTCCGGTTCAGGATGACTCGCGCATCAATTACGTTTCCCTCAAGACTTTTCTGGTGCGCCGGCTTTTCCCGGAGCGTGCATGCTTGTTGTTCTACGACATCAGCGACGGCCTTACGTTTGGCACGAGCGAAATGCAGAAGCGGTTTTTTGAGTGGCTGGAAATCTATGACAGCGTGGAGAACACAAATTACCGCGTCTCCGGTCCGCCACGCGATTTGATTCGCCTTGCACCATTGTTGCGCCGATTTTTTTTGCGGGTCGCCGAAGAGCAGGAAAAGTGGCGTGGCATCACCCTCTTTATTGACTTTCCAGAGAAGCTGATTCCCGCGTGCGACGAAGCCAGTGCCAGCATGGAGGAACGGATGAACCTGGTGACGTTCCTCAAGTGGGCCGCCGCGCCGGAACTCGCGCGCCTGGATATCGGGGTGGTGCTCGTGACCGAGACGGCCGACAAGCTCAGTGCCGGCCTCCTGCAGAATCCGCACGTGGCCCAAGTAAGAATCGACCTGCCGGACGCCGACGACCGTCTCCGATTTTTGCAATCGGGCTGGGCGGAGGAAATGGCCGGTGGCAAGGCAATCGCCGAGTGGAGCGACTTTACCGCGGAAGAACTCGCGGCGAGAACGTCCGGACTGAATCTGCTGCGCATTCGACACTTTCTGGCCGAGGCAATTCGCAATGGCACGCGCGTGACTCACGAACATGTCACCGCCAGCAAAAAACGTCTAATCGAAGAATACTGCCAGGGTCTGGTGCGATTCAAGGATCCCAAGCCGGGTGTGAACCTTGACGTTGTCGCGACTCATACCGCCGCGAAAAAGAAACTTCGCGAGCTGGCTTGGCTATTCAAAAATGGAAAAACGGATGTTATCGAACGCGGTGTCCTTGTGCCGGGCCGGGTGGGCGTGGGCAAGTCGTTCCTCATAGATTGCTTCGCCAGTGAATGTGGCCTGCCAGTCATGGAGATGGGCGAGTTTCGTTCGAAATGGGTCGGGGATACCGAGCAGCAGCAGGCTCGCATCCTCATGACCATTCGCGCCCTCGGACCGGTAATTGTGGTCGTGGATGAAGCAGACGCTGTCTTCGGCACACGCGAAGCGGATGGCGATAGCGGAGTCTCCGGCCGGGTATTCGCAGCGTTCGCAGCCCATATCGGTGACTCCACATTGCGCGGACGCGAGCTTTGGGTGGCGATGACCTCCCGCCCGGATTTGCTCGCGATCGACATGAAGCGCCAGGGGCGGTTTGGCCTTTGCATTCCCTTGTTTCCAGCGCAAGGACCAGATGACGTGACCGAACTATTTTCCACCGTGGCCCGCGTTAAGAAAATTGGGCTTAATGACGCGATGCTCGCCTACATTCGGGAGAATCTTGGCAGCCACCCGCTGACTGGCAGCGATGTGGAATCAATTCTCATTCGCGCCAAGGAGCGGGCGGTTTTGGCGAAACGGGACACCGACATCCGCCGTGAGGATTTGGAAGAGGCTGTGAGCTCCTTCATAGATCCGCTCGACCCAAATTTATTGGCGCTGCAGGAACTGGCTGCGGTGCTGGCTTGCTCCGACCGGCGTTACCTTCCCCAGCATTATCTTGAGATGGATCGGGCCGTTTGCCTGGAGGAATTTTCCCGCCTCAAATTGCGCGCCGGAAAAAACTAACATCCATCTGAAAGTTTTTCGTTCGTTTCGGCTGGCGGGATTTCGCAACTCGGACGACAATTTGCCGTGTCGAAACGCCTGGCGATTCCGGTTCTCGTCCTTGCGGCCCTGTTGGTCGCCGGCACTTTGCTTTCCATCTTTCGCTGGCGCGAACCCTCCTACCGTGGAGTGAAGCTAAAAGATTGGCTCATCAGTTACGACAATTCCACCCCGGCATGGCAGACCGACGAAGCCGTGCGTGCCATGGGAAAACCTGCCCTGCCTTTTCTCGTCGAGATGCTCGAAGCCACCGACTCAAATTCAAAGCGGGCGTTAATCGAGCTCGCGGAAGACTTCGACATCCGTCATGGCGAATATGTTCCAGCGGAGAAACAACGCCGCAGGGCGCTCGGAGGGCTTCGTGCTTTGGGTCCGGAGGCGAAATCAGCGGTAGCTCTCTTGATGTCGGCGCTGCGAAAGGATGAAACCCGGAAAGGCGCGGCGCTGGCGTTGGGTGCGATTGGGTCGGCGGGCATGACGCCCTTGACGCAAGCATTAAGCGATAGTCAGGCGGAGAATCGCGCTGCCGCTGCCATGGCATTGGGCGAATGCGTTTCGCCCATTCAAGTCGCGATGGCTGGCGGTCGCACCACGGAAGAAGCGCAAGCCATCAATGTGGGTGCGAACGCCGCGTTGCCGTCATTGATCCGCTGCTTGAAAGACGTTAATCCCCAAGTTCGCGCGGCGGCGGCAGCCGCTCTTGGCGACTTTATGATCTCACCTGAGATGACACTTCCCGCATTGGTCGAGACGCTGAAAGATAATGATTCGACAGTTCGTCGGGCGGCAGCGGTGGCGTTGGGGCGATACCGAACGGCAGCCGATTCAGCATCGCCCGCATTGATTCCGTTGCTGCAAGACCCGGAGCCGTCCGTTCAGGCAGGAGCAGGGTTGGCCCTGCGGCTTATTGACCCGGAAAATGCGGAACAGGTCGGCGCGAAGTGACCGGCGAATTATTCGCGAGGGTTGAAACGGGATTCCTTCGCCAGTTGCTCCCAAAGTTTTCGCTCAGCGTCACTTACCTGTGCGGGCACTTCCACCTTGGTCACCACGATCAGGTCGCCGTTCTTGCCACCGCGTTGCGGCAGCCCGCGTTCCCGCACTCGCAATTTCTGTCCGGTTTGGGTGCCGGGCGGAATCTTGATATTCACCCGGCCATTGAGCGTGGGAACGGAAATATTGGCCCCGAGCACCGCTTCCCACGGCGCGAGTTCCGCCTCGTAAATCAAATTATGTTCTTCAACGCGAAAATCCGGATGACGGGCCATTCGTACGCGCAAATAAAGATCACCCGACGCCCCGCCGCCTACTCCGGCTTCCCCGCGCCCAGCAATACGCAGGCGCTGGCCTTCAGCGACGCCCGCCGGAATCTTGACCTGGTAAGTTTCATTTTTGGCGACCTGTCCGGTACCACCGCACACGTTGCAGGCAGTGCGTCCCTTTTGTCCGGTACCACCGCAGGTTTCACAGGGGACCGAGCGTCGCACCGAAACGGCGCGCACCGAACCCGTTGTCGCTTCCTCAAGCGTAACCATGATGTCACCCTCGATGTCCTGACCGCGTTCGGCAAAACTTTCCTCAGCAAAGCCCCCGCGCCGGCCAAAGCCGCCGCCGCGCGCGCCGGCCGAACCAAACATCTGCTCGAAGAAATCACTAAACCCGGTTCCGCCGAAATGAAATTCCTGGGTCGGCCCACGGCCACCGCCATGCCCGGAGGATTCCCAACCCGGTGGCGTGCGAAATTCCGAGCCGGAGCTCCAGTTGGCGCCCAATTCGTCGTATTTCTTTCGCTTCGCCGCATCTCCGAGAACTTCGTAAGCCTCGTTGATCTCTTTGAATTTTTCCTCCGCCTGCTTTTTATTCTTGGCGACGTCTGGATGAAATTCGCGCGCGAGCTTGCGAAACGCCTTCTTGATCTCGGCGTCACTGGCGGTGCGCGCCACGCCCAGCGATTTGTAATAATCTTTGTATTGAACCGGCATAGCCTAAATGGCGTATCACCGCACTAGTGGTGATAAACCTCCCGACAAGATGCCCTCGACGACGCGTTTGTCAAAACATCCGGCTTCCGATTGCCCGCGGTTCATTGCAAAGAATATTCTGCGAGCTATTTGCGCTTAAGGTTGTCCACCGAAAGATACAGCGTGCGACCATTTTTCCCGCCACCGGAACGCTGCCAGACTCGCAACAATATGTGATTGCCCTGCGCCTTCTCACTCAAGGCGACCGCTTCATCCGCGTTTTCAACCGCGTGACGATCGATTTCCATGATGACATCACCGGACCGCAGTCCGTCTTCGTAAGCGTTGGAATCCTGATCCACACTGGACACCAACACGCCCTGCAAATCCGCGGGCAGGTTGCGATCACGCCGTGTATTCGCGTCAATGTCCGCAACTTCGACCCCATCCAGCGCATCCAAGCCCGGCTGGACACGGTTGCCTGGCTGCGCGCGCCCACCACGCGCGAGTTGTTCTTCAGGCATTTCCGCCGGCGTGGCGGCGAGGGTTTTTTCCGCGCCATCGCGAAACACCTTCACCGAAACTTTGTTGCCCGGGATGGACTTGGAAACGAGCAGACGAAACTGTTCCATGCTCGCGACTTTCTTCCCATTGAACTGAACCACGAAATCCCCTTCCTTGAATCCCGCCCGCGCGCCTGGCGATTCAGGTTCGATACGAGTAACCAACGCGCCGTTAAGATTGGGCAACTTGAATTGCTGCGCCAGGTCCGGCGAAAGCTCCGATTGGAGGTGCAGGCCAAGATAGGAACGCCGCACCTTGCCTTCGGTGATCAAACGTTCCATCACGTAACGCGCGAGGTTGATCGGCACCGCAAAGCCGAGCCCCTGCGAGCCGCCGCTGCTGCTGATGATCCATGTGTTAATACCCACCAAACGCCCCTGCGCGTCAACCAGCGCGCCACCGGAATTGCCCGTGTTGATCGCGGCATCCGTCTGAATAAAATCCTCGTAAGCATTAATGCCGAAACCTCCGCGCCCCAGTCCGCTCACAATGCCCATCGTCACCGTTTGCCCGACGGCAAATGGATTACCGATCGCGATTACCGTATCGCCAACCTCGACATTGTCGCTGTCCCCCAGTGTCTCGGCAGGCAAATCTTTGCCGTCCACCTTTAACACGGCCGTATCGGTCGGCGGATCGGTGCCAACGATTTGCGCGTCAAATTCCTTTTCGCCTGACGCGAGCGCGACCCTCACCTTCTCCGCGCCCTCGACGACATGATTCGCGGTCAGGATATAGCCGTCCGACGAAACAATAACGCCCGAGCCCAAACTTTGTTCACGATGGCGCCGCGGGCGGGCGGAGTCATCGTCACCTTCACCGAGGTATCGGCGCAGGACTGGATCGTTGAGCAATGGATTTCCACGGTCTCGCACGGAGACAGTGGAGTAAATGTTCACGACGCTGGGAGCGACTTTTTTGATCATCGGCGCGTAGCTCGTGGCCGCTTTCACCTCGCGAGTCAACGGCGTCTCTTCGATGCTCAGCTTGGGCAGGCTGTTCGTCCTGGCGGCCACGGGCAACGCCATCACGAGCAACACGGAAACGAAAACCAAGATACCGAGCGGGCGGCCATGCATGGAGAGAGGATCTGGCAATCGGCATTTCATGAAATTCAGATTCAACCAACTTACCACAAAAACCATTTCGTTCGCAGCCGAACCTGTAGCTTCCAAATACGGTCGCATTCCCACTAAACTACATTCTCAGGATGAGGGATCAACGCGCTCATTTTTTGATCTCACCAGGCAGCTTTCCGCCAGCTCCAGGATAGAGCTTCTGATAGTCCACCGACTGAACACCGACGATCGCGGCCACCCCAAGGATATCGTGCGCCGTGGAACCGCGCGTCACGTCCGCGGCGGGACGATCCAGGCCGAGTATGATCTGACCGTAAGCGTTCGCCCGGGCAATATGGCGGATCAGTTTGCTCGCGATATTGCCGGAGTTGAGGCCGGGAAAGACGAGAACGTTCGCGTTTCCCGCCACTTTCGCGTCGGGAATCTTGCGGGCAGCCATCTCGGGAACGATGGCCGCATCCGCCTGGATTTCACCCTCGAAGTCGGCTTCAACTTTTTGCGCGCTCGCCTTTTGCCGCGCCAGAGCGGTGGCAGCTTGCACCTTGCCAGCGGAGCCGTGACTCGAACTTCCGTGAGTCGAAAACGAAAGCATCGCGACACGCGGACGCACTCCCAGCAGATGGCGGCAGAGTTGCGCCGTGGAAACAGCGATATCCGCGAGTTGCTCGACCGTCGGCTCCTCAATCACCCCGCAGTCGGCCATAAAGAGCACCCCCTGTTCGCCAAATTGCGAATCCGGAACCTCCATCACGAGACAACTGGAAATCGTGTTCGTCTTGGGCGCGGGTTTGATGGTTTGAAACAACGGCCGCAACACACTGGCGGTGATCTGATTCGCGCCGGACACGAAGCCATCTGCCTGATGCATCGCGAGCATCATCGCGCCAAAGTAATTGGGCTGGAGCACCGCTTCACGGGCTTCGAGACCGCGCATGCCTTTGTAGTGGCGCAGCATCTTGAAACGGCGCGCAAAATTGTCGAGTTCCTCGCTTTCGGCGGGATTAATCACGCGAATGCCATCGAGTGAAATGTCAATGGAATCCGCCACTTCCTTCACGCGGTCGCGATCACCCAGCAGAATGGGTACGCCCAGCCGGAGCGAGTAAAACTGCCGGGCGGCTTGAAGCACGCGCGGCTCCGTGCCCTCGGGAAAGACAATCCTTTTGGGATGGCGCTGCAGCTTTTCGATGACGCTTCCAATAAATCGCATGGGGCCTTAGTAACTCAGGGATGGCGAATCTGCAATCGCTAAGAAAGAGGGCGAGAATTGAAGCAAAATTTTGCACTCAATCGTTGTCTGGTTTAAGCACCTCGCTGTGTGGTTGGTTTTTATCGTTTGGTAAAATTTACAGTTGCACCGACGTGCACTCGAACCCCGAGATATTCGCGATAATAACGCCCTTCCCGCGACGAGCTGGTTGACCTTAAACCGGCCGGTGGGGTCGTCCGTAAAGTCGTTGCGCTGCGGCGCCACCGGTCGCAGCTCGAGCAGTTGCAATAGAGTTCCGCCGCACCACTCTACGGCTGCTTAAAACCAATCTTATGTCAAAGATCACCGCCCCAACCCGGCCATGCTGTCTGGCCCGTGGCGGGACGCCAACAGCTCCGACCATACTCCCGCCAAAAATCATTTCAAGAGTCTATGCCGCTAAAAACACATCAAATCTCGCTTATTTCGGCAGTCGCGGAAGGATTTTTCAAGCACAACGACTCATCACGGGCTCCAATTTGAATTCGCCGAAATCCGCCCCGGCTTGCGGATTGCTATTTTTTCTCGCATTAGTCGCTTTGAGATTTCCAACTAATTCCAAACTCATAATCTGTCCCGCATGTCGGACCAAAAATTTCCTCAAGTTGGCATTGTTGGCGGCGGGCCTTGCGGCATGATGACGGCCCTCTTGCTGGCGCGGCAGGGCGTCAGTTGCGTGGTCTTCGAGCGCAAACCGGGAATTTCCACGCATCCGAAAGCCATGGGTGTATCGCGCCGGACCGCCGAAATTTATCGGCAGATGGGTCTGCTGGAGGAAATTAAAAAGGGCTCCCTCTCCAGCGAAGGCCGTTTCCTCGCAAACTGGGCAAAATCACTTATCGGCGAGGAGCTCGGCCGCGTCCCGTTGGTCGAGTATCACAGTTCGCTGACGCCCTGCACGGCCACGCATTGCCCGCAAACCTGGACGGAAAAGGTGCTCTGCGACGCCTTGAAAAATGAGCCGCTCGTCGAACTTCGCTTTAATTCCGAAGTCACCCGCATCGAGAATTCGGAGAGCGGCGTTGCAGTGACCTTAAAGTCTGGAGAGAAATTCACCGCACCCTGGCTCGTGGCGGCCGACGGCGCCGGCAGCGAAGTGCGCCATCAACTTCGGATCGAAACCGATGGTCCTGGCGACATGGGCCACTTTATCAACACCATGTTCCGCGCGAATTATGGACCGCACTTGCGCGACCGTCCCGCAGTGCTCTTCAACGTTTTGTCCGAGCAGATGTTCGAAGCGTTCGTCGCCGTGGACGGCAAGGATGTGTGGCTCATGCATCACATGTTGAAGCCCGGCGAAAAGGTCGAGGATTTCCCGAAGGAACGCCTCGCGGAAATTATCCGTCGCGCCTCCGGCATGCCCGATGAACCGGTCGAAGTCCTCAGCCTCAGCCCGTGGGTGATGAGCCCGAAAGTCGCCAAACAATTTCGCATCGGAAGAATCCTGCTCGTCGGTGATGCCGCAGCCCGAATGTCTCCCGCCGGTGGCTTGGGCCTGAACACCGGACTTCAATCGGCGCACAACCTCGCGTGGAAACTGGCACTTGTCCTCCAGGGAAAAGCCGCCGAATCGTTGCTCGACACTTACGACCAGGAGCGGCACGGCGTCGCTCTGCGAATCATGCAGAGCACGAATAGCAACGCGGGCGAGATCTACGAGATCGTCACCGCCGGTCTTTCGGGCCAGTGGGATACGGTAAAAAAACTCGTCGGCCAGAGCCGGCGCGCCGGCTCGGGACTGGGACAGGATTTGGGCGTCGCGTACGAAGCGGGCGCGTTCGTCCCCGACGGCACCCACACGGCTCCGCCCGCCGATCCCATCAATGATTACCAGCCCGATGCCCGGCCCGGCGCTCGGGCCCCGCACGTATGGATCACACCGATTCATGGCAAGGCAGTCTCGACGCTCGATTGGTTCGGTCAGGGATTCTGCCTCGTGAGCGGTTCGACGAAAACCGGCTGGCCTGAAGCAGCGGATGAGCTCGGCGTACACTGCGTTTCCGTCCCGGAAAACGCCACCGAATTCTTTGCCGCCTACCGCATTGATCCCGGGGGCGCCGTTCTCGTGCGACCGGATGGATATGTCGGCGCGCGTTGGAAGTCTTTTGTGGAAGAACCGGAGCGGGAACTCGGCAGCGCACTGAGCGCCATTCTTGGCGTCCGGGTTGAGTAGTTTCCGGCGGCGAGGAACTAGCTCTTGTTTGGCCCGGCTCCAGAAAACCATTCCGTGTGTTGGTCAACCCGCCGCCCCCAATACGTCACCCGCTGCCCGCGAAGAAAGGCGAAGTAGCCCTGCACGCCGCCCGACATTATGATGCCCGCGAGCGTCGCACGTGCGGCTTCGGTAATTAATTCAGTATTCACTCGCTTCTTTCAGTTGCCCGACTTGGGCCGTCCGACAAATTTTGTCGGCCAGATGCGTTCCCTCCGCGGACGTTTAAACATGTTTTCGCAAGGAAATCACGTCACATTGCGTTGACTCGCCTTGCGCGTGCAGATACGCTTTAGAGGTCATTTGATTTGCCGCTATGTTTGAAACGATTGAAAAGCTGCTGATTTTGCAGGATCGCGACCAGAAGATTCGCCGGGTTCAAAGTGAGCTGGCACACATCGAGCCTGAACGGCAGACGCTCAGGGAGAAGGCCGCCAATACCCAGGCCGGCATGGAACGCGCGAGACTCAAGGCGAAGGAAATCGAATCCGCCCGCAAAAATCTCGAACTGGACGTCCAGACCAAGAAGGATTTGATTGCCAAGTACGCCAATCAGCAGCTTCAAACGCGCAAGAACGAGGAATACCGCGCGCTCGCCCACGAGATCGATGGCTGCAAAAACGCCATCTTCAAAATCGAAGATGAGGAAATCGGTTTGATGGAACAAGGCGAACTTGCCCAAAAGGAAATCGTGCGCGCCACCCAGGCCGCGAACGAGGCGCGCAAACTGGTGGACGACCAGATCACCCAACTGGGCAAGCGTGAAGAGAATCTCCGGAAGGAACTGGCCGAACTCAGCTCCAATCGTGAAGCTCTGGCCGATGCCGTTGAGTCCACCGCCCGCGGCAAGTACGAACGCTTGATGAAAAGCAAAGGCGAGCACGTGGTCGTCGGCGTCCAACGCGGCGTCTGCGGCGGTTGCCATATGAAGCTGCAACCGCAACTACTCGTGCAATGCCAGGCGGACAAGGAATTAGTCGTGTGCAGCAATTGCGGCCGTATCCTCTACTACACCCGCGACATGGATCTAGCTGTAGTGGATTAGCACCGCCTCATTGCCTTTCGGTCTGTCGTCGAGGGGACCCATAGGCTCTCCCAATACCAGCTTGGGAGAACGCCCCAAGTATCAAGGCCACCCCTTCCCGGGAAGCGACAACGGCACGCTCCAACCCCATTTGCGACCATGGGCAGTTCTTTTTCCACGGTTCGGGCCTTCAGGCCATTTCACATGCAGACACCCGAACCTCTGCGCGCCCTTGGAAAAGTGGTTAAGGAGAACGCAAGAATAGCAACCCTACCGTTTCGGCTGGCTCAATGTAAGTATTGAAAAGTTCGATGTCGAAAGTTCTTGGCAGGCGCGCAAGGTGCGTTTAAAAGAATAAGTGAAAGGCAGGCATTAAACCAACGGCAGACCTTTGACTCGGGAAAGTCAGACTATGAAAATTCACAAAGTGATTTTAACAATTCTGCTCACGTGTCTTGGAGTATGGAATGCCCGCCCCGGAATGGCGCAGGAAACTCCTCCGGGCAACCCCTTCTCGCCGCTCTGCTTCTGGACCTTCAGCGACGTGGACGGCTGGTCGAACGATTTGGGCTACAAACCGATTTCGCATACCAACCTGTTTTCATCCGAATTGGGCGATGGCACGGCGCTCGTGGTGAATGGCACCAACGCCGCCTGGCTGAAGTTCAAGGTGAACGAGAACGATGGAACCACAAATCTCACAGTCAACTCGGGCAGTTTGCTGTTCTGGTTCGCGCCGATATGGTCCAGCACCAATGTTGGAGGCACCGGCCCCGGCGTGTGGGGCCGCTTCATCGATGTGGGCGCTTACACTACCAACGCATCTTTCGGCTGGTGGAGTATGTATACCGATCCCTGGGGTGGAAACGTCTATTTCTCCGCTCAAACCAACAACGGTTCGCAAGCCATATATCTGTCCGCACCGATAAGCTGGACCACGAACTATTGGCACTTGCTCGTGCTCACGTATTCGCCAACGAACACGGCGCTGTACCTGGACGCACGTTGGCAACCAACGCACCCGGTCTCACCGTCTGGCCAGGTCCGAGCATTCTCACCAACGGGTTCTATATCGGCAGCGCCACCAACGGCACCGATCAGGCCCACGGCATGTTCGATGACCTCGCGACGTACGCGTATATTCTCACTCCTGATGCCATATCAAATCTCTTTTTCGGCGTCTCCATCGAATATTGGGCGAACCCCCTAAACCTGGCGAATATGGCCTCCGCCCCTTATGACCCGCCCGTTCCCGCGCCCGGCTTCCGGGCCATCATGGGAACTGGCTACGTCCACCTCGTTAGCTTTGCAACCAACTGCGTAACCAACAGCAGCGTTTGGCTCACGAACGTCACAGCAAAGTTGACGAATAATGGGACGATGAACCTGACCTTCAAAATCGGGGGAGGATCGCCGGGTATTCTATATGACGTGTATGGCGCGGATGGGCTCATCGGAAATAGCATCACGAACGCGCAATGGGCCTGGCTGGGACAGGGTTACGCGTGCAACACGTACACCATTACTAATCTGCCGGGAGTAACCGCACTTTTTGCTCTTGGAGGCCCCAGGGATGACGATAGCGATGGCTTGCCGAACGCTTTCGAGGCCCTTGTGAGCAAAACAGACCCGCAGAATCCAGATACCTACGCCACCGGCTCTCTTGATTGGTGGCAGTTTGTCCACTTCGGCTCGAACATTTTTGACCCGTACGGCGACCCCGATGGCGACGGATGGTCAAATTTACAAGAATTTCAAAATGGAACTGATCCAGAACATTTTAATACACCACCTGCGCCATCTGGGTTGATAGTCAATTATTATAGTTCCGTTAGCGGGCCGAATGTCGCATGGAATCCAAATTCCGGAAGCGTTACCAATTATGTAGTACGCCGTGTCATTCCGGCACTCGATCAGACCAACTATTTTAGCTTCAGCGGAATAACTACTTTCACCGACACCATGCCGACGGGAGCAGTTCCTCCCGATGGAACTCCCGCAGACTATGACGGCCCAACCTATAGCGTTATGGCTCAATATTCCGGGGGAGACTCCGATTGGTCGGAGTCCGTTGCCGCATATAAATACCACATTTATAATTATCCCGATATATGGTATACCTACGGTGTAAATGTTGGATCTTATCCCTGGTATTACCCGGATGAGGATAGCTATGATAACAGCATATCAGCTGTTGTTGTACGCGGGCCACAAGGGCGCCTATTCTTGGCAATCTCAGCCTTACCGGAGCAAGTCAAAACGCTTCGTTTATGGGTTTCCCAGATGACAAATTGGTGGGACATCCTCGCACCCTATCCGACACTATTCACAGCAAACTATTCAGTGGAAGAACCCCTTACTTTTTTACAAACTCCGGCAACAAATTTGTTCGATATAGCGGTTACTAATTTGGTAAATGGCGTATATCAAATCCCTGTTTCAGCCGCTCCCCTGTATGGCAATTACTCTTTTACCCTGCAGGGAGTTTGCGCAGACGGCAAGAAGTTAGGAATTGTTGTGTATCGAGGGTTCTCCTTTGAGATACTAGCAACTGACGCCCTGCAACAATGTCAGAGCGGAGCTATACCTTTTTTGGACGGGCGCAGGCAAATTCAAGAAAATGTAGAATTTCAACTTAGGGCAACTGGAGGCACCGAGAGCTGCTATGGACAAACTTGGCCCTTTAATTTGATCGGGAGGTCTGCCGCTTCATCCTATATGAATCATGCAACGTTTGAACTTGCCAATGAGAATTACGTTTTTGCCGGATTCCATTACCTAGATCATTATTATGATCCTATATACGGGCCCTTTCCGCACACCCGACTGAGCTTCGATGCATTCCATCCATTCGAACAAAACTACGCTTATGCCAATTTGGTTTACGCGCCCACAAATGTAAACTCCGACGGGCAAATGACTTCGGCTGCCGCATATGACTCTTATTATTTGCTTAACTGGGATGTCGGCTCGCTCAACGGCGGGCAGTCGAGCAGCTTTTTCTCGACCCACGATTTCGTCGGCTCCTCTCGAACCAATACCATTCCGTCGCAGCTTTTTCCAGACGCGTCTCGATGGATACTCTCTCGGAATTTATCTGGATATGGGATCGAAAGCGATTGCGATCCCCATCCAGGCCTCATTTCCAACAATAGTTCAAACCTATTCGGGCTAAGGCTATTGTCTGTTTTGTGGCCGACCAATGGCTACCCTCTTAACTATCAGGTATACTATCCCGGCCAAACTCCGCCACCGCAGACAAATCTTTCCGTTCGAATAGCGCGCTTTTTCGAAGCCGAGAGACCACAACTCTCCACAGTTGATTATTATTTTGCCCGGCCCAAAGCCGCAGACTTCGAAGATAGTGAACTTGTCCCCATTTTCAAACCACTGACCGCCGAAAATAAGCGGTGACTTTTTGGGTCGGCTGGACGGTTTGGTTGACCGTCATTGCGCTGCTCCCCGAGAGTTTTGGAAAGGAGAAAGGACGCCGGAGCGCCACTTTCTCCCTCCCATTTTTCTTGGGGTGATTCTCTTTTACCGCCAACGGCGGTCTGACTTCAAGCCCAACCTGCAGGCTGGGCGCCGTGTGATTCGGGTGCGTGATACACCTCGGCGGGCGTGGCATATGGCAGCTGTTCCCAGTTTCCACCAATCAAATAAATCTAAATTACAACAAAGGCGAATATGTCTCGTGGCAGAGCGCGGCCGCCCTCAAAAATTACATTGACGACCTGCACGATCGCTTCACCAATTATACACTGAATATGTTCGCTCTGAGCGAAGGCGGCGTTATCGGCTCAGCGGCAATCGAACTTGGTGCGCAGGTAGACAATCTTGTTTTATCGAAAGTGACTCTTCCCGCAGAAGCATTCGACGGCGTGAACACAAATTTAATTTACGGCTATCTGGCATCAGGCGGGGCGAGTACACCCAATGCCAACGCGCTAGGCGGCTACAATAACTGCTTTACCAACGGTGCCACTCGGCGCGTCAACTTTTACAACGATGACGACTACGCCTGCTTCAAAGGCCCTCTTGGTGCCTGGGAGTACGTTCAGAAAATGACCCGTCCCGACCACACGATCCTGTTCCCGGGATGGGATTATTACTTTGATGGAACAAACTGCTTCTTCGAGTTCACTGACTCCGATGCGCAACCTGTGCCGCTCGGCACGCGGATGGTTACGCAAGATTACGAGAAGAAATCGTATGTGGCTCGCTCACGCACGAAAGCAATTGGAGCGGCAGGCTTGAAATATGCACCATACGCGTTAGCCGCTGGTGTTATTACTACAAACATCAGTCTTCAAGACGTGACATTGGGATTCGTGGGCGGAGCCGCTTTCGGAGACTCACGTAGCGACCATGGCGGCGAATTTAATAAAACAATCCAGAATTCGACACCGTTCTATTTCCATTTGCTGAAAGAGGGCTTTCAACTGCAACCCCGGCTGAGCCCATGAACAGACGAAGTTTCCTCTTCCTGATCGCCACTATACTGATCCTTCTGCTATTTTGGTCGGTGTGGCGTCAGGCCGTGCAAGGCCCTTCTCTTCGAGAAACGGATTCGGTGAGCGCTGTAGCAACTCAAGCCTCTGTCAGCAAACCGCAGCAGGAATCAGGCACGGAGGCTGCCAAATTGCCCGGCGCTTCTTCGGGGAATCCGCGCGGCCAGCTTGCAGGGACAAGGCAGGAAAGTGCGGAAATGGCGAACCTATGGCGTACCCCTCTCCTTTTCTATGGCATCGTTTTTGACGAAAACACTAATCCGATCCCGTCCGTTCGCGTCTCCTACAGCGCAAATGGCCTCGACGAGACGCTTACAAATGAAGTCCGCAGCACCGGATCTGTGACTACCGACCAGCGCGGAATCTTCAGGATCGATGGCGTCCGTGGCGTGGGGCTAACGTTTGAGCTTTATCATCCGGATTACTATTTATACCCCGGAACCCATAACCACACAGGTTTCGACGTTCGCAGTTCCCCACCAGACGGCATTGTTCCCGATAGAGAAGAGAACGCCGCCTTTTTTCAGATGCACAGCAAGGGTCATCCGGTCCCGTTGGTTCATCGCGTTGATGGGATGAATGTCTCCTTGGACGGCACCCCTGCAACACTTGATCTAAAAGGAAGGGAAGACGATGAGAAAATCGGGCGGCTCGTCGTTAAAGCAACAGGAGCTCCACCGCCCCGACACGATCAACAGCCGTTTGATTGGGATGTCACAGTAGCCGTGACCGGTGGTGGACTCATTGAATGCACTAATTATTTCGACTTTGTTGCGCCGGGGCGGGGCTATAATCCGTCGGTGCAGTTTACTTTCCCGAAACGGTCTCCGGGCTGGACAGATACCGTTTCAAAAAACTATTTCATCAAGCTGCCGGCTGGATACGCCCGCATGAACATATATATTGGCGCGAAGCGGCCTCTATTCTTCTCAATCGAATACGATTACAACCCCGACGGTTCGTCGAATCTTGAACGCGCTCGATAAATCCGAGAAGTCAGCTGAAGATGGGGCTCAAGTGTGGTGGCGAAAGCCAGTTCGCGTCCCCGTGAAACAAGCACTTTGGTGGGGGATTGTCGTCATCGCGTGGCTCTATGTCGGTCCGGCCACCGTTGTCTTTCTACCATTTTTTGCGTTGGGACTGACCAGCAAGGCCGTTCTGTCGGTTGGGCTTTGGTCTTTCTACATTGCCATCACCATAGCCGCTTTTCGCGCGAAGACGCGTTGGGGCTATTTGTTGCTTTACACGCTGTTCTGCGTCGTCGTTCTCATGAATGCTGCAGGCTGCAAGCGCGTTGTTGATGACTTGATACAATTACGTTAAACCAATTCGATTGATTGAAGTTTGATCCGAGTGGCGGGCTTTGGTGATTTCCAACCTACTTCCCAGGAGCCCACCGCCGACCGGACTTCTCGACTTTAGCTTGTCTCAAACAGCGCCAGCTTCTGCCCGCTTTTCTCGACGATAATTTCCCTTTCCGTCCCAGTTTGAAGACGTAGCCTCCATCGCTTTCGCGAATGCGGGCGGACGTTCAGGATTTCATACGCCTTCCGATCCCAAAGGTCGTGTGGGAATCCCTCAAGCCCTTTCAGGACGAACAGTTCATTGCTTTTGTTGAGCAGAGTCCGAATCCTCGGTAGTGGCATAGCCCTCTTGGAATCGCCGCTTTTTGATATTTACTTCTATGAAGTTGTCGCGCATGGGCTGAGGCCGATATTCAAAGCGCGGCTTTGAGCGGTCATGGTGAAATGGTGTTCCGGCAACGAGGTTTCGATAATCCATCGGCAGAATCCAGATCGCGCCTAAAGGGTCTGCCGTTATCTCCGCGAACGTCGTGAGCCATGCTTGCGTCAGAATCGGCGGTAGGTGTTGCGCAAGCCGTTCGGCGGTGTTGTTCCGTCGCGCGGCGGATTTGAAGACTATCAGGACGCGGAATGGAAATTCCCTGAACTCCGACGCCGACGCTCCGTTGCGGACGGCGAAACCGCCCGATCTGTAGAACTCCTGGTAGCAGGCGGCCTTGGCAACCAGTATCTCTTGGACCTCGCTTGAACGGTCAACCTCAATAAAGCAGTCGTATGCAAAGCTGGCGGTGTCCGTCTCCTTTTCGTGAACCCTGATAAATCCGTCCGGCTTGACGGGAACCTCGGCTCCACTATTCGGGCGCGTAACCCGAAACTCATGAAGTAGCGGCCAGGTGCTGAACTCCTGCATGGAAAGGTTGGGGGATTTTGCGACTGCGGCATGAAACGCGGCCTTCACGTCCATAACCTCAAGCTCGTGGCGGAGCGTGCGTTCGCTGACGTTGGCGCGCGCCTCGAACGAATTTGCGCTCAGGCTCGGGTATTTCGACAGGTGCCCCTGGCGAGTCAGCAGAGTGAACGCTTTACGAGTTAAAAACAGGATCGACGGCTCGTTCAGCCGTCGGCGGCGTTCGGCAATGAGGTCGGCAGCTTTGAGCTTCTGCAGGCGCTTCTTCGTGTAAGGCTATTGTCTGTTTTGTGGCCGACCAATGGCTACCCTCTTAACTATCAGGTATACTATCCCGGCCAAACTCCGCCACCGCAGACAAATCTTTCCGTTGGAATAGCGCGCTTTTTCGAAGCCGAGAGACCACAACTCTCCACAGTTGATTATTATTTTGCCCGGCCCAAAGCTGCAGACTTCGAAGATAGTGCTTCTGAAGCCCGCCCGGGTGAACCTGATTTTGATCCCGGAATGACGAATTCCGTAATGATCGTGCCGTTCGGTCGCCCGTTATTTATTACTGCCTGGGCCAAGCAAAGGATCGTCAACGGCTTCCCCAATAAGTACGCTTTTGCCGAGCAATATTTCGACAAAGCTTGCATTATGACGAACGGGGTCGCCAGCTCTACATCTGCGGGAATCCTCTCGCCATATGGAGAATTCCTTCCTACCATGCCGGGACCGGTCGCCCTGGTGACGATGTCCGACATCGACACCGGACAACGCGGCACCGGCGTGGTTAATGTGATAAAGTTGCAGTTGGATGTTAATCATGACGGCACGATGGATTTGAGTTATGGCGGGCCGGACAACACATCGCGGAATAGACCCTTCGTGTTTTGGGTTAACGATGACTTTGATCGTAAGCATTATGTGGACTGTCTGTTCAGTTGCGATTGGGAAGAGGACGATTTGCAGCCCACCGATCCGGTGTCGTCGGTCTACAATAATGGCTGGGTCGTCACCCCGGATTGCGACTACGCACTTTATAACGAGCCGGGCGTTGCGTCGCCAGCGATCCCTTCTCTGCGTGATCTGGAGGACTATGCGCGGCTCTGGCTGCCCGGCCTATCTTCGCTCATGGCCGTATTGCCCACAAACTACACGGTCAAACTGGCCCTCTCAGGTGATGCCCGAATCAGGCTTTTTAGAGCGGTGGAAGCCAGCGGTGGAACTAACTATTTGTTTGACCCGACCACCGCCACAAATCAGGTCTCGCAATCAACCTCGCTTTATCTCGGTATCCTGGATTCCAGTTCACCCCTGACACTAACGGGTCGCACGAATCTCGGAGAGCACTTCATTTTCTGCGGCTGCCGACGTGGCTACGCTCAAATTGACTTGCAGGTCCTGGACGGCAATCAGAATGTGGTTGGCGATGCTGCGGCCTTCATGCAAATCAACAACATCAAGGAAATGTATGAACGATTCACTTCCGGCGATAAACCCAGCGATCCCCCGCTGCGACCGCTCGGCTCGCGCAGAACGATGTTACGAAGGAGTTTCAATACAAGCCGCTCCTCGACTTGGCTTACGCGCCCTATGTCCTTTTCGTCCATGGATGGAATGTCGCTCCGTGGCTCAAAGACCGGTTCGCTGAAAGCGCTTACAAGCGCCTCTACTGGCAGGGCTATCAAGGCCGCTTCGGCTCGTTCCGCTGGCCGACGGATTACAACTTCGGCAAGCCTTGGGAAAGCTGGTGGAACCCGATCACGAATCCTGAGAATTATGACAAAAGCGAGAATATTGCTTGGCACTCCGCGCCGGCCCTCACTACTTTGCTGGCGCAATTAAACACGGAATACCCGGGCCAAGTCCGCATTTTCGCGCACAGTCTCGGGAACGTCGTAGTCGGCGAGGCCCTGAGGCAGAGCAGCAACGGCCCGGTGGCGCTGACCTACGTTGCTCTCCAGGCCGCCTTGCCTTCGCATTCCTACGACTCAGCCGCAACTAACAGGGCCATTTCGTGGCCGAACGATTCGGACACGCCGAACGCGTATGCGCATTACTGGACGAGCAACAGCCCGTGCTACTTCAACGGCGTGACCGGCGCATCCTCGTATGTAAATTTTTTCAACCCGATTGATTATGCCCTGACGGGATCGTGGAACCTCAATCAGGACCTCAAGCCGGATTATTACGGCGACTATTATTACAACGAACCCGATTTCTACTACAAGACGGATAAAATCGGCTTCCCCACGAACACCTACCGGCTTTTCGCGTATAGCGTCGAGGCGAGATGCAATGCCTTGGGTGCACAGTCCAACGTTGCTGGCCCATTTGTTATGGCGAACCAAACGGATTTGAATGGGCCGGGATTTGCATACGGCAATGTCCATAAGGGCCATAGCGCCGAATTTCGCTCGACGAACATGCAGCGTGCGAACTTCTGGAACCGCTTGCTTATTCGCATGCAGCTCAGGGAAGACTAAATGAAGTCTCGATATTGGATCTATCTCTCGTTGTTTTTGTGTTTCGTTCTTATCGCGCTGGTTTGGCGACAATCAAGCCACAAGCCTGTGCAAGTCGATTTGCCCCCGGGCGAACCGCCATCGACGAACGCCTCGTCTCCGCCGACGAACGCGGAGACAGTATCGGCAGAAAGCGGTTCACAACGTATCCGATCGGCGGCAGCGGCAACGTCAGGGCCGCCAGTAGCGGCAAGTCCGACGAATCGGCCGTCTCCCGTGGCGCACTTGCAACAGTGGGCAAATAATAAGAATCGTCCCGTGGATTTTTACGGCAAAGTCATCGACCAAAACAGTAACGGTCTGCCGGGAGTAGCAGTAAAGGTTCGTGTTCGGGAATGGCAGGTGTCGCCATTCGGCGATGTCGGAGGGCACATGACTCAACTTGAGAATGTGACTGATGTGGACGGCCTGTTTCATCTCCAAGGGGCGCAAGGAGATTGCTTTGACGTGGAGTCCATTGAAAAAGAGGGCTATAGCCTTTCTCCAAAGACTTATCCAAGCTACGGGCCTGCGGACGGCACCTCAGACAGGCCTGTGGTTTTCAAAATGTGGAAGACGGGTAATAAGGAACCGCTTGTTTCGGGCCAGAAAGTCTTTGGCCTTATCCCAGATGGGCGGACCTACACTCTCAATCTTTTAGAGGGAAAGAAAATGGAGGGCGCTGATCAGGTTGGCGACCTGCGGATAGCGATTGTTCGTCCCAACGAGACGAAACCAGGAGAAAAATACCCGTGGTCTTTCAAAATTGAGGGAATTGATGGTGGGCTGATCAGTTCCGACGACGAGTTCATGTATCTCGCTCCTGAATCCGGATACGAGCCGAAATTTCAGATACAATTCCTCGCCGGGGACACGAACTGGACACCTGTCGTGAAAAGGCGCTTTTTCTTTCGAGCACGAAACGGTCAGGCTTTTGGGAGGATGGAGGTGGAAGTCAGTTCCGAATACAATCACAAAAGCGCCATCGAGGTGAATTTTGCAATCAATCCTGCTGGTTCTCGAAACTTAGAATAGTGGATAATTTGAATTCACAGCCGTCCCACAGCGTGGAAATAGTGGTGATGGTCCGTTGATTTTGCTCGGGTTTTTGAGGTTCCCGCGCAAAACGTGATCTGGAAGTTCGCGGTGCGGGTGGCTGAACCCTTGTAGGTTGGTCTGGGTGGCGATGCTGTCCCATAGGCTTATAGGAATCCGGGGAAATAGGCTTGTTCGGGTCGGGCCAGGTTGCGGAAGCTGCCTTTGGCTGTCCCATAGCAAGCGAGCAAACCCAGCAGGTCCAGCTTGGACCATAACACCGCCCGCAGAATGGTGAAGAGCCGGGTGAAGCTATGCGCCCATTTGGAGAGATAACTCAAATAACGCAAAAGCACGTAGACCAGCAGTGCCGTCCACACCTGCCAGCGCACGGCGTTGGCGTTGTGCCCCAGGAAATCGGCCAGTTGCAAGGTCTGTTTGATCTGCTTGAAGAATACTTCGATCTGCCACCGGCAGCGGTACAGATCGGCCACGGTCCGCGGACTCCAGTTCAGGTGGTTGGTGAGAAAAACCATCTCCCGCTCCTGGCCGTCGACCTCCACCAACGCCACCACCCGGCGCATCAACTCGGGCGCCGACTTGGCCAGGTCGTTGAGGATGATGGCTTCATCACGCAAGAGCTTGCCTTGGGGCCTGGTCAGCCGGTGGGCCACGGTGTAAGCCAGGTTGTCCTTGGCCCGCGTCACCCAGAAAACCCCGCGCTCATCCAGATCGCGCAAATGATCAAAGTCCACGTAACCCTTGTCAAACAAGGCGATCTCGCCGCTTTTCAAGCCCGCGCACAACTCCCGCGCCCGCCGGTTGTCGTGCTCGGCCGCCGTGTCCACAATGACGAAACCGGGCAGCAAGCTTTGCAGGTTCAACCGCATATGGGTCTTGGCCGCGGCTTTGCGCCGGCGGTGTTGGGCCCAGTCCAGGCAGTTGGCCACCAGTTCCATCGTCGTGCTGTCAATCACATGGATGGGCACCTTGAAGCGGAAGGCCGGCCCGCGCCTCTGGCCCGCGCCAAAGCCCGGGGACTGGGCGCGCAAATGCTCCAGCGTCCGCCAAAAGAGCTTTTCGGCCATCGCGGGACTACGCTCGCGGTTGGCGTGCGACAGGCCGTTGCGGCTGGGCGGCCGGGCCCCACGAATGGTCGAGAGCGGCCCCGAATGCAGTTGCAGCGAATCGCACAAATCGTTTAAACCGAGGCTATGGCTCAATTGAGCGTGCATCAGGCTTACCGTGTGACTCCAAGGACTGAACGTGCGGCACAACTCCTGCACCCCGGTCTGGCGAGCGATTTGGGAAACTTCGTGCTTCGGAATGAAGTTGCAGATCTGGCGCAAAATGTTAAACCGGCTCCGTGTTGGTTTGATGGTTTTCTTTTTCATCCCTGCCTTGTGGCAGGGCTAAACGGTCAAGCCAACACTTTTTCTCCATTTCCTGTGGGATGGCTGTGGTTCAGTTTCTCATACAAAGCTATACCAGACTGTGAATGGATTGGACTTAATTCTCTTACACGTGATATCCCCTGCAAACGAGACTTGGAAGACTTTACCAGATTGTGGATCTGTGGAATCACAACGAATCTCCTGGCCTCGCTCCCACCCGGTGTTTCTGCCGAACTGTCTTGGGGCGACAAAGGCAGCCCCATTACCAACAACCCCACGATTGATTTGTTTGCCGCCTCCACCAATTTGTCCCATCCAGAGAGCTATGGCAGTGATGCCTACCTGACCAACGTGGCGGATGCTGCCTACCAAACCAACATTTCCGCTACTGCCAGACTCGGACCAGGGGGGAGCATAACGGTGATAACCAATGGCACATCAATTGCAGATCGGTTTATCTGGTGCGGTGTCAAAAAAGGCGTCGGTCAGTTGACTTTGACGTTTTTACAAGGAAGTAATGTGCTCGCCTCAACCTCTGCTTATATTGAGGTCAAGGACATCAAGGAAATGTATGAGCGCTACACGGTGGGCGACGCCCCGAGCACCACCATCGCGCCGACAAATGTCGCCCAACTTGCTCAGAACGGCGTGGCGACGCCATTCCAATACCCCCCTGCCAGCAGCGCTGATACTCCCTACATTTTACTGGTCCATGATTACGATCTGCCAATGTGGAAAAAGGACAGTTACGCGGAGACCGCTTTCAAGCGGCTCTATTGGCAAGGTTATCAGGGCCGGTTCGGCCTGTTCCGCTGGCCCGGAGTGTACAATGGAATTTTGCGGCCCCTTAATGACAGCGAATTTAACTCCTGGCGGTCCGGCGTCGGTCTGTTGAACCTTTTGACAAACCTCAATTCCCAATATCCAGGAAACGTCTTTCTCATGGCTCATGGCTACGGATGCACGGCGGCGAGCGAAGCGTTGCGACTGGCCGGGACGAACAATTTGGTGGACACATATGTCGCCATGCAAGGCGCGGTACCAGCCGATGCCTACGATTTATCCACTCCCGTCCGCACGCCCGTTCCTAACGCAGGCCTGCCGGACCGTTACGTCAATTACTACACCAATGGCGCGCTGCCTTACTTTTGGGGTGTCGGCGGAGCGACGAGATATGTCAATTATTTCAACACCAATGACATCACCTTTACGAGTCTCTGGATCTTTGCCGAGGATACGAAACCCGTCCTATTCTATGGCTTTAACGGGACGAACTTCTATAGCGGTATCCCCTTCTTCACCACGCCGCTCATTTTTCCGACGGACACCTACGAAATCTTCTCGTATTGCGACCAACCGAGATGTAATGCAATAGGCGCGCAGCCAAATCTTGGCGGGCCTTTTCTGTTTCCGTTCCAGGTCGATCTTTCGACGCTTCCGCATCTTTACTTCGGTGTATACCAAGATCACAACGGCCAGTTCAAATCATTCTGCGCCGATAATTGGGCGTTTTGGGACACGGTCCTCAAAAGCATGAGGTTGAAGTAATAAGCACCACCAGGGGCATCTCAAGACTGTAATATGAAACGATACCTGCTTCTTGGAACCAGTTTCACGGCACTCCTGCTCTTGCTGTTCTTGTTACGGCCCGACCACGGGAGCAAAATCAGCACACCTGACATCTCTGAATCGCCCACGCAGGCCCTTGGCGGTACGAACTCCAGCATCCATTCCAATTTCGTTGGAACTGATCCGCAACACGTGGCCACCGACGTGGCAGCGGCTCAAACCGAGGCAGAACGCGATTTTCTGGCGAGGAGGGCGGAGGCGATGCGGCTGTCCAACGAAGCGGGAAATCCTCCCGTTTCGTTCTATGGTCTGGTGGTGGATCAGGATGGCAACCCATTGCCAGCGGTGAGCGCGGACCTGGCAATTATCGAAGAGTACATTGACCCCTTCCCCGAGGTTAAGACGAAGCGAACCCGCCTCCAGAAACAAGCGGATGCCGATGGCCGGTTCGAGGTCAGTGGCGGGAACGGGAAATACGTTGCGTTTTATGCGCTCACGAAGCAGGGTTATGAGCAAGAATATCCGGAACAGGCCTGTGGAATGTACGGAGCGCAGAGCGGCACTCCCAGCGAACCGATAGTTTTTCGGATGTGGAGCACGAACCTCCACGAGCCGCTTGTCACTGGAGAGAAGTCATTCGTGGTAATTCCTGACGGCAGGCATTATGGAATCGACCTAATCAAGGGCACCATAGCCGAAGGCGACGAGGGTGACGTGATAGCCTGGATAAAACGCCCGGAGAAAGTGGAGCCGCACGAGAGATACGGTTGGTCATGCAAGCTAACGGTTCCCGGAGGTGGTTTGCTGGAAAGCCAAAGCCTCGCTATGTTTACAGCACCTGAAACTGGTTACATGAACGTATTTACTCACCAAGTGGATGCCGGTCAGTCGGGGTGGGGCGACGGATTCGAACGCAAGCGCTTTTACGTCAAGCTGCGTAACGGGCAAATGTACGGGCGTATTGGCGTTGACCTTTGCGCTCATTATCGCGGGAACAAACCGGCGCTGATTCGCATCTCGTATGCAGTCAATCCTTCGGGCTCGCGCTTGCTGCGATAGTAAACAGTTGAGTCCACAACTCCTGAACGCTGGTTCCATTTGCAACTTTGCAATCCCTCTCCGGCGGTGTATTTTATCATTGATTTTGGAAGGGCGGAGAATCGCTTTCTTCGGAGTGATCCGGAGAAGGAGGAAAGTCCGAACACCGCAGGGCGCGATGCCGTGTAACCCTTGGAGCTGACGCAAGAAGGCGGTCACGGGATATACACGGGAGGCAGGCCGCGAGGCCGGCCGACGGAAAGTGCCACAGAAAATTAAACCGCCGGCGGTTTGCAAGAATCGCCGGTAAGGGTGAAAAGGTGGGGTAAGAGCCCACCGCTCCAAGCGCAAGCGCGGAGGCACGGAAAACCCCATCGGGTGCAAGGCCAAATAGGGGACCCCGGAGCTGCCCGCTCCACGTTTCGCACCGCGAGACAGGTCCCGGGTATCGGCTGCTGAGACAAATGATTCTCTCCGCTCGCAAGGGCGCAGACAAAATTCGGCTTACAGCCCTTCCAAAATCATTTTTTTTTGAGGAGCACGGCACCCTTTGCCTCGTTCGTGGGAGAGAATATTTAGCACCGCCGGAAAGCGGCCCGCTTTCCGCATCCAGGGTCGCCGACGAACTGGAACTAAAGTGCCATTTGCGAAGTGGAAACGGTGCATTACCTTTTCACCGTATCCCTTTCATCATTCCATCGGCGTAGATGGCTTGATGACAGGATTGTCCGTTCCTAATGCTCACTATGAAATCGTCACTCGGAAATTCGCTTCGCGCCTGCATTCTGTTCTCTGCTTTCTGTCTGCTATCGACGGTCCGGGCCGCAACGTTTCAGGTTTTTACCAATCCTTACACCTTTACCGCACTGTCGATCCCCTACACCGGCACCAACACTGACGGAGCCTCGCCTCAAGCCGGCTTATTGCTCTCCGGCAGCAATGTGTATGGCACGACGTTTTACGGCGGCAGCGCCGCCAAAGGCACCGTCTATCGCGTGAATACCAACGGCACCGGCTTCCTGAATCTCCATAGCTTTTCCGGGGGAAACACCAATGCGCTGGGAGTTTTCACCAATAGCGACGGCGCCAGTGTGGTCGCCGAAGTCATCCTGTCGGGTAGTACGCTGTATGGCACTGCGCAATACGGCGGCACCGCCGGGCGCGGAACGGTATTTCGCGTG
This sequence comes from Limisphaerales bacterium, assembly GCA_044223735.1. GTDB lineage: Bacteria > Verrucomicrobiota > Verrucomicrobiia > Limisphaerales > UBA8199 > JBGALR01. Next base: position 146,863 of record JBGALR010000006.1, on the reverse strand, counting down.
AACACAGACGGCAGCGGCTTTACGAACCTCCATAATTTTTCCGCCATTCTCAGCCCCTTCTACACCAATATTGACGGGGCGGCGCCTCATGGGCCTTTGGTGATTTCCGGCAATACGCTGTATGGGACGACGCAGAACGGCGGGAAGAACGCGCGCGGCACCGTATTTCGCATCAATACGGACGGCAGCGGCTTCACGAACTTGTGCAACTTCAGCGGATTTCAAGACGGACAGAATCCTGTGGGCGGCATGGTGTTAGACGGCGGTACATTGTATGGCACGGCATCGATCGGTGGAAATTACGTCAGCGGCGCGGTTTTCAAGGTGAACACGAACGGTGTGGGCCTTACCAATGTTTATACCTTCACGGCTTTCGACGAGAACTATATCAACACAGATGGGGCGCAACCTTACGGCACCATTATATTATCCGGCGGGAGACTTTACGGGACAACGACCACGGCGGGGCCTTTTGGTAAAGGAACCGTTTATGCGGTGAACACCAATGGTTCAAACTTCAAGGTGCTGCACGCCTTTTCGGGCGATGATGGCGCAGGTTCATTTGCCGGGCTGATTTTAATGGGAAACACATTATATGGGGAAGGATATCTCGGCGGTTCCGGCTCGGTCGGCACCATTTTCTCCGTGGAGACGAATGGCAATAATTTCGCCGTCCTCCACAATCTTACCGGCATCGAAGGCGCTTATCCCAGCGGCACTCTCGTAGCCTCGGGTTTGAACTTCTATGGGACCGGCCCATCGGGTGGCGCGCAAGGTTCGGGCACCATCTTCCGCCTTTTCATTCAGCCCCGCCTGGATATCACGCGCGTTGGCGCAAACGTCGTGCTGAACTGGTCCACGAATTATTCCGGCTTCAGCCTGCAATCCGCCACCAACCTCGCATCCCCTTCCCTGTGGAGTGGCGTAACGCCCGCACCCGTCGTGGTGAACGGACAGCAAGTGGTGACCAATCCCGCTTCAGGGACGAGAAAATTTTACCGGCTGATTCAGTAAATCTTACTCGGCGCGACCCCGAAGGTCATGGCCGCCGTTTGGGATTCGACATTCCGCTCAACTGGAATACCATGGGAGGACTCGTCATTCCGTTGCGGTCCACCGCCGTGATGGCCACCGCTTCCGGTGACGGCCCTTTAACGACGTCCGACATTTGCGACCCGGGAATAATTTCCGTCGACCAGCGGCCGGCGGCTTTGGTTTGCAATACCCAAAGCGCCGCCTTGCCCTGCTCGGACGGCGTCCACGAAATCTTGAGGGATCCACCGCCGGGCTGTAGGTCCGCCGTCAACTTGGGTTTCCCGGGTCGACTCCGGCTCAACCACGGCGCTGGCGGGACCAGCGCCGGCTGCTGATACACTTCGCGCACCAGCGTCTCGTCGAAGGACGGATTGCGCATGAGGCTTTTCATGTTCCAAAAAACATGGCCGCTCGTGCCCGACTGCTTTCGCGTCAGCCGGATCTGATTGACGATTTCCTGGGACGGCCAGCGCTTGGCTGCGTAATCGGCAGCGCCGCTCGTTTTTACCTTGGTCGCATCAAGACCCGGAAAGAGTTGACGATTTTTGGTGTTTTGTTGGGCCCACCAGCGCAGCAGCACGGGAAAACTTTGTCCCGGTGAATCGATCGACCAATATAGCTGCGGCGCAAAATAATCGACCCAGCCATTGGCCAGCCATTTGCGGGAGTCGGCGTAAAGTTCCTCGTAGGAATCCAGACCGGCGATGGGCGGGGGATTGCCAGGACGCCAGATGCCGAAGGGGCTGATGCCGAATTTCACCCACGGCTTTTCCGCCTTGATGCCTTTGTATACACGCTCGATGAATTTATTGACGCTGTCACGACGCCAGTCATCGCGAGTCATTTTGGTGCGCGACCCATAGCGCCTCCAACTGGCGTCATCAGGAAAATCCATCTCCACCCCGGAGGAATTTTTCTCGCGGTACGGATAGAAGTAATCGTCGAAGTGAATACCGTCCACGTCGTAGCGTTTCACCACGTCCATGATGATGCCGAGTGAATAATCCTGGACTTCCTTCTCGCCAGGATCGAGCCAGAGATATTTTCCATATTGCCGGACGAGTTGCGGCCTCGTTTTGCTGATGTGATTGGCGGACGCGGGGCGGTCGGTAATGGCCCGGGCGCGATAGGGATTGAACCACGCGTGCAGTTCAAGGCCGCGCTTGTGCGCCTCCAAGATGGCGAACAGCAGCGGATCGTAGAACGGTTCGGGCGCCTGCCCCATCGTGCCGCTTAGATATTCCGACCATGGTTCGAGGCGGGAGACATACATCGCGTCGCAAGCCGGACGGACTTGAAAAATGATCGCGTTCAACTTGAGTTGCACCGCGCGATCGAGGATGGCCAGTAATTCCGCCTGTTGTTCGGCTGTGCTCAGACCCTTGCGGGACGGCCAGTCAATATTCGCCACAGTGGCCACCCAGGCGGCGCGAAACTCGCGGGCGGGCGGCGGTGGCACAATCTTGGATGGTTCATAGGTGGCGGCTTGGATCGGGGTTTTTGCCATCGTCCCCGAAAAAGTGAGGCTAAAAAGCCCTAACAGGAGCAGTCGATGACCCACACCCGCCATTTTGCGGTAACACCACCTCGATTTTGAGCGCATATGTCGTTGGTTGACGGCGAATTCTGGGCCAAGTGTCGACGGCCCGCGAGGCAAAATTTTCAATTAAATGGTTGAAATGGCTGAGATTATTGATGTAGAACATGAATTATAGGTCAGTAAGTAGCGAAAAACTCGGCTTGGCAGCACAATTCGAATCCCGGTTCCTCACCAATTAGTTGTGCCCAAACTGAAGTTGAGCCCTTTATGTTGTGGTTTTTGGCCTTTACATACTTGGGCAGGTTTGGTTGTTTTTAGGCAGATCACATGTACCTCAAGAATTTAACGGTATTGGGCTTCAAATCCTTCGCGGATAAGACGTCGCTGAACTTTCAGCCCGGGGTCACGGCTATCGTAGGGCCAAACGGTTGCGGCAAATCCAACGTCTCGGACGCCATCCGCTGGGTGCTGGGTGAACAATCCGCCAAGGCCTTGCGTGGCGGCGAAATGGCTGACGTGATTTTCAACGGCACCGATGGAAGAAAGCCGCTCGGCATGGCGGAGGTTTCCCTGACGATTGGCGGCGTGGATGAGGAACATTTGACCGCCGCCGGGGTCGAGTTGTCGTATAACGAAGTAACGGTGACCCGGCGGGTATTTCGCGACGGCGGCAGCGAATATTTCATCAACAAGACGCCCTGTCGGCTTAAGGATATTCAGCAATTTTTCATGGGCACGGGCGTCGGGCGCACGAGCTATAGCATCATGGCGCAAGGCAACATCACGCAGATTCTTTCCAGCAAGCCGGAAGATCGGCGCATGATTTTCGAGGAGGCGGCCGGCATCACCAAATACAAGGCGCAAAAGAAAGAAGCGCTCCGCAAACTTGAATACACCGAGCAAAATCTCTTGCGCGTGGCGGACCTGGTGCGGGAAGTGAAACGCCAGATCGGGTCGCTCCAACGCCAGGCCGGCAAGGCGCGCCGTTTCAAACAGCTTTCGACGGAGTTGCAACACCTCGACACGCAATACGCGCGGCACCAGTTCGACCAGTTGCAGGCGGAGATTCAGGACCGTCAAACGGCGGCGGAAAATTTGCGGAACGATATCGAATCCAGCTCCGCTGGTGTGCTGCGTTGCGAGGATGAGATTGCGGAGTTGCGCCTGCGGCTTTCGGAACTGGAACATCAAATCGCGGGCATGCAACAGCGCGGTTTGGAACTCAAGGGCGAAATGGATCGCCACGAGAGCCGGATTCATTTTAACGACGAACGCCTCCGGGAATTTGCCTCGCAAAACAGCAAAGCGATGGCCGACCTGACACAGGCCGAGGAGCGCCGTCGCACGGCGGAACAGGAAGTTGGCACCGTAAAAGAGCAGCTCGCGGCCTCCCAGGCGGCCCTGGCGGCTCATCGTGAAACGCTGGCCAGCAAACAGGCGGGCCTCCGGCAGATCGAAGACGAACTGCGCCAAAAGCAGGATGCTTTACGTCAGGCTCAGGCGGACGCTTTTTCGGCCGCGCAGGATTTGTCACGGCTGCGGAACGAAATCACCGCGCTCGACCTGCAGAAACAGGGCAACGTCATTCGCCTCGAAAAGCTTTCGGCGGAAAAAATTCAACTCGAAGAGGAGCGCACGCGCCTGGAATCGCGCTTGCACGAGTTTGTCGCGAATGTCGAAGTCCAGAAACTCAATGCGCAAACGCAGCGCGGCACGGTGGAAGAACGTCAGAAGCGGTTGCGCGAGATTCACGAGGCTTTGGAGCACGCCTCGCGGGATCAGGACCAGGCATTACAAAAGCAGGCGGAGCAACGCTCCCGGCTTAACGTGCTCGAACAATTGCAGGCGTCGCACGAAGGTTTCGGCGCAGGACCGCTCGCCGCGTTGAGCCAGTCCAAATCGGTGCTCGGTTCACTCGCGGACAAGATTCGCGTCCCGGACCAATACGTTACCGCCATCGAAACCGCGCTGGGCCACCATCTGCAACTGGTGTTGACCGAGCAACCGGAATCAGCCCGGCAAATCATCGCGGACTTGAGCGCCAACAAACGCGGTCGCGCCAGCATCGCTTCGCTTTCATTGATCGCCGGCGGCGCGAGTGCCGCTACCGACTCTGCGGAAAAGCCCGCCTTCTGTGCCCCCGAATTGAATGGCGCTCCTCTGCCCGCGATGGAAGTGATTGACGGCGACGTCACCGTGCGCCCGTTGCTCGAACGCCTGCTCGGCTCGACGCGCATCGTGCGTGATCTCGACGCCGCAACGGCGGCATGGCGCGAACATAATGGCGCATTTCATTTTGTGACGCTCACCGGCGACGTGCTGAGCAGCCAGGGCATTTTCACCGGTGGTCAGGCCAAAGCCAACGACGGCAAGGCGCCGGCGTCAATTCTTGGCCGGCAAAATCAAATTGCCGAACTGCGCGGTACGCTCGCGACCTTGCAGGAACGGGTCGCGGAAATCAGCCGCGCCAAGGGTGTCTTGCAAGGCGAACAAACGGAATTGCAGGCGGGCCTGCATCAGGCGCAGACGGAACTTCGCGCGCAGGAAGTCGCCATTGCCACCCGCGAGGGTGAATTCAACGCGCTGCAAAATTCCCAGCGGCTGCTGCACCAGAAAATCGACACCGTCGTTTACGAAGTGCAAAGCCTGGCCTCGCAAGAAAAGGAAGGCCTCGACAGACGCGCCGCTTTGGCCGCCCGCGCCGATGAGTGCGCCGCCCGTGAAGCCAACAGTCAGGCTGGCGTTACGGAATTAACGGCGTTGCTCGATGGCTTGCGCCAGCAGCGTGACGCGTCGAATGTCGGTTTGACCGAGAGCAAGGTTGCTTTGGCGACCGAGGAGCAGATGGGTTCCTCGTTTCATCATCAAAGCCAGGCATTGGATCAACGCATTCGAGAACTGACACAGGTGATTGATCAGCGTCGCGCGGAATTGTCCTCCTTCGTCGGCCGCAAGGAACAGGCGGAATCGGAGATTCAGGATTCCCGCGCGAAGATCGAGAAGTTGCAGCACGAACGCGAAGTGGTGAACACCGGCGCCGCGGGACTGATTTCGCAGAAGCAGACGCAGGACGCCGAGATCGGCGACCGTGAAGAAGCGCTGCGCGAAGAGCGTCGCCGGCTGACGGAATTGCAGGAGAAACGCGGCGGCGTTGAAGTGGAACTGGCGCAGAAAAACATGGCCACGCAAAATCTGCGTGAGCGCATCCAGCAGAAGTATCATCTCAATCTCGACGACATTCGCAGCGAGTGCATCACCATCACCTACGCCGACGAGGGCCCCGCGAAAGTCGAAACGCTCACACCGGAGGAAATGGCCGCCGCCGGAGCCGCCACCGACTGGGCGAGTGTGGCGCAACAAATTGAGGCGCTGCAGGCGCGCATCGACGAAATGGGCCCGGTCAACCTCGTTGCCATCGAGGAATACGAGGAGACGGAGCAGCGGCATCAATTCCTCAGCAAGCAACACGATGATCTCGTGGAAGCCAAGACGCAGTTGATGGAAGTCATCAATCGGATCAACGTGCAGACGCGGGACATGTTCCGCGAGACGTTCGAAAAGATTCGCGATTTCTTCCGCACGACGTTTGTGGAGATTTTTGGCGGCGGCAAAGCCGACCTCGTGCTGATGGACGAAAACGATTTGCTGGAGAGCGGCATCGAAATCGTCGCCCGCCCTCCGGGCAAGCAATTACAAACGATCTCCTTGCTGTCCGGTGGTGAGCAAACCATGACCGCCGTCGCCCTGCTCTTCTCGATCTATCAAGTCAAGCCCAGCCCTTTCTGCGTGCTGGACGAATTGGATGCGCCACTCGACGAATCGAATATCAACCGCTTCATCCGCGTGTTGCAGCGTTTCCTCTCGAACTCGCAGTTCATCATCATCACACACAACAAGCGCACCATCGGCATGGCCGACGTGCTTTACGGCGTGACGATGCAGGAACACGGCGTGAGCAAGATCGTCAGCGTGAAATTCCACAAAGCCGACGGCGTGCCCACCGATCAAACTGCCACGACCATTGAAACGCCCTCCAGCGTGCCGGCGGTGGTGACTGAAGAAGACGCCCCGCATAAACGCGAAGACACCGTCGATATCGTGATGGCGAAGTAGGCGTTCGTCGGCAATTTGGAAATTCGCCGGCGGCCCGCTTTTGAGTCCTTGACAAACGGCGCCATCAAAGGAATTGTAGAAGCTCCTAATGGCTTCCACTTCAGCCTCGGCTGAGGGTATCTCGCGAAGCCAGAAAGGGGGCCTGGAGGCCCCCTTCCTTTTGTACTGCTGAAACTTTTGGGCGCTATTTGTTCTTGGGCAGAAGCAAGGTAACTTCTCCGCCTTCGATGCCGTTGCGCCCATTTCGATTTTCACAGAGCGAATGTTCCTTCTCCCAGATGTCCTTTACGCTCTGCGGCGCTTGGGACGGAGCCGCATGACTTACCCAGGTGAAAATCTCCACCACGCGAGACCGGTCGCCTCCCTCGTCTTCACGCACCACGACGTGCGGCTCTTTGAAAACCAGATTTTCCCGGCGATAAATCTCCCACGCCTGCGCCAACACGGTCAGAAACTCTCCCTCAACGCCTGGGTTGACGTGGTAGATCACCATCACCGTCTCCGGGCCATCCTTCTTCGGCGCCTCTTTTTTCGTCCCGGTTTTTGGCTCCGTTTTCGAATCAGCCTTGGGAGTTGAACATGCCGTCAAAGATAACAGCGACAGAAAAATAAGGGCTCGGGTGATTTTCATAACCTGGTGTGGAAGCTTACGGTCTTGCTCACTGGGGCCGCAAGCGCCAAAATAAGATCCCGGAATGCATAGTGGGGCTCTAATTTTCCAGACCGTAAGACGGACTTTTCCCTGAGGCAAACTCGTTTGCCACGCCTCCAATTCCCGGTCGTATGTCGCCTTTTTCACGCATCAAACTCTTTTTGCGGAATTCTTTGATTTCGCCAAACTTGCATTTAGTGGCGCTTGATTTGCTTCCTTTCAACATTTCTCAATACGCGAAACAAAATTAACGCCCGAGTGGCGCAGAAAAATCCCCGACATAATTTTCCGTAATGATACGGAAATGCAAAGTCATTTGGATGTGCTAGAATCTTGACGAGTTTGAGAGTGGATGTAATGACAGGCGCGCACATAAAACGTACCGACACCCGGCATTTTTGCCGGGTGATTGTTCTTATACTGGCTTGCTGGTGCTGGATTTTGAATGCTCCCCGCGTTACCGCACAGGTCACGCAACCCATCGTCGCGATCCATGATTCAGAATTAACGCGCGCGCTCGAGTTCATGGCCGCGACCAATGGCACGCCCACCGGCGTGGGCACGACGAGCAATCAATGGTGGACCACCAACTGGCACTATTTTGTGATGCCTGAAGCGGCGAAGGAAGCGCTGCGTTCCGACGGCACGGCATTTACCGTGGTGGGAGATTCCAACATCACCGCGAATGTTTTGCTGACCAATGGCATTCCCAGGTACCCGATTGTCATCAGCCTTGCCTCAGAAGCCATGCGCGACGACGAAATCGCGCCGCTGACGAATTATGTCGCCGCCGGTGGATTTTTGCTGGTCGGCTCCTCCTCCTTCACCCGTAATACGAATGGCACGACCCGCGGCAATTTCGCCTTCGCCAATGAGCTTGGCGTTTACATGGTGACCAATGCGCTCACCAACTGGCGCGCGAACGTTACCATCACGAAACAATTCGATCACCGATTGGTGGACCATATCCCCTTCGGCAAGCTCGTTTGGGGTCTCCCCTCCTCTTCCGAGGAAATCTGCTGGGGGAAATCCCCTTCGCATCCATACCTCCCCCCACATTCGATATGGCAGGTGGCGTCCAGTAACGCCACGGTTGTCGCCCAGGGGGACGTCTCTCCGATGCTCACGGTGAAGCAATTTGGTAAAGGCTATTTCATTTACTATTCGCCGATGCAGCCCCTCATTGCGCACGGGGGCTGGTCGCCGGGCATGTATGCCTACATGCTTTTCAAGAAGGCAATCGATTGGGCGTTTGAGTCCGCCAACCTGCCCGTCGCGAAGCTCAGTCCGTGGCCATATCCGTACGACTCGGCCTACATGGTGCGTCACGACCTGGAAAACCTTACCAACGAATTTGCGGCGATCGCGGCATCGGCGCAGTTTGAATATACGAATGGCGCGCGTGGAGACTACTATATCTGCACCGGCACCTTGCGCGAAGATGCCCCGCCTGCGACGACAAATGCGATTGTCATAAACCTGCGGCAGGCCATCACCAATTTTGGCGCCACCATCGGACCGCACAATGGCGGACTCAAAAACCCCAACAATCTTACGCTCACTCATGCCGACTATGATTACTGGCATTGGTCACTGGATGAGGCGCTCGACACGACGCCCACCAATTATCCCAGCGGCAAAATCTACGCGCTGACGTCCCTCTCCAATTCCTTTACCGACGTGGAGTCATGGCTGGCGGGGGTGACGAACGGCATCCGCTCGTGGGTGGCGCCGTATTTCAATGCGACTCGTGAGGATTCATACGAAATTCAGGAAACATTGGGCGTAAAGATTGCGGGCGAGCAAAAGCTTACACCTTTCCCGCATTGGACGGTTTCGACCCGCACGCCTGGAAAATTGTACGGCATCCTGAGCGAGCCGGTATGCGATTGGTACATCAGCACCAACATTGCCCAGGACCTGGAGCCGTGGCATCCGCCGATGGTTTTTACGACGCTCACCTCCCACCAGGCGGTGGACTATTACTACAACATCGGCGCATTGATAAATCTTTACTCTCATACCTTGTCCACCGGTCTTGGAGACGCGGGACAACTGACGCCGGATTACGTCACTTATTGTGCCAACACAAACATTCATCCCCGGCTCTGGGCCGCGAACGGAGTCGGTATTTATCAATGGTGGCTGCAGCGTTCCAACGCCCAGGTAACAACGACCTTCGCGACCAATGGGAATCAATCCATTGTCACCTTCACGATTACTGGCGCGCAGAACACGAACACCACACTCGAATTGCTGATTCCGGCCACGGGTTCGGCGCTGAATCTTGAGGTGATCACCAATGCAGCGCTGGCCTCCAGCAACATTTACCGCACGAACGGCCAAGTGCTCAAAATTCGCGTGGGCACTTCCGTAACCAATGCTCAAGTCAAATACGTCCTGGGTCCGAACGCGCAAAACGACCTCTACAGCACGCCGACGGAAACACCGATGACCGTGGCGGCGCCCGGTGTACTGGCGAACGACGCCCCGGGTCTCGGCACAAACTTAAGCGCACAGATTGCCACCGGCCCGGCCAATGGCCTGGTGGCCTTGAACACGAATGGCAGCTTTGTTTATACGCCCGCGGACGGTTTCGTCGGAACCGACAGCTTCACTTACACCGCGAGCAACAACCTGACGAACTCGGCCACGGGAACCGTGACGATCGTGGTAACACCTGCCGGGTCGCTCATCGCCGACAATTTTACCCGCGCCACGAGCCCGGGCTCGCTTGCGCCCTGGGTGCCTCAGTCCGGACAATGGATGTTGAGCGGCGGAAGCCTGCTGGGCGGGCCGAATATTCAACAGCTTTATTCTTATGCGTATTTGACAAATGTTTGGACTAATTATTCTGTAGAAGCGCGGATTCAATTTTCCGCCACCAACGCCTGGGGTGGCGGCATCGGCGGCCGGCTGAATACCAACACCGGGTCGCACTACGCCGCCTGGCTTTATCCCGACGCCTCACCGGGTGGCGCAAAGATCTTGAAGTTGATCAAATTTCAGACCTGGACTTCGTTTGGGTATAACGGCACGAATGCGGTGCAAATGCAGCAAGTGAACGTCGGTACGGTGGGCACCAACTGGCACACGCTCAAGATGGCGTTCATGAACAATCAGATTGGCGTTTACTACGACTCGAATTTGGTTATGAGCGTCACTGACGTTGAAGCCGTGCCCTACACTAATGGCGCCGTCTCTGCCGACATGTGGACGTTTTTGACCCCGTATAACCTGTCCATCGACGACGTCGTGGTAAGGCCGCTCGCTGCGAATGATAACTACTCCACTTTGCAGAATCTGCAGATGGTTGTAGGCGCGCCCGGCGTGCTTACCAACGACACCACCGTGTTCACAACCAATCTCAATGCAGTTCTGATCGCGGGGCCGACCAACGGCAGCCTCAGCCTCAGCACCAACGGCTCGTTTACCTACACTCCCAACAATAACTATCTCGGCACCGACAGCTTTGTCTATCAGGCCCGGGATGGCGCCACGAATCTGGGAAATGCTCTGGTGACAATTGTTGTTCACGACCTTAACCATGCGCCCGTGCTGCCCAGCCAGACCAACCGCACGATCATCGCTCTGGCAAGCCTCACTGTTACCAACACCGCCAGTGATTCGGACCTGCCGGCGCAAACGATGACTTACTCCTTTCTCTCCGCTCCCAGCGGGGCGCAGATCGACACAAACGGCGTCATCACCTGGACTCCGATAGTTTCGCAAGTTCCCAGCACGAACACCTTCTCCACGAAAGTCACCGACAATGGAATCCCGGCGTTGAGTGCAACCAACATCTTTACCGTTCAGGTGAATGCGATTCATAATGGCCCAAGCCTTCCGGCACAGAACGACCGCACGATTGACGAGGTTACTTTGTTGCTGGTGACGAACACCGCCAGCGCGTCCGACATTCCGACAAATGCTCTGGTCTATTCACTGCTCGTAGCGCCCGGCAATGCCAGCATCGACCCGAACAGCGGCGTCATCTCCTGGACACCGACCGAAGCGCAAGGGCCGGGCACCAATATTTTCCGCACGCGGGTGACCGAGACCGGCGGCAGTCCGATCAGTGCGACAAACCAGTTCACGGTATATGTCAACGAAGTGAATGTCCCGCCGCTGTTGCCGATCCAGACGAATCGAATCGTCGCGGTGTTGAGCTCTCTTAACGTCACGAATACGGCGACGGACACGAACGTCCCCGGTGCCACCTTAACGTATAGACTGGCTTCCGGCCCTACCAACGCATCCATTGACGCCAATGGGGTCATCACCTGGACGCCCCAGGCGGGGCAGAACAACAGCTCAAACATCTTCACCACAATCGTCACGAATTTCAATTCTGTGGCCGTCAACGCTCAGCGCCTCACAGCAACGAATAGCTTTGTGGTTTACGTGACAAACGCGCCGCTTATCAGCCTTTTTTCTTCGACTCTCATGGCTGAAGGCTGCCTGCCGACCAATAATGCGATTGATCCGGGTGAAACCGTGATGGTATCGATTGCCCTTAAGAATACCGGTGTTGGAGCCACTGCCAATCTCGTCGCCACGCTGCTGGAAACCAATGGCGTCGTCGCCCCTGGGGCCGCGCAGAATTATGGCGTGCTCTTGTCGGGCGGAGCAGCGGTCACACAGGCATTCAGCCTGACGGCGACGGGCGTTTGCGGCGGCACGATCTCGGCCACGTTCCAGCTCCAGGATGGCGCGTCGAACCTTGGCACCCTCACGGTTCCATTCGGTCTCGGCAAAACGGGCGTGCTATTCTCTCAAAACTTCGACTCAGTCACCCACCCCGCGTTGCCTTCGGGTTGGTCCACCTCCAGCAACAACGCTCAATCAGTCTGGTTCACAACCAATAGCATCTCGGATTCCCCCACCAATTCCGCTTATTCAACCGATGCAAACAACGTCGGCGTGAATGAACTCGTGTCTCCCGCCATCAACCTGCCCGCGGGCACGTCCTATCTTAGTTTCCGGCACAGTTACGCATTCGAATCGGATCCGGCCCACGCAACGAACGGCTACGACGGCGGCGTGTTGGAAATCAAGATCGGCACGAATGCCTACGTCGATATAACCAACAATGGCGGCATTTGGATTGCGAACGGCTACAACCGAAAACTCGACACCATCTATTCCAATCCACTCGCCGGACGCTGGGCCTGGAGCGGCACGAACGGTGGTTTTGTGACGTCGACCGTAAGTCTCCCGCCGGCCGCTGCCGGTCAAGCGGTTCAATTTCGCTGGCGCGCTGGCACTGACAACGGCAATGCTGGCGGCGGGTGGTGGGTCGATTCTGTATCAGTCACCGGCGCGGTTTGCTGTGCGAACAGTTCACCGATCCTGCCATCTCAAACCAATCGCACGGTTGTCGAATTGACGACGTTAATCGTTACCAACACGGCCACGGATGCCGAAGTGCCCCCGGGAGTCCTGTACTATTCACTTACGATTGCGCCGACCAATGCACCCGCCAATATTGTCACCAATGCGTCCATTTCGACCAACGGCGTGATCACCTGGACACCGACCGAAGCGCACGGCCCTGGTGTTTATCTGGTGACGACCATCGCCAGCGATAACGCCCAACCTGCGCTGAGCGCTACCAACAGCTTCCTTGTAACCGTGTCCGAGACGAACAGCGCTCCGGTGCTGATGTTACCGGGCAACGTCACCATTAATGAACTCGTTTTGTGGACCACCAACGCCACCGCGATCGATGCGGACGTTCCGCCGAACGCATTGACCTTTGAAATGGTGTCCGGCCCGAGTGGCCTGACGGTGGGCACTAATGGATCAATTGCCTGGACGCCCACCGAAGCCCAAGGCCCCGGGAATTATAGTGTTACCGTACGGGTGTTCGACAACGGCTCGCCGAGTTTAAGTGCCACCAACAGCTTTTCTGTTGCCGTCACCGAACTAAACTCAGCGCCCAGCCTGACGCTGCCCGGCAATCAGACCATCAATGAACTGGTGCCTTGGACCGCGAACGCCTCCGCGAGCGACACGGACGCCCCACCGAATGTTCTCACATTTGAATTGGTGTCCGGCCCCGGCGGTTTGATCGTCAACTCCAATGGAGTCATGAGTTGGACACCCTCGGAAGCCCAGGGACCGGGAAATTACACCGTCACGGTCCGCGTGTTTGACGACGGAACACCGAGTCTCAGCGTAACCAACAGTTTTTCGATCGCAGTCACTGACGTGAATTCCGCGCCTAGCCTGACGCTGCCCGCTAATCAAACGATTATTGAACAGCTTGCCTGGACCGGCAACGCCACAGCGATCGACACCGACGCGCCGCCGAACGTTCTAACTTTTGAGTTGGTGAGCGGGCCCGGTGGATTGACCGTGGGCACGAGTGGGCTGATTCAATGGACACCGAGTGAAGCGCAGGGGCCGAGTACGAATACGGTCTTCGTGCGAGTAATCGATAACGGCACGCCGCCGCTCAGCGTCACGAATAGCTTTATTCTCACGGTCCTTGAATCCAACCGTCCTCCCGTGCTGCCTGTGCAAACGAATTTGACCATCGTGGGCAGCACACTAATCATTGTTACGAACACCGCCACCGACCCTGACAGTCCCGCGAACACGTTGACTTATGTCCTCGCCAGCGGGCCCACCAACGCCGTGCTGGATACGAACGGAATTATCTCGTGGACGCCGCTGCCCGGACAGGTGCCCAGCACGAACATCTTTACGACCGTCGTCACAGACTTCAATCCGGCGGCTCTCGTCGCGCAAAACTTGAGTTTCACCAATAGCTTCACTGTCATCGTTAGCGCACCCGTGCATAACGGCCCGTCACTCCCGTTGCTGCCGGACATCACGATCAATGAGCAGGTGCTTTCATTGATTACCAACACAGCAACCGACAATGACCTCCCCACGCCCGTGCTCGCCTACTCGTTGCTGGGTGCGCCGTCGGGGATGCAAATAAACTCCAACGGCATCATCTCGTGGACGCCGGCGGAATTTCAAGGACCCGGCACCTACGTAATCAAAACACTGGTTATCGATGTTGGCTTCCCAAGTTTGATGGCTAGCAACACCTTTATCATAACCGTAAATGAAGTAAACACAGCGCCCACGCTGCCATCTCAGGCGGATCTTACACTTTACACACCGCAAACCTTGAGCTTGCTATATACCGCTTCAGATTTGGACCAGCCGAACAACAGCCTTACCTATCAACTCCTCACCGCTCCGTCGGGCGCCTATGTCAGCCCTGACGGCTTGATCACGTGGGTACCCTCGCCCGGTCAGATTCCCAGCACGAACGTATTCACGATCGTGGCAACTGATTTCAATCCTTCGGCCGTTACAAACCAGTCGCTCACCGCCACCAATTCCTTCCTGGTAACGATTCTCAACTCCGGCACCACTCCCGTCATCATTTCCATGAACGTGAGCGGTTCAAACGCGGCCGTGGTTTGGAGTGCCGTCGCCGGCCGCAGTTACCGATTGCAGGCCCGGGACGAATCCCATGGCACCAATTGGTATGATGTGCCGCCCGATGTAACGGCCACCAACTCTCTGGCGACAGGCTTTGATTCGCTAAGTCTGACTCAGCGCTATTACCGGGTCCAGCTCCTGCCTTAGAACCCGCTCTTCTCGCCTTGCCCGCTGCCATCCGTGGAATCCCGGATGTTTCCGTATCTCCCGAGGTTTCCTTCCGTAGTAACGCCGATGTTTTAATCCGTATTCAGCGGAATGGTGCGTAGCCATCGGGCTGTTACAGTTACCTGCGCTATAGGAAGACTATAAAAGGTCCCTGCGCGCTTGGTGTGCGTGCAATACATGATCAGTCAGATATGAAAAAATTACTTGTCGGTCTTTGGTGTGTTATTTGCGTGGTCTCCGGCGCTCAGGCGCAACTGTTCTCGGAGAACTTCACTCGGGGCACCGATCCGGGCGCATTGACGCCCTGGCAGACCAACGCGGGAGGCGGCGCCTGGACCATCACCGGTGGAGTAATGAAAGGCGGCTTTAATCCGGCGTTTAGCTACGGCTTCACCTTCGTAACCAACAACTGGACGAACTTCTCCGCCCAGGCGCAATTTCAGTTCCCCGCCGGAGCGTTCGGCGGCGGCATCGGCGGACGTCTCGAACCCGTGGGCGGCGCGCACTATGCGGCGTGGCTGTACCCTGAAAACAACACGGGCGATTCCAATGTCTTCAAATTGATTCGTTTCACCAGCTATTCCAGTTTTTCTGTCCTCGCGTCCACCAACCTAAGCGCAGTCGGCACCAACTCGCACACGGTAAAAATCGAATTCACGGGCAGCATCATCAACGGGTACCTCGACGGCGCTAAAATCCTGACAGCGACGGATGCCAATTATTCCAGTGGTGGTGTTAGCTTGGATTTCTGGTCCGACGCCACTCCCTATCAATTGACCGCGGACAACGTGCTGGTTAGTTCCACCCCGGTGACGGCTACCGCTGACAGCTATAACGCAGTCCTGGGCATACCACTCACCGTAACAGCACCCGGCGTCCTGGCAAACGACTCAGGTGGGAACGGGGCACTAACGGCCTCCCTTATCACGGCAGCGGCCCGCGGCACTCTAACTCTAAATTCGAACGGCGGTTTTACCTATAATGCCACCAATGGCTACACGGGGCCGGATTCATTCGTCTATCGCGCGACTGATGGCACTGCGAACTCCAATGCGACCGTTTCCATTACCGTCGGTCCAAATCATGCGCCCGTCGCCAACGCGGACTCGTATGCGGTGCTTCAAAATTCGACCCTCACCGTCTCCGCCACCGGCGTGCTCGGCAACGACACTGATTCCGATGGCAACAGCCTTACCGCCGTATTGGTATCAGGCCCCGCCAACGGAACCCTCACCCTCACAAACAATGGCGGCTTCACGTACACGCCAACCTCCGGCTATTCGGGCAGCGACACTTTCACTTACAAGGCCAACGACGGCCTCTCAGACTCGGCGAATACAACCGTGACTATTTCGGTGCTCTCAATTGTCCCGTTGTATTCTGACAACTTTACGCGCGCCAGCCTCGCACCCTGGATCGCCCAGACGGGGAATTGGACAGTCACCAACAACGTGTTGCGCGGCGGGACGAATACGAGCCTCAGCTACGGCGTGGCATCGATCACGAATCTTTTCACCAATTTCTCAGTTCAGGCCAGCATTCAATTTCCCGCCGGAGCATTTGGCGGCGGTCTCGACGCGTGTTTAAACACCGCGACCGGTGCGCGCTATTCAGCCTGGATCTATCCTGAGGGGTCGGCGGGTGGCGGGCTGACATTGAAGCTCATCAAATTCCAAACCTATAATTCTTTCGCCTACAATGGCGCCAATTCGCTGGCGATGCAGACTGCGTCATTGACCAGCGTCGGCACTGGTTTACACACACTGAAACTGGCAACGGCCGGAAACCGAGTGGCCGTGTTTTTTGATGGCGTGCTAAAAATCAGCGAAACGGACATTGATAGTGGTGGCGTGGCCTATACCAACGGCACCATCGGCGCTGATTTTTGGACCGATGCCGCCGGATATCAGATGACGGTGGACGATGTGCTTGTTGCACCGCTGGTTAATTCAGACAGCTACAGCACCAGTCAAGATACCGCGGTGACGGTCAACGCGCCGGGTGTTCTCGCCAACGACACTGAAATCTATGGTTCGAGTCTCACAGCCGCAGTGCTTACCCCTGCCCTCCACGGAACGATAAGTTTCAATTCCAACGGCGGTTTTACTTATACGCCGACCAACGGCTATTCGGGCAGCGATAGTTTCACGTATCAGGCGATCGATGGCGCCAACTCCATCGGTACTGCCACGGTAAACCTTACGATCGGGCCCGGCGGATTTGCGGAAAACTTTGACGGCGTCACCTCGCCCGCGTTGCCCGCCGGCTGGACGAGCACGGTCACCGGCGTTCAGACCGCATGGACGACCCGCACCACCACCAACGACACGGCTCCGAACTCCGTTTTCGTCCCCGACACCAACAATGTTGGCACGGCTGCCTTACTCTCACCCACGATTGCCGTGGCTTCGGGGCAGTCCCGCCTCTCATTCCGAAATTTTTACCGTTTTGAATCCGGCACTGGCACCATCGGCTATGACGGCGGTGTCCTTGAAATCAAGATTGGCGCGGGCGCCTTCACCGATATCCTCGATGCCGGCGGCAGTTTCGTCACCAACGGTTACAACCGCATCATCGATACCAATACGGCTTATCAAAGCCCGCTGGCTGGCCGTCCGGCCTGGAGCGGCACCAACAACGGCTTTGTGACCACGCTGGTAAATCTCCCTGCGGCAGCAGCCGGGCAAAACATTCAACTGCGGTGGCTGGCGGGCACCGACAACGCCAACGGCGGCGGCGGCTGGAATATCGACACTGTTTCCATCACTAATTGTCCGACGTCCACCTGTTGGAACACTCCGCCGCTGCTCGCGGACCTGCCGGATCGCACAATGATCGAAGTCACGACGTTGACCGTTAGTAATGCCGCCACCGATGCGGATCTTCCGCCGCAAACCTTGACCTACAGCCTGCTGAATGCTCCCGCCAACGCCTCGATCAACACCTCAAACGGGGTGATTACATTCAGCCCCAGTGAATCTCAGGGCGGCACGACCAATACCATTACCACGCGCGTTTTCGATAGTGGAACGCCCGTCTTTAACGCCACCAATAGATTCGTCGTGGTCGTTCTCGATACGAACAATGCGCCGGTCTTGCCCGAACAGTTTAACGGGACCAACTTTACCATCCTGGAGCAAAACCTCCTCACGGTGGCCAACACCGCCACCGATTCCGACATTCCAGCAAACACCGTGACCTATACGCTGAATGTCACCAACGCTGCCGGGGTCGTGACCAATGCCTCCATTTCAGCCAGCGGCGTCATCACCTGGACGCCCACAGAAGCCCAGGGGCCCAGCACCAACACCTTCGTCACTCGCGCCACCGATAACGGTTCGCCGGCCAAGAGTGCCACGAACACCTTCACGGTCATTGTTCTCGAATCAAACAGCGTGCCGGTCCTCCCCAATCAGATTGCACGCACGATCCTCCCTAATTCGTCGGTTTCTGTCACCAACACGGCAACTGATACAGATATTCCTGTGAATGTGCTGACCTATGCGTTGGTTTCCCCTCCATCGTTTGCGACGATAGACACCAATAGCGGAGTCATCACCCTCTCCCCGACACTGGCAAATTTAAACAATACTTACGCGATCACGACGATCGTCACAGATTCCAATCCGATCGCCACTAATTCTCAGCAGCTCAAGGCGACGAACACGTTTAATGTCCTGGTCAGCAGCGGACCCCTGCTCGGGCTTTCAGCTTCGACGCTCGTGTTGGAAGGCTGCCTGCCGACCAACAGTGTGATCGATTCCGGCGAAACCGTCACCCTGCTCTTCTCCATTCAAAACACTGGCAGCGCCAATACGACCAACCTGGTGGTTACACTGTTGGAGACCAATGGCGTCGCCGCCCCGAGCGGCCCGCAAAGCTACGGCGTCGTGATCGCAGGTGGCTCGGCCGTCAGCCAGACGTTCACGCTGACAGCCACGGGAACGTGTGGCAGTTCAGTGATTCCGACGTTGGTATTGCAGGACGGCAGCACGCAACTCGGCACGCTAAGTTCCTCGTTCACGCTCGGCACGATCAAGAGCATGATAATGTTCACGCAGAACTTTGACTCGGTCACGGCACCTGCCCTTCCTTCCGGCTGGACGACCGTTGGTACGGGTTCGATGACGAACTGGCGCACGGTGGCAACCACAGTCGATACGGCTCCCAATACTGCCTTCTCCGCCGCTACAAACAGCGTGGGCATCAACGAGTTGGTTTCCCCGGCAATCGCCGTGCCGTCCGGAACGGTGCAACTTTCGTTCCGTCACAGTTATAGTTTGGAAGCCGACAATGCGACCGCCAACACCGGCTATGATGGCGCCGTTCTGGAAATCAAAATTGGCGCCGGTAGCTTTGTGGATATCACTAATGCGGGCGGCGTGTTTGTCACTGGCGGGTACAACCGAACAATCTCCGGGGCCTTTTCGAGTCCCATCGCCAATCGTGGCGCGTGGAGCGGAACCAACGGAAGCTTCACGACCACCACAGTCACGCTACCACCGAGCGCTTCCGGTCAAACAGTGCAATTCCGCTGGCGGGTGGGTACCGATAACGGCGGTCCCGTTGGGGCCGGCTGGCGCGTGGACACCATCGGCATGATTGGCAACGGTTATGCCTGCTGCACCAATAGCGCGCCGAATCTCCCAGCCCAAATCGCTCGCACAGTCAACGAATTGGCTCCGCTTACGGTAACGAATACTGCCACCGACGCGGAAGCGCCTCCGCAAACCCTGGCTTACACCCTCAACATCGCATTGTCGAATGCTCCGGCCAATATCGTGACCAATGCCTCCATCTCGACCAATGGTGTCATCACTTGGACGCCGACTGAAGCTCACGGCCCCGGTGTCTATCTCGTCACAACTGTTGTCTTCGACAACGCCAACCCATCGCTTTCGGCCACCAACAGCTTCTACGTGACGGTCAATGAAGTAAACAGCGCGCCGACGCTCACGTTGCCGCCAACTCAGACCATCGACGAACTGACGCTCTGGACTACCAACATCAGCGCCATCGACGGCGACATTCCCGCCAATACCCTCACGTTTGCACTGCTATCAGGTCCGAGCGGATTGACCATAAGCCCGTCGGGTGTGGTCACGTGGACACCGGGCGAACTGCAAGGCCCAAGCAGCAATAACGTAACTGTGCGCGTGTTTGACAACGGCTCGCCGAGTCTCAGCAACACCAATAGCTTCGTTGTTATGGTCAACGAAGTGAACTCCGCTCCAAGCCTTGGCTTGCCTGCGGATCAGACGATTAATGAACAGGTGCTGTGGACTGGGAACGCCACGGCTGTGGACACCGACTCTCCGCCGAACACCGTCACCTTTGAATTGGTCTCCGGACCGAGCGGACTGTTCGTCAGCCCGTCCGGCGTGATCACCTGGACGCCGACTGAGGCGCAAGGCCCTGGTGCATATCCGATCAGCGTGCGCGTGTTCGACAACGGTTCCCCGAGCTTAAGCACGACCAACGGCTTCACTCTCACGGTCAGCGAGCAGAACTCCGCGCCTGACCTGACGGTGCCCGCGAGCGTTACCATTGATGAACTCGCGCTTTGGTCGGCGAACGCGACCGGCATCGACACGGACTCGCCGCCCAATACCCTGACGTTCGAGTTGGTGAGCGGACCGACCGGGCTCACTGTGAGCAGCGCCGGCCTGATTTCATGGACGCCCACTGAAGCCCAAGGGCCCAGCACGAATACTGTTGTGGTGCGCGTGTTTGATGATGGCTCCCCTGTTCTCAGCACGACCAACAGCTTCACTGTGACAGTTCGCGAAGTGAACAGCGCTCCCACCTTGATGCTGCCTGACAGCCAGACTATCGACGAACTTGCACTTTGGACCACCAACGTATCCGCCATCGATACCGATTCACCCCCGAACAGTGTCACGTTTGAACTGGTATCGGGACCAAGCGGCCTGAACGTCAGCACCAACGGCGTCATCACTTGGACTCCGTCGGAGGCGCAAGGCCCGGGCACAAACACGGTCACCGTGCGGGTGTTCGATGATGGCTCACCGAGCCTAAGCGCAACCAACAGCTTTACGGTCACTGTGAATGAAGTGAACAGTGCTCCGTCGATCACGGTGCCGACCAGCCAAGCCATCGATTCGCAAATCCTGTGGACCGGCAACGCGAGCGCGACCGACTCCGATTCGCCGACCAACACACTGACATTTGAATTGTTGTCCGGGCCGGCCGGGCTGACCGTTAGCGCGGCCGGTTTGGTAAGTTGGACACCCGGCAGCGGCGACTCAGGCACCACGAACACGGTTTCCGTGCGCGTGTTCGACGATGGAATTCCTGTCTTGAGCGCGACCAACAGCTTTGTGCTGACCGTTAACTCGCAAGCTGGCCCGGTGGCTCCGCCCACCATCCAGTCAATCACCTTGTCGAACGACGTGGTGATTATCTCCTGGAGCACCATCTCAAATCAGACTTACATGCTCCAACGAGCCGACATGCTCGACACAAATTGGGCGGATGTCCCTCCGGCGATTTCCGCGACGGGAACAACCACCACGACGACCGACTCCGTTGGCAGCGTCAGCAACCGGTGGTATCGGATCCATCTTGTGCCGTAACGGCCGATTAGTTTAACCGGCGCCACCTGCTGCGTGCCAGGCGGTTCGGTTCCTCACCTCTCTCCACCCACACTGGAGAGAGGTTTTTCATTTTAAGCGACCAGCGAGCGAAGCGTGGCCAGATTTTCCACATCCTCGTGCAAATCCGCGGACTTCGGCGTTTCCAGACAGCCAGGATGCTTCTTGAATCGCGCATCATTGACGATATGACGGAACGCTTCCTTCCCGATCTTGCCTTTGCCAATGTGCTCGTGGCGATCCACCCGCGAACCAAGATCGGTTTTGGAATCATTGAGATGGAATGCGAGAATGTTCTTCACCCCCACCATGGACGTCACTTCGCGAATGGCCGTATCCCAGCCCTTTGGTGTGCGGATATCATACCCGGCCGCAAAGAAATGTGCCGTGTCGAGGCACACGCCCAACCGTTCCGGCTTTTTCACACGATCAAAGATCGCCGCGAGGTGGGAAATCTGATTTCCGAGGCAACTCCCCTGCCCGGCCGTGTTTTCCAATGCGATGCGAACCGGCGATTTTTTCGTCGCGGAAAATACCTCGTCCAGACCGGCGACAATCTGTTTGATGCCCGCCTCCTCACCGGCACCAAGGTGGGCGCCGGGATGTAGAACGAGAAAGGGCAAATTGATCGCGGTCGCGAGTTCAATCTCCTGAATTAATGACTTCAGCGACCGCTCGCGATTCTCCGATGCAGGCGCACCCAGATTAATGAGATAGCCGGTATGGCCAAATACCGTGGAAAACTTGTTCGCTGCGGCTTCCTTTGCATAGAGCGCGATGTCATCTTCCGAAAACGGCTTGCCGAGCCATTGCATATTGTTCTTCACGAAGACCTGCACGATGTCGCAGTTTACGCTGCGACCGCGCTCGAGGGCTTTCCAAACTCCGCCGCTGGTGGACATGTGCGCGCCAAATTTCATAGGTTCCTCACTGTACACCGCGTTCACCGCAGGCTTCAATCGCGAAGCAAAATTGGCCAATTCCAGCTTGCACTTGGAGAAGTGCCTGTTAACCCTTTCCGCCCGTATGAATTATAAGATTTCACGTCGCGCGGCGTCTTTATCCCCGTCGCTCACTTTGGTGATCGACTCGAAGGCCAAGCAGATGAAGGCCGAGGGGCAGGACGTCGTCGGCTTTGGCGCCGGCGAACCGGACTTTGACACCCCCCAGCATATCAAGGACGCCGTAATCAAGGCATTGGCTGAGGGTTTCACGAAATACACGCCTGCCAGTGGCATCCCGCAATTGCGTGAAGCCATTGCCGACAAATTCAAACGCGAGAACGGTCTAACTTACAAACCGTCGCAGATCATTGTTTCGAGTGGCGGCAAGCATTCCTGCTTCAACGTCATTTTCGCGACGTGCGAAGAGGGCGACGAAGTCATCATCCCCGCGCCTTACTGGTTGAGCTATCCGGAAATGGTGAAGATGGCGAGCGCGACACCAGTCATCGTCGAGACCACTGACAAAACTGAATTCAAGGTCACTCCTGAGCAATTGCGCGCGGCGATTACTCCCCGGACCCGGCTGTTCATTTTAAACTCGCCGAGCAATCCGACCGGGTCCGTTTATACCCCGGAGGAAGTGAAAGCGCTGGGTGACATTTGCGTCGAAAAGAACGTGCTCATCATGAGTGATGAGATTTATGAGCACCTGCTTTATGATGGCGCCGTTGTTAAAAGCGTCGCCAGTTTTTCGCCGGCACATCTCGAGCGCACGATTATCGTGCACGGCTTCGCCAAAGCCTGGAGCATGACTGGCTGGCGGCTGGGTTTTCTGGCCGCGCCGGAACCGATTGCCAAAGCGATCGACGCCATTCAAAGTCACAGCACCAGCAACCCAACGTCCTTTGCACAAAAAGGCGGTGTCGCCGCGCTGACCGGCCCGCAAGACCACTTGAAGCCCTGGGTGGCGGAGTTCAACAAACGTCGCACGTACGCCTGGCAGAAGTTGAACAGTATTCCGGGCATTTCCTGTGTGAATGCCAAGGGTGCCTTTTACCTCTTTCCCAACATCTCGCAGACTGGCCTCAAGTCCACGGAGTTTTGCGCGATGTTGCTGGATGCGGAAAAAGTTGCAGCCGTTCCGGGCATCGCTTTTGGCGCTGACGACTACATTCGCATCAGCTACGCGACGAGCATGGCCAATATCGAAAAAGGCCTCGATCGGCTCGCAAAGTTTTGTCAGGGCCTCAAAAAGTAATCGAGGGCAAAACTTACTTGCAGCGTGCTCCCCGGCATGCGCGCCAAAGGCGGAGTTTTAAAATGATCCGGGCGACGGTTCGCCAAGGAGGTGGGGATGGGGAATCCCGCTGAAGAAACGATCCGCCACCCGAATCGCTGACAATTAACCAATTTTAATTTCAAATCGTCAATAAAATCTTTCGGAAAATTCCCGCAATTTTTTGGACTATTTTCATCCCGGATGCGGCTTCAGGCGACAGCAAATCCAACGCTACTTAATCGCCGTGGTCCTTCGCCATTTTCCGAAGTTCAGCCAGGCGCTCTTGCATTCGTTTGAGCACGGATTTCATTTCGGCCCGCTGCACCAGGTTCGTTAATTCCCATGGATCGGTCTGCGTGTCGTACAACTCCTCGGCGGGGTGATGCACGATGGCATTTACCAAATGGGCGACGATAACATCATTGGTCGCCTTGGCGGTCCACGTATTCCACACCTCGGCGTGGCTGTTGGAAATGCCCTCCACCTTCGTAAAATGCGTCGCCCACTCGCGCTCCGGATGCAGGTTGACTATATATTTGTATCGATCGTCACGAACCGCCCGCTCTGGAAACAAGTTCATGACGCCGTCTCCGGTATGCGTGGCAAACAAGTCTTCACGACACTTTTTGCTTTTTCCGAGCAACACGTCCTTGAAGCTGACACCGTCAATTTCCTTTGGCGCGGAACCACCTGCAAGCGTCACAAAAGTGGGGGTAAGGTCCACCAACGAAATCAGCGCATCGTTATGCCCGCCTCGAGCAGCCACGCCGGGCCAGCGCACAATGAACGGAACCCGCAACCCAGAATCGTATAGCGTCCATTTGCAGCGCGGCCACTCGGAACCGTGGTCCGCCGTGTAGATGAAAATCGTGTTGGTTTCCAGTCCGTGACGTTTCAGCGACGACACCACTTCGCCCACACGTTGGTCCACCGTGGTGATATCCTGATAGTAATTCGCAAGCGCCAACCGGGTCTTCGGCGTGTCCACCATCAACGGAGTCAGGGGAAGCATCGCCGGGTCATAAATCTTGTTCGTCTCCCATACGACGTGCGGGCCGTTGTCGCCGATCAACAGGCAAAGCGGCTGGCCGGGATGCTCTCGCTGATGCGACGTGAGAAACGCATCCACTTTCGCAGTATCCAAACCTTCGTCGCGGTAGCGACGAAACTTGATATCCGTCGGTAATTTCGCCGGCAGCAATTCCCATCCAAACACGGAACGCGGCCGCACATCAGTCTTGTTGGCAGCGACAACTCGATAGCCGAGTTTTTGCAGATATGCAGGCAACGCCTGAATTCCATCAAAACAATCCGTGTGATTACCCATGGTCCCATTGCGCTGCGGCCAGAGCCCGGTGAACATCGCAGCGCGCGAAGGGGAACAGGTCGGCGTTGCAGCGAATACGCGATTAAACTTCACGCCCTCCCGCGCCAGCGCGTCGATATTAGGCGTGCGCACCACCGGGTTCCCGTAACAACCAACGAAATCGACGCCATGATCGTCGGCAAGGTAGAGCACGATGTTAGGCGGGACGTTGCTTTGATCCGCACCCCAGGCGAACACTCCCGTCACCAACAATAGAAACAAGGCGAAAACGTGGCGCATCATAAACTGCACTATGTTACCTACACGCCGTTGCCCTGCAATGACAAGCAGCAACCGATTCGCAATCACGCTGCCTTGCCCACATAGGCGCTGCAATGGCACAAACATGCGGTTTGATG
This sequence comes from Limisphaerales bacterium, assembly GCA_044223735.1. Lineage (GTDB taxonomy): Bacteria > Verrucomicrobiota > Verrucomicrobiia > Limisphaerales > UBA8199 > JBGALR01. Next base: position 121,326 of record JBGALR010000006.1, on the reverse strand, counting down.
CCCCGAGTTCATGGTGTAGCTTGCGAAGTTGAAATAGCTCAAAGCCCAGATTGACCGATATTTGCCCCATCCCGATTCATGAACCAAAATCGCTGTTTCCCTCCGTTTCAATGGGCCTTATCGATCGCCGCGCTGGCGGCTCTCTTCCTTGGACTGGGGCCGCAGGCTACTGCGCAGTCGAGCCGGCCCGGCATGGGAGCAACGCCGTATGCAGATGCTTCGGGAACGGGTGTCACGTTCCGCGTCTGGGCTCCGAATGCAACCACTGTCGCGGTGCGCGGAAATTTCAACTCCGGCGGGTGGAACAATTCCAGCAATTTCCTGGTCAAAGAAGCCGGCACGGAAAATTGGTCCAAAGACATTCCGAACCTCAAGGCCAGCGACAGCAACCAGTATAAATACTTTATCAACGGATCCATCTGGAAAATGGATCCCCGCTCGCGCAAGGTGGTCAACTCGGCCGACAATTCGATCATCTACGATCCCAATGCGTTTAATTGGGGCGGAGACACGCGTCTCCCCGTCACCAACTCAAGCCTGGTGATTTACGAACTGCACATCGGCGCGTTTTATGATCCCAATGCGAGCGGACCCGGAAAATTTGCGAATGCCATCACCAAGCTGGACTACCTCGCGGCGTTGGGCATCAATGCCGTCGAGTTGATGCCGGTATCGGAGTTCGCGGGCGATTATAGCTGGGGATATAATCCAGCGGATCCCTACGCAGTCGAAAATTCCGGTTACGGCGGCCCGGACGGATTGAAAAGTTTTGTCAAAGCGGCACATCAGCGTGGGATACGCGTTATCATGGACGTCGTGCATAATCACTACGGCACGAGCGACCTCGACATGTACAGTTTCGACAACGGCACCACACCCGGAATCTACTTTTACACCGGCAGCGGCATCTGCTGCAGCCCTTGGGGTGCGCGACCCAATTATGCCTCGGAAGGCGTCCGCTCATACATCATCGGCAGCTTTCGTCAGTGGCTGGATGAATGCCACGTGGACGGATTTCGCTGGGATGCCGTGGGCGCCATGCGCTACTACGATCCCGGCCACGTCTCGATTCCCGAGGCTGACTCGCTCATTCAGTATATCAATGCGACCGTCATCCACTCGGATCATCCCGGCGCCATCAGCATCGCCGAGGACCAATCGGGTGGAATGAATTTCGACAGCGAGTGGGGCGTGGGCTTTGGCGATACCCTGATTGATGCCATGGTGCAAACCGACGACAACGCCCGGGATATGAATGCTCTGCACGACGCGATGGACAGCTCTGGCTTCGCCCGCGTTCTCTACAGCGAAACCCACGATCTTACCGGCAGCCTCAATGGTTCCGGCGCTCAACGATTGCCCAAACGCATCTCCCCTGCCACACCAACTGATATCTACGCGCGCAAACGCTCCATGCTCGCCGCCGCCATCGTGATGACAACGCCGGGTATCCCGATGCTTTTCATGGGACAGGAAATGCTGGCCGTGGCGCAATTCGCCGACAACGCTCCGCTCGATTGGTCCCGCACCACGACTTACACAAACGTCGTCAGCTATTACCGCGATTTGATCCGCCTCCGCCGCAACCTTGACGGCGCAAGCCTCGGCCTTACCGGCCCGAACATCTCGTGGCATGCCGTGGACAATTCGGCGAAGATTCTGGCGTTTCATCGGTGGGGCGCCGGACCAGACGACCAGGTGATGGTCGTATTGAATTGTTCCAATACCTCAATCACCAATTATTCCATTGGTGGCTTCCCCGCGAACGGCAACTGGTATGCAAATTTGAACTCGGACTGGACGAAATATGGGTCCGACTTCGGCAATCGTGGCAGTTCGATCGTCCCGGTTTCGGGCGGAATCGGCAGTGTGTCCATCGCCCCCTACAGCGCGTTGATTCTTTCCCGCTCCGCCCTGCCCGCGTTGGACTCGGACGGTGACGGCCTTTCGAACGGATGGGAACAAGCCAATTTTGGCGACCCCGTCAGCGCCGTGGCGACGGACGATGACGACCACGATGGCGCGAGCAATCTGCAGGAACAAGCTGCCGGCACCGATCCCAAATCCGCTGCGTCCGTGCTCAGATTTACCAGCATCCAAAGTGTCGGCAGCAATCTCACGTTAAACTGGCAGGGTGGCACTTCGGCGCGGCAAGTCATTCAACAATCCACCACGCCCAACGGTCCGTGGACATCTCTCTTAACCAATCTCCCGCCGACACTCGTCAGCAACTCGCTGATAATTCCATCAACCGGCTCTCGCTTTTTCCGAATCCAAGTCGGGCCGTAAGCCGGCCTGGCTCGCTCTATTTTAAACGAACCGCCCGGCCGGTAGCGGCGGATTCACGCGCCGCTTCGAGAATCTCCATCGCGATCAGGTTTACATCGAGAGATGAGAGACCCGAAGGTTTCAATTCTCCCCGCGTGACCGCCGCCAAATAAGAAAGCGGATCCGCCTGAGGTCCCACCAACGGCGGCGGATCGACATCGCGTACCGCTCCATTGCCAAGGCGGACTTGCAAGAGGTCGCTGCGCGGGACGATCACCTGCCCCGTCTGCCCGTAGATTTCCATGTCCTTGCGATTAAATGGCCAGTTCCAGGACGCCTGAATAATCCCTTGCGCTTTCGGATACGTCAGCACAATCGTCGCCTCGTCATCCACCTTTGGATAAAGGTGCGGCTTGATTTGTTGCGTCACCGCGAACACAGATGTGGGCCGTTCCCCGCCCATGAGCCACGTCATCAGGTCCGCGCCATAACATCCGAAGTCCATCAACGCACCGCCGCCATCCAGCACCGGGTCCGTCAGCCATTCCAAAAACTCCGGCGGACAACCAATCTCCTTCGGCCCCTGATGGCCATCATGCACCACCATCTTCCGCAGTTCGCCCAACTCTTTGTCCAGCACCGCCAGCTTGTAAGCCGCATGATTCGCGGGATACCAGGTCGTCTCATAATTCACGAGCACCTGAATGCCACCCTTCTTTGCCGCCGATTCAATTGCCCGGGCATGCTCCATGGTCACCGCAAGCGGCTTTTCCATCATCACCTGAATCCCCCGGGGCGCGCATTCCTCAACCACCCGTTTATGATCGAACGTGCTCGTAAACGTCGCCACCGCCTGCACATTTGTCACCGCCAACAACTTCGCCAGCGTGGGAAAGAACAAGTTCGTATTCAGATGATAACGCTCCGCGCACTTTGCCACCAACGCCGCGTTAGGTTCCACAATACCGACGACCTCCACCTCACGGCTTTCAAGCGCCTTCGGCAGAAATCCAAACACATGACTATGCACCAAGCCGACGATGGCGACGCGCACAGGTGCCTTTTCACCCGGAGCGCCGCGGGCCAACGCCATCACCGCAATGACCAGCCCTACAATCCTAAGTGTGTATTTCATGATTCGTCCTCGGAGACATTAAATTAAGCCTTACCGTTCATAACCGCTGCCTTTCTTCGGGGAAAATCGCAGCCATAAAAACAAATGCTACTAGGTGCGAATCACTGCGAATTACCGCTTAACGTTCGCTTCATCGCCCACCAATTTTGCATTTGAAAAATTGGGTTCGTTTTCCAACCGCCGCGATGCACAAATTTTCATAACTAACTCTCAATCAACCATTTATGCATTTTTCAGTTTGGGTTCGTTTGGTAAAATTTACATTTCACGCTGCCCTCCCAACCCTGCCAAAATGGGACGTCCATATCCCAAAATAGTCCGGACATGGCCGGCCATCATTCCCGTCACCGTCGTCACCATCATTCCCATTTTCCATCGTCCCCGTTATCGTTCTCGTGGTCGTCCTGGCCCTCGAACATGATTCCGTGCCGCCAGCGCCCATCGTCCGGATTCAGACAATAATATTAATCTCGGCTTCGTCCGTTTCCGGAACTCCGTGTCTCAGTGCCTCCGTGGTAAAACTCCGCCCCGCCCCCGAATTCGTTCCTTCATTTCCTGCATTCCTCAGCAATCCCTCCCCGCGCCCGCAGCATCCAGAACCAAATTCGTCATTCGAAAATCGGCATTCGAAATTCCGCCCCCCTCTCCGCGTCTCCGCCTTAACGCCCGACCGGCACGGTCCGCGGTAAAAATAAACTTCAGTTTTCAAAGATCTCCTCAGCCCGGACATGCATTCCGAGCCCATCGGTCCCACATGCGAGACCAACACCTCGACTTTACGTCCACCGCCAAAACTTTCAAGAGTAAAAGTGATTGAACACACAAGTTTAATCGGCAAGGTCGGCAAAATCGGCAATCCCGGCAGGATTTATTCGAAAACCCGAAGGAAAATACAAAAATCGCGCCCCGCAAGCACATCGCTGGCGAGGTATAGGTATCACTGAGAAAGCGGAAGCCCTCAGGAGGCTCTCTTTTCGATCATCAAACGCCTCGCCGATGCGAAAGCCAGAGTCTCGACACCTCGTCTCCTGCTATGGATGGTCTCGCAGCATCCCAGCCCCCATTCGTCATGCGAAAATCTGCCGCACCCTTCAATCATCACGAAGTCCATCCGACTTGTCCCGGACGGGACAATCGAGAGTAGCCCCAGGTAAGCGATTCCGAGAGCGCCACCTGGGGTTAAGCCGCCTCAAATTGCCTGCTGATCCAGGAGCGCGACACCAACAACGTCGTCCGCGTGACCTATACTGTTCAATGACCCCCAGATCGGACGCAAGCGCTCCGATCAGTTACCTGGGTTTCTCCAACTCCTCCGCCATAGTCCCGGGGACGCCGGGTAAGGATACCCGGCCTTTCGCCCACCCGTTTTGTCTTGGTTCCCTTCTCTCCGCCCGGTGGGATGCAAGCGCTTTGATCGGTCAGTCTTAAAACGCCATGGAGTTATCCCGTGAAATGTCCGCCTTCATCGTTGACATTTGCCCGCGTTCCGATACCGTTTCCGGCTCTTAAATATTGATTAGCTAATAATTTATGCCCAATACGAAGTCAGCTGAACGGCGGATGCGGAACAGCGCCCGCAAACAGTCGCACAACCGCAGCATCAAGTCCCGCCTCCACACCGCGGAACGTAAATATCTGGCGCTCCTCGAAGAAGGCAAAAAGGATGACGCCGCGAAGTCTTTCCGCAGCCTGAGCTCCCTATTTGACAAGGCGGCCAAGCGCGGCACGGTCCATAAGGCCACCGCGAATCGCAAGAAGTCCCGTTTGGCGATCCGTCTCGCCAAGGCCAAGTAAGCTTTGTCTCGGCGCGCGGCACCCGGTCGCGCGCTGCCTGTAGCTACGTGGCGTCAGCCACCTAGCTCCCTTTCGCCGCATCTGCCGCCGCCCTTCCCTGCGGCGGAAACAACTTCGAACTCGCCAACCCCATCTTTGCGAGGCGAAATTTCGCACCCGTTCCCAAACAGCCGAAGCCATACTTGATGGATCGGCGCAGATTGATGGAGGAAGCCTCCGGGAAATATTTCGTCGGGCAACTCACTTCGGCAATCGTAAAACCATACCAGAAGATTTGCGCCAGCATTTGATTGTCGAAGACAAAATCGTCCGAGTTGTTGGACAGGTCGAGCTTCTCCAGGATTTCACGCGAGAAAGCGCGATAGCCGGTGTGGTATTCGGAAAGCTTCGCGCCGAGTAAAATATTCTCCACCGCCGTCAGCCACCGGTTGGCCACGTACTTCCAGACCGGCATCCCACCCTGCAACGAATAGCCGCCCAGAATCCGGCTGCCGAGGACGCACGGATGCAGACCGTTGCCGATGATGGAAACCAGCGCCGGAATCAGTTTCGGCGTGTACTGATAATCCGGGTGAATCATGATGACAATGTCGGCGCCTGCCTCCAACGCCAGCCGATAGCACGTCTTTTGGTTGCCACCGTAGCCCTTGTTCACTTCATGAACGTGCACCTGCACGCCTTTAAGCGAACGCGCTACTTCCACGGTATCGTCGCGGCTGCGGTCATCCACGAGAATGATGTGATCCACCATCCCCTGGTCCAGCACCTCCTCATAGGTCTGCCGCAGAGTTTTGGCGGCGTTATAAGCCGGCATAACCACCACCACTTTCTTGTTGCGATACATAGGGCGCGCAGAAAATGCCCGAGACAGGGGAGGTTTGAGAAGCTTAAAAGCATGGCCGCGAGCGTTCGCATATCAGCGTGTCTCCGCCGGTAAAAACCTCTGGCAACCCGATCTATTCTTTCGGCGGCCATTGGACGCCCTGCAATTCCGCCGGTAATTGGGTCGGCTCCGTCGGATAAATCAACTTGGGATCCAGCGTTTCGCCCGCCGCGAGCTCCTTCTCGGGCGCTCCGACAATCAGCCACAGCGTCTCCGCATCGGTGTCGTTGAACACCTGCCTTGCCTCTGCCGGCCCCACCAGCACGCCGCCGTATTTCGGAACTGTTAACGTTTTTTCTCCCACCCGAATACGTCCCACGCCTTCGAGCACAAAGTAGAACTCCTCCATCACGGGATGACGATGCAGCGTGTTCGCGCTCCGGGGCGGCAACCGCCAGAGTCGCGCGCCCAAAAGCTCGCTGCCGGTGCGTTCCAGAAAATCCGCGTTCGGGATTTTCATCAAATTTGAGGGTCTCCAAAAAAGGTCCTCAGGCTTAATCAGAAAATAACCGTCGATCGATTTCATAATCTCCCAAGCGGTCAAGAGGTGCCGCAACGCCAGCCCCTCCTCGTACCGTGTGGCAACCCCGGCGTTCAGTTGGAAGACGGTCAAACGTATAAGGCTGCTTTAATATCGCGAGCCATCAGGCCAACGAAGGGATAACGCCGGTCTGGTTCGCGTTCAAGACAGCGCAGAATCACTTTTTCCATGGCCAAAGGCAGGTCTGGATTGTAATCGCGCGGTGCCACAAAGTCAGAACGGTTCACTTGCTTGCGCAGAATCTCCGCCGGGGTATCGCCGGGAAAGGGTTTCTGGTTGGTCAACAACTCGTAAGCAGCCACCCCATAGGAAAAAATATCTACGCGCGCGCTGATCGGCTCGCCCAACAACTGTTCCGGCGCCATGTAGGCGGGCGTGCCAGGATTTTTCTTCGGCGGCTTCATCGGCTTCTCCGGAATCTGCTGCGCCAGGTCGAAGTCCACCAAACGAACGCTGGCGTTGCGCGTCACCAAAACGTTCTCCGGCTTGAAATCGAGATGCATGTAGCCGTTTTCATGCATGTGCTCGAGACCCTCGGCCATATCGATAAGGATTTGCGCAACGTTTTCAAGGAGGACGGGATCGTGCCGGCCGTAAAGTTCCTTGAGGTTATCGCCCTCGACATATTCCATCAGCAGATACGGCTGACCTTTGATGCTTCCATGCTCAAAATAGCTGATGATGCGCTCGTGGTCGCCAATCTTCGCGAGAATCTCGGCACCGCGCATGAAACGCCGGCGGGCCATCAAATTGAACTTGTACCGTTCGTGCATTCGGCGGAGCGCGTACGGCTTTTGCCGGTCATCGGTCGCCAGCCAGATTTCCGCCATGCCACCGCTATTAATCAATTCCCGAAGGTTGAAACGTCCGTAAGGCCCCCCTACGGGTGCCTCCTTCGTCTCTGAACTGTGGCCAATGCCGAACACCGAAGCTATTTATCACGAAGGCGACGTTCGCGCCACTTCGAAAATGGTTAAAAGGCAGGCTGGCAGGCGATTGCGTCCGGCAAACTCCGGCGAATTTAATGCTCTTTCGCCCTTGGCGGTGCGATGCCGGTGTTTTAGTTTCAAAGGCGATGCGAGGATTCGGAGGCATTACCGACGCCGTCAAGATATGGGCGAACACAGGGGTGGGCTTGCTTTACCCCGAACTCTGCCGTCTCTGTGATTCTCCGGCCACGCCCGCGGAAGGCTACGTGTGCGCTGAATGTCGTTCGAGTATCCGCTTCGTCGAACGCCCGTATTGCGAGCATTGTGGACGGCCCTACAAGGGGAATATCTCCAATCAATTCGAATGCTCCAATTGCACGGAAGGCAAGTGGGAGTTCGTGACCGCCCGGTCCGCCATTCAGGCGAAGGGTAAGGCCCGGGAGATCATTCATTGGTATAAGTACAACCATGCGATGTGGTTTGAAACATTGCTGGCCGATTTATTCCTGCAAAAAGCCGTTCCCGCTCTCGCGGAAGCAAAGTGGGACCTTATCGTACCCGTTCCACTCCATCCCACTAAAGAGCGTGAACGCGAGTTCAATCAAGCCACCCGCCTCGCTGCTCATCTCTCTAGGGCTACAGGTATTCCCCTGAACTCAGGATTATTGCGGCGTGTAGTACCGACCGTCACCCAAACCCACCTTCCCCGCAAAGAACGTCTCGCCAACGTGCGTAACGCCTTTGCCATGAAGGACAAAAATCGTTTGCAAGGTGAGAGGATTGTTCTTGTGGATGATGTTTTCACAACCGGCGCAACGACAAGTGCTTGCGCGAGAGTATTGAAGATCGCTGGAGCGTCTGAAGTTTGCGTCTGGACAGTCGCGCGTGGAGTCTGAATACTATCTATCAAACAAATGGCCACAACTTTTACGAAAAAGACGCTGGGTCTGGAAACGGCTGAACCGGCGGTCACCCCGCCGCCCGCGACGCACAACACCTCTTTCGTCAAAAAGCAAAAACTGGCATCCCGCAAATCCAAGCGCCGGGAGATCCCCGAAGGTCTTTGGACAAAATGTCCGAGCTGCGCGTCCATGATCTTCGACAAGGAGCTGGATGAGAACCTGAAGGTCTGCAGCCACTGTCAGCATCATTTTCAAATCGGTGCCCGTGAACGCATCCACTCCCTGGTCGAAACCTGCACGTTCGAGGAGATGGACGCCAACATGACGAGCGTCGACATTCTCGAATTTACCGGCGCCGCTTCCTACACTTCCAAGCTGCAAAAATATCTGTCCACCACGGGACTGAAGGACGCGGTCGTCACGGGCATTGGAAAAATCGGCGATCAACGCGCCGCTTTGGGAGTCATGGATTTCAACTTTCTCGGTGGCTCCATGGGTTCGGTAGTCGGCGAAAAACTGACGCGACTGATCGAGAAGGCCACCAAGAATCGCCTGCCGCTCATCATCATTTCCAGCAGCGGCGGCGCACGCATGTATGAAGGGATGTTCAGCCTCATGCAGATGGCCAAGACCTGCGGTGCCCTGGCCTATCACGCCCAGGCCCGCCTGCCCTATATCAGCGTGCTGACGGATCCCACCACGGCTGGCGTGATGGCGAGCTATGCCAGTGTCGGCGACCTCATTATTGCCGAACCCGGCGCGATGATCGGTTTTGCCGGCCCCCGTGTCATCAAAGACACCACGCAATCGGAATTGCCCGCCGGATTTCAAACCGCCGAATTTCTCCTCGACCGCGGCCTGATTGACGCCATTGTTCCGCGCAAGGAAATGAAAGGCCGTCTGCTGGAATATCTCGGCTATATGCTCGGCGGCCACGAACAGCGTAAAGCCGCGGCGACGGCCTGAGTGCGTCGGGTACACTCCGTACGTAAAGGTTCCCGGTCCAAATCCGGGCTGAAACTCGATTGGGAATTGCGGTTTCACCGGTTCTCTTCTAACTTCCGCCCCCGATGAAAGGCATAATTCTGGCCGGCGGCGCGGGCTCGCGATTGTTTCCGCTGACCCTCGTGGCGAGCAAACAACTGCAACCGGTATTCGACAAACCGATGGTCTATTACCCTTTGACGACCCTGATCGAGGGCGGCATCCGGGAATTTTGCCTCATTTCGACCCCGCACGACCTGCCACGGTTCAAGCAATTGCTCGGCGACGGTTCGGCCTGGGGTCTTTCCTTCGACTATCGCGAGCAGGCGAAACCTCAGGGAATTGCGCAGGCGTTCTTGATCGCTGAATCGTTTATCGGCAAGGACGCCGTGACGCTGATCCTCGGCGATAATATTTTTTACGGCGGCGACAGTTTTCATAAGGCGTTTGGCGACTTTAACACCGGCGCAACGATCTTCGGTTACCATGTCCACGACCCGGAACGTTACGGCGTGGTGCAGTTCGACGCGCAAGGTCAGGCGATGTCGATTGAGGAAAAACCGAAGCAGCCCAAAAGCAATTACGCGGTCCCCGGCCTTTACATTTACGACAACAGCGTCGTTGAAATCACGAAGAACCTGAAGCCCTCGCCGCGTGGTGAATTGGAAATCACCGACGTGAATGTGGAATATTTGCATCAGGGACGATTGCATGTCCGCCGTCTGAGTCGCGGCTTTGCCTGGCTCGACGCCGGCACGAGCAGCAGCCTGCATGAAGCCTCCGCCTATGTTCAGACCATCGAGAAACGCGCCGGCATCAAAATCGGCTGCCCCGAAGAAGCGGCGTTTCGCCGTGGCTTTCTCTCGCTCAATCAACTCAACGATTTGACGGACAAGATGCCCAAATGCGAATACCGGGATTATCTGGTCGAAGTCGTCGCCGAAGCGCGCCGCCTGGCATCCTGAAGCCGCATGAACGTTGTCACTTGCGACATCCCGGGCCTCCTTGTCATCGAACCACGCGTGTTCGGCGATGCGCGGGGATTTTTTCTCGAATCGTGGAATGAAGCGCGCTATCGCGAGGCGGGTCTGGACGCGCATTTCACCCAGGACAACATTTCCTTTTCGCGGCGCGGCACCTTGCGCGGCATGCATTTCCAAAATCCCAAGGCGCAGGGCAAGTTGCTGCAGGTGCTGCAAGGCGAGGTGTTCGATGTGGCCGTGGACATCCGGCGCAGTTCCAAAACTTTTGGCAAGTGGCACGGACTGGTCCTCTCGGGCGAAAACAAACGGCAGTTCTTCATCCCGCCCGGATTCGCGCACGGTTTCCTGGTGTTGAGCGACACGGCGCTTTTTCAGTACAAATGCACCGAGACCTATTCGCCGCCGGATGAGATGGCGTTGCGCTGGGACGACCCGGACATCGGCATCCTGTGGCCTTCGAAAGAACCGTTGTTGTCCGAACGCGACGCGAAGGCGCTTCGCTTGAAGGACATTCCACGAGATCGATTGTTTGCCTGATATGAATGCCGCCAGCCCAACTCCCCCTCTGCCCCGTGTCCTGATCATCGGCAAACGCGGCCAGGTCGGCTGGGAATTGCGCCGCACCCTGTCGCCGCTCGCGCAGGTGATTAGCGTGGACTTCCCGGAAATAGACCTGGGAAATGCCAATTCAATTCGCACCTGGGTTCTCGATTCCAAGCCGGATGTCGTGGTCAACGCCGCCGCCTACACCGCCGTGGACAAGGCGGAGACCGAGACCGATCTCGCGATGAAAATCAACGGCATCGCTCCGGGGATCATCGCCGAGGAAGCTCGCAAAGCCGGTGCGTTAATGGTCCATTACTCTACCGATTACGTCTTTGACGGCACCAGCACCGAGCCCTATGTCGAGACCGATCGCCCCAATCCGCTGGGCGCCTACGGACGCACGAAACTTGCCGGCGACGAAGCGGTGCGGGCTGCCGGCGGCGCGCATCTCATTTTTCGGCTGTGCTGGGTTTACGGTTCTCGCGGCGCCAACTTCATGCTCACCATGATGCGCCTCGCGCGAGAGCGCCAGAAACTGCGCGTCGTCAGTGATCAATTCGGCTCACCCACCTGGTCACGCATGATCGCCGCCGTCACCTCGCTGGCATTAAAGCAAATTCTCGCGGCCCCCGAATGCGCCTCTACTTTGTCTGGCACCTATCATCTCGCGGCGAGCGGTGCAACTTCATGGCACGCGTTTGCTCAGGCCATCGTCGACCTTATGCCCGCTGACGGCAAAAAATGCTCCGAGGTCGAGGCGATTCGCACATCGGAATATCCGACGCCGGCACATCGTCCGGCATACTCGGTTCTTTCGTGCGAAAAGCTGAAACGGACGTTCGGGCTGCAATTGCCGTCTTGGGACGAAAGCTTGAAGCAAGTCCTTGAACAAGGGTAGATTTCGGGAACTCACAAAACAAATGGCTAAGAACCTTCTCATCACGGGCGGCGCGGGCTTCATCGGTTCGAATTTGATCCATCAAGTCATTGATCGTCCTGACATCAGCAAGCTGGTCAACCTGGATTGCCTCACCTACGCCGGGCGCCTGGAAAATCTTGCGTCGGTCATCAAGCATCCAAAATATGTTTTCGAAAAGGTGGATCTGCGCGACAAAGCCGCGGTGCAGGAAGTTGTCAATCGCCACGGCATTACGCATGTGATGCACCTTGCGGCGGAATCGCACGTGGACCGCTCCATCACCGGCCCCGGCGACTTCATTCACACGAACATCGTCGGCACGTTCAATCTGTTGGAGGCCTGCCGCGCTGCGTGGCAAAATCTTAAGGAAGAGCATCGCTTTCATCATGTCTCGACCGACGAAGTGTACGGCAGCCTTGGCGCCACCGGCTTTTTTACCGAGACCACGCCTTACGCGCCCAACTCGCCATATTCCTCCAGCAAGGCTTCCAGCGACATGCTCGTCCGCGCGTATCACCACACCTACGGCATGCCGACGGTGATCACGAATTGCTCCAACAACTACGGCCCTTATCAATTTCCCGAGAAACTGATCCCCGTGGTGATTCAAAGCGTGATGGCCCGCAAGCAGGTGCCGGTTTACGGCGACGGGATGAACGTGCGCGACTGGCTTTACGTCCAGGACCACGCCGAGGCGCTGTGGGTGGTTTTGAACAAGGGCAAACTTGGCGAAACCTACAACATCGGTGGACACAACGAATGGGCCAACATCCATATCGTCCAGTTGATCTGCGATTTGATTGACGAAATGTCGCCGCAGCTTGGCGGTGAATCCCGCAAGCTCATCACCTTCGTAAAAGACCGGCCTGGCCACGACCGCCGCTATGCGATTGATGCCACGAAAATCAAAAACGAACTTGGCTGGGTGCCCGCGCACAAATTCGAGGAGGGCATTCGCAAGACCGTTCGCTGGTACCTCGACAATCAGGCCTGGGTGCAGCAGGTTCTGAAAAAGTAACGCCCGGCCGCAGAGCGAGGAACCGTCGGCCCCGCGACAGCGGTGATTGGACGTCATGGACTCTTCGCATCGTTTGAAGTTCTACTTCGTTCTGGGCCTGACGCTCATTCGGGCGCCGCTGATATTTCTTTTCCTTGGCATCAGCATCTTCGCAGGGCATCCCCCGTCCGCATTTTGGTTCAGCATCGCGTTCGGCGCGATGTTGTTGTCTGCCATCACCGATTTGCTGGACGGTTATTTTGCCCGCAAGTTCGGCGTCACTTCCCAACTCGGCAGCCATGCTGATCCGCTGACCGATAAGATCTTTTATCTCACGACGTTCCCCGCCTTGATTTTCCTCGCCGGCCGCGCTGGCCAGCTGGATCAGGCGCGCATTCTTCTCGTGCTGGCCATCCTGTTTCTCCTCCGCGATCAATGGGTCTCTTTTCTACGTTCATTGGGAGCGTTGCATAATATAAGCGCCGCCGCCAACTGGTCGGGCAAGGCCCGCACCCTCATCTCGTTTCCCACGATTTGTGTTATCTATTATTTTCTACAGGCACCGGCGGAATGGGGTTTACAATTTCCTTCCAGCATCGTTCTCGCACTGGAAGCCGTGAGCGTTCTTATCAATCTCATCTCCATTGTCGTTTACACCGCGCATTTTTGGCCCGCACTCCGCGCCGAATTTAAGCCTCCCGGCGGCCCACAGTGAAATCCAGCTATTTGGGCATCGCTCTCCATCGCAATTCAAGTAAACCCTGGCCTTCGCTTCAATGCAGCGGATGCGCGCCCTGCTCTTCCATGAATTTCAAACGCGGAATCCGGGAGCGCCCATAGAGAAAAATCCCAAGGCCGATCCACGACGTCGCGGCCAGGATCAACACCACCGGCAGCATCCCAGGTGAGTCGAACACACCTATGCTCGCCGACGCCAGACCGGAAACGCCAATCTGCACAAAACCCAGCATGGCGGAAGCGCTGCCGATGTTGTGATCAAACGGCGCCATGGCCAGCGCCGCCGCATTCGGATAGGCCAGGCCGAGGCTGGTCAGCGCCACAAACAACAGCAAGAGCGTCGTCCACAGCCCAAACCAGCCAAAAACCGTCCCGACCAGAAACAGCAACGCCGCCGGGCATTCCACCAGCAACGCCCCGCGAAATATCTGTTCACTGGAAAATTTTCGCAGCAGCAGCACGTTGATCTGATTGCTGCCGATGAAGCCAATCGAAAGAACCGCAAAAATCAGGCCGAACGTCTGCGCGCTGACCTTGAACACTTCCATGAAGATGATCGGCGAGCCCGCGACATAGACCAGCAAGCCGGAGAACGCAAACGCTCCCGACACTGAAAAGGTGAGAAACTGGGGCTCTTTCAGCACGGCGGCAAAGTTGCGCGCGATTGGCATCAGCCGCAGCGAGACGGCCTTGTCCGCTCCGTGGCCCTCAGGCAAATAGAAAATGCAGACCAACAAATTCAGGGCGGCCACCGAGGCGAGAACGATAAAAACCCACTGCCAGCCCAAATGGCTGGAGACATAGCCTCCCACGGTCGGTGCCAGCAGCGGGGACACCCCAAGAATCAGGATCAGCAGTGAAATAATCTTCGCTGTCTCCCGCACGGGAAAGAAGTCGCGCACCATCGCTATGGCCGCCACCTGTGCGCCGCATCCACCCAGCGCCTGTACGAAGCGCATCGCAATCAGCCAGCGGACATCGCGCGCCAGCAAACAAAGCAGCGAGGCCACGATGAACAATACCAATCCTCCGTACAACGGCGGCTTGCGGCCGAAACGGTCGAGCAACGGGCCATAAACCAGTTGCCCCGCCGCGAGCCCCGCAAAGTAGCTCGAGATGGAAAGCGAGATTTTCGCCGTGGAGGTATGCAACGCCACGGCGATCTCGGGAAACGCCGGCAGATACATGTCGATGGCAAACGGTGTCACCGTGGACAACGCGCCCAAAATCAAAATGACCAAAATTCGATTGTGTCCGGAATGGGGCATGGTTTTCGTACAACTCTAACGCAAAGTAAACTGATGAATAACAGGGAGGACGCCGGAACGGCGACGGCCTTTAGAAGCGAACTCCTCCGCAAAGTAAGCGGACCGCAAGGCTCGTAAAAATCAACATGCGTTCAATTTCCATTTTCATCCGGGTGAGTCAAGGCGCAAACCGATTGCATCGCTTGGAGACTGAAATTATTTCCGGCCGCTGGCCAGCAGTGTTTCAAAATGCGGCGGCTCCTCTTCCCGGGCGACGATATTGATCTCAATTTTCTGGAACCCCGCCGTTTCGAGCCAGCGATGCAAATCGCTTTCCGCAAACCCGGGCCAGCGATCTCCATAGAGGTCATGCGCCTTGTCGAAGGCGTGCCGGGCCAAATCCAAAATCATAATGTTGCCGCCCGGTTTCAAAATTCCATGCGCGCTGGCGATGGTCTTCTCCGGGTCCTCGGCGTGATGCAACGCCTGGCTGAGAATCACCAGATCCACGCTGGCCGGATCGATCGGGGGATTTTGCAAATCACCCCGGCGAAACTCCAGGTTCTTGAGGTGGTTCTTCTTGGCCTTGGCCGCGCCGAACGCGACGATCTTCTCGGAGTTGTCGACGGCGATTACCTTTTTGCATCGCCGCGCCAGCAACTCGCTAAGCAACCCTTCGCCAGAGCCCAAATCGGCAACCACCAGCGGCGGCAGGATTTGCAGGAGCATATGACCGAACGCCTGCCATGATCGTCCCGGCCCATACACGCGGTCGAATCGCCCCGCCACCTGATTGAAATAAACCTGCGCTTGCTCCTTCCTGCGCCCCAGAATGCGCTTCAAATTAATACGGTCACTGGCATGCTCCGGCAATTCCCCGGCGCCGCGAATTGCCAGTTGGATGAACTCCACCGCTTCACCGTCGGCGCCGCTCTCCAACCGATAAAAGGTCCGTTTCCCCTCTCGTCGCGATTGCACCAGCCCGGAATCCTGCAGCAGCCCGAGGTGAGTGGAAATCCGCGATTGCCCCATGCGCGTGATTTCCTGCAACTCGTTCACCGACAATTCGTCCTTCTCCAGCAGCGCGACAATGCGCAACCGCGTGGGATCCGAGAGCGCGCGCAGGGATTTTAGGGTGGTGCTCATCAGTTTTGGCGTCTCAGACGGCTATTGGTTAGGACACTCACTTCGTTTTGTTATCGTTTCAGAAGCGGCCCGTTTTCACAAGCTCGCAACGTTTCCGCGACCCCGCGAACAGGGCCGAAATTCTTCATTCGCCTTTTTCAAAAATATCCGTTGACGGGTATTGAATCCGATATATCATCTTATCTTGATACGTTAATATGACAGTTTAAACAAACGTTTACCAGAATAATTCATGAGCAAGAATTTCATCTTTTCGTCTGAATCGGTTGGCGAGGGCCATCCGGACAAAGTTTGCGATACCATTTCCGATGCCGTGCTGGACGCCTGTTTGCGCCAGGACCCCACCAGCCGCGTGGCGTGCGAGACCTACGCCAAGAGCAATCTCGTGGTGGTCGGCGGTGAAATCACCACCAAGGCCAGGCTCGACTTCAACCAGATCACGCGCGAAGCCATCCGCGAAATCGGTTACACGAACGACGACGATGTGTTCCACGCCGACAAGGTGTTGATCATGAATGCGGTCACGTCCCAAAGCCCCGACATCGCCCAAGGCGTCGATGCCAAAAAGGCAAAGGGCAAGGATACGGCCGAGCAAGGCGCCGGCGACCAGGGCCTGATGTTCGGTTACGCGAGTAACGAAACGCCCGAATTGATGCCCGCTCCCATCATGTATGCGCACCAGCTTGGTCGCGTGCTCACCAGGATTCGCAAGTCAGGCAAGGTGAAATGGCTGCGTCCGGATGCGAAGAGCCAGGTTTCCGTTCGTTACGAGAATGACAAGCCGGTTGAAATCGTGAACGTGGTTATTTCCACTCAACACAGCGCCGACGTGGAGCACGCCACGATCAAGGAGTTTTGTATCGAGGAAGTCATCAAGAAGACGCTCCCGAAACACTTGCTTACCAAAAAGACGGTATTCCTCATCAATCCGACCGGCCGCTTCGTCGTCGGTGGGCCTCAGGGCGACACGGGCCTGACCGGCCGCAAAATCATCGTGGATAGCTACGGCGGCATGGGCCGTCACGGCGGCGGCGCATTCAGCGGCAAGGACCCCTCCAAGGTGGACCGCAGCGCGGCCTACATGGGTCGTTATGTGGCGAAGAACATCGTCGCGTCGGGCCTCGCCACCGCGGCGGAAATCCAATTCGCTTACGCCATCGGCTACCCTGATCCGGTCTCTGTCTGCGTCAATACGTTTGGCACCGGCGTCGTAAGCGATGAACAAATCGAGAACGCCGTGCGCGAAGTGTTCAACTTCAAACCCGCTGCGATCATCAAGCAATTGAACCTGCTCCGCCCGATTTACTCGAAGACGACCAACTATGGTCACTTCGGCAAGAACGATCCGGCGATCACCTGGGAAAAAGCCGACAAGGCGGACGCGTTGCGCAAGGCGGGTGGACGCTATTCCTCGGCCGTATCCCCGGCCACGTTGAAACGTGCCGCCGCGTTTGCCAGGGGTCGCGGCTCCCGTTAACAGCCGAGCGCGTAAATTATTCAATCCTTAAATCGTTTAACCATTATGCCAACACTTACCAAATCCAACGGAAAAAAAGCCGGCGCGAAAAGCCGGAAGTCCGACTACAAGGTGGCGGACATCTCGCTGGCCCCATGGGGCCGGAAGGAAATCTCGGTGGCCGAGCAGGAAATGCCCGGCCTCATGTCGCTCCGCCAGAAATACGGCACGAGCAAACCTCTCAATGGCGTCCGTGTGACCGGTTCCTTGCACATGACGATTGAGACCGCTGTGCTCATCGAAACGCTGGTGGACCTCGGCGCTTCCGTGCGCTGGGCCAGTTGCAATATCTTCAGCACCCAGGACCAGGCTGCGGCGGCGATCGCTGATGCCGGCGTCCCGGTCTTCGCCTTCAAGGGCGAAACGCTCGAAGAATACTGGGACCTCACCCTCGCCGCGCTGACGCATCCGGGCAATAAGGGCCCGGAACTCATCGTTGACGACGGCGGTGATGCGACCCTGCTCCTCCACAAAGGTTACGAAATGGAAAAGGGCAGCAAGTGGGTCAATTCCGCGAGCGAAAGCCACGAGGAACAGGTCATCAAAAACCTGCTCAAGCGTTGCGCCAAGGAACGCCCGGGTTGGTTCGCCACCGTCATCAAGGACTGGAAGGGCGTCAGCGAGGAGACCACCACGGGTGTGCATCGCCTCTACCAAATGTTGGAAGCCGGCAAGTTGCTCGTGCCTTCCGTCAACGTCAATGACTCGGTCACCAAATCGAAATTCGACAACCTTTACGGCTGCCGCGAATCGCTCGCGGACGGCCTGAAGCGCGCCCTCGGCGTCATGATCGCCGGCAAGACTGCCTGCGTCTGCGGCTACGGTGACGTCGGCAAAGGCAGCGCTCACAGCTTGCGTGGTTTCGGCGCTCGCGTGATCGTTACTGAAATCGACCCCATCAATGCCCTGCAGGCGGCGATGGAAGGCTTCGAAGTGAAGACCATCGAAGACACACTGGGCGAGGCGGACATCTATGTCACCACGACCGGCAACTGCGAAGTTATTACGCTGGAACACATCCTCAAGATGAAGGATCAGGCCATCGTTTGTAACATCGGTCACTTCGACAACGAAATTCAGGTGGACCGCTTGAACAAGGCCAGGGGCGTCACTCGCGTGAACATCAAGCCGCAGGTGGATCGTTACGACATGCCCGGCGACCGCAGCATTTATTTGCTCGCGGAAGGCCGCCTGGTGAATCTCGGTTGCGCCGAAGGCCATCCGAGCTTCGTCATGTCCAACTCGTTCACCAACCAGGTGCTCGCGCAACTCGACCTCTGGGCGAATCGTGCGACCTACAAGCCGGGCGTTTATCGCCTGCCCAAGAAGCTCGACGAGGAAGTCGCGCGCCTGCACCTTGAAAAAATCGGCGTGAAGCTGACCAAGCTCACGAAGAAGCAAGCCGACTACATCGGCGTGCCGGTCGAAGGCCCTTACAAGCCGGATCATTACCGCTACTAGGCGGAACTACCGTTCGGAATTTTCCGATCTCTCAGGCGGATGGCGCAAGCCATCCGCCTTTTTTTTGTGTTTCTCACCACGGCTTTTACGGAACTTTTACAAACCGCTTACTCATCTTTGACAACCCATGCCTGTCGGGGTGTTTTCATAATCGGGAGAAACAAAGAATCCGGCCGTTGCCGGATCGAATCACAAAGCACATGAAAAATACCATTATGAAAACCAGTGATCTCTTGAAAATCACCACCGTGGCGCTGGGAACTGCCGTGGCAACCGTAGCCACATTTTGGTCGGGGCCTATCGATGCGGGCGTTGACGCCGCCGAACCCGTCCACATCGTTCAACCAAAGCTCGTCGCCCATGGAATGGAACTGCACCTCACCTATCCCGGCAAGGCGCATATCCAACCCGGCGAGAGGCCCGAATTTCAGCTTGCGGCCGTCAACCTCGGTGACACACCGGCCATCGGAAAATTCCGAATCGCCATGTCCGCCACCGAGCCCAGAAGCCTCCTGTCGCGGACACTGGCGACGCCACAAACCGTCTGGGAAAAAGTGGAAACGTTTACGCTCAAGGCACACGAAACGCGCAAAGTCGCCCTTGCCATCGACCGTCCCATTCTCGCCAATATGCTTATGTCGGTTTCGATCAACGACGCAGCGGCGACCGACAATGCATCGATACCTTCGGCGAACGTGCTCACAAAAGACGCTGTTCAAAGTTTGGTGCCGGATTCTGTGGTGGCCTTTACCTTCTCGACTGTAAGCAACCAGACTTCCTCGCTGTTGCCTCAACCGGCCGCTGCAATCGTCCGCGCCCATTAAAATAGTATGTTTCGCTGGCAAACCATTACGGGTGTGGCTCTCGGACTTTCCTTCGGGTTTACAATTCTCGCGCTCACAAGCAGTCCGCCCCGCAGACCCGCGCCCTCAGGCCGGATACTCTCGGA
Source organism: Limisphaerales bacterium (assembly GCA_044223735.1). Lineage (GTDB taxonomy): Bacteria > Verrucomicrobiota > Verrucomicrobiia > Limisphaerales > UBA8199 > JBGALR01. Next base: position 101,388 of record JBGALR010000006.1, on the reverse strand, counting down.
ATGTGACGGCCACTTGCGCGAACTGATCATGCAGTATGAACCATCTGCAAAAGAAATTGCCGCGACAACCTACCGGGAGTTCTTACAGGCCTTGGACGCCGACGTCACCGTGCATGCCCTTTGCCCAACGCAGGCCGCGTTTGACGATCTGATCGCGCAGGTGGGAGCCACACGATGCAAGCTGCTGCCGGTCATTGCCAATCACCCGATGACCACATGGTCGCGCGATCGCTGGGTTTCCCTCCAAGGCTCGAAGCCCGATGGCCCGACAATCATCTATAGTCCCCAAAGCGAAGCGGGCAATGAAGTGTGGCCGTCGCGCGCCGGCGACGAACGCGTGGGAGTTGACGTGGCGCGTGCGCTCGCTCCGCGGGCATTGGCCAGGCGCAGCGGATTGTACTTCGACGGCGGAGACATTCTGTCGGACGGCCGGAACGTCTTCGTCATGCCACGCTTGCTGTCGCGCAACATCCAGCACACCGTCACCAATCGTCAGCAGTTGGTGGAAATTCTCGGTACGGAACTGAATCGTCATGTCGTGCTGCTGGACGAGGCACCCGATCATCATGCCGGAATGTTCATGGCCTCAATTGGAAACAACACCATGCTGGTGGCGGATCCTAAATTGGGCCGCGAGTTGCTCAGCGCTTCGGGTCAGAATAGCGCCGCCTTCGCGACGGTTGTCCACGAGCTTCCCGGCGGCCCAGACTTCAAGCCCGAGACGCAACGCTTATTTGACGTTGTCGCGGATCAATGCGCGGCGCTTGGTTACCGCGTGGTGAGGATACCCGTGATCCCGGCTCAAGACGGCCGGACGTTCCTCACTTATGTCAACGCGCTCATCGATGAGCAAGCTGTTCGACGGGTGGTGTATCTGCCGCGATACGACGGATGTGAAATAATGAACACCGCAGCGCGCACCATTTGGGAAACCGAAGGTTACGAAGTTCGTACCGTGAACTGCACCGCCACCTACCGCCACTTCGGCTGCCTGCACTGCCTCGTGAACGTGTTTTCCCGCTCGCCGGTTAGTTTACAAACGAAGTCTCGTTCGCTTGAAGGAGCGCGTGGGCATACTCCTCCCAGGGCGTGAGCGGCGCGCGCTGGCGAAAGGTATTGCCGCCCCCCTGCCCTTTGCGCCCCTGTTGCTTGGCCATTTTCTTGGCTTTGCCTTTCCGTTCGTCGTTGGACACCGGTTGCTTTGAATCGGTGCTTGCGACCTTTTCCTCGATGGCCTTGGTGCCGTGGAGAAACTCGATGCCAAGTTCAATTTCATCCGGTCTCGCCGCGCGTTGGTAAATGCGCGCATACAAAAGTTGGATGCGTTTGGTATCATCGCCGCACGAGGAAAATTCCGGCAGCGCCACCAGCTTTTTGGCCTGCTCCACCACCAGCGGGCTGTTCATTAGAAACAACGCCTGTTGCGGGACAGTCGTTTCGTGCCGGCGACCCGACGGAAGATCCGGCGGCGCAAAATCGAAATTCACCAGATCATCGGCCACATTGGAGCGATCCACCCGGCCATATACCGTGCGGCGCGTGGAATACGGTTCGCGTTCCAGTTCGACCGGCCGTCCATACATGTTTGTATCGAGCGTTCCGCCAATCAGCAGCAGCGAATCGCGCAACGGTTCAAATTCCAGCCGGCGAATGTTGGCCCGCCACAACAGGCGATTGTTCGGATCAATCTGCGAGTAGCGGGGATTATTGTCGCTGCTCTCCTGATACACGCTCGAGAGCATGATCAGACGATGGATGTTCTTTATACTCCAGCCTTCGTCCACAAATCTGGACGCCAGATAATCCAGCAATTCGGCATGACTGGGCGGTTCGGACATCGTGCCGAGATCATCCGGTGTCGGCACGAAACCCTCTCCAAAATGATGGAGCCAGATACGATTGATCATCACCCGCGGCGTCATCGGATTATGCTTGGAGGTGATTGCCCATGCCAGGTCCAGCCGGCCGCTGCCGTTGGTGAACGGCGGACGATATGATCCGGACAAAATCTCAAGAAACTGCCGCGGAACAATGTCGCCCTTGTGACCGGCATCTCCGCGAATAAACACCGCCGAATTGTGTGGCTTGGCGACATCGTTCAACACCATGGCGCGCGGAGGCGCGCCTGGCGACGTCATCTCAAGTCGCGCGATCCTGGCCTTGTTTTCCCGTTCCTGCCGCTGGAGTTGCTTGAGACCTTCGCGATTCCTTGATTTGCGCATTTCACGAAACTTCGCCTCCAGCGCGATCCGATCACGCTCCAACGCCATTCGATTGGTGTAGTAATCGTGATAGTCGGCGCCGCCAACGCTTTTCAAAATGACCGGTTCGATCTCAGGTTCAGTGCAACTGGAGAATACTCCATACATCGAGTAGTAATCCTTCGTCGGAATCGGATCGAATTTGTGATCGTGACACCGGGCGCACGTAACCGTGAGCCCGAGGAAGCCTTTCGTCACCACGTCGATGCGATCATTGATGACGTCATTCTGCATTCCCATGAAGCGGTCACCGACTGTCAAAAACCCAAGCGCACAGAGATTGGTATAATTCTTTTGCGTGGAAGGCAGCTTGTCGGCCGCAAGTTGTTCGGTGATGAACAGATTATACGGCTTGTCCTCATTGAAACTGCGAATGACATAATCCCGGTACGTCCACGCAAACGGATAATTCTCGTCTTCACGCTGCTTCTTGATTTGCCCCTTGGTATCGCTGTAGCGCGCCACGTCGAGCCAGTGGCGCCCCCAGCGTTCGCCGTAATGCGGTGATGCCAGCAAACGATCCACCACCTTGGCGAACGCGTCCGGCGAGGTGTCTTTTACAAAATCATCGACCTCCTCCGGCGTTGGCGGAAGGCCGATCAAATCGAAGGTCGCCCGGCGAATCAGCGTATTCTTGTCTGCGGGAGGATTCGGCGTGAGGCCTTTCTCATCCAGTTTCGCGAGAATAAAATTATCAATCGGAGACTTGGCCCAGGTGGAATCTTTCACGGCGGGCACTTCCGGCTTTTTCAACGGTTGCCACGCCCAATGAGACTTTCCCGCATCCGCAGCCCTTTTTATTCCGCTGGTGGTGACAGCCACAGCGGGCATCGGCGCACCCATCCGCACCCATGCGGTCAGGTCGGCAATTTGAGCGTCGGTCAACTTTTTCCCTTTTGGCGGCATCTGAAGATCCAGATCCTTATAGCTCACCGCCTTCACGAGGAGACTCTTATCGGGATCGCCTGGCACAATGGCGGGACCACTTTCTCCGCCTTTCAGCATCCCTTCTCTGGAATCCAAATACAACCCTGCTTTGACCCGTTCGGTTTGGTCACTGTGGCACTTATAACAACTGGCCGCGAGAACCGGGCGAACCTTCGTTTCGAAAAACTGAAGCTGCGCCGGCGTCGGCTCCGCTGCGAACGCCGGCAGGATGCCCAGCATGGCGACAATTCTCAGGCCTTGCGATAAGGCGCTTCCTCGTCGGCGCAAACTGTTCCTCTTTGCCGTGTTCATGCAATCACCGACTTCACCACCTGGCCTGACACGTCCGTCAGGCGAAAATCGCGACCATTGTAACGGTAGGTCAGTTTTTGATGATCGAAACCGAGCAACGCCAGAATCGTGGCGTGCAAGTCGTGGATGTGAACCTTGTTCTCCACTGACGCCGCGCCAAATTCATCGGTGGCGCCATAAATAGTTCCGCCTTTCACGCCGCCGCCGGCCATAACCGTTGTAAACGCCTTTGCGTTATGATCACGCCCCGGATTGTCGTTGCCGTTGCGGTCGCGCACTGGCTTGCGGCCAAATTCCCCGCCCCAGATGACCAGCGTTTCGTCGAACAAACCGCGTTGTTTCAAATCGGTGATGAACGCTGCGAGCGGTTGGTCAATTTCTCGCGCGCGTTCCGGCAGGCGATCCTCGATGTCCTGATGATGGTCCCAGCCACCAGCCCAAACCTGCACGAAACGAACACCGCGCTCGATCAAACGACGGGCGATGAGCAGTTGATTGCCCTGCGCCGTGCGTCCGTAGAGGTCGCGCACCGAAGCCGGTTCCTTGGTGACGTCGAAGGCGTCAGTGGCCTCGGTCTGCATCTTGAACGCCATTTCGTACGCCTGCAGGCGCGCTTCGAGTTGGGCGTCCTTTTGAAGATCCTGACTATGCAGTTCGTTGAGCTTGTGAACGAGATCAAGCTGACGCCGTTGCTCCGCCATCGGCGTGTATGGGTTGCGAATATTCCGGATAATTTCGTTTACGTTGGGAGCCTTGGTGTTGATGCTGACACCCTGATAAACGCCGGGAAGAAATGCCGATTGCCAGTTTGAGCTGCCACCCGGCGGAGATCCTCCCGGACGCAATGAAATATAGCCCGGCATGTTTTGATTCTCCGTGCCCAAGCCATAAAGCACCCACGAGCCGAGACTTGGCCGCGCCAGCCGAGTATTTCCTGTGTTCATGAACACCGTGGCCACTTCGTGCGCCGGGATGTCGGTGTACATCGAACGAATGACCGCGAGGTCGTCCGCCATATCGCCGAACTTCGGAAAGACCTCGCTGACTTCGATGCCGGATTTTCCGCGTTTTGAAAACTTGAATGGCGACGCCATGGCGACCCCTTCCATGCCTGGGATGGGTTTACCGTCGAGCCGGGCCAGCGACGGTTTCGGGTCCCACGTGTCCACGTGCGAAGGTGCGCCCTGGGCAAAAATATGAACGACATGCTTCGCCTTTGCGGGCAACGGCGGTTTGCGGGGTAACAAGGTCGCCGGGGCTTCGGCTTGAGCGGTGCCGCCGCCAAAGATTTCCTCCCCGATCAAGGTGGCCAAACCGAGCATCCCCAAGCCCAAACCGGTGCGTTGCAGAAACCGGCGACGGGTGACGAACATGTCCTCCAGCTGTGGTGTATGCTCCCGGATATACTTGTTGTCCGTGCTCATAAGTGTATCAATACCACACCAGACGCCTCAAGTCAGCGTCTGGTTTCGTCTAAATTGCAGTTTGGATGCCAAAAAATGTCGAAGACCAAATATCTAAAAGGCGACTGTCAGCATTGCTCCGGTCATATCGAATTTCCTGCGGAAAGCATCGGCCTTTCGGTCACCTGCCCCCATTGCGGCCAGGATACGGAACTTCGCCTTTACACCCCACGGATGGAGCCTGCGGTGCCGCGCCGGGTAGTTCTTTGGACGGTCATCGCCATCGTGATTTTGGTGGGCGGACTGCTCGTCAGTATCTGGGGTTTGAAATACTATCAAAACAAGCTGGCCGCCGAACGCGAACGCACGGAGGCAGCACGCAAGGCCACCGAACCAGTCCCCGTTCCCGACGACCCCATCGCGCAGGCTGGATTCCAAGTTTCGAAGATACAATTGGAAAAGACCCCTGGCAGCGCACTCGTTTACGCGGTGGGCATCGTGAGCAATCAAACCGACCGCCAGCGATTTGGGATTCGTCTCGAAATGGACTTGCTGAACGCCGCCGGCGAAAAAGTTGGTACGGCCAAGGATTATCAACAAGTCATCGAGCCTCACGCGCAATGGGCCTTCAAGGCCATCGTTGTGGATTCCAAAGCGGTGTCCGCAAAAGTCGCCTCGCTGAAAGAAGACCAAAAGTGAATAGACCGACCGCCGGCGCCGGGTTAAGATTTGTTCGTGGGCCAAATGATCGTTTGCCAGCATCGGCATAAACCAAATATTCAATTCATCCATGAAAACAGGGCTCATTCTTCGTGCGTCATTCACGCTTTTAACCGGCGGCTCTTTTGCCATGGCCGAGATGCACACTTGGACGCTGCAATCCGGCGCCACGGTGGAAGGTGAAATCGTTGACTTTCCCAACGCGCAAAGTGTCAAAGTAAAAAAGCCGGACGGCAAATTCGTCACGCTGCCGGACGCCTACCTCACTGAGGGCGACCGTACTTACGCGATGACGGAACGTGCCAAACTCTGGAAAGAAGCCTCCATCGACAAAGTCCTCGGCACCACCTCTGCGGGTCGCTACAAAAAATGTTCCGTGACCGGCAAGGATGTCACCAGCCCAATTCTGCTTACGCTCTTGCCTTCGCAGGTTGAATCGGTGCTCACCAAGCGCCAGCAGGAGGAAGACCGGATCGCGGCGCTAAACAGCCAGATTCAAAAAGATCAAAATACGGAACACCAGGCTAAACCACCGGCAGGCGCTTACGGCCGACGCACGCAGAACTCGGCAAAAGTGGCAGCCACCTACGACGAAGCCATGGCGAAAACCAATCTCATCAAGCTGAAATCTGATTACGCCGAAACGCTAAAGAAGACCAAGCCGATCACCACCCTGCTGATAAAAAATACCGGTCTGGTTTACGAAGGCCTGCAGGTTTGGGAATGTCAGTCTCCTAAAAGGTAATCTCAGCCGCGCCCAAGCGAGCGCGTGGCGCGCCACAAATTACTGATTCAAAGCCGCCTTTTGCGCATCCAACAATTGCTTGATGCCCGCCTTGCCCAACGCCAGCATCGCGGCAAGTTGATCCTCGGTGAACGTCGCCTCTTCGCCGGTTCCTTGAAGTTCGATAAATTCGCCCGCGGAGTTCATCACCAGATTGAGATCCACTTCGGCGGCGGCATCCTCGGTATAGCGCAGATCGAGCAACGCCTTTTGGTCCACGATCCCAACACTCACCGCGGTCACCGCATGCTGTAGCGGGCTTTCCATCAATTTGCCCTGGCCGATCATTTTCCGGATCGCCAGTGACAACGCGACGTAGGCTCCGGTGATGGCAGCCGTGCGCGTGCCGCCGTCGGCCTGCAAGACGTCGCAATCCACCCAGATCGTCCTCGCGCCGAGCTTTTCCAGATCCAGCGCCGCCCGCATGGCGCGGCCAATCAAACGCTGAATTTCCTGCGAACGTCCATCGATCTTCCCCTTTGAAATATCGCGTTGCTTACGTTGCAACGTCGAATAAGGGAGCATCGAATACTCGGCCGTAATCCAGCCCCCGGTCACACTTTGCTCCTTCATCCAGCGCGGAACGGCGTCATCCACGGTAACCCCGCAGATCACCCGCGTATCGCCCCACTCAATCAACGTCGAGCCGGTGGCATGAGGCGCTATGTCATTTTGAAACCGAACGGGGCGCAGTTCATTGGGCAAGCGACCATCGACCCGCAAAGCAGGAGTGTGTGGTGATTGGGGCTGCGCCATAGAGCGCCGCATCTTAGGCAACGCCCTGCGCGGCGGCAACGACGAAATTCCCCGTCATGAAAACTCGAACGCTCGCGAAGTCCGCGCTCGCCTTCAACATCATCGCCGGGCGGGCCAAAAAAATGACTGGTGCGAACTGGTGCTATAAGGTGCGAATTACTGCGAATTGCCTTTAACCCCGAATAATTCATCGCACCTCATCTCGCATTCGAAATTCGCAATTCAGCATTCGACATTCCCAAGTTGGGTTCGTTTTTTAATTCGTTAATCAATTAAATCCACGCAATGCATTATCAATAAACACGTTGCGCATTTTTGAAGTTGGGTTCGTTTGGTAAAATTTACATTTTCGGGAGTCGTTCCCCCCAATGCAAAAAGCGTGCTGCGCCACGCGACGCGACAGCGCGCACCATGCCGTATCCCTCCACCAATTGCCTCCAATCAGCACTCAGCAAGACGCACCCATTCGAGACCAGACCCTTCCCCAAGCCGACCAACATCCGGTCTGCCCCGTACAAAAGGGTAGCCAGGGCCGTCCTTCGCACTCCGGGGTTTCGTTTCCGATGTGCTCCTCTCCGTCTCCGCGACTCCGTGGTGCAATCGGCAACTCACCCCAAATGCCCCCAAAATTCAAATGTCAAAGATCATCGCCCTCCAGGCCTGCGTTCAGGAGCCCTGGCGGGACACCAACACCCGACCTTACCTCCGGTCGCGATTACTTTCAAGAGAAAAAGTGCGAGAAACAGCAAGTTTATCTGCAATCGCGGAAGGATCGGAAATCGCGGAAGTCTTTTCCGTCCATCAAGGGGAATATTGGCCCTCCGAGGCCTTGTATATCTCAGCCCGAAATCAAGACCCGGGTTGAAAAAATCAGCCCATTTGGCCCAAGCGCGCAGCCGAAGGCTATTTCTGCATCGATTCGATGGAGGCGAAGATGCCTTCCAGACTGTTCAACGCGTCTTCCTTCTTCGGATTAAGCACCTGCCGCAAATAGCCCACCGCATCCTGGATGGTTTTCACTGAACGCGGCAGACTCGCGCCGCAAGCGTTGGCGTGGCCGCCGCCTTGCAGCTTTTCCGCGACCTTGATCGCCTCGCCATTGCGGCTGCGGAAACTTGCGATCACCGCGCCATTGGAACGGCGGAATAACGTCACCAACACCGGATAATTGGACGCGCGCTGTTCGAGAATCTGATGCACGATCAAATTATTATTGCCAATCACCGTTTCCACGTAACCAACTGTCGGACTGATCTCGGTGACGTTCTGTTTGCTCCACGCGTAACCCATCGGATCCTCGATGCGACGCTTCACCGCCATCACTTCCAGCAACGGATGATCCAGGAGCGCTTCGATCTCACCCTTGATCAACGTGTGCAGATTCCAGAACTGATAAATTTTGACCAGATTCGCGTAATCATTCGCCAGCGTGAAATCCGGATCATCCTCCAGAAACAAATCACTCACGTTGCTCAGATGCACCAGCCGATCCAGCGCGGGCGTCCCCAGTCCCTCCTGTTTGCAATACTCGTAGCAAAGCAACCCCGCCGACTTGTTCACGTCATGCACCAGCAACGCCGTCTGCGGCTGCACATCCGTCGTGTGGTGATCAAACACCACCCAATTCGGCCGGTCCATCCGCGCCTCAAACGTCAGATCCGCGATCCAGCCCGTCTTCTCACGCAATTCCCGCTGCTTCCAATTGTTGTAGTGATAAGCCTCCAGCCGGACATCCGCGTTGAAAATCTTCTTCGCCAGCCGCTGCAACAAGACCCCGGACACCAACCCATCCAAATCGCTCTCGTGGGTGATGATTACGTCAGGCTTGGGAAGGGAATGCGTCATCGGACAAACGTTAGCCCAAAAATCGCAGCCTGACCAGCAATGAATTGGCAAATGCCCTTGGTCGCATGCCGGCTGCGTCCCAGCGCAAAGACGTTGTAGCCCTTCAACTTTCCGACCTACTTTTTCAAATCCTCGGCGATGGTGGCAAATTGCTCCAGGGCCGCCTCGAGATCGTCGGTGATTTCCTGGGCGATGACTTCGGGCGCGGGCAGGTTTGCTGAATCTTCCAGCGCCTCGTCTTTCAACCAGAAGATGTCCAGGTTCACCTTATCGCGCTTGACGAGATCATCGTAGGTGAAGCTCTTAAAGCGGTCGGATTCCTTCCGCTGGTGACGGTTTTTGGAATTGTAGCACGCGACGAAATCGTCGAGGTCGCCGCGTTTGAGAGTGTTTTCCTTGAGGGTGAAATGTTTATTGGTGCGCAGATCGTAAATCCAAAGCTTCTGCGTCCACGGCTTTTCCTGCGCGGGTTTGCGGTCGAAGAACAGAACGTTCGCCTTCACGCCTTGGGCGTAGAAAATGCCGGTCGGCAGGCGCAGCAGCGTATGCACGTCCGCCTGCTTGAGCAGTTCGCGACGAATGGTTTCGCCGGCGCCGCCCTCGAACAGCACGTTGTCCGGCAATACCACTGCCGCGCGGCCGTGCTGTTTGAGAATCGTAAAAATGTGCTGAAGGAAATTGAGCTGCTTGTTGCTGGTGCTCGCCCAGAAATCATCACGGTTAATGATGAGCGATTCCTTGGAGGATTCACCCGCCTCATTTACGATCGTAACGCTGCTCTTCTTGCCGAACGGTGGGTTGGCCAGAATGATGTCATATTCACCGTGTTTGGCGGCCAGGGCGTCTTTGGTAACCACCGGCAGTTCAAAAGTGGCAGAGCCGTCCCGGCTCTGTTCCCCGACCTTCAGCGGCGAGACGCCGCTGCCACTTTCAACAGCTCCGTCTCCGATACCGTGCAGCAGCAGATTCATCGCGCACAGCCGCGTGACACTGTCCACCAGTTCGATGCCGAACAACGTGCCGCTTTTGAGCTTTTTCTTCTGCGCGCGATCAAGCTGGTGATGTTTCGCGAGATAATCATGCGCCGCCAGCAGGAAGCCGCCGGTGCCGCAGGCGGGATCGCAGATGGCCTGACCCGGTTGCGGTGCCACGACTTCCACCATGGCGGCAATCAGCGGGCGCGGGGTGAAGTATTGGCCGGCGCCGCCTTTTACGTCTTCAGCGTTTTTCTGCAATAGGCCTTCGTAGGCGTCGCCTTTGACATCGGCGGAGAGGCTCGACCATTGTTCCTTATCTATCAGGTCAACGATAAGTCGGCGCAACTTGGCCGGGTCCTGAATTTTGTTCTGCGCCTTGCGGAAGATGACGCCGAGCATGCCCTTCTGTTTGCCGAGCGATTCGAGCACATGCCGATAATGCGTCTCCAACTCATCGCCATCGCGCGCCAGCAGGCTGGGCCAGGCGAACCCCTTGGGCACGGCCGACGGTTTGTTAAACGGCGGACGCGACTGCTCATCCGCCATTTTCAGGAACAGCAGAAACGTAAGTTGTTCAACGTAGTCTCCATACGAGAGACCATCGTCCCTTAAGATCGAACAATAATTCCAGAGTTTGGAAACGAGTGCTGGCGGTGTGCTCATTTAATCAAATCATCGCGGCTCGTCCTGCCATAGCCACAGGCGACGGCGGAAGGATATTGCAATAATTCCAAAGCTTCTGAACGAGTTGCGGTGCGGGGTTGCTCATCAGTAAATTGTCTCAATTCATCTCAACCGGGCCGGCGTGGCACATTGTGGCCGCTTGTGCCCCATTGTGCCACAAACGTGTTGACGATATGCGCATATTGTGCGCATCTTATACACAGGTCTGCGGTTACTGAAAGTCGTCTCCATGACGTCGCGGCGAAAGTCGCTCAGGTAACAGGCGGGCCTAATTTATTTCCAGCCGTCAGCGGGTTCTTCTTGTCGTAGTAATTTCCATTGCCCGCATATTTATCCCGGTCATAGAGGTCCACCACCAGCCGGATTTTCTCCGCCAGATAATTGTAGTGCCGCACCTCGCCCTGCTCGAACACGCGTTGCACCGCCCAGCAGAGGTAATCCGAAACCGTCAGCAACGGTTCAGTGCGCGGGTTCTGCACGTTGAACACCGCCCGCGCCTTGAAGTTCTCCGCGCCCCATTTCTTTGCGGCCCGCTCCGTCGCCAGTATCAATGCATCTGTCAGCACCTTCTCCCTTGTGCTCGAACCACGCTCGGCCACATTCAACACCAATGTCCCGGCGCGCTTCAGCCGGTTTTTGGCCAGATGCGCCAGCAGATCTGCGTAAAACTCATCCTCTCGCCCGTTATGTTGCTTCTCGAACAGCGCCGGGATTTTCCGGGCCACGACCATCTCCGCCTCACAGGGCACCTCGCGTAGATAGCGCAACAACACTGCCCGCACGTCTGGCGTGTCTTTGCACGCGTGAAAGTAAAAACCACCCGAAGTGATGCGCTTTTGCACGCTGGGAATCGTGTTCAACAGGGGATCGGCTTCCACCTGTGCCTCCAGTGCCCGGACTTCCTGCCGCACATCCTCCAGCGGGCGATCAATCCGCACCACCCCAAGTCCAAAGCTCAATGACACACCGCTCGTGCCGATGATCACCTTCCGGCCCTTGCCGTAAAATGTCGTGTCGCCCGTTTCATCGAGAAAGCGATGAAACGTTTCCGGTTTTGAGGTTGGCGATTCGCCACTCACGTTAGTTGTCCGGTGAAGGCTTTTTGGAGGATGGACTGACGGAGGCGGGTGGCGCGCTGGAGGTTGGCCGACACCGCCGCCTCCAACTCCACCACCTCGCTCAATCGCTGCTTCACTTCCGCCACGCCGTAAGACAAACCGTCATCGCGAAGAATGTTGCAATAATTCCAAAGTTTCTGAACGAGTGCGGTGGGGTTGCTCATTAAAAAAGTATTTCAAGTGCCATTCGCACGTCTGTCACGGATTTCTTGTTCAGCCCTATCTACGTGCTTATTGAGCTTACGCCAGTGTCGGCGAACCTGTTTCTTAATTGTCTCATCACCAAATTCATCCGCCGCGCGCACTGCGTAGGAAACAAAGTTTCGCCCACCCAAATAGCTGTAGCGAGTGTTGAGTTTCTTTCGTTTGACGGGGTTCTCGTTCGCCTCGGCTTCCGAAAGCTTTTTGTCCGCTTTGATTTTCGTCGCAGCCGCCAAGCCGACTGCTGCCCTCATGCGGGTATAATACCTACCAATTCCGGCGTTACGGAGAAGCACACGCTGTCCATCGAACAAAAATCCTAAGTATTGGAGCGCCTTGTTCGCCTGGAGCGACCCACTTTTCAACGTGAAATGATGGTGCAGTGTTTTGGCGGTTTGGATTTCGAGTTCGATCTTCTTGATCTCCGCCATGACGAAAGCTTCAACCTCTTCACTGTAAGCTTGCGGCACGATGCAAAGCATGTCGTCGCAATACCTACGGTAAAGCCCATCGACTGACGACACCTTGCCGTAAACGGCTGCATCAAACTCCAGCATATAGATATTCGAGAGAATCGCACTCATGGGTGAGCCCTGCGGAATACCAAATTTGTCCGAATTAGTTTTGACCAATCCCTTAGCTCGAATCTTGATTCGGAAATCCTCGGGCGTGCATAGCCTTCTGCGCCGGCCCGCGCGCGGTTTGTGTTTGCTGATTCCCAAGGCCGAGAGCGCCTCTTCGCGCATTACCCAAGAGAATTTCGTGAGCGATTTGAAGATCGCATAGTGGTCATCAGGCAAGGTTGGCTTTCCAATGGCCGCTGCCCACTGCCGCTTCAGAACTTTGTGGTCAAGAGTGTCAAAGAAACTTTTGATGTCGAAAGCAAGTGCGGTGCATTCACCGTGTGCACGAATCCAATCGAACGCATCTTTCGCAAAATGAATGTTGCACTTGCCAGAGTCGGGGCGAAACGCGGTGACGACGGCTGATAATCCACGTCTTGCCAAAAGTTGCTCGTAGGCTTGGCTCAACAGCGATCCGTAATAAGCATAGATCGCCGCGTCTTTATGAGAGCTGTAGCAAATAGGGCGCGGCTTATCCTTGAATTCGAGTTTTCCATCTTTGTTCCACTTTACCTTTGTGGTGACGAGAATGCACTTTAGCATGGGCATGAATGCCCAAGACTTCACACGGCCCGGATTCGTAGCGAGCGCGCGTAAAGCGTCTTCACCAATCGGCTCATCAAAATGAAGATAGCGCCGAGACTTGAATATCGTCTCGGCGCTCATGGAACTAAGGTGGCTGGACTGGAGAAACGCAGGTTGCGGTCGTCCAAATGTTCTCTCCAGTAACTAACCGGCCCGCGGATTTTACCCCGCAAGACCATTGCTGTCCGTTGGTCGCCCTTCAGCCAGCACCGCGTGCAAGCCTTATGCTGTGTAATAGCAACAACATAAATATCTATATGAACATGAAAGTCCACATATCCATTCAGTTGGTCGCCATTCTCCTCGCATCTGTGACGATGCGACTTGACTTGGCAAGCTATGCCCCGCTTCCAAATCGAAGCGGGCGAGCGTGAGAATGACAGGATTCCATTTTTGGTCAATCGCATAGCTTTCCTATAAACGCCTTTTGGAGGATGGACTGACGGAGGCGGGTGGCACGCTGGAGGTTGGCCGACACCACCGACTCCAACTCCTCCACCACGCTCAACCGCCGCTCCACTTCCGCCACAATCCGTGTCTGCTCCGCCAGCGGGGGAAGTGGTAACGGCGTGCGCTTCACGTCCTCCTGATTGATGCTCGCTTGGTTCACGGCCCACTTTGCGCCGTGTATGAGCCGAGTTCTTCCAGCCCGTGATCGAAGGTAAAACTCGACGTATCGGGGATTCACACAGCTCGCAAACTGCGCCTTCATCATATTTGACTCGAACAAAACGCGTTCGTGTGTTTCGCGAACAACGAGGCACTTGCCCAGATGCGTGAGACTGTTGACTCGGTTGATAACGACGTCTCCCGAGCGCAGTTGATACTTGGCTGCGGTGATTTCGTCCGCTGCGACTTTGTTCAATTCATCCACGCCGCGAATCCAACCGTCTTGATAATCATCAATTCGGAGGATTGCATGACCGTTGCCGTAGAGTTCGCGAGGAAGGTAAACTCCATTCTGAGGGCCTTCGACAATCGCGGCATCCAAGTTGGTCCACGTCCAGCCTTCGGGGAGGGGCGGGAGGTTGGCGGTGCCGGGGGCGGCGGGTTCTTTGTATTTGCCGCGACCGGTCCAGTTCTTTTGGCGCTCGGCAAGGATGCGGGTCAGGAGTTCCGCGCCCGTTTCGTAGCCCGGAGTTTTAACCGCAGAGAGCGCAGAGGCAGAATTGGTTTTACCCTTTGTGCTCTTTGCGTTCTTTGCGGTTAACTCGGCATCGGTGGGGACGAGTTTGCCTTCGCAGGCGGCTTTGAGGACAGCGGCGCGGTAGCGTTTGAGGTTGGCCTGCACCCGCCGCAACGCCGCCACCCCCGCCTCCAGCCGCGTGAATTGCTTCTCAATCTCCGCCACAATCCGCCGCTGCTGTTTGATTGGCGGCAAATCAAAATTCACATCAAGCAACTGCTTCTTGGTGACGCCGGCAATAGTCGTGCCTCGGCTGATGTGCTTGAAAATCTGAACGCGCAGCTTGAGTTGAAGCGCGGCAAATTTCGAGTCGCAGGAATCAGGGTTGAGGATTAAGCCTTGGCAGTCTTGGCTGAAACAAAGGTCTGTCGGCGCAATGCCAACTTTCCCAAGTCCAACCCGCGTGGCGACGACAACCGAACCAGCGGGCACAAGATTCGTTGCCGAGGATTGAATTGCTGCGCGTGAGATTGCTTTTCGTGGAGTGATTCCTAAATCGTCATCCAAATCCGCACTCGTGGCCCACGGAATTGGGCCTTTCCAAAAATCTGGATTAGCCGTCGCTGGTGTGCCGCCGCCGAGAACTTTGAAAACCTCGCCGACCTTCTTTGGTGTGGCGTTGTCACTCATGCCGCGAGCACCTCGTTGAGTTCATCGAGCAGCTTGGGCAGTTGCTCACCGAAAAGTTGATGCGCTTTGCCGAGTCCGCCGCGCTGGTTGAAGGGTGAGAGTTCCAAATCCTCGGGCTCGATGCTGATGGCGGTGGCGTTCATTTCCGCGCCTCCAATAGCTTGCGCGTTTTTTCCAGTTCGGTCGCCAGCGTCTTTTCATCCGGCAGCGCGGTGAGGTATTCGCGCACGAGCATTTTGTTGGGCAGCGCGTCGGTGGCGTAGCGCACGAGGGCTTCGCTTTTTCCAGAGCAGAGGATGATGCCCACGGGCGGATTTTCGCCGGGTTGCGACCAGTGTTCGCGGGCGTAGTTCAGGTAAAGGTGCATCTGCCCGGCGTCGGCGTGCGTGAACCGTCCAAGTTTCAGATCGAAAATCACCAGGCAGCGGAGGCGGCGGTGGAAAAAGAGCAGGTCCACGCGATACCATTCATCGTCAATGCGCAGCCGACGCTGGCGGCCGATGAAGGCGAAGTCATTGCCGAGTTCGAGCAGGAAGGTTTCGAGGTGATGGATGAGGGCGGCTTCGAGGTCGGTCTCGGAGTATTCGTCGCGCAGGTTGAGAAATTCGAGGACGAGCGGATGGCGGATTTGCTCGTCGGCGCTGACGGCGTCACCGGGTTGGGGTTTCGCGCCTTTGGCGAGCATGGCGGCTTTATTGCGCGAGAGGGCAGTGCGTTCGTAGAACTGGCTGTCGATCTGGCGCTGGAGCTGGCGCACGGACCAGCCGCCGCGCAGGGCTTCGGTGTGGTAAAAGGCAAATGCCTCGGGCGACCGGCTGCGGCGAATCAACAAAACGTAGTGCGACCACGGCAGCGGAAAGGCGCGGGCGAGGTCGGCCAATTCAAATTGTGCAGACACTGTCTGCAATTTCCTAGACCGTGTCTCGGAAATTTTCTCAGGCAGTTTTTCAGTGGGAGCGACCAATTGAGATTTCCTAGACAGTGTCTCGGAAATCTGTTGTGCGCCACAGACGCCATAAAAGAGGCGCATGTTTTCCAGATTATCGGTCGAAAACCCCCGACCAAAGCGTTGCGTAAGATCGGTGGCCAGATGCTTTAACAGTCCCTTGCCATATTCGGCGCGTTGCTCACCCGCCTGCTCAAATTCCACGATGCGCCGGCCGATTTCCCAATACGTTGCCGTCATGAACGCGTTGACGGTGCGCACGCTGGCCCGACGCGCGGCTTCCAGCAATTCGCTAACACCGGTGACCAAACCGGCGTAATCGCTGGCGGTGGGGTTGGCGGACTTCTTTTTGGCAATGGCCTTGGTCATGCGGCGAGAGTTTGATTTAGTTCGTCCAGCAGCGGGAGCAATTTATCTCCGAACAACTGATGAGCCCGGCCCAGACCGCCCTGTTGCACAAAGGGCGCATAGTCGAAGTCCTCGGCATCAATGCTGATGGCGGTGGCGATGTGGGCGCGAATTAAATTCAGCCACGCAAGTTGTTCGCCGGTGAATACCGTCCCGGTCTGTGCCTTGTCCATGAGCCATTCGTGGAAGCGTTCGGTCACGGATTCGGCAAAGGGCGCGAGCACGGGCTGTTGTTCCAGCGCGAAGCGGACCAAGGCCACGAGGTCAGCGAAGCGTCCGGCTTGGGAGCGGCCTTTGACTTTGCCGGGGCGGGCGGCGGCAAAGGCATCCCAGAGGCGGTCTTCCGTCCAGGTGGCGTGATTTTCGCGCAGTTTCTTTTCCAGCTCTTTGAGCATCGGCTCGGTAAGGCGCTGCTTGTAAGGCTGGCCGTAAAGGATTTGCAAAGCCGTGATTTCGGCTTTGTGCAGCTCGATATATTCCCGAAAGGACCTGGCCATTTCCCCATGGTTCTGCACGCTCTGCTGTGCCGGGCCGGCATAGAGCAGCGCGTCCTGCGAAATGATGTCGATGGTTTGCTCGGCGGCCGTCGCGACTTGCTTTAAGAGGATGCGAAGGTCGGGGTTCGTCGCGAGCGGCGCGAGGGCATCCTTGATGCGGGCTTCGCGGACGGCATTGATTTCCTTTTCGGTTGGTTCAAGGTAAGAGACGCCCGTCGGCGGCGCACCAGCCTTGGTTTTGGCTTCCGCCAGAATTTCGTCCGGGTCAATCGCGGCCAGCATGGCTTTGGAAATCTCCGACAGGGTCTGACCCTTGGCGGTTTTCACCACTTGGGCTTCCAGTTCGTGGTCGAAACGCTTTTCGAGGCGGATAAGGCGACCGGCGAGGGATTCGACGGCGGCCACCTCGGTCGTGCCGAGCGCGGCGGCGTCCAATAGCTTTGCAAGGCTGACGGTGGGCTTCTTTTCCAGCGGGCGGGATTCGGTTTGCACCCGCTCCGTGACGCCCACAGCGTCCACGATAAGGTAGCGAGTCTTGCGTTTGACGCCCGGGTTGACCTGTTCCATCTCGGTGTCGGACACGACACGGACGCCCCGCCCTTTCATTTGCTCGAAGAAGTTTTTCGACGCGACGCTGCGCATGAAGAAGACGATTTCCAGCGACTTGATGTCCGTGCCGGTGGCGATCATGTCCACCGTTACGGCAATGCGCGGGTTGTAGCTGTTGCGGAAAGCGCTGAGGATTTGTTCCGGCGTCAGGCTGGAAGTCTTTTCCCAGGTGAACACCTCGATCTCCTTGCCGTCCACCCACTTCTTGCCGACCGGCACGCGCGTGAAACCGGTGCGATAAGTGATCTTCTGGCAAAAGTCGTTCCCCTTGTCGAATACCTCGCGGCAAATGCGGACGATGTCGTCGGCATGGCTGTCATCCTTGGCGAAGATGAGCGTCTTCGGCAAATCGGTGCGGCCAGGGAACATTTCGCTAAAAACCTTGTCGCGGAAAGTTTCCAGCACGGTGCGAATCTGGTCGGGTGCGACGACGTCGCGGTCAAGGTCGCCCGCTTCGTAGGTGAGAACATCGTCGAGTTGTTCCCAACGGACCTTGCGCGTCTGGCGGTCGCGTTTGTCCACCCAAAGCCCGGCATCCACCTTGGAACCGCCTTCAGTAATCTGCGTTTTAATGCGGTAAATGTCGCAACCGACATTCACGCCATCCGCAACCGCCTTCTCATGGTTGTATTCCATGACGAGGTTTTGCTGAAAGAAGCCAAAGGTCTGCTTGGAGGGCGTGGCGGTCAGGCCAATGAGCGAGGCGTCAAAGTAATCCAGCACCTGACGCCAGAGATTGTAGATGGAACGATGACACTCGTCGGTGACGATGAAATCAAATTCCTCGATGGGAAAAGCGGGGTTGTAATCGACGGGAAGCGGTTTCTTGAAGAGCGATTCAGCGGCTTCGATGGGTTGATCGTCGAGGTCGGCGGCAGGAGCCTGCTCGCCCTTGAGCATCGAATAGATGCGCTGGATGGTCCCGATGACGACGCGGGCGGTTTGGTCGAGCGTGTTGCTGCCGAGGCGCTGGACGATGTATTCCTCGGTGAACTTGTAATTGTTCACGGGGGAGACGAACTGTTGAAACTCCTTGAGCGTCTGGTCGCCCAGATTCCCGCGATCCACCAAAAAGAGAACGCGCTTCGCCCCGGCGTATTTGACGAGGCGGTAGATGAAATTGACGGCGGTGTAGGTCTTGCCGGAGCCGGTGGCCATCTGAATCAGAGCGCGCGGGCGTCCGGCGGCAAAGGAAATTTCCAGGTTTTTGATGGCGTCGAATTGAGCGGGCCAGAGCTTGCCGGGCGTCAATAGCGGAATCTCACCCAGGCGCTGGATCAACTGTTTTTCCTGGTGCACCCACGCGAGCAACGTCTCGGGACGGTGAAAGGTGAAAACATTCCGGCTGCGCGGGATGGGATCGAGGCGATTGGTGAAGCGGGTTTCCAGGCTGGTGGATTCGTAACAAAACGGGAGCGGCAACTTCCAGGCGGCCAGACCAGCAGGAAACCCGGTGACGTATTTGGAGGATTGTTCCTCAACGCCAACGAGGGAATGTCCTTCAGGCTTGGCTTCGACGGTGCCAATGGCTTTGCCATCCGCAAACAAGGTGTAATCGGGTTCGCCCGTGGAAAAAGAAAGTTCGCAGACGGCAACGCCACGCGCAGCGGACAAGTTGATTTTATTCTTGGTCTGAACCACCCAACCGGACGCGGCAAGCATCGCGTCGATTTTATGTCGGGCCTTTTCTTCCGGGGTCATGTCCAGCAACCTATGTGCAGGATGCTATACCAAGAGTGAGTTATGGCAATGACAAATCCGGAGAGAAGCGCGGCAGATAGCGGCATGAGCGATCCCGCGCGCACCCCTGTAGGCCGGGTACCCTTACCCGGCCTCCCCGCAAAATCTTCACCCGGCGTTTCGTCCACGGACGCGCACTCGGAACGCCCACCACCGCGTCGGCTTCGCCGCCTCCATCGTGTCTGGCCTGATCGCGACGGAAATATTTCCTATCTGCTAACCCCTTGCGTGGAGGGTCGTCAAAACGTTCTCGCCAACGAGCCGACTTTTGAACGTCTCATTACATTCCTGATCGAGAGCCCGGCCCGTTACCGATGGTATGGTCGCCGGTTCGTGGTCATGCCTGACCACATCCATCTCATCGCCCGCATGGGCCATGAAGCCGTTCGCTTGAGCGAATGGATGAAGGCGTTGAAAGCGGTCGTGGGTGGGTTGGTCAATCGGCGGAGCGAGAATGATGCGCATGAGGGCCGGGTAAGGGTACCCGGCCTACAGAGTGGGCGGCCGGTTGGCGATGCTGGCCCGATCCAGACTCCGGGCGTTGCTTCTTCCTCCATTCGCATTCCCCGGGCCTGGAGCTGGCAAAAGGGTTTCCACGATCACAAGTTTCGCACGCGGGAAAGTGAGGCGAGGAAATGGGAATATGTGTGCCTGAATCCGGTGCGCGCCGGCCTGGTAAAAACGCCGGAAGAATGGCCCTTCGGTGGCGAGATTTTTTACGATGATCCGAGCGGCCCGAGCCTGGTGCGCGGAACGCCGCCGTTGCTGGACGCGGGCGTTTTGATTGAAGACGCAGCGCCGGAACATGGAAATGGTGGGAAGGCCGGGTAAGGGTACCCGGCCTACAACCTGAGCCAATCTCCGGCCCTTGTAGGCCGGGTACCCTTACCCGGCTTCCCTAACTCGAATGAACGGACCAAAGCGAGCCGCTGGTCATCTGTTCGTCGCTGTGAGGTTATTGAATTCAATCCGCGCTTCGGAGAAGGCAAACTGGACGCGCGCATCGGGATCGAAGGCGCGGCTGGACGAACATCCAGACCGGAAAGGCCGGGTAAGGGTACCCGGCCTACAACCTGAGCAGATCTCCGGCCCTTGTAGGCCGGGTACCCTTACCCGGCTTCCCTGCCAAACGTCATCGCGAGCACGTTACACTGATGCATCTCCACCTCGTCGCCGTCGCGCTCCGGCAGGCTCGGTCAGGCGAACTCTTGGGCGGCACCCGTCGTTGCTGGACGCGGGCGATCTGATTGAATACGAGAGCGGCAGGGTGGCTCATTTGCGGGAACGGAGAAGTTTTCGCAGCCGCTTGGTTGTCTGTTCGCGGTCAAGGCGGCTGGCGGCCACGCCCATCGTCAATGCCTCCCACGCCCCGGCATCAAGCTTTTCTTCCGGGAGCAACTCATTTTCGCTCAAGAAAACCAGACACGTCGCCAGTGCCGTCCGCTTGTTGCCGTCCACGAACGGATGATTGCGGCACAAATAAAACAAGTATGCCGCCGCGATTTCCACCGGATCGGTGAACAGTGGCTCGCCCATCATGGTGGCCTGCGGCGCGGCCACGGCCGATTCCAGCAACGCCTCCTCGCGCAGACCCGTGCCGCCTCCGTGCGCGGCCAGCACCTCCGCGTGAATCGCCTTCACCGCCTCGACGGTGGGATGCGCGAGCGGCGGCCTCATGATAGCCGCCGGAACAACTCCGCGTTCTTCTTGATGAGCCGCTTCGCCGTGGCCGCCGCCTTGCCGGGCTTGATGACCGGGCGCACCGGCGTCAGCACAATCGAGCCGCCTTCATGCACGCTGATGGTGACCTGGTCGCCGACCTTGATGCGCGCCAGATCCATCAAGGCCGCATCAAACATCAACCCTTGCGAGTTGCCGATTTTTGTAATCGTCTTGGTCATGACGTTAAACTATGTTTTACCTGCCGAGTCGTCAAGCGGGTTTCAGGGCGGCGCCAAATGGCAGCCGGTGGAGGAAGATGACAGCCTGATCTTCTCAAAGATTCCCGCGGGATTCGCAGCCAGGAAGGCCAGCGGTCATCTGGCGGGCAAAAAGTGAAGCTTTGAAGTGGCGGCGATCCCCTCGATGGGATCGCTGCCGCTTTTTGTCATCCCTATTTCGACTTCGCGCCACTCCGCCGCTTTTCGCTCTCGCGGATCATTCCGGTGAGGCCGGCGGCTGGACGAATTTCGAATGGCCCGGCTTTCACCCCTGGATGATTCGACATCAATCGTATCGCATGGTTCAGGTCGCGGGCTTCGAGGATGAGAATTCCGCCAATTTGTTCCTTGGTCTGGGCGTAAGGGCCCGTCGGTGATGGACGCCGTCCTGCGGCCAGCGCTCCAGCGCCGCCGCGGGCGCATCATGCACCGCGTCCCCGGCGAGATCGATATCACCGAGCAGGCGAATGAGCGTGGCGAGAATGCGACCGGACTCCGCGCGATAAATCGCATCAAGAATTTCCCGCACCTGTTCGTTCGTGCTTTCCGACATTGGCGAAAGGTTAATCGTTGGCCCGACCGGCCCCAGTTCGAAAGGCAGATCACCAACGCCCGGGCGCACCTCAGCCAACAAGTGCATACAGTCCGAGCACCGAAGCAAAGCAAGTTTGCTGTGAAATTTTTGCGCGCGGGAAGTTTTCACGCGTCATGAGTGAGTCTCACGCGGAGTGCGCTCCGCTCGAGTTTGAGATGCGATAAAAGCTCAGATAATCGCGATTGATTTCTTTGGTACTTATTATGCTGGCCAAAATTCGCGCACTTTTTTCCGATTAGCCTGTTTGCTGGTGGGTGCGGCGGACATTGTTACCGGTGGTGGGTTAGGGCTGAAGTGAATTTATTTTTCAACGTGGTCTCCTGGCTGGCGATTCTCATTGTTATCGCCGGGGGATGCTATCTGGCTGCGTATGGCCTGGCTGCGTTGATTGTCAAAATCATGCCTGCATTGGAGCGTTTTTTTCAAGCCGGTGTCATCG
Organism: Limisphaerales bacterium; assembly: GCA_044223735.1. Classification (GTDB taxonomy): domain Bacteria; phylum Verrucomicrobiota; class Verrucomicrobiia; order Limisphaerales; family UBA8199; genus JBGALR01. The sequence continues at coordinate 79,202 of JBGALR010000006.1, read as the reverse complement.
TGTGCAGCGGCGGACTCACGCTCGTGGTGGTGTCCGGGCTGGTGCTTTTTTTGGGCGGCAGACGGAACTGACGTTATGAACCACTTCACCCCCGAGAAGAAGGTGACGGCTCCGGTTGAGGGCGCCAAAGTCCGGCGGTTACCGGACGCCGAACTGTGCCGTGCCCGTCACACTGGTTTCGCGGATCACGTCAACTGCCTGACTCCGCATCAATGGAGCTGCGAATACGCCATTCCTTTCGGGGTGGGCTACCTGTGTGTTCACGCCGATCGATGCGGCATTGCGGCCCGCACCGCTGACGCGGAATCATTGGACCAGGGAAAATGAAACGCTCCACGGCAGTGGTGATTGGGCTGGCAACCGTCGTCACCGCCGGGCTGCTCTGGCCGCAAAAGCTGCCGTGGCCAAATCCAAAACCGCGGGTGTCGCGCCTCAATGCGGTAAATCGCGTGAGTTCGGTATCGATCACCTTGACGGGCACCCATTCCACTCCCGCGGCAATCTTAAGTCATCCGCCGGCCATCCATTGAGGATGGACACGCTCCCCAGCCCGCCGCCTAATCAGTATCGAGGAACCGACGGATCAATCTGCACTGACCAGGCGTCAATTCCACCGGCCACGCTCTTGAGTTTCGTGAACCCCTGCGAGCGTAAAAATTGCAACGCATTCAGCGAACGAACACCCGCCTTGCAGTGGAGGTAATAGCTTTGGTTTGGATCCAGTTCCCCAAAACGTTGCGCAAGACTGCTTAACGGGAACAACACTGCTCCCTCCACCCGGGCGATTTGGTATTCCTGGGCTTCGCGCACGTCCAGCACCTTGATATTCAGGTCCGGATGGTCGAGGGCGCGTTTCATTTCCTGCACATTAACTTCGTCGCCATTCATGTTGCTTTGTTCGGTTTGGGGAGTGATGCCGCAAAAATTTTCGTAGTCAATCAGTTTGGTGATGGTCGGCTGCTCGCCGCAGAGGGGACATTTTGGATCGCGCCGCAGCTTCAGTTCGCGAAACTTCATTTCCAATGCGTCGAAAAGCAGCAAACGGCCGAGCAACGAAGTGCCCTTGCCCAGTGCCAGCTTGAGAATTTCGGTCGCTTGAATGACCCCGATCATTCCCGGCAAAACGCCCAATACGCCGCCCTCGGCGCAACTCGGCACCATTCCCGGCGGCGGCGGCTCCGGAAAGAGGCATCGGTAACAAGGCCCGCCCAAGTGAGGGGCAAAAACGCTCGCCTGCCCTTCGAAGCGGAAAATGGAGCCATACACGTTCGGCTTGCGCAACAACACGCAGGCATCGTTGGTCAGATAGCGGGTGGGAAAATTGTCGGTACCATCCACCACGATGTCGTAGGGACGGATGAGGTCGAAGGCATTTTCGGCGGTTATGCGTGTCGGATGCAGCACCACGTCGACGTTCGGATTGATCCGTCTTACGGCATCGCGCGCCGATTCGGCCTTCGGTCGGCCGACGTCTTCGGTGCCGTGCAAGATCTGGCGTTGTAAATTTGAGAAATCCACCGTGTCGAAGTCCACGATGCCCAGCCGGCCAATGCCCGCCGCGGCCAGGTACAGCGCGATCGGAGAGCCAAGCCCTCCGGCGCCGATGCACAGCACCTTGGTGGCGCAAATTTTCCTTTGGCCCTCCGGCCCCACTTCGGGCAGCATCAGGTGGCGTGAATAACGGCGAACTTCGTCCTGGGTTAATTCCATAAACCGGCAAACCGGGCAATTCACGCCATGATAAATCAAGAATGAGCAAACGACAACCCGATCCGCAGAGCGCCGCCTTGCGGCTGAAAAAACTCTCCAAACTGCGCCCCACGCTGGCGATTGTGCTAGGCAGCGGCTTTCATCACGTGCTGGGCGAACTGGAGGTGGACAGAAAAATATCCTATGCCCGTTTGCCAGGCTTCCCGCCAGTGGGCGTAAGCGGTCACGGAGGCGAATTGTTAATTGGGGTTCTGGGCGGCACCCCGGTCATGGTGCTCAGTGGACGCGCGCATTATTATGAGGGCCATCCCATGGCGGTCGCGACCTTCGCCGTGCGCACACTGGCCGCGTACGGAATTACTGATCTTCTCCTTACCAATGCCGCTGGCGGACTGAACCGGAGTTTTCGCCCCGGAGATTTCATGGCACTGACGGATCACATCAATTTGATGGGAGTGAACCCATTGCGCGGCGCGCCCTGGCCAAACCTGCCTCGTTTTGTCGATCTAACGCGCGCTTACGATGACGGATTGCGACGCCTCCTCGTTCGCGCCGGCAAGGTCTGCCGCACGAAATTGCGAGCGGGTGTCTATCTTGCCGTGAGCGGCCCAAGTTACGAAACCCCGGCGGAGATTCGCGCCTTCGCCCGTCTCGGCGCCGACGCCGTCGGCATGAGCACCGTGCCGGAAACCATCGTGGCCCGTCACTGCGGTGTCAGGGTGGCGGGGATGTCCTGCATCACCAACCTGGCCGCCGGCCGCGGCAAGGGCGTGCTTTCGCACGCCGAAGTGTTGGAAACAGCCGAACGCGTCAAACGATTGGCGGCGCAACTGCTCAAAACCTTCGCGACGTTGTATGGCAAAAATTAACAAAGAGGCTTTGGTTCAAGCAGCGGCAACCGCCCGTAAACGCGCCGTCGCGCCGTACTCAAAATTTAAAGTAGGCGCGGCGCTTTTAACCAGGGGCGGAGAGATCATCACCGGCGCGAATGTCGAGAGCGCCAGCTACGGCCTCACTTGTTGCGCGGAACGCGTCGCTCTTTTCAAGGCGCTAACCGGCGGAAAGAAGGATTTCATCGCCGTCGCCGTGGTCGCCCGCATGGCAGGTGGTGCGATGCCTTGCGGGGCATGCCGGCAATTACTCATCGAATATGCGCCCGAAGCGACCGTCTGGGTGGCGGACAGCCGTGCCTTGCGAACGATCCGGGAATTTACCGTTGCCGCGCTCATTCCGGGGGCCTTCACCGAGGTGCCATGAGATAACAGTTGAGAAAACCCTCCTTCGCCTTAGGTTGGGAAACTGGAAGTTGCTGTCAATGAAGTCGGATGTTGCTTTGGCATTGGACGCCGCCGGGTGGCCGGCGTTGCTGGTGGACGGCGCGGGTGTGATTTGTCATGCCAACGCGGCGGCGGCCAAACTATTTGGGCCTGCGCTCGAAGGGACGAGCCCCCGCCTCTCCGCGATTTGGGCGCCGCAAAACAGCGTTACCGCCGAACAGTTTGTTGCCATCACCGACGCCACTTCTCCTCCGATAACGGCGCTTAAGTTTCGTAACCAGGACGGCGCGGTGTTGAACTTCAGCGTCCCGGCCATCGCCTCGCTAAAAGACGACGCGAAACAAATCATCCTGCAACTCATACCCGCGTCGGCGCCGCCAAGCAATGAGGGAGGCCTCGCGCACCAGCAGAAACTGGAATGCGCCTTGCAACTCGCCCGCACCGTGGCCCTGGATTTCAACAACGCGCTCACCATCATCCTGGGCCACACCTCGCTGGTCCTGACCAAGATGGAACCCGGACATCCCTGGCGCGGCTCGCTGCTCGAAGTGGAAAAATCCGCCGCCAAAGCGGCGGAAATCGCGAACGACCTCGGCACGTTCAGCCGTCAGGAAAAGGAAACCCGCACCCAAACTGCCGGCAGCTTGAACGGACTGCTGCAACGCAGCGTGGAGTTTTTCCAGCAGAACGCCGGGCCGCAACCGGTGACCTGGGAACTCAAACTGGACCGCAAATTATTCGCCGCCAAATTTGACGAGGCCAAAATGCAGCAGGCGTTCATGAAAGTTCTGGAAAATGCCGTGCAGGCGTTGCGCGACCGCGGACGCATTATCGTGCAGACCCGCAATATCGAACTGACGTCGCCCACCCAGGACCGAAACGTCCAACTGGCGGCGGGAGCCTACGTATGCGCCGAGTTCACCGACAACGGCAGCGGCATCGAGCCGGACATATTGCCGCGTGTCTTCGAGCCTTTCTTCACCACCAAGAAAGGTCCCAACCATCGCGGCCTCGGCCTGGCGTGGGTTTACGGCATCGTCACCAATCACGGCGGCGGAGTGAGCGTCTCCAGCCAGCCGGGGGCGGGCACATCGGTGCGCGTCTATCTCCCTGCCGAAAAACGCATCGCCAAAGACAGCGGCCTCGCGTCCGATGACCTGAACGGAAATCAAACGGTTCTAATGGTGGACGACGAGGACCTTCTCCTGACCATGGGACAAACCATTCTATCCGCGTATGGTTACCGCGTCCTCACCGCCAACAGCGGACAGAAGGCGCTGGACGTTCTCGCCAAGGGCGAACCGGCCGTGGATTTGATCATCACCGATTTGGTGATGCCCGCCATGAGCGGTCGGGAACTGGTGGAACGCATCCATCAGGCCAGCCCCGGCGCCCGGATTATTTGCATGAGCGGCTATGTCTGGCCCTCGGGCCAGGAGAACGACAGCGCCTATTTGCAGAAGCCTTTCACGAGCCAGGAATTGCTGTTGAAAGTGAAGCAAGTGCTAACATCAGATTCTTGAATCCAGATTACAGCAAACGGAGATTGACTAGTAATACTGGATTTTGTATTCACGGTTCTTATGCAAATTGAGAGTCTGAAAGTTTATTGCGACCTGGCCGAAACCCAGAGTTTCACCAAAGCCGCGCAGATCAATAATGTCACTCAATCCGCGGTGAGCCAGCAGATCAGTTCTCTCGAGCGCTTATTCAAATCCCTCCTCATCGAACGGAGTAAGAAAAAGTTTCGCCTCACCCGCGAGGGCCAGGTCCTGTATGATTACAGCAAGCAAATCATCGCGACCTACGAGGCGCTGGACAGCAAACTCCAGCAAATCAAGGACATCATTTCCGGCACCATCCGCATTGCGACCATTTACAGCATCGGGCTCCACGATTTGCCGCCTTACTTGAAGAAGTTTTTGAAGGCTTATCCGACGGTCCATGTCCACGTGGAATATCGCCGGGCCAACCAGGTTTACGAAGATGTGCTCGGCAACGTCGTGGATTTGGGCCTCGTCGCCTATCCCAGCCGCGACAGCAAACTGGAGATTTTTCCGTTGCGCAAAGACCCGCTGGTGCTCATTTGCCACCCGCAACATCCCCTCGCCAAGAATAAGAGCATCAAATTGAAGGCGATCACCGGACAGCGCTTTATCAGCTTCGAACCCGACATTCCCACCCGCAAGGCACTCGACCGGATTCTGAAGGAACATTCGGTGCAGGTGCAGCACGTCATGGAGTTCGACAACATCGAAACCGTGAAACGTGCCGTCGAAATTGACGCCGGCGTCGCCATCGTGCCGCAGGGCACCATCGTGCAGGAAGTCGCCAAGCAGACGCTCGTGCAGGTCGGGCTCGATGATGGCGATTTCTATCGTCCGCTCGCCGCGCTCTACAAGAAGAACAAGGTTCTTTCGCCGGCCATGAAGCAATTCCTGGCGGTTTTGAAATCCGACAAGTAACCGGCCGCCAGGCCGGTTAGATCGCGAAAATGGCACCGGACTTCCGGCGCTATTTCAAGTTTGCCGGATTCAACGGCAACAGGTCTTTCGGTACGAACATGCCGTCTTTGCGGATAAGTTCGTCATCGAACCAGATTTCTCCACCGCCCCATTCGGGTCGTTGAATCAACACCATGTCCCAATGCACCGCGGAACGGTTGCCATTGTCACACTCCTTGTAAGCCTGTCCCGGAGTCAAATGCAGTGATCCGGCGATCTTTTCATCAAACAGGATGTCGCACATCGGATTCAAGATGTAAGGATTGAAGCCCAGAGAAAATTCGCCGGTGTAACGCGCGCCCGCATCGGTATCCAGAATCTCGTTCAGCCGCGCATTATTGTTCGATGTGGCCTTTACCACCTTGCCGTGTTCGAACTCCAGGCAGACGTTTTCAAACTTCGTGCCTGAATAGAGCGTCGGCGTGTTGAATTGAATGCGGCCGTTGATCGAGGTCTTGACCGGGCACGAAAAGACTTCGCCGTCCGGGATGTTGCGGTCGCCTTTGCACATCTTCGCGCCAATCTGCTTGATGCTGAACGTCAGATCCGTGCCGGGTCCGTGAATGCGGACACGGTCGGCCTTTTTCATCCGGCGTTCCAGCGGCACCATCGCGCGCGCCATCTTGCGATAATCCATCGTGCACACGTCGAAATATAAATTCTCAAACGCCTCGGTGCTCATGCCCGCACCCTGCGCCATGCTCGGCGTCGGCCAGCGCAGCACACACCAGCGCGTTTTGCCCACGCGATGATTCAAGACCGGTCGCGTGACGCGGGAATACATGGCGATCCGATCACTGGGCACGTCCGCATTCTCGGTCGCATTGGCGCTGCCGCGGACACCGATGTAAGCGTCCATCTTGCGCATGCGGAACAATTCCAGGTCGCGCATCAGGGTGGCGTGCTTGTCGTCGGTCCCCCGCAGCACTTCACGGGTGATGCGAGTGTGGCGAACCTCAATGATGGGAACGGCTCCGACCGCACGGGCCGCGCGCATCAATTCGATGGCAAATTCGTCCGGCACATCGATCATGTCGAGCATGATACGGTCGCCGGCTTTCAGTGCGGTGGAATATTCAACAAGGAGTTTGGCCAGTTTCGTGTATCGGGGATCGGTCATATTATCATTTCCAGGTTAAATCATCGGTCGCGCTTCAACGAGTCGCGTCCTTCTTTTCGGCTCGCTTCCAGGCTCGTTCCTGTCGCCACGTTTCGGTCCGCAGCAGTTCCTCCGCGGACCAGCCCTTGCTTTGGGCGAACTGCGCGAGTTCAAATAGTTGCCGGGCCATTTGCGGACGCGTCCACCGTCCCGCAGCCGCCGGCACCGGGAGTTTTGCGCGCCGGGCTTTTTTTACCAGCTTCTCGGCCCGCATCAACGCCGGCAAATGTTTGGGAATGCCATCCAGCGCCGAGGCCCGCGCCCGCATCGTGCCGTGCTTTTCAGCGCGCTTGATTTTTTCCCAATTCGCCCACACCTGATCCACGTCCTTAACCTTGAGATTGCCGAAGACGTGAGGATGCCGTCGCACGAGTTTGTCGCTGATCTTTTTCGTCACCGATTCGAAATCAAATGCGCCCCGTTCCTTCGCCAATTGGCAGTGAAACACGACCTGCAACAGCAAATCCCCCAACTCCTCCTCCAGCTCATGGTCGTCGTCGCTTTCAATCGCATCGAGCAATTCATACACCTCTTCAACCGCGTGCCAGCGGAGCGTGCGGTGATCCTGCTCGCGATCCCAGGGACAGCCTTTGGGAGAACGCAGGCGCGCCATGATTGCGAGAAGTCGTTTGATCTCCGGTTTCCTTTTCATCTTCACTTTTCAGGTCAAAGAACCACCAGATTATCGCGATGGACGACTTCCACCCGCGGAAGCTTGCCCGCCTTGATTTCGTCGGAGGAAAAATCGGCGATGCCCCGGGCGAACTCCGTGCCGTCGATATCACAAATCCGCACCACCTCTCCGGCGTCGAACGTCCCATCGCAACGTGCGATGCCCGGCGGCAGCAGACTTTTTCCACCATCGCGCAACGCTTTGCGCGCACCGGCATCCACGACCAGCGTGCCGTTGGGATGATGAAAAAACGCGATCCAACGCTTGCGGCCTTTCAGCCTGGTCGACTGTGGAACAAACAACGTTCCTTCCTCCTCACCGGCAAGTATGCGGGCGATGACTTGCTTTTTTCTGCCCGAGGCAATCACCAACGGAATGCCGGAACGCATCACAATCTTGGCGGCCTGAATTTTCGAAGTCATGCCGCCGACCGCCGTGGCGCTGTCTGTCCCTCCGGCCATGCCTTCCACGGTGTCGTCGATGCGTTTGATGGTGGGAACCGTCTTGCAATTGGCCTTGCCGAAATTCTCCAGCACACCATCGACGGTGGTCAGGATCACCAGCAAATCCGCCGGCAGCATGGACGCCACGAGTGCGGATAGCTTGTCGTTATCTCCGAATTTCAATTCGGTGAATGACACGGCATCATTTTCATTGATGATGGGCACGACGCCATGCGCCAGTAAAGTAACGAGGGTATTGCGGGCGTTCAGATGTCGCTCGTGATGCTGAAGGTCGTCGTGCGTCAAAAGAATCTGCGCCACCGACAAATTGTAGGCGGCGAAAAGCTTCTCGTAGATCGCCATAAGGCGGGATTGTCCCACGGCGGCGCACGCCTGCAGTTCCGCGAGTTGCTGGGGGCGTTTCTCGTAGCCCATCGCGCCCATGCCCGCGCCGACCGCCCCCGAAGTAACCATCACCACCTCGCGACCGGCCTTACGCTGGGCCGCGACCTGCCCCACCAATTGCTCCAACTGCGCCAGATCCGGTTGTTTCCGGCTGTCGGTCAGCACACCCGTGCCGAGTTTTACGACGAGGCGGGTGGCGTCTTTGAGTAAATCAGAACGCACACGAAGTTTGGTAACAAAGCGAGTGGGCCGTGTCGAGACGCATGTCATTCACGGCGGGACCAAGACGAAGCCAGGTGGACGCTTTAGTAATCGTTTAGCCTTGCTTCCCCGGCGAGTCGGCGGGGGTGGCGTCAAGCCCACCAGGGAGGACCGCAAATTCATCGAACAGGCTTTCGATTTTCCCCATGGAAAAGCTGGTGCGATTCTCCACGTAGAATGCCAGGCAAGGGCCATCGGGACGCACCGACAGATGAATTCGGGCATGTTCAAAAACCCACGAAAGGCGCAAGGGCTGAATCCCGTGATAACTGAGACCATCCACCGCCAGCGTGAGGCGGCCCAGAATTTGTTCCAGTTGATCCTCCGTGAACCAATCAGAGTAGGACTGATGGACCAAACTCTGATCCGGCAGCCGGGCGCTCCACGCCGCGACCCCAGGCAGGGGAAGTTGCCGGGCAAGCATTGCTGTGAGCGCTTCTTTCATTGCGAGCCGCTGCTGGTTCCCGAGCTGCGCACGAACAGCCGGCGATCCGGCTGTACCTGGCACACGATGCGACCCTCGGGTGTAAGAATCTCCAAACGGTCGAACCGTCCCACGGACGCAATCCCGCTGATCTGCGTCGCCTCTTCTTCAATTTGTTCCATCAGACGCAAGCGAAGCTCCAGCGATTGGACCTCCCAATCGTGAAGCACCTCGCCCGCGCCGGAGCAGAGCACGATTTCCTCGATGCGAACTCCCCCCGGAATCGAAGCGCCCGACCCGTCCCGATTCGTCGATGAACCGCCGGTGCCCGACGAGGGATCAGGCTCGATGATTTGCTGTCCTTCATCCGTGAGTCGCGCGGCTTCCATCAAGAGCGATTCCCATTGCCCCTGAATGGTCCGTTGCGCGGGTTCAACGTAAGGCTGCAGATTAAACTCCCCGCCGCGTAGCGCCAGCAGGCCGTACAATGCCACCTCGCCTTGTAACGAGCCGGAATCGGCATGCACGATGGATCCGTCGCTGATGAAAATGCGACCCCTGACCTTGCCGGTGAAAACTTCGAGAATGGAGGATTTGCGGCCAAGACATTCCATTTGGAGCACGTCCTGCAAGCCGATGCGGCGCATCATGCCACGGAAGCCACCCTGCGGTTGCGCACCCGCGAGCGCGTCGAGTGCGGCAAAAACACCGGCGAAGCCATCCGCCGCCACCGGCTTTTCGAGGAACAACGCCGCGCCGCTTTCGAGGCACGTTTTGCGATTCTCCTCCGTCGCGCGGCCGGTGAGCATCACGACCTGCTGGCCGGGATGGGTGCGTCCGAGCAATTGCAAAAACTGGATGCCGTCCATGACCGGCATGCCGATGTCCAGTACGACCACATCCACGCGAAAGCGGGACAGCATGCCGAGCGCCTGGGCATGGCTTGGAGCCGTGAAAATCTCCCAACTGCCGCGCGCCATCTGGGAAAAAAGCTGCTGGAGGGTCGAGAGAAACCCTGGATCATCATCCACGAACAGGAACTGCTTGCGTTTGTTAGTTTCTGCTGCCATTGCTTGCCCGGTGCCTGATGCCCCAGCCACGAACAATAGTGCCCTGCCCTCCAATCTTTGTCCATGCCGCAGGCTTAAACCTCGGCATTGGCAATCGCGATCGCTTGCAGCGCGCTTTCCGTGGCCAGCCGCACGTCCGGGTCGGGGTCCCGCAAGGCCCGCACCAGCCCCGTCTCCGCGCGGCGCTCGCCCAGCCGGCCCAACGCTTCCGCCGCCGCCTGTCGAAGATCCCGATCCACATCGCAGAGCACAGCCAGGAATAGGCTCACGGCCAGTTTGCGGCGTTTCTCAATATTATTAGCCTCTGAAAGGTCCGGGTCTTCGGCCGCTGCGGGCCCGGTCTCGGCTTCCATTACTCCGAGACTGACTAGCAGTTGACTGACAAAATGCCTCACGTCGGGATCGCGATCATAGAGCGCGGGCTTGAGGTCTTCGGCGGCTGCGCGAGCTTCGGGCGACGCGCTCCAGTTTCCGTCGATGCGCGTCAATGCGGCGGCGGCGATTCGCCGGACGCCACTCGCCGCATCTTTAAGTGCGTGCACCAGCGGTCCAATGGCCCGGCGGTCATGAAAATTTCCCAAGGCGATGGCCGCCGCTTCGCGCACATCCGCATCTCCATCGGTCAGCGTCTTGCTTAAGGCCTCGACCGCTCGCGGATCCTTCAGCCTCCCCAGACTTTCCACTACCGCCCGCCGAACATCCCACAACGGATCGCTCAACAGGCCGCGCAACGACTCGATCGCCGCGACCAACCCCAACGTACCCACCGCCTCGACGGCGGCCAGCCGCACCTGGCCGTTTTTATGCCGGAGCATGTCCATGATGGGGTCGCTCACTTCCGGGCCGCCGACCTTGGCCACCGCGTCCACCGCCGCCACGCAGACTGCCGCGTCGGCGGACTTGAGCGCTTTTAAAAGCGGTCGCAACACCCGACGATCATCAATTTCACCCAATGCCTGAATCGCGCTCACACCGAGGCTCGAAGGGCCGGAATTAACAACCATTTCGAGGGGGATGAGCGCCGCAGAGCCAAAGTCTGCGGCGCGGGAACATTGCCCTTTGGCAACGAGATACCAAATCTCATCGTCCCGTTTGGAGGGTCGCCATCCGGACGCGTCCAAAGCATACACGGCAGCGCCACGAACGCCGGCATTCGGATGATGGAGTAAAGGGATTAGCGCCGTGATGACCCGGTCATCCACCACCTTTTTTAAAGCCTGAATCGCCGCCTTTTGAACGTCCGCATCCCGATCTCGCAAGGCGGCAACCAGTGGGTCGATCCGCTCGTCGTCCTCAATTTTGCCCAAAGCGACGGCCGCCAGGCGTCGGACTTCCGCATCTTCATCGGCGAGCGCCTCGCTCAATGCTTTCAAGGCCCGGGGATTCGGAAATTCGCATAGCTGCTCGGCCGCTTTGCGGCGGGAAGCGACGTTCTTAGATTTGAGTCGATGCTGGAGCAGCCAAAGCATGACAGCGCAGGAGCATACACCGGCACAGTGGGATTGTCACGCGGTGGCTTTTCAATTGCGGTTTTGGCGCGGGATCGTTTAATTCCTGCATGCGCGAAGCATCGATCGAATTTCTCCGAACCCTCGTCAACACCCCCAGCCCCGTCGGCCATGAAGTTCGCGGCCAGCGGGTCTGGCTCGATTATGTCAAAAAATACGCCGACGAAACTTTTTCCGACGCCTACGGCAATTGCGTGGCGGTCCTGAACAAGGGCGGCTCTCCCCGCGTCATGCTCGCCGGGCACGCCGATGAAATCGCCATGGCAGTGAATTACATCGACGAAAGCGGTTTCATCTACGTTCGCAAGATGGGCGGCGTGGATGCCGCCATTACCAAAGCGCAACGAATCGTTATCCACACCCGCAGCGGCCCCGTCAAAGGTGTCGTCGGAAATGTCGCTCCGCATTTGATGAAGGACGACAAGGACGCCAAGTCTCCGAAGATTCACGATCTCTTCATCGACATCGGCGTCGCCAGCCGCAAAGAAGCGGAATCGCTCGTCCGCATCGGTGATCCCATCACGCTGACTGCGGAATTTGACGTCCTGCGCAACGATCTGGTCGTGGCGCGCGCTTTCGACAACCGGATCGGCACCTTTGCGGTCGCGGAATCGCTGCGCCTGCTGAAGGAATCCAAAAAGAAATTGCAGGCCGAGATTTGCGTTGTGTCGAATGTGCAGGAAGAAGTCGGTTTGCTCGGCGTGCGTCAAATCGCTTATTCGCTCAAGCCGGATGTCGCATTGATCGTGGATGTGACCCACGCAACGGACTATCCCACCGTGAGCAAGGCGCAACATGGTGACACCAAAGTTGGGAAGGGTCCGTCGCTGACGCATGGCGGCTGCAATCATCCCGAAGTGGTGGCACGCCTGGAATCTGTTGCCGCCGCGAACAAGATTCCACTCCAGCATGAAGCGATGTCTTCCACGAGCGGCACCGACACTGACGCCGTTTTCTGGACACGCGGCGGCATCGCCAGCGCGCTGATCAGCCTGCCGAACCGTTACATGCACTCGCCCGTCGAAGTGGTAAGCCTCAAGGATCTTGAGCTGATTCCCCAACTGCTGGCGGCATTTGCCGCATCGATTCGCAAAGGCGAGCAGTTTAAAGTGAAAATCTGACTAGAGCCGCACATCCTCAGGACGGACCTCGAGGCATTCGTCCTGGTCTTCCCAGACGACGGCCGCATAAAACTCCAGGAGTTTCGGCGCAATCGTGCGACCCGCCTGGCCAAGCAATTCCTCGGCGTCTTCAGCGGCCGTTTCATAAGCGTGGTCATAATCGCCCGCGCTTTTGCGCTGTTGATCGTCCCAGTGTGCCACTGCGTGAACAGGGGCATATTGCGCCGCCCAGCCGGAAAGTTCTGATTGAATCGATGCGGGAATCTCGTCGAACGGCACCAACGTTTCGCTGCAATGCTGACAGACCAAACCGGCATCGCGCACATCGCGGGTTAATAATGGCAACATCGGCGCCCGGCAGCAGGCGGACGGCGCATACGTCGACGGCACGCTGATCAGGCGCTTCAACCAGATTTGCTTTTCATGGGCGATTTGTGCTCCCAGCCGATAAGCACCCAACAGTGGATGTGAAAGCCGCCACGCTTTGCCCGAAAGCTGGCCGAGCGTCTGCGCCAGCCAGCGCGCCAGCGTCAGATCGTCGAACTCCCGAAACGCGAGGCTGTAGTCTTTCCAAAGCAAATCCAGTGGGGCATCCGATTCTGACATCGCTTCAGCATGTCGGCACAGACTGCCTTTGTCGAGCCGGGGATGTTGCGCCTGGCATGGGAATAGATTAAAAGTGAGCCATGCGACCTCTATTTGCCGGGGCCTTCCTTATCGCAGCCGCCGCGTCGACTTATGCGGAAGATTGGTATCGATGGCGCGGTCCCGACCTGAACGGCATCTCGAAGGAAACTGGATGGCAATCGGCATGGCCGGCCTCCGGGCCAAAGGTCTTGTGGACCGCATCCGTGGGAACCGGCTTCTCCTCGTTCTCGGTTCGCGGAGGGCGCGTCTTCACGATGGGTAACGCCGCCAATACCGACACTATTTATTGCCTCGACGCCGGCACGGGCAAACCGCTGTGGAAACATTCCTATCCCTGCGATCTGGATCCGAAGTATTTCGAAGGTGGTCCCGGCGCGACACCCACCCTCGACCATGGCTGTGTTTACACGCTGAGCCGACACGGAGATGTTTTTTGCCTCAACGAAACCAACGGGGCCGTTATCTGGTCGAAGAATCTCAACCGTGAACTCGGCGCCGAAATCCCCACCTGGGGATTTGCCGGTTCGCCTTTTGTGGACGGAAGCCTCGTGATCGTGAACGTTGGCGACGGCGGCACTGCCCTCGAAAAATCTTCAGGTAAAGTCGCATGGACCTCCGGCAAAACCGGTTCAGGTTATGCCTCACCGATCCCATTGAGTGGGGCGGACAAAGCCGTGGCGCTTTTTACCGGCAAAGCATTGCGCGCCGTAAAGGCCGCGGATGGCAAAACCATTTGGAGCTATCCGTGGAAAACCGATTATGATGTCAATGCCGCCGACCCGATTGTCAACGGCGACCGGATTTTCATTTCATCGGGCTACAATCGCGGCGCTTCCGTGATTAGCGTGGCCGGCAACCGGCCGAAGTCCGTGTGGGAAAACAAAAACATGCGGAACCATTTCAATAGTTGCGTGCTCTGGAAGGGCCATCTTTATGGCGTGGACGAAAGCGAGCTGCGCTGCCTCACTTTCGATACCGGCGAAGTGAAATGGAAATTTCCAAAATTCGGCAAGGGCTCACTCATGCTGGCCGACGGCAAAATCATTGGTCTGGGCGAAAAAGGTGAACTATATATTGCCGAAGCAACTCCGTCGGAATTCAAACCAATCTCGCAAGCGTCAGTGCTCACCGGCCGCTGTTGGACGACTCCCGTGCTTGCCAATGGCCATATCTATTGCCGCAACGCCGCCGGAAAAGTCGTCTGCCTCGATATCTCCAAAGACGTGGCGGCGCGATAACTTTCGGCGATTAATTGACCACGTTTACAGGTTTTCCTTTTAGAAAGCCGGCAACGTTTTCCACCACCGCTTTCATCAGGCGCTTGCGGGCTGCATACGTGGCCCACGCGATATGGGGCGTAATAATGCAGTTTTGCGCTTTGAGCAGCGGATGATTCTCTGGTGGCGGTTCGGCTGACAGGACATCCATCGCCGCGCCCGCCAGTCGCCCGGCGTTCAACGCCTCCGCCAGCGCAAGTTCATCAATCAACGGACCGCGACTGGTGTTGATCAAAAACGCCGTTGGTTTCATCAGCGCAAGCCGTTGGGCATTCACCAGGTTTTTGGTTTGAGGTGTCAGCGGACAATGCAGGCTCACCACGTCGCTCTCACGAAAAACGGTTTCCAATTCCACGAATCTCATGCCCGGCGGGAGCGATTTGGGCGTGGAGGCATGGACCAATACTTTCATGCCGAACGCGGCGGCGAGGCCAGCCACGGCGCGACCGATCAAGCCATAACCCACCACGCCGAAAGTGAGATCCGCCAGTTCAATCAAGGCTCCATCCCAGTAACACCAGTCAGGACCTTTGCTCCAGCGACCGTCACGCACGTTTTGCGCATGATGACCGGCACGATTGGTCAGTTCCAAAAGCAGCGAGAAGGTTGCCTGCGCCACCGACGCCGTGCTGTAGGCGGGAACATTCGCCACGGGAATGCCCCGTTCGCGGGCGACTACAAGGTCCACGACGTTTGTGCCCGTCGCCGACACGACAATACATTTCAGATTAGGCAGATTGCGAATGTGTTCGCCGCTGATCAACGCTTTGTTGGTCACCAGAATATTGGCAGTGGCGGCTCGCTCGACAAATTCAGCGGGCGAGGTCCGGTCGAAGATTTTGCACGAGCCCAGCGCTTCCAGATCGCGCCAATCCAAGTCTCCGGGGTTCAGCGTAAAGCCATCGAGGACGACGATGTTCATGTGGGTCGTGTGAGAAATCAGCGCGCTGCCAGCGCCACCGTTTCGAGAAATCCTTCAAGCTTGCACCGTCGGGTGGGATGTCGAAGCTTGCGCAGCGCCTTGGCCTCGATCTGGCGGATGCGTTCGCGCGTCACTTCATACTGCCGCCCGACCTCCTCCAGCGTGCGCGCATAGCCGTCGGCCAGGCCGTAGCGCAACTCGAGAATGCGCCGCTCACGTTCCGTAAGACCGTTGAGGACTTCTCCCAGGCGGCCTTTCAAAAGATTGAAGCTGGTGGCATCGCTTGGATTCTCCGCGCTGTTGTCTTCGATTAAATCGCCGAAGTGCGTATCGTCACTATCGCCGATTGCCGCCTGCATCGAAATCGGTTGCTGCGCCATTTTCAAAATCGCCCGCACGCGTTCCACCGACAGCTCCATGGCCTCCGCGATTTCATCCGCGCTGGCCTCGTGTCCCAATTCCTGCATCAGTTGTTTCTGGATGCGCCACAATTTGTTGATCACCTCGATCATGTGCACCGGAATGCGAATGGTGCGGGCCTGGTCGGCGATGCAACGGGTGATCGCCTGGCGAATCCACCAGGTGGCGTAGGTCGAAAACTTATAGCCGCGGCGATACTCGAATTTCTCCACTGCTTTCATCAGGCCGACGTTGCCCTCCTGAATCAGGTCGAGGAAAGACTGTCCGCGATTGGTATATTTCTTCGCGATGGAAATCACGAGGCGCAGGTTGGCTTCAACCATGTGGGTCTTCGCGTCGTGCGCGCGGGCCATCGCCGAGGTCAATTGGTCGCGGACGGTCAAAAATTCCTCGCACGGCATCCTCAGGAATCGCTCGAGCGTCCGCATCTTTTCCCTCTCCAACGCGATGATCTCCTGATGCAGATGGGATTTTCCGTGCGTCCCGGCATCGTTGATTTCCCGCAAGCTCGCCTGAAATTTGTCGTGAATGTTTTCCGCCACGAGGGTCATCTCGTCCACGACCTTTTGCTTGTAATGAAAGCGGGGAAACGACGCCTGCAATGCCTTGTCGGCGGCGAGAAAACGGTTGTGCCAGCGGGTATGATTGGCTTTTTGCGCGGCTTTCTGCGATTCGGCAAAACAATTGTCAGCCTCCTGATCATCGAGCCGGGCCTTTTTCACCAGTCGCGCCAGGCTCTTGAGATGTCCGGCGCGGTTGTCCCCGAATTTATCCACGACCACGCGATCAAACCGTTCGCGCGGCGGCACGGCCATGAGTTTTTCCGCCAGCGCGATGTGTTCCTTGCCGGTGAAACCGAAGCGATAGACGATGGCCCGCACCTCATCCTCCGCCTCCTCGATCCGTTTGCAAATTTCCACCTCCTGCTCGCGCGTCAGCAGCGGCACCTTGCCCATCTGCCGGAGATACATCCGCACGGGATCATCCAGAATGTCGTAGCGGCCCGTTTCCTCCTCGTCTTCGGTATCGGAACGCCGCCCCCGCTCCACTTCCGCAGGATCGATAATCTCGATTTCCAGCGAGCGAAGTTTGATCAACACCTGGTCGAGGTCGGCGGCGGTGACCAGGTCATCGGGCAACGCGTCGTTGACGTCGTCATAGGTAAGATGCCCCTGTTCCTTCGCGAGGCGCACCAATTCCTTTACTTTTTCGGTGAGGTCCACGCCGCCATTGCTGCGAATCGCCTCAACGACGGAAAAATCCTCAATGGGTGGGGCCTCGCGTGACGATGGGGAGGGCTCGGTCGCGCCTTTGCGGGACTTTGGGGCGGCGCCCTTTGATTTCGTAATCCGAACTGGTTTTTTGGCCTTCGGCTTCCGCATATGTTCTATCCGCGATCCATCTTACCGTCACGCGGGCGGCCTTCTGAGCCATGCAGGCTCAAAGGGCTTGAACCGTATCGCCCGACAAGATACAGGCTTCCAAAATTTCTCAAAGCACTAATCGAAAATTCGCCGCGAAATATTCGCGCCGAAAATCACGGCTTCCCAAACGCCTGTAATTCGGCGCACGACGAAAACGCCATCTTCGAATTGTCCCCGCTCGCGGGCTTGCCAATCACACGAACAGCCACCACGTCTCGCGCCGCCGGCAGTTCGCACGTAAAACGCTGCCCTGGCTGAAGACTTGCCGAATCCGTCGCGGTGGTCGCCGGATATTCCGTCAACTCACCAACAGTGAGCCACGGTGCGTCTTTGCCGGCTTTCACTTGCACGCGCGGTTTGCCACCGCTGGCGTCGAACCAGCCGCCGTCATGGAAATTATTGCCGTGGGCAAAAACGACGCGCCGGATGGTCACGGGATCACCCACCACGACTTCGAACCAATCTTCATTCGCGGATTTCCCATCGAAGGTCACCACGAAACTTTTTACGTCCTCATCAACAATCGACCCCAATACGTTCCCTGGACGCGAGCGACCTTCCTGGCCGTCGAGCAAAACGTTGTCGCTGTTGTGAGTCACCACATCGAGCGGCAGCCAAACCTTGTAGCGCGTCCCTGTCCCGCCCGCGTCAGCGAAAGGAATCAGTTTCAATTTCACCGGCGTTCCCGCTTTCATGTCTCCTGATTTCTTGCGGGTGACGCCATTCGCGCGAAATACTTCCGCCTCCGGCCACGACTTGAGCGCCGCCGGAGCGGGCTCGGGCGAAATTTTAAGCGCCGCCAGCGTATCGCCGGCCGCGGAAACCGAATTAAGTGGCAAGGGATTGCCCGCCACCTTTGGTAAAAGCGCTTCATCCGCCGCCAGCACGAGCGGCCCATACAGCATCGCCACCCGACCCTCGTTTTTGTGATCGCCGATGATCACCTGCGGTTCCAGCTTCAGCTTGATGTCGACGCGGTCGTTCATCTTCCAAGTCCTGGCGACAGCGACATACCCATCGCGACCCGGCAATTCTGTCACTTTTTTTCCATTCACTTTGATGGTGAATTCCTGGCACCACGTCGGCACTCGCACTTTGATCATGTAATATCGCTCCTGCGCGGGCTCAACCGTAACAAGGACATTTCCGTCGCTGGGATAATGAGTTTCGGTTTTCAGCGTGATGGGTGTCTTATCCGGCAACGTGAGGTGCGCCGTGCCGGTTTCGTAGAGATTTAGCACTACGCCCTCGGCATCCGTGGTCGTGGCGAAGGTGGGAATCAGAGCCACACCGCGCGGCCCGCTCGAAAGACAACAATGGCCATCCAGCGTGCTGCTATAAGGTTTGGTGCCTTCCATTTGCACGTAATAACCCCAGGCAGAACCATCGCAGCGCTGTGCGCCAAATAATTGATTCAGAATCACCCGCTCAAGCTGGTCCGCAAAACGCGCCTCGCCCGTCAAGCGCAGCAATTGGGCGTTGAACTGTATCCACGTAACGGTAACGCATGTTTCTCCCACGTTCGCCACGTTGGGAAAGTCGAAGTTATCATGAAAGAGTTCGTTATAGCTGGCCGCGCCCGTGATATATAAACGGCTTTTTACAATGTCATTCCACGCATTCAGGCACGCTTCCAATAATTTTGGATCACCAACCGTGCGGTAGTATTCGAGTACGCCATTCAAACAGGAGAGCATTTCATACGCTTTTCCATTACCAACTTTGTCCACGCGTTTGGCCGTCAACAGCGTGGAGATGACTTTGGCCCCGTTCGGCTGTTCCCACGCCCGCAAAATATATTTGCAGAAATCCAGGTAGCGCTGGTCGCCGGTCATGCGATACAGCAACACCATCGGTTCCAGTACGCTCGTTGGCGCCATGCCCATGTGATGCCCGGCCTTGATGATATCGCGCTTGCCGGGTTCGTCGCCGAACGTGTTACACAACAAATCCGCCATGCGGCGACAGGCCGGCAACGGTTCAAGATTGCCCGTATAACGCATGTAAGTAATGAGCCCAATGAGGTTATATTTGTGCGCCCACACGTCCCATTCAGTCCAACGATCCTTTTCGAGGTAAGTTCCCAGGTAACCATCCTCGAGCTGGCACTTGATGAGCTCGGCGACCACGCGGTCAAGCTTCTGTCGCAACGCCGGATCGCCGGTATTCACCCACGCCAGCGTGGCGGCGTGCAGCCATTTGCCGACATGCTCGCCGTCCCACGACTGCCGGCCCGGACGCTTGCGATAGCCCTCCAGCAAACGGTCCACGTCCAGTTTCACGAGGCGATTCGCCTCGTTCGCGTCGATGCGCGAGCCGATCCATCCGGCCAGCCGCACATGGTCCGGCTCCTGAAAATCCTGGCGGTCCGGTATGACGGGCGGAACTTTATCGGGAATGGGGAGGGTGACGGCTCCCAGAGACGCTGACATCGCTGCGAGCGCGATGAGCCCGGTAACGTGAGACTTCAACTTACGCATTCGATGACTATGCACTACAAGAAATCGCAGGTTCATCACAAGCATTTACCGCAATCCGTAAGTGAGAAATTTTCAACCCATTCAAAAACCAGCCTCATAGTTGCGCAACCGCCGAGGTCGTCTATATTGGTTCTACAGCCTGTTGGAGAATTTAGAATTCAGAGCGCGTCCCCGGCATCGTAGCCGGTGATAAATAGGTAATGGTCCGGCGATTAAATCCGCCGGAGTGGAACTGGATGGCGGGCCGCCGTCCAAATAAATAGGGATCAGTGATGCGCCGGGTTTGCCGGTGGAGTGAAGTAACACGTCCGCGTCATTTCAGAAGCGCTGATTCGAACCTGTCTCAAAACAATAAATGCGTTTAGTTGTCGTTTCCAACCGTCTGCCATTCACGGTCGCGGTCAAGCCAGAAGGCCTTACTTTCAATCACAGTTCCGGCGGCCTGACGACCGGGCTCTGGAGCTATCTTGAACATGGTGAAACCGGCGCCGGAGAAAAGCTGGATTTTCTCTGGGTCGGCTGGCCCGGCGCCACCGTTCCCGCCGAGCAGGAGGAAAAAGTCCGCGAATACGCCTTGAACGAGTTCAAAGCCGCTCCGGTCTTTTTGCCCGAGGACCAGATGGAACGTTTCTATCACGGCTTTTGCAACAAAACCCTTTGGCCGCTATTCCATTATTTTTCGACGCTCGTTCGGTACGAGGAGGAATATTGGGAGGATTACAAAAAGGTGAACTCCGTCTTCGCCGAGGCGCTGCTGAAAGTGCTCAAACCGGACGACATGCTGTGGGTGCACGACTATCAGCTCATGCTTGTGCCGGGAATGATCCGCCAGAAGTTCCCCGACATGCCGATTGGATTTTTTCTGCATATTCCCTTTCCCTCCTACGAGGTATTTCGCCTGCTGCCCCGTGCGTGGCGGCAGGAACTGATTGACGGACTTCTCGGCTCCAGCCTCGTTGGCTTTCATACGCACGATTACACACGCGACTTTCTGACTAGTGTGCTGCGCACCTCCGGCTACGAGCATCAGTTGGGAACCCTCACTCTCCGTGATCGCGTGGTGAAGGTGGATACGTTCCCGATGGGAATTGATTTCGACCGCTTCATCAAAGCCGCGTCGACACCCGCCACGGACACCAAGGTCGCCGAACTCAAGGAGAAGGCGCACGGACTCAAGGTAATCTTTTCGGTGGATCGCCTGGATTATACGAAAGGCATCATCAATCGATTGCGCGGCTACGACCTCTTCCTCAAACGCAACCCGCAGTGGCACGGCAAAGTGGTGCTGGTGATCTCCGTCGCACCGTCGCGCACGGGTGTCGAGGCGTATCAGGAAATGAAACTGGAAGTCGAGCAAACCGTCGGGCGCATCGCCGGGGCGTACGGCACGGTACACTGGACCCCGCTCATCTATCAGTATCGCAATCTTGGATTCGACGAAATCGTGGCGCTGTATCGCATGTGCGACGTCGGGCTTGTAACGCCGCTGCGCGACGGCATGAACCTTGTCGCCAAGGAATTTGTCGCCTCGCGCCCCGACCAAACCGGCGTGCTCATCCTCAGCGAAATGGCGGGCGCGGCGAAGGAGATGGGCGAGGCGCTGATTATCAATCCCGTGCATAGCGGCGATTTTGCCCAAGCCTTGGAGCAGGCGCTCACGATGCCCGTCGAGGAACAGGTGCGCCGCAATCGCATCTTGCAGGAACGTCTCAGCCGTTACGACGTGGTCCGCTGGGCGGATGATTTTCTTCAGGAATTGATATCGTCGCAGAAGGATGAGGCCGCCTTCCGCTCCCGTGCGCTCACGGGCAAAATACAAAACGATATTACCCAGCAATATCGTGCTGCCAATCATCGCGCCCTGTTGCTGGACTACGACGGCACGCTGGTTCCTTTTGTCGCGAATCCAAAACAAGCGAAGCCCGATCGGGAAATCGTCGAATTGCTGCGTGCTCTCGGGACGTTGTCAGGAAATCAGGTGGCGATCGTGAGTGGACGTCCCCGTGCCGATCTCGAGGAGTTTTTTGGCAACCTCCCGGTCACGCTAATCGCCGAACATGGCGTCTGGCTGCGCCCAAAAGGCGCCGAGTGGCGCATGTTGAAAACGCTTACCACCACTTGGAAAGATCGCGTGCGTCCCATTCTCCAGATCTATGTGGACCGCCTTCCCGGCGCCATGCTCGAAGAAAAGGAATATTCGCTCGCGTGGCACTATCGCGCCGCGGACCCGGAACAGGCTCGTACGCGCGCCCAGGAATTGCTGGATGACCTCGCCGACTTCACCCGCAATGTTGACGTACAGGTGCTCGAAGGTAACAAGGTTCTCGAAGTCCGCAACACGGGCGTCAGCAAAGGTACCGCCGCGACGGAATGGCTCTCCTCCCAGGCGCCGGATTTCATCGTCGGCATTGGCGATGACTGGACGGATGAGGATTTGTTTAAGTCCTTACCGCCTAATGCGCTTTCCATTCGCGTTGGCATGGAACGCAGCAACGCCCGCTACCACCTCCCGAATCATACCGCAGTGCGCCGGCTCTTGCGGGAATTTGTAATGGGAACGGATGCCAAAAAGAATCCAGCGCCGGATGCGGCCGAAGGCGTCATGCTAAGTTGATCTTAATTCCAAATTAATCCCATGCCCGCAAGCACACACCGAGCCGAAGGATTGGGGCGCGACCCCTTCTGGTACAAGAGTGGCGTCATTTACGAACTGCACGTCCGCGCCTTTTCGGACAGCAACGGTGACGGCACCGGCGATTTTCGCGGGCTGATCCAGAAGCTCGATTATCTGCGCGATCTGGGCGTCACCGCGCTGTGGCTACTGCCATTCTATCCGTCGCCGCTCAGGGACGACGGCTACGACATTGCCGATTATTGCAGCGTACATCCGATGTATGGCACATTGAGCGACTTCAAACTGTTTCTCAAGGCCGCGCACGATCGCGGGCTGAGAGTCATCACCGAAATCGTCGTCAACCACACGTCCGACCAACATCCCTGGTTTCAAAAAGCCCGGCGTTCACCGCCCGGCAGCAAGGCGCGCGACTTCTATGTCTGGAGCGATACCGGCCGGGAATACAGCGACACGCGCATCATTTTCAAAGATGTTGAGTTATCCAACTGGACGTGGGACCCCGTCGCCAATGCCTACTTCTGGCATCGCTTCTTTTCGCATCAGCCGGATTTGAACTATGAGAATCCAGAGGTGCACAAGGCGATTTTCAAGGCGGTGGATTTTTGGCTCGATCTGGGCGTGGATGGCCTGCGACTCGACGCGGTGCCGTATCTTTACGAGCGCGAAAAGACCAATTGCGAGAACCTGCCGGAGACCCACAATTTCCTGAAAAAGCTCCGCGCGCACGTCGATGAAAAATATTCCGACCGCATGCTGCTCGGCGAGGCGAACCAATGGCCGGAAGACGCCGTGTCCTATTTCGGTCAGGGCAAAGGCGACGAGTGTCACATGGCTTTTCATTTTCCGCTCATGCCGCGCCTCTTCATGGGCCTGCGCATGGAAGACCGGTTGCCGATTGTGGATATTCTGGAGCAGACACCGGCGATTCCTGAAACGAGTCAGTGGGCATTGTTCCTCCGAAATCACGACGAGTTGACACTGGAAATGGTGACCGACGAGGAGCGCGATTACATGTATCGCATGTACGCGCAGGAACGTCAGGCCCGCCTCAACCTCGGCATCCGCCGTCGACTTGCCCCGCTGCTGGGCAACGATCGCCGCCGCATCGAGCTGCTGAACGCACTGCTCTTTTCACTCCCCGGAACGCCGGTGCTTTATTATGGCGACGAAATCGGTCTCGGTGAAAATATTTTTCTCGGCGACCGCAACGGCGTGCGCACGCCGATGCAATGGAGTTCCGACAAAAACGCCGGCTTCTCGCGGGCAAATCCGCAAAGCCTCTATCTGCCGATCATTCTCGATCCGGAATATCATTACGAGGCCGTCAACGTTGAAACGCAACTTGGCAATCAACATTCGCTCCTCTGGTGGATGCGCCGGATGCTGGCCTTGCGCAAAAAATGGCGCGCGCTTGGCGAGGGTAAATGTGAGTTCCTGCATCCCGAAAATCGCAAGATTCTAAGTTACATTTCGCGCTTCAAGGAGGAAACGATCCTGGTGGTGGCAAACCTTTCCCGCTTCGTGCAGCCAGTCCAGCTTGATTTGAGCGCCTTCAAACAACGCATTCCGATTGAACTGTTGGGCCGGATGGAATTTCCCGCCATCACGGACAAGCCTTATTTCCTGACCCTGGGGCCGCATGCATTCTACTGGTTTTCGCTGGAAACAACGTCGCCCTCTTCCGGAGCATCGGCAAAAGCCGCCGCGCCCGGCACCCTGCCATTGTTACCGGTCGAATCGTCGTGGCAGCGATTGCTCGCCGGCCGCGGAAAAAGCACGCTGGAGTCCGCCTTGCCGACATACCTGCACTCGCAATCCTGGTTCAATGTGCGTGGCCGCACGTTCAAAAGCGTGACACTGAAGGATTCGGTTCCGGTATCCCTGGAGAACGGCGGCGAAGCTTCGCTGGCATTTGTGCAAGCGGACTTCGTCGATGGCGACCCGGAAACGTACCTGCTGCCGATTACAGTCGCGGAGGGCGCGGAAGCCGTCCGTGTTCGCGAACAAATGGGACGCCTCGTTATCGCCAACCTGGGTTTTCCGGGCGTCGAAACCAAGGGGGTCCTTTATGATGCCGTGGGTTGCCCTGCGTTCTGCCGGGCGCTGCTGGCCCAAATCCGCCACCGGCGCCGGCTTAAGGGTGACATGGGCGAAACCGAGGCGACCCGCCTCGCCGCGCTGACGAAAATCGCCGACGCGAGTGACGCAACGGAACCGAAGCCAGGGCGCAACGACCAGAATAATTCAACGGTCTTTTTTGGCGACAAGCTGGTGTTGAAACTGTTTCGTCATATT
This sequence comes from Limisphaerales bacterium, assembly GCA_044223735.1. GTDB lineage: Bacteria > Verrucomicrobiota > Verrucomicrobiia > Limisphaerales > UBA8199 > JBGALR01. The sequence goes on along the minus strand of JBGALR010000006.1, from coordinate 54,546 downwards.
GAACCCGGGCCGCATCCGGAACTGGATATGGGCACCTTCCTCACGAACCACGATTTTCCCAACGCGCCCCAACTGCTCGGCTCGCTGGATTACGTGGTGACCGACGATCGCTACACCCTCGCGGCCGTCACCGCATTCGTGCCGAATGCGGTGGACGCCCAGTCTCACGCCATCGACGCGCTCGGACGATTCTTTGATCGAGTGGCTACGTGGGTGGCCCAAAAGCAGGACGCGCCCATTGCCTCCGACGAACCGGTGCGATTGCTGAAGTTTGATATCCCTCCGGCGGCCGAACAGATGATTGGCACCTATCTCGAATCCGCGCGCCAGTTGGGAAAGCGGCTGGGCGACTTGCATCTGGCACTCGCCTCGCCCGCGGCGCCGCATCCGCTTGCGCCCGAATCTTTCAATCCGCACTACCAGCGCGGCCATTTTCAGGCGTTGCGTAATGTGATTGTTCAGGATTTCCGGGGGTTGCAGGCCCAAATGAATATCATTCCTCCGGCTCTCGTCCCGATCGCGCAAAGAACGATCGAGTCCGAACAGACGATCCTGGATTTTCTCCGCCTGGTATTCGACAAACCGATCAACGCGCAGCGCATTCGTATCCACGGAAACTGTCATCTCGGCCAGGTGCTTTGGACCGGGAAAGATTTCTATTTCATGGATTTCGAGGGCGACCCCGAGACGCCGCTGAGCGAACGCCGCATCAAACGTTCGCCGTTGCGTGACGTCGCCGGACTCGTCCGTTCCTTTCACTTCGCCTCCGATCTGGCATTGCGCAAACACGTCGAGCGGGGCAGCGTGCCGCCCGAGAGCATCGCAAAATTCGAGCCGTGGATGCGCTTTTGGAATCGCTGGGTGAGCGTGGCCTTTCTTCAATCCTACTTCCATCAGGTCGATTCGTCCGGCTTGCTTCCGCGCGACGAAAACGAACTTCGTGCCTTGCTTCGTGCATACGTGCTTTACGAAATGGCGCGGGAACTCGGTCGTGAATTGGCGCAACCATCCGATCGTCTGCGGATTCCCCTGGAGGGAATCATGAATTTGCTCAGCGTCACCGCTCGCCCGCATTCCCCTGTTCCGCCGCCGGCGCCGCCAATCCCGCCGCCCGCCGCGTAGGCAGGCCGTTCGCGCTGAATGCGCCCCCTCGCGGTTGGCCGGCGAAGCAGCACTCGAGCAGTGCGATTCTTTCGCTTTAAACCCCACTTGCGATTTGGCGGCGAAAGCCCAAACTTCGCCCCGCAATGGCCAGCACTCAGGCAAATGATAACCAAGGCGCAACCGCCGCCAACGAAACGAGTCTGATCCATCTCATTCGTTCCGCCGTGGATCGAGTAGATGTCGCCGGCCTGTTTCCGAACTCGCAGCCGTTGGAGGTCGAGTTGGGCAGTGGTGACGGTTCGTTTCTTGCCGAGTACGCCCGGCGTCACCCGGAGCATAATTTTATCGGAGTGGAACGCCTGCTGGGACGCCTCCAAAAACTGGACCGCAAGGGCCGGCGCGCCGGACTCACCAACCTGCGTTGCCTCCGCATCGAGTCCGCGTATTTTTTGCAATATCTCCTCCCGCGCCAATGCACCACTGCGCTGCACATCTATTTTCCCGATCCCTGGCCGAAGCGGAAGCATCGTCAAAATCGGATCGTCAATGAACGCTTCCCCTTATTGGCGCGTGAGATTCTCGTGCCCGGCGGCATCGTCTATTTGCGCACGGACGACGAGGATTATTTCGAGCAGATGATCGCCGTATTCAGCGCCGCTCCATTTTTCGTCTCTATTGAAACCCCGGAGGAACTCAGTAGTCTGGTGACCGATTTCGAGAGAGGCTTCAACGCGCAAGGCATCGCCACCCGACGCGCGGCATATAAATTGTCAGCCCTTTATACGTCGATTACCGGACCGTTACCGCCATCATCGGATGGTCGGCGTCGCCGTTCGACCTGAATGCGCGAGTTCCCTGTGCCGGTCAGCGTGTTCAGAATGATCGAAATGACGCTGATGATAAGCGCACCCCAGACCGCGGATCCGAAACCATCCACGTAAAAGTGCGGCTTCATCACATAGCCAACAAAATAGAGCAGAGCGGCATTGATGACGATTTGGAACAATCCCAGCGTCAGAAACAAAAGTGGCAGGGCCAGCAGCATCAGGATTGGCCGAAGCACCGCATTTAAAATGCCGAGGAGCAAGGACGCCACGCAAAGATCCAGCCATTCCTTGAAATGAATGCCTTTAACCAGGTACGTCGCAATCAGCACGGCGAACGTGCAAATCAGCCATCGTTGCAAAAAGTTTTTCATTTCTTCGACGCAAGCACCGGGTCGTATCCTGACGCCCGTCAATCATCAAACCTGAAACAGCACCCTCCCAATTACAAGGAGTAATCCGTGGCGGGACTCTTTGAGCGTCAAGCAAGCGCCCTCCATTCGTCTGATTTCATGAATTTTCCGCGCTCAATATCGTCCTACCCACAGTAACTGCGCAATGACCTGGCCCATCGAAACTGCGGAGAGAAAACTCCCACGCCTGATTCTTCACCCCTAGACATGCGCAATCGTTGTCGCTACGTTACCAACCGCTGAACGAACCACGCCCCCGATTATGAACAAATCCACCCGACGCCAGTTTCTTTGTCGCACGGCCGCCACCCTCGGCGCTGCCGTGGCCGCACCCACCATTTTACCCATCTCGGTCTTTGGCCGTGACGGCATATTGCCGCCCAGTGAACGCATCACGATGGGCTTCATCGGCATCGGCGGCCAGGGTGGAGGTCACCTTCTGGGCGGCGCGTGGACATACGTCGCCGGCGGCTATGCCGGGCGTAAAGACGTCCAGGTGCTGGCAGTTTGCGATGTGTGGAAGGACCGCCGGGAAAATGCCTGCAAGAAGGTCAACGACCACTACTCCGAAGCTTACGGCAATGGCAACTACAAGCCGTGCCAGTCCTACACCGATTTTCGCGAGATCCTTGACCGCTCCGATATCGACGCGGTGCTGATCGCCTCTCCCGCTCACTGGCACGCCACGATGGCCGCCATGGCCGCTGAGGCGGGCAAGGACGTTTATTGCGAGAAACCGACAGCGGTGACGGTTCGTGAAAGTCAGGCGGTGCAAGCTGCCGTTCGCCGTTATGGCCGTGTCTATCAGGCAGGAACACAGCAACGCAGTGAATACGGCGGCAAATTCCGCATGGCGTGCGAGTTCGTTCGCAGCGGGCGCATCGGCAAACTCCAGGCCATCTATGCCTATCGCGATGGAGGCGCCGTTTTCTGGCCGCAACGTTTCGGCAAAGCCAAGAAGCAGCCGGCGGAAGTGGACTGGGATTTGTATCTCGGGCCGGCGCCGTGGATTCCTTACGACGGCAATACATCCGCTCACCGTTACGACATCGGCGAATTGAACTGGGGCCAGCACCACTACGACATCGTTCAATGGGCTGCCGGTGCGGATGATACCGGGCCGGTCGAGGTCTTCATGGACAACGGCGTCTCTTGTTACAAATATGCGAGCGGTGTGGTGGTCTATGGCCGTCCGTATCCAGGTGAGCCCGTTGGCGGCATTGGCGGCGCGTGCTTCGTCGGCACCGACGGACGCATCGCCGTGGATCGCGAAAGCCTGGTCTCCGATCCGCCGGACGCCGTACGCGAACCGTTGCGTCCCGATGAAGTGCATCTGTATCGCACCACCAGCCACGCGGGAAATTTTCTCGAATGTATTCGCACCCGCAAGAAACCGATCTGCGATGCCGACGTCGCACACCGTGCGGCCAGCGCCCTGCTGCTGGGCGGCGTGGCAAAGCAATTGAACCGCTCGATCAAATACGATCCCGCCACGGAATACTTCATCAATGATGACGAGGCGAACCGGTTGCTGTCGATTGCGAAGCGGCCGCCGTGGCAGATTTGCGCATAATTCCTGAAGACTCAGAACGACGCCTTACCCAAGCACCATTAACCTGATGAAAACCTGGCTCTTTTTGACAACCGCGCTCACGGTCGCGCTCCCCACGTTGGAATACCGCGCGGGCGCCGCCGATGCCGTCACAAATACAGTCTCCGTGTCGCCCGCAGACGCTCAGCGCGCCGAGGAAACAAAACTGATTGCCGTATTGCGATCCAGCGCCTCGCCGCATGACAAGGACGCCGCGTGCGCCCGGCTGAAATTCATCGGCACGGAAAATTCCATACCCGTGCTGGCAGCGCTGCTCACCGACGAGCAGCTATCGCATTCCGCGCGCTACGCGTTGGAGCCGATGCAGTCGCCCAAGGCGGGCAAGGCTTTGATCGCCGCCTTAAACAAAACAACGGGAATGACCCAAGTGGGAATCATCGACTCCCTTGCTTATCGCGGTGAAGCCGCCGCCGTGCCGCAACTGGCGGCGTTGGTTTCATCCTCAGACCTTCCGGTTGCCACCGCCGCCGCAGCCGCGCTGGGACAGATAGGCAACGCCAAAGCCTTGAAGGCATTGCAAAAATCCACCGCGAATACCGCCGGGAAAGTTCACGATGCAGTCGTCGATTCGCTGTTGCGATGCGCCCTGCGCTTGAACGCCGCCGGCAAACACGAGGACGCCCTGGTGGTCTTCAAGCAAATCTATGACAACCAAAGCGGCGACCGATTTCGGGTGGCTGCCTATCGCGGCATGATCCAGGCGGCGGGCACCAACGCCCTGCCCTACCTCACGACCGGCATTAAAGGTAAAGACGGGGCCGCGCAGTTCGCTGCCTTGCAAATGGTGCGCAGCGTTCACGCGCCCAACGCCACCCCGACGCTCGCCGCACTTCTGACGGCGGTCGAAGCGCCCGTTCAGATCGCGCTCATCGGCGAACTGGCTCAGCGAGACGATCCCTCCGCGGCTTCGGCGGTCGCCTCCATGCTGCTCAGCAAGTCGCACGAAGTCCGCCTCGCGGCCATTGTTGCGCTGGGCACGCTCGGCGACGCCGCCATGGTACCCATGCTCGCGAAAGCGGCAACCTCACCCGATACCGCCGAACAGGAGGCCGCCCGGCTGTCACTCGTTCAACTGCGTCGCGGCAAATGTTCGGAGGCGATCGTCGCGATACTGCCCGGTGCCACGCCCGCCGTGCAGGCGGAACTGGCCCGCGCTCTTGGGGATCGCCGCGACACCAACTCGATTCCGCGCCTGATCGAACTGGCGCGCACCGGCGCGGATTCCGCCCGAGTCGCAGCGTTGCAGGCGCTTGGCTCCCTGGTGGACCAATCCCAACTCGGCGATCTGGTCGTGCTCGTGCGCGATGCAAAATCTCCCCAGGCGCGCGAACAGGCGGCTCAAGCATTCGCCTCAGCGTGTCGAAGCATCAAGGCCCGACGCGGCACGGTAAATTTTGACCCATTGATTCAGGAATTGTCCACCGGCCCGACCGAAGTAAAGGTGGCTTTGTTCCCGGTCAGCAGCACATTAAACGACCCGAAAATTCGCGCGGCCATCCGCGCCGGTGTGGAATCCAATGACCCGCAGGTGCGCAACGCCGCGATTCGCGCGTTGTGCGACACCACCGATCCGGAACTTGCCCCCGACGTGATGAAACTCGTGCGCGAGGCAAAAGAGGAAAATTATCGCACGCTGGCCCTGCGCGGGGCGGTGCGGCTTAACACCCAGGAGGAGGGGGTGAAACTCAACAACACGCAACGTGTCGAGGCGTTGAAAAATTTGCTCTCCAGTTCCCTGACCGACGCGCAGAAACGCATCGTGCTCAGCGGGCTTGGCCAGGTGCAGGACAAGCAATCATTGCTGTTGGTGACACCGTTCCTCGACGAAGCAGCAGTGCAAAGTGAAGCAGCGCAGGCCACCATCTCGCTCGCTTCGGCGCTGCCCTATACGGACATGGAGGTCACCACGGTCGCCCTCAAGAAGGTCATTGCGGGCCACGGCGACGACGCCACCAAACAGGCGGCGCAAAAGGCGTTGGACCAGATTCAAGCCGTGACCGACTATGTCCTGACCTGGGAAGTATCCGGCCCCTACAAGCAAGCGGGCAAGGATTACTCGGAATTGTTCGGCATGGTGTTCCCGCCCGAGCAAGGCGAGGGAGACGGCGCGACGTGGCGCCCCATCGGACCGGGCGCGGATCCGAAAACGCCCTGGGTCATTGACCTGCTCGGACCGCTGGGCGGCGAACAGCGGGTCGCTTACGTGCGCGCGTGGATCTTTGCGGAACAGAAAACTCCGGCGCGTCTGGAAATGGGTAGTGACGATGGCTTGAAAGTCTGGCTCAACCATGAAGTCGTCCACACCAACAATATCTTTCGCGGCTTTTCAGCCGGCACCGATCAGGTGAATGTGACCTTAAATGCGGGCTGGAATCCCCTCTTGCTGAAAGTCACACAGCTGAATGGGGGCTGGGCCGTTTGCGCGCGCGTGGTGACGCCGGAAGGCAAACATCTCGAAGGCGTGAAGTTCTCCTCCGATTCAAAGGCCGCCCATCAAGCCAGCCTGAGCCACTAAACTTCCTCCAACGCGGTGAACGACGCCTTGGCTCCCGTGGAGCGCAGAAAGGCGTCGAACGCCGCCGACTTGTACAGCGCGCCCAGCGTGGGCACGTTGAAACAAGCCTCGAAGAAAATATTGGCGCCGCAATTGGACAACATCGCCATCAACCCGATGTGAACGATCTCCGTGGCGCCTTCACCCATGATGTGCACGCCGAGCAATTTCATGTCGGACTTGCGGAACAGTAATTTCAAAAAGCCCTCGGCATCGCCGATGATGCGGCCGCGCGCATTGTTGTTGTAGGTGGCGCGTCCAACCACGTAATCCACGCCCTCCTTTTTCAATTCCTCCTCGGTCTGACCGACCATGCTGACTTCCGGGATGGTATAGATGCCGTTGGGCAGCAACGGCGAAATCCCCGCGCTCAGCGGCAGTCCCACCACCCTGGCCACCGCCCGGCGCGCCTGTTCCATGGTCGTGGAAGCGAGAGCCGGAAAGCCGATGACGTCGCCGACGGCGTAAACGTGCGGAACGTTCGTGCGATATTCCGCATCCACCGGGATGAGACCGCGCTCGCCCACGGTGATTCCCGCCGCCGCCAGGTTGAGACGCTCCACGTTGCTCCGGCGTCCGGCTGCGACGAGGACCGCGTCCACATTCAACGATTTCTTGGACGACAGTCCGAGCCGGATGCCGGCTCCGCCGCGCGCGCGACATTCCACCACCTGCTCCTTCCACACAAATTCAATGCCGCTGTGCTCCATCGCCTTGACGAGCGCCTTGGACATTTCCGAGTCCAGGAACGGCAGCAGCGTGTCGCGTCCATCGATCAAAAAGACCTTGGTTCCCAGCGCGGCAAACGTGCAGGCGTACTCGCTCCCGATCACTCCGCCGCCAATCACGGCCAGTCGCTCGGGCACCCGCTCGAGTTGCAGAATGGAATCGGAATCGTAAACCCCGGGGCTGCCGAAGGAGAAAACCGACGGACGATGGGGCGAAGACCCGGTCGCGATAACAATGGATTCACCGCGCAGCACCGCCTTTTTTCGCTGCCCTACGACCGGACCGGCGGTGGGATTCTTTTTGGCCGGGCCTGGCTCGATCGAAATCGTATGTGAATCGACGAACGAAGCCGTCCCGCAAAATAGCGCCGCCTTGTCGGCTTTGAGCTGCTCCGAAATCATGGTGTTGAAGCCAGCCTTGACCTGCTGCTCGTGGCCCAAAAAATCAGCGACGGTCGCCTCGTGCTTCATCGTGATGTCCACGCCGGTCAGCTTGCGCGCCCGCGTACCCGCCAGTGCGAGCGCCGTTTCGCGCAGCGTCTTGCTCGGCACGGTGCCGGTGTTCACACCCGCCCCGCCAAGTTCATGCTGTCGGTCAACCAGCGCGACGGTTTTGCCCGCCTGCATCGCCGTGGCCGCTGCAATGATGCCTCCCGGGCCGCCACCGATGACTACAAAGTCGTATGATTTAATGTCGCTCACGTTGGATTGATCTATCGTTTCACATCACCCATCGAGTGTCCAGAAGGCTTCGCCGCTCACGGCGCCAGTTCGAGGTCGTGTGGCTTCACGCCTTTTTTGTGAGTGCCAAAGCCGAACCAGGTGGGCTGATACGCGCCCACATAAGACACGTTCGCGTCCGGCTTTATTTCCGATTGCAAACCAGCCCCCCGGAAACAGGCGTTGATCACCAGCCGTCGCAGGCCTTCGTTTTGCAAGTCCACGGCAGCACCCATCGTCGTCGTAAAAATTTTATTGGTTTTGCCGCTGTCGTTTACGAATTGCCGGGTCCAGGCAACCGGCATCATGGGGGAATTCTTTGATCCTTCCAGCGGCGGGTCGTTGGACTTCATGCCGGCCAGCACTTCGCCCCGCACCAACACGTCGGCGTCGGCGGGCAGATGGCTGACCGTGTAAACATCGGTCGGCACCCAGATGTCGGACACGCCGCGCAAAAGCGGATTACGCGCCGCATTCTCGGCGATCACTCCGCGCGTGCTTTGCACCGCGTGTTTGCCGTGATGACTTACCCACGTTTCACCCAGGACTTGCTGGCCAAAGCCACCGGGCCAGTCGCTGCTCCGCCAGTCGTATCTGACATAGGGGCTGGCCTTGTTTTGTTCGTAGGCAAAGGCGTGCGTGCTGGTCCTCAGCGCGATGATCGATTTGCCCGCCTTAAAAAAATCAACAAAATGCTTCATTTCGGCATCGGGCAGTTCGCGAAAACGCAAACCCAGCACACAGACGTCCGCCGAATCAAGTGCGGCCATGCCGGGAATATTGGTCTGCGTGGCGGGATCAATCGTGCCGTCCTGAGGGTTGATGGGAAACAACACGGTGCATTTAAACCCCTGCCGCACCGCCAGAATTTTGGCCAGCATTGGCAGCCCTTCCTCCGACCGATATTCGTCGTCACCGCTAAGGAAAACAATGTGTTTGCCATGGCCCGGCCCGGCGGAGCCCTCATAGACCACCCAGTTCGTTTCCAAGCTGGCTGCACAAACCGCGATGGATGACAGGAAAACGCAACCGATAAAAGCCTGAATGAATTTCATAACATACCGAATCCGCAAGAGTGTTAACCGTCAACGAGCATCCTGACAACGGAAAGCTTTACCGGATCGCCGCAGATCAACTCCAGGGGTGTCACCATATAAGCATTGTTAGGCCTTAACTTTCTCCATCCCCCCGCTATAATCTGCCGTATATGAAGGTCCAGTTACCAAGGTTGGCCGCGTTGCTTCCCCGGATGTCGCGCACGATGTCCATCTTTCTCGGGTTCGCTTATCTGGCAGCGCTGGCGATTGCGGATCACGCTACACCGATTCTTATGTCCTTCACGCCGTTCTATATTGTCGGTCTGGCGTTTCTGGGATGGAACGCGGGGTTTTGGCCGGCGGCGGTCTTCAGCCTGATTTCATCCGTGGTGACCGGCGCCCAGGACTATGCGGCAGCGGAGATCGACCCCGACGTGATGTGGATTGTTTTCATGAACGCCGCTTGCCGATTCGTGGTCTTTGCAGGCGTTGGATGGCTTACGACGAAGCTTTCCGCTCTTACGCGCCGGCTTAGCAATCTCGTGGAGGAGCAAACCCATGAATTGCTAAAGGAGACTGCGCAGCACAAGGCCACTTCCGAACGCCTCGCACAGGCCAATGAAAGGTTTCTCCAGGTCATCAACAATATCGAAGAGGTGTTCTGGCTGGTTGAGCTGCCCGATTTCCGAGTGATTTACGCCAGCCCCGCTTACGAGCGGGTATGGGGACGGCCGGTGGACGAACTATATCGAGATTCGAAATCGTGGCTCCTGGCTGTCCATCCTGATGACCGCGCGGAACTTATACGCCGCATCCCCGTAGAGCAGCCGGTTGGCGGATATGATGTGGAATACCGCATCACGCGTCCGGACGGTACGCTGCGTTGGATCAGGGACCGGGCATTTCCAGTTCGCAACGCCTCGGGCGAAACCATCCGGGTTACAGGTTTGGCTCAGGATATTACCGAACAAAAGCGCACCGAGGAGGTGTTGCAAACGCAGGCGGCCATCCTCGAAAATATGGCGGAGGCAGTCATCGTGACCGACAAGGCTGGCACCGTCGTACAAATGAACCCAGCAGCCGAGCGGATTTGGGGCATAAAGCGGGTGGAGATTTTGGGCCAGCCGGCCAGCACATTTAGCGGCCGCTCGGATGAGGAATCCACGGCGATCATGCAGGGCGTGCTGGCGGAACTGGAATCCACCGGGGGCTGGCATGGGACCTTTCACGATTTACGCCGGGATGGAACATCGATTATTTGCGAAGCGCACGTTACACGCCTGGAGGTGCACGGTCGGATTTTGAATGTCTCCGTCGAGCAGGAAGTGACCCAGCGTGTCCACTATGAGGAGCAACTCCAAATGCAGGCACGCGTACTCGCGAGCATGGCCGAAGCGGTCGTCATGGTGGACGAAAGCGGCATCATTACGCTGACCAATCCTGCAGGGGATGCGTTGCTCGGTTATGACCGTGATGAGTTGCTTGGGCAGCCGTTGTATCTCGTGGCGGCAATGCCCATCGAAGAGTATCAGGCTTTATTCGCACACGATTTTAAGGAGGCCATTTCCGGAGGTTCAATAGTCCGGGAATATCCGGGGCGGCGCAAAGACGGGAGCACCACACTTTTGGAGGTCCGGGCCAGCGCCTTTCGCGTCAATACGCGTCATTTCCTGGTGCTCGTCGGGCAGGACATCACCGAACGCAAACAGGCCGGCGAGGCACTCGCGCGGCAGGAGCAACTTTATCGAACGCTCTTTGAGTTATGTCCCAACGGAATTCTGGTGGAGGATACGCAAGGCAACGTACTCGACGTCAACCGGGCCATTTGTGAAACCCTCGGTTATGCCAGGTCGGAATTGCTGGGCCAGAACGTCCGGGTTTTTGCGGCGGCGGATTCCAACGGCCGGGTGGAGGCCAATCTCGCCGCCATCCGCGCCGGACAGGCGTTGGATCACGAGGTCTGGAATGTGCAAAAAAATGGCGGCCGTCGATTGATGCGACTCAACGAAAAGCCCATTGCACTGCCCGACGGTCGTCAGGCGATCATGGTTGTGGCGAGCGATGTCACTGAACTCCGCCAGGATGAACGCACTCGCGAAGCCCTGCTGGCGCTGGGCACTAAACTCAGCATCGCCCGCACCCCGCTGGAAGCGGCTCAGGCGATGTTTGCCAGCGCGGATCAGCTGTGGGAATGGCACAGCGCGACGCTCGACATATATAATCCTGAGACCGACCGAATGCAGCATGTGCTGAATTACGACATCGTGGATGGCCAGCGGCGTGAGGTGCCGGCGGTGCGGCCATCGTTGCCGCCCACCCCGCGCATGCGCCGGGTCATGCAGAGCGGACCGGAACTCGTGTCAGTTTCTCAACAGGACAATCTCCACGCACGATCGATGACGTTTGGCGACACCGCTCGGCGATCCGCCTCCATCATGTGCGTGCCGTTGCGGCGCGACGGCAATCGCGTGGGGGTGCTTTCCCTGCAAAGTTATGCTCCCAACGCGTATAACGAGGAGGATCTCCGCAAGCTGCAAGCCCTCGCAGATTATTGCGGCAGCGCCTTCGACCGCATCCAGGCCGAGGAGGCTTTGCGCGAAAGTGAGGATCGCTACCGGACACTGGCAGAGTCGTCGCCCGATGCGATCTTCATTTTGGATCGTGACATCACCGTCCGCTACGTCAACTCCACCGCTTCCGCCTTGTGGGGTCGGCAGCCAAAAGAATTGCTGGGGCGGAGTCAGGCTGATTTGTTCCCGCCGGAAACAGCCCGCCGGCAATCGGATGTCGTCGCGAAAGTCTTGCAAACCGGTGAGATACTCCACCGCGATGTTGAAATTCCCTATCCCGGGGGCCCACGCTGGCAGGAAACGCGGCTGGCGCCCATGCGCGGTGCGGATGGCCACATCAACTCGGTCATGGGGATCTCCCGAGATATCACCGAACGCAAGCGCGCCGAACAACGATTGGCAGAGGCGCTGGACCTTAACCAAAAGATGATCGCGGCCTCCTCGGTCGGCATCGCCGCGTTCAAGGCCTCGGGGCAGTGTGTGTTTGCCAATGCCGCGCTGGCGACGATCACGCGCCGCACCACCGAGGACCTCTTGCAGCAGGACTTCCGGCAACTGACTTTCTTTCAGCAAGCCGGACTGCTGCCGTTGGCCGAGAAGGTGTTGGAACAAGGCCACGCTCAACGAGCGGACTTTTACATCCCGTCAAACTCCGGCGACGATGTTTGGGGCGAATGCCACCTTACCGCCTTTACGAGCGGCGGCGATTTGCACCTGCTGTTCATGTTGCACGACCTTTCCCGGCACAAACGCGCCGAGAACGCGCTGCGGCAAAGCGAAGAACGCTACCGTACGGTCGTTGAGGACCAGACGGAAATTATATCGCGCTTCACGCCCGACGGCGTCCTGACATTTGTCAATGAAGTGTATTGCCGTTTTTTCGGGGGCCAGGTGGAAACCACAGTTGGAAAAAACTGGAAAGCCAACGTGCCCCCTGAGGAGCTGCGGCACATCGAGGAGAATTTGGAGAGACTGACTCCAACCGCCCCCGCCATCATCATTGAGAATAGTATTGTTTCGCCCTCCGGCCAGCGGCATTGGATGCAGTTCGCCAATCGCGCGCTTTTCGACGACCGCGGGCGGCTGATGGAAATACAGTCCGTCGGGCGGGACATCACCGAACGAAAGCGCGCGGAAGAAGCCCTGCGCGAAAGCGAATCGAAACTAAGCGCCGTATTCAAGATCCTGCCGGTGGGCATTTCCATCGTATCGCAGGATGGAAAAATCAAAGATCTCAATCCCGCACTCTGCCGTTTTCTGGGGGTCACTCCGGACGCCCTGGTCAAGCGGGAGGATATGAAGTGGAAATTCTTCCGCCATGACGGCAAGCCGCTGGCGGGGAGCGACGTCCCGAGCCAGCGCGCGATTCGCGAACAAGTCGAAGTGCTCGACAGTGAAATCGGCATCCAAAAGGAAAGTGGCGAACGCATCTGGGTGAGCGTGAACGCCTCCCCCCTGCCCGGGATTGGAGCCGTCGTTTCAACGGTGGATATCACCGAACGAAAGCGGGCGGAATTTTTGCTCCGGGCCCAAAAAGATCTCGCCGCCGGCCTTAGTTCGACCAGCGATTTAAAGACGGCGGCCGAATGCCTGCTCGAAATCACGTTGCAACTGGAAGGCATCGATTGCGGCTGCATCTTTCTCCTCGATTCCACCACGGGCGTGCTCGACCTGACGGCGCAACAAGGCCTTCCAAATGGCCTCGTCAGCGGGATCGCACCTTTTACACCGCAGTCCGACGAAGCCCGGAAGGTGGAGAAAGGATTGCCGGTATATTTCGACGCAACCTCGGCTGCCACATGGCAACAGCCGTTTCGGCTCGAGGAAGGCTTGCGGGCGACGGCCATCATACCGCTTTCTCACGCAGGTACGCTGCTGGGCGTTATGAACCTTTTTTCACGCGGCCGGTCCGACCTTCCTTCGCAGGCACGGCGAATTATTGAGACACTCGCCGACGAGGCAGCCGGCGCCCTGGCGCGCATTCGCGTGGAGGAGGCTTTACATCAAAGCGAAGCGCGCTTGCGCGCATTCATCACCGCCGCACCGGTGCTCCTCTTTGCGTGCGACCGCGATGGCGTCATCCTGCTCGAGGACGGTCTCGCCCTTAAAACCCTGGGCGTTGAACCTGGCGAACGCGTGGGGCAATCCGTTTTTCAAGTATTTGCCGCCAATCAGGCCTTATTGGACAATGTCCGTCGCGCGCTAAAGGGCGAGGAATTCAGCACCGTGATCGAAATAGGGCTCTATGCCTTTGATTGTTGGTATTCCCCGGTACGCGACAAGTTCGGACAGGTCGCCGGCTTCAACGGTGTGGCCACCAATGTCACCGAGCGTTACCGGCTGGAGCGCCAGATCCTGGAAATAAGCGACCGCGAGCAGGCGCGCATCGGCCAGGATATCCACGACGGACTTTGCCAGCAATTGGTGACCCTGGCTTTCGATGCGAACTCACTCCAGGACCACCTATCCCGCAATCATCATTCGGAGGCGCCGCGTGCCGGACGAATTGCGGGGTTCTTGGATGAAGCCATTACCGAAACGCGCCACCTAGCCCGGGGGCTTTTTCCCGTCCGGCTCGAATCGGAAGGTCTATCGCCCGCCCTCCAGGAACTCGCCAACACCACTCGCAGCCGCTTTAAGGTTCAGTGCCGTTTTCGCAGCCGGGGCAAGGTTGGAATTCAGAGCAGCGTTGTCGCCACCCACCTTTATCGTATTGCCCAGGAATCAGTCAACAACGCCATCCGCCACGGTAAAGCCAAAACCATCGTCATCAATCTCAACAAACGAGCGGATGAACTGGAATTGCAAATCACTGACGATGGCACCGGCTTCACGGCTAAAACCTCCGCAGGCTCCGCCAGGGGCATGGGGTTGCACATCATGGACTATCGCGCGCGCGCGCTCGGCGGTATCCTGCGCTTCCAGCCGGGACCCGACCGGGGAACGACGATTTCTTGTTGCATCCCGCGTCCCGTGGGTCAATAGTTGGGGTCTGGGAAAAACACAACCGAAATCCAGCCACCTCCATGACCCGCTCCGCCCGCCCAACTCGAGAGACGCCGAAACGCGTCCGGATCGTAGTCGTCGACGACCATCCGATCGTGCGTGAGCGTCTGGCGGAAATCATCAACCGCGAGAGCGATCTTACTGTATGCGGGGAAGCGGAAGACCGTGCCGAGGCCATTCAGACCATCAAGACACTCCTACCTGATCTGGTCATCATTGATCTTACTCTTAAGAACTCGGATGGACTGGAACTAATCAAGGATATTCACTCGCGCTGGCCGAAATTGCTGATGCTCGTGGTATCGATGCACGATGAATCCCTGTATGCCGAGCGCGTCATTCGCGCCGGCGCGCTGGGCTACATCACCAAACAGGAAGCCACAAAAAGCATCCTGGTGGCGATCCGTCGGGTGCTGGCAGGACAGATTTACCTTAACGAACAGATTTCCACGCACATTATCAGCCGGCTCGTCTCGAACAACGGCCCGGTGGCTTCCACACCCGCCGAATTGCTCGCGGATCGCGAGCTACAGGTGTTCGAACTGACCGGTCGCGGCATGAACACCCGCGAAATCGCGGCGCGACTCCACATTGCCGCCAAGACCGTCGAAACCTACCGCGCCCGCATCCGGGAAAAGCTCAAGTTAAAGGACGGCAGCGAACTGTTACAATTGGCAATCGTCTGGACGCATAATCACTAGGCCGGCTCTCCTCCACCCGCGCCGGATGTAGGGCCGCTCCCTACATCGCACCAAAGGGGTTGCCTGACAGACGAAACCTCGCGCAAACGTTAATCATATGGAGGTTTTACTGGCGCATGCCAGTTTCAACAAACGCCTGGGAAGGTAAGGGTCTGCGGTGGGGCTTCGTGGAAAAAGTCCAGGGAGGGCTTTGGTGGACGGCTGGCTGGCCGGAAAGCGGCGGATAACTTCCGCCATCGATTGGGAAACCAAAGGGAGGTTTTCCTGACCGCCAGCCGTCGCCAAAGAGAAGAATTATCAAGTTGGAAAATGCGTGTTCGTTCGTCCCAATTGGGGCGTTGAATCACCTCCCGCCCACCCTTTCGAAAATCTGCGCGTCATTCTCCAACCAATCCGTTGCCGGACCTAAACGCTCCAGCGCATCTGAACTCGATTAAAGCAAAAACCCGGTCTTGATCTTCGGGGTTGGAAGCCAAAGGGCCCGCGTAGTGATTTTAGCCGGCAGGACTGAATACTGATATTAGGGAGCAATCCGCCCATCGCCACGGCGAATCCCGCTTCCTCCCAACTTTCCACCGGTACCGACACCCGGCCCGGTTTGATTTCCTTTGGCGCCACTTGCTTGTCCCAATGCTTCATGTTAGTGAGAGAAGCGAAAGTGCCCGGCGGTTCCCGTATTCAGGACAATTAATTCGCAGCGGGCTTCGCGGAAGCGCTTGATACCGCGCCAGCGCACGCCGAAATTGATTGCGTACCGGGATTTTCAGGAACCTTTGTGGCGTCTCAATCCTCAAACAGTGAAGACCGCACGCTCGGGCAGCCGGACTTTCAAGGTCTGGTGGAACAGAACTACGGCCCGCTTTACCGGTTTGCGATGAGTTTGACACGTACAGAAAATGAAGCCTGCGATCTGGTGCAGCAAACATTCTTGATTTGGGCCACCAAAGGTCACCAGTTACAGGAAGCCACGAAGGTCAAATCGTGGCTTTTCACGACATTACACCGTTGCTTTCTGGAATCGCGTCGCCGTAGCGTCCGATTCCCACATCACGAACTGTCCGAGGTGGAATCGGAACTCCCCCCGATCGAGCCAGGGATGGTAAACAGCCTGGATGCCCGGGAAGTGGTGAAGCTGCTGGAACAGGTTGATTCCCAATTTCGCGCCGCCGTGGCGCTGTTCTACCTCGAGGATTACTCTTACAATGAAATCGCCGCGATTCTCGAAATCCCCCTCGGCACCGTAAAATCCCGCATCGCGCGCGGTGTCGCTCAATTGAAAAGCCTCGTGTTGCGCCAGACATCTCCCAGCGCCCATCCTCCGAAGGAAATGCCATGACTCGCGCTGAAGCCCAGGAGATTTTGCTGCTATATCGTCCCGACATGGACGAAGCCGTTGATCCACAGATGGCGGCAGCCCTTGATTTGGCCCGACGCGACCCCGAACTTGGCCGTTGGTTCGACGAGCACTGCGCGTTTCAAAAGGCGATGCGCGAGAAATTCCAGCAGATCGAGGTTCCGACTGACCTCAAACGCCGACTGCTGGCGCAGATGAACAGCGAGGACAAAATCATTCGTCCCGCCATCTGGTGGCGGCAACCTGCATGGCTGGCGGCGGCGGCAGCGGTGATTTTGGTCATCGGCATCGTCGCCATGTGGTCGCGGCCTTCCTCCTCGGATGGTTTTGCAAACTATGAATCACGGATGGTAAGCGGCGCCTTGCGGCAGTATCAGATGGACATTCGCACCAACAACCTAGAAGCCGTGCGACACACGCTCGAAGCGCTGGGCGCTCCCGGTGGTTACTCCATTCCCAAGGGTTTGCAACGACTCTCGCTCACCGGTGGCGGAGCTTTGCGCTGGCAGGATAATCCGGTGGCGATGGTTTGCTTTGATCGCGGCGATAAACAAATGCTCTTCCTATTTGTGATGAATCGCGCTGCCATCAAGGATCCACCGTCGGAGACGCCAACCACTGGTGTGGTGCGGGGACTATTCACAGCCAGTTGGAGCGAGGGTGACAAAGTCTATCTGCTGGCGGGGCCGCAGGAGGCTGATTTCATGGCCAAATATCTTTAAGGCTGACGCCAGTTCCAAGGGAAAACGAGGCCAAGTCTGCAATTCCGCCCACGCCAAGGCGGAATTAGCGAGGATACGAATGCGGGACGGAATCGGCATCCACTGAGGTTCGCTCCATCAGCCAGTTAAAATCGCCGAGGCTGTCGGCGTCGAGGACATTGGGTGCGGCGGGAAACGGCAGCATAGCAGCGTCGGCGCGGGATGGCGGTTTGGTGCTGGCGAGCGTCCATTTGTGTTTTTCCAAATGGCCGTCCGCAAAGCTGATGTTGGCCGCGCCGTCGTGATAGGAGGCCGGTAAATCGAACCAGCGACGGCTATCCACATGGTTTAAAAAATATCCGTCGTTGATGCTGTCCGGATGTTCTTCGATGAACACGAATATCTGCGACGGCTTTAACACCTGACTCTGTTTCGCGAACTGCCGATAGCCGGGATTGTTCACATTGTAGCCCTTGACGAAGTATTGTCCCGCATCGCCAATCATCGCGTTCATGGAGATGCTGCGCACGCGACCGGACCAGCCCACGGCGGCCTGTTTGTCACTTACGACGCGATCGCTGGGGCAACGAAAAATGGAAGGTGTGCCTGCCGTGTAGGGTCCGATGCCACCCTTGGTGACAAGGGTGGCATTAGTGTTGTCGGAATTACTCGATTCCCAATCCATGACCGGGGAGGTCCAGTTCCAGTACCAATTCAACGCCACCCAGCGCCGGATTTCATCGGAACCGGTATTATACGGCAAGGCATCGTTCGATTCGTCCGCATACAACATCGTGGCCAGCGCAAGCTGGCGTTCGTTATTCAGGCAGGAGATTCCCTGTCCACGCGACTTGCTCGCCGCAAGTGCCGGCAGGAGGAGGGACGCCAGAATTGCAATGACGGCAACCACCACGAGCAATTCGATTAAAGTGAAAGCGCTGCCGCGATTACTGGGCTCAAATCTGCGATTGCCGCAATCGTTTTTCACAAGCCTGGAGAGTTTCTCTGAACCGCAAAACGCGTCAACCAAGATAATTTGCCAGCCGACTTTGTCAATCCGCTTGCGATGACACGGCGCCGGGTGTCCGGCGGGACGCCAGGAAATCCCCTTTTCAAAAATCCGGAGTGGGCTACATTCGCATCAGACCCAGGAAAAATTTATGAAACCTTCAATATTGCTCACCCTCGGCGCCATCTTTTCCGCGCTCTCGTGTCAGGCTCAGGATTGGGCCAAAGCCACCCTCGCCAAATCCCCTCGTCATCTCGAATGGGTGACAGTAAAGCACGATAAACGGGAACTGAATTGTTACGTTGCCTACCCCGAGATCAAAGACAAGGCGACTGTGGTGATTGTCATTCACGAAATTTTTGGTCTCACAGACTGGATAAAAGCCGTCACTGACCAACTTGCGGCTGAAGGCTATATTGCCATCGCTCCCGATCTCCTTTCCGGCGCCGCGCCGGGGGGAGGCGGCACTGCGGATCTCCCCGGTGAAGAAGCGGTACGCAAAGCCATCTCCACCCTGCCCCCGGAACAAATCACCGCAGACCTGAACGCAGTCGCCAAATATGCCACTGAAATTCCGGCGGCGAACGGCAAGATTGCCGTCGGCGGTTTTTGCTGGGGCGGAACCCAGACCTTCCGCTACGCGACGAACAACAAGGACATTAAGTCCGCGTTTGTCTTTTACGGCAGCGGCCCGGATGAGAAAAAGGAAATCGCCCGCATTGCCTGCCCGGTTTACGGCTTTTATGCGGCCAACGACGCGCGCATCACCGCCACCCTTCCCAAGACAAAGGAACTCATGAAGGCCGAAGGCAAGACCTATGAGCCCGTCGTCTATGATGGCGCGGGCCACGGATTCATGCGCGCCGGTCAAGCTCCCGATGCCAGCGCCGCCAATAAGGCAGCGCGCGAGGCCGCATGGAAACGCTGGCTGGAATTACTGAAGAAGTCCTAAGCGCCCTGCTGCGGCGAAAATTTAGCTGCCGTTTTCGGGGCAGAGTTTCATTTCGAACGTGCCTTCGTGACCCAAGGCGCGTTGAAATCCGCCGCCGGTGAAGTAGGCCCGCGCCGATGCATCGCCGGTCAAATATGCATCCAGGAAGGCAGTGGAGCCGATACAGATCAACTTCTGAAATTCGTCATCGTTCTTGGAGTTTCCTCCACGGCGGCCTGAAAAAATCATGTGGTCGCCACCGGTAAACGTAATCAGGAATTGGTCCGAATTGCGGCTGTGATCGAACGCCAGCCGCCGCTCTTTTGGGGAGGTGGATCCAATTACACTACCGTCGTCCGTGCCGGTCATATGGAGACACGGAATTTTTATGGTGCCAAACTCCTCGTTGAGCCGCCCCCTGTTTCTCGGCGCGGGCGCGCTCATCGGGATGACAGCCTTTACCCGTGGATCCACCGCCGAGGCTCGCTGTCCGCCGGGGCCGATGAAAGTTTCTCCCGCTATCGCCAGCGCGGTAAAGGCGCCAAAGGAATGGCCCGCGACACCAATGCGATCGAGATCCAGGCGCTGCTTCAACACCGAATTGGTGAGATTCATCCGCTCCAACTGATTGATCACAAACGTCAAGTCCGCCGGACGATTGGTGATATTGGCAAGGTTGGCGGCCGCCGCACGCATGTTGTCCCGGGCTTTGGCCGGCGGCAACCCTTGCCACACCGCGTCATCGCTGCCCAGATGCTGTACGTGAACGGAAACGTAGCCGCAGCCGGCCCAATGCCGACCCAAATATTCGTAGCCCTCCCGGGAACCGCCGAGCCCGTGGGAAAAGATGATGACCGGAAATTTACCCTCGCTCGTGCTGGGGTAATAAATTTTCACCGGCACCTTGCGTTCGCGTTTGGCGTCAAACCAATCGCAGCGCAGCACTTCCACCGAGAAGGATCCCGCCGGGTGCTCAACGGGAGTTGATGCCGCGTTGGGTTGAGCGGCGAAAATAGCGGTTTGAAGGGAACCTTGGGCCAGCAACATCAGGACGACTGCACGATACAGCTTCATACTTCTTATTAGGACGCATTTTACCACACTTTTGTTACGAGCGAAGAAGGAAAATACGCCCGGAAGACCTTCAGAAAGCTGGGTCGGATGAGCCCCTACTCCGCTGGTTTGGCTTGCCATGAACCGGCCTCCAGCGTACGAGGTATGGTATGCAATCGTCGCTTGTGATGACCGTGATTGGCCAGGATCGCCCGGGACTTGTGGATTCAGTAGCCGCCGTCGTGGCCCAGCACGCCGGCAACTGGCTGGAGAGCCGCATGTCGCGCCTCGGCGGCCAGTTCGCAGGCATTCTGCGGGTTCAGGTCCCGGCCGAAAAGCAGGCCGCGCTCGTCGCCGGTCTGAAAGGCCTGGAATCGCACGGCCTGGCCGTGGTGATTCACTCCGATCAATCACAACCCGAAGCCCATGACGCGCAGTTGAAAGTATTGGAGATCATGGGCCAGGATCGGCCCGGAATTGTCAGCCAGATTTCCCACGCGCTCGCCAGCTTCGGCATCAACGTTGAAGAATTGGAAACCGAATGCTCCAGTGCCGCCATGTCTGGAGAAACGATGTTTAAGGCACGTGCCCGGCTCAGCATTCCGAGGTTGTGCGACACCAGCGAGGTGCGGGAGAAGCTTGAAAAGATCGCCGAGGATTTGATTGTGGAAATCTCGCTTGCCGAGGTCACGCCCCTCACGGCCGGCAAGCGCTAGCCGCTATTCGGCGCGAATCAAGTTGGTATAAGCCGGCGGTCCGAAGTATTGGTAACCTTTTTCTTCGTTCCTAGTGCCGTATACGATGCAGTGAATGAAACCGTTTCGTTCAACCTGCACCGTGTGGAATATCTCCTTCTTCGGATTCTCCTTTAGAATGAGTCGAAAGCGTCCGTCGAGAGCACTGTAACGCTGAAACTCGTCGTTGGTGACGGTGGTGAATTTGAAATTCTCGCTGAAATCGCGCACCATCGAGTGACTTTTTCCCCACGTGCCGCCCGCTTCGCTCACGAAATGCTTGCCCTTCAACAGCGCAACCGCGTCGTTGTAGGCGAGCACGATGAGGTAATGCCGGTCCGAGGCGCCCAGCCATTTGACGAGTTTTTCGCGATGCCCCAACGCGAGGTCGTACCCGTAATTGCTGTCGAGAAACGCGATGCGCACCACATCGTTGGGAATTTCCGGCACGGCGTTGATAAATCCAAATATAAAACTGCCACCACCGCTGTGACCACTGATGACCGTCTCGACGTCGTACCCGGTAAAAATATTTTTGATGTCGGCAATGAATCCGGGGATGCCTTTGTCGCCGTTTTGCTTTCGCCACGCGGGCCAGCTTTGCATTCGGCTCTCCAGGTAAACCACCACCACTGTGCGGTCCGTGAGTTCGTTCCTCAAAAAACGCGTTTGCGCCGCGATATGCTGAATGTTGAAATGCCAGTCGTCGCCGGGATTCAAGATTCTGCCGATGGTCTGCTCCGTGGTGTTCCCATTGGGCAGGGCGTAGAAAATCAGCAACACCTTCCGATTCGTGGGACACAATTCCAAAGATGGCGCGTTGATATGTATTTTAACATCCGGCACGAGTGTGAAGACCGCCTGACGTTCCCGCGCACCGGGAATATCCGTCCAGCCGTGGAAATTTATGAGGTTGGTCACGGTCGCCGTTACCGCAACCGGCGTATTTGTCTTTGAGGGCAGTGAAGGAATAGAGACGAAATTTGTGGGGTATCGCGGGTTGTCGAGGGTGCCCTCGTTACTCAACAACGATGCCAGTTCGACATCGCCCAAAACCTCCGCGACGGTTCCATCCTGGCCGTTAACTGACATCTTTTGCTGCACCAGGCGCGTGCATTGGCTGTAGTCCACCCAGAAAGCCGCGTGCGTCAGATACAACGGCTGAATCGGCACGCCGTTTGTCTGGTGCCAGCCGTAGATCGCGACTTTCCCCCGTACCGTCGCCAGTCCCGCACAAATCACGACATCCTTTTGAGTTCCCGCAACGAGCGCGCCCAACGGGTGCGACTTCACGGCCCCAGCCCGCTGCGAACGCACGATGGCGTTGTGATTGCTAAACACCGGGACCGTGGTCATTGCGGGCGTCGGATAAATCGGCACCGGCGGCAGTTTCACTTCGGCGGCCGCATAGATATCATTCACCATCTTCGGCGTGGGCAACGAGCATTGCAACGCATCGGCAATTCGCTGTCCCGTGTTCGGTGATATCGGCATCAGGAAATAATCCGCATCGGAACCAATGGCCAGGTAGTCGGGCGTGACATAATAAGTGGCCGTATTGGTTTTGCCCTCTGTGATATTCGTCACCGACACAGCGCAAAGACGCCGCAAAAAGTCCGGTACATTTCCGGACAGGACTTCCGCGACAATCTCTTTCTCCCGATCCTGCAGCGCGAGCGGCGTGATGCGCGCGGCGAACTCACTCCCCGTCGGCGCGTGCGAGGGACGCGGCGGAAGGTTGAGGGTTTGCGCCGACGAGGACAGCAGCGCAGTACCGATCAAAATCGCGGTGAACGCGGCAACTCTGCACGGGGCAAATGATCCAGTTCGCATAACCCTGTCAAGGTTCTTTCCTGGGGAACAACGGCGACGGATTTCCAATCGTATGTCCGGGCGGCAATCCGCCCCATTGTGCCGCCGAAAACTTGTCGGGCTCACCGGCGAGGCCAAGCTGGGCGTTGATCGCCGTTGCCGCGCCCGGCAAAAACGGCCAGAGCAGCACGGCGAGGATCCGGCAGACTTCGGCAAGATTATACAAAACCTCATCCAATCGCTGAGCCTGCGCCGGGTCCTTTGCCAGTTTGAACGGCGCCGTCTGGTCCACGTACTGGTTGGCGCGATTGATTAATAGCCAGATGGACTGGAGCGCGCCTTGCAAATGATTCTGCGCGAGCAGCGACTTCGTCTCGGCCACGCTCTTCTCGGCGTCGGGCGACAGCTCGTTTGATATCGCCGGGACCACACCCTGACGATAGCGCTTGAGCATCGAGAGCGAACGATTTAGCAAGTTGCCAAGACCGTTCGCCAATTCCGAGGCGTAACGCGCACGGAATCCAGCTTCGGTCCAATTGCCATCAGGGCCAATGTCCAACTCGCGCAAGACGTAAAAGCGAAATGCGTCCAGCCCCCATTCGTCAATGATCGCGACCGGATCCACCACATTGCCGGTGGATTTGCTCATCCGCTCCCCGTCTTTTTGCCACCAGCCGTGAACCAGAATCTGTTTGGGCAATGCCGCGCCCATCGCCTTGAGCATGATCGGCCAGTAAACCGCGTGGAATTTAACAATGTCCTTGCCGATGACATGGACGTCCGCCGGCCACAAGGGCGGCCCGTCTCCGTTTTTCGGAAACTGGGAAGCCAGCCATCTTGGAACACCAGCGTCACCCCTCGCCGCCGGGACGCTAATATAATTCACCAAGGCATCGAACCAGACATACGTGACATATTCCGCATCAAACGGCAGGGGAATACCCCAGTTCAAACGCGCCGCCGGCCGCGTGATGCACAAGTCTTCCAGCGTATTGTTCTTCAAAAAGCCCAGCACCTCGTTCCGGCGATGCACCGGCGAGACGAAGTCGGGATTCTTCTCGATATGATCGATCAGCCACTGCTGATGGTCCTTGAGTTTGAAATAATAATTCTCTTCCTTAAGTTCGGCGACCTCGCCGTATGAGGGATCGAACGTGCCGTCGGGCAAGCGGTCCTTATCGGTCAAAAAAGTCTCTTCCTTGGCTGAATAAAACCCAACATAGGCGGCTTTGTAAAAATGACCCTCAGCATTCAATTTGCTGAGGATCGCCTGAACCACATCTTGGTGCCGCTTCTCCGTGGTACGAACGAAATCGTTGTTGGTAAGCCCGAGCTTAGCCGCGAAACTTTTCCAGCTAATCGCCAGTTCGTCACAGTATTCTCTGGGAGATTTCCCCTGCGCGACCGCCGCCTGCTGCACTTTTTGGCCGTGCTCGTCGAGACCGGTGAGAAAAAACACATCCTGCCCCAGGCTGCGATGCGACCGGGCAATCACATCGGTAATCACCTTTTCATACGCGTGACCCAAATGCGGCTGGCCGTTGACGTAATCAATGGCGGTCGTGATGTAAAAACGCTTGCTCATCTGCGCTTACTTTGGCCAACCGCGTCTCCCTTGGCAATCACCGGGATTCCGGCACTGGCGGCGACGTGGGAAGATGCGTATCGCAACCCTTGTTTAACATAACATATCTACGCATCAAGATATGTTGATTTTTTATTTGCATCCTTTGCGATGACCCCTTAAATTGCTTCTGCAGCCTGCGGCATGTCGGTGACGGAAGGCAGGTTGCGGCGACCGCCAGTGAACTCGGGAACAATTTACGAAACCAATTGTGAGTAACGCAGCAACCAGAATAGCGGCTTTGGAGCGCCTCTTGCGCGAGCGCATTGTTATCCTTGACGGCGCCATGGGGACGATGATCCAGGCCCAGAAACTTGACGAGGCCGCTTTTCGTGGCGAACGATTCAAGGATTGGCGCAAGGATCTCCAGGGCCTTAACGACCTGCTCAATGTCACGCAGCCGAGACTCATCGAATCAATCCATCGCCAATATCTTGAAGCGGGCGCGGACATTGTCGAAACCAACACGTTCAATTCCACATCCGTTTCCCTGGCCGACTATGGGATGGAAGCGCTCGCGTACGAATTGTCAAAAGCCGGGGCCGAATGTGCCCGTCGCGCGGCGGAACAAGTCATGGCAGCGGATCCGAAACGTGCCTGCTTCGTCGCCGGCGCCCTGGGACCCACCACGAAGACCACTTCGATTTCAACCGACGTCAACAATCCCGCCGCGCGGGGTGCGACCTTCGATGAAATCGCCAATGCCTATTACGATCAAACCCGCGGCCTCCTCGACGGTGGCGTGGACGTGCTGCTGGTTGAAACGATATTCGACACGCTGAATGCCAAGGCCGCATTTTTCGCGATCCAAAGGCTGTTTGAGGAACGCGGCATCGTTGCCCTGCCCTATGGCACCACCGCCTTGCCGGGCAAACAGGTCGTTCCGATCCTCGCGTCAGTTACGTTTATTCAAGCCGGCAGCAATCGCGGCGTCACCGGCCAAACGGTGGATGCGTTCTGGAACTCCATTTCGCATGTGCCGCTGCTTTCCGTCGGCATTAATTGCGCGCTTGGTCCCAAGGAAATGCGGCCTCTGATCGAGGAACTCGCCCGCCTGGCACCCGTCTATGTCAGCGTCTATCCGAACGCCGGACTTCCCAATCCGCTGCTGCCAACCGGCTTTCCCGAAACGCCGGAATCACTCGCCCCGCAACTCAAGGACTGGGCTGAAAACGGATGGTTGAACATCGTAGGCGGCTGCTGCGGCACCACCCCGGCTCACATTCGCGCTCTCGCCGACGCGGTCAGAGGCCTGCCACAACGGGTGGTTCCGAAACTTGAACCAGCCACCCGCCTAAGTGGCCTGGAATCGCTGACGATCCGGCCCGAAACCAATTTCGTCAATATTGGTGAGCGCACCAACGTCACCGGTTCGCCCAAATTTTCAAAACTCATTCTCGCCGGTGATTTCGAAGCCGCCCTCGCGGTGGCCAAGCAGCAGGTCGAAAACGGCGCGCAGATGATCGATGTGAACATGGACGAAGCCATGCTCGATTCCGAAAAGTCCATGACGACTTTTCTCAACCTCGTCGCCTCCGAGCCCGATATCGCGCGCGTGCCGGTGATGGTGGACAGTTCCAAGTGGACCGTAATCGAGGCCGGGCTGAAATGCGTTCAAGGCAAAGGCGTCGTCAACTCCATCAGCCTTAAGGAAGGCGAGGAGAAATTCAAACAGCAGGCAAAACTTGTCCGGCGCTACGGGGCGGCGGTCGTGGTGATGGCTTTCGACGAGCGCGGTCAGGCGGATACTTATGAACGCAAGATCGAGGTTTGCCAGCGCTCCTATCGCATTCTGACCGAAGAGGTTGGATTTCCGGCCGAGGATATTATTTTCGATCCGAACGTCCTCACCGTTGCGACCGGCATCGAGGAGCACAATAATTACGGCGTCGATTTCATCCGCGCCACCAAGTGGATCAAGGACAACCTGCCGCGCGCCCGCGTGAGCGGCGGATTGAGCAACGTTTCCTTCTCGTTCCGCGGCAACAACGCTGTGCGCGAAGCCATGCACGCAGCGTTTCTCTATCATGGCATCAAGGCCGGCCTCGACATGGCCATCGTGAATCCCGGCCTGCTCGAAGTGTACGAGGAGGTTCCGAAGGCATTGCTTGAACTCGTTGAGGACGTACTGCTCAACCGCCGGCCGGACGCCACGGATCGCCTCGTTAAATATGCGGACACCATCAAGCAAAAGGACAAGACGGTGGTTTCCGAGGATGAATGGCGCCAGGGCACCGTAGAGGAACGCCTGAGTCATGCGCTCGTAAAGGGCATCGTCGATCATATCGATCAGGACACGGAGGAGGCCCGCAAGAAGTATGGCCGCCCGCTGTCAGTGATTGAAGGTCCCTTGATGGCCGGCATGAACGTGGTCGGCGACCTTTTCGGTTCCGGCAAAATGTTTCTGCCGCAGGTGGTCAAAAGCGCGCGCGTGATGAAAAAAGCCGTCGCGTACCTTTTTCCCTTTATGGAGGAGGAAAAGAAATTGTCCGGCAACCACCAGCCGCAAGGCCGCATTCTCACCGCCACGGTCAAGGGTGACGTTCATGACATCGGGAAAAACATCGTCGGCGTCGTGCTGGGTTGCAATAACTACGAAGTCATCGACCTCGGTGTCATGGTATCGGCGGAAAAGATTCTCGAAACCGCGCGTGAGAAGCAGGTGGACATGATCGGCCTCAGCGGCTTGATCACGCCTTCGCTGGATGAAATGGTTCATGTGGCGAAGGAAATGGAGCGTCAGGGATTTTCCCTTCCGCTGCTGATCGGTGGCGCGACCACGAGCAAAGCGCACACCGCGGTGAAAATTGCGCCTCACTACAAGCAACCGGTCGTTCACGTGCTGGACGCGTCGCGCGCGGTCGGCGTGGTGGGCAACCTGATAAATCCGCAACTCAAGGTGAATTTCGTGCAAAACCTGGGTACGGAATACGACAAAGTCCGTTTGCAACATGGCGAACAAAAAGCCAAACCCCTGCTCTCGTTGGACGAAGCCCGGCAACGTCGCACTCCGATTGCATGGAACGCCGGCGACATCGCCCAACCGTCTTTCATCGGCCTTCGTACGTTGACCACAATTCCCGGCGAGGCACAGAGCGATCCCAAGCACATCAAGCTTATCTCGCTCGAAGATTTGGTGCCGTTCATCGATTGGTCGCCGTTTTTCCACACATGGGAAATGCGTGGTCGCTATCCGGCAATCCTCGAACAGACCGAAGCGCGCAAATTGTTCGACGACGCACAAAAACTGCTGAATGAAATTGTCAGCGGTAAGCTGCTTTCCGCGCGGGCCGTCTACGGATTTTTCCCGGCAAACGCCATTGGTGACGACGTCGAACTCTACACCGATGAGTCCCGCAGCAAAGTGCTCACGAGGTTCCATTTCCTGAGGCAACAAATGGACAAGCCGGCGGACCAGTTCAATCATTGCCTCGCCGACTACGTTGCGCCCCGCAACGGCACCCATTCACTGCCGGACCATTTGGGAGCGTTTGCCGTCAGCGCGGGATTTGGCACCGAGGAACTCTGCAGGAAATTTGAACTGGATCACGACGACTATAATTCCATCATGACGAAGGCGCTGGCCGACCGCCTCGCGGAGGCATTCGCGGAATATCTCCACCTGCATGCCCGCCAGGAATGGGGTTTCGGTCGCACCGAAAATCTCTCTCACGACGATATGATTCGTGAGCAGTATCGTGGCATCCGGCCCGCCGCCGGCTATCCCGCCTGCCCTGACCATACCGAGAAATGGACGCTCTGGAAACTCCTCGACGCTGAGAAGAATGCCGGGATCAAACTTACCGAGAGCTGCGCGATGTGGCCCGGGGCCAGCGTCAGCGGTCTCTACTTTGCACACCCGGAATCCAAGTATTTCGGCGTCGGTAAACTGGGTCAGGATCAAGTCCTGGACTACCACATTCGCAAACAAATGGAACTCTCCGTGACGGAGCGCTGGCTCGGGCCGTATCTCGCCTACGAACCCGCACCGGGAGCCCCGGCACAGCCTGCCGCTCCCAGCCCTGCTGCCTCCCCCGGATGTTCCTGCGGTCTTCCGCACGCGCCCGCCTCCAGTTAAGAGCAAACACAAGGTTCAAAACCTGGTCCCGCGACGGGGCCAGGATTAACCGGTCTCAGTCCCGAGTTCGCACTTTTGGAGTGTCTGGCATGAATTGCGCTCTCAAACCGTATTCATACCGAATAAGTGCAAAACGGCCCGCAACCCATGGTTTCTGCTGTAGAAACTGGAGAATCCACAACTCCAGCCGTGCGGGCTTGTGTCCAGTTTTTCACCACACTTTGGCAAAAATACGGCGATTTGGTGGATCGTTTGATTCCCGCTGAGTTCGTGGCGGACCCGGAAAAACTTCGTCACGCCAGATTGGTGACACGCTTCGGCTGGCTCGGCACAATTTTCGGCATCATCTACGGCATCGCGTATTTTTTGATCGGGCACAAAGCCGGGGCGGGAATCGTTTTAATTTGCAGCACCTGTTTCGTCGTCGCTCCGTTTCTTTTGCAGCGGCGCAAATCGGTGGAACTGGCGGGAAATTTCCTTTGTCTGGTTCTGTTGCTCGGCTTCACCGCGCTGGCGTTGATCGAGGGTGGACTGCATGGCCACGCAATTGCCTGGCTGGTCAGCGTGCCATTGTGCGCGCTGCTTTTAGTGGGGGTGCAGTCAGCGATTTTGTGGGTGATTTGTTCCTTCGCGTCGGCAGGTCTTCTTGTCACGCTGGACGTTGCCGGGATCGAGGTTCCGACCGTTTACGCGACCCAATGGCGCACCTCAGTGTCCGCGGCCGGTTACCTGGGCCTCATTCTCTTCATGTTCTTTCTCGGTATGATCTTCGAAAGCAGCCGCTCCCGGGCCTTTGCCAAAATGCAGGGCGCGCTGAAGGACCTCGCCAGTTCAAACGAACAGCTCACGTATTTGAACAAGGAAAAAAACGAGTTCCTGGGCATGGCGGCTCACGATCTAAAAAACCCGCTCACCGTCATCATCGGCAATGCGGAACTGCTCACCCTCATCAAGGACCCCGAGAAAACCGCGAAGATCACGAACACGATCACGCTGGCCGCCAAAAGAATGCGGGACCTGATCACGAATCTCCTCGACGCCAACGCCATCGAACAGGGCAAGGTCATTTCCAACGTTGTTCCCTGCGAAGTGCAGGCTCTGCTCGCCCAAAGCATGGAACACAATCGCGACGCCGCCACGAAGAAGCAAATACGCGTTCACCTCGGCCCCGCCACGGGGCTTTGGGCGAGGGCCGACGGCAACGCGGCGGTACAAATCCTGGATAATCTCCTCTCAAATGCGATCAAGTATTCGCCGGCGAATACCGCCGTTCACATCCATGTTCTACCGAGGGGAGAAACCGTCACCGTGGCGGTGCGCGACGAGGGTCCTGGCATCAGCGAAGAGGATTTGAAGAAAATGTTCAAACCCTACACGCGCCTCACCGCGCGGCCGACAGCAGGCGAATCCTCCAACGGTCTCGGCTTGTCGATCGTCAAAAAGCTCGCCGAGGCGATGTCCGGGTCCATCCGCTGCGAAAGTCAGTTGGGCATCGGTTCCGCTTTCATCTTCGCCCTGCCCGCCTGCACCGCGCCAGAATCGCCGGTCACAAAAAAAGACGCGACCCCGCCAGACACAGCGTCACACTCCGCGATAGGCGCCGGCACGGGATGCGGCGGCGGAGACTGACCCCTCGCCGGATCGCCAATTGGGGCGAATCATTGTTCGACCGGCGTCGCAGCCACCACTTCCATGATTCCGCACATATCAAGAGGACATCTCAAAGAAATTCCGGGGCAGTTTATTAAGTCCGGCCCCAAATATTCCACTTGCAGCCCGGCGAAGTGTTGATACGGTGGGGTTGTGTTCAAACGGCTGGGACAAGTGGCGCTGATTTTTGCCGTGCTCGCGGCAACGGGCACGCACTGGGCCGTGCTGCAATCGGTCGCCTGGACCACGATGCTGGCGAACAACCTCGGCACCAAATCACTACAGGTGGCAGTCGGGGAGACGTTTGACGGCAAGCATCCCTGCTCTCTTTGCAAACAAATCTCCAAGGGCAAACAGTCCGAGAAAAAATCCCCGTCGCGTCTCGAATGGCAAAAGTTGGAATTTTCCTACACTGCCCAGACTCATATTTTCACTCCGCCAACTGATTATCGTGAATTGCCGGCACTGGACAATCGCGCGCCGCAATTGAACATCGCCCCTCCCACGCCGCCTCCACGGCTGGCCTGATCCATCTTCAAACTGGCCCGGTGGCTGCAAGCCGCCCGGGTTTTTCCCGCCGGAAATCCGGCAAACCGGGAGCCGCACTGGTGGTTCCCCCCAATCCAATTCAACTATGGAAAAGCGTGCTTTCACGCTGATCGAGCTTTTGGTGGTGATTGCCATCATTGCCATTCTGGCCGCGTTGCTACTGCCGGCGTTGTCGCGCGGCAAACAAAAGGCAAAGGCGATTACCTGTCTCAATAACCTGAAGCAGGTCGGTATTTCCAGCATCTTGTATGCGGGGGACTATGACGATCAATTGCCTGAGTCCCAGCATCAGCACGATTCATGGGTGCTGACTCTTCAGCCTTATCTTGCCGGCACAAACCTTCACCGATGCCCGGTAGATTCGAACCGCCAACGGCAATTTAGTTATGCCATTAACGATTTCCTAACGGCCCATCCCTACGGCGCAAACACGCTCAATTTTTCGAAATTTAGCTCCATCCCCGCCATCGCCCAAACGATTTACATGGGGGAATGCGCGGATGCGTACGAAGGGGCCGACCACTTTCATTTCGCCGATGGCGGATACACCTCCGTGTATTTCGCCGCCCAAGTGGCGGTCACCCGCCACGGTTCCGCAGCCAACTATCTTTTCGCGGACGGACATGTAGAGGGCCTGAAGTGGACACTCGTAAAACCGAGACTTTCCCAGCCGGGCTCCCGTTTTGTGCGCCCGGACGGGCAATGAAAACCAAAAGCACAAAGCACCAAATAACATGTTAAACGCAACCAAAATCAAATGAGAACTCCAACGCTAATATCACCCACGAGACTCCGAGCGATATTGCTCGCTACCAGCCTGGGTATTGCCGCCGGACAGGCGCGCGGCCAGGGGCACTGGTTTGCAGGCGCGGCCAGCACAAATCAAGGTTCGCAACTCATCTTCAACGCGGCCAATTTCGTGGCTTCGTCGGGCTACGCCTACTGGTTGACGCCCTCAAATTCCGGGACTTATGCCGGCCTCTATAACAGCGGCAACCCAACCTGGACTGCCTTGGCGCAAACCACAAACAATGGAGCAACGCCATCACCGTTTGCGGCAGCCCCTGGATCGTTTCTTAGGTTAAAGCTGGTCAGCCTCGCAGGCCCGTCGAATGGGAATTATTTCTTCTTTGACGAGGGGGCGGTTTCACCCACGTTCGCGATGGCAGTCGGCAGCACGCCGTCCAATTACGTGCTCAACCTGAGCGATCCATCCATCGGCGCTGGCGCACCGGGAGCGGATCCGTATGGGCACATCCACGGGCGCCGCCACGCGGTGGACAAGCCGGGCACGTACACACTCGGCATTCAAGTGCTGGATTCTTCAACCAACGGTCCGGGCGGGGGCCCGATTCACACCAACTCTGGCTTGTACTTGCTAAACTATCAGGCGGGAGAGTCGATCAGTTCTGTCACCCCCGGCTCCAACGGTGTGGATGTGAAGTTTCCCACGCGTGCCGGCAGTTCATACTACGTTCAGGCGAGCACTAACGTGGCGGATACGAATGGGTGGATGGTGGTCAGCACAAACAGCGGCAACAATTACTTCCGGACCCAGACACACACCAATCCGGTCTCCGGGCCCGGGTATTATCGGCTCAAAATCACCACCCCGTAAGAACGTGCGCCTGGCATAAAAAAATCAAGGGGCGGAAGCTGCGCGGTTCGAACCGTCCAACGGATGGTCCGTTACAAGGCCCCGCAGCCCCGCCCCGATCAACTTAAACGCAAATACAATCCTCCAGCCATGAAAAAAACCTTCGGTGCGCTCTGGCTAATTTCCTTCGTACTGATTCCAACCGCATGGGCGCACTATCACTGCAACGTCGGTGCCTTGAGCCAGGCGCAAGGTTCTCCGCTTTACTTTCAGAACGGTGGCTCATTTGCCACCAACACAGGCTTTGTCCTCACCCTCGACCTCGATACGGATCCGGATCCCTACGCGGGCAATTTCTCAACTTCGGACGTAAACAACCTTTCATTCACTTCCATTGGACAGGGATTCTTTGACAACCCCGCAGACGGCGCGCAGGTGCGATTGCGCTTTGTCTCTGTTTCCGGTCCGCCGGGGGGCAGTATCGGCGTATGGGACGTCGCAAATTTTTTCTCGGGCGACGACTTCAACTCGGAAGGCAATGACGCAACCGCGATCGCTTTCAGCCTCCCGGCGGGAACCAGCAACGGAACCAATTCCATTTTGTTGAGCGAAAACCATGGCACCCCGGGGGCCGATCCCTACGGCCATATCCACGGTCGCCAACTCTCAGCCACGAAACCGGGCCTTTACGTTGTCACGGTGCAGGCGTACGACAATTCACACAACGGGACTGACGGCGGGCCGGTTCAATCCCCATCGTCGTTACTTTCGATCTACTTTCAGGCGGGCAGCGAAATCTCCGCGCTGATTATTGGCACCAATCAGGTGGCGATATCCTTCCCTTCGCAACTTGGTACCGATTACTACCTGCAAGTCTCGACCAATCCGGCAGTCACCGGTAGCTGGCACACCATTGACGGACCAATTTCAGGCAGCGACTCGTTTCAGGCCTTTACCGAGAGTGGTTCGACGGCCATTCCACAATTCTATCGCTTGCTGCTTTCTCCGACCCCTTGAAACTTGCAGTGCTGTGTTACAGTCGCGCCCTGATGCTCGCTTTCGCAAGCGGCGTCGCCGCCCTTGCCCACGAAACCCTGTGGACAAGGCGTCTTGTGGATATTCTGGGTGCGAGCGCAGAAACTTTTTCCAAAGTTATCGGGGCATTTTTTTTGGGACTCGCGCTTGGTGCCTGGCTTTCGGCCAGCCGGAAACTTCGAACCCGGGCTTCCTGGCTGTACATTGCGGTCGCGGAATTGAGCATCGGCCTGTTGGCGATTCCGATCCTGATTTCGCCTGTTTGGAGTGAATCACTTTTCTTGCAACCATCCCTGATCCCCTGGCTTAAGATGGTGTTGCCCATCATCTTGGTGACGCCACCGGCGGCAGCGATGGGACTGGTGCTTCCACTTTTAATCGAAGCGTCCGCACGGCAGGGGAAAGCCTCGGTAAATCTCGGTGTTTGGCTTTATGGAGCGAACACGGTGGGAGGGATTGTCGGAGTCAGCTGCATCACCTTTGCACCGCTGCCGGCGATCGGTCTAAACCGCGTCGGCTTGCTGGTGAGCGGCATCAACTTTGCCCTGGCGGCGGCCGCTTTGTTACTTCATCGCCTTTCCGGGAAACGTGTTTCGCCCGCGGACTGGGAGCAGAATTCCGGGGACACCGTTACCGGCAAAGAGTGGACATTTCAGATTTTGGCATTTGCATCGGGCTTTCTGGTGCTCACGGTCGAGGTGCTGTTGCAACATCAGCTCGCTCAAGTGACGATCAACTCACAATTTTCCGGAGGAACGGTGCTTGCGCTAGTTTTATTCGCGCTTGCAGCTGCAGCCATTTTCCTGCCGGCAATCATGAGGTGCACCAATGAAGCGCGCGCACTGCGGGCAATACTGGCTGCCACTGTGGCGCTTTGTGCTGCTCAACCGTTTTTGTTTACCTGGATGCGAAACGGCGTGACCATTCTTCCCTACGAACTCAAAGCGTTGCCCTACGCTTTGGAGTTGTTGCGATTGGGATTGGTGGCCGCTTGCCCGATGCTCCTGGCGTCTGGAATGATTTTTCCTCTGCTGCTTCGCAGAGCGTCCGGCAAGGGTATTCGGTGGATCGGAGGTTTATTTGCCTTGAACGGGCTGGGCGGCTGGATCGGGACGGAATTTGCCCAGAATTGGCTGGCACCGCGATTCGGCCTATGGGTCGGGATGGAGTGCGTGGCAGCCGGCTACCTCGTGCTCTGGCTGAACAGCCTGGTGCACTCCAACCGCAGCACGGGGGAACCATCACCAGCGCATAATCAAATTGCCAGGTTCTCGCTCGTGACAGGAATGATTCTCTGTCTGCTTTTATGCACTTACTCCGCGCAATATCTTCCGCAGGCCACCGTGTTGCCTGGCGAACGATTGGTGGCTTTGAGAACCGGCCGCGAAGGCGTGGTTGCCACTGTGGAATGCGCTCCCGGCGACTGGCGTATTCTCTTCAACAACAGCTATACTTTGGGCGGCTCACGTGCGCAGTTCAATCAGGAGCGACAAGGATTGCTACCGCTTTTATTGCACGGCGCGCCCAAATCGGTGGCAACTCTGGGCGTCGCTACCGGCAGCACAGCGGCGGGCGCGGCGTTGTACCCCGGGGTTGAACGACTCGACGCCATTGAGCTTTCGCCGCTCGTGCTTGCTTATGCCGGCGAGTATTTTCCCGCATTCAATCGAAATATATTCCGCGACCCACGCGCGCGATTTATCGTGGAGGACGCGCGCTGGGTCATGGCTCGGCAGCGAAATACTTACGATGCCATCATCGGGGATCTGTTTTTACCGTGGCGGACGGGAGAGGGTCGTCTGTTCACGCTGGAACACTTTCAAAACGTGCGTCAGGCGCTCAAGCCCGGGGGCATTTACTGCCAATGGCTTCCTTTGTTTCAATTGACCCGCCCCCAATTTGACGCCATCGCTCGCACGTTTCGCCAGGTATTTCCAGAAGCCTTCCTGGTACGGGGGGATTTTTATTTTGATCTGCCGATTATCGGGCTGATAGGGGGGCGCCAAATCGAAGCCATTGACTGGACGGCCGTCGCGCAGGCTTGCGAGCGACTTCGAGCGGATGGGAGCGTTACCGATCCGCTGGTGCGCCACGCGGACGGTGTGGCGATGCTGCTGCTGGGGCCGCTACCTGAACCGACCGCTGGACCGATCAACACGCTTGCCAATTCCTGGCTGGAATGGGACGCCGGTCAAAATGTTGTCGGGCTTAAAACTCCCTGGTTTGTTGGAATCCCGTGCGCGGAATACATTCGGGATATTCAGCGTTCCGGCAATCCGCTGATTCCTGCGTTCTTGAGGGCAGCTCAGGACAGTGGCCAGTTCTTTCTTACTTTGGAAGTGGCCACCGCGCTAAACCTCCCTTCCAAGACCGGGCTTGAAGAGCAAATCCCGATGCGCCTCCCGCCGTCGTTGATACGCGATTTCCAGTCTGATTGGAAGCAATGGCCCGCCAGACTAAAATTCTCCGTTTCTTCAAACCACGAAAAATAGGTTGTTGCAGACCGGGCCAGGTCTGCGATTCAGGGGCCGTCAGACCTTGCGCGAATACAGCCCTGCGAACACCTTTGCAGGGCTATTTTCTCGCAACCTTCACCACCTTGTCGAAACGTTCCTTGTATCCGGGGATCTTGTCGCTGGTGACCCACATGCCCGTTTCATCAATCTCGACGACATTCGGCATAATCTTCCGCACACTGGGATCATACGCTTCAAAAGTCAGGACGCCATTGGTCTCCTGCAGGAACTTGTAAGAAACGGTATGGAGGTTGCGACCGTCCGAAGTTACGGTCATGGATTCGGCCTTGAAAGTGAACTCCCTGCTGCCGAGTAATTTCCCGACTTTTTCCAGTTGGGCGCCCTCGAGCGTCGTATGCGCCTTCAGATATTCGAGCGTGACCGTCTTGTTGGATTTCCACGTCCCCACCAGCCGCTCACCTCCCGCAACAACTGAAACCGACCATCCACATACCAAAAGGCAGGACAACAGAAATTGCTTCATCGCATATGTAAGAAAAGCAATTGCCCGTGCCAGAAGCACAACTTAGTTCCACCGAACGAGGATAAACGCTCGAAAGGCGGATTTGCTCCGCGTCACTTCGACGGCGGCAAAGTTTCGACGCCGCCGTCCACCATCAACGCCGTTTCCGAGCCATCGATCAGGCGCACCCGCATTAGCACTTGCCGCGAATTGATCTCATCTTTCGCCAGCGAAATGGTCACTGCCATTCCGTTGAACGCCTCGATTTCGTTCGGAAAGATATATCCGGCTTCGACCAGTTGCTGGAGGGAAATTCTCGGCGGCACAGGCACCTTCTGCGCGACCCGGTCGCGCGTGTAGGCCTGCACCGCGGCAATCAGTCGCGGGGCGTTCTCAAACATCGGTTGCTTGCGCGACCAATAGGAAGTGAGCCCCCACCACGTCACGCTTCCGATGATGGCAAGAGACAGGACGAAAATGATGGCGCGACGTGTATTCATGCTGGTTTCGACTGACCGCTCCGACCATTTCACCCCAAGCAGGATGAACGTCAATTACAAATGCCGGGATCCGTTATAGGTGCCGGCGTGACCTTCTCGCGCCAAACTGGGGACACAGTTCAATTACCAAGGTCAAGTGCCGTTTGAAAAGTCATGAACAAAGACGATGATTATATCGATGGACCGCATGACTATTGGATCCATTTTGGCTGCGGTTTGATTTTTGGTTTCGTCGCGGGCGCGTGGATCGGATCGGAACTCTTTGACGACGTTTGGGCGCTCGTCGCCGGAGCTGTTATATTCGGCGGCGGGTTTGCCCTGGCCTGCGGCCGCTGGGGCGACCGCGCCTGGCGTTCTATGCTGAACTTTTTATCCCGGTCATGAACATTGCCTCGGGCGATAAAGTAAAAATGCAGAATGGCGATACCATTCTGGTGATGGTGCAGCATGGAAAAGTGCTTCATCATTCCTGGAACATGGGTTTGCCGCACGTTGAATTTGTGAAACGTGCGACCGGCGAATTGCCGGAAGGCGCGTGGGTTGGAACGGTATCCAAACTCGACGGCGAAGTGGTTGCCATCACCTCAAAATATTTCTTCGGTTACCAATTGCCTGCGCCGCCTGAAGTCGCGGCTGCCGTGAAGCACATGTTCGAATGACACGTTGCACCGGGGCTTGCTTTGGTAAGGCTTCGACAGTAAGCATGGCACCGCTGATGAACAACATCACACTTAACCTCGTTGTGCTCAGGTCAGCCGACGCCTCCCGCGCCGTGACATTTTACACACGGCTTGGCTTGCAGTTTTCCCGGCATCGCCACGGTCAGGGACCGGAACATTTCGCAGCCGAACTTCCCGGCGGCGTCTTTGAAATCTATCCGCTGGCGCCCGGCGGAGCGCCGACCACAGGCACCCGAATCGGCTTTCGCGTTGCATCAGTCGATGTGGCGCTCGCAGCCTTGACGGACTATCCCGCCGCCGTGATCAGCCCCGCAAAAGATTCCGAATGGGGACGCCGCGCCGTAATTGCCGATCCTGACGGTCATCGAGTCGAACTCGTGCAAGCGTAACCCGGCCGGGATTCTTACACGCCGGCGGATTTAGCGAATAAGTGTCTAAAGAAATGATTCGGTGATTCCGTGCGAATATTTCTTCCGCGCCAGAATCTGGAGATTGTTTGTATCAATCAAACTTCGATACGCCGCGAGGCCGTTCAACCACTGCACCTTCACCAGATGGTCACCGGACAGCCCGCGTGTCTTTGCTTGAACATCACCGGCGTTCACATGATCGATTTCGCACAAGCGACCCCAATTCGCCGCCAGCTTAAATGCCGCCCTCTCCTCCTCGGCCGTCTTCGCGGTTTCCACGCGACCGATGAGATACCGATATTTGAGCGGCTGGCATACGTAACCCCACACCAAGGGCACCACCAATACCAACACCAGAATCAACTGGCCGATCACCAGAAATTTCTTGCGACGGACAACCGTGCCTCCCGACGCCTCCGTCGACACTCCCGGCGTTTCGGATTTAGAGATGATCTTCGGCATGGCGAATTACGATCTATGACGAAACGCTCGCATAATCTGTTCAAGCGCAAACGCGACCACACCCGCTATCAGCGGTGAAAACAAAACAAGCCACGCAACCAGTCGCGCCCAGCCCGGCACTTCACTTTTATGTCGGATCGCGATCACCACCGATGGAATGCCGAATGCCAGACCGCCGAGGATAAACAACGCAATTATCATGAACGCCGAAAACATTCCCCGGCCCGCGGCGTCCTGGCCCTTCACCGACATGTTGGCGATCAGCGGATAAACCGGCATGAGCGCCACGCAAAGTGCGAGCAACAAAACTATCCAGCGTGTCGGAGTCATTCCAGGCACCTCATCAAATACAGAGCGTGAAGCGGAGCATATCGGGAAAGGTGATTGTCCTTACGACGTGAACCCGCCGTCGATTCCGAGATTCGCGCCGGTGATGTATGCGGCCTCGGGACCGGCGAGGAAGGCGACGAATGCCGCGATTTCATCGGCCGCGCCGTAACGCGGAATCGCCATGAATTGCGTTTTCAACATCGTCGCAAAATCGCTGTTCTGCGGATTCATTTCCGTGTCCACCGGGCCCGGGTGAATGTTGTTCACCGTAATGCCGCGCGGCCCCAAGTCCCGCGAGAGTCCTTTGACCAGGCCAACCAGCGCCGCCTTGCTCATCGCGTAAATCGCACCACCCTTGAACGGCATGCGATCGGCATTGCAACTGCCGATGTTGATGATCCGCCCGCCTTCGCCCATGTGTTTCAACACCGCCTGCGTCGCCACGAAAACCGCGCGCACGTTGATGGCAACGCTGCGATCAAAATCCGCCAGCGTGAGTGTTTCGAGTGGCGCAATCACCGCCACGCCCGCGTTGTTAACGAGGATATCCACCTTGCCGAACGCCTTGACCGTTTGCGCCACCGCCTCAAGCACCTCGTTCTCATTGGCCCCATCGGCCTTCACGGCCATGGCAGAGCCGCCGGCCGGCGCGCAATGGCAGCGCCGATGCCGCGCGAAGCTCCCGTTACGATTGCCACTTTATTGTTCAATGCTGGATCTGACATAATTTTTGGCTAACTTTTGAAATCCTTACCCAACGAACTGTTCCACCCTGCTCTGCCGCGGCAAGGTCGTCAAGCTTCCGCCCCTGCACCCAGGGGCGAAATACACAGTTACTTGAATCCGTAAAAAAAGTGGTAACCAAAATTTAGCTAACCGGTCAACTATGGAGGATCGCGGTTCCAAAGTGTGCCGCCCGACGTAGGGATTTGATTATGATTTATCAGAACGCGAGAAAGCTGGATAGGCGCATGAACACGGTTCCTGCGGGGACGAACGATCGGCCTTCCTGTGCCCGAACCGCCTCCATTCGCGCATAAATAGTCCACCTGAACGTGCGCCCGGGACTTTCAATTTCTGGATGTGCGCTATAATGTGCCTAACCCAAAGGTAACAACTATGGCTGGTATTATGCGGATGACGCGGCTTGTTCTGCTTTTAAGCGCTATTTTGACGCTCGGTTTCGCCATTTCGGGTTGCAAGAAAAAGCCTGCGGCTGCTCCCCCGCCCGAAATGATTTACATCACCGCGACCACTACGAATCTGCCGATATTTGAAGAATGGATTGGCACACTTGATGGATTCGTAAACGCCCAGATTCGCGCACAGGTGACCGGTTACTTATTGCGACAGAATTACGCCGAAGGCAGTCGAGTCAAAAAAAATGAGCTGCTGTTCGAAATTGATCCTCGCACTTTCAAGGCAATTCTGGATCAGGCGGAATCGAAACTGGCGCAGGACAAGGCTGTTCAGGCAAAAACCGAGCTGGATGTGAAGCGCTACACACCGCTGGTCAAGGAAGAGGCGCTCAGCCAGGAGACACTCGACAATGCCATCCAGGCAAATCTGGCCGCGAAAGCCCAAGTACAAGCGGACGAGGCCACGGCGGAAAGCGCTCGCTTGAACCTTGGTTTCACCAAGATCACTTCACCCATCGACGGCATCGCCGGCACTGCCCTGGCACAAATCGGCGATTTGTTGTCACAGTCGGGCCCCGTGTTAACCACGGTATCCACGGTTGACCCCATCAAGGTCTATTTTCAGGCGAATGAACATTCCTACCTGACCTTTTGGCGCGAACACGCCGCTGACCCGGACAATACCAACATTCTTTCACTGAACCTGATTTTGTCCGATGGTTCGACCTATCCCCACAAGGGAAAATTCTTCTATGCCGACCGCCAGATCAACCCAACCACCGGCACCATTCAAATCGTCGGCCTGTTCCCGAATCCTGACTACATGCTGCGTCCGGGACAGTACGGTTTGGTCCGGGCTGAAACGACCTTCAAGACCAACACCATTGTTTTGCCGCAACGCGCGGTGATCCAATCACAAGGCGCTTACCAGGTGGCGGTCATCGGCGGCGACAACAAAATCCAGCTCAAAACCGTGAAGGTGGGACGGCAAATCAGCGGCAACTGGGTGATCGATAGCGGCATCCAGGCCGGCGATCATGTGGTGGTCGAGGGAACGCTAAAGGCCAAGGACGGCGCCATGGTTGTGCCCAGGGAAATGGCAGCTCCGCCGGCCAGTGGCTCGACGACCAACGCCCAGCATTAAGTCCTTAAAATGTACCGCTTTTTCATCAACCGCCCCATCGTTGCGATGGTGATCTCCATCTTGCTGGTGATCATCGGTGGAGTGTCGATGTTGAGTCTGCCGGTTTCGCAGTTCCCGAATATCGTTCCCCCGGAATTGCGCATTCAGACCACCTACGTCGGCGGCGATGCCGAAACCCTGGCCCAGTCGGTTGCCACGCCCATCGAGGAACAGATGAGCGGCGTGGACAACATGAATTACATGTATTCCATCAGCGCCAACAACGGCGTAATGCGAATGGGTGTGAACTTCGATGTCAAAACCGACGCCAACATCGACCAGATGCTCGCGCAGCTTCGGTTGAACCAGGCCGAACCGCAGTTGCCGGTGGACGTTCGCAATTACGGCATTACGCTCCTGAAATCGCCCACGACGCCGCTGATGCTCGTGGCTCTTCGTTCACCGAAAAGCACCCACGATGCAACCTTCCTCGCGAACTACGGTTACATCAACCTGGTGGACCGCATTACGCAGCTCAAAGGCATTTCCAATGTGCAGGTTTTCGGTGCGGGACAATATGCGATGCGGTTCTGGGTCAAACCGGACCAGCTTGCCAAGCTCAACATCACGGTCAACGAAGTCATCAGCGCCATCAATTCGCAGAATACCGTCAATCCCGCCGGACAGGTCGGCGGTCCGCCCACGCCGAAGGGACAGGAGTTCACCTACGCCATCACGGCACAGGGACGGCTGGTGACGGAAGAGGAGTTCGGCAACATCATCATTCGCGCCAATAACGACGGCTCGGTCGTTCGGCTCAAGGATGTCGCCCGCGTGGAACTGGGCGCGCAAACTTACAACATTCAGGGCAAATTAAATGGCGAACCTTCGGCGGTCATGGCCATCTATCAATTGCCCGGATCCAATGCCATCGACGCGGCCAATCGCGTGAAGCAATTCATGGCGAACGCGAAGTCGAAATTTCCGGCAGACCTGGATTATGTCACTTCCCTCGATACCACGCTCGCCGTTTCCGAGGGCATCCATGAAATCCTGCTGACGCTCATCATCGCCCTCGTGCTGGTGATCATCGTGGTGTTTGTGTTCCTGCAAGGCTGGCGCGCGTCACTCATACCGCTGCTCGCCGTGCCGGTATCGTTGATCGGCACGTTTGCGTTCTTTCCGATCTTCGGATTTTCGATCAACACCCTGTCGCTGTTGGGTCTGGTGCTCGCCATCGGCCTGGTCGTGGACGACTCGATCATCGTCGTGGAGGCAACGGAACGTCACATCGAAGAAGGCATCGCCCCGAAGGAGGCAGCCATCAAGGCCATGGACGAAGTGGCCGGGCCCGTTGTGGCGCTGGCCTTGATCCTCATCGCCGTGTTCGTGCCCACCGTTTTCATCGCGGGGATAACCGGACGCCTGTACCAGCAATTTGCCCTGACCATCGCCATCTCAGTCGCGCTTTCGGCCTTCAATGCCCTGTCGCTCGCTCCGGCGCTGGCGGCGCTCCTCTTGAAGCCCAAGGAAAAGCAGAATAACCCGGGATTGCTGCAACGGTTTTATGATTGGTTCAATCGCATGTTCGAGAAGACGCGCGAAAAGTACCTGCACATCAGCGCCGCGATCATTCGACGGGCGGCCTGGGCGTTGATTGCGCTGGGTTTGATTGGCGTGGCCGCCGTGCTTCTCGCGAATCATCTGCCCACCGCGTTCGTGCCGGAGGAGGATCAAGGCTACGCCTTCGTGCAGGCGCAACTTCCATTTGCCGCCTCGTTGGAACGCACCGATCAGGTCGCGAAGAAGATCGAAAATATTCTAACCAATACGCCGGGCGTGAGATATTACACGACGGTTGAAGGCTTCAGTCTGTTGAGCCAGGTGCAGGCCACGTACAACGTCTTTTTCTTCGTAACCCTCAAGCCATGGCACGAGCGCAAAAAAGCGGACGAACAATTCACGGCCATCACCGACCATTTGAATCGCGAGCTTGGGAAAATTCCCGAAGCCACGGCTTTCGCCTTCCCACCCCCTTCCATTCCCGGCATTGGAACCTCCGGCGGCGTGACGTTCATGCTGGAGGATCGCTCCGGCTCGCAAGGCGGAGCCTACCTGACGGCCAATCTCGACAAGTTCATGGCGGCGGCCCGCAAGCGGACCAACGAATTTGCCAGCGTATCGACGACTTATCTGCCGAACGTCCCGCAGGTGTTTGTCAAAGTGGATCGCGACAAAGTGCTCAAACAGGGCGTGTCCCTCACGGATGTTTATCGAACGTTGCAGACTTTCATGGGCGGTTATTTCGTGAATTATTTCAACCGCTTCGGACGGCAATGGCAGGTGTACTTGGAAGCCGAAAATCACTATCGCGCTCAGGCGGAGAACGTCGGTCTCTTTTATGTGCGCAATAACCAGGGTCAAAATCTTCCCCTTTCCAGTTTCACCGA
This sequence comes from Limisphaerales bacterium, assembly GCA_044223735.1. GTDB lineage: Bacteria > Verrucomicrobiota > Verrucomicrobiia > Limisphaerales > UBA8199 > JBGALR01. The sequence goes on along the minus strand of JBGALR010000006.1, from coordinate 11,077 downwards.
GGTGCAACACCGCACCGGCCCGGAGTTCATCCTGCATTACAACGAATATCCCTGCGCCCAAATCAATGTCCGGGTCTCGCCGGGCTACAGTTCGACGCAGGCCAACAAGGCGTTGGAGGAAGTCTTTGCCCAAACGATGCCGGATGACATGGGATTCGATTATTTCGGCATGTCATTCCAGGAGAAACAGGCCGCGGAAGGCGTGTCGCCGGTTTGGATTTTCACCCTCTCTTTGGTCTGCGTCTTTCTGATTCTGGCCGCGCAATACGAGAGCTGGTCGCTGCCATTCAGCGTGTTGCTCGGCACACCCACGGCCATTCTGGGCGCTTTTCTCGCGCTCAATGCGCGGTCGTTGCAAAACAACGTTTACGCGCAAATCGGGTTGATCATGCTCATCGGTCTCGCCGCGAAAAATGCCATCCTGATCGTCGCCTTTGCCAAAACCGAATACGAAAATGGAAAATCCATCTTCGACGCGGCTCAAACCGGCGCCGCAATTCGCCTCCGACCCATCCTCATGACATCTTTCGCCTTCATCATGGGATGTATTCCCCTGTGGATCGCCTCCGGTTCCGGCGCGGTGTCGCGTCAGACTCTCGGAACGGTCGTCATCGGGGGCATGCTCGGCGCCACCCTGGTGGATACTTTGATCGTGCCTGTGACTTTCTATGTGGTTGAAAAAATGGTCGCGCGTTTCAGCCGGGATCCCGCGCACAAAGACCATGAAGGAACTGCGGAGGGCGAGGCCCCAGCCACCGAGGCGCACTAAGGTGATGAAAATGTTTTTTCAAAATCTCGATCATCAACGCGCCTTGCGCGCGGGTTTCGGACTTTTCCCGGCGGCAATCAGCCTCGGTCTTCTCCTCCTGGCCGGCTGCGCGATTGGTCCGAACTACAAACGCCCGACAGTAAACACGCCGGAAGCTTTTCGCGGCGAGGCTTTGGTTTCCACCAATTCATTCGCGGATCTGCCTTGGTGGGAGGTTTTCAAGGATGAGAAACTGCAGGAGTTGATCCGCATTGCGATCACGAATAACTACGACGCGCGTATCGCCTTCACGCGAGTGGAGCAGGCACAGGCGGTCATCACGCAGGCCCGCTCGCAACTGTTTCCCCAGGTGGCGTATGGCGCGCTGGCGGGCCGCGGAAAAAATGTCAGCCCCAGCGGCGGCACGCCCGTCTCCGACCTCTCCACCTCGAGTATCTTTGAAGGGAACGTCAACGCCTCGTGGGAACTTGATTTGTGGGGCCGCGTGCGGCGGCTTACCGAATCGGCCCGCGCTCAATATTTCGCCACACAGGAAGGTCAGCGCGATATCATGACGTCCGTCATCGCGCAGGTTGCGCAAAGCTATTTTCAACTGCTCGCGTCGGATCGCCAGCTTTCGATTGCGGAGGCGGCCACCAATTCCTTCGGCATCAGTCTCAAGCTGTTCAACGACCGCTTCAAGGGCGGGGTTGCTTCCCGCCTGGAAACTTCCTCGGCGGAAGCGTTGATGGAAAACGCCGCTGCTGCCATCCCCGAATTTCGCCGGCAGATGATGATTGCGGAAAATCAACTGAGCGTCTTGCTCGGACAAAATCCCGGCCCCATCGTCCGTGAGGGCTCCGATTTCGACAAGCAATGGCCGCCGGAAGTTCCCGCAGGCTTGCCTTCCAGCCTGCTGGAACGTCGGCCGGACATTCGGGCCGCCGAGCAGCAATTGCGTTCCGCCAACGCGCAAGTAGGCGTCGCCGAAGCCAACTTTTTGCCCCAGGTGAGCCTCACCGGCCTGCTGGGAAAGGTGAGCCCGGAAATCTCCACGATCACGGCTGGCAGCGCCAACGCCTGGAGCGCTGCCGCAGGGCTGAGCGGACCGCTCTTTCAAGCGGGACAGTTGCGGGCGCAATATCGCCAGGCCAAAGCGGTGCGGGATCAGTTTGCGCTCCAATACCAGTCCACCGTGCTCAATGCGCTGCAGGAAGTTTCCAATGCCCTCATTTCGCGCGAGCAACTCGCCGATTCCCGCGAGCGCCTCACCCGCGCCGTGGCCGCCTACCAGGAAGCCACCAAAATCGCGATGGAACGCTACCGTCGCGGCCAATCGAGCTATTACGAGGTTCTGCAGGAGCAACAACTCCTCTTCCCTGCGGAAAACACGCTAGCGTTAACCCAACTCAATCAACTCACCGCCGTCGTGCAGTTGTATCGCGCACTTGGCGGCGGCTGGCAGCAGCCGGTTGAAAAAAAGTGAGGTCCGCGGCCCGGGGCGCGCTGAAATAATCTCGTGACAAATTCGGTCAATGGATTAACAGTGTTTCCATACCCATGATTTGATCCCCAAAATCATGCTGACGCCATGAACACAAACGCTAATTCCGGCGCGGCAGCCGCGCATCATCATCCGACGGCCTTGCAGCCCGGCACGACCGCACCCGACTTCAGCCTTCACAGCACGCCCGATCAGCTCGTGCAGTTGAGCGAGTTTCGCGGACAACCGGTGATTCTCGCCTTTTATCCCGCGGACTGGAGTCCTGTTTGCGGCGACCAGATGGGCCTCTACAATGAAATTCTTTCGGAGTTTCAGGAGCTTGGTGCGGAGTTGCTCGGCATTTCCGTGGACGGCTCATGGTGCCATTCCGCGTTTGGCAAGGATCGTAAATTGCATTTCCCGTTGCTCTCCGATTTCGAACCAAAAGGCGAAGTCGCACGGCGCTACGGAGTGTATCGTCAAAGCGAAGGCGTATCCGAGCGCGCCTTGTTTGTCATCAATGCGGAGGGAGTGATTCACTGGAGCCATGTCTCACCCGTGGGCGTGAATCCGGGGGCGGCGGGCATCCTCGCCGCGCTCGAAGAACTGCAAGGCAAATCTTCGGAGAACAAGGCCTGAAATGAGCGGCAACAATCCCAAATCCAAACTCGTCCTGCCCATAGAGGGACGCGACCACATCCAAGGGCCCATCGATGCGCCGCTCGCGCTCGTCGAATACGGCGACTACCAGTGCCCCTACTGCGGCGCGGCCTACCCAATGGTTCAAGCGGTTCAGGAGCGCCTGGGTGATCGCCTGTGCTTCGTGTTTCGCAACTTCCCGCTCGTAAACGCCCACGAACACGCCGAGCACGCCGCCGAAGCGGCGGAAGCCGCCGGGGCCCAGGGCAAATTCTGGGAGATGCACGACCTGCTGTATGAAAATCAGGAGGCGTTGGAAGACGAGGACCTCGTGAGTTACGCCACGGCCCTCAAACTGGATGTGCGCCAATTCGTGAGCGACCTCAAGGCCGGCACGCATCGTGCCCGGGTGCGCGAGGATTTCAGCACCGGCGCCCGCAACGGTGTGAACGGCACGCCGACATTTTTCGTCAACGGCATCCGCTTTGATGGCCCCGCCGACCCGGAGGAATTGCTGGCTGCATTGACCGAAAAGGCGTCCTAAACGTTGCGCGGTCAGACCGATGACCGCTTTTCATGATAGAGCAGAAACTCTGAAATATCATGATACCCCTCCCGTCGCGCAATGGCTTCGGCCGGCAGCTGAATAATTCCACCCCGCAGACTCACGTTGGCTTTGGCCGCAACCAACGCGCGAACGATCGCAAAATGGCCACTCCGCGCGGCCAAGGTTAGCGGCGTTTCAAAAACATCGTCTTCCTGACGGACATCGGGGCTGGCCTTGGCGCGCAACAGTGTTTGCACTGCTGTGATGTGACCTTCGCGAACCGCATACATCAGCGCTGTGTAGCGCTGGTTGGACTGCAACTCGAGGTTGCTCCCGCCCTCAATCAGACATTGCACTACCTCGTGATGCCCTCCCAACGCGGCATACATTAACGCCGTCATCCGGCGATCGTCCTGGGCGTCGATGTCACACGGCATGGACAGGATACGACTCACCTCTTCCGCATCGCCGTTGTAAGCCGCTCCCATCAGATCGGTTTGACCTATGTCATCATTATAGGGATATTCCGCCATGGGCGGATGATAAGGCGCTGGAAGCTTTAGCTCAAGCCATCGGGCATGGAAAAGTCGTGGCAAAAAGTCTGTCAGGTTTCCTTTCGTCCGACCACTAATGCGGCGTAATGAAATCATACATCATCATTTTGCTCCTTTGCGGCGGGACCTTTGCTCTGGGATATGTCGTTGGCTCGAATCGCCATCGGCCCACTCCGGTTACTGAGGCCGTCGTTGCCGCCGACGCTTCACCGGCGCAGCCCCAAACTCCGACGCTACCAGAGACCACGATCGTTTCGAGGACGGAACCGGCCCGAATCACCCCGCCAAAACCAGTTGAGCCGGCGCCGGTCACGGCGCCTCAGATGCCCGAAACGAGCACCAATGTGGAGGCTGCCCCGCAACCCACCGCGCTCAGCCGCGCGATCGACACTTTGGTATCGCCCGAAACCACTCCGCACCAACGGCGCGCCCTCTTGAATCAACTGCGCGAATCCGGACAACTGGATCCGGCCATCGAAGCGCTCAAGCAAGGCGCGGCCAAAAATCCAACCTCCGCAGCATGGCAGGCCGTGCTCGGGCAGGCGGAACTGCAAAAAGCGGGTCAACTCGCCCGCAGCGGCGCGAGCGTGAACGAAATGGGCATCATCGGCATGCAGGCCGACCAGAGTTTTGATGCCGCCCTGAAAATCGATCCGTCGAATTGGGACGCGCAATTCTACAAGGCCGTCGCGATGTCCTACTGGCCCGCGGAAATGAAAAAAGGCGACGAAGTAATCCAGCGCTTGAGCCGCCTCGTTGACCAACAGGAAGCCCAATCGCCGCAGCCGCAATTCGCGCAAACCTACGCCGTGCTGGGGGACCAATACCAGAAAATGGGGCAACCGGATTACGCTGCGCAAACCTGGCGGCTGGGGCTGCAACGCTTTCCCACCGACGCCGCCCTTCAAAAGAAAGTCGCCGGCAAATAAGCCGCCTGGCCGCGCGCCCTCGCCGAGCGCCGGCCTGACACGCAAAACAGTTCTGGGCGTCGGGCCCGTTCGGGTATATAAACGGGCTGGATGATCCAAGTCGAGACCATCAAGCCGGGCGCGAGGAAATATGCGCGCATCTCGTATCTTTTCATGCTCGTCACCCTGCTGGTCACGGGCTGGATGCACCTGGGGACGCTGCTGCTCGCCACGCTTTTTTCCTATCTCGCCCTGACCCTGCTGCATTTCACGCCGCGCCTCCGCAAATGGCTGGTGGTCCTGCTCTTTCTCGTGCTGGTGTGCGCGGTCGCTTATGCGGCGGGTTACTTCGTCAACCTCGCCGTGCGAACGTTGCCGCAGATTGCGGAGAACGCCGTGCCGCGCATGATCACGTGGGCCAGCGATCACAAGATTGAATTGCCGTTCACCGATTATGATGGCCTGCGCGAACTGGCCTTCGGTGCAGTCAGCAATCAGGTGCAGTACATGGGGCGCTTCGCGAATTTCGCCCATGGCGCAACCGTGCAATTTGTGTTTTTAATCGCCGGCTGCGCGGTCGCCATCAGCCTCTTTCTCGATTCACGGCTCGTGCTGGATCCGCCCAAACCCGGCACGCGCACCAATTTATACGCGGTCTGCTGCGAGGCGATTGCGGAACGCTTCCGCGCTTTTTACCAAAGCTTCGCCATGGTTATTGGCGCGCAGATCGTCATCTCGGCCATCAACACCACGTTGACCGCAATTTTCGTGCTCGCCGTGCGACTCCCCTTCGCGGTGGTGTTGATCGGCGCCACCTTCCTGTGCGGGCTGCTGCCGGTGATCGGAAACCTCATCAGCAACGCCATCATCATCGGAGTGGCCTTCACCATTTCACCCCGCGCGGCTTTGGAATCGCTGATCTTTTTGGTGGTGATTCACAAGCTGGAATATTTTCTCAACAGCAAGATCATCGGGCATCGCATCAAAAACCCGCTGTGGCTGACCCTGCTGGCGCTGTTGATTGGTGAACGCTTGATGGGCATTGCCGGGATGATCCTCGCCCCGGTGGTGCTGAATTATCTTCGCCTGGAAGCATCACGCATCGAAGTGGAAGTCGTGGCGCCCGCCGAGCCCTAGGTCACGTCCTCCCCGGTCTGAGCATCGTCAAGCCACGAGCGAAAAATCCCGCTTTTGCCCGCACAAATTCTTTTGACTCCCCTCCGGCCCTCGGCCATCGTACGGCGAAATTCAGCCAATTCTTTATGACCAAACTAGCATTAACACTGTGTACCGCGGCGGCTCTCACCCTCGCTCTCGGCGCGCGCGCCGCGGACGAAAAGGTGGACATCTCCAAACTTCCCCCCGCTTCCACCAAAACCGGTCTGACCTTTGAAAAGGACATCAAGCCGATTTTTGAAAAGTCCTGCGTGAAGTGTCACAGCGGCGAAAAGCCGAAGGCCAAACTCAATTTGGAAACCTTGGAAGGCACGCTCAAAGGCACGGCGCATGACAAGGTCGTCATCCCCGGCAAGGCCAATGAGAGCAAGCTGCTCTTCAGTGTCGCCCATCTCGGCGACGAAGACGGTTTCATGCCGCCGCCCGACAACAAGGCGAAGATTCCGCCGTTGACGCCCGAACAGGTCGGCGTTATCCGCGCCTGGATCGATCAGGGCGCCAAGTAAGTTTTTGCAGTGACCGCGCCGTCCTCGGGCGGCGCGGTTTTTTGTCTTCCCAGTTCACATCGAGTCCGCGCGCGGCACCAACGGTTGCCGCTTCAAAGTCCGCAGTTCCTGCTGCTGTCGCAGCATCGCTTCCCGCTCCGCGTCCCCCATCTCCGGCTGACTGATCTGCTGCCGAAGCCGCGTGATTTCCCGGTCGATAAATTCGTTGCGCAACCGCGACGCGATATCCGTCAACTGTTGGTTTGGATTGGGCAGCGGCTTTTCCTCCGCCGTCGCTTCCGTGATCAGCGTGCGCGCTTCCGGACTTTCAAACTCTTCAAGAAAGACCGCCACATTCTGCCACGTCTCCTGCATTTGCGCCGCCAGACGGCGGGCGACGATGTCCCGGGCCAGCGGATGTTGAATCCAATGCTCATCAAAAAAATCCACCGCCCATGGGACCAACTCGTCATTCCGGAGCAACAGCTTCAACAGCCAATCTTCCGTGTTGGACAACGGCTGTGCCGGCGCCGCGACTTCGACCGGTTCCGTTTCCTCCTCGGCCGTCACCGGTCGTGCGCGCGAGAGCTTGCGAAATTCCGTCCGGACCGCATCCGGCGCGACGCCCAGACGCAACGCCGTTTTCTGCGCGTATTTGTCGATCAGCACGCGATTGCCGGTTTTGTAAACCGCCTGCGCCATTTCGCGCAACACGATCAATCGTCCCTTGTCCACGGTGAGGTCATTCGTCGCGCACAAACGTTTCAAGTAATAATCGAAAAAGCCGTCGGCGTTCGCGATCAATTGTTTGAAAGCCAGCGTCCCTGACGCCTTGATAAAACTATCCGGATCATGCGGCGGCGGCACCACCGCCACCCGCACCGCCAGCCCCGAGGCCAGCAGGCTGTCGAGCGACCGCACCGCGGCGTTTTGCCCGGCCTCATCCGAATCAAAACACAGCACCACTTCATCCGCGTACCGTTTCAGAATGCGCGCATGATCCGCCGTAAACGCAGTGCCCTGCGGCGCAACGATGTTTTGCACGCCGGCCATGAAACAGGCGATCAGGTCAAGCTGACCTTCACAAACGATGGCGTAACTCTCGTCAAGAATCGCGCGCTTCGACTTGTCCAGGCCGAAGAAAACCTTGCTCTTGGTGAAAATCGGCGTCTCCGGCGAGTTGACATACTTCGCGGTCTTTTCGTCGCCGGACAACACCCGCCCGCTGAAGCCGATCACCCTGCCCTGTTCGTCGCAAATCGGAAACATCAGCCGGCCCCGGAAGCGGTCGTAATATTTATCGCTGCCTTCCTTGCGCAGAATCAGCCCCGCCTTCTCGACCATCGCCAGCTCGTGCCCCTTGCTCGTGGCCCAGTTCACCGTGTCATCCCAAAGCTCCGGCGCCGCGCCAAGCCGGAACAGCTTGATCGCCTCTTCCGGCACGCCGCGCTTCGCCAGATAATCACGCGCCACCTGCCCGGCCGATTCATTGGCCAGGGTGCTCTGCCAGCGTTGGGCAATCTGTTCGTTGATTTGCAGCAGGGTTTCCTTGAGATGCCGCGATTGCTGCTCGCCCGGCCCCTTGTATTCGCTCAGTTGAATCTTCGCGCGATCCGCCAGCCGCCGCAACGCCTCGGGAAAATCGATGCTCTCGTATTCCTGCACGAACGTGAAGACGTCCCCGCCCTTGTGACACCCGAAACAGTGAAAAATCTGGCGTTGCGGATTGACGTTGAAGCTCGGCGACTTTTCCTTGTGAAACGGACACAGCGCCACGAAATTCGCGCCCGCCCGTTTGAGCGGCAGATACGAGCCCACCACGTCCACGATATCGCTCGCCGCGCGAACGCGCTCGCGATCATCGTTGGAAAACATGCCGGCCATAATCCTGATTTCGATATTTCTGTGAAACAACACTATATCGGGAACGGTCAGGCCTGCCGAGTTTTAATCGGGAGGGAGATGAAGAAAGAGGGCGAATGTCGATTTATTTCGAATCAGGTCTGATTCCCTGCCGGGCCAACCGCTTGACGATGGCCTCCGGCGTTTGGTTGAACCGCGTTCCGACCGAAACAGATTGCTTCGCAAACAACGCAGGCGGCGTTTTCAGCAAATAGTCCAGCATCTGTTGCCAGTCAGTGAAATCTCCGTTCTGAATCTCCCAGGAAGAGGTGAACAGAACGCTTTTAAGATCATCGTCTAATGCCATCGGACTGAAAGCCTTTTCGGTATTAATTTTGAACAAGCGAAAATCAACGTCGTAATCGTAAAGACACAACAACACGTTTGTCTCCCTGGCGGCGATCACTGTCACCGAACCGTCGAACAAACTTTGCCACAAAACAATTTCCCCCGCATTTTTACCTTTTGGCGAATAAGCGATATCACTGTGCGCTTCCGAAAATATGGCCCTCAAAAATGGCGCTTTTCTAATGCGCACATCCGAACCATCTCCCAATGGAATTTTTGTAATTTGCGGAGCGAGCGTCACGTAAACGAGTACCAGAGTGAAAAATGAGATGATTATCCCACGTGCCACCCGCCTCTTTTGCTCAATCAGCATATCGCAAAATCACAAACCGTCCCCTCCCATGAACCCAGTCTGGGACGCGAGGATTGCCGGATTGACTATGACGCTGCAGCGAACGTTCAGCGCCGCACAAAATGCCTTAATCCGGTCTGCCGTCAGATTTGATGACACCTGCATTGCGTCGCACATAAAAGCATCATGGAAACTAAAGAGAGTTTTCTTGCCCCTGAATCCAATCACATTCAAAGCGAACCCGTTGATCTTGGGATTTTGATAAGCAGCAACCCAGGCTCTCCATGGATCCCCTGATCAATGGATCACGGAGTCACCACCCGATAAAATCCGGGCGGTGCCTCGTAGGTCGGTTGAACAAATTCCAGGAGACCGGTGGTGGCCCTCGAATTGGTGGCTATCGAACTCCAAGTCTGCAGATTGGTTGAGCGCAGCAAGCGGTAGCTCAGGGCCGCCTGTCCGGTGAAGGTAATGGAGATATTGGGACCGGCCCTGGAAGCGAGCAGCACCGGCGAGGGAATGAGTCCGGAGGCCGATTCGTACGCCCCCATATCCGCCGCCGATCCTTGCGGTCGCGAGACTCCCCGCTGATCCACGGGTGGGTAGCCGCTGGGGATCACGTTCAAGGCCGGACTGTAAATCAGCAACGCCATGGTCGCCGTGGGACCGCCGTTATTGGCCAGACCTGAGAGCAAAGGATTGGTGTTGTTAAGGCTGCCAACGGCGGAAAAATTCGCCGTGGTATCGGAGCAGAGGTTGTAACCGAGATCAGTCAACGGGCCCCAGACGTTGCCACCGAGAGTGCTGTTTGCAAAGATTGAGTTCTGACAGGTCACCGCGCTGTTGGTCGTATAAAATTCACCGCCGCGGTCGGGAGCCTTGGGCGCAGTTTCGCCGTAACCTCCGTTAGCCCGATCCCCCGCGAAAGTCACGTTTACCAATGAGGCCGTGCAGTTGGTGATCGCCACTGCTCCGCCGCTGCCATCACCCCCGGGCCCGGCCTGCAATGCTCCGGCTCCCGAGCCACCTTGGGCCAGATTGGCGGTGCAGGTGCAATTGGTCATCGCGAGCACGCCAAAACTCCAGATGGCGCCACCCGCGCCTTGCGCACCGACGTAGCTGGTTGTGCCGAAGCCAGCGCCCTGCCCTCCCGTGGCGCTGCAGTGGTCGAACGTACACCCGGCAATTCTAACCTCATTGGCCGAGCAAATCGCCCCTCCCCAGCCAAGACCAGACCAGTTGCTCGCTCCTCCGCCAATGCTCAGGCTTTGCGAAAAGGCGGAATCCGAGACCCGAAGAACACCGGCATTATAGATGACCCCGCCTTTGCCGCGTCCCCCGATGTGAAAGTAAGCCCCCAAACCGCCGATGGCGGAGCAGCCCGTGGCAGAAAATCCTTGAATCGTAGCCGAACAACCGGTGGAAAAAAACAAGGCTCCTCCCATGCCAGCGCCACTTACATGATTTTGGTCGAACTCGCGTTCAACATAAGCAAGGCCGCCACCAGCGGCGCTGTTACTCAGCGCAGTGGCTCCCTGGATGAATACGAGCGCATTGGTGGCAAAAAGCGCTCCTCCCAGCCCGTCTCCGCCGTTTCCAGTTTCCGCACCCCCGAAGAGCAGGCCAGCCATCGCCTGGTTGTTGATAAAAGCAACGTTTTGAAACCAGCCGGTGCCTTGCAAATACAAAGCCCCACCGACCGCCCCACCGCTATCGGCCACAAAATCAAAAGAACTGACATTCCGACCGGCGCCGCCAGCCGCGCCGTTGGCTGTGAAAATGCAATTCGTCGCATTCACGGTTCCACCAATACTATAAATACAACCCCCGAACGCGTCGCCACCATGGACAACGGGGCGGCGCAAATTTTTTTCTGTAAAATTGTTGAGCATCGAACTGAGGGCTAGGTTTGGCATTCCATGTTGAGGTAGATTTTTCCGGTTTCCCATTCGTCGCTGGTTTCGGCCAGCAGAGCGGTGACGAGCCGGAGCAAGG
>JBGALR010000005.1:0-202013 GCA_044223735.1 Limisphaerales bacterium | reverse complement strand
GGATGACATGGCGGGATCGCTGGTCGGTCCGCTCCCCCCGGCCTACGCGAACCGGGTTTTGGGCACGGAGGACTATGCCGCGATCGTCGAGGCGCAAGCGGATGAGTTGGCCGATTTCGTTACCCGGCTTCAGGCCTGGCTGCAAGACGCTCCGTTGAATCGGGGAAGCACCCTGGACACGGATCCGCCCCCGTCGCCAGGCGGCGGTGGTGACGGGTTCACCGACCCCGGCGTCGGCATGTCGTTCTCGGGAATCAGCCATGGCACCAACCAGTTGTGGATCGAGCTGTTGGCCCCGTTCGCCACGAACAGCACGGCGACCCTGGTCATCCACCCGCCGTGGGATTGGGACTCGCTCACGGGAACCTATGATCTCCTGACTTGCACCAACCTCACCCCACCCGTTGCGTGGCAATGGGTGATGCGCACCGACCCGGGGCAGACGAACCTCACGGTGTCCGTCACCTCGCCCCAGCGCTTTTACCGGTTGAGTCTGCCCAACGACCTCCTCGCCACCTCTTCCCTGGGCACCAACTTCTGGATCGTATTTCCCAGTTTGGTTAATTTTACGGGCACTAATTTGTCGGTTTACATCTCCAGTCCGCTGGGTGCCACCGGGATGGTAACCGTTCCCGGAATGGGAATCACCAACGCTTTTACCTTGGACGCGGGCGCAATAACGAATATTGCCCTCACCTCCAGCGTGATGATGGTCGAGTACGATGTGATCGAAACGAACGCGATTCACATCACTGCCAGTGGATGGGTCGCTGTGTATGGGATGGCCTTCTCAGTAAACTTGAGTTCATCCTTTACGGGGTATCCGACGACGCTGCTGGGAACCAACTACTGTCTCATGTCTCGCGCTGCGCCGGATAACGACCCTAACGATCCAGACTCTTATTCCCAATTTGCGATTGTGGCCACGGCGAATAACACTACGGTTCACGTAACGCCTTCGCTCACTGCTGACCTTTACGGACACACCAACGCGTACACCACGAATCTACAACAAGGTCAGACATATCAAATCCGCAGCACGGACGATACGGGTGACGTGACCGGAACCTTGGTCACTTCGGACAAGCCGGTGGGCGTCTTTGCGGGGGCGAATCTCGCGTGGGTGCCCGACATTGAGCATGCCTCGGGAAACCCATTAGTTCAGGAGCAACTGCCGGTGGATACGTGGGGAAGGCGGACGTTGGCGCTATCATTTGGCGACCGGACGTGGGGAGATACTTATCGCGTCCTTGCCGCCTTCAGCGACACGGAGGTGCACACTAATGGTGTGGTGGCCGGAACCATCCAAGCCGGACAATTCCTTGACCTGCTGAAAATTGAGGGTCCGGTGGAATTTAAGGCCAGCCAGCCGATTCAGGTCGCGCATTTCTTCAATGGATTTACCGTCGATTGGATAACTGGAGATCCCTGCGAGATACTGTTACCGCCCGCCGGCCACTATTTGCGAACCAATATCGTCTTCTCGCTTCCCTACTACGATGAGACCAAAGGAGGTTTTGATCACAATTACATGAACATCATCGTACCACAGTCGGCAATAACTAATACCCTGGTGGATGGTTCAATGGTGAATGCGACAAACTTCGTCCCCATCGGGACCAGCGGATACTACGGGGCGCAGATAACTGTGACCAATGCACAGGATACTAATAGCGTAGAGCAAGTGACCACCCATACCGTCATCAGTTCCCAGCCGGTGGGGGTGGAATTTTACGGATTTAAGGCTTGGGACGCCTATGGATGTTTTGGCGGCGTTGTTAAATGATAATCAATTAAGCAAAAATGAGTTTATATGAGAAAGACAATCATTAGCGGCACCGTTGCTTGTGCTTTTGGACTGCTTGCCTCAAAGGCGTTACAAGCGCAGGGAACGATGTATCTCTCCAATCTGGATCAGCCATCGGCGGGGAGTCTTGCGGTGGGAAGCAACTCTTGGATGGCAGGGCTGTTTGTTGTAGGCCAAAATACTGGCGGGTATGTTCTCAACTCCGTTGATTTGGCGATGATTGACGCAGTGGGGAGTCCTGGAGGCCTTCAGGTTATGATCTACCGATCCGCCCCAGGCGGCTATTCCCCTCCCGCTATTTACGTTGGCACTCTGAACGGCTCTTTGGATCCAGTAAGCGCCGGTGTTTACACTTTTACGCCGTCTGCCCCCATCACGCTTTTGCCAGGTGGCGGTTATTCCATTGTGCTCACCTCAGGAACGGCGGTTGCCGATGGCGCTTATGAGTGGAGCTATGGGGCCGCAAACTCCTATAATCCAGCGGGCGGCTGGTACACTCTGCTTGGTAGTGTTGCTGGTGCTTGGACCTATAGCGGTAGTTCTTGGAGCAGGAACGGAAACGCGTTCCCGCAATTTGAGATAGAGGCCACCCCCGTTCCCGAGCCGGGTGTTCTAAGCCTGATCGCTCTCGGCGGCTTGCACCTTGTCTGGCACCGTCGAAGAGCAAAAGCAATTTGAGGGAGGGAAATTTGAAAAAGACAATCATTAACGGCCTCATTTCCTGTATGGTGGGGCTACTGGCTCCTCAGGTGCTCCGAGCGCAGGGAACGACTTACATGTCCAATCTGAATCAGCCATCCATTGGCAGTCTTGCTGTGGCAAGTAATTCGTGGATGGCAGGAATATTCTTTGCGGGCAACAACCCCGACGGCTACACACTCAACTCCGTTGAATTGGCGATGGCTAATGCTTCAGGCAATCCCGCTGATTTGCGGGTTATGATTTATTACGCTGGCGGAGGCGGGGCTGTCCCGGCATATAGTATTGGCACCCTGACCGGTTCTTTGGACCCGGTGAGCGCCGGCATCTATACATACACCCCGGCTGAACCCATCACATTCGCGCGAAATAGTCCTTATGCCATCGTGCTGACCTCCGGCACAGCGGTTGCCGGTGGCTCCTATCAATGGAGCTATGCGGGCACAAACTCCTATGATCCGATCGGGGGCTGGTCCACGCTGCCTAGCACTCTGGCGGGTGTCTATTCCTCCATCAATGGTTCGCAGGGTTCATGGGTTAAGAATACAAGCGCTTTCCCCCAATATTCCATCGAGGCCACCGCCGTTCCCGAGCCGGGCGTTTTAAGCTTGTTCGCCCTTGGCGGCTTGCACCTCGTGTGGCACCGTCGAAAAACGAAGCCCGATTGAAGGGGGAGATTTGAGAAAGACAATCATTAGCGCCATTGTTGCTGGTGTGTTCGGACTGCTGGCTCCCAAGATGCTGCCAGCGCAGGGAACGATTTACCTCTCCAACCTGGAACAGTCCTCAGTCGGTAGTCTTGCGGTGGGCAGCAATTCGTGGGCGGCAGGCATCTTCTATGTGGGGAAAAATTCCGGCGGATACGCGCTCAACTCTGTTGAATTGGCAATGAATAACACCGTGGGCAATCCGAGCGGCTTGCAGGCCATGATCTACACCGTCGGCGGAGGCGGCTTTTCAATTCTATACAGCATTGGAACGCTTAACGGTTCTCTGGATCCCGTGGCCGCCGGTGCTTACACTTTTACCCCGAATGCGCCCATCACGTTTGCGCCATCCAATGCTTACGCCATAGTGCTGACCTCCGGAACAGCGGTGGCCGATGGTGCCTACGAATGGAGCTATGGTGCCGCAAATTCTTACAATCCAATTAGCGGCTGGTATACTCTGCTTGGTAATGCAGCTGGGGCCTGGACATCCGGCAATGGTTTGATGTTTTCGTGGGTCAGGGATGGAAACGCCTTCCCGCAATTTTCCATTGAGGCCACCGCCGTTCCCGAGCCGGGTGTTCTAAGTCTGATCGCCCTCGGCGGCTTGCACCTCGTCTGGCGCCGTCGAAAAGCAAGAGCGATTTGAGGGAGGGAAATTCATTTTGCGGCCGGTACGCTAAAACGAGTTTAAAAAAAAGAAGGTGTTGTTTGGCGTCGGTTACCCGGGGCGGCGTTCGTTCCGAACTTGCCCCGGGCTGGTTTCGCATCGTCCCGACAGAACTTCAATTTGGCCTGGCGGCGACGGGGTTTGGCGCGACGGGTCGGTATCCTGCAATGTCTCGAGAGATACCACGACGGAATGGAGGCAAGCGACTATGCAATCAAATGTAATTTAGCCGACGCAGTCTCCGCTTGTCATCTGAACCGCGCATGACCCGCCGAAGTTGCGGCCGCACAGGTGCAGACACTATGTTCGGCGCTGTGTCATCATAAATAGTCAGATCTCAACGCCCACTATAAATATATTTCCGGACTCTTTGTCTTCAAATGCGCCTGCGTATGCGCCGGGCGTTTTTGTCGAAATCCAAATGTTATAATCTATTACCGACTTTGGAAGAAACCAGGACGGCTGAACGTCCTTCTTCCTGAGTAATTCAACCACACTGGCTTCGCCCTCCGTGGGGTGCCTCAGATTTAAGCTCTCGAACATTACCTTGCGTCGCTCCGGCGAAAGTTTCACTTCGAAGCACCAGTCTTGCTCTCTCGGCAGAAAACTGGTGCGCCGGTAAAATGAGTGGACAATCGTGACGTCATTCGGCGGTGGGCTCCCATCGAACGCCCGCTTCCAGTTGCTGGGATCGTCCGTCCATTGCCCGGTGCAACCGCACAGTGCGAAAACCATTAACAGGCTTGAGATCAAGACGAAACGCTTCATTTCATGATCAGGACGAACGGCCAGGCTCAGCGAACGGCGCTGCCGGCGCGTCGCTGCCGAAGCCCGAACCAATGTATAAATGTTCGCTCACAAATCCAAAAGGCAAGCGCGGCCGCACCTGGCTAACCGGGTGTTTTTTCAAATCCACCTAAAATACCTGCGGTCAGCATCAATGGCCCAATGCCGATGAACTCATAAAACGGCGACAGGCCGTGCGGGCGTGAACCGAAAAGGGCGGACACCGCAGCAACCGTGAACGAAAGTTGAGCTTGTCCCCGAAATTCGGACCACTCGTTAAGTAAGACTTTTTGGTGTCTGTTGGACGAACGCCCTGGTGGGCGGTAGAAAGAACAGACAACCAAATGAAAGCGAAGCGACAAAGACATCAACCGGCCTTCAAGGCCAAGGTGGGGCTGGAAGCCTTAGCGGGAGTCAAGACGGTGGCAGAGATTGCCCGGGAGTATCAGGTGCATCCGGCGCAGGTCAGCCAGTGGAAGCGCGCGATTGTGGAGCGGCTTCCCGAAGTGTTTGAGCACGGAGCCACGGCGCAAGCCGAAGCCTCCGACCGGGAAGTGGCCCGCCTGGAGCAGAAGGTGGGGCAGTTGACGATGGAACTGGACTGGCTTAAAAAAAAGTCCAGACAACTGGGGCTGTAAAAGGTCAGCGCCTGGCGCTGGTGTCGCCGACTGCCGGTTTGAGTGTGCGGCGGCAATGTGCGCTCCTGGGCGTCAGCCGGGGCAACTACTACTACGAGCCATGTGTGGAGAGTGCCGAGAACCTGCGCTTGATGCGTCGGCTGGACGAGTTGCATTTGCAACATCCAGTCTATGGCCGCCCGCGCTTGACGGCGGTGTTGCGTCGGGAGGGCTGGGCGGTGAACGCCAAACGGGTGGGCCGACTGATGCGAGTCATGGACTTGGAGGCAATCTATCCCAAGCCCGGCACCAGCCAGCCGCAACCCGGACACCAGATCTACCCGTATTTATTGAGGCGCAAGGCGATTACGGGTCCCGATCAGGTGTGGTGTGCGGACATCACCTACCTGCCGATGCGTCACGGGTTCATGTATCTGATGGCGGTGATGGACTGGTGGAGCCGGTTTGTGCTGGCCTGGGAGTTGAGCAATACGCTCGAAGCGGCCTTTTGCGTGCAGGCCTGGCAGCTGGCCTTGGCGCGAGGCCGTCAGGCGCCCCTGATTTCCAATACCGATCAGGGAGCGCAGTTCACCTCCGCCGACTATGTCGGAGCGGTGGAGGCCGCCGGGGTGCGGGTGAGCATGGATGGTCGCGGGCGGTGGATGGACAACCGGTTTGTGGAACGGTTGTGGCGCAGCCTGAAGTATGAAGACATCTACCTGCGCGGTTATGAACACGGCCTGGAATTGCGGCGAGGCGTGGGCGACTGGTTCGGCAATTACAACGAGCATCGGCCGCACCGGGCCCTGGGCTATGCCACGCCCGCCGAGGTGTATCACGCACCCGAATCACACGGCGCCCAGCCTGCAGGTTGGGCTTGAAGTCAGACCGCCGTTGGCGTAAAAAATCACCAAGAAAAACGGGAGGAGAAAGTGGCGCCCCGGCGTCCTTTCTCCTTTCCAAAACTCTCGGGGAGCAGCGCAATGACGGTCAACCAAACCGTCCAGCCGACCCAAAAAGTCACCGCTTATTTTCGGCAGGCAGTGGTTTGAAAATGGGGACAAGTTCAAGTCCCGATGCCGCGAATATCAAGCCCAAGCCCAACGCGAACCAATCCCGGCTAAGTCTCAGACGGAACTCTGGAACGAAGCAAAGCATGCCACCAATCAACAGCCAGGCACCACCGTCCGCGAGTCGGGGAAACGGTCCGCCGGGAGAAAGGCATAAAGCCAGTCCCCCAGCGCAAATCAGCAGACCGACAGCAAGTCTGATTTTATGGCGAGTAAGCCTCATGGCGCATCCGATGCAGGCGAACGATGCTCATTACTGCCGGCGGGCCATTGACGCTGAACATGGAACAAACGGGAAATCCGCCATCGAGTTCATGAGCCAGGGTAGCCATTAGTGCCTCTACCGGCTCGGAAGGCGGGGTCGGTTCAATTCCCTTTTCGACCAGATTGGAAACAAGCCGGAACTTCTGTGTTTTGATCGCAGCTATCATTGCACTGCTTATGGCTAACGGTGGCTTTATAAACGATCCGTCCGCCTATCAAACAGACTGATTTCATTTATAGGCCTCGCGTTTCAGAATAGTTCCCCCGAAAATAATCTTCAAGTAAACCCCACCAAAAAAACAACCTTGGCCGCATGACACCGCAATGAATGCTCAGAGCGGGCACGCGGTTCGGCCGCTTCTCGCGACGCCTACTTTTCCAACTCCCACCCTCGCTCGCTAAGGCGAGAGTGCGCGAACAAATTTCCCGGGTTCCTCCGGGGTGAGCAGCCATGGCCGGCCACCAGCGCGCTCGATCCACACGAATTCGTCCGTTCGCGAAACATACATCTGGACGACCCCGCGCCGCGTCGTCCAGAGCCAGCCGAAGCCACCCCAAATCCCACCTGCACCGACTCGGATCCCCCAGCCGATCTCCCGCTTGAGTTCCTGCCGGTCGATCACGCGGGCGCTCACGATGCTGGCCCGGGGGACGACGCGGCGCTTGAGCGGCCAGGTCACGGTGAGTCCGCTCGCCTCCACGGTAAACCGGGTTGGTCGAAACCGGAGCCACACCCAGGCATCGATCGCGAGCAGCAACAGGGCCACCATCCACAGGTGATTTCCTCCGAACAGGGCGCCGACGAGGAGTGCGGGGGGCGCGGCGAGAAAGAGCAGTGTGAGCGTGAGCATCACCGGGCACATCCGCGCCAGGCGGAAGCTCCGAGCGTTACTGTGGCCGTTCATAGGGGAGTCATTTTCCGGCCTGAACACTCTTCACAAAAAGCATGACCAAAGCAACGAGCATAAAGTTGAAAGGGGGACTTCCCGCCAACCGGCCAGGGGGAAAGTCGCCGGCAGGGGGAGCAATCATTGATCTGACGGGGCCGGCACATTCCCGCGTCGGCGGCATTTTCAACATTTTTTACTAAGTTTCTAGAAATTGCTTGAAATTCTTTGAGGCGCGGGATAAGGTCGGGGTGTGGGCGTCCCGCCGTGGGCCTGAGCGCAGGCACGGGAGGGGCGATGATCTTTGACATTTGAATGGGATGGGTGACAGCACGGGCGTTGACCGCAACGAGGTCGGCGCCGGCGGCACGGGGCGTTGGTCCGGCGGCGGTTGCGAGACGCCAATGCGCGTTAAGGCAGGAAACCGGTGGGCACCGGCGCGGAGGGTTAACCGGGGAAATGGCAGGCCAGGCCATGAAAAATTGAAGCGTCCGAAAGGCTGCTTCGGGAACCTTGAACACCCTTCAACACCCTTGGTTTGGTTTGGCTGGCCGGCTTGCCCGGCGTTTCGGGGTGCGAAAAAATGGTGCGAAACGTGATTGAAATGAGGTGGGAACGCCTTGGAAGGGGTCTGGTTCGGCCAAGTCGCGGAGGGTTACGGCATGTTGCGCTGGGTTACGCGCCGTTGCGCAGTAGGGTTTTTTGGCGCGAGGTGGAAGTTCCCGAAAATGTAAATTTTACGAAACGAACCCAACCCGGAAATTTACAAATGATTTGGGATAGGATGGTTATGAATATTTTGAGCGGTTTCGACGGAAAAACGAACCCAAAGATCGGGCCGGAGAACACCCGCCGGGCGGTCTTGGATGGATGGTTGGAGCGTGACGCCGTTCGTGGGCCGTCCACGCCGAAAATGGACTTGATAAGCGAACGCTCGCGGAAGCGTGGCGCCTCTGGCGAGGAAGCTGGCTCTTCCGCAAGCCTGAAAGCGAGAAAAGGCCGCCGCCCGGCGAACCGGACAGCGGCGTCTCCCCGTCTTCATCCCCTCCCCCACACTCCTTCGCTCTTCGCGATGGAGACCAGCCGCCACTCGCTGAGACAACTGGCCTTCGACCGTAATACGGAGGAAGGTGGACGAATCTTTCAAAAATCTTCACTGGCTATTTCTCCCGGTCGTACCGGCCAAAAAAATGGGGTGAAAGCGGCTGGAAAAAACTTGTTGAAAGAAAAACGCTGGAGCATACGTATTACAGAGAGGCAAATGATCAACGAAACGCTCACTGAAGACGTGAAAGGCATCAAGTCGCTGATTCCAACCCGGCAATCGCTGTTGAGCCGGCTCAAGGATTGGGACGACCACGACGGCTGGCGGGATTTTTTCGAAACCTACTGGCGTTTGATTTACAACACGGCAGTCAAGGCCGGTTTGACGGACGCGGAAGCGCAGGACGTGGTCCAGGAAACCATCATTTCGGTGTCCAAAAGCATGTCCAAATTTGAGTACAACAAGGCCACCGGTTCCTTCAAAGGCTGGTTGTTGCAACTCACGCGGTGGCGCATCACCGATCAATTTCGCAAGCGTCAGCGCGGCCTGGACCAAAGTCATCATCAATCCGCCACGTCCACCCGCACGGAAATAATCGAACGCATTCCCGACCCGGCCGGCATCGCGCTGGAAACGACCTGGGACGAGGAGTGGGACCGCAACCTCATGGACGCCGCGGTGGATCGGGTGAAAAGAAAAGTGGACTCCAAACACTACCAGATTTTCGACCTGTGCGTCTTCAAACGCTGGCCGGTGGCGCGCATCGCCAAGGCGTTGAATGTCAGCGCGGGCAAGGTTTATCTCGTAAAACATCGGGTCGGCCGGCTGATCAAAAAGGAACTCACGTTGCTGCAGACTCGCGCAAGCTAAGGTGCGGCGCCGGGAGGAAATTTCATATTTATGAGCGCCTTTAAATTACCCCCTTTGAATTCGCAGGCGATGTCGTGTCCCTTTCGCGACTTACGTTGCTTTCCGCGCGCGGTGAACCAGACGCGACGGGCGATGCACGAAACGAGACGGAAAATCCTGAGGAAACTCGCGCGGCGAGTACGTTGGGAACGCCGCTCGTGCGAATGATTTTACCGCCCACCCCGGGCAAACCAGGCCGGCGCGTTCCTACCGCGCCACCTGCCCGACAGCATTAACACTAACGGAAAACTCACTCCCTATGGCAGCAAAAAAGAAAAAACAAAAACGTGTCACCACCCAGAAAACCAGGATTCGCGCCGGGTATAGCCCCAAGCCCACCCGACGCGCGAAGTCCGTGCTGAGTCTCGGCCGGGGGCCGAGTCCGAGTCCAAGCCCCAATCTTGTGCCGCACCCCGAAGACTAGGGAGCCCAATCAGCATCCGGCGACGTGAATCGAATGCAAGCGCGCAACAGACGTCCCTGCTCGACGGCGACGCCGGTGAATAAGCTGATCTTGAGATGCTCCCTCGCGGCCGGCGACATTGTGATGTTGACGGCCGCCGTGCGCGATTTGCATCGGTGTCACCCGGGTAAATTTCTCACCGATGTCCGCACGTCATGCCTCGAACTTTGGGAACACAATCCACACCTTACGCCGTTGGACGAAAAGGATCCGGAGGTGAAAATCATCGATTGCGCATATCCGTTGATCGACAGCAGCAACGAGGCGCCCTATCACTGCCTGCACGGTTTCACGGCGTTTCTAAGCGATTACCTGGGTTTTGCCATCCAGCCGACGCGATTCAAGGGGGATATCCATCTTTCCGCCGCGGAACTCGGCTGGTATTCCCAGGTCCATGAGGTTACGCGCCAGGCGATACCGTTTTGGATCATCGCCGCGGGAGGCAAATACGATCTGACCATCAAATGGTGGCAAACAGCGCGCTATCAGCGGGTGGTGGACCATTTTCGCGGCCGAATACAGTTCGTGCAGGTCGGCCATCGGGGTGATCATCACCCGAAACTGGATGGCGCCATTGACCTGCGCGGACAAACGACCCTCCGTGAACTGGTGCGTCTGGTACATCACGCGCAGGGCGTGCTTTGTTCGGTCACGAGCCTCATGCACCTCGCCGCCGCGGTGCCAGTGCGCACCGGTCAACCGGCAAATCGGCCATGCGTCGTCGTCGCGGGCGGCCGCGAACCCGTCCACTGGGAGGCTTATCCCGATCATCAATACATCCATACGAACGGCGCCTTGCGCTGTTGCGTGAACGGAGGCTGCTGGCGCGACCGTGCTTTTCCGCTGGGCGACGGCGATGCAAGGGACCGAGCAGATTCGCTGTGTGTCAACGTCGTGAACCGCCTGCCGCGTTGCATGGACATGATTTCCGCGAACGAAGTCATCCGGCGAATCGAGCTCTATTTTGACGGTGGCGTGATTAATTACCTCACACCTCGGGAAGCCCGCGCGGCGCGCCGGGGCGTGTGGGCAACGCAAAGGAACACGTATGATCGTCAGCCATTAAATCTACAAAGCGCCGGCCTGGCTTGTGATCAGTTCATCCCCACGATCCCGAAGTATCCCGCCCATTTTGAGGGACGCGGGATCGTCGTCTGCGCTGGTGGAATAACTTACTTCACCAATGCGTGGATTTGCATCAACATGCTTCGCGATCTCGGGTGCCGCCTGCCCATTCAACTCTGGTATCGCAACCACCGCGAAATTACCGAACCAATGAAGGCATTGGTCGCCCCCCTGGGTGTGGAGTGCGTTGATGCCAGTGTCCAGCGAAGAAAATTCCCCGCACGGCGGCTGGGCGGCTGGGAACTCAAGCCTTACGCCCTGCTTTATTCACGCTTCAAGGAGGTCCTGCTGCTGGACGCCGACAACGTCCCCGTCGCCAATCCGGAATACCTCTTCGACACTCCCGAATTTCGAGATATGGGCGCGATTTTTTGGCCGGACTTTGACACCATAAAAAACGAAAAACTACTTTCGATCTGGCGCAGTTGCGGACTACGCCCACCCCGTGAGCGCGAGTTCGAAAGCGGCCAGATCCTGGTGGATAAATCCTGTTGCTGGGGCGCCTTGTGTCTCAGCCTCTGGTTTAACGAACAGTCCGATTTCTATTATCAATACCTGCACGGCGACAAGGAAACGTTCCACCTCGCTTTTCGCAAACTGAAGACCCGTTATGCTTTGGTGCCGCACCCGATCCAAGCACTGGAAGACACGATGTGCCAGCATGATTTTCAAAGGCGAAGAGTTTTTCAACATCGCAACCGCGATAAATGGGACTTTTGGGCCCAAAATAAACGTATCGCCGGTTTCTGGCTGGAGGAGGAATGCCGGCGCCACCTGATCCAGCTGCGAAAGAACTGGGATGGCACACTGAACCGCGCGCGCCGTCGGAAAGGTCCCAACTCCCCAAGCTTCAAATCCAAATCATCCCGGCGGGGAGCGTCGGTTCTCCTGGCTCCATGGAGGTCCGCCTGGAAAGTCGATTTTGAAAATTTCGGCGGGGAGCACGGCGTCGCGCGAAATTACGGCCGAATACGACCTTCCACGGAATTGCACGCGCATTGAGGTACCGTCGCTTGGCGGCCGGGCGCCGGTTTTCTGCAATTATAAAAATAAATTGCCGCAGGATGAATCCAGCGGTTTAATTCATTGTGTCCGCTAGGGCCGATAGAATGGACCAAGATGATTCAACCAAGAAGCTGGCAAAAAAACCGGCCGGTCCGAACGCCACGATCCCTGTCGCCGAAGCCCCCCCTGCTCCAACCATTCCAGATCACGAACTGATTCGCTGCATCGGCCGGGGCAGCTACGGGGTAGTGTGGCTGGCCCGGAGCACAATGGGAATGTTTCGGGCGGTCAAAATCGTCTATCGCAAATCCTTTGACCACCAAAAGCCATTTGAGCGCGAATTGTCCGGCATTCGGAAATTCGAGCCAATTTCCCGATTGCACGAGGGATTTATCGATGTCCTTCACATCGGCATTAATGAGCCGGAGGGATATTTTTATTACATCATGGAACTGGGGGATGACCATTCCACGCAACAATCCATTGATCCGCAGAATTATTTTCCCAAGACCCTGGCTGGTGAAATAAAACGCCACGGAAAGCTGCCGGCCGCGGAATGCCTGCAACTGGGGCTGGCCCTGAGCCAGGCGCTGGCCGACCTGCACCAGCGGGGATTGGTTCATCGCGATATCAAGCCGGCCAACATCATCTTTGTAAACGGCTCTCCAAAGCTGGCGGACATCGGGTTGGTGGCCGACGTCCAGGAAGCGCGCTCGTATGTCGGCACGGAAGGATTCATTCCCCCCGAGGGCCCCGGCGCACCGCAGGCGGATGTCTATAGCTTGGGCAAGGTGCTGTACGAGGCCAGCACGGGGCGGGATCGACAGGATTTTCCGGAATTGCCGACCCAGTGGGACCGGGCCACCGACCACGAGGTATTTCTGGAACTCAACGAAGTCGTCCTTCGTGCCTGTAAGAGTGATCCGGCCCGGCGGTACCAGACCGCGGGCGATTTGCACGCCGAGCTGCTGCTTCTCACGAATGGCAAATCGATCAAACGTCTGCGGGCCTTGGAACGCCGGATTGCCAACCTGAAACGGGCCGCCCTGGTTTCGGCTGCGGCCCTGCTCATCGTCGGATTCGTTGCCTTTCATTTTTATCGGGAATGGCATATTGCCAATGAAGCGCGCCAGCAACAGGTAGGCGCAAACGTCGCCTATGGCAACCGCGCCGCGGAAGCGGGCGATTTTAGCGGCGCGCTGCCTTATTTCGCTGATGCGTGGCGACTGGACCGGAGCAGCTCCCGGTCCGAAGCCGTGCATCGGTTGCGCTTTGGCGCCATCCTTGCCGACTGTCCGAAAATCAGCGCCATGTGGCCTGCGGGGCCTGAGGTTTACGGGGTTGAATTCAGCCCGCAAGAAGACAAAGTGCTGGCCTTTCATCACTTTGGCGCCGCCGAAGTTTTTGATATTCAGACAGGTCACACAAACGGGTCTGCTTTTGCCGGGGAACACTATTTAAATGGCGCGGCCTACAGCCCGGACGGAAGGCTCATCGTGTGTGCAGGGTGGAACGGCAGCAACACCGTATGGGACGCGGCCACGTTGACGGAGTTAACCCGATTCAAGCAGCGGGGGCAGGTGACCAGCGTCCGCTTCAGTCGCGACGGTTCCCGAATAGTAACCGCCAGCACGGATGGCGTGGCGCGAATCTGGAATACGAATACCTGGCAAATGGAACCGCCATTTGTCCGGGAAGATAGCCCGTTGGGGTTGACTTACGCCGCCTTTAGCGACGATGGCCATAAAATCGTCACCACCGGCAACGACTTCTCCGCCGTCATTTGGGACATCCCAAGCCGCCATCGCCTGGTGTTGCCGCACCCGGCACTGGTCAACTACGCCGCCTTCAGCCCGGACGGTAAACGAGTTGTCACTGCCTGTAACGATCATCGCGCGCGCGTTTGGGACGTCGAAACCGGCCGCAGAATCCTTCCCGATTTAAAGCACGATGATGGCGTGTGGAGCGCACAATTCAGTCCAGATGGCCGGTGGATTCTTACGGCCAGTCTTGATCATACCGCCCGGCTCTGGTCGGCCGAAACTTTGGAGCCCCTGCCGTTCAATCCTATTTTGCGGCACGGAGAGCGTGTTACCCAGGCTGTCTTCGGCGCGGACGGCAATCGCATCCTCACATCTTGTGCCGACGGCACCATCCGCGTTTGGGACCTCGCTGCGGCTGGCAGCGAACCGACGCGTCTATCCCAGACTTTTAGCAGGGATTTTGGGCGCTACCTGGTGGCCACCAACAACACCATAACCGTTCATGACACGCTTTCCCGGAGTGCGATATCGCCATTGATGGAACTCGGCCCGAGCCCCATGGAAGCGGTGTTCAACTACGACGGCAATTACATCCTGACCGCGGCGCCGCCCACCGAAAAGGGCGTTGACAACCACCAAACCGTGGAAATTCGCGAAGCCCTGACCGGAAAACGAATCGGCGCAAGTTTTCATGTGTCCAGCACCAATGGGCTGGGCAACGTGGCACTTCATAAAAACGGCAAATGGCTCGCGACCCTGAATGGCGAAATGATTCAAACCTGGGACGTATCTTCCGGGAAGCCGCTGCGCTCCATGAATCATGAACGAAAGGTTGACTCAGTCACGTTCTGCCCGGATGGAAATACGATGGCCAGCATCAGCCAGGGCGTCGTCAAAATATGGAACGTTGCCTCAGGCAGTCAACTCTACGACACGGTGACAAATGTGATACCCGAGACGGGCAAGCCCATCCTGCTGACACACTTTGAATTCAGCCCGGACGGCTCACGGTTTGTGATGTGCGGCAACGAACCCGGGCTCGTTAAATGCTCGGCGCAAATCCGGGATACAAAAAGCGGGCGGTTGGTTGTTCCCCCGCTGATGCACGACGATGGGGTGCTTTGGGCTTCCTTCAGCGGGGACGGACGTCGTGTCGTGACTGCCGGGGAGGATAATGCCGCCATCCTGTGGGATACAGCAAGCGGACAGCGGCTTAGAGTGTTCAAACATGGTGCCGTGGTTTACATGGCCGCATTCAGTCCCAACGATCGCTGGGTCGTAACCAAATGCGCCCGCTCCATCCGGATCTGGGATGCCGAAACCGGCGACTCATTGACACCGCCATTGAATCATCGGGCGCGATCCAACCGAGCCATGTTTCTGGGCGACGGATCAACGGTGGTCACGGCCATGTCGAACGGTGATTCAGCATGGATATGGCCCTCACTGGAGGACAAGCGGCCGCTGGCAGACCTCGAACTTCTCGACACGTTACTCTCCGGCGGCATGGCGGCCGCAAACAATCAATCCACCGCCGCCTCTCTGCCGAATTTCAACACCATCTGGAAATCTCTGCGCGAAAAGTATCCCACGGCTTTCACGGTATCCACCAACGAACTCATCGCCTGGCACCAGCGGCAGGCGGATGAAAGTCAGCAGAATAGCAACCGATTTGCGATCGACTTTCATTTGAAAAATTTGCGGGCGCTGAACTCCGGATTTTTGCGGGCAAATTCTTCGAGCCAGAAGGCCCAGGCATCCGTGAATCAGTCCGCCGCGAGATAGCCCATTCTCATTGGTTTTTTCTCAAAGGGTGGCAATCTCCCGCTTGACACCCTGGGACTTCGGCTCCTAGATTTCATCATGAGCAGGACAATCCACCAGCTCGGTTGCAACCCTCGTCGGCGCACCATGAAAACCAGATTTCTGTCTCTCGTCCTTTGCGGTCTGGTGATCGCCCCGGTGGTTTGTCCCCAAAGTCAGGCGGCCAGCGGCGGGCCGATGGCCACAGCCGTGGATGTCGTGGTTGCCCGTCCAATCTCCTTCGCCGCCACGATCATTGGCTCCGCGTTATTTGTGGTGAGCCTGCCAATCGCGCTGGCCTCAGGCAGTGTGAAGGACACCGCGCACGTGCTGGTGGAAGCGCCGGCCAAGGACACTTTCAAACGACCTTTGGGCGATCTCGACGATTTCATGAGCTACTATTGAGCGCGACGTCAATGCTCAGGCATTGAACAGTCCCTCCGCCCTTCAGCCCCATTCGCGGGCTTGAGTTCTCTCCTTCCCTCCAGCGTGTCGTCATCCGGCTGAGTAACCTTTCCCCCCGGCCACCAAACCGAAGCCCCGGAGCCGCCAAAAATCTTTTCTACCATTGGACAGTAAATGTCCCACCCCCTGTTTTAAGGTGTGCGCAAATACTGAAAGATTAAATATATGATCGACGCACAAATGGAACTCAGCCTCGAAACGAAACAACTTCGCGCCGCTCGGGCTCGCGGAAGTAAGGTCGCTCCCAATACTCGCCGCTGGTGGTTCGACCGCATGCGCGAAATCGTGGACCGCGCCCGCGACTGGCAGCCGGCCCCGCCGCCCCGGCCGGAGCAGGTGACCTTTGGCAGCCTGTATCGCCAGGCCAGTGCTTCATTGGGCGCGGCCACCAGCCGCGTCAACGCCCAGGAACAATTGGTTTGTGAATAGCCGCTGGATTTAAAATTTGTGTCCGGGGCGAAATTCCGATATTCCGGATTTCGCCTATGCTTCCGAACCGATTACCCATCAGCTTCAGCCCTCGCCGCGCCACGCTGCTGTTCATGGCGGCATTGATCACAGCGTCCACGGCTTTCGCGACGACTAATTCATTCCCGCCGTTTGCCGCGTTGCCGAAGCAAGCCGCCCTGCCCGATCCGCTCGTAATGATGGACGGGACGAAGGTCGCCTCCCAGGCAAAATGGAATGACCAACGCCGTCCGGAACTACGGAGGCTCTTTCAGCATTACGTTTATGGAACCCTGCCGCCCACCCCCGGTGTTGCGTTGGCTGTGCTTGAGCGCGAAGACCATGACTTCCTCGACGGACAGGCGACGTTAAAAATCGTCACTCTGAGTTCCGAACTGACCAATGCCCCGCGAATTGACTTGATGGTGGTGATCCCGAACGCGCCGCCGCCCTCCGGCGCCTCGAATTATCCGGTATTCCTCGCGTTGAATTTTTGCGGCAATCATGCCCTCACCAAAGATCCCCGCGTCCCGCTGGCTAGAAGCTGGATGGGGAAAGGATGCCCCGGTTGCACCAACAATGTCGCCACCGAGGACGCCCGCGGTTCGCAGGCCACGAACTGGCCCCTCGCGGAGATGGTTCGCCGTGGATATGCATTCGCCGCGTTTTACCAGGGCGATGTGGACCCCGACCAGGCTGAGGCGAGCACCGGCATTTACGCCGCGCTGGCCAACGGCAACTCCGCGGTAAACAATCCCACCAACCGAGGCACCATCGCTGCGTGGGCCTGGGGATTTCGTCGCTGTGTCGACTATCTCGAAATGGACCCCCGGCTAAATCCGAAACGAATCGCCGTGGTTGGTCACTCCCGCAACGGCAAGGCGGCGATGCTGGCTGCCGCTTTTGATCAGCGAATCGCCATGGCTTTCCCGCATCAGGCTGGCTGCGGCGGCACCGCGCCCAGTCGTGGGAAAGTGGGCGAGTCGGTCAAAGCCATCAACAGCCGCTTCCCGCATTGGTTCAACGCGAAGTTCAAGGAATTCAATGACGAACCCGATCGGTTGCCCATCGACCAGAATTGCCTCGTGGCACTTTGCGCGCCGCGACCCGTTCTTTTTTCCGTCGCGGAGGATGACCAATGGTCAAACCCCTCCGGACAGTTCGACGTGCTCCTCGCCGCCGATCCCGTCTATCGCTTTCTGGGCTCCGAAGGCCTCGCCACAAAGCAAATGCCTCCGTTGCGCACCTTAATAAGCAGCCCGTTGGGATTCTATATTCGCGAAGGCAAGCACTCGATGACCGTCGGTGACTGGACGGTATTTATGGATTTTGCGGACAAACAGTGGTACGAAAGCGCGAAGCGATAGGTTTCCAAGGATGACCCCCATGTTTCCTCGCCTTCAACGGGTTCTCGTCTGTATTATTATCCCTTGGACGCTGTCCGCCGCCGAGATTAATTGGACCGAGTTTCGCGGACCCAACGGCGATGGCGTCTCCACGGCCGCGCACCTCCCTCTTCATTGGGGCGAGCAACAGAACATCGCCTGGCAAACGCCCATTCACGGCAAGGCATGGTCGTCCCCGGTTATCTGGGGCACAAATATCTGGCTCACCACCGCCACGGAGGACGGCCGCGAACTTTGCGTCGTAACGGTGGATCGCGAGAGTGGAAAAATAACGCGCGACGTCAAGCTGTTCGACGTGGAAAAACCGCAGGCGGCGCACGTTTTCAATTCCTATGCCTCGCCAACCCCCGCAATCGAATCCGGACGAATTTATGTCACATTCGGTTCACCGGGCACGGCGTGCCTCGACACGGAGAACGGCAAGGTTTTCTGGTCGCGTCGCGATATCGAATGTAATCATTATCGCGGTGCCGGTTCCTCACCCATTCTTTACAGCAATCTCGTCATCCTGAATTTCGACGGGAGCGATCACCAGTTTCTCCTCGCGCTGGACAAACGGACCGGCCGCACCGTCTGGGAGACCAAACGGTCCATAGATTTCAAAGACCTTGGCCCTGATGGCAAACCGGAGATGAACGGCGACTATCGCAAGGCGTTCGCCACCTGCCATGTCGCCATGCTGGCGGGCCGCCCCACCTTATTGAGCCAGGGCTCGAAAGCGCTTTACGCTTACGACCCCATGTCCGGCGAGGAACTTTGGCGGGTGGAAGAGCGCACCAGTTACTCCGGCTGTACGCGACCGGTAGTCGGTCACGGCCTGATTTTTGTGCCGAGTGGATTTTCATCCGGTCAAATTCTGGCGATTCGACCGGGGAAACCGGGCGAGATGATCGACGCCAACACGCCCAGGTCGGCTGACAGCCAGTTGCAAGTGGCTTGGAAAGAAAAACACAACGCGCCGAAGAAGCCGTCGCTCCTGTGGCTGGATGATTTGCTCTACGCGATCGACGACAACGGCACCGCCACTTGTTGGGAGGCCGTCACCGGCACAAACGTGTGGACTGAACGCATCGGCGGCCACTACTCGGCGGCGCCACTTGCGGGGGCAGGAAAGATTTATTTCCTCAGCGAAGATGGCAAGACGACGGTGATCGCCACGGGCCGCGAATTTAAAAAGCTCGCCGAGAACAAACTTGGGGATGGTTTTATGGCCGCTCCCGCAGTCTCCGGCAATTCGCTATTTCTTCGCAGCCGCACAAGCCTTTACCGGATCGACGAGTAGCCTCCCGCTCAATGCGGTATGATGTGCGGATTTCTGCGGATGAGCAGGATGATGCCGACAATGGCGATGCCCAGCACAAAAAAAGCAATCAGAGTGGCCAGGTACTTCAACATTTTCGCCTGTTGCAAGGTGCGCTGCGTTCGCTCCTTTTCGGCCTGCATGAACATCGAAAACTCCGAGTCGAGTGCGAGAATCGCCTCCACATCTTCTCTCAGCTTCACGGTCCGCCAGCCATCCACGGTCCCGCGCCAGGCAACCGGCAGCTTGGCCATCACTTCGGGCTCCGGTTTTTCGAGTCCGCAACGACTCCAGAACGGTGCCTGCTCCCGCGTCCACAATCGCAGCAAGCCGTGATTGGTGGCGACAGCGTTCAGACGCTCCCAAATTTTTGGACGTAGCTCGTCCGCGTGCGCGAAATCGTCGAACGCCTCGCTGTGAACCAGACCCTGCTTTTCGGAAATCTGCAGTCCAATCGCCCCCAACACGCGGCCTTCCCCATCCTCGCCCACCTGAAACTCCGTGATGCGGCGGGCCAGCTCCTCGACGGGAAAATGCATGGATTGCCAGATAGCGGTCAATTGACCGATGTCATCCAGCGTCGCGCGGCGCACGCGAAGGTTCGAAGGATTCACGACCTCAAATTAAAGTCCGCCTGGAAAATTTCAAAGCGGAATTTCCCAGGTAAATCTCGTCAGCCTTTGCGCGCCTGACGAGCTGCGCCCACCAGCTCAGTGGCGCGCCGGGTCAGTTCCGACCAGTTGGCTTCCAGCAGGATTTTCGCCGAAACGAGGGAGGAGCCCACCCCCACCGCCGCGCAGCCAGCGTTGAGAAATTCACCGATGTTTTTCGCGTCCACACCGCCGGTGGGGACAAGGCGAAGATGCGGCAACGGCGCGCGCAATGCTTTGATATATGCCGGACCAAGCGTGTCCGCGGGAAAAATTTTCACAAAATCCGCCCCTGCCTCATGCGCCGTCTGCGCTTCAGTGGGCGTGTAGGCGCCCATCATGATGGGGCGGCCCGATGCGTGCGCGATTTTGACCAGCTCGGGACGGCAGATCGGCGTCACAATGAACTCCGCACCAGCGTCGATCGCCGCACGGCAGTCATCCGGCGTCACGACGGTACCGACGCCAATCAGTGAGCGCTCGCCAATCTTCGCGCACGCTTCGCGGATGGACGCGAGCGCATTGGGTGTGGTCATGGTAATCTCAGTGGCATTCACTCCGCCCGCCAGTAACGATTCGAAAAGCGGCACGACCTGCGTTGATTGCTGCGCGCGCACAATGGCGACCACGCCAGGATTAATCAGCAACGATACGATTTCTGACAGGGTACGCATAAAATTAATGGCTAGGAAACTTCAGTTCGAGCGGCGATAGGCTTCCGCCAGCAATGTCACGGGGTGAACGATCCGCAGTGGCATCTGTTGTTCGCGGGCTCCGTTGATGATTTGCAGGAGGCAACCGGGATTGCCCGTGGCCACCGTCGTCGCTCCGGTGGTTTTGATGTGTTTGAGCTTTCGGTCCAGGAGCTGGCCCGCCATTTCCGGCTGGACGATATTGTAGATGCCCGCGCTACCGCAACACCACGCGCTCTCCGTCAGTTCCACCAGCTTCAAGCCGGGAATGGCTTTCAATAACTGCCGGGGCTGCGACGTGATTTTCTGCCCGTGACACAAATGACAGGATTCGTGGTAGGTAACCACCTGCTCAGGCCCGCCATTTAGAGGGCGTTGAATTCCGATCTCCGCCAGCCACTCGTGGATGTCCTTGACCTTGCGGTCCCACAACGCCGCGCGCTCGCGATAGATCGGATCGTCAGCCAGCAGTTTGTGATAGTGCTTGAGATGGGAGCCGCATCCGCCGGCGTTGGTGATGATCGCGTCGAATTGCTCCGGGGGGAATTGATCGAGTTGCTGCCGTGCCAGTTGTTGCGCCAGTTCCCATTCGCCATTGTGCGCGTGCAGCGAACCGCAGCAAAGTTGCTCCGGCGGCGTGATCACTTCGCAGCCGTTGCGCGATAGCACTTCCACGGTATCAAAATTGATATCGCTGAAGATAAGGTCTTGGGCGCAACCGATGAGCATGGCCACGCGATAGCGTTTTGTGCCGAACGCGGGAGTCACCGGCAAAATCAAATCCGCCGAGAACTTGGCCTGAATATCCGGCGTCATCGCCTCTAATTCGCGCAATCGTTTGGGAAATAATTTTAGTATGCCGCTGCGCCGCAGCAATGTCTGCAAACCCAATTGCTGATACAGCAGCATGGCGCGACCGAGCAACTGCAAACGGCTCAAATCCATGAACAACCAGCGGACAGTAAAGGCACGAATGAGATTTCGCTTCGGCGAACTCAGCACGCCGCTGGCTTCCGCTTCGGCGCGCGCGTGCTCGAACAATTCCGCGTAGTTCACACCCGCCGGGCAGGCCGTCATGCAAGCCAGGCAACCCAGGCAGAAATACATTTCTTCTGCAAACGCCTTCGTCGCTTCCAACTCTCCGTCGGCAATTGCCCGCATAAGCGAGATGCGGCCTCGCGGACTGTTGCGTTCCACCTTCGTGGCGTCATAGGTCGGACACGTGGGCAGACATAGCCCGCAATGCATACATTGCTGAACCACGGAGTAATCCAAGTCCTTCAAATGCGAATGACGCGGAGCGCCCGGTGAGGCGATGGGCATGGGCAATGGCGGATTCACTCAATCAAACATCTTACCGGGATTAAGGATGCCGTTGGGATCAAGGACCCGCCGCAATTCCCGCATGACCCGCATTTGGGCATCACCAGCAAATTTCGGGAGAAACGATTTTTTCGCAATCCCGATGCCGTGCTCCCCCGTGATGGTGCCACCCAGCCGTATTGCTTCATTAAAGATTTCCTTGAACGCCTCTTCCACCCGATGCATCTCCTCTTTGTTACGCTCGTCTGTAAGAAACGTTGGGTGCAGATTGCCATCGCCCATATGACCGAATGTGCCGATGCGCAGTTTGTGTTTTTTTGCCACCGCATCTACAAAGCGGATCATCTTCGCCAGTTCACTCCGCGGCACAGTAGCGTCCTCGAGGATGGTGGTCGGCGCCAGACGCGCCAGCGCGGAGAAGGCACTGCGACGGGCGGTGGCCAACTTGACGGCTTCCGTCTCGTCCTTTGCCACCCTGACTTCAAGCGCCCCGTTTTTTCGCGCGATCACCTGCATCTTTTCCGCTTCATCAGCAACGGCGGCGGGATGCCCGTCGGTTTCCATCAAGAGCAGCGCTTCGCAATCGAGAGGCAAACCCACCTTTGCAAAATCCTCAACGCAATGAATGGTGGTGCGGTCAAGAAATTCCAGCGTGCATGGAATAACCTGCGCCGCGATGATGTCGGATACCGCCTGCGCAGCCTGATCCATTTGGGCGAACGTGGCGACCATCGTTCTCTTGGCGGCTGGCTTTGGTATCAGTTTGAGCAGCACCTTTGTGATGACGCCCAATGTGCCTTCCGAGCCGATGAACAAATCGCGTAGCGAGTACCCGGCGACATCTTTTACGCATTTGTTGCCGGTCCATAGCACTTCGCCATCCGGCAACACCACCTCAAGCCCCATCACGTAGTTCCGCGTGATTCCGTATTTGAGTCCTCGCAGCCCGCCTGAGTTTTCCGCGACATTGCCACCGATAGTCGAAATCTTCATCGAACCGGGGTCAGGCGGATAAAAAAGACCCGCAGCGTTCGCCGCATCGGCTACGGTCAGCGTTGTCGTGCCCGATTCGGCCAGCAAGGTGAGATTCGCGCGATCCAATTCCAGAATTTTATCCATGCGCGCCAAGCAAAGGACGATGCACTCTGCAGCCGGCAAGCTACCGCCGCTCAACCCGGTGCCGGAGCCACGCGTCACCACCGGAATTCGCGCACCATTGGAAAACTTCAGGATCTCCACCACCTGCGCGGTGGTCGTCGCAAATACCACGCCGCCTGGCATCTGCCGCAAGGCGGCGGTGCCGTCGAACGAATAAGGAATTAGGTCTTCCTTATCCGTCAGAACGTTGTCCGCGCCCGCGATTCGCCGCAATTGGGAGAGGGTATTCTGCGCAAGTGCCATAATAAGCTGCCGTCTTCGCAGGGTGAAGCAGATACCCAGCGGGGTCAAGAAAACTGGAGGCGAAAGCCGGGGTCGCAACTTACAGGCTCGACCAATGCCGGCACTCGTACGGATGAAAAATCCCGCCATAGCCCGCAAAAAGGATTGCGGCATTCGCCCGACTCTGTTCTGCTACCGTTGCAAAATGGCCAATACGATCAACATCCCAAAGACGCATGTGATCATGGGCCTCTCGCTCCCCCTAGCGGTGCTGATCGGATATTTTCTGGCCGAACCGATGGAGCTGGGAAGCATCGCGGTGGTCGTACTGGTGATCGCGGTACTTTGCGTCCCGCTGATGTTGCGGTGGTATTACCCGATGCTGGTCTTCTGTTGGAATGCGTCGATTGCGCCGATATTTTTCCCGGGCCGACCGGCCCTTTGGTCTGTTTTGGCGTTCGGCGGCCTGCTGATCGCCGTATTAAGTCGAGCGGTAAACGCAAAGGCCAAATTTCTGAATGTCCCCTCCATCACCAAGCCTCTGCTGGCGCTTTTGGTCGTAATTATGGGAACCGCCATGTTGACTGGCGGCATCGGCGTGCACGCGTTGGGCTCAGATACCTACGGTGGGAAAAAATATTACTACATCTTCGCCGGAATCGCAGGTTATTTTGTACTGACCAGCCGGCGAATTCCGCCGGAACGCGCGGGGCTTTATGTTGGATTATTTTTTCTTTCAGGCTTGTCCAACGCAATGGCTGATTTCGCTTATAGACTGGGCCCCCAGGCCCGTTTTTTGCTGGCGATCTTTGGCTCTGACTACGCTGCGGATCAGGCCCTAGCGGAGCAGGCCATCGTGACGCACACCTCCTCGATTGTGCGGATGGGGGGCATGGGCTGGCTTGCCACTGCGCTGTACACTTACATGCTGGCCCGTTTTGGCATTCGCGGGCTGCTGGATTTTCAACGCCCCTGGCGCATCATTGTTTTCGGCCTTGCTTTTCTCGCCGGATTGGCCGGTGGCTTTCGTTCATTTGTCGCGGTCTTTGCCCTCGTCACCCTGGCACTGTTTTATATTGAGGGCTTGCATCGTACGCGCTATCTCCCCGCGATAATGGGAATCGTCCTGATGAGCTGCGCAGTTATACTTCCCCAGGCGCACAAGTTGCCGCTGGTTGCCCAGCGCGCCCTTAGCTTCTTGCCGGGCAAATTTGATGTGGTGGCCGTGGAGAGCGCCAAGATTTCGACCAATTGGCGCCTAGAAATGTGGAAGCAAGTGCTTCCTGACGTGCCCCGGTACTTAATTCGCGGCAAAGGCTATGCGCTGGACGCCAACGACCTTTACATGGCAATGGAAACCAGCACCCGGCTGAGCATTGACCCACTGGCCGGCACCATTGCTGCAGGAGACTATCACAGTGGTCCACTTTCCGTGATCATTCCCTTTGGCATTTTCGGTACGGCTGCATTTCTTTGGTTTCTGGGAGCGGGCTTTACTCTCTTGAACCGCACCTTTAAGCGTTCGACGCCCGCACTGCGAAATGTCAACGCATTGCTTCTGGCGGCGTTTGCCGCACACGTGTTTTTCTTCTTTTTCGGTTTTGGATCCCTGCATTCGGATCTGCCAATGTTTACCGGATTTTTAGGCCTGAGCGTCGCACTCAACGGCACAGGAGATACAATGGTGGAGCCGGCAGAGGAAGCGGTTACTGGCGCTGAGCTAAAAACTGAGTATATTAGGATGTAGCGCTATTAGGTTTTTTTAAAAATGTCGAATGTTTCCGGGCTTCTTCGTGCCCTGCTTGTATATGGGTGTTGTGTGCCTTTGGCCGTCGTGGTCGGGTATCTGCTGGCCACTCCGCTCGATCCCTATACCATGGCGACGGTGGGGTTGCTGCTATTTGCGCTTACCATTCCACTCTTTCTCCGCTGGCATCACGTGTGGCTGATTGCTTCCTGGAACATGTCGGCTGTCATTTTCTTTCTTCCAGGCCGGCCTAACGTCTGGGTGGGGGTTGCGGGCATTAGTCTTTTCATCGGCATTGTCCAATACGCCGTTAATCGGAACATGAAATTTTTCCACGTCCCGTCCGTGACGCGCCCCTTGCTCTTTTTGCTTGTTGTCGTTCTCATAACGGCACGTCTGACGGGCGGTATTGGACTCCGCGCTCTCGGCAGTGAAGTGAATGGTGGAAAAAATTACATCGGCATCTTTGCGTGCATTGTGGGTTATTTCGCACTAATCAGTCGGCCCATCCCTTCAAAGCGCGCCTTTTATTATGTCACTTTGTTTTTTCTCGGCATGGCGACACTGGCGATCGGCGAATTACCCAGGATTCTGCCATCCGGCCTTAATTTCATCTTCCTCATATTTCCCGTCATGGACATGGCATCCATTGCGGATCAAGCAGGCGCAGCCGTCGCCGGGACCACGCACCTTGTATCGCGAACCATGGGGTTGGGATTTTTTGGGGTGGCTGTCTTTTGCGCGATGCTGGCCCGTTACGGTGTTCGCGGCGTTCTTTTTGAAACTCGAAAACCCTGGCGCGTGGTCATTTTATTTGGGTGCCTGGCGGTAGCCACTCTGTCAGGCTTCCGATCCACCCTCATCATGGTCCTGATGACGTTTGCAGTGCTTTTTTATCTGGAAGGATTGCACCGCACGCGTTTGCTTCCAGTGCTAATTCTTGCGATCGCGTTGGGCGGAACGATGATGCTCGCCTTTGCCAACAAAATGCCACTCGCAATGCAACGTTCATTGGCCTTTCTGCCGGCGGTGGATATCGACCCTCTGGCGCGCATGA
The DNA here is from genome assembly GCA_044223735.1 of Limisphaerales bacterium. Classification (GTDB taxonomy): domain Bacteria; phylum Verrucomicrobiota; class Verrucomicrobiia; order Limisphaerales; family UBA8199; genus JBGALR01. Next base: position 175,926 of record JBGALR010000005.1, on the reverse strand, counting down.
GCGCCGAAGCTTCCACCGCCTGGCGATTACAGATGTGGTCCGACGTCCTCCCCCAGGTTCCCCAATACTTGATCGTGGGCAAGGGTTACGGATTCAACGCGCAGGAAATGGCAATGATTCAACAGGACGCGCGCCGCGGCGCCACCGGCCTGGAGGGCACAGAAATGGCCGGAGATTACCACAACGGACCGCTTTCAGTAGTGATCCCCTTTGGCATTTTTGGCGTCATCGGCTTTGTGTGGTTTCTGATCGGAGCTGGCCGCGTGTTGTATCAAAACTACAAATTCGGAAACCCGGATTATCATTCACTAAATGTCTTCCTTTACGCCTATTTTATCGTGAAGATTTTCTTTTTCCTGGTGATATTCGGAAGCCTTGTCACGGATCTCTCGATGTTTGTCGGTCTGGTGGGCCTGAGCATCAGCCTCAACCACGGCGTGGCCAAACCCGCCATCGCTCCGCAGGCAAACCTCGTCTTCAATCGCTTTAAATTGCAGTCGAGTGTTCGCCGGCCAATCGGAGCGCAAGGTTAGCGCTGAACGCGCTGGTTTTCCTTTTCCGTGAGGTCCTGCATCAGAACCTGGGAGAGTTGGAAATGGTGGAGCGGGCGAAACGGCCGCAGCGAATGCCGACGGTGTTGAGCCGGGCGGAGGTGCGGGCGATGTTGAAGCAACTGGAGGGTACGCAGCAACTGATCGGGCGGTTACTGTATGGAACGGGACTGTGCCTACTCGAAGGGTTGCGTCTGCGGATCAAGGATTTGGATTTCGCGCGGGGACAGGTCGTGGTGCGCGGCGGCAAGGGAGATAAGGACCGGGTGACAATGTTGCCGGAGAGTTTGAAGGAATCGCTGCGGGCGCATTTATACCGCGTGCGGGAATTGCATGAGAAGGATCTGGCGGCTGGGTTCGGCGAAGTGTGGCTGCCGGGCGGTTTGCGGGAGAAATGGCCGCAGGCGGGACGCGAGCGGGCCTTGCAATGGGTGTTTCCCAGCAACGCGTTGAGTGTGGATCCGGAAACCAAAGTCACGCGTCGTCATCATGTGACAGATGCGGCGGTGCAGCATGCGATCAAGCGTGCGGCCGGAGGGGCGGGCTTGACGAAACGCGTGTCCCCTCACGTCTTGCGTCACAGTTTCGCCACACATTTGCTCGAGAGTGGCACGGACATCCGCACCGTGCAGGTTTTGCTCGGTCACAAGGATGTCTCGACCACGCAGATTTACACCCATGTGATGCGTAAGCCTAGTCTCGGCGTGCGCAGTCCGCTGGACCTACCAGGCACAGGCTGAGTTCGCGGCGGCGCACACCTGCCCCACCCTCAGTTCAATACCAATCCCACCCCGGGAGGCAGCCACCACGCCCGAGCGAAAAGTCCAAATCGCTCACGCAACTGTCCTTATTCACGCAACTTGCACAATAACCGCGCGCAAGATTTCACCCATCTTAATACTTCTTAACATGACTTTCCTCCGGCGCATGAGACACTGTCCGGCAAGCGCAAAGCAGAATGTTATCGACGATTTCAAAATATGCCGCGACCGTCGCAGCCGACCCCAAGATCATCTTGTATCCCAATCCATCCTCTCCAGTCGTTCGGCGCGAGGACCAGGGGCGCTTCACCAGGCCGGTGGTCCTTCGCGATCGCGATATCATCATTCGGGGCTTCCAACCCGCCGACGCCGCGGGGATGCACGAGGCGGCGCACGAATCCATGGACGAACTCTGCACCTGGATGACGTGGTGTCACCCGGCTTATACGGTGGCAGACGCGCGGGCCTTCATCGCGGAATGTCCCATCGCTTGGAGCAATGGCGATCACTACAGCTTCGCGATCATTGACTCGCGGGATTACACCTTTCTCGGCAGCATCGGGTTGAACAGTCTAAACGCCGCCCACAAGACGGCCAACATCGGCTACTGGGTGCGCCAGTCGGCCGGCGGACGCGGCGTGGCCACGACGGCGACCCGTCTGATCGCGCGCTTTGCGTTGCGGCAGCTCGAACTGAACCGCCTGGAATTGCTCATCCCCGAAGTCAATGTCGCCAGTCAGCGCGTCGCGCAAAAGTCCGGCGCGAAATTCGAAGGCCTGTTGCGCAACCGCCTGATGATCGGCGAACGCTGCCACGACGCGGTGCTGTATTCGCTGTTGCGGCTGTCGCCTGCCCTGCCCTGCGCATCCCTGATTAACGCTGCCACGACGCGGTGCTGTATTCGCTGTTGCTGGCTGATCTGCCGGAAATGTGAGGTCGTTCTCCGATGGCCAATGACGCGATGGAAAAGCCGTTCCCAGCTTTGCTTTCCGAACCGTCCCTGCCGGTCACGAAAATCGAACTGATCTCATTCGCGAGCCACGAGTTTCTGCCGGTGATTCGCCATATCATTTCCCCGTCGCGCTGCCGCAGCCGTGGCGCGCGCGGCGTGAAGTCGCTCCTGCCCATCTTCTCCGCGCGTTCGCTCCGTCGGAAAGCTCTTACCGCCCGGGCGCGAAGGTAAGCCACCATCCCTTTCCGCTTGATTGTGGCGGGGCCGCAAGTAGCTTGCGCGGCATGGCTTACAAAGTAATTTCGATTGCTTTACTGTTCGGTGTCATCACCGCGATTTCCGGCATGGCGCAGGCGACCAACCAGGCGGACGCCCTGAAGGATTTCAAGAAGCGCGCCACCAAATTCAACGCGGTCATCACCCTGCCGCAATTCGAGTTGAAGACCAACGAGGTGCGGATCGCCCTCAAGCAGACGATGGATGTCGGCAACGCCGCGCTCGACCGCATCGCCGCGCTCAAGCCAAAGGAGGCGACGTTTGAAAACGTCATTCTCGCGCTCGACGAAATCAATTATCAGATCAGCCTCACCGCCGACCGGTTTTCGCTGTTGAAGGAGACGAGCACCAACGCGCTATTGCGCGAGGCCACCACCGACGCGCTCAAGTCGCTTGAAGAGTGGACGGTCGGTCTCGACTATCGCGAGGATGTTTACAAAACCGTGAAGGCGTTCGCCGACACAAAGCCCAAGCTCAAGGGCGAGGACGCCAAACTGCTGGCGGAGACGATGCGGGATTACAAACGCGCCGGCCTGAATCTGCCGAAAGCCCAGCGCGACGAGATCGAACGCATGCGCAAGGAACTCACGGGTCTCACCACCGATTTCGAATCCAACATCAACAAGGCCACGAAGGCGGTGAAGTTCACCAAGGCGGAGCTCGAAGGCGTGCCCGGTGATTTCCTGAAACAAATCAAGGGGACCAATGAGGACGAATATGTCGTGATGGCCAACATCACCTGGCATTACCTCAGCGTGATGGATAACGCCCGCCGCGAGGACACCCGCAAGCGCTTCCTCACCGAGCACGACAATCTGGCGCGCGCGGACAACATCCCGCTGCTGGAAAAAATTCTCCCGCTCCGCGATAACATCGCCAAAAAGCTCGGTTACAAAAACTGGGCGGACTACGAGATCGAAGTGAAGATGGCGAAGACCGCGACCCAGGCGATCGATTTCCTGAATCGCCTCAAGACCGGCCTGCAGCCGAAGTTCGACGCCGAGATGGACGAGTATCGCAAACTCAAGATGAAGCAGACCGGCGATGCCAAGGCCCGAATCGAGATCTGGGACTGGCGCTATTTCAGCAACGAACTGAAGAAGGACAAATACACGGTCGATGCCGAGCAACTGCGCGTTTATTTCCCGTATCAGCGCGTGCTCGAAGGGATGTTCGACATCTATCAGAAGATTTTCGGCCTGAAATTCGAGCGCCTCGATCCGCCCTATAAATGGATTGGCGACCTCCAACTCTGGGGCGTCTCCGATGCCAAATCCGGCGAGCCACTGGGCTTGTTCTACCTCGACATGTTTCCGCGCGAGGGCAAATACCATCACTTCGCGCAGTTCCGCCTGATCGGCGGCAAGGTGCTCGTGAGCGGCAAATATCAACGCCCCACCGTCGCGCTCATCTGCAATTTCCCCTCGCCCGGCAAAGACCAACCGCCGCTGCTCTCGCACTCGGATGTGGAAACGCTCTTCCACGAGTTCGGACACGCGATGCACTCGATCCTGACACGCGCGAAATACGGCCGGTTCGCCGGCACCAGCGTTCCGGGCGACTTCGTGGAATCGCCTTCCCAGATGCTCGAGAATTGGGTCTGGGACAAAAAAGTGCTGGATAGTTTTGCCGCGGATTACCGTGATCCGTCGAAGAAAATTCCGGCGGAGATCCTTGCGAAGTTGCAGGAGGCGAAGCTGGCGACCGAAGGCACGCGCTATCGCCGCCAGATTTCGTTCGGCCTGATGGACCTCGCGCTGCACACGCAGATTCACGACAGCAACGCGAAGGAAGCGCTGCCGCTTTCCAATAAAGTGCTGGGCGAGGCGTTCCTGCCGATGGTGCCGGACACGGCGTTTGTCGCATACTTCGGGCATCTCATGGGCTACGACGCCGGTTATTACGGCTACGCGTGGGCGGACGCCATCGCCGCCGACATGGCCACGGTATTTCAAAAGGCGCCCAACGGTTATTTCGACACGACCGCCGGCCAGCGGTTGCGCACGGAGATTTATGAGCCCGGTGATTCCCGGGACGTGAATGAATCCATCGAAAAATTCCTCGGCCGCAAACGCTCCATCGATCCGTTCCTGAAAAAAATCGGCATCGACACCAAGTAGGCGGCATCGGGCTGCTCAGGCCGGGACCATCAACGCCGCGAAGCGAAGGCCGCGGGTGCTGACGCGCAACTCGCGCAGTCCGAACTCGCGCATCACTTGCTCGTAAATGACGACGCCGGTCAGGATGACGTCCGCGCGATTCTTCGGCAGGCCGGTGATTTGTTTGCGTTCCTCCAGCGGCGCGCCCCAAAGACGATTGACGTGCCAGGTCACCTGCTCCGCGCTCAGGCGCGTCGCTTCGACCCGGGCGCGGTCGAAGGCGTCCAAGCGCGCCTCCATGCACGCAAGAATGCTCGCTGTTCCGCCCACGCCAACAAATGCAAACTCACGTTCCCCAGCCATTGCCGACTCCAGTTCCGGACGAACTTTTTCCCGGAGGAATTGCCGGACACCATTCTGGCAGTCGGAAAGTTGGGTGCCGACGGGGGGATCATCCAGCCGTTGACGTTCCAGCAAGCGAACGGTGCCCAGCGGAAAACTCTTTTGAAAAATGCGGAGGTCGCCGTGTCCCAAAATAAACTCCGTGCTGCCGCCGCCCACGTCCATCAACAGCAACGGCGTGGCCGCCAGCACTGCGTCGGTAGTCACGCCTTGAAAACCGAGATCAGCCTCCTGGTCGCCCGAGATCACCTCCACGCGCAGGCCCGACGAATAAGCGATGGCGTCCGTCAATTCACGGCCGTTTTTCGCCTCACGCGCCGCACTGGTGGCGATGACGCGCATCGAAACCGCTCCCCGCTGACGTGCCGTGTCAGCGAATGCCGCAATGGCGTCAGCCGTGGCCTTGATCGCCTCCGGTTGCAATTGTTGCGCGTCGTAGAAGCCGCGACCGAGCCGCGTTTGCGTGCTTTCCTCATGCACCGGCGTAATGACGCGGCCATCCACATCGGCCACCAACAGCTTGACAGAGTTGGTGCCGACATCAATGACAGCGCGACGGACGGGTTTCAATCGGCGGCGAGCTTAGCGAACCTTTCGGGCCACCCAAGCGAAAAGCGGTCGTGTCACCCAAATGTAACCCGCAAGATTCAGATTGAATCGGCGGGGGCGGTGGTTGAACCTCGCGCCCATGTTTGAATTGTTAAAGACCGACCCCGGCTCCCGGGCGCGGCTCGGACGGCTGACGACGGCCCATGGCGTGATCGATACGCCGGTGTTCATGTCGGTGGGCACGCAGGGCAGCGTCAAGGCGCTCGACCCGCGCGAATTGCGCGAGGCCGGGACGCAGATCATTCTCGGCAATACCTATCACCTCAACATCCGTCCCGGACTCGACATCATCCGCGCGGCGGGCGGCCTGCATAAATTCATCAACTGGATGGAGCCGATCCTGACCGACAGCGGCGGCTTTCAAGTGTTCAGCCTCGCCTCGATCCGCAAGATACAGGAGCACGGCGTGCAGTTCCGCTCCCACCTGGATGGCTCGTTGCTGTTTCTGGGACCGAAAGAAGCGATGGCCATTCAAGCCACGCTCGGCTCCGACATCGCGATGGTGTTCGACGAATGTCCGCCACACACCGCCACCCCGCGCGAATTGCGTTCGGCCGTCGAGCGCACGATCCGCTGGGCGAAGGAATGCCGCGAACAGCCGCGCGCACCGGGCCAGATGGTCTTTGGCATCGCCCAAGGCGGGGTAAATGCGGCGATGCGCGAGGAATGCGCCAAGGCACTCGTCGCGCTCGACTTCGACGGCTACGCCATCGGCGGCGTAAGCGTTGGCGAGCCCGAGCCGGAGATGATGCGGGCGGTGGAACTGGCCGAGCCGCATTTGCCCGCTCAAAAACCCCGCTACGCCATGGGCCTCGGCACGCCCGCGCAAATGGTGGAACTCGTCGCACGGGGCGTGGACATGTTCGACTGCGTGCTGCCGACCCGCGTCGCGCGCAACGGCACCGCCTTCACCCGCAAGGGCAGCATGAGCATCAAGGCCGGCGCCTGCAAATCGGACTTCCGCCCCATCGAGGACGATTGCGATTGTTACGCCTGCCGTCATTTCACGCGCGCGTATCTGCGACACCTGCTGAACGTCGGCGAAATTCTCGGCCTGCGGATGTTGAGCGTTCACAACACGCGCATGTATCTTCGCACGATGGAGCAAATCCGGGCGAACATCGCCGCCGGCACGTTCGCGGAATTTAGAAAAGAGTTCGTTGCCAATTATGTGCCCACGGAGAAAGTGCTGAAGGCTCGTGCCGCGGCGGCGGACCGTTGACGCTATCGTTTTTGGCAATGTTTCCCTAAACTTTATCAATTAACGTCCCGGTGTTGCGGTGTGGCATTATCGGGGCGTGAAGAGTAAACAAACGGGCAGGCGGCGAAGCGTAAAGACATAAGCCCACTCACGGGGAGACGATCATGAACGAACAGGATCGGTCGGAGTTGGAGCGGATCATGCAACGGCAGGCGCGGCTCGAATTGGAGCTGACGCAATTGTCGGCCGTGATCAAACGGCTGGAGGAAAATGCCCGGGCGCTGCCCGCCGTCGAGACGGTCAAGCCCTTGCCGGCGGCTGAGCCACTGGCGATTCCGCCCATCATTCCCAGGTCTCCGGTCGTCGTGCGCAATGCTCCGCCGATTTCCGTGCCGATTGCGGCGGTGGAACCTCACCCTTCCCCTGCTCCAAAACCTGCACCCGCTCCAGTGCCCATGGCGCAATCGTTACCGGAGCCCGAACCGGTCGCCGCCAGTATTCCCCTGCCTCCGCCCGTGCCCGCCAGCGCCGCACGCACACCGGCTCCGGCGACGAAAGGCTCATTCGAAATGCGCCTCGGCACCTACTGGCTGGTGCGTATCGGCATCGTCCTGGTGCTGACCTCCCTGGTTTTCTTCGGCAACCTGGCGTATCAAAATGTCATTCGCAATCTGGGGCCGGGCTGGAAGATTTCCCTGCTCTACGCCGCCAGCGGATTGTTGCTGGGCGCCGGCGCCTGGTGGCAGCGCAAGGCGGTCAAGGAATCGCTCAAAAACTACGCCCAGGTGCTCTTTGCCGGAGGTCTCGCCGCGGTTTATTTCACGACCTACGCCGCCCATCATGTGGAACGCCTGCGCGTGATTGAAAGTGCGGGCGTGGATGGGGCGTTGCTGCTGGCGTGGGCCGGATTCATGGTCTGGATGGCAGACCGCAAGAAATCCGAGGTGCTGGCGTTCTTTGCGGTGGGGCTCGCCTATTACACCTCGATCATCACGCGCGTCGGCTCGTTCACGTTGTATTCCAACGTCGTGCTGACCGCAGCGGCGGTGTTCTTTCTGGTGCGCAATCGCTGGGCCGCCTTGTCCGCCGCGAGCCTGGTCGCGACGTATGCCTCCTACGCCTTCTGGCGCTTCTTCGACGGCGAAGCGTGGCGTTTTCCCACCGCCGACGAGGGATTGTGGAGCGGCATCTATTTTCTCATCTGCTATTGGGTGCTGTTCACCGCGGCGGTGTTCCTGTCGCGCGATCAAAAATTCGCCGGACGCAACCGCGCGGCTTTTCTTACCCTCAACAACGGCGCGTTTTTTACCTGGTTCATCCTGACGATGTTTCAGGTGCGGCTCGGTGGCTTTTGGAAATTCGCCCTGATTTACGGCGGCGTCCTGCTCGCGCTGGCTGCTCTCGCGCGGATTATTCTGAAGGACGAACCGCTGGCAAAAAACGCCTATCTCACGCAGGGCCTCGTGCTCGTCACGGTCGGCATCATCGTCAAGTATTCCGGGATGCAGCTCGCGTTGATGCTGGCGGCTGAAAGCGTGGTGCTGCTCATGGCGGGCCAATATCAACGCAACCTGGTCCTTAAGGTCGGGTCGTTTATATCGGCATTGCTGGCGGTCGGATGGGGCATGGATGCGATGTGGCAACCGGGTGGACCCAGCATCTGGCTTGGGGTCGGTTTGGGAGTGTTGATGATGGTGAATACCCTGCTTGCGCATCACGATACCAAGGAGCGCAGCGAAACCGGCTTGCGCGGCCGGGTCACTTATTTCACGGTGCTGGCGCTCGCCATCTGGTATGCGGTGACCTGGAACAATTCCGCCCGCGAAAACTTTCCGCTCACGCTCGCCGTCGAGGCGCTGCTGCTGACGGCATCGTTTTACGTGTTGCGGGTGCGCGAAATACCGCTGCTGGGCCAGAGCTATCTGGTGATCGCCCAATTCGCGTGGGTGTTGACCACGATGGGCCGGCAGGCGGAAGGCGTGTGGTGGAAGCCGGCATTGCTCATCGCGATTTCGGTCGCCTTGAGCCATTGGTGGCAGAAACAAAAAGTCCTCAGCACGCGCTCGCAGGCCGCTCTGGTCTTTCAGGCCATCTACGCGCTCGCGATCGTCGGTGTGTTCTACGGCTGGCTGATTCCCCAATGCAGCCTCCCCGTGCAACTTGCCGTCACCAGCCTGCTCGCGGTGGGCATCACCGCTTACGGCGTGTTCACCCGCGCGTGGGTGCTCGCGGCGTGCGGCCAGATTTCCATGGCGTTCAGTTGCGTCCAGTTCGTGATGCAGCTTGCGTCGGCAAAACCGCCGTGGTTTTTGACGCTGGTGCCGATCGCGACCCTCGCCTTCTTTTCACTGGCCACGGTGGCGTGGTTCCGCCGTGACACGCCCGGCAGGGCGCAGGCCGGGCCGCCGCTGTTGCAACTGGCGCTGGCGTATCGCTGGATGGCGCTCGCGATGTCGCTTTGGTGGGTGTGCGAATACATTCCCGAGCGCGAACGCATCTGGGTTTTCGGATTGCTGGGTGTAATAACGTTCGCCCTGGCCGGCATCTCGCGAAATCGTGAAACCCTGTTATTTAGCGCCGCCTTCTCCGGAGCGGCGATAGTGCTCTTCTGGGGATCGTTTCTGGAAGCCCATGTCTACGTGCCGGATTTGTTGGTGATCATCGCCCTGCTGGCCCAGGCGCAAATCGCGCGCCGCCTCTTCGAGCGGTATGAAGTCACCACGCAGGCGCATGGCGTGGTAGTGGTCATTGGCGGGTTGTGCCTTTGGCTTTTCCTCTGCCGCTGGATTCTGCAAAACCAATGGGCCTCCTACCTGACGGCCAGCTGGTCATTGCTCGCGCTTGTGTTGTTTGTTGCCGGCATTCTGCTGCATGAACGGGTCTATCGCTGGCTCGGTCTGGGCATTCTTGCCTGCACCTTGGGACGCGTGGTGCTAATCGATGTATGGGGTTTGGAAGCCATCTATCGTGTCCTAAGCTTCCTCGCGCTCGGCATCGTATTGCTCGTGCTGGGCTTCCTGTACAACAAATATCAGGAAAAGTTGAAGGAATGGCTGTGATACCGGGTCCACAGCCATCGCAGGGCGACACCGGGCCCGTGCCCGGAAAAATCGACATGCATGTGCACGTCGTTGGCAACGGCACCGGCGGCACAGGTTGCTGGCTGCGCGTAAGTGGCTGGCATCGGCCGCTTGCGAGCCTGATGCTGCGGCAAATCGGCCTGCCGTCAAACGCGCTGCAAGGCGACCTCGACCGTCTGTGCGTGGAAAGACTGCTCGGCATGCTGCGAAGTTCGTCGCTCAGCGCGGCAGTCATCCTGGCGCACGATCTCGTTCGCGATGAGCAAGGCCGGGAGATGGAAGGCGTGGGCTCGTTTTACGTGCCGAATGATTACGTTTTAAAACTGGCACGAGAGCATGCCGAATTCCTGCCGGCTGTTTCCATTCACCCGGCGCGGCCGGATGCGCTGGAGGAATTGGAACGCTGCCTGGCGGGCGGCGCGTGCATGATGAAATGCCTCCCGAATTGCCAGAACATCAACTGCAACGACCGCCGTTTCACCCGCTTTTGGGAGCGCATGGCCGAGGCCGGGCTTCCCCTGTTGGCGCATACGGGTGGTGAACACACCGTGCCGGTCGTCCGGGCGGATTTCGCCGACCCGCGCACGATGACTTTGCCACTGGAATGCGGCGTAACGGTGATCGCCGCCCACTGTGGCACCAAAAGCGGGCTGTTTGACCCGGATTACTTCCCAATTTTCGCGGAGATGACCCGGCGATATCCCAATCTATATGGGGATACGAGCGCCTTCAACGTTCCGATCCGGGGTCGGCATGTGCCGGAGTGTCTCCGGGAACCGCTGCGGGATCGAATGGTCCACGGGAGCGACTTTCCCGTGCCGGTGCACGGACACTTCGCGTGGTTGCGAGGGCAAATAAAGTGGCAGGATTTCCGAAAATGGGAGCGGGAGCCAAACGTAATTGAACGGGATTATCAATTAAAGGTGGCGATGGGATTTCCGGCGGCAACGTTCACGCGCATCCATGACTTGATGCGCAAATTAAAGCCGGGCCAGTCAGTCAGGGGGTGACCGAAAGGCCCGGAGAATTTCGATTAGTACAATAGTAGGCTATCGGGGAAAATCGGTCCTGTTCTGTACTGTGAGCCGAACCGAAACTCGTTGCGGAAGCAGGCGCCCTTTGGCAGACCCATTCCCGCGAAATTCAAAGAGCTAACTACATTTAGAGTTAATCACACCTTCTTATAATATGCAAGCTATTTTTCATAAGTATTAACTATGATTGACCACACTATTAGCGGGGAGCGATGAGTCCTCGAACATGCGAATTTGACAATGGTACCGGCCTGATCACTCAAAAACCGCCGGCGAAAAAAGCGGCGTGCCAACTTTTCCAACATTCCTGTTTACAGCCGGAAGCGGAGTGTTAGTATCGCTGAAGAAAAGCGGAAGAATGACATGAAAAAAATCGAGGCCATCATTAAACCTTTCAAGTTGGAAGACGTCAAAGAAGCCCTCGCCGCGCTCGGCGTTGAAGGCATGACCGTTTCGGAAGTCAAAGGCTTCGGCCGGCAGAAGGGTCATACGGAAATTTATCGCGGCAGCGAGTACACGGTGGATTTTCTTCCGAAGATCAAAATCGAAGTCGTGTTGGGTGATGGTGAAGTCGCGGCGGCCGTCGACGCAGTGGTGAAAGCGGCCAAGACGGGCAAGATTGGCGACGGCAAGGTTTTCGTGACGTCGATCGAGAACGCGATCCGGATCCGGACGGAAGAAACCGGCGAACAGGCGGTTTGATTTTTGGTGTGGTGTTGCGGCCTTCCTGGCCCAACTTTCAAACACGGCGGAACAGCACTGGCAGGTTTTTCGTGAGCACAACGCGCACAGTGGATGAATCGAAGCAAGGGACCGGGCTGAATAAAACTCCAGCCTTTCTGCGCGACGAATTTTGCCCGCCTGGCAACACAAAATGGCCGATTTTATTGAAGAATTGCTCGCTGTGAATAACTCGTTAATAAGAGTTAATATGTTGTCCTCGCTACGGAATGACCGTTCGCCTAAAAATCTTGGCCGGCACAGCGTCGATAAACGAATGGGGAATGTCGTCCCTTCGTCTCTTGAAGCTTAAATACTTTACTACACTGTAAATCGTTGATATTAAGCTACTTGTGGTTTTTTTGAATTCGGAAAGTTTGGAAATCCTGGCATTTGCTATGAATTTGACTGGCTCAGATAAAATTCAGATTGTGACTTTTGTTTCCGAAAGGGGTTTAAACGTGCAGGAAGTGGGTAAGTGAATAAAATGCCCGAAAATGGGGCTTTTGGGAAAGAAATCATGCAAACTTCCTCCGAGAAAATCTGGGGCGCGGCGCGGGACCATCTTCGGTCCATGTTGAGTGCGGATCTCTTTAATTTATGGTTCGCGCCCTTGCGGGCCAGCGGAAATGGCAGCGAGAACGGCAGCATCACTTTGGAGGTCGCCAACGATTTCTGCGAAGTCTGGCTCAAGGACAATTACATGGGCCTCCTTCAGGATGTTCTCGCCCTCGCCTCCGGCCGGCAATTGCAGGTGAAGTTCAAGGTGGTTACGAGCAACGGAACGCCCGTCACCGCGCCCGTGCCGCCGACTCCCGCCAAGACTAAAGCCGCGGAAGCCGCCGCGGATCGGAACGCCGCCCAGGAATTTAGTTTCAATCCGAAAAACACCTTCGACACCTTCGTCGTCGGCAATAATAATAATTTTTCCTATGCCGCCGCACTCGCCGTGGCGCAGGCGCCAGGCAAATCCTATAACCCGCTGTTCCTCTATGGTGGCGTCGGTTTGGGCAAGACGCACTTGCTGCATGCCATCGGTCACCACGTGGCTGGCCACAAAAAAGGCGCGCGCGTGGCGTACGTCTCGTCGGAAAAATTTACCAACGAATACATCGACGGCATTCAAAACAATCAACTGGCGAAGTTTCGCAAGAAATACCGCCAGACGGATGTGTTGCTGATTGATGACATCCAATTCCTCGCGGGCAAGGAACGGATCCAGGAGGAGTTCTTCCATACTTTTAACGCCCTGCACGAAGCCCACAAACAGATCGTGCTCACCTGCGATCGCCCCGCCAGCGAAATCCAAAATCTCGAGCACCGCCTGGTTTCGCGCTTCGAATGGGGTTTGGTCACCGACCTCCAGCCGCCTGACGTCGAAATGCGTCTTGCCATTCTCCAGAAGAAAACCCAGTCAATGGGCGTGCAATTGCCGACGGAGGTCATCGAATTTCTCGCGCATCGCATCCGCACCAACATTCGCCGGCTCGAGGGCGCGTTGATCCGCGTGGCGTCCTACGCCGCGTTGACCGGCAAGAAGCTCAGCGTCGAAGTCGTCGAAGGTCTCTTGCGGGAGATTCTGCACGAGGAAGGCCGCCAGTCGATCAACATCGACGTCATCCAGAAAAAGGTGGCGGAACATTTTGACCTCCGGCTGGCGGACATGACGAGCAAGCGCCGCCCGGAAAATATCGCCTTTCCCCGTCAGGTGGCGATGTTCCTGTCGCGTCAGATGACCGAGAGTTCGCTCGCTTCCATTGGCGAAGCCTTCGGTGGCCGCGATCATGGCACCGTATTGCATGCCTGCCGCCTCGTGAAGGACCGCATGGAAGTGGATCCCAACGTCCGCCAGGTGGTGAATTATCTCGAAAAGGCGCTGTTGCGCTGATCGCCGCCTTGGCAGCGGCACGGGCCAGCGGTTCACCGAGCCTACCAGGTCAATTCATGCCCGCGATCGAAGTCAGCAACCTTACCAAGGCCTTTCGCACCTATAAAAAACAGCCCGGCTTCGCGGGCTCTGTGCGCGGTCTGTTCCGACGTCAATATGAACAGACCATTGCCGTCAAGGATGTCACTTTCACGGTTGAGCCTGGCGAACTCGTCGGTTTTCTCGGTCCGAATGGCGCGGGCAAAACCACCACGTTAAAGATGCTCGCGGGTCTGCTCTATCCCAGCAGCGGCTCGGCCAGAGTCCTTGGCTACGTGCCTTGGGAACGCAAAGACGGCTACCGGCGGCAATTCGCCTTGTTACTCGGCCAGAAAAACCAGCTTTGGTGGGATCTCCCCGCAAACGAATCGCTGGCATTGAACGCGGAAATTTACGGAATCTCGAAGCCAACGCTTGACCGGACCGTCACAGAAATGAGCGAATTGCTCAACGTGCGGGACAAACTGAATGTGAGCGTCCGCGAGCTATCCCTTGGTGAGCGCACGAAAATGGAACTGATCGCGTCGCTCCTGCATCAGCCGAAAGTGCTGTTTCTGGACGAACCCACCATCGGCCTCGACGTGGTCTCTCAAAAAACGGTGCGCGAGTTCCTGCGCGAGCACAACACGAAGCACAAAACCACGATTGTCCTCACCAGCCATTACATGGGTGACATCCAGGAATTGTGCGAGCGCGTCATCATCATTGACCACGGCACCATCTTTTTTGACGGCCGGCTGAGCGAAATCGTGGATCGATTCGCCGATTCCAAATTGATCACCATCCAATGCTCACCGGGCTTCAATTGCGCCGGGGCGGGCCTTGAAAAATACGGCGAGATCGCCGAGCAATCGCCGGGAAACATCCGCCTTAAGGTGAAACGCGACCGCGTGATCGCCGTCTGCAAGGCGCTGTTGGACGAGTTGCCTGTAAACGACATCGACATTCAGGAAGTCCCCATCGAGGAAGTAATCCGCCGCATCTTCGCACGTTAGGGGTTTTTGATTTGAGGCTTCGCCACCAGCCGCGTGGGATCCGGGTTTTCGACTGTAAGGCGTTCCCCTACCAAATGAGACGCGCGTTGCACTACCGACATGAATTTTAAGTGTGATATACCAAACGCGGTGCGGCATGAGTCGCCCAAGTGGCGGTCTGGAAGAAAACGGCAGGTGTGGGTTCTTCCGTTAGCCTGGTGAGTGGCATTCAAACACGTCGGGCGCCAGGCCGCCACTGTTCTTCATGAACATTCTCACGCACGCGGTCCACACCGGGTATCAATTCGACCTCGCGAAAACCGCACACGATTTCTATTCGCTCGATCTTCCCGGAAGCGGCGAGGTTTTCTGGGATATAAAATCGAGACCTCAGCCGAGGAATTTTCACCGTTTGAAATCGCTCGCGGACACACCGGTCAAGTTCGACCTCGCTCTGGCACATTTTGATTTAGGCTATCACCATCTTTGGCGCCATGATTTGCCGTTAATCTTCAAGGAACACTGTCTGCGCGCGCCTTTTCGGGTGCCGGAGGAATGGGCCAGACGGATTACCTACTATTGCTTCGCCAGCAAACTGGCCGCCTCGCGTTGGATCCTCCCGGAAGAACTGGCGTCGCGCAAAATCATTATCGGCATGGGTATGGATCTCGCCACCTATGGCCATCATCACGGACGGACGGCACGGGTGTTGGTCGTCGGCCAGCACATTCAAGCGCGCGGGAACGAAAAGGGGTACGGCAACGTTATGAAGCTAGCCGAGCGCCTGCCCCTGACCGTCATGGGCCGCGGCAGCGACGGCATGCCGGGTGGCATCGGCCCGGCGAAAGACTATGCGGAACTGCTGAGGCACTACCGGTCCCACCGTGTATTTCTCAATCCCGCGCGCACACTCGGCATGTCCACACTGGAAGCGATGGCCACCGGCATGGCGGTGGTGACCTTTCGCACCGTGAACTCCGATATCGTGCGGCACGGCGAAAACGGTTTCGTTGTCGAGACCGTGGCCGAGGCGGAGACGGCGCTTAAACGCCTGTTGCGCAGCCCTGCCCTCACGCGCACGCTCGGCCGCAACGCACGAGAGACGATCCGTCAGAATTTCTCCGCTGTCGTTTTCGCGCAACGGTGGAACACCTTGTTTGAGCAAGCGGTTCACAATCACAAACCGGGAAACATCCTTGTTTGGGAACCCTTCGATGCCGCCAGAAAGCAACCCGGGGAGCGGCGCGCCGCGCGGCAATTGATCAAACAATTATTCGACTATCGCCGCGTTGGCTTTGACCGTCGCCATATGACCTTTTTGCCAAACGGCCGCGTCGGCACCGGCGCGGCGCGGTGCGAATGGTTTTGGGATATCAAACGGAATGCTGACTCGGAATTGATCCTCGAACTCTCCTCGGGCACTGAACTCACCTGCCGCTTGCAGCTTCAGGCTGACGGCTCATGGAGGGGGCGATGGCTCAATTTCGAGCGCATGCCGGTGGTGCTGAAGCCGATCATTGCCGCCGGCAGAATGTGGCGGTGGGCCTCGTATTAAACCGGGCGTGGGCAATCAGCGATGGGAACGCCGGAGCAGCTTATGCTTCTTTCTTTGCGGATTTCACAGCACCGCCAGAATTGGATTGTACAGCCATCCGGGCCACGGACTGGCGCTGGAAGACGGCAAAGACAATTCGGCCAAGGTCATTGAACCGCTGCCCGGCGCGGTCGATGAAGCACAGTCATTCCTCAAGCATAACCCGGTCCTTTACCAGCGTATGGAGTGCGTCGCGGAGTTGATTGAAGAATTTGAAGATCCTTCCGGTTTGGAGCGCTCAGTTCGGTTCATTGGGTCAAGGGCGAAAATGCCCAGCTGAAGGAATCCTCCGATACCGCCACAGTGGCTGTTCAAAAATGGAATCACCGCCATCGCCGCGCTCTGAAAAAGAAGCATCTTTTAAAAGCGTGGCAAAAATTGAAAAAGGGAGGCTGGGAGGCCAGCAGGTCCGGAGGTTAAATAAACGCGCCCGGATGGGGGTCCGGGCGCGGCCTTGCGGCTTTTAATTTACCTTACTGGTTGGAATCTTGCGGGGCATCGCCGGGCTGGCCTTCGGGAGGCGGGCCGCCGGGGCCGCGTCCACCGCGTTGGCCAGGGCCGCCTTTGCCGGGCGGGCGAATTTCATCGATCGTCAATTGGCCGTCGCCGTTCTTGTCGAGCTTCTTCAGCGCGGCGGGAGCGCCGGCGAGTTCGGTGGCGTCGATTACGCCGTCACCGTTTGCATCCAGCGCGGCAATGACCGGGGGCAGCGGCGGACGGTGGTTGCCGTCAGGACCGGCTCCCGGCGGTGGGCCGTCCGGACGGGGGCCGCGCTTGCCTTCGCGTTGCGGAACTCCGTTTGTGCCGCCCGAATGCGGCGGGGGAGCCATGAGTTCATCCATGGTCAGCTGCCCGTCACCGTTCTTGTCGAGCTTCTTAAGGGCGGTGGAGGCATTGGCGAGTTCGTCGGCATCAATGACGCCGTCGTGATTGGCATCGAGCGCGCCGATGAAGGCGGGGGCGGGACCGCGCGGGCCGCGTCCCGGACCGCCGTGCGGGCCACCCTGGCCGGGAGGCGGCGGCGCTTGATCGCCGGAGGCATCATCGGAGGTTTGGGCGGTGACAATCCACGCGGACGAAGCCAGCGCCAGCGCGGCTACGATAAGTTTTGAGCTGTTTTTCATATTTGTCTGTTAGTGAGTTATGTTTTTGTTTACCCACCGTCCGCACCGGTCGCGGCGCGGCAAATTCAACGGTCGGATCACAAAATCGCTGTTCATTACATCACTAATAGACTCCACCTCTGTTAAGGCATTGTTTGGACCGGGAAGGAGAATTGTTAAGGAATTGTAAAAGCCGAAAAACTCATTTTGGCCCCACCGGGAGGATACCAACGAAATCGAACCAAAAGTAATCCTACGCCACCGCGCTGGACTGAATGGTGTGGTTCTCCAGCCAGAATTTTTTGAAGCGGCCAACCAGTTCCATCAGTTCATCCATGGAATGCGGCTTTACCAGGTACCAGTTCGCGCCCAGATTGTGGGCACGATTCATGTCTTTGGTTTCGTCCGACGCACTGAATATCACAATCTGCATTTGACTGTATTCCGCCTGTTCGCGAATCCATTCCAGCACGTGAAAACCGTCCACGCGCGGCATGTTCAAATCAAGCAGCAGCAGCTGCGGCACCGGATACGCGGTGCGATCGGCGTAGATGCCGCTGCCGCGCAGGTAAGACATGACCTCCTGACCATCCCGCACAAAATGCAGAATCACTGGCACGCCAGCGCGATTGAAGGCGCGCTGTAAAAAGAAGCCGTCGGTCGGATCATCTTCCGCCACCAGTATGTGTCCACTTTGACTCATAGCCACGATGCATTTGCACCCTGTTTATTAGGTAATCGCGAACGGGTAAAATTTCAAGTGAGCGAGTGGGAACCTGGATTATCGAGCGCCGGTGTGCTATAATAATATATGAGATTAGAGCTGTATGTGATCTCATCCGGGCGGACGTCAGGGCATGGCGTTCTCTTACCTGATGCGCTTACGGATGGTCGGGCTTCGGATGGTTTTTTCCATGTGCTATTCCATCAAACATTCCGACAAATCGGAGGTGCACGATGATCACTCGTCAATTGGAATTGGGATTGGATAATCGCCAGGGTGGACGTCCTGGAACGAACCGACGTCGTCATTCGGGCCGCGCCAGCTGGTGGTTTGATCGCATGCGGGGTGCGGTCGAGGGGACCCGGGATTCGGATCCCTCACTGCCCATGGGTCAAATTCCCCCCACGCAGGGTCGGCAGCGCAATTCGTAAGCTTCGGTCACGCTTGCGGCTTTGCCAGAACCGCGTACTGCGCTGTTCCATTTCGGTACACACCGTTTCTTTTCGTGGTCTTCGCCGCAGCAAACAATCTAAAAACGGGGCGAACTGAGTCTCGCCGGGAGTTTTTGTCAGAATCCGCGCGTGCAAATCCCTTGCGGGCACAATAGTTGCATCATGCGAGACGGTGATGAGAAGTTTTTACGCCGCCTGTGACCTCGCTGCGGAGAGTGGCCGTGTCCTGCTGGGCTCCTTGTACCAGGACAAGCTGACACTGAGCGAGATCCGTCATTTTTCCACCCAGCCTGTTCAGGAGAAGGACTCGCTGCTGTGGAATATTCCGCAGGTGTTCGAGGAAATTCTCGCCGGGCTCCACGCCATCGGCGCCTACGACGAAGCGGTGGAAAGCGTGGCGTGCACCTCGTGGTCCTCGGACTATCTTTTGTTTGAAGCAGATGGCTCGCTGATCGCGCCGACCTTTCATCATCGCGATCGCCGCTCGGTCGAGGGCATGCAGCGGGTGCTTGCAAAGATTTCCTCCGAAGCCATTTACGCGGAAACTGGATTGCAACAACGCCCCGCCAGCACGCTCTTTCAACTCGCCGCGGAAAAGTCGCGGCGACTCGGCAAAGCCATTCATCTTTTGCCGGTTGCGGACGCGTTAAACTATTTGCTGGCTGGTGTAGCGCGCGTTGAACTCTCCTCCGCCTGCGGGACGCAACTGTTCAATCCCGTTTCGCAAAACTGGTCCACCATGCTGCCGAACGTGGTCGGTTTGCCCGCCAAGTTGCTGCCCCCGGTCGTGCCAGCCGGCACAGCCATTGGGCCCTTGCGCAAGGAAGTGATCGCGAAAACCGCGCTGGACGACACGCGCGTGGTGGCTTCGTGTTCAAACGAACTCGCCGCCGCCATCGCCGGGCTGCCGGTTGGCCCCGATGAGACGTGGGCTTTCCTGCGCACCGGTTCCTGGTCCGTCATGGGAACCGAGGTCGCGCAACCAATGATCAACGAAACGACTCGCCGCGCCAATTTCAGCAATGAACTTGGCTACGGCGGCGCGACCCGATTGTCCAAACAGATTCCCGGATTATGGTTGCTCGAGGAATGCCGTCGCTTCTGGAAGGAAAAGGATCGTGAGATCGACCAGGCCTTGTTGACGCATCTGGCCGGCTCCTCGCCGCCATTCGAGGCGTTGATCAATCCGGCCGATCCCCGCCTGCTGACGCCTGGCGACATGCCGCTTAAAATCCAAGCCATCTGCCGCGAGACGAACCAGGTGGTCCCGCGCAAGCCCGGGCCGTTCATTCGCTGCATTCTCGAAAGCCTGGCCCTGCTCTACCGCAGGACGTTGCGCGACATGGAGCAATTAACGGGACGCAAAATCACCAAGCTTTATCTCCTGGGCGGGTCCACGAATGACTTGCTGAATCGCTTTATCGCCAACGCGGTGCATTGCGCAGTCGTGGTGGCGCCGCCGGAAGTGACTTCGATCGGGAATATCATAATCCAGGCGCGCACCGCCGGGCACGTCAAATCCGCCGAGCACGCGCGTGAGGTAATTCAAAAATCGCTCAAAGTCGAAACGTTGATTCCGCACGCGGCGGCGTGGGACGTCGCGCATGCGCGCCTTGACCAGCTATTTCCGGCATGACCCGTTTTTGATGGCTGACGGGCCGAATCGGGCCTAAGATCCAATTATGAGAACATCGCTGCTTGCCTGTGTGCTGCTCGCCAGTTGGATGCGTGTGTCCGCGGCCGAGACCAACGCCATCACCGTCACTGCAGGGGAGAAATTTAGAATCTCGCTGCCTTATAATTCTTCGACCGGTTACAAGTGGCAGTTCCCCACGGCGCCCGACGCGAAGCTCATCAAGCTGGTGAACACCGAATATTCGCGATCCAATCCGAAAGCCATCGGTTCCGGCGGCGACGAAACGTGGACGTTCAAGGCGCTGGCCGAAG
Source organism: Limisphaerales bacterium (assembly GCA_044223735.1). Lineage (GTDB taxonomy): Bacteria > Verrucomicrobiota > Verrucomicrobiia > Limisphaerales > UBA8199 > JBGALR01. Next base: position 155,520 of record JBGALR010000005.1, on the reverse strand, counting down.
GAAAAACGGAACTTAAATTTGCCTACTCGCGTCCCTGGGAATCTGGCGCGAAGCCGGCGCAAGCCACTAATTTTGTAATCGTCATCAAGCCGGCAAAAACGGAAACTAATAAACCAGCCCCTCCGACCTAGCCGCACGGTGATTTGATAGTGTTAGAAATTTCAGCCTGCGGAGAGTCGCAAGCTGACTTCCAAACCGGACGGTTTCCGATTAACGCAGGTGACGGTGCCCTGGCACGATTCAACGCAGGTTTTCACGATCGCGAGGCCCAGCCCAACACCGCCCGTCGCCGCATTGCGCGACGTATCCAGCCGATAAAACGGATCGAATATCTGCGCCAGTTCCGCTTCGGGCACACCCGGCCCGGAGTCGGCCACGGTCAGCCAGACTTCTGCCCCCTGCTGCCGCGCACTGACCGTAATGGGCCCGGCTTGACCCGCATAGCGCACGGCATTGCGCAGCAAATTTGACAGCGCGCGCACGAGCAACTCCGCATCCGCCTGCGCGTGGAGATTCTCCGGCACATCCGGGAGAATCTCTGTGTCGTCGGTGGATTCGCGCGCTACGGCCTTTTCCACGACGTCGCGGATTGAAACCGATTGCAGCTTGACGCTGGAGACGCTTAACGACGCTTTGGAAAAAGATAGCAGCTCATTCACGAGCGTGGACATGTGCTGCACTTCCTCACGCAAGTCGTTCAAGTAACCTTGCTGCTTTTCATCCGCCCGATGCTCCAGGATGCCGAGCGCCATCTGGATGCGTGCGAGCGGCGAGCAGAGTTCATGGGCGACGTCGCCGAGAAATCGCTTCTGCCCGGCGACAAAGCCGGAGAGCCGCCCGGCCATGCGATTGATGGAATGCCCGAGCAAACCGAGTTCGTCGCGGCGGGTTTCGTCGGTGCGCGCGTCGAATTTTCCCTCGGCGATCTGCTGAGTGGCCTGGGTCATCTGCGCAATGGACCGTGTGAGATTTCGAACGAGGGGCGCCCAGAGCAGCGCCGAAAACAAGGAAGCGCCCAGAATCACCGCCAGCCACGGTTTAAAATTGAAAAACAAACCGCCCGCGCTCAGCGAGTCGGACGCAATCACGAGCACACCCGGCGTGGAACGCGGACGTTGCACCAGATTCAGCGGCGCGCGAATCACCACCCAGTACCGCGTCGGGTTGGCGGTGCGCACGATAAATTTAGGATACGGCCCGCGGAGTTGTTCCATCGGGCGCCCGCCCCGGCCGTCTGGGCGAGGGTCAGTTCGCAGAGGTGGCGGCAGCGCTGGATCGGGACGATCGCGTTGCGGTGGTCCGGGTTCGAGATCATCCGGTGGCGGCCCTTCCATGCCGGGACCCGGGCCTGGCCCTTGACCGGGGCCCTGCCCCATCGGTCGATTGACGATGGCCTGCCGGCCTTCGCGCAACCGGGCCATCACTTCGTTCGGCAGCGGTGTGGTCGCGCCCGCGATTTGAGCGCCATCCAGCCGATAGGCAAGAAACCTGACTTGATACGCGTCGTCAAACCGTTCCAGCACGCTGTTCCATTCGCTGGCCGGACGCTCGCGCAATTCGCCCAGCACCAGGTCCGTCACCGACTGGACTCGTTCCTCCGCGCCCATGGCGAGCATCAAGTCAAACCCGTGATGAAATTGCGCCCGCAATAGAAACAGCACCGCGCCGCCCAGCAGCAGGAGGTTCAGGAAGAACCAGAGCAGGATCTTTGCATATAATGGAAAGCGCAGCTTCATCGGTTCAGCTTTCCGCCTCCGGATTGATCAACATATATCCGGCGGCACGCACCGTGCGGATAAAACGCGGCTCCTTGGCGTCATCGCCCAGCTTTTTGCGCAACGCTGAAATGTGAACATCAATGGAGCGATCGAACACGTCGTAATTGCGGTCGCGAATTTCCTCCAGCAATTGCTCGCGGCTTTTCACGCGCCCCCGCGAGCGCGCGAGGCTCGAAAGCAGATCAAATTCAACGGGTGTCAATTCCAGCGGCCCGTCGCCCAGCACGGCCGTGTGGGAACCGGTATTCACCCGCAAGGGTCCGATCACGAGTTCCTCCGCATCGTCCGCGCCCGCTTTGGCGCCAGTGGCGCGAGTGGACCGTCGCGTGACCGCCCGCAAACGCGCCAGCAATTCACGCGTGGAAAAGGTTTTCGGCAGGTAATCGTCCGCGCCAATCTCCAAACCGACAATCCGGTCCGCCTCGTCGCCGCGCGCGGTCAGCATGAGCACCGGCACATCCGACCTCCGCCGGATTTGTTTCAAGACTTCGAAACCGTCCATCTCCGGCAGCATCACATCGAGGATGACCGCCTGCCATGCCTCAGCCGCAGCCCGTTCGACACCTTCGGGACCGGTATGCACCGTGGAAATGTCATAGCCCATTTGCGAGAGATAGTCCGTAATCAGGCGGCAAAGTTTCTTGTCGTCATCGATCACGAGGACTCGTGTGCGGTTGCCCGGGGTTCCCGGGGCAGGAGGTTTGGCGGAGGATTGGATCGCGCTCATGGTTCTCTTCGCTGGCAGAGAAAATAGCGGATTACCCCAAAAAAGCTGCCACTTTTACACTTCCTTAACAATTTAAACGGGGCGCCACACAATCCCTTAACACGACGGCGCTTAATTCAAGACATGAACTTTGTGAGTTCCTTGAATGAGCGCCCCGCAACGGGCGCCGTTTTTTACAGCCAATGTCGCAATCCCATGAATCGCAAATCTCCGCATCATCCCGAAGTTCCCCAGACCGACCCAGCCAAACCCGAAGCTCCGAAATCCGAGCCATCAGACGCCGCCAACCCCGAACCGGTTACAAAGCCAAAAACGGCGCTCGGCAGTTCCCTCAATTTCGCCCTGCGAAAAATCAAACAGAAGGCCGCCCGGTAAAACTCAAACATCCAACACCTGTTTACTATGAACCTTGCCAAACTCTCCGTGTTCGCCGCCGTGTTGATGGCGACGCTCGTCTCAAACGCCGCGGTATTGTCCGTGGATATCAATGACGCCAGCCAGCCGGCCAATACCCCGGCGGGCTTTAATGCTCTCGTAACCTCCGGCGCTCCGTTTTCCTTGTTGGGAAATTCCTTCGGCGGAGTAACCCTGACCATCAGCGGCATCGGTGAAACATTACAGTCCGCGTCGCGCAACTCGCCAACCAACAGCGATTATCTCTCCACCGCCGCCCTTTATCAGGACTTCATCTACGGCGGTATCGCGAAAGGGAACGGCCTGGGCATTTCGCTCGGTGGCCTGACGCCGTATCAGAATTATACGGTTGAGATATGGTCGTACGACGCGCAAGCCGCGAGCGTCCCGGCGTCCGACTGGACGGCCAACGGCGTGCTGGTGGCGGACAAATTCGCCTTCAATCCAAATGCGGTTTCCAGTGGCGGCTTTGCTTTCACCGTCACTGCGAGCAGCGCGGGCGCCATATATATAACCGGCATTCATGATGGCTCGGCCGTCACGGGTGCGGCGGTGTTTCTGAATGCGATCCAGGTCAGCACCACCGTCGCGGCCGTTCCCAATCCTTATGTCAACTCGTGGCTGACGTCCTATGCCGGAAATTATGCGCGCATCTACACGAATAATACGATGAAGAACAACGGAACCTCGATTGCCACCTGGAGCAACGGCACCCAGACGCAAAACACACCCGCCTATGCCGGGGTGCAGGAGATTTATTCCTCGTCCAACTGGCTTTACCTCCGCAGCAGCGGCCTCGCGAGCCATATCATGGGCCCGTGGCAGAATGGTTCGTTCCCGAATCTGCCGATCAACACCAAGACGTTCTACCGCATCCCGCGTACGAACTCTGTGCCGGCGACGAAAACGCTCACGTCGCTCGGTGCGATCGGCTATTTTGTGGACGGCGTCGCCATGTTCGACACTCGCGACGCGTTTTATTGGAACGGTTCCAGCGAAGGAAATGGCACCGGTAATTGGAATCGTGAAGCCTACGTGAATGAAGGCGCCACCTTCGATCCGGGATACGCCCATCAACCGCAGGACGGCATGCATCATTACCACGCCAACCCCATCGCGCTACGTTATCAACTCGGCGATCATGTGGACTTCAACGCCGCGACCGACGTTTACACGGAATCCACCAACGCGATCACACGCCATTCGCCGATTCTCGGCTGGGTTGCGGATGGTTTCCCGGTTTATGGACCGTACGGATTTTCAAGCGCATCCAATTCCGCCAGCGGCCTCCGCCGGATGGTCTCCGGCTACGTCATCCGTAACGGCCAATATGGCACCAGCAACCTTACCGCGAATGGCCGAAGCACTATTCCCGCTTGGGCGGCGCGGTTGTATAACGTCGCTTCCAACTCCGTGGCTGGCCCGGCCGTCAACACCACCTATCCGCTGGGACGGTATATGGAAGATAACGACTACCTGGGCGACCGCGGCTACATCAAAGGCACGGATTTCGACCTCGACGAATACAACGGCCGCTGGTGCGTGACGCCGGAATTTCCGGCCGGCACCTATGCCTACTTTGTCAGCATCAGCACCAACGGCACGCCGGTGTTTCCCTACAATATCGGTCGCGCCTACTACGGAACTCCGTCGGGTGGCGCGGCGACGTCGTTCACGGAAGCGGTGGTCACCAACTTCCTCGGCGCGTCCAATTTGACGTCCACCCTCAAATACCCGGCCCGTTCCGGCAACAATATCGTGCTGACGTGGAGCGGCATCGAAGGCGGCACGTATCGCGTGGAGGCGGAGAACAGTCTGTCCGGTTCAAACTGGACGACCATCGGCACCAACCTGGTAACGGGAAGTTCCACCGGCGCCTACACCGAAACGAATGGCGCCGCCAACAACGCCCGTTTCTATCGCGTGGCCCGCACCGCGCTGGCGGCATATGATCCCGTCTCGGGTACGACCGGCGGTGGCGGCGGCGGTGGTGGTATACTCAGCGTTTCTCCGACGAGCGCGGCAGCCGGTGCGACCTTCACGCTGACTATCAACATCGATCCGAGCGTCAATCCGCCTCCGGCGAACGCGCCCATCAACAGCGTGTCAGTCGGCACCACGACCGGCACCGGCAACGTGCATGTGAGCCAGACGCAGGTCACCAGCGTCATTCATATTCCTTCCGGCACCAACCCGGGAGCGCAAACCGTGACCTTGGTCTTCCCCGGTCCGCCGGCGAACCCGGCGAACACCGTCACTTACACACTCACGAATGGCTTTAATGTCACGCCGTAAGTAACTTTAACGCCAGGCATTCGAGCACCGATGAAACTCCCGCCAGCCATGCGTGACGCAGACGAATCAACCCGTTCGCCGCGCCTGACCTGTGGGTTGTCGGCCGCTCGTTGCCTGGTGCTGATGGTTTCACTGCTGCTTGTTGCTTGCGGTGCGGGCCGGGGCGCTTCGCTGGAGATCAGCATTACCCCCAAGGTTTCCGGCGGGCAGTTGCAACCCGCATCGCTTCGCTATCAAACGGCGGCGCGCGATACATTTTCCATCACGCGCGTCAGTTATCTGTTAAGTGATTTTGCCCTGCAACGCCCGGACGGCTCCTGGCTGGAGCTTTCCAACTCCGTTGCGTGGTTCGACTACGATCAAAAGCGCGACCAGGCGCGCCTCGATCACCTGCCCGTCGGAGAATTTCGCTCACTGCGATTTTGCCTCGGGTTGAACCCGCGTCTCAACCATCTCGACGTCACCAATTTTCCCGCCGGACATCCGCTCAACCCGACGGTCAACGATTTGCATTGGAGCTGGCAGGGTGGCTTTATTTTTCTCGCGCTGGAAGGGCTCTGGCGCAATCCCGCCGGCCAGTGGGACGGCTGGGCTTACCATCTCGCGCGCGACACGAATGCGACCACCATCACGCTTGCGGCGCAAATCGCGCTCACAAACGAAACGCGCGTGGACCTCGATTTCGACCTAGCGGCACTGCTCAATTCGCCGCGGCCGCTGTCCTTCAACCGGGAAGGCTCGTCCACGCATTCGCGGGATGGCGACCCCATCGCCGCCGCGTTGGTCAAAAATGTTGCGGGAGCGTTTCGTGTCCAGCAGATCGCGCCATTGACCGCAGCGGAGGTTGCCGCCGCGCGTCCGCAGCCCTTGTATCTGCCGAAAAAATTCACGCCGCATCCGTTTCGCATGAGCGCCACTTTCCCGATGCCAGCTCTGCCCAAAGACAATCCCCTGCTGACGGAACGCGTGGAACTGGGACAAAAACTATTCTTCGACCGCCGCCTCTCCATCAACGACCGCCAATCCTGCGCCGATTGTCATCAGGCCGATAAAGCCTTCAGCGACGGCCGACGCACCGCCCAGGGCGCCGAGGGTGATTTGGGCACGCGCAATTCCATGCCGCTCTTCAATCTCGCCTGGAAAAAAGACTTTTTCTGGGACGGCCGCTCCCCGACATTGCGCGCGCAAGTGCTGGAGCCGATTCAAAACCCGATTGAGATGCATCAATCGTTGACCAATCTCGTGGCCAAACTGACGGGTGCCACCAACGGCGACTATGCCGCTCCTTTTGAAGCCGCCTTCGGCAGCCCGGAAATCACGTCGGAAAAAATCTCCCTGGCGTTGGAAAACTATTTGCTCAGTCTGACCTCGTTCAACGCGAAATTTGATCGCGTGCAGCGCGGTGAGGATAAATTCACCGACACCGAACAGCGCGGTTTCGAATTGTTCGCCACGGAATACGATCCGCGTCGCGGACAGTTCGGCGCGGATTGTTTCCATTGCCACGGGGGCATGCTGTTTCAAAGTCAGAGCTTTGCGAACAACGGGTTGAATGACACCTTCGCCGACACCGGCCGCGGCAAAATTACCGGCAAGACCGCGGACGCCGGTAAATTCTCCGTGCCGTCGCTGCGCAACGTTGAACTGACCGGACCCTACATGCACGACGGTCGTTTCCAATCCCTCGAGGCGGTCGTGGCGCACTACTGCGCGGGCGTGAAACGCAGTGCCACCCTGGATCCCAATCTCGCCAAGCATCCGGATGGCGGTGTGCCATTGACCGCCGCCGATCAAAAGGCCATCGTCGCCTTCCTCAAAACTCTGACCGATGAAGGCTATCGTTCGGCAACGAACACCACGAAAGCGATTGCCTCCACTCCCCACTGACTTATGAATTCATTTCGTCTATTTTTGCTGTTTGCGTTTGTCAGCATCGTCGGCACCCAAGCGCAACCCGCTTCACCTCCCAACAGCGAGCGCGTCACCTCAACCATCGGCACCAATCGCGTCTCCATCACGATCACGGGCGGCGACCGCGTCATCCAGGCCAACGGCATTCCTGATCATCCGCCGGGGAAATTTCCGCGACTTGGAAATCCAAACTCGGTGGCCGCACAGAATTATAATTTTCACGTCCCGCTGACACCGCAGGCCGCGTCAAGCGCCATTTCCTCGGCGCGCTGGTGGTTCGGCATCGCCGTCAACGGCGTGCCGTTCGAACCCGGCACGGCGGAATTTTGGAATCGCGAACCGGGTTCCAAATGGGTTTACGAGGCGAAGTCGGGGTTCATCAATCTCGGCCTCGACGAATATGACGCCCATGTGCAGCCCAACGGGGCGTATCATTATCACGGCCTCCCGCCGGGGCTTATCGCTCGACTCGGCGGCGACGAGCGCAAGATGTTGCTCGTCGGTTGGGCTGCGGACGGTTTTCCGATTTACACGTCGAGCGGTTACACCGACCCCCGTTCCACAAACAGCCCGCTCAAAAAAATGCGCGCGAGCTATCGCCTCAAATCCGGCGAGCGGCCCGATGGCCCCGGTGGCAAATACGACGGCAAATTCTCCCTCGACTACGAATACGTCGCCGGCCTCGGCGATCTGGATCAGTGTAACGGGCGATTCGGCGTCACACCGGAATTTCCCGCCGGCATTTACCATTACTATCTCACGGAGGAATTTCCCTATATCTCCCGACTGTTTCGTGGGACGCCCGACCCCAGCTTTCAAAAGCGCGGTCCAGGTCCCGGTCGTGGTGGCCCCGGCGGTCCGGGCGGCCCCGGCTCCGGACCGCCCAATTCGCGCCGCCCTCCTCCCCCAGGCGATCGGCCTTGATTACGGACACATTTATCCGCTTCCCCCAACCTCTGCTCCAAGCAGGCAAAACGTCTGCGCCTACCCCATCGCCTCGCACGCATGTGACCTTCCATGTGACCTTCCATGTGACCGTGTAAATCCGGACCTTTTTAATTGTTTCGCCGGTTGAAATATCCCACCGCCTCTGCCATGGTAAAGCGTGATTAGAGTGCGCGAACCAGGGCTTCCCCTCGCGCAGTTGCAATCACGTTGGGTCGCGGCCGTTGGAAATCAGAGTCCCGCCGTCAGCCTTCCAAATACACCATTAGTAAAGATGTAACTCGGTTGACCAGACAAACAGCCACATGAAGCACGTAAAGCAACGTTGTAACGGGAAAATTGCGATCGCGGCATTCTGCCTGGCGTTTTCGGGCGCGGCCACTCCGGCCCTGGCTCAACGGCTCATTGGCATCGATGTCTCGGCGTGGCAGGGAAATATTTCGGCGGCAAATTGGGCCACCCTGAAGCGCGCCACGAACATCCAAGTGAGCGGCATCAACGGAGATGGCCGGGATTTCGTTTTAATTCGCTCCAGCCGGGGCGGCACGACCGGTTACTATGACCAAAACGATTCCGCGAACGCCAACGGGCTGAATAATTTTTCACAGCGGTATGACGACCCTTATTTCATCCAAAACATCAACCGGGCGACCAGCGCCGGGTTATGGGCGGGTTCGTATCATTTTGCCCGGCCCGATGTTATCGCGAGCACGCTCAATTCCGGCGGCATCGCCAACAGCGGAACCGATGAAGCGGATCATTTTATCCAAATGGCCGGGCCATGGATGCGACCGGGATTTCTACCGCCGGTTCTCGACCTCGAAGCGGGCCAAAGCCAGCGCACCTCCGCTGAGTTGACGACGTTCTGCATCGATTTTTCCGATCGTATCTATCAGTCAAAGGGTATTCGCCCGATGATTTACATCAACGGCAGCTATGCGAATTACGTTCAGACTTCCATCGCCGGTTCGTTCCCACAGCTCTGGACGGCGCGCTGGCCCAATCAGGCAGATCCAAATTCCATCCTGGTGCAGACCGCCCAGCCGAAGGATTCTTATGCGCCCATCTATGGTCCGTGGGACGATGCGCCAAACCCGACGCACCCGTGGACTTTCTGGCAATACGCCAGCACAGCGCACGTAAATGCCATTGGCAACGGCACGGCAAACGTCGATGTGGACGCCATTCAAGGCGGCATGGAGTTTCTCAAGGATCAATTGGTCCCCGCGCTGTGGTTGACCAACAGCGACGGCCAATGGACGACGCTGACCAACTGGAACAGCGGCCTGACCGCCACCCTGCCCGTTCCCGGAGCGGGTCAAGTAACCCCGGTGGGAACGCTCACCCTTCCGGCGCCCCGCCTGCCAGGCGCTAATGACACCGTCATCCTCGACCGGCCTGGCGCGAACATCACTGTGACCCTTTCGTCCGGCACGCAGAATATTCGCAAGCTTTACATGCGCGAAACGTTGATGATCGCAGGCGGCTCCCTCACGGTGAATTACGTGCCCACCACGGATTCCACGCCGATTGCGGCGCAGTTTTCCGGGCCGGTGACGCTCAATGGGGGCGCCTTCAATGTTCACACGCTCCAGGTGGACGCCCTCCAGACCTTCGCACTCGGCGGAGGCACGCTGGCGTTCAACACCCTCAAACTCATGCCGAACAATTCCACGCCGGCGAAGCTGCTGGTGACGGGCAACGTGTCCTTCAACGCCGTTGCCTCAACTGTCGCCACCGTAACCAATGGCACGGGCACGGGCACCTCTGGTTCGATCGATCTCGGTGGCGCGGCGCGCTCGCTGGCAGTAGGCAACGGCATCGAACTGGTGGTGGGTGTTCCCATCGCGAACGGCGGTATCACCAAGGCAGGCACCGGGTCGATGCGCTTGACCACCAACAACACTTACACCGGAGACACGGTGATCGCCACCGGCACGCTTTTCCTGTCGAGCGGAGCGTCTCTCGCGAACAGCGCCCGCATCATCGTTTCTAACTCAGCCACGCTCGACGTGTCCGCCAAAGCCAGCGGCCTAACGTTCGGCGCTGCGCAAACGCTCGCAGGCAACGGGTCGGTGGTGGGCAAGGTGACGATTTCCGGCACCATTTCCCCGGGCGCTTCCATCGGCGCACTCGACTTTAACACGAATCTAACATTGAACGGCACCACTCTCATGGAAATCAGCCGCAACAGCGGCGTGATCACGAACGATGTCATCAACTGCGGCGGCACGCTGACCTACAATGGCGCGTTGGTCGTTACCAACATCGGGCCGGACACACTCCAGGACGGAGATATGTTTCAACTCTTTAGCGCATCCGCGAAAGCGGGTGCGTTCAGTTCGACGAATCTTCCCCCGCTCGCAGCCGGCTTTCGTTGGGATACTTCCGATCTCGGCAACGGAACCATAAAAGTCATTTACGCCGGCATCGGTCAGCCAATGTTTTACGCCACCGGCAATTCGAGACAGAACATGGATTTGTCCGGCACCAACGGGATTTTCGGGGCGACGTATTACGTACTGAGCGCAACCAACCTTTCGTTGCCGCTGACAAATTGGACACGCATCCTCACCAATGTTTACGGGCCTGGCGGAAGTTTCAGCAACAAAGTGCCGATCGCTCCTGACGAGGAATCGCGATACTTTCTACTGCAAACACCGCAGTAAATGGCGCGCTCACACAGCGAAGGTGATTCGCCGGGGACGCCTCCTTACCAAAGCGTCTAGCCTTGGATTACCTGCGCCGTGAAGTTCGCAGTCTGGCGATGTCAGGCCGGTCTTTTTCATTAGACAACACGGCGGTGTCGTTCCAAAGTTTCCCCATGGTTGCAACCAATTCTACAATGTTGCCGCTCGGCACGAAGGCGCCGGATTTTCGGTTGCCGAATATTGATGGCAGGCTGGTTTCGCTCGCGGATTTTCAGGGCGCTCCCGCGTTGCTGGTGGTGTTCATGTGCAACCATTGCAAATATGTGCGCCACCTTCGGGAAGGGCTGGCGCAATTGGCGCGGGAATACCAAAAATCCGGCGTGGCGGTGGTCGGCATCAGCTCGAACGATGTGGCCAGCTATCCGGCGGATGGTCCCGAACAAATGGCAGTCGAGGCGAAAGCGGCGGGATTTGCCTTTCCGTTTCTCTACGACGAATCTCAGGCGGTCGCCAAGGCGTATCGCGCGGCCTGCACGCCAGACCTTTTCGTTTTTGACAAGGACCAGCGCCTCGCATATCGGGGGCAATTCGACGGAAGTCGCCCAGCGAATGGTATTCCTGTCACCGGTGAGGATGTGCGCGCCGCGCTCGACGCATTGGTTTCGGACAAACCGGTGACGGCGAATCAGAAGCCCAGCATAGGCTGCAACATCAAGTGGAAGCCAGGCAACGAACCTGATTACTTCCGTTAATTCCTGCCGCGATGCGATGTCTCGGCGTTGAAATTGGCGGCACCAAATTGCAACTCGTACTCGGCGACGAGTTGGGAAAAATCCGGCGTCGCGTCCGGCTCAAGGTTGATCCGCCCAAGGGAGCTGCAGGAGTCCGCGCGCAAATCGAGCAGTGGCTACCGGACCTCATCGATCATGAAACCATCGATGCTGTTGGCATCGGCTTCGGCGGCCCGGTGGACTGGCGCACCGCAAAAATCTGTCGATCCCATCAAATCGAAGGCTGGTCTGACTTCGACCTGGGTGCCTGGCTGCGGCCGCTCACCGGCGCAACCGTCGTTGCGGATAACGATGCAAACGTCGCCGCGTTTGGCGAAGCATTGCAAGGGGCGGGTGCAGGTTTCAATCCGGTGTTCTATGTGACACTCGGCAGCGGGGTGGGCGGTGGTTTGGTGATGAACGAGGGGATTTATCACGGCGCAACACCGGGCGAATCCGAGATTGGTCACGTGCGATTGGACCGTGCTGGCATTATTGTGGAAGCAAGCTGCTCGGGTTGGGCCGTGGACAAAAAAATCCGCGCTGCGGCCAAAACGGAGCCGGACGGCGTTTTGGCGGGCCTGATTGCCGGCGCGCCTGGCAGCGAAGCGAAGCAGCTTGCGAAGGCACTTCAGAAACATGACAGCGCTGCGAAAGGCATTTTGCAGGCAACCGCGACGGACCTGGCTTTTGGACTTTCCCACGTCGTGCATCTTTTTCATCCCCAAGCCATCATTCTCGGCGGTGGCCTGAGTGGCGTTGGCGAATCACTGCGCATCGCAGTCGAAACGGCATTGCGCGAATTTATCATGGATGCCTTCACACCAGGGCCGCGCATTTTCCTCGCTGCGCTGAGCGAGGATGCGGTGCCCATCGGCGCGTTGCGCCTAGCAGCCCTTGCCGCCCGATCCACACCGTGACCCCCGCGACCGGTGCGGAACTTTACACACCTCGTCACGGCGATTATCCTGCGCCGGTCTGGAGCGTCCGGTGGCGTGGCGCGGACCGTGGACGAAAGCCGCGGAGACCAGAGATGCATCATAGAACGACATTATGAATTGGGTTCTCCTGCGGCAGGCACCCTGGCTCGATACCCGGGCGCGGTTTGTCGCGGGCACGAACCGAGGCGGCTCATTGCTGGATCTCGGCTCGTCGGACGGCGAAACGCTGGGGCATTTCGCGGAATTGCGGCCCGATCTGCGGTTGTTCGCCGTAGACATCGCCGGCAAACCTGAGCGGTATCCTCCCGGCTGTCAGTTCCAGCGACGGGATCTCGAACACGATCCCTTGCCCTGGCCCGATAAATCCATGGACGCCGTCACGTGCCTGCATTTGATCGAGCATTTGAACGACCTGAAACTCTTGATCGCTGAGGCTGCACGCGTACTGAAACCGGGGGGACGGGTTTACTTCGAAACGCCACATCCCAAGACGTTGAAACTCCCCAGCCTGCCCGGGAACCAACGCGGAAAATTTACTTTAAACTTTTTTGACGATCCGACCCACGTCCACCTCGTGGCCATGGAAACGGTGGGAAAACAACTCAATGCCGCCGGCCTTCAGGTCGTGGCCACCGGCACTTCGCGCAACTGGCTGTTCGCCTCCGCCTGGCCGTTTTATTTACTCCAGCCACCGAGCCGCAAAAAATTCACCTCGCAGGTCCACTGGATCGGCTGGTCGGTCTACCTCGTGGCGCGACGCCCACTGTGAAGCCTAAACTTTTAGTCGTTGAACTTTGGGGTCTGGGCGATCTGGTCATCGCCACCCCGTTCCTTAAGGCGGCGAGCCAGCGATACGACGTGACCCTGCTGGCAAAACCCTACGCGCTCGATTTGCAACGCCGACTGTGGGACGGCGTAAAGGTGGTGCCGTTCGTCGCGCCCTGGACGGCGTTCACGCACAAGTATCGCGTGCTGGCATGGCCGTGGCGGCAGATATTTCAATTGCGCAAGCAGCTTGGCGCCGAGCGGTTTGATGTCGGCCTTTCGGCGCGATGGGATCCGCGGGATCACTTACTGCTGCGCCTGGTGCGCGCCAAAAGCCGCCTCGGCTTTCCCCGCGTGGGCAGTCAGTTCGCACTTACCCGTCCGCTGAGGAAACCCGAACCGCAATCGCATCGCTACGAAAACTGGCGGGTCATGGCGCAAGCGTTGGGCTTCGACGTGACGTCGCGCGACTCGCTGGTGCTCCCGCACCACAACCCCGGAGGCGAGTTGCTGGTGCATACCGGTGCGGGCCAGCCAGTGCGGGTGTGGCCACTGGAGCGTTATCACGACATCGTGCGACGCCTGCGCGCACGCGGTCATCGCGTGCAAATCGCGTGCGATCCCGACCAGCAAAGCTGGTGGACGCAGGCGGGGGAGAAGGACGTGAATATTCCCCGTTCGGTGGCCGAACTGCTGGCATTGATGGATCGCTCGGCGATATTCATCGGCAACGATTCCGGGCCCGGCCATCTGGCCGCCTTTTGTGGAGTGCCTACCTTCACGCTGTTTGGACCGCAATTGCCCGAATGGTTTGCTCCGCTGCACCCCGCCTCGGAGTCACTCGATGGCAAAGCTTGCCCCTACAAACCGTGTTCGGACTATTGCCGGTTTGCCGCCCCCCTCTGCATGGTCAACCAGGGCGAGGAGGATGTGTGGCAGGCGTTGACGGCGTTTCTACAGCGAACCATTCCCAAACCGACCGTTGCTTGAACGCGGTCTATTTGAAAAGCCCGAAGAGGAATCCCAGCGCAAAGAGGAGAATACCGAAAATAGCCACGGTCCACTGGGTGATGGTGCACACGCGCATGATGGTTTCACCACGTGCACGACCTTCACGTACGTTGTACTCGAACAACTGGTAGAGTGCGTCTTTGTACTCAAGATAGGACGGCATCAATTCTGCATTGCAAGCCAGGATGGCTTCATGCCGCTTGTTCTGGTCGTCGAGCAGAAAAACCTTCTCCCGAATGCGCAAATATTCCGCGCGGCCACGGAGGGCCTTGTCGAGCAGTTTCCGCTCCGGCTCCGCGAGCGTTTCACTCTGATACACTTCCAAAAAGCACGTTGTCGCCTTGCTATATTGAGTCACCTCTTTCCGCAAGCGCGCCCGCTCACCCGTGTCGTCGCTCAAAAGAAACATCATCGTGCGGTTGAACGATGTGGATCCTCCGGCGTTCGCCTCCCCGGCAGCGGAAAGTCCGGGCAATGTGTCGCGGACGATTTTCTCAGCCTGTTTCTTGAGGTGGTTCACGCTTAGAAAACCGACCCCGCCGATGAGCAGCAGAAAAATCATGCCGACCACCAGCCCCGTCATGGAAAACATGCCATGAACGATATTCGTCATGCTGCCCATGCCTAAAGACTCGTCACGCGCGATCACTTGCCTTTGCCCAGCCTCAGCCGCCTCCACGACCCGATGATAGCGCGCATCCATCGCCTCCGCCTTGCGTTCCCAGTCGTAATCGCGAAGGACTCGCGCGCGTGCCGTTTTGCCATGTTGGACGGCGAGGTCGCGATTTTGGTCGTAAGTTCGGATGGCTGCCGCGAGATCAGCCACGACTTTGGCTCGTGAGACCAGGGGGATCTTTTGTCCACAATCGACTTCCACGGCCACCGCCGGACCACCGCAATTTAAACAGATCACCGGCAATTCGTTGAACATCGCTTCGATCACCGCATACCCGCCCGTGTCATGCAGGCTCGGAAACAGAAATGCGTCGTAATCGCGATAACGTTTCAGGACTTCCTCGCGTGGCAGCCGTCCGAGAAACGTAACGCGATCACTCAGACCAAGACGCGCGGTCTGCTTTTTTGCGGCAACAAGAAAATTTCCGTCCCCAACCATCACCAGCGTCGCGTTTGAACCGGATGCGTGCAATGCATCCAACGCGAGGTCGATGCCTTTTAGGGTGATAATATTGCCGACGAACAAAAGCTTGAGGGGTCCAGGTTGAGGCTCGCGGGGCCTGAACGGGAGACTTGCGGGCCGCAGCCCGATGGTGGGCGTGATCTCGGCGGAAAAGCCGAGTTTGGCAAACGTGCGTTGCATCTCCGGGGTGGAAACCAGAATTAGCGTCGAAATCTCCGCGCGCTTGGGCAGCACGTGAAACGGTGTGGTCTGCCAAAGGTTATTGGCATTGCGGCTCATTTCCACCAGCAACGACCGCGGATGACGCCACGGCAGCAGTGCCCGCGGTATGGCTTCGATGCCGCCAATCGGCCCCCAAACGCAAGGCGCGCCGTGCCCCCAGATGGCGACCGGATACCGAAATCCCGCAAACGTCACATGGTGCATCAGGTCGTAATTATTCGCCTGATGCAAGAGCGCCACGACGTCGCGGGCCGATTTTTGCCAGAGCAGATAGTATAATTTTACCGCCTTGGCGCGCCGTTTAAGGTTGAGCAGCCAGCGACTGCGATCGTGATAGACAAACTTCGGCACCGGTTGTCTGTCGCGGATCAATGCAAGCTCGCGCTCAATGGCCAGACGGTTGTTGGCGCGCGTGAGCACAGTGACATCATGGAAGCGAGCCATCTGCAACGCCCATTGCCAGCCCACCTCCGGCTCCGAACCTTTGTTGGGCTCACACGCGTATGCGGAGATCAATACGTTAAGCCGACGCGGCATTCCGCCGGCGAGGATAATCGGCTGGCCCGAGTCAAGCAAGCAACTGAACGCCCGTTTCATGGGGAAACAAACTCCATGCTTCACTTTGGCGGCGCAGGCTGGCAGTCTGGCCGTATGCCACATCGGCTCCTTGAGTCCGCGATTTCCCAGGCCCTTTCATGTTAGGCTGGTGCTCGGACAGAATTTTTCTGGGGTCTGCCCAACGCAAGCTATGCGCGCGTGGCGTGCCGATTCTTACATATCATAAAATCGCCACCCCGCCGGCTGGCACGATTGACCCATTCCTGTACCTCACGCCCGCAAGCTTTGACGAGCAACTTGCCGCTCTGCGCCGCGATGGCTATTCTTCCGCCTCGCTCACGGAAACACTGCCTCCCGCCGGCAACCCACGCAAAAGGGTGGTCATCACTTTTGACGATGGTTGCGCCAATGTCTTGCAAAACGCCCTGCCGCAGCTCGCACAGCACCAGTTTCATGCGATCCAGTTTCTTGTGGCCAAATTTCTGGGCAAACAAAACGAGTGGGACATCCGGAAAGGCGATTCGCCGGAACCGCTGATGGATGAATGCCAGGTTCGCGAATGGCTCGCCGCCGGACACGAAATTGGCTCCCACACCGCGACGCACCCAAACCTACGCCGTTTGTCCCCCGCCGACGCGCGCGACGAAATTTTTAGCAGCAAAAAGCTGCTCGAAGATCGCTTCGGCCTGGCCATTAAACATTTTTGTTATCCTTATGGCGCCTGGAACCAAACCGTGCGGGACATCGTCGCGGAGGCGGGTTATCACACGGCTTGCACGATGGATTTTGGCATCAATACAGCATCCACTCCCCGCTTTGAATTGAACCGCATCATTCCGTTGTCGAGCAGGGAGATGCTCGCAAAAATCCGGCATCGTCTGGCCAAAAAGTTTTCCGGGTCGCAGAAATAAACCTCCCGCCGCGTCAGGCAATCGCCCAGCGCGAGGACAACGTCGCAAATAGTTCCCGCGTGGCGGTCAAGCCTTCCGAGGGTTTGATGACTTCCGCTGCATGTAACAAGTAGGCGAGCACGAGTTCCCGTTCGCAACCTTTCGCGCCGCTGAGGAGCGCGTATTCCCGGAACGGCGCCGAATTTAAAAGTTGTTCCGCGCGTTGCGCCACGTACGCCGGACCCAACCGCTCCACCAGGATGGCGGGTTGAATCACGTAGTGAAACCAATCCCAACCCGGTATTCCCACCAGTTCGCCGCGTTCCCAATCGATCACGGTCCATTCGCCCGCGGGCGACACCTTGATGTTCCACGGCGCAAAATCTCCGTGCTGAATGACGGGATGCAACGGCCAATCGCGCAGCTCTCGCACTTTTTCGAAAAAGGCGTGACCCGCCGCCGCCGTTTCCAGCCGCGCCCAATCCGCTGTATCGCGCAACGCAATGTGGCGCTTGCGATCCACCCACGAACACAACAACGGCGGCACCGCGGAGTCGTGTTGCCGGCGAGGTGAGTCACCGGAAAAAAAATCGAGCGCCATGGCGCGCAAACGCGGTGTTTCACAGGCATCGCGGATATTCGGAATGCCCGAGATTTTGCCATCCAGCGCGCGGAGTAACGTTTCCTCTCTTCCAATCAATGCTCTGGCCCGCTCGCTCAAGCCGGCTTTGACGACGGCAACCGGCTGGCCGTCAGCATCGAAAACCAGCAGCAGAAATCGCTGGCCATCGCTCGCCGGGTTCCCCGCCAAAATTCCCAATGCTGGAAAACTATTCTCACCACTTAGCGACATCAAAAAACGAACGAACAAATCATCCCCGGCCACCGCGAACGAAACCCGCTCCGTGCCCCACGGCAGCGATGCGCCAAGCGACCAATGCAGCAGCGCTTTCGCAACGCGAGCCCGTCCCGTTTGCGCGGGATAGAGTTGCAACGACTCCGCCGCCGCCCGCGAAGCCATCGGCAAAAGCAAAAACGGCCGCCCTCGCTTTCGCAACAGCCGCATCTCCACCGGGAGAATTGCACCCTGCCCCGCCGCGAATAGATCCTCCCAGAAATTTAAGGGCGATGACATCTCAGGGTCAGGGAGTCTGCGGCCGCGTTTGCCCAACGCGATCGCTTTCGCGCGTGCCTGTTCTTTTTTTGGTCCGTGCCGCCATGAAATCCAGAATCGTAAGATTTATGTCAGCGACCACTTTCTCCGCCGGCTGCGTGGCATCGATGCGTCGCCCATTGGGCAGGCTTTGGATTAGTAATCGATACGCCTCGCACTGACGCGCAGTTTCAGCCGGCGATACTTCCTGTTTGCGGGCCTGCAGCACTTCCGCCGGCGCGTCGAGCAGCAAAACCAAATCGGGCTTTTTCAAAAAAAGATAGCCCAGCCGCACGATAAATTCGGAGATCCGCAACCGGTAACGCCGCTGGTCCACAAAAAAATCATAGTAGAACCGATCGATCAAAACGAGCCCGCCGCGAAACGTGACCGGTCGTATCGCCAGGTGCGATCCCAGAAAAAACTCCAGCCAGTGAAACGCAAAATAGCACAACGACAGAATCGGATTGCGAACACTTTTGCCGTGCGGATCCGTTGCCGGGCCGTGCGCCACTTTTCGCTTAGCCGAAAACAGCGCGGGCTTCCAATGAAAAAATTTCCCCTTCTGCGGGCTGAACGTCCCCGATAGCCCATCGATGATCCCACGACCCGCTGTGGATTTCCCGCTGCCATCCGCGCCGCACAAAACGACCATCAGACCGGGTGGACGAATGAAGCGGCGGATAAACCGTCCCGCATCCGTGAACAATGAACTCAGCGTCTTGAGTGGTTGCCCGAAGATTTGTCGTCGCACCAACGTCCGCCGCCATTCGCCGGTGCGGGCTTCCAATTCGCCCCACTTTTCCTGCGCGCCTGCCGTTACCATAAAACCGGCCGCCGAAGGGCCGTAGGTTTTCGCCAGCAACGCCGTGGCAATCGCCGGTTCCGCACGAAAGCCGGCGCTGATGGACACCTTGTACTTTTCCTTCACGCGCCCGGTGTAAATCATAAACGCGAGGAGATTTGTCGCCGCCTCGTCCGCCGCGTGCGGCACCGCAAAGGAATCGCGCGACCGCCGGCGACCGAGAAACTCACTGCAATCGATGAAATCAAGCCCGCGCCATTTCAGCTCGGTGAACAAATCGAAGTGCGCCTGCAAATTTGTCCGGGGATCGGAAAGATAGAGCGCCAGCGTGGCGAACTCGCCACGATTATGCAGGCGAAACCCCACCGATTGCGCCGCCGCCAGGAGCACCTGTTCGGCCCGGTCCCGCTCGCCGGGAGCCACGAGCACATCAATGTCATTCGCGGTGAAATGCGGAAGCTGCTCGTAATTGCGTAGCACGAGGAATTTGATGTCCGCCTCGCGCCAGGCGCGAAAAACCGCCGTGACCAATTGACCGATTTCGAGTTGTTCCGGCATCCGTACAAATAATAGTGTATCCCAAGCCAGCGTGTGGAAACTTCCACGCTCCCGCACGGGGGCGCGGCACGCTCCACGCTAAAGCCGATGCCCAATCAAGAAAAGCCTTTTGTCCCGGAGCATCGCGACGCAAATTGCCTCCACGGACAGGTGCTGCAAGGTGCGAATCACTGCGATTTGGCTCCATCCCGTAATTTCACCGCCCCGCAGCCCAAATTCCCCATTCGAAAATCCGCATTCCACATTCCCAAATTTGGTTCGTTTGGTAAAATTTACAATTTCGCCCCGTTTTCCCTTCCGCCTTTTTCCCGCCGTAGTTGGTGTCGAAAACCTCCCGCGCAAGGCGACCGTTTTGGCCATGCCACAGTATGCCGTATCAGTCCGACAACCGGCCATAACTTTCCACAAACCGTCCAATGGAAAGCCAGGGGCGGCCTTCGTGGCAGCGACCCACATTCGCGGCCACCGCCACAATGAGACTCATCGGATACCACTCCACCCTTTCAAAACATATTCGGCGCAAGTCCGCACACCTATCCTGGACCGTTTTCCCGTCCACGGTCCCCATCACCAATATTTCAAAGAACAAAACAATCCAGCCCGAATCTTACCACCGGGGGTTGGACATCTGCTGTCCAATGGTAGGTGGCACTGGTTTGCGCCGAAGTCCCGAGGCTGGCGGGGCACGACGCGCAGCACATGAGAGAATCAACGCTGAAATCCGGCCTTTCGTCAGGATCAAGGTCTGACGAAATTTTTCGGTCGGGCGCGCCACCCGACGATTTCTCCATCGGGCAGGTAAACGGCGTTGGAGCCGACCAGGATCGCTTTGTTTGGCCACGAAGCGCAGCTTTCAAGATGCACGGCGGTCAACTGGTTCGGCCGGATCAGCACGGGGACAGTTACCATGCTATACGCGTTGGCCTCGGCGATCACACGGTACTCTCCCGCTGGCAACACTATTTCCTGAGGCGTTACGGGTAGTCCGCCTTCGTTGTTATCAACCATCTGCAACAGCTTTCCCCGGGCAGAGAGAATTTTATAATTCGTATATCGTTGAGTATAAGGCAGGTCGTTGAAGTGTGCGTTCGGATCAAAAGCGGAATAAACCACGAGCGTACCATTCGTTCCGGCGGGCGCCCACGGAACCGGCGCCGGCCCGACCTCATCCACGACCACCGGCCGTCGGTTGGCGCATCCCGCCACCAGAACGACGACAACCAAAATCGTTATCGGCAGGGAAGTTTTCATAGCGCGCGGGCGATGGATCTCAAATCGATTTTTGTTGTTTAAGGCCGGCAGCCGGTTTGCTCCAAAATGGGTCTGGCTAGTGCAACGCGCCGATTTGAAAGTCCAGGACCGACCTTTGAATCAGGTATTCGTACTGGGTGGTGGCGTAGGTAATCTGCGCGGTGATCAAATTGAGCTGCGCCTGGTCAAACTCAACAATCGAGCTGATCCCCGATTTATATCGGGCCTCGGCAAGCTCGAAAGCCTGGCGGGCATTTTCCACCAACCGTCCCGTGACCTGGAAGCGGTCGAAGGCGTTCTGCGCATTCAGCCAGGTGATGCGCACATCGCGGATCACATTGTCTTCCAAATCCCGCAGACTCTCATCCTCCGCCCGGGCGCGCAACTCGGCCTCCTGCCGGCGCGCGGAAATCATGCCCCCCGTAAACAGCGGCAAGGTGACGCTTACCCCCGCAGCCGCGTAATTTTCCGGCAACGCGGAATCGCCCACCGGGATCACGCCTGCGGCCCCAATCGCAGAAATCGTCGGGTAGCGCAGCGCTTTTTCCGCCCGCGCAAATTTGAGGGCCGCGTCTCGCGAATTCCTGACACTGAGGAGTTCCGGTCGCGATTGGAGGGCTGCCTCTACAAATTCGGACACATTGGTCGAGACTGCCGCCGGCAACGGTTGTTCGGCGAGCCGGTAAGTCCTGGCGTCACGCTCGCCCAAAAGATTGGACAGCTGTGCAAAGGCGGACTGAACATCATTTTGCGCCTTGATTAGCAACAGCCGGGCATCTTCCAGGTTCACTTGGGCGAAGCTGACATCCAGCTCGGAGCGCAACTTGTTGGTGGCAAGGGCGCTGACTTGCTCCAAAAACGACCTTCGTTGAGAAAAGGTTTGCTGAGCCACATTGGTGACCGCCTGCGCCCGCAAAGCGCCGTAGAAGGCACCGTCCACGGCCAGCAGGATTTGTTCGCGAGTGGCTTGCGCGTTGTTCGCCGCCGCTTGCGCGCGAAGCCTGGCGCTGCCCGCCAGATTTGCCGTCCGCCCAAAGTCGGTGATGAGTTGCGTCAGGATCAATCCTTCGGCATTGCGATCGTAGATAAGCGGGTTATTCAACCCGCCGACGGCCGCCAGACGCGTATTCTGGTCCGCCGTCCCGACGGACATGACGTTCGCCGAAAGATTGGGAAAAAAGCCCGCCTGTGCCTCCCGGGTGACCTGTCGCGCGGCGAGGGCTTTCAAGTCTGCCACGCTAATGAGGGGATGATTTCGCAGCGCAATTTCGTGCGCTTGCGAAAGGGTCAGTGACATCGGAAGCTGAGCCCCCGCAGGCCGGCATGGGAGGGCAATCCAGGCGACCAAAAGTGATTTGCAAAATACTCGAATCATAAATCCCCGGATCCATTGGCGGCGTGCACTTCTCCCGCGATCCCGGCGCCATCCGATCTCGAAGCGTGGGATTCCTTGCGCCGATAGATCAGGTAATAAGCCGCCGGCACAATGAAAACGGTAAGGACGACGGAGACAGCCAGACCGCCGATGATTGCCCGGGCAAGCGGAGCATAGGCCTCGCTCCCCGTGCCGAGTTTCGCCGCCATGGGCAATAAACCGATCAAGGTTGCCAGTGAGGTCATCAAAACGGGACGCAAGCGCACCCGGCAAGCGAGCGCCACCGCCTCTCGCAACGGTCTCCCTTCGTGCCGCAGCCGTCGGGTAAAGTCCACGATGAGAATACTGTTGGACACCACGATTCCCACCATCATTACCACTCCCATCAACGACATTACGTTCAGGGTCGTGCCCGTGATCCATAGGGTCAACAACACCCCGGTTAATCCCGTTGGAACTGCCAGCAGAATGAGAAATGAGTCCAGGAATGACTCGAACTGTGCCACCAAAATCAAATACACCAGCAGGGTCGAAAGCATGAGGCCAAGCCCAAAACTGCGAAACGAAACCTGCATCGCCTGCGCCGACCCCCGGACGACGGTGCGAACGTTTCCCGGCAGTTTGCCATTGGCCAGCACGGTTTGCACTCCCTCCAGAACCCGGCTTAGATCCTCTCCCGAAGGAGACACATACACATCCATGACGCGCCGGAGTTGGTAGTGATCCACCTCGGTCGGCGCTTTTAGATGACGGATGGCGCTGACGGCATCGAGGCGAGTGGGGTTGAGCGAGCGAGCCCCGCGCAACGGCACGGAGGCAAGGTCGGCGAGGCTCTTAACGAAACCCTCCGGGTATTGAATCGTTAAAAGATAGTCATTGCCGCTCTTGGGGTCCACCCAGAAGCTGGGCGCGATCATACCATCCGACGTTAACGCAGTAATGACGTTACCCACGACCTCCTTTTCGGTCAGACCTAATTGGCTGGCCCGGACACGGTCGATATCGAGCTTCAATGCCGGATAATCAATATCCTGGGGCACAAGCACATCGCTGACACCGGGGAGCGCGCGGACTGCTCGGGCGATGTCGGCGGCCGCCTGATGCGTCTCCTCCAGATTACTCCCGCTGACCTGGATATCCAGCGGCGCAGGCAAACCCAGATTGAGGATGGCGTCGACCAGTCCGCCGGTCTGGAAATAGGCGGAAATCTCCGGCAAGTCACGCTCCAATCGCGCCCGCACTTTGTCCATGTATTGATAGCTGCTCAATTGATGCTGATCCTGCAACCCAACTTGTACAAACGCGGTGTGGGGACCGGAGTTGGGGGTGTACATGGAGGAGAACCCGGGGGTGACGCCAATATTGGAGACGATGATCCGCAAATCCCTGGCTGGCACCACTTCGCGCACGATTTGCTCGACCTGTTCCACCAATTTGTCGGAACGTTCGAGGCGCGTCCCGGTGGGCGCCTTGACGTTAATGACGAACTGGCCCGGGTCAGTGCGTGGAAAGTAGGCTTTGCCGATAAGGGGATAGAGTCCGAGGCTCAGCACGAAAAGGCCGGTGATTCCCAGCACGGTCGCCAGGGGGCGGAGCAAGGCCGCGTTCAATGCCCCGTCGTAGCGATCCAGCATTTTTGAAAATTGACGGTTGAACCAGCCGTTGAAACGCTGTCCCCAGCCTTTCAACTCACGGTGGCTTGTTTCGGATTCAGCCGAGTGGCCTTTGATCAATTTCGCGCAGAATAAGGGCACCACCGTGAGCGCGACGACATAGGAAGCCACCAGTGAGAGCACTACCGCCAGTGCGAGCGCAGTGAACAGGAACCGGCTCACCCCGTAGAGGAAAAGCACCGGGAAAAACACCACTACCGTCGTGAGGGTCGCCGCCAGGACCGGCAAAGCAACTTCCTTCCCGCCTCGCTCCGCCGCGACCTCGGGCGTCTCTCCCAGCTCCATATGACGGAAAATATTTTCCAGCACCACGACCGAATTATCAATGAGGCGCGAGAACGCCAGGGCCAGGCCGCCGAGAACCATCGCGTTCACGGTGTTATCGCCGATGGAGAGCGCAATGAAAGCTGCCAGGGCGGACAGCGGAACGGAAAGGAACACCGCGATCGTCGCCCGCACGCTGCCAAGGAAAACCAGAATCATCGCCCCGGTCAGAATCAGTCCGATCGCTCCTTCATGAATCAGGTTCTCAATGGCCGTGCGCACGAACACCGACTGATCGAAGACCACTTTGGTTACCAGCTGCTTCGGCACATCCAACAAGTGCGTAACGGCGTCTTTGATTCCGTTTACCACCGAAATGGTGTTCGCATCTCCTCCCTGTTTTAGCACCGGCAGATAAACGGAAGGCTGGCCATCCACGCGGACAACGTTGTATTGAATTTGCGATGCGTCCTCCGCCTTCCCGACATCAGCCACCAACACCGACGCGTTGCCCACTGTTTTCAAAGGCAACCGGTTGATGTCGGAAATGTCCTCCACTTGACTGTTTGCATAGAGGTTATAGTCGAACGGCCCGATCTTCACATCGCCCGCCGGCAGAATCAGGTTGGCTTCGTTCACCGTACGCACCACATCCATTACGCTCAATTGATGAGATTCGAGCTTGAGGGGATCGACATAGACCATGATTTGCCGGTAGCGGCCGCCGAAAGGCTGCGGCACCGACGCGCCGGGCACGCCTGCCACCTGATTGCGCACCGTATACTGGCCCAAATCACGCAGTTTCGCTTCCTGCAGCCCTTCGCCTTTTAAAGTGATCAGGCAGACCGGCAGGCTGGAGGCATCAAATTTCAAAACCACTGGAGGCAATGTCCCGGGCGGAAGCTTGCGCAAATTCGCCATCGCCAGATTGGCAATGCTCGTGACCGCCGAGTCAGGATTGAAGCCGGGCTGAAAGTACACCTTGATCAAACTCACGCCGGGAAGCGATCGCGATTCCATGTGATCAATGCCGCTGGCAAGTGTAAAAAAACGCTCGAAACGACCGGTGATGTCCGTTTCCACCTGTTCCGGAGGCATGCCCGAGAAAAAGGTCGCCACGACCACAACCGGAATTTTAATGGGCGGAAACAAATCCACAGGCATGCGCACGAGGGTCGCAACCCCCACGACGGATACGATGAGGCAGAGGACGACAATCAGATACGGATAGCGAATGGCAAAGCGAGACACAGCGGTATGGGGGTTAACGTCGTTTTTTGAGTGGCCTGGATTGCGCGAGTCATGCCTGGAGTTTTGAAACCGCGACACGTAGTTTTTCCACGGAAAATCCGGGCGACTGGCAAAGTCCGATTAATTCCCGTTTCGATGCATCAATCCGCGCCGCCACGTCAGGAATGCGGGTTGCCAGCTCCACGGGAACGGATTGAACGCCGTGGCGGTCGCCGTGCAGCAAATCCCCGGATTTTATTTTCAGCCCGCCAATCTCAACAGGCGTTCCCATTTCGGTGATATGGACGTACGCGTGCGAAACCGAGACAGCTTCGGCGAACAAATGAAATCCCTGGCTTTGGGCGACGGGGACATTCCGCACTGAACCATCGGTGACGACCCCAACGCAGCCCAGCGCCTGAAGAATGTTGATGTGGACCCGGCCAATGAGCGATCCGAGACCCTTGCGAGTCTCCAAGTCCTGGACCACCACCACGCGCGGCGCGGGCAGGGATAAAATATAATCCCACCAGTCTGTCCGATCGCCATACAGTCCCGCAGCGGTAGGGGGCTGCGATCCGCGAATTTTCACCGTCGCGGCATAGCCTAGCATCGGTTGCAGCTGCGGAGTCAGGCAACGGACCATCTGGTTTACGAAACCTTCGTTGCGCAAGCGCACGTTGAATGTCTCGATGGTATTGGCAAGCAGACAGGAATCGACCCGGCGCAAAGCCTCCAATTGTATTTGGCTGAGAGGGGGTTGCATTATCGTTGAACGAGCGACTCGATGACCCTGGGCTGGACTTTTTGGCCGGACTTGACCTGCGCGCGGCTGCCAATCAACACCCGATCCCCTTCCTTCAATCCTGCCAGCACCTCATACCGGGTGGGAGTTTCCAGTCCAAGGGTCACGGGGCGTTCCTCGATTTCGTCATTCCCATTAACCATGTAAACGCTGGGTCGCTGACCCGCCGAGATGCTTTCGGTGGGAATCGCCAGGGCATTGGAACGGCTTTGAACCTTTAGTTCGACGGTGGCGTACATCCCCGGAACCAATTCCAGCTTGAGATTGGGCACTTCGACCTCGGTGATCATGGTACGAGTGTCCGCATTCACCTTGGCCATCGTCCGCGTTATTTTGCCGGTGAAGGTCCGGCCACCCAGGGAATCCACCCGCACGTCAACCGAATCACCCACGTGAATGTCCTTCACGTAAGCAACGGAAACGGGAAAATCCAGGCGAAGGTGGTAATTATCCGAAATGCGCACCAGTGGCAACGACTGTGTGGCGGAGGCGGTGCCCGATTGAATCAGCGAGCCCGGATCCGCATAACGCTTTGTAACTACTCCATCGAATGGCGCCGTTATTCGTGTATAGTCCAGCATTGTTTTGTATTTGGCCACGTTGGCCTTGGCGGCGGCGATGGCAGCCGCAGCCGAAAGATCCTTGGCGGCGGCAGTGTCCAGTTCCTGGAGCGCCACTAGGTTGGGATGCTCCTTATTTACCGAGGCAATGCGGTTGTAGATCAAATGCGCGTTGGTGTAATCCGCTTCCGCTCGTTGTTGCGCGGCCACGGCGCTTTGCAACTCGTCCTCCAGCTCCGGAACTTCCAGCGTCGCCAGAAGTTGGCCGGCCTTCACCCGGTCTCCGAAATCCACGGTTATCTCATGCACGAAGCCGGAAACTTTTGCGTGCAAGTCCACCTCCGCATTGGGCAGGAATTCGCCAGGAATTGTGACTTTATTGTGAAGGTCTTCCCGGGCCACACGAACCACAGGAACACAGGCGATTTGCGGCGATACCGTGGACGGGGTGGCGTAGGTCGCGAGTGATTTTCCGAGCAGGGCGACCAGACCCAGAATAGAGACAGCGGCAATCACGCCCCAGGCTGGAAATCGGTTGGGCCGGGAGGAAGGAGCATCTCCATGGCTCGAAGTGTCGGGCGGATTCGGCGGTGGGACAGAAATAAGTGAAGCCTGACCCTCTGGTTTTTCATTTGTCATAATTGTTGTGATTATTCGAGGGACGATTCGAAGCCAGCGGCAGTTCGACGCGAAAGCAGCTTCCCTGGCCGGGCACGCTGCTGGCTCTCACCACACCGTGGTGCGCAGTGCAGATGGACTTTACGATCGAGAGCCCCAGCCCCGCCCCGCCCCGCTCGCGGGAGCGCGCTTTGTCCACACGAAAGAACCGCTCAAAAATGCGCGGAATAGCTTCAGCGGGAATGCCAGCACCATTGTCGGTCACTTCAAGCACCGCGTGGCCGGTGTTTGCGCTTACGGCGAGTTTGATGGCCCCGCCTGAGGGGGTGTATTTGACAGCGTTGTCAAAAAGATTGACTACCACCTGCTTGAGACGGGCCCGGTCTCCTTCCACCCAGACTTCACCCGGGGTTACGCACGTGACCTTTATGTTTTTGTCTTCAGCGAGCAAGCCCATCTGGCCGGCGGTCGAGGAAGTTAGTTGAGCAAGATCAAAGCGAATCCATTCTGCCTGCGCCTCACCCGCGTCCAGGCGGGAAATGGCGAACAGCCCTTCGACGATGTTTGCCAGCCGTTCCACTTCTTCGAGCGCGCTACCGAGGCGTTCCCGCCACTCATCGGTCAGAGTCCGTTCCCTTACAAAACTCTCGATTTCTCCCCGCAGTACGGTGAGCGGCGTACGAAGCTCGTGCGAGGCGTCGGCCACAAATCGTCGCGAATATTGAAAAGCGTCATCCAGCCGCTCGATCATGTGATTGAGGGCGACTGACAATCGCTCCAACTCATCGCCGGTGTGGGCCACTGGCAACCGCTCGCTGAGGTTCCGGGAGCTGATGCGTTCCGCACTCGCGGCAATTCGGTCCACGGGAGAGAGAGCGCGTTTTACCAGGAAGGATCCACCTCCAAGCGCGGCCAAAGCGACCACCGGCAGGCCAACCAGGAGAAAAACCAGCCACTGGCGCAGGGTGCGGCGCACCTCGTCCATCGGCGCGCCGGCCTCGATCCAATAGGCAACTCCGCCGGGCAAAGTCACCTCCTGGGTGGCAACCAGCAAGTCGCGATCGCCGCCGAGCCCCACTTTGCGAGTGGATTCCACCAAGGAGGCGCCGGACAAGGGCGGCACTTCGTTGGGATCGAAGTTTTGATCTCGCGGCGCGTCCGAGATGTACAGCACCGTGCCGTCACCTCGCGTTACCCGCACGAACCGTTCATTCGCGCCAGGCGCGTAACGCAATTCCACTTCCTTTCCCACGCGCGCTTCAGAGTGATTTTGCGCCTCATCCTGAAGCAGCTGCCCAATCTGCCGGGCGCGCCGCAACTGGGTTTCTTTCAAAGCTCCGACCAGGGAATTTTCCAGCACCAGGTAGGTCGCCACACCGATCAGGGCGAAACAACCGGTCAGCAACCCCGCATACCAGGCAATCAATTGAAAACGAAGCGAACGGGTATTCATGCCTCGGGTTTTTCGCCCACGCAATAGCCCACGCCCCGCACGGTGTGAATCAGCTTGGTCGGAAAAGGATCATCCACTTTCGAGCGCAAGTGGCGCACATATACATCCACAATGTTGGTCAGCCCCTCAAAACTCTGATCCCAGAC
The DNA here is from genome assembly GCA_044223735.1 of Limisphaerales bacterium. Classification (GTDB taxonomy): domain Bacteria; phylum Verrucomicrobiota; class Verrucomicrobiia; order Limisphaerales; family UBA8199; genus JBGALR01. The sequence goes on along the minus strand of JBGALR010000005.1, from coordinate 126,613 downwards.
GTGCTCGATTATCATCGTTCGGGAAAAAACCCGCCCGGCATTCACCACCAGATACTCCAGCAGGGCGTACTCCTTCGCGGTCAGATCAATGCGCCTGCCACCGCGCTTCACTTGCTGTGACAAACGGTCCAATTCCAGGTCAGCCACCCGCAAGACGCTGGATCGGTTTACGGGCCCGCGGCGAAGCAGCGCCTTTACCCGGACGAGTAATTCCGCAAAGGCAAAGGGTTTGGTAAGGTAGTCGTCCGCCCCAGCTTCGAAATGGGCCACCTTGTCGGCGGTGCCATCCCGCGCTGTGAGAATCAATACCGGGACCTCCTTGCGCTCGCGACGGAGGCGATTGAGAATCTCCGAACCACTCACGCCGGGAAGCATGAGGTCCAGGACTATCAAGTCGTACTCGTAGGAGCCCAGCATCTGGAGCGCCGCGGTTCCGTCTCCCGCAAGATCAACCGCGAATCGTTCCGCGCGCAAACCGCGCGCCACGAAATCGGCCACCTTTTTTTCGTCCTCGATTAGCAATAGTCGCATAATGCCTCGGCAAAGATCATTTTTTGAAACGTAACACGAGACTCTCAGCCGCGCACGGCTGCCACCGGGGGCTGCGCCTGAGCGTTCTCCGACCGCCTCATCCCAAGGTTCGTTAACCCTTGCATTTTCTTTGCTTGCGGCAAATGACCATTTCACGTTTACCCTTCGTCTTCAACCAGTAGACCTTTCGGAAATTAAAGGCCGGTGAATGAAACATTAAATTCCGTTCAGAATCGCCGTCGCAAGGCGCGGTGGGGGCGCTCTTTCAAATCCGAATCTGCCCTTCCCATTTTGAATCGAAGCTCACGAACCCGGCGCGAGCCACCGTCGGCTGTACCGCGCACGCAGCCGGCGAACAACCCCGGCTAGGGGCGGCCGCCAGCCGGGGTGCCGGGCTTCTACCTTGACGGAGCGACCTTCATCATTACCATCGGCGAACATTTCTGATGAAATCTATCCAGAGAGCCTCGGTTTGTGGTCTCGGCAAGCTCGGCGCGTGTATCGCGGCGACGCTCGCCCAGCGCGGTTTTGACGTGGTCGGTATCGATATTGATGCGGAGAAGGTCCGCAAAATCAACGCGGGCGAGCCGCCGGTGGAGGAGCCGTTGCTGGCCGAAACCATCGCCGCCGGCAAAGGCCGGCTGCGCGCCACCCAGGATTATGCCGACGCGGTGGATACGGATGTCACGTTTTTCATCCCGCCGTCGCCGAGTCTGCCGGACGGCAGTTTCTCCAACGAATTTCTGCTGCGCGCGATGCAGTCCGTCGCTTCCGCCATCCGCGAGAAGGGCAAGAAGGGGCATCTCTTCGTGTGCAGTTCGACGACGACGCCGGGCGCCATGGACAACGTTTTGATTCCGATGCTCGAACGCGAAACGGGCGGTGTCTGCGGGAAGGATTTCGGCGTTTGCTACAACCCCGAGTTCATCGCGCTGGGCGCGGTGGTCAAGGGCCTGCTCGAACCCGATTTGGTTTTGATCGGTGAATCGGATCCGCAAAGCGGCACGGTGCTCGAGGAGATGTATAAAAAATACAACACCAACAAGCCTCGCATCGCCCGCATGTCGATCATCAGCGCGGAGCTGACCAAGATCTCGGTGAACAGTTTCGTGACGATGAAGATCAGCTTCACGAACCAGTTGCGCATGATCGCCGACCAGTTCCCGAAAGCGAACATTCACACGATTCTCGAAGCCATCGGCAACGACAGCCGCATCGGCCTGAAGTATTTGCGCGCCGGCCTGAGCTTCGGCGGCCCGTGTTTTCCGCGCGACAATCGCCTGCTCGCCTTCACCGCGCGCCAGCTTGGCCTGGAAGCGCCACTGGCGGAAGCGACTGACAAGGTGAATCAGCGCACCAACACCGACCTCTGCGAGAAAGTGCAGCAACTGGCCGGCAAGGAAGACACCATCGCGGTGCTCGGCCTTTCCTACAAGCCGGACACGTACATCACTGAGGAATCAGCGGGACTTTACCTCGCGCAGCAGCTCAAGCGGGACGGTTTCAAGGTCGTGGTGCACGATTACGGCGCGAAGCCTTCGAATGCCCCGAGCCTGCACGAGTTTGACCATCTCGAAGATCCGGCCGAACTGGAAAAGCGCGACGATATCAAGGTCGCGATTGTGTGCTGCCCGTGGCCGCAGTATCGCACGGTGAAGTTTTCCCCCAAAACGAAAGTCATCTCGCCCTGGAAAATCTGAGATTGAAGTGGGGAAATTAAAGCTCGTCCTCGCCGGCCCTCTTCACTTGGGGAGGTTGATTATCCGCTGTCCAGAAGTTAACCTTTGACTGAGTGCACCGTTCGGGGTTCCGAAAATAAACCACTCCTGACACCTGCTGGCGTCACGCTTTGGTCATCTGGACCTGGTTGGGCAGGTTGATGTCCGGCTTGGTCGGCGACGAGGCGGGCTTGCGTAAATCGACTTCGAGGCCCTTCCAATTCTTCACGCCGAAATCATTCAGCCAGCCCATGGCATAGCGATAGGAAATACCGTAGAACGGATTATGCGTGGGCCAGAAGGAGATGGCGTCCACGCCGGCGGCGCGGGCCATTTCGATGGCGCGCTTGATGGTGCTGCGACGGTCGTTCCAGTTGAAGAGGAGGTATTTCCACTCCAGGATCGGCTGCGTCAGCCCGCGCGCGTTGCGGTAATCCACCAGCGCCTTCACGTTGTTGTAGGCTTTTTCAAAGCTGCCGAATTTTTCGTATTTCTTCAGCATCTCATCGTTGATGCCCGCGATGGAAAAGAAAATGTGGCTCGCACTCAAGGCGGCTTCGCGGCGAACGTCGTTGTTCAGGATGATGGCGTTCGATGAAATGACGATGCGGCAATCGGGATTCTTCTGACGCAACAACGGCAATTCCTGGCCGATGTTCGGCGAGAGAAACGGTTCGCCGAGGTTCAGGTAAAATAATTGCTCGAGCTTCAGGTCATGGACCAGATCGGCCATGCGCGAAAGCTTTTGGAGATCCATTTGCACCGTCGAGCGGATGCGCGAGGCCGACTGGCGGTCGCAACCGATGCAGTCGATGTTACAGCGAACCGTGTTTTCAAGCAGCATCCCGCGATGCGGGAGGCGGGGCGTCGGCCCGGCAAAAATATGTTTTTCGGGATCGAGCTCGTCGGTCGCCGCAGCCGTACTGGCCGCCACCTTGGGCCGGCCGGTGACGGCGCGGGATTCCGATTTCGGAACCCGATGCAGGTCGCCGCAGCGGGTGCAGGTATCGATCGGCAGTTTGCCCTCCGCCAGCTCCTGCCGGAATTTGCGAGCCACGGGACCGAAGAAAACTTCCTTGAATGAATTTTTGTTCAGGTCGCCGATATGGCCGGAGCCGTCGTAATCCTGGCAACTGCACGACACGGTGAGATCGCAGTTGACGGTGATGTTGTAATCCGACTCGCCACCGAGCGCGCGGCAATAGAAACGCTGACCCTTCAGACGGGCCTTCAACTCCATGTACCGCTTCAGACCCCGGCGTGTATAATCGCTCAGGACCCAGTTAAATCGTCTGCGTTTCATAATGGCGACTCCTTTAGGCCCGGCGCCCGGGCGGTCAAGAAGCTCTCTGCTGGAAACATAATCCCATTTTGCCGGTTGCAGGTCAAATTCTGGCGCATCATTTTACGGCGGCGTCGCCACGCGGACATTAGAGCTTGTCCACGCCGATATTCGAGGAGAAGGAAGTCTTCGCCCGCAAATGTTTCTTGAGGATCAGGCCGCCCGGCACCAGGTCGCATTTCCCGCGAATCACCAGTTTCTCCGCCTGCCGTTTAAAGCGCGCGTAGGCGTGCAACATTTTGCCAAGGGAACCGCCCGGCACGCCGTATTCCTTGCGGATCGCCGCAGATTCCTTCGCCATGTTGGCCCGTACCCGCAAATCCGCGGACTGGCCGTGATCATGATAGCGATAATCGATCAGGTAAACGGGAATGTGTCCGATACGGCAGCGTTCCCGGATCAGGCGCATGACATATTCGTAATCGCAGCAGTTTTTGAAATCCTTGTAACGATAGCCGCCAATGCGCCGGTAAACCGCCAGCTTCAGAAACAGCGCCTGATGATTCACCACATTATGGCCGTAACGAATGATCTGGCGATCGAACATCGCCTCCTCCCGCCGGAATATCTCGCGGCCATCACCATCCACGAATACCACGTCGCCGAACAAGCCATCCCAGTCCGGGTGTTTCTCAAATGCCTTGGCCACGGCGGTCAGCACGCCCGGGCGGTAACAATCGTCGGAGTTCAGGATAGCGACAATCTCGCCGGTCGCCATGAGGCATCCCTTGTCCATGGCGTGGTAATGGCCCTGATCCTTTTCCGTGATCCATTTCAGGTGCGGAAAGCGCTTTAGCATTTCCAGCGTGCCGTCCGTGGAACCGCCGTCCACGACGATATGTTCGACGTGCGGATAATCCTGCTGCATCACACTCTTGATCGTTTCTTCGAGCGTGTGAATGCTGTTGAAGGTCGGCGTGACCACCGAAATTTTCATGGGTTGAGACATCGCGTAAGTTCGCAGGCTACTTGGGCACCGCGCCCAACGCGCCGGTCGCGACCGCATTGACCGGCGACGCTTCGGCTTTCAGGAACGCATCGGCGAGTTCGGCCAGGTATCGTTCGAGCGTGAAATCGCGTTGGAAAATTTCGCGAAAGCCTTCACCCGATTCCCGGGCCAACAACGTGAGCATGCCATCGGCGACCTGTTGCGGAGACCGGATGTTGACGAGGCCCGGATAGTCCGCGGGAAACAGCTCCGGCAGCGAACGCCAGCGGGTGGTCAAAATCGGCAGGCCAAATGCCATGGCTTCAATCAGGTTGACCGGCTGATTTTCGTTTTGGAAATAGGTGGGAAAACAAAACAGGTCGGCGTCGCGCAGCAACATGCTTTTTTGCTCGCCGGAGACAAAGCCGTAATAGTGGACCGCGCCCGCGATCGCGGGTTGGGCCATAAGGCGCTTGAACTCGGCGTCCTCGTCGGGCGTTACGAAGCCGCCCGCCACCATCAGGTGAAACGAAACGGGCGAACGCTCCGCCATCAGGCGCTGGTTGACCAATGAAATCGCCGTGATCGCGTCGAACAATCCCTTTTCGCGTGTGCAATGCGCGAGATAGAGCACCTTCACCACCTGCGGGTCGCCGCCGGTATCCTTGAGGTCATCGGGAGCAAGTGACTGGCCGGCCATCAATTTGAGCCGCGCGGCGAACCGGGCTTTGCGGCGCGGCTGGATATCGCGGACGAATCGCGGGCACGGGTCGGCGATGCCATTGCTGACCACACGAATTTCCCGTGAAAAGATTTTTTCGGCGTCTGCGCGATTGAAGCGTGAGAGCACGATGCTCAGATTCACCCGTTTCATGAGATGATAGGTGATGGTGCGCGAACGCATGCCGACCACCATTTCCAGCCATTTAGCCAAACCCGCCGCGTGCCAGTGAAGAATCGTTCGCTTGAAGAAAAGGCGGCAAAGCAACATCACGACCCAGTCGCGATAGAGGGCGGAATGTTTTCCGGGTGCGGGAATGTAATAAAAAGTAGTCACCCCGTAACGAAATCGGCACCAGACTGCTTCCAGGCAATAGCCAAGCAACAGGAGAAATTTTCCAACCCGCAGATCGCCAATATCCTCCAACTTGCGGGAAAGACGGGCATTGACGTGATAACACTCGATCCCCAGGGACTTGCGGGGCGTATGGAGAGTGGTATTGGGGTCGTTTGCCGCGTCGGACCGGGGCTTTCGAGCGGCCTTTCGTTGGTCGCCGCCCAGCCCTTCAACCATGAGTTGCACCATATAACTCTGACCGTGGTGCGGGGGTGGGGTGTGGGCGAAAACGAGCAACTTCATTCCAACATCAGGTCGCAGGGTTGATAACCCGGCAGCGTTTGAACATACTGCATCCTCTATTGCACAAGCCTGAAAAACAAGTCAAAAGCGCCCGCGCCAACGTGCTCGGCGTCGGTGTGAGCGCGCTCAATCTCGATCGCGCCGTCGAAGCGGTCGCGCACGCGCTCGAACGAAAAGAAAAAGGATATGTGTGCGTCACGGGCGTTCACGGCGTGAGCGAGGCGCAACACGACCCGGCGTTTCGCGAGATTCTCAATCGCTCTTTTCTTACGACGCCCGACGGCATGCCGACGGTTTGGATGGGGCGCTGGCAGGGCTTTCACGATATGGGCCGGGTGTATGGCCCCGACCTGATGTTGCGGGTGTGCGAACTGACACAAACGCGACCGTTCACGCATTTTCTCTACGGCGGCGGACCGGGCGTGGTGGACGATCTGAAGCGGCGGCTGGAACAACGTTTTCCCGGCATAAAAATCGTGGGCACCTATACTCCGCCCTTCCGTCCGTTGAATCCGGAGGAGGAAAAATCGCTGATCAAACAGGTTGCCGAATTGAAGCCTGATATTTTTTGGGTGGGGTTGAGCACGCCCAAGCAGGAAAAATTCATGTCGCAATATTGGAACAAGCTCGAGGCCACCCTGTTCTTCGGCGTCGGAGCTGCCTTCGATTTTCACGCGGGGCGCATTCCGCAGGCGCCGCGCTGGATGCAGCGCAGCGGGCTCGAGTGGCTGTTCCGGCTGAGCTGCGATCCGGGCCGGCTCTGGAAACGTTATCTGAAAAACAACCCGCTCTTCATCGCACGCGCATTCTGCCAGGTGACGCGCATTCGAAAGTATCCGCTCGATTAAGCAGTTCGCTTTCGTTCCAGCAGGACCAGCATGCGGGCGCGCTGCTTTTGCCAGGCCACCGCGAGGCTCTTTAGTTCGTTTTCACTCACTTCCGAACCGGCACCCAGCCGCACTTGAGCATAATTCATTTCCGGAGAAATCTCCTGCTGCCGAAGCGCCTCGGCCGGCGTCCGGCCTTCGTTATCTTTTAAATTCGTTTTTGCTCCCGCGCCCATCAATTCCCTCACGACGGCCAAGTGCCCCGGCTCCAGCGCGTCGAAGAGCGCGGTGCGACCCTGGTCGTCACGACGGTTGACGCGGGCACCGGCGGCAAGCATCGCCCGGACCGTCTTTAACAACCCATGATGCGCCGCAAAACCGAGCATCGTTTTGTTGCAAGCGCCCGAAAAGGATGCCGCCAGCATCGGGCGATTCACCCTGGCGCCCGCTCGAATCAGCAACCTGTTTGAAATGAAAATGACCAATGGGACTATAGGTGCTGGCGACGGAGTTGACGTTGGCGCCTTTTCGAATTAGCAGGCGCACAATTTCTTTATTGCGGGCATTTATTGGCCCGGTAAGCACATCGTCCGGCAGGACGGCGCCTCGCTTCACCAACTCGCGGATTATTTCCGCCCGACATCCCGAGCTGGCCCACCAAAGTACACTGCGCCCCTTGCCATCGGATCCATGGGGATAAAATCCCTGCCGCACCAACCACAAGGCGAGTTCGTTGTCGCCACGCTGCATCGCTTCGATCAATGACTTGGTCTCACGGGCGCGGCGGAAGCGCGGGACTTTTTGGACCAGGCGCACCATACGCATTCCCCTTTGTTCAATCGATTCGGCGGCTTTTAATTTTTGCATGCCACGGCCCCTTCCTGTCAGAAAAACTCGACTCCTATGTTGGAACAGCATTTGGCGCTTCCTGGTTGCCGATTACTTTCTCTGCTTCCGGCAACTGCGGCAGGCCTTCCTTTTCCCGGTCAGAACGGCCTTGGCTGTCGAGATAAATCAGGCCCGCCAAAAATATCAGGATGAGGATGGGATAGTATGCCTGTTCCAGTGCCTCCGCAACTCGGCGGGCAAATCCGGACGGCACAATTCGGCTGAAACTCACACCAAAGTCGCTGGCCAGCGAGAGCGTCATCAACACGGGCCAGAGCAAGGAACCGCGGCTCAACAGGATCGCCAGCAAGGGAACCGCGGCAACCACATCGTAACGCTGGTGGTACATCGGCAGCAGGCTAAGCAGCAGCAACGCGGAAAACCGGTGAAGTGAGTCCTTGATGCAGCGCAGGCAAACCGCGTACAGGGCAAACCAAGTGGACCAGATCATAATCGTCATCGTCAGACCGCTTTTCATGAATGGCGCGAAGACGCGTCGCAGGCAGGTGAAGTCATACAGTGTCCAGGCACCGGCGATTTCCGTTGAGCCTTTTGCCAGATGAATGGCATCGGTGATTCCCAGCTGTGCCCACAGCAACGCCGCCACACCACAGACTCCAAAAGTGGCGAACGGGATGATTAAAATCCTGGGGCGCTTGAACAAAAGATAAAAGTAGAGCGGAAAGACGAGGGTTTGTTTCATCGCCGCGAGCATCAGAAAAATACCATTCGCCGGCGATTTAAACGGATAAGCCGCCACAGTCGCTGCCACGCAAACCAGCGCCAAATTGCCAAGTCCCAGGATGAGCCCGGTGCCCAGCCAACCCCAAAAGAACACGAGCAGCAGCCATTTTCGCAGTCCTTTAAGTCCGACTAATTCGCTCAGCCGCCACCAGAGATAAAATACGCTCACGATGTTGAGCAACAGCATCAAGACACGCCCCGTCGGCCAGCCGAGCACGAACAAAGGCGTCAGCACCACCCAAGTGTGCGGCAAATAGAGCGCCTGGCTCAGCGCGAGCGCGGCGTAATCACGGTGCGAAAGGAGAAACCAGAGCGAATAATAAATATCGAGGTCGTGGGACACCGCGAAGAGCATTTTGACTGAACGCCACGTGCGGGCCGCCGCCCAGACAATTCCCACGGCGAGCAGCAGCAACGCCACAAACCGCTCGCGGCTTTGCGGCGATTGCGGGCCGGGGGGATTTGTCATCGGCGCATTACAACAAATGCGCGCTGCAGTTTCAACTGACGTATCGGCTATTCTTTTCACCGCGGCGCGGACCGGGGAACGCTCGTTTGGGCTTGTTGCAAACGCCACATCGCAGTAACTAGGACGGGTGAAACAGAAACAGGGATGGCTCCAGATGGCGGCAATGATGACCTGTGCGTTCCTGGTTATCGCTGTCGCTGTGCCTTCCGTGCACGCGGCGGAAGCGACCACAAACAGCCTTTCCCCCACCGCGCGAGTCTTTCAAGCGGTACGGTTGGGCGACCTTCCCATGCTGCGCGCTGCGATCGCCGATGGCGGAGACGTCAACGGCCGCGAAGCCGGCGATCTGCCACCCTTGATGGCGGTGCTGCGGACGGCCCCCGGTCCGCTCAACGACGCGCGGCGGCAATGCGTCGTCTGCCTGCTGGAAAACGGCGCCGACGTGGATCCGAAAGACGATGCCCAACGCACGCCGTTGATTCACGCCGCGCGGCTCGGAGACTTTGAAACCGTAAAAGTCCTGGTGGCAGGCGAGGCTTACGTCAAAGCCCGGGATGGTTTCCATAAAACGGCACTCTTCTATGCTGTCGATGCGGGGCGCCGCGATATTGTTTTATACCTCGCTTCGCACGGCGATCTGGTGTCACTCACCATCAAGGAAAGAAAGCTGCTCGGGAAAAATTAACAGGCGGAGGAATTTGCAAGGGAGGAGTCGTGATTGAGAAATGGCGGAACCGTGCAGTTTAGGCCAACGGGAAATCCCATGGCCGGCAGAATCAGTTCCGGACAAGCTGTGCACGGTCGCTCCGGTCACGGCCGCCGACTTGCAAGCGGATGATATCATCCGGTGCAAAGTGAACGGGTCGCAATTCCTGCATCTGATGATCAAGGCGATTCAACGATACCGCTTCCAGATTGGCAACAACCGCGGCTATATCAACGGCCGGATCGGCGAGAAGGAAATATTCGGAAAGGGTATCCGGGTGGAATAAAGTCCCGCCGCCGCCTTCGCCGAACACAAGTGGCCGGCAGCCGGTTCGGCTGCCGGTTCGGCTTGTAATCGCTGCGCATCAACGTTAGTTTGCGGCACGAGTCGCTCGACAACCAGACACGGTTGCTCACGCGAGTGCAATGATGCCTGGACCAGTCGAGTTGACCATCCTCATGCCCTGCCTCAATGAGGCGGAGACCCTCGCCGCGTGCATTCAAAAGGCTAGGACCGGGCTCGAACGCGCGGGTGTGCGGGGAGAAGTGCTGGTGGCCGACAACGGCAGCACCGACGGTTCGCAAGCCCTGGCGGAAAAATCGGGCGCGCGGGTCGTGCACATTAAGGAAAAAGGCTACGGCAGCGCGCTACGCGGCGGCATCGAGGCGGCGCAGGGCGAATGGATCATCATGGGCGACGCGGACGACAGCTACGATTTTTCCCACGTCGAAAAGTTTGTCGAAAAATTCCGGCAGGGTTACGAATTGGTGATGGGCTGCCGGCTTCCCGCCGGGGGCGGCACGATCATGCCCGGCGCGATGCCGTGGAAAAACCGCTGGCTCGGCAACCCTGTCCTCTCATTCATTGGCCGCCTGTTCTTTCGCTGTCCGGCGCGGGACTTTCACAGTGGCCTCCGCGGCTTCACGCGCACGGGCTATCGCAAGATGGAATTGAAGACGACCGGGATGGAGTTCGCGTCGGAAATGGTCATCAAGGCCACGCTCAAATCGCTGCGCATTGCCGAAGTGCCGGTCACGCTGCACAAGGACGGGCGGTCTCGCCCCCCGCACCTGAAACCGTGGCGTGATGGGTGGCGGCATCTGCGGTTCATGCTGCTCTTTTCACCGCGCTGGCTTTTTATCTGGCCGGGTCTCGCACTGTTGTGGCTGGGTTTGGCGCTCGCGATTCCGCTGACGACCGGTCCCATTAAAATTGGCGGCGTCCAGTTCGATACCAACACGCTGCTGATGGCTGGGATGATGATTGTAGTTGGATTCCAGGTTTTATTTTTCGGACTGTTCACCAAGCTCTATTGCGTTGCGCGCGGATTGCTGCCGGACAATCCACAATTACGCCGGTGGCTGACGCTATTTTCGCTGGAACGCGGCATTGTAGCGGGAATTTTGATTGCACTGATCGGCGTCGGTTTTCTGACGGCGGCAATTCTTAAATGGCGCGCAGCGAGCTTCGGCATGATCTCATATCCGGACAGCCTGCGGCTCGTGATCCCCGCCGTGACCTGTCTGACTTTGGGAATACAGACTTTATTCTCCAGCTTCTTTCTGAGCATACTGGAATTGAAGCACGACTAAAACCGATGTCCTTCCTGCCCCTGCTCAGAGCTTGGATTTGGGTTTCCGTCCTCGCCACAATCGCCGGCTGGCTGCTCTCAGCACTGGGAATGCTGAGCCTCACCGGTTATCTGATTTTTATCGGCGCGGCGGTGGCGGTATATGGTTTCGGACGCAAAACATTCGGCTGGGAATTGGGTAACGTTGCTTTTAGCTGGCCCAAAACCCTTCGGCGTTTCAGTCGCTGGCTCCCGCTGAGCTTCGCGGTGCTTGCGTTGCTGGTCTTTCTCGGCGGCGCGCTTTATCCACCGACGAACCACGCCGCGTTCACCTATCGCACGCCGCGCGTGCTGCACTGGCTCGCGGAGGGGCATTGGTATTGGATCCATACACCGAACTACCGGATGAACAACCGCGCCTGCGGCTTCGAATGGCTGACCGCCCCCTTGCTACTCTTCACGAAATCCGATCGCGGCCTTTTCCTCATCAATTTCGGGGCATTTCTCCTCCTGCCGGGTTTGATCTACAGCGTCTGCACACGGGTGGGCGTGCGACCGCGCGTCGCGTGGTACTGGACGTGGCTGTTACCCACCGGCTATAATTTTCTCCTTCAAGCGGGCAGTCTGGCGAATGATACATTCCCCACCGTATACGCGCTCGCAGCGCTGGACTTCGCCCTGCGCGCCTGGAAGTCCCGGCGGTTTTCCGATCTCGCGCTGTCCTTTATCTGCGCCTCGCTGCTCGTGGGGGCCAAGGCAAGTAATCTGCCGCTGGGCCTGCCGTGGGCGGTTTTGATCATCGGCTTGTTACCATTACTGCTGCGACGTCCGGCGGTAAGTGTCTTGCTCGCGGCCGTATGCGTGATCGTCTCCTTTATCCCCACCGCCGTGCTCAACCAGATCTACTGCCACGACTGGTCGGGCCTGAACCTGGAGCGAAACGGCATGGACATGAAAAACCCGATCGTGGGCATTTGGGGGAATTGTCTGCTGCTCATGAAGAATTTTGTTCCGCCGTTTTTTCCGCCGGCCGGCCGGTGGAACGAATCCGCGCTGAAAGTGATCCCGCACTTCATTCTCGACCCGATGGTGGCAAACTTTGAACAGGGTTTTCATGTGATTGGCGAACTGCCAACCGAAGACGGCACCGGAATCGGTTTCGGCATTAGCGTTCTGGTAGTGATTTCCGTGATCACCGCCTGGTTTTACAGAAAAGCCGGCGTGACGAGCGCACCCCCCGCCGCAAGCCTCGCCCTCCCGAATGTGGTGCGCTGGTGCACGCTCATCGCGCCGTGGATTTCGCTTTTGGTCTATTGCGTGAAGTCCGGGATCGTGGATGCGTCGCGCCTGATTTCGCCCTACTATCCGATGCTCCTGCCTCTGTTGATCGTCGGCAGGGGACAATCCGAATTAGTCCGGAAGCGCTGGTGGAGGTTTCTTGCTGCGGGCGTGGTGTTGCTCGCGTTCCCGGTCATCATCGTGACGCCAGGTCGTCCACTGTGGCCCGCGCAAACCATTTTAGGAAAGCTGCACGAACATTATCCTGATCAGCGCATGATCGCCCGGGCGCAAAAGGTGTACGCAGTCTATGGCGAAAGGTCAGACCCGCTGGCGAATGTCCGTGCCTTGTTGCCCTCGGGAGTGAAAATAGTGGGCTTCATGGGAACCGGCGACGACATTGATATTTCGCTTTGGCGGCCCTATGGCAGCCGGAAAGTCGAACACATGGTGCTCGATGATTCTTCGGAGCAAATTCGCGCGCAAGGGATCGAATACGCGGTTGTAGGGGGCTTTAACCTCACCATGAATAACACGACGTTTGATGCATGGCAAAAGCGCACCGGTGCGACCTTAATCTCGGAAACCACTGCGATTCAAACGGTTATCCAAGGCCCGCAATCTTGGTATGTCGTTCAATTCCCGAAATAGTGGCAGGCGAATTTGATTGAGTGAAATCGGCCGATATTGTATCCAATAGGCTCGATAAATAAGCGCAAAATACACGTGGCAACTCAACCGACAGACGGAATCCTCGAAGAGTTTCGGAAAGACTTTCTGGAAGCCTGGCATCAATTGCCCAACAAAGGTTTCTTCCTCGTGCTGTTGGTTGCGTGGCTGGCACTCTTTCAGTTCTTTGGCAATGCCACACTCGGCTACATCAACACCTCGTCGCTCTTGTCGTGGATGTGGTCAACTTATACCGCGAGCTCCGATGCTGCCGCAACGGATGACGCCCACGGAAAGTTAATCCCGCTGGTCGTCCTGGGTCTTTTGTGGTGGAAGCGAAAGCAATTGCTCGCGCTGCCGCTCCGCGTCTGGGCACCTGCGCTCGCGCTGGTCCTTTTCGCGCTCCTGCTACATATCGCCGGGTACATGATTCAGCAGCCAAAAGTGTCCATCATTGCGATGTTTGTCGGCATCTACGGACTAACGGGATTGGCTTGGGGTTATCAGTGGCTGAAGGAAAGTTTCTTTCCGTTTATTCTTTTTGCATTTTCCGTACCGCTCGGTTGGTCCGCGGTAGCCATAACGTTTCGATTGCGCGTGCTGGTGTGCCGTATCGTTGAGGTAATTTGTGGCTATATTTTCCAAATCGATGTGCTGGTGGAAGGCACCGCCATCATGGACCCAAATCACCGTTTCCAATATGAAGTTGCCGCGGCGTGCAGTGGCATGCGCAGCCTGATCGCCATCATCGCGATCTCGGTCATTTACTCGATGGTTTCCTTCCATACTTGGTGGAGGCGAGCGCTGTTGATGGCCTCTGCCGTTCCGTTGGCGGTTCTCGGGAATGTTTTCCGCATGCTCGCCATCATCGTTGCCGCCGACCTCGGCGGTCAGGAAGCGGGAATGTACGTCCACGACGGCGGTCCGGGCGGTATCCTAAGCTATTTGCCCTACATCCCCGCGTTCGCCGGCTTGATGCTGCTGGGCCATTGGCTGCGCGAGCCAGCGCCGGCCAAAGCCCCGCCTACCGCTCCAGGCCCTGATTCGGCGCCAACGATTTCCGGCCAGCCCGTGAACGCGGTTCCGTGAGCACCTCCGCCTTTTTTGTGCCAACGGAATCCGTTGACTCCGCGGCCAGCAAGGGCCCTGAGGTCCCTGCTAACGAAGGTGGCTATCGCAGGTTCCCCGCATTCTGGCTGACCCTCGCAGCGGTCTTCGCCGTTTCGTTTTTCGCCATCAGTTCACGAAGCTTGTGGATCGACGAAGCCTGCACCGCCATGAAGGCGCTGCCAACCAGCCTGGCAGGTTGGTGGCACGTCATGGTGAATGACAAGTCCGCCGATGTGCAAATGCCCTTCTACATGTTTTACGTGTGGGCATGGGCACGGGTCTTCGGGTCGACGGAATGGTCGTTGCATCTTGCCAACATCCCGTGGTTCGCATTCGGCGCAGTGGTTTTCATACAATCGTTTTCCGCGCGGGATTGCTCGCGGCAAATTGCCACCTTGTTGGTTCTGCTCTGCCCCTTTGCCTGGTATTACCTCGACGAGGCGAGACCGTATGCGATGCAACTGGGAGCTGGCATGCTCATCGTCGGCTCTCTTCGCGGCCTGATGCAGACACGATGGGAAAGAAGGAACGTAGGGCGCCTCAATCTCGCCGGATTCCTCGTGGGTATTATCGTTTTGAGCGGGAGCAGCCTCCTGGGAATGGTCTGGTCCGCTGCGGCAATCGCAGCTTTTCCTCTGCTGCTGGGCCGCCACCAGCTTTTTCTTTTGGTGAAACAATGTTGGATCACGCTGGCGGCTTCGGCGGTGCCGCTAATCGCGCTGGCGATTTTTTATCTTTGGACGCTCAAAATGGGTGCGCGAGCCTCCGCGGCCGCCACCACATCCGTTGGCAGCATGTTCTTCGCAGCTTATGAACTGCTTGGTTTCACCGGCATGGGACCGGGCCGTCTCGAAATGCGCAGCGCAGGCCCGGGCGCATTGCGGGGGCATTTGGTGGGTGTCGGACTTTACGGTTTGGCGGTCGCCGCCGTGATACTGGCGGCGTTGTTCGCGGTGTTCGGTTCAAAAAATCGCAAACCGCTGGCGCTGATATTTTGCTGCAGCGTCCCTCCGATCTTCATCGTTTCGGTGGGGTGGGTCGCTCATTTCCGCGTGCTGGGCCGCCACCTCGCGCCTTTCGTACCCGTTTGGCTGTTGCTGCTGACTCTGGGGATTACCGTGCTCTGGGCAAGCAACAAAATGGCAGCCCGTGCCGTCGCTGTCGGCTTTTGCGTGTTATCATTGCTTTCATGCCTTTCGTTGCGATTTTCCTTTCGACACGAAAAGGACAACTATCGTGCCGCTGCGGATGTGGCAAAGGCGGCGCTGGGTGCCGGCCAGCCCGTTTGGTGGAACGCGGCAGAGGAAGGTGCGCGATACTATCATGTACCGATCGCGACCGACTCGGCTGGAGCGATTTTTCTCATGAATCCCGCGCGTGAAACACTTGACGCCCTTACAGAACCAAAGCTGATCGTGGCGTCCAAACCCGACGTGTACGACACTCTGTCCGCGGTTTCCAACTATGTCCACCATGGGTATTCTCCCAAGGCGGAGTTCAACGCCTTTATAATTTGGGAGAAAGACGTAAAATAAAACACCCGTGAAGCGACTGGCTTTATTTGAAGCGTTTGCGCCCGGAGTGTGCGAACTTGATGCCGGACACCAGGCCAAAAATTTGGCTAACTTTTTAAGATAATATGAACAAACAAAAATGGATCATATTGACAGTCGCCCTGGGCCTGATTGCAATTGGTGGCGGCGCCCTGACGATTCTTAAGACCCATCAACGGCTGGGCGATCCGGCGGTAAAAACCAGCACAATTCCTGACAGCATCCGGCTACAGGTTGACTTGCCCGAACGTGTTCTCAACTACGCCTCCAAAGTGCTGCCCGTGGACCAGATGACCACGAATACGCTGCCCCCCGACACGAGTTTCGGCCAGCGGATGTATTACGCGTCCAATCAGCTTCCCATTCAACTCAGTGTTGTGCTCATGGGCAGTGATCGCACCAGCATTCACAAGACCGAATACTGCCTGCAAGGCACCGGTTGGAACATTGATCGCGAGAAATCCGCTGAAACCACCATCCGTATCGATCGACCGCATCCGTACGATCTGCCCGTGATGAAATTCATCGCCAGTCATCCCGGCAACACGGAACGTCCGGGCGAGGCTCACGCCGTCTATGTCTGCTGGTTCGTCGCCGCCAACGACGAATTTACCCCGAACCATCTCACACGGATGTGGTGGCTCGCGCGCGATCTCCTGACTACCGGCGTTCTCCAACGCTGGGCATTGGTCAGTTACTTTTCCGTTTGCGCTCCCGGCCAGGAGGAGGCGACCTTCGAGCAGATGAAAAAATTCATTGCGGCATCCGTGCCGGACTTCCAACTTGTCCCCCGCAACGACGGCACGACCGTCGCCTCCCGCCCGTAGTTCCGCAGGGCGGGGTTTGTCCGGCAATTTGCGCGCATTGCATAAAGAAATTGCGCTACGTGCGGCCGTTCCTTAAATGATGTTCATCATCAATCGCTGAACCATGCTCCGTCGCGACCGCCAGATTCGCACCCAGGTCTTTCAAGTGACGGACGCGCTCCTCTTTGTGCTCAGCTTTTGGCTGGCGTACGTGTTACGCTCGGACGCGAACATCATCGACTTGTTTGGACTGGAACCCACCTTTCCCTTTGAATCCTACCTCTGGCTGTTTCTGATTCTCGCGCCGGTGTCCCCCATGATTCTTGAAGCGCAGGGATTTTATAATCGTCCTCTCCTATGTCCGCGCCGCACCACGATGTGGATCTTGTTCAAGGGCTGTCTGTTCTCCAGCCTCGGACTGATCCTCGCATTGTTCCTCTTTCGCGCACTTATCGCCCGTAGTGTTGTGGTCCTGTTCGGCTTCGTCAGCTTCGGCTTGCTGTACGCGAAGGAGGAGTTGGTGCGCATGGCGCGACGCAGCAAGCTCTCCCAGGCGCAATACCGCCGGCGCTTCATTCTTGTAGGACCCGCCGAGGAAACCAAAAGCATGCGGGCTGAACTCACTCTCAAAATGGCCGAGGAGGCCGACGTGCTGACCGAGCTGGATCTTGGCAAGGATTCGGTCGAGCGACTGATCGAATTGCTGCACGAACACTCCGTCAACGGCGTGATCTTCAGCGCGCGGCATGCTTACTTTGAACAGATCGAAGCCGCTATCCGCGCCTGCGAACTCGAAGGCGTCGAGGCCTGGCTGGTGGCGGACTTTTTTCGGACGCAGATTTCCCGCACGAGCTTCGACGACTTGCACGGTTGGCCGGTGCTGGTGTTTCGCTCCACGCCGGAGGCCTCGTGGCGGCGGGTGACCAAGCAATTGATGGACCTGTGCCTTTCGGCCGCAGCCCTCGCCGTTTTGTCGCCGTTCATCCTTTTCTTCGCGCTGCTCATCAAGCTCACGTCCAAGGGCCCCATCTTTTTCCGTCAACAACGCAGCGGCCTCAACGGGCAGCCCTTCACAATCTATAAATTCCGCACCATGGTTTCCAACGCCGAACAGCTGAAAGCGGAACTGGCGGCCATGAATGAGCTCACCGGTCCGGCCTTCAAGTTGACCGATGACCCGCGCATCACACCGATAGGAAAATTCCTGCGAAGAAAAAGCATCGATGAATGGCCGCAGTTCTGGAATGTCCTGCGCGGAGATATGAGTTTAGTGGGTCCGCGTCCCCTGCCGGTGGATGAAGTCAAACAGTTCAACGACCTGGCTCACCGGCGCAGGCTCAGTGTGAAGCCTGGTCTCACATGTTTATGGCAGGTCGGTGGCAGGAACAACGTGAAAAATTTCGACGATTGGGTGCGGCTCGACTTGGAATATATCGACAACTGGTCGCTGGCGTTGGATCTGAAAATTCTCTGGCGCACGATCCCGGCTGTTTTAAGAGGAACGGGCGCCAAGTGACGGTGTGAAATGCGTCTTTAATCCTAATCCCTGCTTTTTCTCGGCTTTGCAATAATTATGAAAAAACATTCCCCCACTTCGGTCGTCACCGGGGCCGCCGGATTTCTCGGCTCGCACTTGTCGGACCTGTTGCTCGCGCGCGGTCACAAAGTCATTGGCATCGACAATTTCATCACCGGTTCCGTTGACAACATCGCCCACCTGGGTGGTAATAAAAAATTCAAGTTCATCGAGCAGGACGTCACCGAATACATCTTTCTCGATTTGCCCGTGGATTACGTCTGGCATTTCGCGTCGCCCGCGAGCCCGATTGACTACCTGGAAATTCCTATCAAGACACTTAAGGTCGGCGCGCTGGGCACTCACAAGGCGCTGGGCCTTGCAAAACACAAAAAGGCGCGACTGCTGCTCGCCTCAACGTCGGAGATTTACGGCGACCCGCTGGTACATCCGCAAACGGAGGAGTATTGGGGTAACGTCAGCACCATCGGGCCGCGCGGGTGCTACGATGAAGCCAAACGCTTCGCTGAGGCCATGGTCATGGCCTACCACCGCGAACACGGCGTCCAGACCCGCATCGTCCGCATCTTCAATACCTACGGACCGCGCATGCGGCTGAACGACGGACGTGTCGTGCCCGCTTTCATCAGCCAGGCACTCAAAAACAAGCCCATCACGGTGTTCGGCAAGGGCCACCAGACGCGCAGTTTTTGCTATGTCTCCGACCTGCTCGAAGGCATCTATCGACTCATGATGTCAGACACCATTTACCCGGTGAACATTGGCAACCCTGTGGAGATGAGCATGCTGCAGTTTGCGGAACAGATCATCAAAGCCACAGGGTCGCGAAGCAAAATAGTTTACCGTCCCCTTCCACAGGATGATCCGAAGCAACGCCGTCCCGACATCACCCGCGCGAAAAAGATTCTGAAGTGGGAGCCGAAAATTCCCCTCGCCAAAGGCTTGGTGAAAACCATCGAATACTTTCGCACCAAGATCTGAGCCTTTGCCGCGCAAACCTCGCAGCCTCTCCCAAGCCATCGATCATGGCGTTAAAAATCCTCATCGTGCCCGATAAATTCAAGGGCACCCTCACCGCCCATGAGGCGGCCGCCGCGATGGCCGACGGCTGGCGGCGAGCTCGACCCGACGATGACATCACATGCCTTCCTGCCAGCGATGGCGGAGATGGCTTCGGCGAAGTCATGGGCGATTTGCTTTCAGGCAAGATCCAACACGTACGCACCGTCGATGCGGCGCATCGTCCCTGCGCGGCCAAATGGTGGTGGGAACCAAAAACTCGTACGGCCGTCATTGAATCCGCGCGCGCCGCGGGACTCGCACAATTGCCGCCAGGAAAGTTTCATCCGTTTGCGCTGGATACTTTCGGGCTCGGAAAAATAATTCAAGCCGCCGCCGCCAAGGGGGCGAAACGATGTCTCTTGGGCATCGGCGGAAGCGCCACGAATGAGGGAGGGTTTGGCCTCGCAAAAGCCTTGGGCTGGGAATTCCTCACTCGCGATGGCGAGACCGTTCAAGAGTGGACTGGTCTCGAAAGACTGGGTCGCATCGTGGCGCCACGGCGGCGGCGCTGGTTTGATAAGTTGTCCGTGGCGGTGGACGTGGCCAATCCCTTATTAGGCCGTCACGGTGCGACACGAGTGTATGGTCCGCAAAAAGGTTTACATCCGAAGGATTTTGCCCTGGCCGAGCGCGCTTTGGGCCAACTTGCGCTGGTGGTACGAAGGCAACTCGGGCGCAACGTGGCAGCCGAAGCCGGAGCCGGCGCGGCCGGTGGCCTTGGCTTCGGCCTTCGAGCCTTTTTCGGCGCATCGCTCGACCCGGGATTTGATTTGTTCGCGCGTCATACGGCGCTGGACCGGCAACTGCGCCGGGCGGATGTGGTGCTCACCGGTGAAGGCGCGATTGATCGTTCTACGATGATGGGCAAAGGCGCGGGGGAAATCGCCCGTCGTTGCCGTAAATTGAAGATTCCCTGCCTCGCGTTTGCCGGCTCGATCACGATGACACCGCAGCAACGACATCAGTTCGCCGCCGTCCATGCGCTCACCGAACTTACCACTCGCGCGCGCGCCATGGCGAAGCCCAAATACTGGCTGGCACGATTGTCGCACGAGGCGGCGCAGCGATTCTCAGCGGAAAACTTGTAACGCCGGAGAGCGCACGTTAACCTTCCCGCCATGAACCTCGAAGATCATTTGGGCGATGTCATTCGCAAAGCGCGCATGATGTCAAAAGTGGAGCCCGCCAAGGCGGCTCAAGCGGCCGGCCTCACGGAAGCCGAGCTGGCGGCGCTGGAAGAATCCGGCAGGGTCGTCAGGAAGCCCAATTTCGCCGCGCTCGCCCAAGTGGTCGGTTTGAATCCCGCGAAACTCGAAGGCATCGCCAGCGGCTGGCTGCCGACTCCGGTCGATTTGGGCACCTGGCGCGAGTTGCGTTGCATCACCACCACCGGCGAGGGCATGTCAGTGAATTGCTATTTGATCTGGGATGAAGTCTCGCGCGAAGCCGCACTCTTCGACACCGGCTGGGACGCGAAACCCATCTTCGCATTAATCGAGGAAAACCAGCTTCAGCTTCGTCATCTGTTCATCACGCACTCGCACCCCGATCATATCGCCGCAGTCGGCGCCATCCGGGAAAGGTTTCCGAAGGTTAAAATTCATTCGAGCGCCAAGGACGCGCCGGTGGACCAACGAAACCGCGCGAACGACTTCGTTCACCTCGGCAGTTTGCGAATCAACAATCGCGATACGCCCGGCCACGCGGACGACGGCATCACCTACATCATCGGCACCTGGTCCGAAGACGCGCCGCATGTTGCGATCGTGGGCGACGCAATCTTCGCGGGCTCCATGGGTGGCGGCGGCCAGCATTGGGACCTCGCCCGCCAGAAGGTCCGAGACCAGATTCTTTCGCTCCCTCCCGATACGCTCATCTGTGCCGGACACGGCCCGTTGACAACCGTCGCGCAGGAAAAGGCTCATAACCCCTTCTTCTGATTCAAGATTGACCCAAGCCCGGGTGGCTGCTAGCTTTCGCCTCCCGTTTTAACCGGGAAAACGATGCGACATACTATCTCAGTTTTGGTGGAGAATAAGTTCGGCGTGCTGACGCGCGTCGCCGGACTCTTCAGCGGCCGCGGCTATAACATCGACACTCTCAATGTCGCTCCCACCGCCGACGCCACCGCGTCCCGCATGACGATCGTCACCCGCGGCGATGACGCGACCCTCGAGCAAATCGTCAAACAGCTCAACAAGCTTCCCGATGTCATCAAGGTGCAGGATTTTCGCGAAGGCGAATACGTGGACCGCGAACTCGTGCTGATCAAAGTCTCCGTGGATTCCAAGTCTCGTTCGGAAGTGATGCAAATTGCGGATATCTTCCGCGCCAAGATCGTCGATGTGCAGCCGAAAAGCCTCACCATCGAGACCACGGGCGACGAAAGCAAAGTCGACAAGCTGCTCAGCCTGATGAAGACCTTCGGCATCATCGAGCTGACGCGGACCGGCAAAGTCGCACTGCCCCGCAAGTAGGACCGCCCTGGATTCAACCAACGGTCCGCCCGACTCACGGATGGGACGAGCCACCACAGATAAACAAACACAGAAAGAATAAGGTAAAAAATATGGCAATCATCAATTTCGGCGGCAAGAACGAGAAAGTCGTGACGCGGAAGGAATTTCCGATGGCGAAGGCTCGCAAAGTTCTGAAGAACGAAGTCATCGCGATCATCGGTTACGGCGTGCAGGGCCCGGCCCAGTCGCTCAACCTGCGCGACAACGGATTCAAGGTCATCATCGGGCAGCGCCCCAAGTCGAAGAGCTGGGATCGCGCCGTCAAAGACGGCTGGGTGCCGGGCAAGACCTTGTTCGACATCGAAGAGGCGGTCCGCCGCTCCACCATCATCCAGGTGCTGCTCTCCGACGCCGCGCAACGCGAAGTCTGGCCGCGCATCAAACAGAATCTCAAGGCCGGCGACGCGCTGTTTTTCTCGCATGGCTTTTCCATCGCCTTCCGCAAACAGACCGGCGTGCTGCCGCCGAAGAATGTGGACGTCATCATGGTCGCGCCGAAGGGTTCGGGCACCTCGGTGCGCCGCAATTTCCTGACGGGCGCGGGCATCAATTCGAGCTTCGCCGTCGAGCAGGACGCGACGGGTAACGCGGAAGAGCGCTGCATCGCCGTCGGCATCGGCATCGGTTCGGGTTACCTTTTCCCGACGACCTTCCAGCACGAAGTGTTCAGCGACCTGACCGGCGAACGCGGCATCCTCATGGGCGCCCTCGCGGGTGTCATGGAAGCGCAATACGAAGTGCTCCGCAAAAACGGCCACAGCCCGAGCGAAGCCTTCAACGAAACCGTCGAAGAACTCACCCAGAGCCTCATCCGCCTCGTCGACGAAAATGGCATGGACTGGATGTATGCGAACTGCTCCGCCACCGCCCAGCGCGGCGCGCTGGACTGGAAGCCCAAATTCAAGAAGGCCACGCTGCCTGTCTTCAAGGATCTCTACAATCGCGTGAAAACCGGCAAGGAATGCGCTCGCGTGCTTTCCGCCTGCGGTCGCGCCGATTACAAGAAGCAATTGACGAAGGAACTCGACACCATCGGCAATTCCGAAATGTGGCAGGCCGGCAAGGCTGTCCGCGCCCTGCGTCCGAAGGAGCCCGCGCGTCTCATCGCCGCCGGCACCAAGGGTGTGGCGGGTCGCGGCGCCAACTAAACGGCACCTGCATCAACGCTTTGAGAGGCGATCGCCCGCGCGGTCGCCTCTCTCTTTTTCGACCGGCATGGAACCTTCCCCGACAGAAAATCTGCGTGCGCCCGGCGATGCGATGGGCTATTTGAATGCCATGAGCGCAACGCGGCCGATCCACAATCTCGCGTTGATTGGCTTCATGGGCACCGGCAAATCCTCCGTCGGTCGCATGGCGGCCGAAGCCCTGCATTTCACTTTTCTCGACACCGACCACGTGATCGAGACGCGCGCTGGCAAGACGATCAAGGACATCTTCTCGCAGGACGGCGAACCGGCGTTTCGCGACTGGGAAAAACGCATCGTCGAGGAACTGCTGCCACGGAATCGCACCGTCATCTCCACCGGCGGCGGCCTGCCCGCGAATCCCGCGAACCTCGCAAGTTTGAAAACACACGCGCTCGTCGTCTGCCTCTGGGCTTCTCCGGAAACCATCGCCGCCCGTGTGGGCGGACACGACCATCGACCGTTGCTGAACGAAGCCGATCCGCTGGTGAAGATCCGCGACCTGCTCTCGGTCCGCACGCCATTCTATCGCCAGGCCGACGTGTTGGTGAACACCGAGCAGCGATCCATCCGCGAGGTGGCGTCGCAGGTCGTCCATCAGTTTCAAGCGGCGCAGTCGGGGCACCGATGAAGGCCGCCATCCGGCAGCGCGCCCGGGAACTGGGCTTCGACGACTGCCGCATTACGAGCGCCCAGGCGCCGAACTCAGTCACGCATTTTCAAACGTGGCTCGCCGAAAAAAATCAGGGCGAGATGGGCTACCTCGAACGCGGCGCCGCCAAACGCGCCGACCCGCAACTGATCCTTCCCGGAGCGAAAAGCGTCATCACCCTCGCGATCAGCTACGACGACACCCCCACGCCGGACGCCGCCGAAGATAAAGATGGCGGGCGCGGTTTCGTGGCGCGTTATGCCCGTTACGCGGACTATCACGACGTCATCGGCGGGCGGTTGAAGCAACTGACACAATTTCTCAACGAATCCGGCGGCGGGGAGGCGCGCTCATTGTGGTATGTGGATACCGGACCAATTCTGGAACGCGATCTCGCGCAGCGCGCCGGGCTCGGGTTCGTCGGCAAGCACACCAATCTCATCAGTCGCCGTTTGGGTAACTGGATTTTTCTTTCAGAGATCCTCACCACTCTCGAATTGGAACCGGACGCTTCCGAAAAAAACCGCTGCGGCATCTGCACACGCTGCATCACTGCCTGCCCCACCGGCGCCATCACTCGTCCATTCCATCTCAATGCGCGGCTTTGCATATCCTACCTCACCATCGAACTCAAGGGCTCGATTCCCGTGGAACTGCGACCAGCGGTGGGGAACCGCATTTACGGATGCGATGATTGTCTCGCGGTGTGCCCATGGAATAGATTCGCGCGCGACGGCCAACTGATGAAGCAACACGTCCGCGCCGACCTGGCCGCACCGTACCTCACGGAATTGTTGTCGCTCGATAGCGCGGGTTTCAAGCAACGCTTTGCCGGGACACCCATGCTGCGCACGAAACGACGCGGACTTTTGCGCAATGTGTGTGTCGCCCTCGGAAACTCAGCAAACTCCGATGCCCTGCCCGCGCTGAAAAATGCCACGAAGGATCAGGAACCCCTCATCGCGGAACATGCTGCATGGGCCATCGAACAAATAACGAAACGAGAATCACCGACCCGCTAAGGTGGATTGCGATTTGGCGGGAAGGAAGATACGGCGATAATCCGCCACCATGCGATCAATGGTGAAATGATCTCGAATGTGCTGCAGCGCGGCGGCGCCCATCTTTTGACGCAAACTCGGCTGCGTGGCCAGTTCAACGAGCGCTTCCGCAAAAGCCCGCGCGTCGCGCGGCGGAATCAGACGACCCGTGCGACGGTCAATTACCTGTTCGGAGACGCCGCCGACGTCCGTCGCGACCACCGGCAGGCCGGTCGCCATGGCTTCGAGTGATGCGTTGGGACACCCGGCCGGTTCGGAAATCATGGCGAAAAAATCCGACTCACGGTGAAGGCCCGCGATATCGCTGACTTCACCCAGCCACTCGACGGGCAGTCCGCCCGCAAGTTTCCGGAGGCCATTGGCATAATCATCGCAGCCGCGCTCGACGCCGCCCGCAATTCTCAACGTGTATTCGGGCAGTCGTGGATGAGCATGGTGAAATGCCTCCAGCAAATCTTCGAGGCGCTTCTGTGGATTGATACGCGCCGTTGTCGTAACGGTAAGGCGGCCTCGCGAATGGCCATTACCGGATGGGCGCAGAATGGGATTGATAAACGACACACCATTCGGCACGACATGGACTGGCGCTCCGAGAAACCGGGCGGCACGTTCCGCCTCGCCACGAAATTTCACTACCACGCCCGCGAGTCGCGCACCGTATTCCCGCCCGTTACGATACGGCAGAAAGGAAGAAGGCGATCCAAAGTATCGCTCCAATGAATCAAAAAACATCTCGCCGGGACTCACATCAAACACCGGCACGTCGAGCAAGGCATCGGCAATCAGCAGTTTGAAAAACGGCCGGAGATTCCAAAACACCACCGCCTCCGGCGGGTCGGCATCCATCGCGTCCAACAATCCCTCTACGGCCATCGGCGTGTTCGCGAAGTCACACGGCGGGAGCGCGGACACGGGAATACCGGCTTGCAAAAGCGCCGTGCGGCCCGGCGTCGGACGTTCCGGAGTTTCCTCCACCACCGTGGCCCGCACTCGCACTCCCTGGCCCGCAAGCGAGGTCAGCAATCGTCGCGCACTACTCTGCGCGCCGCCGGTCGAAAAGTTATTCAATACCATCCACAATCCGCTCCCGGCTTTTCGCCGCGTGCGGGCCGCTATCGCTCGCGGATAGAGCCATCGATACCGCGCCGCCATGTTTTGCCGGGACCACCCTTTCAAAGTCGCGCGGTCGAACCCAGCTCTTCCCAAATCATATGCGGCCAGCGACGCCAGCTTTGCAGCGAATTCCTCCGCCGACACATCCGCCGGCAGCAAATGAAGTTGTGGATGACCAATCTCTCCCGCCCCACCCACATTGGTCGCCACCACGGGCCGCTCCATCGCCAGCGCTTCCAGTTGCGCGAGGCTGAGCCCTTCATGCGAGCTCGTCGAAACCAGCACGTCCGCCGCCGCCAGCACGTCGGCCACATCGACAACGGAACCGGTCCAGCGAACGTGCGGTTCCAATCCCAGGCGCGTAACCTCCGCATTCACCTCGCGCACAGAGCGTTCCGCGTCGGGATTCCCATGCAATGGTTCACCGCACAGCACAAGGCGGGCTTCCCGGGTCGAACCCAGTTTGTCTCGCAGTTGAGACAATATCGCCGGCAGCAAATGCAATCGCTTTTGCGGACGCGGGTTGGCTACGGCAATTAACACAAAATCGTCTTTGCCAAAATTCCACTCCCGCCGCCATTTTTCGGCGGCCGTTTTGCGCTCCGACGTCAAGCGGAACGCCCCGAGATCAATCCCGTTTCGCGCCGTGCGCGCGGGAAGTGCCAGCTTCGCTTCGATCACGTCTCGCTCAACGGCATGAGCGCATGCTGCGAGCAACGAAGCATCGCCCGAACCCAGGTGAGCGAGCCCTTTGGGCCAGCCTGAGCGCATATTGTGCACCGTCAGCATCAACGGAAAACCCCCGGCTGCGATGCAAGCCGCATCCGCGCCGCTAATCAAATGTCCGTGCATCAAGTCTGCGCCGTAAGCGACGCCCGCGCGCAGCAGAGCCGCGGCACGGCCATCGGCATCACGCGCAGCTCCCGCGAGCTCAAGCGTGCCCGGCGGGTTCGGAAACGCCTCGCGGCCCGCACGTCCCAATGTCGCCAGTCGCACCCGCACATTTTGCCCGGGCAACTCCGCCATCAGATCGAGTGTGACCCGCTCCGCACCGCCACGTTGTAGTGCGGTGATAATTTGAAAAACGCGCCATCCGTGGTCTTCATACACATCGAGTGAAGGCACATGGACCAAGCGGAGGTTTGCGGCGGCGAGTGCCAGAATTTTACCGACGGACAGCGCTTCAACGGCTGCAAACCAGGCAACAGCCGCCGAGTCCAGGTACAGCGACGAGCAATACTGCGCAAGAGTCTCGTTCGCCGGGCCAACGGCAGAAAAATCCGATCCCGATTTCGAGAGGAGTTCGCGCCAGGCGGCGCCGGCGCGCACCGCATGCGGCTCCGCTTCGTGGGGAGTTTTGATTATTCCAAAAGCGCACAAACCTTTGCCGGTGGCACTGGGAAAAGGTGGATTAAAATTTTCCACATCCACCAGCCATGCACCCGCGCGAACGAGTAGAATCGGTTCACCAGCGGCCAGCATGGCTGAAAGATTTATCGCATCGAGTTTCCCGACTTCTTCCGCCGCAAGGCCGGCAGCCCGCAGCGAACGCAAGGTCCGTCCCGCGCGATAGGTATCGCCGGGCCGCGAGATATGAACAAAAGCACGGATGGTCATTTGGGGGATTTTCAAATCCCCGGCGCGTCTTTAATAAGCGGAAGGAAAAGCGGGCGGCGCGGGAGGTTGCGGCGGCTCAGGTGGAGAAGGAGCATCACTGCTCAGCGCGGCATCATAAAGCACGTCGGCCGCAACGATGCCGGGAATGATAAAATCCGATGCGCCCGAATCGGAGTCCTGCACCACGCGATGGATGGCGACCTGATCGGGTCTTAAGCCGGTATAAACAAACTGACGGCCATCGGGTCCCGGTTGATAAGCCACGCGTCCTGCATGGCGCGCGCCACCCGACCAATAATAGTAATGAATGACTGCGGTTGCCGGGAGGGCGGCGGACAAAATCCAGAAGCCGTCTGCGGCCATTTGGGTGGGAATGCCCGACTGCGCGGGCATGGAAGCGACGGTAGCACCCTTCGGCGAACGCGCGATTGCGCGCACAATGAGAAAGAGCACCGTGCCCATTACCACAAGCACCATCAACGGACAAAGAAGCATTCCCATAAGGCCTACCAAATTAACGTTCATAGATACTATCGCGTCACTTTTTCTCCGGCTCTTCGAGCAACATTTTCGGCGGCTTTTCCGGCGCAGGTAAATCGGCCAGGGTCAGGACGCGAAAACCGTTGTCGGCGTTCCGGCTGCCCGGCGCATTGCGAAAACGAGCCGCCGAGCGAGTATGTTGCACCTCGCGCGCCCACGAACCGCCGCGCAGCACACGACGCGGTTTGTCAGAGAGATTCATGGCGGTTTGTTCTGGATCGATGGCCGCACCCGAAGCGTACGGTGCATACCAGTCGCGGCACCATTCATAAACATTTCCACCGATAAAGAATCCCCACGCATTCGGTTTGAGCGAACCGACAGGGTGCGTCGTCCTGCCCGCATTCGGCTTGAACCATGCGATCTCAACTGCGAGCGCGGGATCATCACCATTATGCCAGGCATTGGTGTTACCGGCGCGACAGGCATATTCCCACTGCGCCTCAGTCGGCAACGTGAACTTCCGGCCGGATTTGCGGGAGAGCCACTCACAAAACGACACGGCATCGCCATAAGTAACGAGCGTCACCGGCGAATCATCGCCCTGATCAAAGCCCGGGGATTTCCACGTAAAGCGCTGGTCTTGCTTAAGCGCCTTGCCATCCCAGCCGTAACCACCACTCGATCCCACCTCGGCTTCTGTGCGATATTTTGTGGCGGTGATAAAGGCGTCGAACTGCTCGCAGGTGACCGGGAATTTGGCCAGATAGAAATCCCGCGTGAGCGTCACCGGATGCGGCGTTTCATCAGCGCCCCGTTTGGATTCCGTCGTCGGCGAGCCTTGTTGGAAAGTTCCTTTGGGCACGAACAACAATTCGAGCTTCACTCCCTTGTCCAAATCAACCAAAAGGCCTTTGTCCGCCGCGCAGGCCGTAATCGCGGCAACCCATAACGGCAGCAGGAATATTTTCTTCATTTTAAAAATCCCACGCCGGGAGACTACCGAAATCCATGACCTTCCCGCCGCTACAAAATGCGAGGAATGTTGTAGCTGCAGGGATGGAGAAATTAAAACACCACGAGGCGCCAACAGAGCCCTGAAAATCAGCAACGCTGAGACGAATCAGGGAATCGAATTCAACTCGGTCTCGGTCGTGGGCTGGGTGCGATTGCCGAGTTCGGCGCGAACAGCTTTCACATCGGCGGGCTTTATCTTCGAGCCTTTGTTTCCCCAGCTTGTCCGGATGTAGCTCAGCGCGGCAGCGAGATCATCGTCAGAAAGAGCCGCGCCCATGGCCGCCATGTTCAAATTATATTCCGTCCCTTTGACTTTGATCGGACCCACCAATCCCAGCAGCGGAATGCGGATCATGCGAGCCGGGCTGACCAGAGCCCACTCGGAACCCGCCAGCGGCGGGGCCTGACCCGGCTTGCCTGCTCCATCCGGATTGTGGCAAAGGGCGCAGATATTTTCATAGACAGCTTTTCCACGCGCAGTGTCATCGCCAGTTGGAGGCTGATACATAACTACCTCCTGGTAAGATTTATAGGGAGTGTAAACCTGTTCACTGAACCATCCACCCCGTTCATCAAAATACACCATGCCAGCGTAGAGCAGCGCGAACAGCACGATAAAGATCCAGACTGGCACCGTCCGTTCAGTCGCGGACTCCGCGCTCGCGGCGTTCATCGGAAGATTTTGTTTCGCGTCGGCCTTCATTTTGCAGGGCTGGCGGCGGGCGCGTTCGTGGCAGCATCACCAGCGGGCGCATTCGTGCCGTTGTCCGGCGGCAACATCGCGCCGGTAAAAGGTCCGGAGAAAATCGGGACGTCCGAGCGCAGGCTGATCAAATACGCCACCAACGCCTTGGCGTCAGCCGTTGGCACGATTTCGTAGCCGGCAGGCGGCGCGAGATCGGGCGGCAGCACCATCGCATCGGGCGACGGAGCGGGATCAATCTTTCGCTTTTGGAACAGGAAACGATACGTGGGCATCGTCGATTCCTTCACGTAGGTGCGGGGCGCGTAAAGGTGCATCAGGTGCCAGTTGGCGTCGGGCTGGCGCATCCCGATGTTGGCCAGATCGGGACCGACCCTCTGCGAACCGAGCATCACCGGTGAATCAAACAGAAAATCCTCGGCCACCGAACGGCGTTTGCCCCAGCCGCGCGCAATATCGGGTCCATAGGGAAGAATCATCACTTGGGCCTTGAGACTTGTCTCAT
Organism: Limisphaerales bacterium; assembly: GCA_044223735.1. Classification (GTDB taxonomy): domain Bacteria; phylum Verrucomicrobiota; class Verrucomicrobiia; order Limisphaerales; family UBA8199; genus JBGALR01. Next base: position 96,661 of record JBGALR010000005.1, on the reverse strand, counting down.
TCAGCGCCTTCACCGCCGCGTCCGCCTTGTCTTTGGGCACGCTTTGTAACACATGTTGCGGAAGATTCGCGATCAGGACTTTGACGTCGTTTTCGTGCAGTTCGGGACGCAACTGGATCAACGCGGCGATGGCAGCCGTTTGATTTGTGCCCGGGTCGGTCACCAACACATCACACAAGGTGCCACTCTGCCGAATCTGCTGGCTATGACAATAAACGCAGCCATTCGCGCGATACACTTGCAAACCCTGGGCCGCCTGGCCGGGAGGGGCCAGCGGATACGTGGCACCCGATGGAACTGAGTTGGTCTGGTTCAACTGGCCAACCTGCATCTGGGGAGCGAAAACGAAGCCGCACCATGATCCGGCCAGCGCGAAAAATGCCGCAAGAAATACGATCGGGCCGAAATTCATGAGCGCGCCTCCGTCGTAAAGAGTTCAGCGGTGGCCGTGCCGTAAGCCGCCTTCGCCTTGGGCCGGAAATATTGGACCGTCACACCCACCAGGTTGAGGAGCAGCAGCAAATGACCGACACCCATGAACAGGTCCCCCATCGTGCTCGCGCGCAGGAACGGGAACGTTCCTTTCAAGATATCGACGAACGGAATGTTCGGATCGCTAAAGCGCGGCGATTCCAAAACGCCGCCCAAACCGAGCGAGACGACCGAGATCAGCAAGCCTAGGAACGCGAACCAGAAATGGGCGCGCATCAATTTCGGGCAAACCAAATCCTGCCCCATGATCTGTGGGATGATCACGTAGATGCCGCCGAACACGATCATCGAGAAAAAGCCGTAATAATTCAATTGCGCCAGCGCGGGCGTCAGCCAAGTGAAGCCGATGAGATGATTCACATCCGCCACCACAGTGGCAACTTGCAACAGGCTGCCCAGCACGTAGGCAATCATGCCGACGCCGATGAATTGCAGCGGCACACTCGACATGAGCTGCGAGCATTTCCCACCCAGCATCCCGCGAAAGTTCATCGCCACGGTGAGAATGGTCACCACCGATATTACCGCCGTGATGGTGCTCAAGGTCGGCATCCAGGCCGGCAGCGGGGCACTGTTGGGAATGCCCGTCCAGCCGCTGAACAAAATCACCATCCAGAAGGCAAAGAGCGAAAGGTAGCGGCTGCCCAAATTGCTGTTGGTTAGCTTCGGAATGAAATAGAAAACGATACCCAATCCGGCCAGCGTGAAGAAAGTCACACCGAGATTTGCCTGATACCACCACCAAATGGCAGCCTGAGCGACGCCGCGCACGGGATAGCCCACGACCAGCACCTGGGCGGTCGAAAAAATCCACGGGAACCAAAACAGGGCGGCGAGCAAAAACCATTGCGAGGGAGCGAGGGTGCGGTCCGAGCGCGCGTGAAAAGTCAGGATGGCGGAAATGCCCATGAGGACATAACCGATCATCATCACCCACGCCGAATAGTGCGGCATGTCCAGATATTCGAAACCCGAACCGTGACCGCAGAGAATTCCCGCGACGCCGAGGAGCACGCCGAGGTTCCAAAATTTCGAACCGACAAATACCAGCCACGGTTGCACAAGGCCGGTCCGGGACAGCCGCGACAGAATCCAGACGCCCACACCGAGCGCGGCTTGAATGGAAAAACCGTAGATCAACGCCGTGAGAAAAGCCGGCCGCACGCGGCCGTAGGTCAGCATCGCGCAATCAGCGAGGAAGGCCGGCTTGTGAAATTTGATCGAGGCGATGAGGGCGAAGACGGAGGCGACCACCGCCCAGATGGCGGTGCTCATGAAGAGACACAGCAAAGCCAGACGCATGGCGCATTGGTCATCCGCCGCCGGAGAGGCGGGTGTCGCTGCGGATTGGGATGCGCGAAGGTCGCTCATGACGCGCGATCAAGCACGGGCCGGGCAAAAAAATTGCACGGTCTCGCCAGCGCCAGGGATAAGCGTTGAAGATTGCACTTACTCAAACGCGCTCGGTTTCTCCGGGGCTTTGGGGGGAACAGCGGTGGCCTTTTCCACACGGGCAATGAGATTCGAACGGGCGGCGGAGGGATTTTGTCCCCAGGATTGCTCCACCATCGTCATGGCATCCGCGATCGGAATGCGCACGGTGCCCTTGGTCGGATCAACCCAACCCGGCGTCTGCAACGCCTCGGCCTCGGCAGCGCGCAAATCAACGAGCGCCTTCGCACGAACGGCGGCGCGATCCTCACCCAGCGGTGCCGGCTGCGTATAATGATGAATCGCCCAGGCAAGAGCGGCCACAATCAAAAAGGAACCCAGGATGCCAATGGCATAGGCAAAACCGGTGGCGCACTTGCTGTTAGAACATTCGGAGTTGGAGTTCATTTCGAGCTGCCTCCTTCAAATTGCGGGGGCGCGTCACGCATCTCGTGGATCTCGCCCAATTCGCCACCCGAGATTTGCGTCGGCACCGGATGATACAGCCCCATGGCTTCGACCAGACGCGGATCCTTCAACGGATACGGCGGCGCCGAGGCGTAATTTTTCAGAAAGATTGTGGCAAAGAAACCGGCCATGAACAGCCACGTGCCGATATCCATCCAACTCACATGCAAACCGGAGGGGTGCAACACTGGCATGATGTTGAACGACATGTCCACCCAGTGCATGAACCACGCCCACGCACAAACCGGAATCATGTAGTTGAACTTGCTCTTCACATCGATCCGCAGCAATGCGAGGAACGGAATGAAGAAGTGACCGAAAATGATGAACACGCCGACATAGAACCACGTGCCGCTTTCGCGCCACAGATACCAGAATGTTTCCTCCGGCATGTTGCCGTTCCAGATGATGAAATACTGGGCGAACGTCACGTAAGCGTAGAAAACGGTGAACGCAAACATCAACGAGCCGATGAAATAATATTGGTGCTCATGCAGAATGTGGGAAATGACACCCTGACGATCCAGCACCATGGTAATGATGTAAACGGTCGCGAGTGTGAGCCACACGCTGCCGGCGAAATAATAAACGCCATACATCGTCGAGAACCATTCGATCTGCAACGCCTGCATCCACATGATGGCAGCCAGCGTTCCCGTGATGGCGAAGAACACGATGCCGAAACTGGAAAACATCCGCATCTTGTAGGTCGGCAGCGCCGCGCCGGTTTTGTCCTGCTCCATCGACCAAAAACGCAGGCGATTGGAGAAGAACCACCACGAGAGAAAACAGAACGCCGCGACGACATAAAAGCCCTTCGTCGTGAACATCGGCAGCTTGGCTTTTACCGCCGGATGATAAACCGGGTTTTCGTGCATCCAATCGTAAAGCAATGGAGATAACAACGCGATGGGGATGAACAGAATCACCATCCAGGGAAGAACCGCCGCGATGTTTTCGCAGAAGCGGCGGATTGGAACCGACCAACCGGCGTCAAACAGATGATGCGCCATCACCAGGAACATGCCACCAAGTCCGAGACTCAGGAAGAACATGAACGAGAGCAGCCAGGAGAAAGCGAATTGCTTGTGATCGTAAAAGTAGCCAAGCACCGAGATCACACCCCCGACGCCCAGCAGCATCATCGGTACTTTGCGCCACTTGGATAAATCCAGTGGAGCGAGTTTGTTGGCGGGTTTATGGTCCATAGCTACTTCTTCAAATTGGCCCGGAGCGCCGCGGGAAGGTCATCGACCGATCCCAACTGGCTCAACTGCAACGCCCGCACGTAGGAGACAATCGCCCAACGGTCGGTCGGAACAACGTTTGCGCCGTACGAACCCATGAGGTTGCGGCCGTTGCTGATGACGTAAAAGATTTCACCGTCGGTCATCTCCACCATGCGCTTGTCGTGCAGGTTGCCAACCACGGCCATGGCGCCGATTTTCTTGGTGATGCCGTTGCCGTCACCGAGCGCGCCGTGACACGGCGAGCAGTTGATGGTGTAGCGCTGCTGGCCGCGCTTGAGCAATTCCGCGGTGTAAGGCAGCGGGCTGTTCTCGACGTAATTCGTCGAACCCGGCAGACGGCCCGTATTGAACGGCACATCTTCAAAGGAATAAACCGGGCCGGCCGGAGTTTGCGTCGGCTTGGTCTGCGGCACAGTGCCCGGCAGATAGAACTGCGAGCTGATGCCGTTGGTGAAGAAACTGTCCGGCTTTTGCGGCCGAAGCTTCAACTGCCATTCCATGTCCGGGAAAATATAGAGCGTCGTGCGGCGGGAATGGCTTCCGCGAAAACCGAGCACGCCAACCACGGCGATGACGCTGACCACGAGCAGTGCGAGGAAGTAACGCATTAGTCCTCCACCACTTCGATGTGCGGGCTGCCGGCTTCTTCCAGCAACTTGCGGGTTTCAGATTCAGAATACTTCGGATCAGCACACTCGATCACAATGAAGAAGCGATCGTGCGTGACGAGGGAGAAACGTTTGTTTTTAAGCAAAGGATGATAGAGGCGCGGCAGTTTGTTCAGAAACATCATGCCGAACAGCGAACCGAACGCGCCGAACAAAATCGTCAATTCGTACGACGGCGGAAACGCCGCGAACGGACTGAACATCGGCTTGCCACCGATGACGATCGGGTAATCCAGCGCATTCATCCACCAGATCATAATCATGCCGGTCGCATAGCCGGTGACGCCACCGATGAACGTGAACCAGCCGACGCGGGAATTGCGCAGGCCCATCGCGCGGTCCATGCCGTGGACCGGGAACGGGGTGAAAACATCCCACTTCATGAACCCTGCCTTGTGCACCTTTTCAGCCGCATGCAAGACGGAGGCTGAAGTGCGAAATTCGGCGATGATGCCGTATGGTTTGGCGGTGCCGTTCATAACGGTTTGGCATCCTCCCGTTCAAGGTGGGCCGCACCGCCCAACGGATGGTGCGGGTCGGACTGCGGCGTGACGCCTTTGACTTCAGATATAGCAATCATCGGCAGGAAGCGGATGAACAGCAGGAACATCGTGAAGAACAACCCGAATGTGCCAATGTAGGTGCAGATATCCACCCAGGTGGGATGGTAATATCCCCAGTTCGACGGAATGAAATCGCGGTGCAGTGAGATCACGATGATGACGAAGCGTTCGAACCACATGCCGATATTCACCAGGATCGAAACGATGAACACGAATATCAGGTTGTGCCGCACCCACTTGAACCAGAAAACCTGGGGAACGATGACGTTGCACGTCACCATTGGAATCCACGCCCAATTATACGGACCGAGGGCGCGATTCATGAAATGAAACTGTTCGCTCGGATTGCCGCTATACCACGCGATGAAGAACTCCATGCCGTAGGCGTAACCGACGATGGAACCGGTGGCGAGCGTCACTTTGCACATCAGGTCGATGTGCCGCATCGTGATCAGGTCTTCCAGTTTGAAAATGGAGCGCAGCGGAATCAGCAGCGACAACACCATGCCGAACCCGGAGAAAACGGCGCCCGCGACGAAGTACGGCGGGAAGATGGTGGTATGCCAGCCCGGCAATTGCGAGACAGAGAAGTCGAGCGAGACGATGGAGTGCACGGAGAGCACCAGCGGCGTCGAAAGACCGGCCAGCAGCAGGTAGGCTTTTTCGTAGTTGCTCCAGTGGCGGTTCGAACCCGTCCAGCCCATGGCGAAAAGGCCGTAGGTAAATTGGCGAATCTTCGTCTTGGCGCGATCCCGCATCACCGCGAGATCGGGAATCAAACCCATGTACCAGAACAACACGGAAACCGTGAAGTAAGTCGATACGGCGAACACATCCCACATCAGCGGTGAACGAAATTGCGGCCAGATGGAGTTGGTGTTCGGAATCGGGAACAGCCACCAGTCGTACCAAGCCCGACCGACGTGCAGGGCCGGATAAATACCGGCACACATCACCGCGAAAATGGTCATGGCTTCGGCGGCACGATTCACCGCGGTACGCCAGCGCTGCCGGAGCAGGAAGAGAATAGCGGAAATCAAAGTGCCGGCGTGACCGATGCCGATCCACCAGACGAAATTGACGATGTCCCACGCCCACATGACCGGGTGCATGTTACCCCAGACACCGACGCCGGTGGAAATCTGGTAGGTGAGCATGAAGGACAGCATGCCGAGCATCAAAGCGCTCGGGATGAACAGCGCCCACCACCACAACGGCGCGGGCCCTTCGGTAAGGGCGCAAACCTGGTTGGAGATCCAGCCAAAGCCGTGCAGGTTGTTCACCAGCAGCGGACGCTCCAATTCCTTGGGCGGTTGCGGGACGGCGACGGCGGCACCGTGCGACATAGTGGCATCAGCGGCCATTAGGATTCCCCTTTCTTTTCAGCGCCCGCAGGCTCGTGACCATGATGCTCTTCGTGCCCATTCGGATTTTCAAGGAAAGGATTGCCGCGATATTGTTCGTAATCCTGGAAATTGTAAGGCGCCTCAATCTCGTGGCCAGGCATCGCAGGATTCGGATTGCGTACGCGCGCCAGATAGGTCGTGCGCGGCTTGGTCAGCAGAAATTCCAGCACCGAATAGTTGCGATCCTGGGCCTTCATTTTGGACACGCGGCTTTCGGGATCGGCCACGTTGCCGAACACAATCGCCCCTGCCGGGCAGGCCTGCGCGCAAGCCGTGGTGAACGTGCCGTCCGGAACGATGACGTCCGGGGAACCGCCCGCCTTGGTCTTCTGCGCGATCTTCGCGTGCTCAATGCGCTGGATGCAATAGGTGCATTTCTCCATGACGCCGCGCATGCGGACGGTGACGTCAGGATTCTTGATCATCTTGATCATGTCCCACTCGTCGTCGCGGCGATGCGCCAGCGGACCCCAATACAAGCCATCCAGCGGGCGCTTGTTAAAGTCGAAGAAATTGAACCGTCGGACCTTATACGGACAATTGTTGGAGCAATACCGTGTGCCCACGCAACGATTGTAGGTCATGACATTCAGACCTTCGTCATCGTGGGAGGTGGCATTCACCGGGCAAACGTTTTCGCACGGTGCGGCTTCGCAATGCTGGCAGAGCATCGGCTGGGTGACGACCTGCGGGTCGTCGATCCAGGGTTGAAATTGTTGTTTATCGTCGGCCTTGAAACGATCCAGGATCGTCATCTCCTTCGGCGGCCCCGCGTAGTAGCGGTCGATGCGAATCCAGTGCATCTCGCGGCCGCGCTTGACCTGATCCTTGCCGACGATGGGAACGTTGTTTTCGCTCTGGCACGCCATCATGCACGCGGAGCAGCCGACGCATTGATTCAAATCAATGGCCATGCCCCACTGATGCAGACCGCGATTGCGCGTCGTATCGAGCGGGTTCGGATAGAGGGAACGATCGCCACCCGGCGGTTCCTCGAGCTTCATCTTCTCGACGAAATCCGGATGCTCCTCGTATTGCTTCTGATTCACCTCGCGGATGATCGGACGGCCATCCATCGACCAGTGACTCTGCGTGCAGGAAAGTGAATAGGTTTTGCCGGCCTTCTGCAACGACGCGCCGACCGCGAAGTTCGGGGCGGCCACCGTGCGGAGCGGATAGACATCGAAGCCGGTGCCTTTGCCGACACGGCCGGTCTTTTCGCGACCATAACCGAGCGCGAGACCGAGCGAGTTGTCCGCAAAACCAGGCTGCACCCAGATCGGGCCGCTAACCGAGCGGCCGTTCAGGCTGACGGTCACGACATCCATGTTCTGAACGCCGAGGTCATGAGCGGTTTTGCGACTGATCAAAACCGCGTTATCCCAGACCAGCTTGGTGACCGGGTCCGGCAATTCCTGGAGCCAGCCGTTGTTGTTGTAACGGCCGTCATCGAGGCTGTAATCGCGGTGAAAAACCACTTCCAGCTTGTCCTGCGAGGCGGGCGCCGGCGCTTTCGCGGCGGCAACGGCCTGCGCGACCGCAGGCGCATTGAGCGTCGCGGACACCGGCTTGGACGCCGAGTTGGCAAGGAAGCCGTCGTGCAAAAATCTTTTCCAGTTCGCTTCGAGATCCCCGCCCGTGGACGAGGCTGCGAACGTCTCGCGCACCAGCGCATACGGCTCGGTGCCGCTCGCACCGGCGACGCGCGCCAGCACTTCGAGTTCCGTGACCCCACCAAACAACGGCGCGATCAAAGGCTGCACCGGCACCAGCGTGCCATCGGCCGTGCGGGCATCGCCCCACGATTCGAGATAGTGCGCAGCCGGGATATTCCAATCGCAGACGGCCGAGGTTTCGTCCTCGTAATAGCTCAGGCGGACAATCGTCTTCGCCTTGCGTTGCGTCTTGGCCCAGTCGAGATCCGCAGGGGCGTTGTAAACCGGATTTCCGCCCAGGATGACAAGGGATTGAACTTCGCCCGCGTTCAACGCATTGGCGAGATCGGAAATGCTCTGCTCCTTCGCTTCGGGCGTACCCAGCAAGACCACCGTCTGGCCGACGTTTCCGAGGGCGGAGTTGATCGCATGCGCGAGCATGTGAACCGCGAGCGGCTGACGATAGCCGGCAACGACGAGGGATTTGCCCTTGTTCGCCACCAAATCCTTCGCGCATTCGGTGATCCACTTGGGATCGACACCGGCCGGCTTGCCAATGGCCGCGAGACCATCGATGCCGCCTGGCGTCAAAATTTCGGCGGCCAGTGCGGCGGCGAGCTGAATCACCGCGCTGCTGTTGAGGCGCAAACGGTGATCGGCATTCACGCCGGTCAGCGTCATCAAGCTCTCGGCAACATACAAACGATTCAGCGAATCGCTCGGCTTCTCGATTTTACGGCCCTGCGCGAAACGGCGGATGTTGTTTTGAACATCCGCTTCCGCGCCGAGGAAATCGCAATCCAGCGAAACGATGACCTTCGCCTTGTCGTATTGGAAATACGGTTTCACCGACTGCCCGAAAGCGAGCGAGGCGGCCTGGCGATGAATGTCAAAATCCCCGGGCTCATAGGCGAACCAGCGGGCCTTCGGAAATTCATTGGCGATGCGCGCTTGCAAACGCTGACGCGTCGGCGAGCTGTCGCGGCCCATGAGGAAACACAGACCCTGGCCTTCGCCCGCCTGGGCGGCCTTGGAAATCTCGGCGAGCGCGGAAAACGCCTGATCGGCCGTCGTGACCGAGCCGTTGCCCTTGGTAAATTTATTTGCGCGATCCGGATCGTAGAGGTTCAGAATCGAGGCCTGCGCGAAGCGGTCGGTGCCGCCATTGCCATCGGGATAAAGCGCATTTCCTTCAAGTTTAGTGGGACGTCCGTCATTCGAACGGGCCACCAGCGGAATGGCGCTGCCCGGTCCAGGCATGGCGGTCGCAAAAAACTGGGGAACGCCGTGAACGTAATTCTCCGGCATCTTGGTGAACGGCAGAATATTCTCCACCGGACGGCGGCAGCCACTGCCCGCCATGCCCACGCCGGCCAGAAGGAACGACGCCGACATGATCTTGACGAAATTACGGCGCGAAACCGGGTCCGTCAACTCGCTGGCGCCCGCGGGGAACTCACGCTCCACCCAATCGCGAAATTCCGGCGTATCGGCAACTTCGTCGAGGCCTCGCCAATACGTGCGGCCTGACGTCTCAGGCGGAGCGCTGCGAGAGGGATCAGGAATTCTTTTCATCGGTGACAGGCTGAGCAATTCTGCAAGGATTCAATCTTCCAGTCTTTCACCTGGGCGGTCCCATGCAGCTTCTGCAGCCGGGCGTTCTCTTCAGGATTGGAACTCCACTTCCAGTCCAGGTCGGTAATCTTGTCCAGGGGGCGCACCTTCGAGGCCGGATCGCGATGGCAATCGAGGCAGAAGGTCATGCTGAGGGATTTCACCTGGAAAACTTCGTCCATCTTGTTCACCTGGCCGTGACATTCCACGCAACTCACACCGCGATCCACGTGAACGGAATGGTTGAAATAAACGTAATCGGGGACTCGATGAATCTGCACCCACGGGATCGGCTTGCCGCTTTGCGCGCTTTCACGCACCAGCGCCAGGCGGGGATCGTCCTTGAGCACCTGATTATGGCAGTTCATACACACCGAACTGGCCGGAACGTTGGAATACCAGGACTTTTCGACGGCGTTATGGCAGTAACGGCAATCCATGCCGAGCTGGCCCGCGTGAATATTATGGGAAAAAGCGACGGGCTGGATCGGCTGGTAGCCGACGCGCGCGTAGGAGGGGGACATGTAATACCAGACACCGGCCGTTACAGCCGTGCCGCCCAGCAACACAGCGATGATAATCATCACCGGCAGCCGATTGGTCCATTTCGGGAATATCGCGGACATGTCGTTATTCGACCGTCAAACCGCTATTACAATAAAATCACCTTCGAGGAATTCTCGAATGGTGTGAATGCGTCATTCTTTTCGTTTTCGCCCGCTCGTCAATGGTTTTCTTGGCCAAATGACGCCAAACTCGCAAAAACGTAATCGCACCCCACGTGTACACGACGTAGGTCAACTTTTCACCGCGCTGTTTGTAGCGGGTGAGAGGCGGCACCGCAAGCGGATTATAAGATTTCTGACGATTTAGGAATACTTAATAAGCTTGATAAGGATGACTGGTTCATCTCCAGACCCTGTCGCACTTGACATCATTGCTAATAATCGCGCGGCGATGAAGCGAAGTTATGTGGTCCGCGCGGTCAAAGCTTGAGTCGGATACCGGCGCGCGTGGCGCCCCACGTCACAACCATCACCAGAAGGGTGACCACGAGAACGTTGAATGTTCCCGGCCAACCTGCATGGTATTTCCAAAGGATGCCTGGCAGTCCGATGACGAAACAGAAGTTTCCGATCATGCCGGGAAGGATGTAAGCGAGCAACGCGTTCTGGCCGACGGGCACCACCGGGCCGGCCCAACGCCGAAATCTCAGCCAGTCCATCGCGCAATAAACCGCAAGAAAACCGAGACAACAAATGCCGCCAGAAACCAGCGCATAGGCGTCGGTGGCCGCGATTTTGTTAATCCCATGCAGCGGCCGCAGCAGCATGCCGGCGACATACAGGCCGATGCCAAACCAAAGAAAAAATCCCGCTCGCTTTGCCGGAGACATTGCCGCCGCCGCACCGACAAAGGTGTTCCCCACAATCACCCCGATGACCACGTCCGCGGCTGTGCTGCCCAACACTTGTCCCACGCCGATAAAATCGTGGACTGGCCCAAGCCAGTCGAGCGCGCCATGTCTGTCGCCTATATATAATGCGATGAGAAATCCCGGCACCCCCATCAAGGCGGGCGAACTGCCGCGAAAAATCAGGTAGGCAATACTGGCCACGAGATAGGCCCAACCAATCAATCCGAGAATTCCCCACCAGGAGTGCTGCAGCCACACGACCTCGCCCGCCGCATTCTTGCCGCGAAATATGACGAGCAGCCCGGCGAGGATCACGGCTGCGGCGATGCGCAAGCCGAGAAAAAACTGCCGCTTCCTTTTCGAAACCGCGGTCGGATACATGTTCCACAACACAACCACCATGCACATCGCGAGCAGATACCACCATTGCCGCTTCATCCCGGTGTCTTTGGCGGAGTAGAAGCCGGAATTCACCATGATGACGCCAAGGAAAATAAGCGCCGCCGCCCGGCCGATCACGCGTCGCACCAGATCGAACATGGAATCCCCGCGTGCGATCCGCTTGTGAAACGCCAGTGGTATCGCCACTCCGACGATGAAGAGAAAGCCGGGAAACACCAAATCCACGAACGTATAGCCGTCGCCCTTCTCCGGCATATGCTGCGCCCACGCGGGAATGCCTTCGATGCCGGCGAGGTAATTGACGAAGGTCATCGTGAGAATGACCAATCCCCGAAACGCATCCAGGGAATACAACCGCGTCACCGCCGACGAAGCCGGAGCAGTTTGGGGCGGCGGCGACTCCGTCGCGATCATGCGGTGGTTCGCTGGAAGTCGCTCACAAGAAAATAAGCCGGCTATTCTGCCTGCGCCGCGCGCGTACGCTTGCTCTCTTCGATCACTTTATGTTCCGCGTCGCGCGGCATCTCTTCGTAATGGCTGAAATCCTCGGTGTGAACGCCACGGCCGCCGGTCAACGAGCGTAACGTGCTCGAGTAACGATAGAGTTCCTTTGCCGGCACGTTGGCCTTGATGACTTGAAAACTCCCCTCGACTTCCATCCCATGAATTTTTCCACGGCGGCTCGAGAGGTCGCCCATCACCTTGCCCATGCAATCCTCGGGAATACGAATCTCCACCGTGTCAATCGGCTCCAGGAGGCATGGCCGCGCAGCCGCGAACGACTCTTTGAAAGCGAAATAGCCGGCAATCTGAAACGCGATATCCTTTGAATCCACCGGATGCATCTTGCCGTCGTAGAAATCGATCTTCACGTCCACGACACGATAACCCGCGAGGATGCCCTCTTCGCAAGCTTTGTTGACGCCTTTCTCCACCGACGGCACAAAAGAACGATCCACATTCTGGCCCACCAGCGAATTTACGAACTCCACCCCGCTGTCGCGCTCCTTGGGCTCGATGCGCATCCACACTTCGGCGAACTGGCCCGCGCCGCCCGTTTGCTTTTTGTGACGATGCTTGGCGTCGCCCCGGCCCCTGATGGTTTCGCGATAGCGCACACGCGGCTCGATGAGTTCGACGTGGACGTTGTACCGGCGGCGCAACGTTTCGGCGATGACATCAAGATGAAGCTCGCCCTGCGCGGAGAGTATGGTCTGATGCAATTCGCCGTCCACGCTGTGGAGGAACGTCGGGTCTTCATGATGCAATGTCGCGAGACCGGTGGCGATTTTGTCCTCCTCGCCCTTGGCATTGCTCTTGAGCGCGGCATGAATATTCGGTCGTGGATACTCGACTTTGGGCAAGGACACATGTTTTTTGCCGCCGCACAATGTGTTACCGGTGTGGGTATCCTTCAACTTCACGACGGCCCCGATATCCCCTGCCCCAAGCGATGGCACGCTCGTGCGGGTTTTGCCGTTAAGCACATAAATCTGGCCGATTTTTTCGGTTGTGCGCCGCGTGGAATTGTATAGTTCGCTGCCAAACTTCACCGTGCCCGAGTAAATGCGAAAATATGACATTTCGCCAAACTGCGCCTCGCTCATCGTCTTGAAAACATAAAGCACCGGATCGGCATCCGTGAGGGAAACCTCGGCGTCGCCGCCGTCCATGTCCTTCGCTTTGACCTTCTGACGGTCCACCGGCGAAGAGCCGTATTTGGCAATAATGTCCATGAGTCGCGCCACGCCGATGTTGTTTTCCGCGGAGGTCGAAAATAGCGGCGTGAACACCTGCTTTTGCACCGCCGCGTGAATGCCGGCGCGCCATTCCTCCTCGGACAAACCGCCCTGCGCGAAAAATTTCTCCATCAGCCCGTCGTCGGATTCCGCGATCAGCTCAATGAGTTGCGCGTGAAGCTGTTTCACCTTCTGCGCGAGTTCGCCGGTTGCGGGCGACTCGGTGTATTTGCCGCTTTTATCCGTGGCATAGGTGATTACCTCGCTACGCGACACATCGAGCACCTGATTGAAACCAGGACCGGCGTTGATGGGGATCGTCAGCGGAAAAACACGCTCACCAAAATGCTCGCGGATCTGCGCCAGCGTACGGTCGAAGTCGGTATCGGTTTTATCAAAGGCATTGACGACGATGAGCTTGGGTATCTCATCCTCCGTGGCGTATTTCCAAACAGCGTCCGTGCCCACGCTGACACCGTGATTCGCATGCACGACGATGAGCGCGAAATCCCCAACGCGCAATGCGCCCAGGCCTTCACTGATGAAATCCGCGTAGCCCGGGCAATCCAGGATATTGAATTTCTTCCCGAGCCACTCCAGGTGCATGAGCGTTGCCGAAACGGAAATCTGCCGTTGTTGTTCGCTCTCGTGGTAATCGGAAACCGTGGAACCGCCGCTGATGCTGCCCATGCGGTTGACGACGCCGGCGCACGCCAGCATCGCCTCACTTAACATGGTTTTTCCCGCGGAAGCATGACCGACAATCGCGAAGTTACGAATCTCTCCTGGTTGATAGTCTTTCATAAAAAGATCCCGGACTTTTCAGTCGCCACTCTTTATTGCCGACCCGCCGACAACCCGACAATGTATAAAACCCTGCGTCCGCGCAAGCGGGATTTGCCAGCCAGGCTGCCGTTCCAGACGGTCACCCGCAGGTAAAATAAAATGCATGGCCACTGCATAGCAGTCTGGCCCCTGCCCGGCCCGGCGGCTTTACCGCCTTTGCCGAATTGTGGCCGCTTCTTGCTCAACTCGAATCGCGCAACTCCTTTCGGCGCATGGTGCAGGGATTTCTCCTTCAGGCGTATTGGGGAGTGGCTTTTTTGTCCCTCTACGCTGCGGTCGGACTGCTCGCTCTCTTTTGCCGCTTTTCAAACCTGGATCTCACCTTCTTTTTCCCGACGCACACCTCAACAACGGGGAAGGCTGGGAACCGGTGGGGATGCTCTTAATTTAATCCGCGCGGAGCTATTGCCTGACACAGATAATTGCCGGCGATATTCAAGGCCCCGTGATAGGACTGGCGGCCACGGCCATCGCGTTTGCGATCACCGCCGGTGTGGTCCGAAATATGGCGCCATGAAAAAACCCTGCCACGCGGGCAGGGCATTCTCTTCACGAAGAAGCAAAGAAACTTTTCAGCCTGCCAAGAGACTTTGCTACGAACCCATCGGCGAAATCACGTTGACTGCGTTATGCCATCTGATCGCCGGACTCCAACGTCTGCAACATGGCATCCACCTGGGCGCGTTCCACCTCGGCGTTGCCTTCGGAGCAATTGTAGCAGAGCGAAAGTTTTCGACCGCCACAGGACAACTGCCAGAACCGGCGATGCACACCGCGATGGGCTTTTTCACCGGCATATTTGCCGACGAGCTGTCCGAAGCGTTCCACATCCGCAGCATTCTCGTCGAATTGTTCGTTGACCATGTGAAATTCCATCATGCCGACGCCGCCGGGCGAATAGAGAATAACCAGTTCCGGTGAACGAGTCGTGGTGGTCCATCCCTCGGGGAGATGCAGTTGCCAGTATTTCGTCTGGCACAATTCAGCTATGGCACTCATGGTCGATACGGTTATTTCGGGCGGCTTGGTGGATACAACACTTCAAGCCTGCCAAACTACTTATTCAGCAATGCGCGTGCCATTCTCACGGATGTGAGATGCCTGCAATTCCTGCGGGAATGCTGAGGGAAAGCATTCCCGGCGGAGGGGTGACCCATAACCTTCCCGAAAATTGCAATGCCGGCGGCAAACATTCTGCACAGTTGAAAGTACTCCTCGGGCGCGGGCGCGCAACTGATCGAACCCGCCAAAATTTACGGATGCACCGCCGGTGCTTACGGAACGACGGCGAACGCGATTAGCCGCCTGTCTTGACATCGATGTTTTCGAGCGCCAGCAGTTTTCTTTTTCGTTCCAGTCCGCCAGCGAAGCCACACAAGCCGCCGTTCTTCCCCATCACTCGATGGCACGGGACCACAATCGCCAGCGGATTTCGTCCCGTGGAAGTTCCCGCCGCGCGAACCGCCCCCGGCGACCCTGCCCGCTTCGCCAGGTCGCTGTAGCTCGTCGTTTTTCCAAACGGAATGCG
Organism: Limisphaerales bacterium; assembly: GCA_044223735.1. Taxonomy (GTDB): domain Bacteria; phylum Verrucomicrobiota; class Verrucomicrobiia; order Limisphaerales; family UBA8199; genus JBGALR01. The sequence continues at coordinate 81,182 of JBGALR010000005.1, read as the reverse complement.
GGCAATACCGCGCCAAATTTTTTCCTGAAAATCCGTTCCTTCGAAATGTAACGGCAGTGAAAATTCCGTTCGCTTGCCCGCAAAATATTCCGCGAGTTGCTTCGCTGCCTGGGCCAGCACTGGATGCCTGGCATCGCGGTTCCATTCGCCGCTCGCCTTGGGGACATGATCGCAGCCGACGAAATAAACTCCGCGCAACGCGGATTCGTCCGCCACCAGCATCAATTCGCCAATCGGACTCTTTACGGAGAGGTATTGGCGCGCGTCTTTCTCCGTGCCGGATTTCGCTGCCTTCGCAATTCTTTTTGTATTCATGCCCTCACATTAGCCGACGGTCGAGATGACGCTCGCCATTTTCGGTCATCGAAGTAAATTTAATCTCATGTCCGAAAATGGCGAGTATCGCCGATGTAAACAGGTAGATTGGCGGGATGACACAGAATCCGAAATCACTCTACAAAGCGTTCATCGCGCACGACACACGGTTTGACGGCCTGTTTTACGTGGCGGTGACCTCCACCGGCATTTACTGCCGGCCGATCTGCCCGGTGAAGCCGCCGAAGGAAAAGAACTGCCGGTTTTATCCGTCCGCGCAGGAAGCGGAGCGGGCCGGTTTTCGTCCGTGCCTGCGGTGCCGTCCCGAACTCGCGCCCGGCAATGCGCCCGTGGACAACTCGCAGCGCATCGCGCATCTCATCGTGCAGCGCATCGAGGAGGGAAACACCGACGAACCGGGCGCATTGGAAACCATGGCCGGACAATTCGATTTAAGCTCGCGCCAGATTCGCCGCATCGTGCAGAAGGAACTGGGAGTCCCGCCGATTCAACTGATCCTGACGCGCCGGTTGCTGCTCGCCAAACAATTGCTGACCGAAACAAAATTACCGGTCACGGAAATCGCCTTCGCCAGCGGCTTCGCAAGCCTGCGCCGTTTCAACGATGCCTTCACCACCCGCTACCACATGCCGCCCTCGCGCCTCCGCAAACAGGCCGTCGTCGGCACGGACGCCATCAATGGTTCCGATACTTCCGCGCTGCAACTCTCCTATCGCCCGCCCTACGACTGGCCCGGCGTGCTGACCTTTTTGCGGACGCGCGAATTGAAAGGCGTCGAGTGGGTCACGGACTCCTTTTACGCCCGCACGGTGCGGATTGGTGAACGCAAGGGCTGGATCAAAGTCACGCATTCCGAAAAGAAAAACACCCTCCTGCTGGAATTTACCCACAGTCTGACTCCGGTGTTGCCCGCGCTGCTGAACCGCGTGCGTGCGCTCTTCGATCTGAACGCGCGTCCGGAAATCATCTCCAAACATCTCTCCCGGGACAAAGTGCTGGCACCGTTGATCAAGGCTCATCCCGGCCTGCGCGTGCCCGGCGCCTTCAACGGTTTCGAACTCGGACTGCGCGCGATCCTCGGACAGCAAATCAGGGTGAAGGCCGCCACCACGGTTGCCGGCCGGCTTGCCGCAGCTTTTGGCGAGTCGATCATTACCCCCTTCCCCGAATTAAATCGTCTGACGCCGACACCGGAAAAGCTCGCCCGCGCCACGGTCGATAAGCTCGCGCGGCTTGGCATCATCGCCGCGCGCTGTCAAAGCATCATCGCCCTCGCCGAGGCGCAAGTCTCCGGCAAGCTCTCGCTCGATGGCGGCCATCATCACCAGCCCGAGACCATCATCGCACGCATTGCGGAACTGCCCGGAATCGGGCAGTGGACCGCGAATTACATCGCCATGCGTGCCCTGCGCTGGCCCGATGTTTTTCCGAAAGAAGACATCGCCGTGCGCAACAACCTGGGCGGTGTCACCGCCCGGCAGGCGGAGGAAATGTCGCAGGCCTGGCGTCCGTGGCGCAGTTACGCGGTACTGCATATTTGGCGGGGGCCGGCGTAGCCGGGAAGGAAGCGAGAGCACTCCCAACCGCCACTGCCTTCAAATGCGCTGTTTCTTGTTTTCAGTCCGGCAATTTAAGAGAGAAGATTTGTCGGAGTTTTGGATGCTATTCCCTTGCAGCGCCATAAGGTACGGGCGTTCAATCGAGTCGAGCCCAAAGCTCACTTATGAAGCGATACCTCCCCTGGATCGGCATTTCCACTTGTTTGATTTTTTCCACGCCGGCTCTCGCCGCCAACAATCAAATCCTTGGCTGGAACAACCTCGGCATGCATTGCATGGACAGCGATTACTCGGTGTTTTCCATTCTCCCGCCCTACAACACTATTGAGTCCCAGCTCATTGTCGGCGGCCGGTTGGTCACGAACGGCGGGTACACGGTTACTTACCAGGCGGTATCTGACTCAAGCGGCTCGTTTAATTCAACCGCGATGGACAAAGGAAATTATTACACGTATGCCACCGCGCTGTTCGGCGCGACGCTCGCGCCCGAAGGGGGGCTGGCAGGCTGGTCCATGCCGGGCACCAGCAACTTTCCGCAGGGAATGCTCTTTGAGCAGACCAATCAGCCCGCCGCCGGGGTTTTTACCAAGGTCAACTGGTTCCGCGCGGAAGGCATTCCCATCTCCCCCTACGACGACGCGCACAACAAAAATCCGTATCCGTTGATGCGTCTCATCGCACGCAATGGGGCGAGCCAGGCCATCGCCACCAACGACATTGTCCTGCCCGTTTCCGATGAGATGGATTGTCGCGCCTGTCACGCGTCCGGGAGTCAGAGCGCCGCCCGACCGGCCGCGGGCTGGTTGTGGAATGGAATTCCCGAGCGCGATTTTCGGTTGAATATTTTGCGGCTGCATGATGAGCACCAATTTGCGCGGCACCCCGATCTTTACCGGGCGGCTTTGGGCGCGCGCGGGTTCAATCCGCAGGGGCTCTACCGCGGGGTGGTGGCGGACAAGAAGCCGGTCTTGTGCGCGGCCTGTCACGCCTCGGAAGCACTCGGTGCGCCCAGCTACGGCTCCATTCCACCGCTCACCGCCTCGATTCACTCCTACCATGCCAACGTGCAGGATCCGATCATCAACACCACGCTCAATAATGCCGTCAACCGCTCCGCGTGTTATCGCTGCCATCCGGGTTCGACGACGCGATGCTTGCGTGGCGCAATGGGCGGAGCCATCGCCGCGGATGGTTCCATGGAGATGCAATGTCAGAACTGTCACGGCAATATGAGCATCGTGGGCGCGTCCACCCGCGTGGGATGGTTTATGGAGCCGGGCTGCCAGCAATGTCACAGCGGCACGGCCACCAGTAACAATGGTCAGATTCGGTACGCCTCCGTATTCACCGACACCAACGGGACGGTGCGTGTTCCCGTCAATCAAACCTTTGCCACCACGTCGAACACACCGGCCCCCGGCCTTTCCCTCTATCGTTTTTCGGTTGGTCACGGCGGGCTGCAATGTTCCGCCTGCCATGGGTCGACACATGCGGAATTTCCAAGTACGCACGCCAATGACAACGTTCGCAACCAGGCGTTGCAGGGCCACGCCGGGGTGATGGTCGAATGCGCTTCGTGCCACGTTTCCATGGCCGTAAGCAGCATCACGGCGAGCGGCGGGCCACACGGGATGCACCCAGTGGGGCAGTCGTGGGTTTCGGGACATCATGATTATGTTCAGGGGAATCTGGCGAAGTGTCAGGCGTGTCACGGCACGGATAATCGAGGCACGGTGCTTTCACGGGCGCAAAGCAATCGCACCTTGACGGCGAGTTTGGACGGTGGAACGGTGACGCTAAATTTGTTCCGCGGGGCCATAGTTGGCTGCTATAACTGCCACAACGGTGCAAGCAGCGACTCCATCAACGGAAACTCACCCCCCACCGTCACTTCCGTTAATAGTAATACGCTAAACAGCGCGACCGTAAACCTCCCGGTAATTCTAACCCCGCCGACCGCCGCTCTGCGCATCATCTCGCAACCCGCGAACGGTTCCCTCGGCGTGAGCAACAATATCCTCACCTATTTTCCGAACGCCGGATTCACCGGTACCGACACGTTTACCTACTCGGCCTGGGACGGCTCGAAAAATTCCACTCTCGCCACCGGCAGCGTCCTGGTGGCGCAAGGCCCGTTCGCCATCGGGGCCGCGGCCCAGGTACCCCTTACGTATCCCGCGCTTTGGCCGGTGGCATTCGCGGTCGTACCGATGGCGACCAACACCGTTGCCCCGGTCTCGTTCTCCTGGAGTTTTGGCGACGGTTCTGCGCCGAGTACCAACCAATTTCCAGCGCATGCCTACACCTTGCCGGGCACTTACGACTGGTCGGTGACGGCGAGCGTGCCGGGCGCAACCACGAACCTGCACGGAACAATCTCCATTAGCCCGGCCGTTTCGGTAATGGCGGCGCTCGCCAATGGCCAGACGACGCTCACCTGGCCTAACACGGCCGCCGATACAATGCTCGAATCCGCAACCGGCCTCGGCCCGGCTGCCCAATGGAAATGGATCACTAATTCGCCCACTGCCAGCGGTGGTGCGCTCAGCGTGACTCTTACTCCCGCCGGTGAGCAATATTTCCGCGTGCGTCGACCGTGGTGATTCGGGCGCAGAGACGGAAGCCGTACCCTACGCATCACGAGAACGTTCAATCTAATGGGAACTCCCATTAGCGGCGTCACCGCCCGGGAGGCTGAGGAAATGTCGCAGGCCTGGCGTCCATGGCGCAGCTACGCGGTGAACTTGTCCCCATTTTCAAACCACTGACCGCCGAAAATAAGCGGTGACTTTTTGGGTCGGCTGGACGGTTTGGTTGACCGTCATTGCGCTGCTCCCCGAGAGTTTTGGAAAGGAGAAAGGACGCCGGGGCGCCACTTTCTCCCTCCCGTTTTTCTTGGGTGATTCTTTTTTACCGCCAACGGCGGTCTGACTTCAAGCCCAACCTGCAGGCTGGGCGCCGTGTGATTCGGGTGCGTGATACACCTCGGCGGGCGTGGCATAGCCCAGGGCCTGGTGCGGCCGGTGCTCGTTGTAATTGCCGAACCAGGCGCCCACGCCTCGCCGCAATTCCAGGCCGTGTTCATAACCGCGCAGGTAGATGTCTTCATACTTCAGGCTGCGCCACAACCGTTCCACAAACCGGTTGTCCATCCACCGCCCGCGACCATCCATGCTCACCCGCACCCCGGCGGCCTCCACCGCCCCGACATAGTCGGCGGAGGTGAACTGCGCTCCCTGATCGGTATTGGAAATCAGGGGCGGCTGACGGCCTCGCGCCAAGGCCAGCTGCCAGGCCTGCACGCAAAAGGCCGCTTCGAGCGTATTGCTCAACTCCCAGGCCAGCACAAACCGGCTCCACCAGTCCATCACCGCCATCAGATACATGAACCCGTGACGCATCGGCAGGTAGGTGATGTCCGCACACCACACCTGATCGGGACCCGTAATCGCCTTGCGCCTCAATAAATACGGGTAGATCTGGTGTCCGGGTTGCGGCTGGCTGGTGCCGGGCTTGGGATAGATTGCCTCCAAGTCCATGACTCGCATCAGTCGGCCCACCCGTTTGGCGTTCACCGCCCAGCCCTCCCGACGCAACACCGCCGTCAAGCGCGGGCGGCCATAGACTGGATGTTGCAAATGCAACTCGTCCAGCCGACGCATCAAGCGCAGGTTCTCGGCACTCTCCACACATGGCTCGTAGTAGTAGTTGCCCCGGCTGACGCCCAGGAGCGCACATTGCCGCCGCACACTCAAACCGGCAGTCGGCGACACCAGCGCCAGGCGCTGACCTTTTACAGCCCCAGTTGTCTGGACTTTTTTTTAAGCCAGTCCAGTTCCATCGTCAACTGCCCCACCTTCTGCTCCAGGCGGGCCACTTCCCGGTCGGAGGCTTCGGCTTGCGCCGTGGCTCCGTGCTCAAACACTTCGGGAAGCCGCTCCACAATCGCGCGCTTCCACTGGCTGACCTGCGCCGGATGCACCTGATACTCCCGGGCAATCTCTGCCACCGTCTTGACTCCCGCTAAGGCTTCCAGCCCCACCTTGGCCTTGAAGGCCGGTTGATGTCTTTGTCGCTTTGCTTTCATTTGGTTGTCTGTTCTTTCTACCGCCCACCAGGGCGTTCGTCCAACAGACACCAAAAAGTCTTACTTAACCAGTGGTCCGAATTTCGGGGACAAGCTCACGGTGCTGCATATTTGGCGGGGATTGGCTTAGCCGGATAGGAAGTGCCAACGGCGCGCATATTCCTCATAACGCTGTCAAAATGCTTAACCCCACCGTGAAAACCCAGCGATATGTTGTGAGGAAAATGGGAAATAATGATACGGAGCATGCAGATTTATTCCTAAGCCCCTTCTTCCTTCCGCCATTCGTCCAAGCCCTTAACAATGCAGTTTTCTAACCACTTCCGATAGCGAATTGCCACTTCATGGAGAGCCTGAGTATGCGTAAATACAAATGGAGCCTCACTCAAAAGGCGAACGTCCGCCAATGCAGGCTCTTGAGTGCCGCTAACGGGTTTGCTAAATGCAACACCTAAACATGCCAGCGTCCCAGTGGCGTTACCCATTCCGTGAAACGAGAATACCATCTCGGTTCGATTTTGCGTAAAGATGTCAACCGCGACCCAAGATTGATAAAGATGCCGATTCGCGAAGTAATTAAGTACTTTGGCGCCAGCTCCAATTTGAAACCCGTAGTATCCCGCTCTATTTTCATTGCGCTCAGCCTTTAAGGAGACGGCCTTGAAGCCTTTTCCCCATTCACGTATTCGGTCGTTAATTTGAGTGGCCAAATCCGTAAGGCGTTGATGAGCTAATGTTTGAAGTGAATCCGCTGTGGCAAAGACTTGCCGCTTTTGCCGGTTGCGCTCGGTTTCCCATTTTTGCGTAACCAAACCGAGAATCTCCGTGACTGCGGCTGTGCCTTCCACGATCTCTTCGCTGAGACTGAATGCCTCGCGAATCGCTTTTGCTTGCAGATCGCCAAAGAGTTTAATCAACGGGTGCAAGTCCCCATTGTCCGCCGCCCGAAGTGCTGAAATATAAGCGACCTTGTCATCCCGCGTTATGACCAGAGGAAACCAATGGGGTTTCAAAAACACCATAGTGGCCAAACACCGCGCCACACGCCCATTGCCATCGATAAACGGATGGATCAAAACGAATCGATGATGCAACCAAGCAGCGAGAACTTCTGACGCAACACCCGCACTCTCATATTGAGTGTACAGGTCCAGCAGACGGTGCATTTCAGATTCAACTTGATGAGGAGGACAAAATTCTATTTGCCCTTCCACCAGATTCGGATCGTCTTTCCACGCACCCCGAACCATGGGCTTTCTTAAGGGCTGCCCCAAGGTAGAGACGGCTTCATAAGTCTCCTGGCTCTGCGTAAGTACAGAATGAAGCTGCTTGATGTAAAATGTCGTGAGAGGCTTCGCACCGCCCACGAAATCGTAAATGCCTTCGATGGCCGCATGTTGGTCCATTATTACCCTCAAGACCTCTCGAGGGTCTTGCCCCCCTGTCTCATTGGATGATAGAAGAACTGCGTCGAAACCCTTTTCAATAAGCGTTTTAGTAGGAGCGACGTCTATCGAATATAATCTCTCGATGACACCCGTCTCGATAGCCCATTGCCGTCGCAAGCGATCTAAAAAGTTCTTATACTCGTTCCTGCCTTCAAGATCTTGCCGCTGATCTTGCCATTCCTCAACCAAGCCATGAAGTTCAGGATCGCTCCATTTTTCCAAGTCCGCCGAAAGTGGTTCAATCGGCGCCCATTTTTTTCCATTGACAATATTCATGCCTAATTTTGATCTTGCAGGAGTTTAGTGACGCAAAGGTAAAACCCGAAGGTTGGTCTGACATAATCGAACGACGGCCTGATTGAGTTTAAGGTAACTCCACAATCCTGAAATATGCGGCAGAGCCATAAAGATCTCAGCGCAACATATACTTTCCCGCACGAAATATATTAAAATTCTAATATCGAATGGTATCAAAATAGACACCCCTCCAAGACAGTCTTTTTCACCTTTGAATCATTTTCAACAGGTCAATTCCTTGCGCCAAAATTTGTGTTCCCTCGGGCGTTTTTCCGGTCTCAAAAATTGTTTCCCAATACGCAGGGTTCTGCCGACCGCCAAACGTTGTTGTTGAAAGCTCCTTATTAACCCAGAGCGGCATCTTAGTTAGGTTTACGATGAAGTTTTCAATATTGTCCCAAAGCGGCTCGGAGAATTTATATTGAAAGATTTTCTCATCATTAACTTTCTTTCCCGTGTTAACAAAATATTGATAAATTACCTGCTTCAAAAGTCCCGCCCATGACGACATGATTTCTTCACGCCCCAGCCGAAATGCACACAAATGGGGCTCTGGGACGTCTTCGCCCTTCTGAACTTTGTTTTCAATCCGATTTATACCCAAAGCAGGGTCAAATTTTCCGACGTAAACTTTTTCAGCAATCAGATTCATCAGTTTTAAAAGCTGTTCCTTTTCTAACTCGCGAGGGTTTTCGTTTTCTTCCATCCGGTGATTCAGCGGAGTTTCCAAAACATCACCGTAGATGAATAGCGAATATATGGTTTTCTCGATGGTGCTATATGACAGCGGGCGCTCTTTCCCTTTACCGCCAAGCTCGATGTACTCTCTCAATTTGTTTTCGGGGTGATGCGTAATCGTGTCCCTCACGGCGTCCAGAATATATCGCCGCATCTCCCGCCATTCGCCTTTGAAATGATTTACCAAATCCCGTTCCGAAAAATTATCTGCATTGTCAAGCAATCCCCGCTCTTTGCGATACCGGGCGAGGCGGTCGAGAAAAAGCGCGCTTCCCAAATGCCGTTGGACCGACTTATCGAAGGCAATCTGTCGCAGGGTTGTCCCCGCATTAGTGTTCGCGTTTAGCAGATTATCCAAGTTAGGATCTAAAAAAATCCGCATAGGAAGCTCCCGAACACCCAATAGAATTTGAGCCGTCGCTTTGTGCTGCCCGTCGAACACATGAATCTTCGCTTTAGATCCGCCGCTTTTCAATTCTGTCCAAGCCAAACAAACTTGAAGTTGAGGACGCTTCTTGTGAAATTCATCAATTAGACCGTTTAAGCTGCCGCCGACTGCACGAGGGTTTATTCGATCATCATGAAATAAGTATTCGAGTGGTACTTTTGTGAAACAATATTTCTCGCCGCTTAAATCGTCGGTATAAATTGGAAGCTGCTGAATCGAATTCTGATTCAAGTCCGGCATAGAAAAAATCAGCTTTTCTCCCTCAATCCGCATGGGTAATTCGTATGTCGCCCCTTTGAAATCAGCAAGTACATCTCCAAGGTTAGCGGCGCGGTTTTGAATTGCCGCTTTTTCACGAATTTTCTGAAATCTTGCTAGCACACGAGCAACTCGCAAATCACTCGCCTGTTTTGAACGATTGCAATGTGAATGAGTGAGGGCAAAATTTGCGGGGTCATCTTTTCCACCGACTTTAATTGGCTCAACGTGGTCAATGTCTATTTTTCCGCTATGCAAAATGAGGTCTATCGCGTCACCGCAGATAAAGCACTTGCCGTGTTGCGACTGGTGAAGGCTTTTTTCAAGAGCGTTTCTTGCCTCCTGCGACAGAGAATTCAGATAAAGGGAACCCATACCGAGACTGTATGCAGCGCCCCACCGGGAAACAAATCTAAAACGTTCCATGACCCACTTAGAAAAACTGCACGATTGGAGTGAGGTCCATTGATTCCAGTAGCGCCAGCGACGTCCTATCGCTGGCGTCGTAGATATACTCTACAGCGGCCACGCAGGCGAAATGCCCACTTTCCCTGCCAATTTTTGGTGCTAATGCGCCGCGAGCCAGTTGGCGCCGACGCCGATTTCCACGACCATCGGCACGTCCAAGGGGATGGCGCTTTTCATTTTTTCCTCGACCACGGCGCGGACCTCTTTTTCCTCGGTGCAAAGCAGGTCGAAGACGAGTTCGTCGTGGACTTGCAGGAGCATGCGCGTTTTTAGTTTGCGGGCGAGGAGTTCGCGGTGGATGTGGATCATCGCGAGTTTGATCATGTCGGCGGCGGTGCCCTGGACGGGGGCGTTGATGGCGTTGCGCTCGGCCGAGCCGCGGACGGTGTTGTTCGCGGAACGGATGTCCCGGATGTAGCGTCGCCGGCCGGTGACGGTCTCGACGTAGCCCTTTTCGCGGGCGAAGGCGATCGTGTCGTCCATGTATTGCCGGATGCCGGGGAACTGCGCGAAATACTGGTTGATGATGTCGCCGGCCTCCTTGCGCGGAATGCCGAGCCGCTGCGACAGGCCGAACGCGGAGATGCCGTAGATGATGCCGAAATTCACCATCTTCGCCCGGCGTCGCATTTCGGCGGTGACCAGATCGGGCAGCACGCCGAACACGCGCGAGGCGGTGGCGGTATGAATGTCCATGCCGGAACGAAACGCTTCGAGCAACGCCGGCTCCTTGCTGAGCGCGGCGACGATGCGCAGCTCGATCTGCGAATAATCGGCGGACAGCAACGCGTGCTTTTCGTTGCGCGGGACGAAGGCCTTGCGGATCTCCTGGCCGCGATCGGTGCGGATCGGAATATTTTGCAGGTTCGGATTCTGCGAGTTGAGCCGGCCGGTGGAAGTGACGACCTGGTTGTACGTCGTGTGGATGCGCGCGGTGGCGGGCCAGATGCTGGTGGGAAGCGAGTCCGCGTAGGTTGATTTCAGTTTTGTAGCGACGCGAAATTCCATCAGGCAGCGCACGATTTCGTGGTCGTTCGCGAGCAATGCGAGGGTCTGCTCATCGGTGGCGTACTGGCCGGTCTTGGTTTTCTTCGGTGCGCCGCCGATTTTCAACAAATCGAACAGCACCTGCCCCAGTTGCTTGGGTGAGTTGAGATTGAAGGTTGTGCCCGCGAGGCGATAGATGGTCTTTTCGGAGACGTCCATTTCCTTCGCGAGTTGCGCGGCAAATTCCGCGAGCGCGGCGGCGTCCACTTTCACGCCTTCAAACTCCATGTCCACCAGCACCGGGATGAGCGGCGATTCGACTTCGTAGAACACGCGTTCCTGGCCCTTTTCCTTGAGCAACGGTTCGACCGCGGCGCGAAGCTGCCAGGTCACGTCGGCGTCCTCGGCGGCGTATTCCGAAATCTTTTCGAGCGGGACGTCGGCCATGTTGAGCTGCTCACCTTTGACGTCGCCGATGAGTTTCGTGATCGGGATGGGACTGTAGCCAAGGTAAACCTCGGACATGTAATCCATGCCGTGGCGCATCTCCGGCTCGACGAGACTGTGGGCAATCATCGTGTCGAACAACTTGCCGCCGACGGAAATGCCCTGCCACTTCAGGATGCTCAGGTCGAACTTCAGATTGTGGCCGACTTTTTCGATGTGGCCGGATTCAAGAACGGCGCGAAATTCGTTCAGGACATTTTTGGCTTCGGCCGGATCAGCCGGGACGGGAACGTAATATCCGGTGTGCGGCGCAAATGAAAATGCGAGGCCCACGACCCGGGCGTCCTTGGGATCGAGGCTGGTGGTCTCGGTATCGAAACAAAACGATTTCCTGGCTTGCAGCGTTTTGATGAGGTCCCCGCGCTGAGCGGGTGTCGCGACCAGGTGATATTCGTGCGGTACGTCGGTGATGTGCTTGAGATTGACCGGCGGCGCAGGCGGCGCTTCCGCTTCCGCGCTGCCGGCAGCAGCGGCGGGAGCATCGTCAAATTGAAGCTCCAATTCGCCGGAAGCCGTTTTGCTTTTGGCCTTGGATGACGCGGCCGGTTTCGTCAGTGATTCAGCGGGCCCGGCGAAACCGCGGCCGGCTTTGAAATCCTCGCCGAACAGGCGTTTGCCAATGGAATTGAACTCAAACTCCGTGAGAATCGCCTTGAGCGCATCGTCATCCGGTGACTGCAATTTCAGCGTTTCGAAATCGACCGGGCACGGGGCGTCGCAGGTGATGGTGGCGAGCCGTTTCGAAAGCAGCGCGACGTCGCGGTTGGTTTCGAGCGTGGTTTTGGCGCGGCCGGTGAGTTCGCCAGTGTGCGCCAGCAAATTATCGAGCGAACCATACTGGCCTATGAGTTTCATCGCCGTTTTTTCGCCGATGCCGGGGACGCCGGGAATGTTGTCCGAGGCATCGCCCATCAGCGCGAGCACGTCGATGACCTGCTCGGGCCGTTGGATGCCCCAGCGGCTTTGAATCTCCGGCAGGCCGAGGATTTCAAATTCTCCGCCCATACGCGGCGGTTTGTAGATGAACGTATGCTCCGAGATGAGCTGGCCGAAATCCTTGTCCGGCGTGACCATGTAGGAATCGAAACCTTCCTTTTCCGCGCGCTTCACCAGCGTGCCGATGATGTCGTCGGCCTCGAAGCCGTCGCAAATCAGCACTGGGATGCGAAACGCCTCGATCATGCGCCGGACATGCGGCAGGGCGGCGCTCAATTCCTCGGGCATGGCTTCGCGCGTCGCCTTGTATTCCGGAAATTCGATGTGACGCGCCGTGGGGGCGTCGGTGTCGAAGGCGACCGCGATATGGGTCGGCTGTTGCGACTTGATGATTTCGAGGAGGGTTTGCGTGAAACCGTAGAGCGCGGAGGTGTTGACGCCCTTGGACGAGAGAATGGGCCGGGTGATCAAGGCAAAGTGCGCCCGATAAACCAGAGCCATGCCGTCCAGGAGAAAAAGTTTTTTCACGATGCCGACAACCTAAGCAAACTCCTGGCAAATCCCAAGTGTCAGTTCGGGCAAAATGCAGGCGCGGAGGAGTTTCTTTTCACCGCGGAGAAGCGGAGGCGCGGAGTTGGGAAGAGGACAATCTGATTTTTACCACGGACGGGAAGTTTGACAGAAGGGCGCGAAGGGAACGAAGCAGGTTTTTTGGGTGGTAGGGTCCTATCATCTTAAATTCTGGTTCTTCGACATTTTCAGTGGAATTGTAAGGCCGAGAGCTGGTGATATAATTGTGTAAAAGTGACGCCGGAACAAACCTTTGAAAAGCTGTTGGGTCTTGGGGCGAGTTGGAAAGTGGTTCGCACGGACTATGAGGAGAAGCGCAACACATTTGTGATTTGCGTGACGGAGACCGAGGCGCTGTGGGCCCAAGAAAGCGCCAAGAGTGGGCAAAGTGTCAGGTGTTATGACCATGTCGAACCGATGCAATGGCGGCATCTAAACGTGTTTAACAAGGAATGCGTCATTGTCTGTGCGCTGCCCCGGGGCCAGCGCGATGCCAGCGGTGAGGTGTATCGGGTAACCCCGCCTTGGGAGGGGCGCAGCAAACATTTCAGCAAGGAATTTGAAGCGTTTGCGCTGACGCTGATGCGAGAGATGCCGGTCAAAAAGGCGGGCAAGATTCTCGGGGAAACCGATCAGCGGATGTGGCGGATGTTGCATGCGCATGTGCAAGCGGCCCGCTCGCAGGCCGACTGGTCGGAGGTGGTGTGGGTGGGGGCCGACGAGATGAACCGCAAGAAGGGGCACAACTATCTCACCGTGTTTGCGGACTTGGCAAACAAGCGGGTGCTCTTTGGCACCGAAGGTAAAGCTGCCGAGGTGTGGGAGCGTTTTGCCACGGAAATGCGGGTCCATAATGGGCATCCCAAGGCGGTGACCCAGGTGGCCATTGATATGAGCCCGGCGTTCATCAAAGGCGTGCGGGATAATTTTGGCAACGCGCAGGTGGTGTTCGACAAATTCCACGTGATCCAGGAGGCCAATGAAGGGGTGGAGAAGGTGCGACGGTTGGAAACGCAGCAAGATGAGCTAAAGGCGGCGGCGTTGGCCAAGAGCCAGTGGATTTTTCGCAAGAATCCCCAGAGCCACACGGAGCGGGAAACCGAGCGTCTGGGCCAGATGGATTGGAAACATTTGATGACGGTGGTGGCTTACCAAATGCGGTTGATTCTTCAGGACATCTACCACCAGACCCCTGACGCCAAGCAAGCGCGAAAGGATTTGAAGCATTGGTGTAGTTGGGTGAAACAAAAAGCCGAACAGGCTGGCCACCAACTGCTGGAGCCCATGGCTAAGGTGGCGCGGATGGTGGAAAACCATCTGGAAGGGATCTTGGGTCACTGGAAGGAAGGATTGACCACGGCTTATCTGGAAGGCCTCAACAGTTTGTTCTCCGCCACCAAACGGAAAGCCCGCGGGTATCGTAGCGCCAAAAACTTGCTGGCCATGCTTTACTTTGTGGCCGGCAAACTACCTATCCCTTGCTATTGACCCACTGAAATCGTCGAAGAACCTAAATTTTTGATCGCACCCTGAGGCTTTTTGCAGAGAAAATGCGTTTCTCTTTCCCAATGTCATCATTCGGGCTCTAAGCCGTTCGCACAAGCATATCCCGACGAAAGGACGGCGAAGAAAACCGCTGACGCGGCCACGAGCGCCCGGGCGCGGAAAACCCGCCAGCGCAACAACGGTTTGGTCTGTGGCGCAATGTTCATGTGTTTGTTTGCCGGCTCCGGCGATTGCGTCGGAATCGCGACCAGGCGACCGCTCCGCCTGCGCCTACCAGAGCCAACGAGCCTGTGGTGGGTTCCAGAATTGCGCTAGTAACGAACACGTTATCAAGCGCTAAACGGCCATATATCTCGACGCGAAACAGGCTGGTAAAGTCGGAACTAAGCGTAAATGTCTGAAAATCCTGGAGCGGCCCAGTGCCATCAATAATTCCATCCATCGCGAAAAAATTCGTTACCGTTCCAGCCATGGGCTTGTAGCCGATCACCATAAGAGATAGCGGTCCTCCACCAGCATGTTCAGCAGCGTCAAACGATATTAGATTGAAAGCGGCCGAGCTGGGAAAAGTGTTTGTTGGGCCAAACCATATACCGTTGTCAGGTGCATATAAATACGCTGATCCGTTATCGGGATAACTAGCAACTCCTCCACCTATTGCGTACATGCTCCCCGGCGATATCACACTGAACCGCATCCCACCTTCGGTGTATGTTCCAAGGCCTCCGGACACCGTTCCGATTGGCTGGCCTTCAAACTTGAATGTGCCCTGTCCGCGAGAAAGGGGCGTCAGAAGCAGGAAAGCCAGCGCAGCCAGGAGCGAAGGGATGCGGAACGCACGTCTACGCAAAAGCAGTTTCGCGAGGAGATTGGTAGTCATCGGTGCGTGCGACGGTTCCGGGGGTTGCGTCGGAATCGCGACCAGACGACCGCTCCGCCTGCGCCAAGAAGTGCGAATGAACCGGCGGTTGGTTCGGGAACGTTGCTCAGAATTAAATTATCCAAAGCGTAAGGGCCGCCCAGAATATCAATTCGGTAAATGTTCTGAAACTGGGAGTCGACGAAAAAGCGCTGAAAATCCGAGAGCGGGCCTGTTCCATCGTTGATGCCATCGGTGGTGAATATATTTGTCACCGTCTGGCCCATAACATGGTAACCAACCACCTTTACTGTCACCGGGCCCGGAACATTGGTAAAAGACTCGGCGATATCGAAAGAGAGGAAGTTGAAATATGCCCCTGGAACAAGGCCAAACTTCATTCCGGCGCCCCCAGGCATGTGCAGATACCCCGTGCCATTCTCTGGATATCCACTTAAGCTCCCACCGGAAAGTGCGAAAGCCCCGGCCTGTACCCCGCTGATTATCACGCCTGATTCAGTATACGACGAAAGGGGATAATTGTACCCCCCCCTGGAGGTTGCGTCTCGAAAGAGACCTGCATAATCCCCTGCGCTGAACTATTTACGATCGTGAGAATCGCAGCGAGGAAGGTCCACGCCAAAATTCTGACAGTTATAATCAAGGGCATCATGATTCCAAGGTTGTCCCACTTATGCCTTGAGCATGGCTTGGAGAAAGAGTCGCGAAGAAAATAGCTAACGCGTGACGAACAACCCTACACAGAAAGCTTGCCGACGGTCGCATCGCCACCGCCCCGCAGCCGTAACCCGTGCAAACAAGCCGGTGAAAATGCCGATCCTTGGAATTACGAAAGGTCGAGAACTCTTCGATAATAAATTGCGCAGCAAAACGAGGCCTCTTCAAAAATGTCATTGAATCACCCCTTCATGGCTCGTCGCTGATTCCACGGCGAAATAATAGCTCAATGAGTCGGAAATGGGTATGGCCGTACTAACACTGACTCTATCGTAAGGCTGGATGAACCACAGCGATGCAGAGAAGCGGGGGGGCAACATCGATGTTCATGTTCATCCGCTGCACTTTCATTTTGATTGCGCTGGTTTTTCCTTGGTATGGGTTG
Organism: Limisphaerales bacterium; assembly: GCA_044223735.1. Classification (GTDB taxonomy): domain Bacteria; phylum Verrucomicrobiota; class Verrucomicrobiia; order Limisphaerales; family UBA8199; genus JBGALR01. Next base: position 65,055 of record JBGALR010000005.1, on the reverse strand, counting down.
ACTCCCTCGTTCGGAATGGAGAATGGCGGGAATGAGTGGGAATGTAAAGTCTTATCTGGGTTGCATTTAACCGCGCGGCGGTGGGGAAGGATTTAGCCACAGAGGAGCAGAGACAAAGAGATGGACGGTTGATGGGGTGTGGGGTTTTTTGGGGGACACGATTTGGAATGGGCATGGGAACGTTGGCGGTGGTAGGGCGGCCTCTCCGAGGGCGCCGAAAAAGAAAAGTGTTTCTCGGCGGTCGCAGCGACCGACCAAATATTTTTGTTTGAATCTTTGGCGACGTGAGAAAATTGAGCTTTGAGCGGTCTTGGGGACCGCTGAGGTGCCGCTTTTTCTTTCGGCGCGCCCGGAGGTCGCGGCCCTACCTTGGAGGCGCTTTTTGGTTCGGGCGAAGTTGGTGAACACGGTTTTGCTGACCGCAGGTTGATCCGAAGGTTTGCGGATGGGCTGGCACCCCTGCCCGGGGTGCGGGTTTTTTGGGGATCGTGGTCCGGTGGTGTCGTCGCTGGGGCTCCTCGACCACCGGCTACAGGCTGGGAAGCCTCCGGCTTCCTCCACGGCGAGATGGACACCGCGCAAGGGGATCGTCCATGCGCAGGCGGGGAAGTTGCCGGCTTCGCGGCGGGCTTTCTCATCGGCGCATTTGTGGTGGTGTGATGAAGCCGGAGGCTTCGCAACGTGTAGCCGGTGGTTAGCGAAGCGACACCACCGGACTTGCGCGCGGGAAATAGGGCATCCCGGCGGGATGCCAGCGGCGGGGGGATCAATCGAGAAAGCGCTCGTCGTATTCGACGCCGGATTTCTGCAAGAAGCCCGGCAGTTCCTCCCGGAATGATTTCACGCGATGATGCTCGTCCTGTCCGGCGATGTAGTCCTGCACCCCTGCTCGGGCCGGGGCGCTGACCGTGAAGGCCGCATATCCTTCCTGCCAGTGAAATGATCTGAGCCCGATGGTTTCGCGAACCCAGTTGGAGGATGCCTTTTTTAGCTCGCGTGGAGGGCATGATGGTGGTGGTGGGCTGGCACCCCTGCCCGGGGTGCGGGTTTTTTTGGGATCGTGGTCCGGTGGCGTCGTCGCCGTGCTCCTCAACCACCGGCTACAGGCTGGGAAGCCTCCGGCTTCCTTCACGGCGATGGGTGGTTCGGACCTCACCAAACTCATGAGTAATTCGGTTGGCGCGGGTTAATGATTTGAGGTGGTGAACTCGTTGTCTGACCCGGAATCTGGCGATCCTTTGGCGTATTGAAAAGGTGCATGTGCAAATCTTGCTGAGATGGGAATCTTGGTTGGGGTGGGGGCGAAGCGGGGAGGATTTTTGAGCGGTCTTGAGGACCGCTGAGGGGTCGCTTTTTCTTTCGGCGCGCCCGGAGGTCGCGGCCCTACCTTGGAGGCGCTCTTAGGCTCGGGCTGGGTTGGTGATCGTGTTTCGCCGGAGGGCCGCGTAAGGGTACGCGGCCTACAGGGGGTTCTGTGGATTCGGGGCGGCTGCACGCTCGATGCCCCTACTGGACGTGTGGTTTAACAGGGCTTTTGGATCTTGCTTAGAATGGAAAGGTCAGCGTGTGGTCGATGGTCACGGGCGGTGGCGATGCCAATCCATATCGATATTTAAAATCCCCTCTCTCCTGGCTCTCTCCCCGCGACGACGCGGGACGAGAGAGTCGGACCGCAGGGTGTCCGGTGGCGTTTTGATATTTGACGCGTGCGGCGAGGTCGGGCTGGAAAAATGTCTGGTGACTGGAGTCGTCGGGTGGTCAATGTGGTCCAGTTTCGATTTCCTGATTTGTGGAAAATGCCCTTTTTTGGGCCGACGCATCCCAAATCACTTCCGATTTTGCCGGTTTTGCCGACCTTGCCGATTATACTTGCACTTTCGACCCTTTTAGCGCTTGCAAGTTTTCGCGACGGGGGTAGGGTCGAAGGGTTGGTCCCGCATGCGGGACCGCCGGGCCCGGGCGCATGTCCGGGCGGGACGATCTTTGACATATTGGAATTGGACGAAGTGCGAATGCCGATTTTCGAATGACGAATTGGGGATGGGATGCTGCAAGCGCGGAGGGGCGGGATTAATGCAAAGACGCAAGGTCGCAAAGGCGCGAAGCGGGTTTTGGGGGTAGGACGGGAAGTTTAACAGAAGAGCGCGAAGGTAACGAAGTGGTCGGTTTCTGAACCTTGTTTTTCGGGCGGTTGTTTATCCGTGGAAATCCGCGCCCATCCGTGGTCAATTCCTTTTTCGGCAGGCGGGGAGGGATTGCTGAGGAATGCAGGAATGAATTCGGAGCGGGGGCTGATTTTTACCACGGATTTCACGGATTTCGCGGATGGGTGAAAAGATCGTCAGCGGGGAAAGATGGTCGAGGACGATGGAAATGGAAGTGGGAATGAAGGACGGCCTTGTCTGGACTATTGTGTCATGTGTACGTCGCTTTTTGGTAGGTTGGGGAGGTTGCGCGAAATGTAAATTTTACCAAACGAACCCAATTCGTGAAATTCCTAAATTGTTGATTGATAGATGGATGTGTATTTTTTGAAGCGACGAGCGGCCAAAAACGAACCCAACTTGTCCTGCTCAACGACGACACGCGGACGAACTTGGGGATAATCCTCGGAGGCATCATAACCAATAATCGCGTCGCGAGGATTGCATTGGAGAAGCGATTGAAGGTAATTTTAACCCACGAGTCGTCACAGGCACGGCAGCGGGAATGCACTGTTTTTCCTTTGCGACCAACGTTTGCGCGAATACAGGCCAGCCACTAAGCGTCTGAATTTAGAGAACTTGTATGCTTTTCGGTCTTGATCGAATTTTACCCAAGGCGGGATGGGCGACGACAGGGTTGTCTCTGGCTTTCATGGCGAACGCCACGGGGGCACAAATCGAGTTCAATCGGGACATCCGGCCGATCCTTTCCGAGAACTGTTTTGTCTGTCACGGACACGACAAGAACCAACGGCAGGCGGACCTGCGATTGGACGTGCGGGAGGTCGCGATTGAAAAGGGAGCCATCGTTCCGGGAAACCCGGACAAAAGCGCGCTGGTCGAGCGCATTTTCGCGAAGGACCCGGATGATCTCATGCCGCCGGAAAAAACGCACAAGACGCTGACGGCGGAGCAGAAGGACTTGCTCAAGAAATGGATCGCGGCGGGCGCCGAGTATCAACCGCATTGGGCCTACATCAAGCCGGTGCAGCCGGCGCCGCCGAAAGTCAAAAAATCCACGTGGGTGCGCAATCCCATCGACAATTTCATTCTGCAAGGTTTGGAAACCAAAAAAATCCAGCCCTCGCCGGAAGCGGACAAGCGAACGTTGTTGCGGCGCGTCAGTCTTGATCTCACAGGCTTGCCGCCGACGCAGGAGGAAATTGCCGCGTTTCTCGCCGATAAAAAACCGGGCGCGTACGAGCGGCAGGTGGATCGATTGCTGGCCTCGCCGCATTACGGAGAACGCATGGCGGTGCCGTGGCTCGATCTCGTGCGGTACGCGGACACCGTCGGTTATCACGGCGACCAGAATCAGAATATTTTTCCGTATCGCGATTACGTGATTGACGCGTTCAACAACAACAAACCGTTCGATCAATTCACCATCGAACAAATCGCCGGCGACCTGATGCCCAACGCCACCGACGAGACGCGCATCGCGAGCGGCTTCAACCGTCTCAACATGATGACCCGGGAAGGCGGCGCACAGGCGAAGGAATATCTGGCGAAGTATGCGGGCGACCGCGTGCGGACCGTGTCCATGGCGTGGATGGGTTCAACGATGGGCTGCGCGGAATGTCACGATCACAAATACGATCCGTTCACGGCGAAGGATTTTTATCAGATGGAGGCGTTCTTCTCCGATCTGGAGCAATGGGGCGTGTATTCGGATTACGGCTTCGCGCCGGTGAAGGAATTGCCGGGGTTCGGCAATGACCATCCGTTCCCGCCGGAGATTCAGGTGACGAATGCGTATCTGCAACGCCGCATGGCGAAATTGGAGACCAAGCTGGATGCGGTGCATGCCACCTCGGCGGCCAAGCTCAAGAATGACCAGACCAACGGCGCAGCCTACGACGCGTGGCTGACTGCGAGCCGCGATTTTGTGAAGGTCTGGACGAATGGTTGGGCGGCGCTCGCGCCGGAAGTCGCCGTGAAAATGAAGGACACCAACAGCGTGGCCGCAACGAACTATTATGTATATCCGGACGGAATGATTTCGTTCAGCGAGAATGCGAAGGAAAACACCACGGTGACCTTGAACGTGTCGAATATGTGGGTTTCCGCCATCCGCCTGCAGATCGTTCCGCAGGAAGTGAAGGAGCAAAACAGAACCGCGGCCAGGAAACGGAACGGCACGGCGTTCGCCATTTCCGCCAGCCTGCGCTCGGGCGGCAAGGACCAGAAGCTGCCGTTTTATTTCGGGGAGGCGGATCATGAAGAGCCGCGCTATTCGATGAGTTTGCCGATGATCGGCGTTACGGACCTGTGGCAAATTTCCACAAAGGAAGATACGCAAAGCGCGGTATGGTTGCTGGACAAGCCGGTGTTTGCGAAGGCGGGCGATCAACTGGTCATCAATCTCGGCAACGCGGCGGTGGATTCGGCGCAGATCACGATCACACCCTTTCCCGATGGCGATCCGTTCAAGGCGGGGCTGAATGAATCACTGCGCAAGACGCTGGCGTCATCGAAAAAACCGGACGCGGATGCGCAGGCCCGGTTGCAGCGCGCGTTTCTGCTCACCACGCAATGGGATCCCGCCGCGATCGGTCAGGCGCGAAAAATACAGGCGGATATTCGGGAATGCCGGCGCGGAAAGATGTACACGATGGTGTCGAAGGCGCTCTCCGAGCCCCTGCCCACCCGGGTGCTGCCGCGCGGCAACTGGCAGAACGAGAGCGGCGAATTGCTCCAACCTGGGACGCCGCATTTCATGGCGCAGATGCCGAACCCGGAGAACCGCCGGCTCACGCGCCTCGACCTGGCGAAGTGGCTGGTCTCGCCGGAAAATCCACTCACCGCGCGCGCCACGATGAACCGGATTTGGAAACAATTCTATGGCATGGGCATCTCGGCCGTGGTGGACGACCTCGGTGGCCAGGGCGAGTGGCCCGTGCATCCGGAATTGCTGGACTGGCTGGCGTGCGAGTTTGAGCAGCCTACATTGAACAACGACGGTGAGCCGCTCGCGAGTTCCGGAAAATCAAAAGCCAAAAAAACGGCCGCACAGAGCGTGCCCCACGCCTGGGACTTGAAGCACATGATCAAGCTCATGGTCACATCGGCGACCTACCGCCAGGATTCGAATCAACGGCTCGATTTGAAAGATATCGATCCCAACGACCGTTTGCTCGCGGCGCAAATGCCGCGCCGTCTCGAAGCGGAGTTCGTGCGGGACAATGCGCTGTTCATCGCCGGGCTGCTGAACCCTGAAATCGGCGGGCCCAGTGCGCATCCTTATCAGCCGGCCGGTTATTACGTGAATCTTCAATTCCCTGATCGTGACTATTATCCGGAAGCGGACGAGCGCCAGTATCGCCGGGGTGTTTACACCCACTGGCAGCGCACCTTCCTCCAGCCGATGATGGCCAACTTCGACGCGCCCTCGCGCGAGGAGTGCACTGGCACGCGCGTCGTGTCGGACACGCCGCAACAGGCGCTGACGCTGCTGAACGATCCCAGTTTCGTGGAAGCCTCGCGCGTGTTCGCGGAGAAACTGTTGCAGGCGCAATGCAAAAACGACGGTGTGCGACTGGAACTTGCCTTCGAGCAGGCGCTCGCGCGTCCACCGCGGGACAATGAAAAGAAATCCCTGCTGCGCTTCCTCGACTTGCAACGGCAGGAAGCCGCGAAGGATCCGGTCGCGGCGAAGAAGCTGACGCTCGTGGGAAATTCTCCCCCGCCCAATAATCTGAACGCGAATGAGCTCGCCGCGTGGACCGAGGTGTGCCGGGTGGTTTTTAACCTCGACGAGACCATCACCAAATTTTAGTTCCCCAAACCCCCGTTGCGTATGACACCCTTTGACCCCGCGAAATTTCAGTCGGAGATTTCACGTCGCACGTTTCTTGGCCGCGCCGCCTACGGACTGGGCGGCCTCGCGCTCGCCTCGCTGTTAAATCCCAAAATCGCGGCCGCCGCCGAAGCGGCCGAAGCGAATGGCAAATGGACGGGCATCATCCATCCGCCGCATTTTCCGGTGAAGGCCAAGCGCATCATTCATCTCTATATGGCGGGCGGGCCATCGCATCTGGAGAGCTTCGATAACAAGCCGGAGTTGAAGAAAATTGACGGCCAGCCGTTCCCCGACTCGTTCACAAAGGGCCAGCAACTCGCGCAGTTGCAGGGCACGCCGTTGAAAGCTCGCGGCCCGGTGGTGGCCTTCAAGAAATACGGCCAGTCGGGCCAGGAGATCACGGAACTCTTCCCGGAAATTGGCTCCATCGCGGATGACATTTGCATTATCCGCTCGATGCACACCGAGCAGATCAATCACGACCCGGCGCATGCCTTCATGAACGCCGGTTCGATCATCAAAGGCCGGCCGAGCATGGGCTCGTGGCTCTTGTATGGACTCGGCGCGGAAACGGATAACCTGCCCGGCTACATCGTTCTCACGTCACAGGGGAGAACGGGACAGCAGCCGATTTCGGCGCGGCAATGGTCGAATGGATTTTTGCCGAGCAAATTTCAAGGCGTGCTGTTTCAATCGAAGGGACAGCCCGTGCATTACGTCGGCAATCCCGAAGGCGTTTGCCAGAGCACGCAACGTCAGGTCATCGACGAAATCAACCGCTTGAACGGCATGCTCGCCGCGGAGCGGATTGATCCCGAAATCCAGACGCGCATCAGCCAGTATGAACTCGCGTTCCGCATGCAAACCTCCGTGCCGGATCTGGCGAATTTCAGCCAGGAATCCAAGGCCACGATGGATATGTATGGGGTCAAGGAACCGGGCGAAGGCACGTTTGCCTCGAACTGTCTGCTCGCGCGGCGGCTGGCGGAACGCGGGGTGCGGTTCATCCAGGTTTATCATCGCGGCTGGGATCACCATGGCAACGTGGCCACGGAAATGCCGCTGGCGGCGCAGGAAGTGGACAAGGCCTCGGCGGCGTTGATCAAGGACTTGAAACAGCGCGGGATGCTGGACGACACGCTTGTCATCTGGGGCGGGGAATTTGGCCGCACGCCGATGGGTCAGGGCGCGGGGCGCGATCATCACATCAACGCGTTTTCACTCTGGCTCGCGGGTGCCGGCATCAAGGGCGGCCTGACGTGGGGCTCGACGGATGAACTCGGTTACCGGTTCATCGACAACGATCAGAAAGTCCACGTGCATGATTTGCACGCGACGATGCTTTATCTCTGCGGCATCGATCACAAACGCCTTACCTATCGTTTCCAGGGCCGCGACTTCCGTTTGACGGATGTCGCGGGCAACGTGGTCAAGGGCATCCTTTCGTAACGCGCGGCACGTCGCTCACGCCGCCTCGCGATCGGCGAGCAGCGTGGCGAGATTGCGGCGCGCGTAAAAGAGGCGGGACATCACCGTGCCGATGGAACAGCCCAGCGTGCGGGCGATTTCCTTGTAGGCCATTTCATCGAACTCATGCAGCACCAGAACGGTGCGATGCTCCGGCGAAAGTTGCGCGAGCGCGGCGTTGATCTTCGCGCGCAATTCCTCGCCCTCCATGCCTTCAGTCGGGTTGATGGTGACCACCGGCATCTGCCAGTCGGCATCGCCGGATTTTTCCTTCAGCAAGTCGAGCGACTCGGTGGGACGGCGCTGACGGCGGCGAAGTTGATCAAGGCAAAGGTTGATGACGATGCGGGTCATCCACGTCACGAAACTGGATTTGCTCTGAAATTGATTCAGCTTTTGCCAGATTTTGACCCACGCCTCCTGGCAAAGATCCAGGGCATCCTCGTGATGTTGCAGCATCGTAAACGCGCGTGCATAAACGCGATTACGATGCCGCGCCACCAATTCCTCGAAGGCGTTCATGTCGCCGCGTTGTGCCGCTTCGGCCAGTTGTTCATCGGTGGCAGCCGGCAGAGCGATCTCAGGGGCGGGCATGTTTACGGCCCGTTCGGTGGTGGTGCGCCAGGAGTCGGACACAAATGAAGGGAATTGGAGGGCAAGCATGCTCATGGGTATTACTTCCGAATGCTTTTGCGAGGCTGGCGAACCATGTAGGCCAGGGCCACGATGGTGAGGAGGAATCCCGCGCGAACGAATCCGGCTTCCGGGAGGTCGGCACTCAGGGCGATTTGGATGAATGAGAACATAGGTTTTGGTCTGGTTGGGTTTTCGTTTCGTTTCTTCAGTGCTTCTCGCTTCACAGACCCATACGGAGGCAACGCCTTCGCATTGCAAAAAAAAGATTAAATTTATAAGAATTTTACTAAACGTTGGATTACAACGCTTTAGATGGGTGAATAAACTCCCTTTTCCACGCAAAAGCGCAGCGAGAGTGAACTTGGGCGAGCTATCGTCCCGCGAAAAGACGTGGATCTGGCGTCAGGCGGCTAGTTTCCCGTCATCGCCTTGATGTCGCGAATGAAGGGTCGCTGACTGGTCACTTCGTGCCGCATGACCGTGGCGACGCGATCACGGCCGGGACCTTCGACGAGAAGTTTGCCCTGATCGATGCGGTAACCATTCTTGATGGCGCTGCTTTTGAATAGCGCCTCGACCTGATCACGGGGAACGACTTCGTTGTGAAGGTCGTGATCCAGGAAGTGTTCATAGGAAACAAAGGTGAACGCGTCCGCACCCAGCCCGAAATCGGAGTCCGGAGCCGGTTTGCCTTTCCACGCGAGACCCGTTGTCGCATCAAAGGTGGCTGCGGGCGGCAAGGGTGCCCAACCGAAGTATCCTTCGGCCTCGCGCCAGCACACCCACGCAGGAGCCCACTCGTAGCCGGGCAACCAAACCCAACTGCCATTATACTGAAACCAGCGGCCATAATGAAATACGGTCGGTCCCCACGAATAATCCGAATGCCAGAACCAGCCAAACTCGGTGTAAAACCAGCGACCCTGCTCATTATACGGCCGCCATTTTGGATCGATCATGGTCGCGCTTGGACGCCAGCAGGAACCGTAGTTGGGGACGTCGATCCATTTGCCATACGGCGCGAGTGACGTGTGAAGATAATCCAGCACGGCTGCGGATGGCGGGACCGCCGCGTAATTGTTCGTATCCGCCGGGGGAACCGCCACGTTGTCGAACGGCACGGGAGCAGGCGTTGCCTCGACGGCGATCGGCGGATTGGTTTTGACCGTCGGTTCCGGCTGTGGCACGGGCACTGGCACCGCAGGCGTCGATGCGGGCGTTTGTGCAGACCGCGCGGGTGCGGATTTCGTTGCAACCGTCGCCGGCTTTTGATCGGTTAAAGAAGTTCTGCGGGACCACACCCAAATTCCCAACCCGATCAACACCACGGCGGCCGGCACCCAGATCAACGCGGGAAAGCCTCCGGCCTTTTTTAGATTGCCGCGCAGTCCTCCGCGTGGGCCCAGCGGTTCCTTCCCTTCCTCGATGCGATGCAAATCGGCGAGCACGTCGCCGATGTCCGCGTAGCGATCCCGCAACTCGCGCGCCATGGCGCCCTCGGCGATTTTCACCAGACCCGGATCCGCCTGCAGGTTCAGGTCCAGAATCGCGCCGGGGGGATGAGCGAGAATTTGCGCGCGAATTTCCGCGGTCGTGCGGCCGCGGTACGGCGGCTGGCCCGTGAGCATTTCGTAGAGCATCGCGCCGAAACCGTAGATATCGCAGCGCGTGTCCTCCGCATTGCCGGCCGCCACTGCGGGCGACATGTAGGCGGCAGTGCCTTCGCACTGCTGGTTTTCGACATCAATGATCGTGTCGTTGAAAAATGTGCGCGCGAGGCCGAAGTCTGCGAGGCAGGCTTTGCGCGGTGTTCCCAGCAGAATATTGGCCGGCTTGAGGTCGCGATGAATGATGCCGCGCCGATGCGCAAATTGCAGCGCTTCGCAAATCTGCGCCGAGATATCCACGATCACGCCCTTGATGAGCGGCTCGCCGGGGCGAATCCATTTCGCCAGACTGCCCTGCTCGAAGTAGGGCATCACAAAATAAGGCCCCTGCTCCCGATCCTGCACGGCCAGCACTTCGATCACGTTCGCGTGTTTCAACCGCTGCAAATGGCTGGCTTCCTTCAGAAAGCGATGCAGCACCTGCTGATCCGCGAGCAACTCCGGCCGGACCATTTTTATGGCCACCTGCGCGCTGGTTTTCGCGTCCCGCGCCAGCAACACCACGCCCATGCCGCCGCCGCCCAAAATACGGATGACTTCGTAACCATCCAGCGAGGCCAGCAAGCCAGGCCGTGACGGCGGCGCGAGCATGCCGTGGCCAATCAGCTCCGCAATCGGGCCGGCGAAAGTCGAGACCGGCGGCTTAAATTCTTCGCCCGGTGGCCTGGCAGCGTCGTCGTTCATGTGGCGGATGCCTCCCCGGTTGCCAGTTTGCCAATCGCGGCATCCATCAATTGCCGCGTTTCCGGATCAATGAAGTTTTGCTGACGAACCCACTGCATTCCACGTTTCAAATCGGCATCCTTGAGTTGGGAAATTCTTGTATCCAGCCGCACCAAAGCCACGGCGATGCTGGTATAATAGAGCGCGGTGGCAATCTCGTTCGGCAGCACGCTATCGGAACGGTCGAGGTTCAACTTTGCGAAATCCTTCGTCACCTCCAGCAGTTCCGCCGGTGGATTGGGATGGCGGAAAAGCTCACCAAAACTTTTAAGCAAAAGTCCCTGGGCTTCGCTGACGTTTCGCAACTGCGCGGCATTGACGGCGTCAAAGCCGCTGAGATCCACGGCGACGGGCGCCGACATCTGATGACGGAAGATCGCCGCGAGTTCCTCGGGCCGCCAGAGACGCCCCCGCTCTTCGCGAGCCGCCAGGAGCGCCGCGAGAGCTTTCGGCCGGCTTTTGTGAACCGACGAAACGGGATCAAAATCGGACATAAAACAACTTCTGTCTCCTGCCTATACGGACGGACGGGGCCAATATTGCAAAGATTCTCATTCAGCTTTTTTTGGCCAATCCCGCCAGAAACCCTTCCAAAGCCTCAATCTCGGCGGCGGTGGCGGTGTCCTTTTCGGCGTAATCATCAATCACCCGTCCCAGATGGGCCTTAAAAATTCGTTTGCCGCTCAGCAACAGGTTGGAAGCATCCATGGGCGAGCGAAGCTGAAACTTTTCAACCAGCTCTTCATAAGGCACTTGCGGGGCGTCATTGAACAAAGGCTCCAGCAACCGGACACTGAACATCTCCCAGATGTAACTGCGGCGCGGTTGGTCGGCGCCAGCATCACGGCAATCGGCTTCCATCCGCCGAAGGGTTTCCGCCAGAACGGTTTGCGCCCAACTAAGATCGAATTGCTCGGACGGCGCTTCCGGTCCTGGTAGCTCGACGGCGATTTCGTCCAGCGAGACGGGTGCGTGCTTAACGTCGGAGCGGTTCAGGCGATCAAGCGTGAAATTGCGCAAACTAGTCTTGAGATAGTCCCGGAACTTTCCACGACTCCGATCGGCATGCTGGAGCCAGCCCTTTTTGAGAATCTTGTCCTCGGCAAATTCCTGAAGCAGCGTTTCAGCCTGGTTTCGCAAAGAGGGAAAGCTGGCGAGCAAGTAGATTCTGAGCGGCACCCAATACAAGCGAATAAGCCGGTCCAGGCGCATGTCATCGTTCTCCGCCGCCTTTGACACCTCGGCCCAATCGGTGCGGGGAAAAATAGAACTGGCTGATGGCTCGGGAGACATTCCTGTTGCGTTACTTTCTTTAAATTGTTCCATAAATCCCTGCCTTACAATCGCAAAGTCTGGCCAGCGTGGTCGCCCGACCGCATTGTGAATTGTAATGTGATTGCCTTGAGCAGGTGCATAAGTTAAGTATCGCGCTCGAAGATAACTGCCGGATCATGCTGCAACGCGACCTCAAAATCCGCCGGCAACTCCACCAACTGGTGGACGCTTGCCTGTTTGCCCTGAGTTTCTGGCTGGCCTATTGCCTGCGAGCCGACCCCGTGGTGACACAGTTTCTCGGGCTCGAGCACATCAAGCCCTTCAGCGAGTATGCCGTGCTCTACCTGATATTGGTTCCCGTGGCCCCTATGGTTTTGGAGATGCAAGGGTTTTATCGCCGGTCTGCACTGCCATCACGGCGAACCACCGCCTGGATAATTTTCAAGTCGTGTCTCGTGATGTGCCTGGGGTTGGTCCTCGCCTTGTTTGCTTTTCGACTGCTTATTGCCCGCTTCGCCATCCTCTGGTTCGGGTGTATCAGCTTCGCGTTAATTTTCGCAAAAGAGGAACTCGTCCGGCAATACACTTTGCGGCGGCGTGCACGCGAAAATCGCCGGCGCCGCTTTATTCTGGTGGGACCAAGCGATGAAACTGCCCGACTCCGTACCGAACTGGCTGCCAAGCTCGAGGAAGAGGTTGAGATTTCAGCCCAGCTCGATTTGAGCATGGCACCGGTGCAAACCCTGGTGGACCTGTTGCATAAACATTCGGTCAGCGGCGTCATCCTCAGCGCGCGGCATACCTATTTCGAACAGGTGGAAGCAGCCATCCGCGCCTGCGAGCTCGAAGGTGTGGAAGCATGGTTGGTGGCCGACTTTTTTCGCACGCAAATTTCGCGGACGAGCTTCGACGATTTCTATGGCTGGCCCGTGCTGGTCTTCCGTTCGACGCCCGAGAGTTCGTGGCAGGGCGTGTTGAAAAAATTGCTCGATTTTACGGGCGCTCTGGCTCTGGTCATCGTTATTTCCATCCCGCTCGCCATTGTGGCGCTGATGGTGAAGCTCACCTCGCGCGGGCCCATCTTGTTCCGTCAGCAACGCTCAGGACTGAATGGCCAGCCCTTCATGATTTATAAATTTCGCACGATGGTCACCAACGCGGAACAACTGAAGCACGAACTGGCCGCCATGAATGAAATGACCGGCCCGGTCTTTAAGGTGACTAACGATCCCCGCATCACGCCCATTGGCAAAACCCTCCGCAAGTTCAGCATCGATGAACTGCCTCAACTTTTCAACGTGTTGCGCGGCGAGATGAGCCTCGTCGGCCCACGCCCGTTGCCGGTGGACGAAGTCAAACGTTTCAACGACCTGGCCCACCGCCGCCGCCTTAGTGTCAAACCGGGCTTGACCTGCCTGTGGCAGATCAGCGGCCGCAACAACGTGAAGGATTTCAAGGATTGGGTGCGACTGGATCTTGAGTACATCGACAACTGGTCGTTTTGGCTGGATCTGAAAATTCTTATTCGGACCATCCCGGCGGTCTTCACAGGATCAGGCGCCAAATGATTCGCCCCCTGCCCAGACCTGCCCCGGTGTGGCTGCTGCTACTGCTCTGCTCCACCGTGATTACGCTCACACCGCGCGTCTGCCTCGGGGCCTATTCACTGACGAATGAGTGGTCGGCAAACATCGGCGAAAAAATCGACACCGCGCCAGCAATCGCTCCCGACGGCACGATTTATTTCGGTTCCTTTCGTGAAAAATTATGGGCTTTGAATCCAGACGGCTCACGCAAATGGACATTTCGCACCCAAGGTGAAATCAAGTCGTCCCCGGCTGTCGGCTCCGATGGCACCATCTATTTTGGATGTCGCGACCGCCGCTTCTACGCCGTGACCGCCGACGGCAAAAAGAAATGGAATTTCCTTACCGGCGCCTGGGTGGATTCCTCTCCCGCCCTTGCGACCGACGGCTCCATCTATTTCGGTTCCTGGGACGCGAACCTCTATGCTCTCGACGCTAGCGGCGTCAAAAAATGGCAGTTCCCCACGGGCGGCCCAGTTGTCAGCTCTCCCGCCATCGGCGCAGACGGCACGATCTATTTTGGTTCGCACGATAAAATGTTTTACGCGCTCGGCACTGATGGCAAAAAGAAATGGGAGTTCGCCACGGGTGGTGCCATTATCTCCTCTGCCGCCCTCAATCAGGATCAATGCGTGTATTTCACTTCCGTGGATGGCTGGTTTTATGCCGTCAACCTCGACGGCACATTACGCTGGCGGCTGCACACCGGCGGCATGACCGAATCATCACCGGTCATCGGTCGCGATGGTTCGCTCTACGTTGGTGTGAACTCGCTTCTATGGAGCATCACCGCCGATGGCAAAAAGAGGTGGCAGCGCATAGCTGAAACTCGCGTGGACGCCTCACCACTCATCTTGTCCGATGGTTCCATTTGCGCGGTGGCGCGCGGCGGTCTGCTGGGCGCGATCGATCCGGAACAAAACCTTCTGTGGACCTACTACCTCTACATGTATGGCTATGGCTCTCCTGCGGTGGGAGCAAACGGTATTATATATGCGCCTGATTCCGGCCACGGCGACTTCGGTTCCGGATTTTCCGCACTGCGAGCGACCCTGCCCCTGGCCAAAACATCCTGGCCCAAATTCCGTGGTAATATTCGCAACACCGGGAACGTTCAGGATTCGAAGTGACAAGCCAGGCGCTATTCCGCTTCGTAACTTAATTTCCCTTTTTGCGAATGCGGATGTGGCAATGGAGCGAAAAGAGCGGTTCCACCGGCCGAAGAATCCAATCTGCGCCAATGAAAAGCGGATTCATAAACTTCGGAATCATATACTTCGCGGTGACACCACCGGAAGCCAGATAAGTAAACCAGGGCATCGTCTCAAACTTCTCCAGCACCAGCGACGGAAACGCAGCATCAAACTGCGAGCGATCACGCTGCAACACCATCCAGGACAACGCCTGGTTCGAATCCATCATCGAATCGCTTTGTGAAAATGCCCACTCCCGCCGGTGATCTTCGTAGGGCTCATGATGAAAATTCTTGAAGAAGAACCGGGCGAACGGCGAGTGCGCCACTTCAATCATCGAGATGACTCCACCTGGAATCAACGTGCGCTCGGCCTCCTTGAAAAAAGCGCTCACATCCGGGATGTGATGAAATACGTGGGTCAGCAGCAACGCTCTCAATGAGGCATCACCGAATGGCAGTTCCCTTGCGTCGATCACTTTGTCCGCGACATCAGAAACCACATCCGAGGTGATGATGCCGGGTTCCAGATCCTTGAGGTAACTCCCGCCACTGCCCAACTCGAGGATCGCGCCTTTCGCGGGCGCGCTGCGAACGTCCTCGAGCAATCGGCGATACCAGTCGTCGTAGCAACGCTTCAACAAAGGGCGATTGAGGATGAGCGATTTCTGGACGGCGAAAAATTCGGGCGACCCCGGCTTAAGCCCATCGAGGCTCCGTTCTTTAAGGAAGCTTAGCATGTTTCCGAATCGGCGAATTCATCGAGCACTTTATGACCGGCGGCGAACTTCCGGCGCCCACGGCGGCAGGTTAAAATCGAACATTTCCCGTGTCCAGTGCCAAGCGCCGCGGACGCATTATTTTCCCGGCATCACTTTTTCCGCCAGTTCCTCCGCCGGATAGGTCCAGATTTCGGCGAGTGTCGGATGATAGTGTGGCATCGCTGCCAGTTCGTGAACCCTCATGCGGTTGTGCATCGCCGCCACAATCTCGTGGATCAACTCCCCGCCCATCGGGCCGACGCAACTGCCCCCGATGATTTCCCCCGTCGCCGGGTTCGCGAGTAATTTTACGAATCCATCCCTGGCCTCCATGATCAGCGATTTGCCGTGATCATCGAACCGATAACTGGCCGCGATATAAGGCACATTGCGAGCCATAGCTTCCTTCTCACTCAATCCCACGCCGGCAACCTGCGGTTCCGTGAACACGACTTCAATCATCAACCGGTAGTCCATCGCCTTCATGCGGTCCGCGTGGCTCATGTTGTGTGCCGCCACTTCACCCTGCTGCACGGCGATGTGAACAATCTCGTGCAATCCCGTGCAATCGCCCGCCGCGTAAATGTGCGGCACGCTCGTTTGCATGAACGGATTCGTGACGATGAACCCATCGTCCTCTCGAACCCCCGCCCGTTCGAGGCCGAGGGACGCGATGTTCGGCCTTCGTCCGAGCCCGTAAAATATCTCTTCGGCGCGCACCCGGACCGTTTGACCGTTGTGCTCGAACGCCACTTCCTTCTCGTCGCCCACACGCCGGGCTTCGATCAACCTGGTGCCGGTATACAGGGTCATGCCTTCCTCTCGAAAAACCTTTTCGATAACCGCCGCCGCATCGCCATCGAAATCATGCAGGATGTTGGAGCTACGCTGAATCACCGTCACGCGCACACCGAACCTCGCAAAAAACTGCGCGAACTCCGCCGACACCGGCCCGCCGCCCAGCACGATCAGCGACTTCGGCAACCGCTCCAGCTTCAGCGCCGCGTCGCTCGTCATGTAGCCGACGTCATCAAGATCCCGCAGCGGTGAGGGCGCCACCATCGAACCCGTTGCGATCAAAAAATTCCGTGCGGTCAGGCGCTCGCCATTGCTCAACTCCACCGTATGGGCGTCCGCGAATCGCGCCATCGCCCGAACGAACTTGAATTTCCCGCTACCCAACTGTTGTTCGCGATAATCGGCAAATTCCCGGACCATCGCCGTCTTGCGAGCCATCACCTGCTTCAAATTGAAACTCACATCCTCTGCGTGAATGCCCCAAATATCGGGGTGGTTAACCCGGTGCAAAACCTCCGCCGCGTGCAACAGCGCCTTTGTCGGCATGCATCCGCGCAGTATGCAAAGCCCGCCGACTTCCTCACCACCTTCGATCACCACCGCTTTCAAACCCGCCGCCACCGCCGTTCGCACCCCGGCATAACCACCGCTCCCGCCGCCGATCACGGCCAGGTCAAAGTCGAATCCGGTTTCATTCACGCTCATGCTGCCAAGATGGGCCAGCCTCACCGGAGTGGCAAGGCGGACGCATCGTCAAAACCCCCGAGGCGACGGGTTCCCCATCAGGCAACGCTTCCAATACCACCCGCGCCGGGTTTTCCAGACAGGAACCCGGCGCAAAAAAATCTTCGTCCCCCCGGCGGACATATAAATTTGACTGGCTATTCGTCGTCAGTCGGTGGAGTTTAAATGGTATTAAAACCGACTTTTTCCAGAGCGAATTGGATCAGCCGCACCCCGGCCGAACCCGGCAGATTATGAAAGCCCATCCCGAGGTAAAGACCCTCTTTGGGCGCAATCCGTGGACGGCCGCCGTCCTGGGAGGCGTGCTCCTGCTGCAAATCGGGCTGGCCTATGGCCTTGGCAAACTGGGAATGAGCTACTGGTGGTTGAGCCTCGTGGCGGCGTGGTGCGTCGGCGCATTCGCGAACCACTGCATGTATGTCATAATTCACGAAGGCACCCACAATCTCATTTTCCAAAGGCGGAGTTGGAACCTCTGCGCCTGCATCCTCGCCGACCTGCCGAATTGCTTTCCGGCCGCCATGGGTTTCCGGGTCTATCATTTGAAACACCATTCGCATCAAGGCGACTACGACTACGATGCCGATCTAGCGAGCAAATGGGAGGCCCGCTGGGTGGGAAATTCGACCGTGGGCAAAGTAATTTGGGAAATCCTGTTTCCATTTTTTCAACTCACCCGGCCAACCCACCTGAAAGCCATCCCCATGTGGAGCAGCTGGAGCTGGGCCAATTTGATGTGCGGCCTCGCCTTCGATGCCGCGATTTTCTACGTCTGCGGCGCCAATGGCTTGTTGTATCTCGTGGGCTCATTTGCTTTCTCCATCGGTTTTCATCCGCTCGGCGCCCGCTGGATTCAGGAGCATTACACCCTGGACGAAACGCAGGAGACCTACAGCTACTACGGACCGCTGAACATCCTCGCGCTGAATGTCGGCTACCACAACGAGCATCACGATTTCCCCGGCATTCCGTGGAACCGGCTCCCGCGCCTTAAAGCGATGGCCCCCGAATTCTACGACACGCTCAAATCGCACCGTTCGTGGACGCTGCTATGGCTGCAATTTCTCTTTGATCGCCGTTACGATCTCTTCGACCGCGTCGAACGCGCCCGGGCCAAAAAAGCCGCGATTACAGACGGTGCGGCGAGCTAAACAATCATTGCCAGCGACGACCTGCGAGGTCGCGAGTTTCCGGTGACTTGAGCTTGCCTGGCCACGCCGCTTGAGAAATTTCAGGTGCGAACAGGTGCTGTAAGGTGCGAATTACCGCGAAATGACTCGAAACCCAGCTGCTTCATAGCACCCATTTCGCGTTAAAGTTTCGCTTTCCCTAATCCAAACCTCCGCCGCCAGAACGCGATTCAGGTCGGAAATATGAAGCCCACTCACCGATCCAACATTGAAAATCGACCAGGACTCCATCTGACCACTCTTCATAAATCAAATTCGCTACCAAGCGAGGCGAAGGGGTGTGAAACGGGATAAATCCCAAGTCAAACCGTGCAGCTCCATTACACCCAATTGCCGCTCAGGCGTTTCCGTTCGAATATCTCGATCCTCCAATTTTCCGTTTCCCGTACGCCCACCATTCTAAAATTCGCATTCTTCATTTTGCATTTAAAAGTTGGGTTCGTTTGGTAAAATTTACATTTCGCGTGAAATCCCGCTCCCGCCTCACCCCCAAAGAAATCCTCGCTGCGCGACGGCTCGCCAAACAGCGCATCATGCCGTAATCCTCCACGACTTGGCCGAACTACGGCACCTCCAACGCGTTCCCATCCCCTCTCCAGTCCGTCCCCAAGGCGACTCAACACCGCCCATAACTCCCATTTAACCCCGGACAATTGGAAAGCAAGGGTCATCCTTCCGCTGGGTAGGGCGATCTCTCCGAGAGCGCCGGCAAGAAAAAGGGTCTCTCGGCGGACTCGGCCACCGCCCAAATATTTACATCCCAATACCCCGAAACCAAATAACCCGACGGGGCCCTGGGAGAGGCCACCCTGCCACCGCACTACCTACCTTACTCCGTTATTTTCAAAGAACAAATCTACCGACCCCGCGATCCTAAACCAGGGGGTTGGACAAATGCTGTCCAATGGTCACACGCCGCTCGTGCCGGTTCTCCGCGACTCCGGCGCTCTCCTGTTAAAATCCTCCATCCCGCCATTCACCCATTCTCTTCCGTGTAACATGCTTCTCCGCCTGGCGATTTTGCATCCGGTTGTCGTTGCGGTGATAAGCCGGATACGAATCAACCACCGGGCAGGGAAGTCAAAGCCGAAACCCCCATCCGCGAATGCTCCCGCCAACCAGCAAGAAAGAGATAATTTTTGACAGGAATTGTGAGGCGACCCGCATTAAACGCGGCGAGGATAGATTCGCGACGACATTGAAACCTTGTTCGAGGATGCCACGGACGCGAGCAAATGAGAAAGGTCGGATGACGCTGGACCCGCGTGCAGTTTTGCGAAAGCGATGAGCAAAAGAACGGAAAGCTTGCACCATGAAATTCAAGCGCAATGAGAGATCGGGCGGGGTGGCATTCGAACTTGAGCCCGAGGAATCCCAATTCCCCATCGCAAGGGCTGCCGCCGACGGCACGCCGCTGCCGATCTTCCGTCTCAAAAAAATTCTCGTGCCGGTTGATTTTTCCGATCGTTCCCAAAAGGCGGTCGCCTACGCGACGGCGCTGGCGAGGCAATTCGCAGGCGGAGTGACCTTGCTGCATGTGGTTCCGCCACTCCATAACGCGCCGGAACTGGCAGCCCTGGCCCTGGACGATTCGTCAATCGAACAGGCCCGGAGGAATTTGGACGCCGCCTGCCTTAACGTTCGGACGGCGTGCCCCTGTGACGCGCTCGTTTTGGTGGGATTACCCGGCCGCGAAATCGCCTCGGCGGCAGCGGAACTGTCCTGCGATCTAATCATCGTTTCGACCCGCCGGCGAAACAGCTTCGCCCGGGCGATCCATAAGAGTGTCGCGGAGCAGGTCGTGCGAACGGCACCCTGTCCGGTTTTGGTCCTCAGGGAAAAGGAAAAGGAACTCCTCGATCTGGGAGAAACGTAAAGACGTAAGGACGCCAAAAAGCGCTGGTTGATGAATAATCAGAAATTTGAAATAAACTCCCTGGCAATGCCGAAAAAGGCAGCGTACGCATGCCACCGCCCCGAACGGCGGCTCTTCCAGACGCAAAGAGCAACGGAGCCAATGCCTTTCTGGTTGGAAAATGAATTCTCAGCACGGCCCCGCCCCCAAAGAAAACCTAATCATGAACCCACAACCTATGCCCGATTATAAAGAGGAACCTCCTCAACCCGAAAGCGTGGAAAGCCTTATTTCCACACACCCATTCCTGGAAGGCATGAGCCCGCCTCATCTTCGGCTCATCAGCGATTGCGCTGTGCGCGTTCATTTTAGAGCGAATGACTTTGTGTTCCGTGAAGGCGCCCCGGCCAATCTCTTCTACCTGCTGCGGGCCGGCAAAGTGGCACTCGAATCGCAAACGGCCGGTTGCACGAGGAAAACCATTCAAATCCTTGGCCCCGGCGACATTCTTGGCTGGTCATGGCTGTTTCAACCTTGCGTCTGGCATTTCGATGCTCACGTGCTGGAACCGACTGACGCCGTATTCATCTACGGCACGCCGTTGCGCCAGCAGTGCGAATCTGATCATGACCTGGGCTATGAACTCATGAAGCGCCTTGCGCGGGTGATGGTGACACGGCTGCAAGCCACCAGATGGCAGCTCCTGCACACCCCGGCCAAGGTCCTCGAAGCCGATAAAGGTCGGTCGGCGGCGGCGCTATCGTCCTGATCCCTGTTGTCACGTTACAATCTCAACCAGCTGGCAACGGTTTGACCGCGGCCGACTTCGTTTTTATCTGGCATGGGTCTTTGGGGCAAAACGATTCAGGCTGAGCGGCTGCCGTCTGACTCCGCGTGTTAACACAACTCTCCCCTGGCTCCACGGTAACTACCCGCTTCGCAGCTACGATGGGCCGCTCCGACTCCCGCACGGGCGCGTCCGCCAATGATTGGTTCTCGACGGTCGCTGACTTACCCTGCCATCCCATCGGCCGGCGAGGGCCCCGCAGGTTGCTGAATGGACTGTCCGACCGCGCTGTCCTCTTCCACCCGGAGAGCCCGCCGCCTGCACCAGAGACGCAAAGACGCGCGGGAGGATGATTGGGGAAAATCATGCTTCAGCGGTCGCTGAGACTGCTAAAGCACCACTTTCTCTCTCGGCGCGCTCGGAGAGAGCACGCCATCAAAAGACCACGGCAGCCCCAAGCGATCATGTGCGCCCGTGTTATCCCACAAGCAAACGACAAACAATTGGATCACCGAAAACCAGCGATGGTAGGGCGGCCTCTCCGAGGGCGCCGCGATAAAAAAGTATTCCCCGGCGGTCTCCGCGACCGCCCAAATATATCCTTCTGAACGCAACGCCATCCTCAACGAACATCGTTGGGAAACCGACTTTGACCGAAAACCAAAATAAATGCATGAGCGGTCGCCGAGACCGCTCAATTACCCCTTTCTTTTTCGGCGCGCTCGGAGAGCACGCCCTGCTATGAGGGATGTCAAGTGAGTTGAGGGTTGCTAGTTCAGTTCATTGGAGGTTTTGTTTTGGTTATTCGGAACGTTTCCTCTTCTGGAACCTGGAAGTTTTCCGGTTCAACCTGCTATCCGCACATGGTTTTGCCAGTGCCTGATGACGTATGCGTGTCGGAAGAGGAACGAGCGCACCCAATCTACCAAACGGGTTCAGACTAGCTGACCCAAGGGCGTGGCGGGCGTGCGCCGTTCAAAATTCATGGGTGCCTTCTTTTTCATTAAAAGCGGTCTTTTCCCTTTTTCTTTTGTATCAGATCAGGTTCAAACTGTGCGCGGTGCAGCGGCCGGTTTCCATGCGCCACAGGTCAATCGCCAGTTTGCGCCCGATCGCCACGATGGCTTTCTGCGCCCGCCCGGATGGGCCTTGGTGGCCAGCACGCTCTGCCATCGTTTGACGGGCCCATAGCGGGTTGAAAGCGCACCACTCGCCAGGCCAGTTCCACCAGCGCCCGGCGCAGCCGGGGGTTGCCGTGTTTGTTGATGGAGCCGGAGATGCTTTTGAACCCGCTGGCCCTGACGGTGGGGCACATCCCGGTCAGGCTGGCCACCTGGCGACGGTTCTGGAAGCGATGCCAGTCCAGCACCTCCCGCCGCAGCACCTCGCTGGTCAGCAGGCCAAAGCCCTTGGGCTGGGTCTTGGCCTGGCTTTGATCTCCAGGCTCAGAGCTTGCAGGAGTTCATCGGCTTTAAGGATCAGTTCCCGCAGGTTCTCCAGCAGGCGGACCAGATAGGCGGCAGTTGGGGCCACAGTTCTTCCCAGGCCGCGGTGCCCCACCACCGGCCCCGGATTCTGCGGCCGTGATAAAGCAGCACGCTGCGGCCCTGCGCTTCGTGGGTCTGGCGGTCCTTTTGCAACTGTTCCCGGTGGCGGCTGAGGGCTCGCTCCTTTTCCTGTTGCAGCGTGGGCACCCCAACAATGGCCAGCGCCTTGGAGTTGCCCTGCACATAGCGGTCCAGCCGTTGAACCAGGGCCAGCGCATCGGTCTTGTCGGTCTTGACGCCCCGGCCCAGCTCGTCCCAGTTCTGGGGCCGCACCACCACGTTGCGCACTCCCAGTGCGAGCAGTTGGCGGTGCAACCCGTAGCCAAAGGGACCGGCTTCGTAGCAACTGTGGACCTGAGCGGCCAGTTCAAGCTGCCGGGCCGCCCAGAGCAGGAACTTCTCAGGCGTGAACTTCTGGGCGGGTTGCGGCGCGGCATTATCAATCTGGCGCACCACCCGGTAGCTGTCCGCATGCACATCAATGCCTAGTTTAATTTCCCTGTATTCCCGGGCCGTTTCTGCTTGAGTGTTTTTGGTGTGGGTATCGGTAATAGGTTTTTTTTTCATGCCTTGGTGTAGCAACTGTTTTGCTCACCTGCCAATACCCATGCCATCTACCATCAAAAGGAGCACGTTGCGCCTCCGCAAACTCATGCCTCCATGTTTATCCCTGAGCGAAAGAAAGACAATTTGACTGAGGAAAACCATCGAAGGTAGGGCGTGCTCTCCGAGCGCGCCGCGATAAAAAAGCGTTCCTCGGCGGTCTCCGCGACCGCCCACATATCCTTTCCCCCCCACCTTCATGGTTTTCACCCGCCCCCGCATACGCTACCTTGGCGGCGACGCTCGAATATGTGCCCGTTGATTCAGGAAGTCGTGACTGCGCATACGCCCGAGTCGCTCGTGGAGCAACTCCGGGGCGAACCCGGCGTCGTGTTGCTGCGCAGCGCGCTGTTTGATTCGCCGGAGGCCCGATATTCGTTTGTCACCGCGCGACCGTTTTTGACGTTTCGCTCGTTTGGGTCGCGATGCGAAATGGTTTCGCGCCGTCGACGCCGCGTGCAGTTTGGCAATCCCTGGCACATCCTCGACGCGCTGCTCGCCCGCTATGAACTGCTTGACGAGGTGGATCTCCCCTTCCCGCTCGGCGGCTGTTTCGGTTACTGGGGTTACGACCTGAAAAACTTCGTGGAACCGCGCCTGCCGCGCCGCGCGCAGAATGATCTCAAGCTGCCCGACAGCCATCTCGGTTTTCACGACAGCCTGGTCGTGTTCGATCATCG
The DNA here is from genome assembly GCA_044223735.1 of Limisphaerales bacterium. GTDB lineage: Bacteria > Verrucomicrobiota > Verrucomicrobiia > Limisphaerales > UBA8199 > JBGALR01. Next base: position 41,538 of record JBGALR010000005.1, on the reverse strand, counting down.
CCTCGGCCGGAACTGGATCGTGTCCACCGGTCTGGATGGCGACGGCTCGCGGGATGAGGAACGCGCGCGTCAACAGGCGGCTTTCTGGCGCGAGAAACTGGCGGCGGACGTTTCCCGCAACGAACCGCTGAACGCCACCGCCGCGCCGGTCCGCATCAGCTCGAATCTCACGCGCGGCGACTACATCGCGCGCGTGCAACGCGTGCAGGACTACATCCGCGCGGGCGACATCTATCAGGTCAATCTCTCGCATCGCCTCGCGGCGGCGCACGCGGACACGGGCTGGAATTTTTTTCAACGGCTCGGCGCCGTGTCGCCCGCGCCGTTCGCGGCATTTCTCGATTGCGGCGGCTTTCAGGTCGCGTCGTCGTCGCCGGAACAATTTCTGCGTCTCAGCGGCTGGCATATCCAGACGCGGCCGATCAAAGGCACGCGGCCCCGTTCCTCGGACGTCACGCGCGACGCGCAACTGACTTACGAATTGCAGACCAGCACGAAGGAAATGGCGGAGCTGGTGATGATCACCGACCTGTTGCGCAACGACCTTGGGCGCGTCTGCGAATTCGGCACGGTGCAGGTGCCCGAGCTGGTGCGGCTCGAACGTTATCCGCAGGTGCAGCATCTCGTTTCCACCGTGGAAGGCCGGCTGCGTTCAGACATGACGCATCTCTCCGCGCTCGCCGCGTGTTTCCCCGGCGGCAGCATCACCGGCGCGCCGAAAATTCGCGCGATGGAAATCATCGATGAACTCGAACCGCTCTCGCGCGGCCCGTACACGGGCGCGCTGGGTTACCTCGGCTTCAATCGCGAAAGCCAGTTGAGCATCGCGATCCGCACCGCCCTCTGCCAGGGCGCGAAGGCTTATTTCCACGTCGGCGCGGGCATCGTGGCCGATTCCGTTCCGGCGGCGGAATATGACGAGACACTCGCCAAGGCGCGCGGCTTTTTCGCCGCCCTGCACTGGCCGACACCGGTCGAGGTCGAAACCGAACCCAACATCCGATGATCGTTTATCTCAATGGCCGGTTCGTGCCGGAGGAACAGGCGGTGGTGTCCGTCTTCGACCGCAGCTTTCTGCTGGGCGATGGCCTGTATGAAACGTTGCGCGTGCTCAACGGCAAATTATTTCGCTGGGATGAACACTGGAGCCGCTTCGAACACGGCGCGAAGTTTTTGCAGATGCGCATTCCCGAGACCTCGGACGCGTTGCGCCGGGCCGCCGACGAATTGATCGCGCAGAATCAAATGCCCGACTGCATGGTGCGCATGACGCTGTCGCGCGGCGTGGGGGTGCGCGGCTACTCGCCGAAGGGCGCGGACTCGCCGGTGCTGGTCATCTCGTGTCATCCGCAACGGACGGTGGACCCGCGGCAGCCGCTCGGCTGGCGCCTGATCGTCTCCTCCTCACGCCTCGCGCCGAACGATCCGATCGCGCTGTTCAAAGGCTGCAGCAAGCTGCATCAGATCCTCGCCCGGATGGAAGCCGACGCCGCGGGCGCGGACGAAGCGCTGCTGCTCAACACCGACGGCCACGTCGCCGAAGCCACCGGCAGCAATCTGTTTTGGATCGAAAAACAAACCGTCTGCACCCCCGCCCTGACCGCCGGCATCCTGCCCGGCGTTACCCGCGAGGCCGTTTTCGAAATCTGCCATGCGTTGAATTTCCCCACGCGCGAGGCGAACATCTCGCCGGAACAACTGCGTTCCGTGGACGGTATCTTCCTGTCATTAAGCTCCTTCGGCATCGTGGAATGCGTCTCCCTCGACGGCCACCCGCTGGCGCAATCGCCGTTGGCAAAGCAAATCCGCGCCGCCTACGAGGCTTTGCTGCAACGCGAAACCGGCGGAGCGCAGGCAATTGGAGTGATTTAGAAAGACCGCCCTCATCCTAACCTAATGGCTTCCCAAGCCCGCCACTAGTTAGTTTCCCCACAAGCAACGAGCGCTCCGCGCTTTGTGGTCCCCCGGGGAGAAGGAACAGTTTCGGTTTCCCGTCATTTTCGGTTGGTCAACGGTCGTACTACGTCAAAGGTTTGTCATCGGACAGCGAAAAATTCCCCCTCGCCTGGGGGCGAGGGCCGGGGTGAGGGCGAGCTTAAATTCCTCTCATTTCAAAGAGAACGTCGATATGTCCCCAATTTTGCACCCAAGCTAAGTTTTGCAGGACGCAACTCGAAATCGTTCCTGAATCGCTGATTACTACGGACCGCCCCTCATCCTGACCTAATGGCTTCCCAAGCCCGCCACCAGTCAGTTTCTCCACAAGCAACGAGCGCTCCGCGCTTTGTGGTCCCGATGGGAGAAGGAACAGCTACGGTTTACCACCATTTTCGGTGGGTCAACCGTAGTACTCTGTCAAAGGTTTGTCATTGCACAGCGAAAAATTCTCCTTCTCCTCGGGGGAGAAGGCCGGGATGAGGGCGAGCCCCAATCCCCCTCATTTCAACCAGACTGTCGATATCCGCCCAATTTTGCACCCCAGCTAAGTTTTGCACTGACAATTCACCCGAAATCCGATTTATTCCCCGCTCACTGATGCCGAAGCGCACTGACATACATTCCGTTCTCATCATCGGCGCCGGTCCGATCATCATCGGGCAGGCGTGCGAGTTCGACTATTCGGGCACCCAGGCCTGCAAGGCTCTGCGCGAGGAGGGCTATCGCGTCATCCTGGCCAACTCCAATCCGGCCACGATCATGACCGACCCGGAGTTCGCCGACCGCACGTATATCGAACCGATCACGCCGGACTGCGTGGAAAAAATCATCGTGCGCGAAATCGAGGAACTCAAACGCCTCGGCGCGAAGGGCAAACTGGTGTTGCTGCCGACCCTCGGCGGCCAGACCGCGCTCAATATCGCGATGGCGCTGCACCGCCGCGGCACCCTGGAAAAATACGGCATCGAAATGATCGGCGCCAACGCCGGCGCCATCGAGCGCGGCGAGGACCGCCAGGTGTTCAAGGATTTGATGCTCAAGATCGGGCTCGATGTCCCCGTCAGCGGCACGGCGCATTCGCTGGCCGAGGCGCGGGAAATCGCCGAGCGCATCGGGAAGTTCCCGCTGATCATCCGCCCCGCATTCACGCTCGGCGGCACCGGCGGCGGCATCGGCTACAATCGCGAGGAGTTCGAGGAAATCGCCAAGCGCGGCATCGAGCTTTCGCCGGTCAGCGAAATCCTCGTCGAGGAATCGCTCCTTGGCTGGAAGGAATTTGAGATGGAGGTCATGCGCGACCGCCAGGACAACTGCGTGGTCATCTGCTCCATCGAAAATTTTGATCCGATGGGCGTCCACACCGGCGACTCCATCACCGTCGCGCCGATCCAGACGCTCACGGACAAGGAATTTCAAATCATGCGCGACGCGTCGTTCGCCGTGATCCGCGCCGTCGGCGTCGAGACCGGCGGCTCGAACATCCAGTTCGCCGTGAACCCGGACAACGGCCGCATGGTCATCATCGAGATGAACCCGCGCGTGTCGCGTTCCTCCGCGCTCGCGTCGAAGGCCACCGGCTTTCCCATCGCGAAAATCGCCGCGAAGCTCGCGGTCGGTTATCTGCTCGACGAGATTCGCAACGACATCACGCGCGAGACCCCGGCGAGTTTCGAGCCGACCATCGATTACGTCGTCACCAAGATCCCGCGTTTCGCGTTCGAGAAATTTCCGCAGGCGGATCCGACGCTGAACACGCAGATGAAGAGCGTCGGCGAAGCCATGGCCATCGGGCGGACGTTCAAGGAATCGTTGCAGAAGGCGCTGCGCTCGCTCGAAATCGGCCGTTACGGCCTCGGCGGCGACGGCAAACCGTGGCGTTTCGGCGAACAGGTTTTCAGCGACCGCGACATCCTGCCGCGCGATCTCATCACGCCGAAACTTTCGGTGCCGAACTCGGAACGCATCTTTTTCATCCGTCACGCCCTGCGCGCCGGACTGACCGTCGAGGATATTTTCAACCTCACGAAGATCGACCGCTGGTTCCTGATTCAGCTCAAGGAACTGGTTGATTTCGAGGAGGAACTGGCGGCGACGCGGGCGTAAGCCGCCCGGCCGGTTGCGCCGCCGGGGCGCGGTGATATATTGCAGGGCGAATAAAGGAACAACCCGGTCGTCTAATATATATTGGTGGCCACATGAAAAAGTTAATCGCGATACTTTTGACCAGCGGCGCGTTGCTGAGCGCCCAGGCGCAGTTCGTTGCGCCGTCAGCCGTGGGCGGGGCGCTGTTTGGCTCCGTATTTGGCGGTCTGGCGGGCGGCAACTGCCAGAACGGCGGTTTCTCCGGCACCGGCGCGGCGATTGGCGCCGGCATCGGTTTCGGCGTCGGCGCATTGCTCGGGCTGGCTGAACGGCAGAGCTATTATGCGCAGCAACCGGTGTACTACGCGCCCGCGATGACCTACGCCCAACCGGGCTACGGCTACGTGACGACGCCGGCTTATGCTTATGCCGCACCCGCTCCGGTGGTTGTTCCCGCCCCGCAACCGGTGGCGCAGGCTCCCGCCGCGCCCGTGATCACCTCTCAATGGTCGTCGAAACCCGCGCCGATGTATCAGATTCCCGATGCGCCGCGGGTGCCCGATGCGCCGACGTTTTAATCAATTTTCAACCCCATTCACTGACCGTCTCCGATCTCACGCACCCATGAAATTCCTGACCCGCAAAATCAGCCTGCCGCTGGGCGCCGCCCTGCTCGCGATGTTAATCTCCGGTTGCGCCTCCAAGGGCGTGAAGAATCCGTCGGGCGTTTCGGTCACGCACATGAACGCGGACGAACAGGGCTTCGTCGCCGGCACCGGCGTGGAATCGCAGGACCTCGTTTACGTGGCTGACAAGATGGCGCGCAGCATCGTCGGCATCCCGCAAATCGCCAGTGCGCCGACGCCGCCCACGGTGGTGTTGCAACCGGTGGACAACCAGACCCGCTTCCCGATCAACAAGGATATTTTCCTCACCCGCATCCGCGCGCAGCTCAACTCGCAGGCGCGCGGCAAGGTGCAGTTTCTCGCCCGCAGCCAGATGGAGGCGCTCGAGAAGGAGCGCAATTTGAAACGCCAGGGAGCGGTGACCGCGAGTTCCGATCCCAACGTGCAGGAGTTCAAGGGCGCGGATTATTTTCTCACCGGCACCCTGCAAGGCATGTCCACCCGCACGGGCGCGGGCACGAGCGATTACATCCTTTACGATTTTCACCTCATCGATGCCCGCACCAGCGTCATGGTCTGGGAGGACTCCGCCGAAATCAAGAAACAGGGCCTGGAGGACGCGGCGTATCGCTGAGTCATCACCACCGGCGGCCGGAACCGGGCCGGGGATTTTTCCGGGCCGCGCCGTGATGGTTTAAGCAGGAAGAGGGCATGGCAAAACGGATCAAGCACATCGCTCTGCTGGGACTGGCGTTTTCCCTGCTCGCCGCCGGTTGCAAGACCACCAAACAGGAGATCGTCCTCACCGGCAACATCATGGTGGATGGCCCCAACGCCATCGCCAACGGCCCGCCCCGCGACCGTGTCCTTTGGGAATATCGCACCGCCGCCGCCGCGATGCGGCAGGGCAATTACGAGCTGGCCAAAAAATATCTCGATGACGCCCTGCTCACACTCGGCGGCATTTACGGCAAGGACGCGAACGCCAAAAAGGCGCGCAGCTACTTCCACGGCGAGGCGAAAAAGACCTTCATCGGCGAACCTTACGAGCGCTGCATGGCCTTCATCTATCGCGGCATCATTTACTGGATGGACGGCGAGCCGGACAACGCCCGCGCCTGTTTCAAGAGCGCGCAGTTCGAAAGCAGCGACCTGGAAAACAACACCTACAGCGGCAACTGGGTAATGGCGGAATATCTGGACGGTTTCATCACGACGCAAATGGGCGGCGATGGTTCGGACGCCTTCAAGCGCGCGCAGTCGATGGCGCGCGGCATCAAACTCCCGCCGTATGATCCGAAGGCGAACGCGATTTTCTTCGTCGAGTTCGGTCCCGGGCCGACGAAATACGCCACCGGCCAGTATGCCGAGGAATTGCGTTTTCACACGCCCAACTCACCCGTCATGTCGGCGTTGCTCAAGGTGGATGCGTTGAGCATCCCGATCGCGGCTACCGATGATGTCGCGCTGCAGGCCACCAGCCGCGGCGGACGCGTCATGGACCACGTGCTCGGCAACAAGGCGGTCTTCAAATCCACCACCGACACCGTCGGCAACGTGGCGCTCATCGGCGGTTTGACGACGGCGGCGGTAAGCGGAAATCAGACCGCGCAGGAAGTCGGCCTCGGCATCGCGGCGGTGGGCCTCGTGAGCAAGATCGTTTCGGCGCTGACCGTGCCGGCGGCGGACACGCGCTCGTGGGACAATCTCCCCCACTACCTGAGTTTCGCCTGCGTACCGCTGCCGCCCGGCCAGCGCGTCGCCACCGTGCAGTTTCTCGACCCGTCCGGCCGCTATCTCCCGAACCTGACCAAGACGGTCACTTTAAACATCACCGCGACAAATCACGACAAGGTTGCCTTTATCAGTGATACGTCGATCACTCCACAAACGTTATGAAAAGCTCATTGCCCTTACTCATCGCCGCGTCCGCCCTGCTGCTGGTGGCGGGTTGCAGCACCTACGACAAGGGGCCTTACCAGGCTCAAACTTCCAAAACGCCCCCCTACGAAAACATCGATCCCGTGGTCATGCTCGACCCCGGCGTGCAATACTCGGTGACGTATTCCGGCATCCAGTCGCGAACGCTGGAGGACGGCCGCACGCAGGTCGTCGTGCAATTGCGCAATCGCGAAAATCGCCGCATCGAAGTGCAGGCCAACTGCGTGTTCAAGGATCAGAACGGATTTTTGGACGGGGACGAGACGCCGTTTCAGACCGTGATTCTGACGGAGAATGCGACGCAGGACGTGACATTTACGTCCATGAACGACCTCGCCCGAAAGTACACGGTGCGGGTGCGTCAGGCGCGATAGCCGACGGCATCCCGGCGGCGCGCCGGCTGCCGGGCTCTACCAGCGCGGCTTCGGCTCGTCGCCTCGGGAGGGCTGGTCGCTCCGCAGAAAGCGCGTGGAGTTTTCGCCGGTCGATACCGGCGCGGTCAGGAGCGGCCGCAGCTTTTCCAACACGCGTTCCACCGTCGCCGGTTTGGCGACGACCGGGGCGGCGATGCTTTTCAGAAAATTTTCGTAGAGCGGATTGTCCGCGTTGGCGGTGAGAAACACGAATCGCTTGCGCAATTCCGGATGGGCCCGCCCCACCTCCTGGTAAAATAAATCACCGGACAGCTCCGGCATGCTCAGATCGCAGATGATGGCGTCCACGTGCGCGTTGCCGAGGACTTTCAGGGCTTCCCTGCCGTTCCCGGCCGTGCTCACTTCGTACCCGTTCGCTTCCAGAAGTTCCTGATACGTCAACGCCAGGATGAGGTCGTCATCCACCAACAATAGGTGCTTGTTTTTAGTCTCCAGATCCATATTCGCAGAGCATAAAGTAGCAGCTTGCGTTCCATCTTTTGGGCGATTCAGCCTTGAGTTTGCCCGTAAATACGCCAAAACGAGGGAGATGAAATTCCGCCCCTCGCTTCGAGTCGCCACCTGGAGCCTGACTGTTGCCTTATTGTGCTGTTTCAGCAATTCCCGCGCGGTTGCGGCCGTAACTCCGGCGCATCCCAATTTCATTCTCATTCTCGCGGATGACCTGGGCTACGGCGACATCGGGCCGTTCGGCTCGAAGAACCGGACGCCCAATCTGGATCGCATGGCGCGTGAAGGAATGAAGATGACGAGCTTCTATGCCGCGCCGGTTTGCACGCCGTCGCGCGCGCAGATTTTGACCGGTTGCTACGCCAAGCGCGTTTCGCTGCCGGTCGTGATTTTTCCCGCGAGTCCCATCGGCTTGAGCGCCGAAGAGCACACCATCGCGAGCCTGCTCAAAGCGGAGGGCTACGCGACGATGGCGATCGGCAAATGGCACGTCGGCGATCAGCCGGAATTTCTGCCGACGCATCGCGGCTTCGATCACTACCTCGGCCTGCCCTACTCGAATGACATGGGCCCGTCGGAAGCCGCCGTAAAAAAAGGCAAGGCGGTTCGGCCGCCGCTGCCCTTGCTGCGCGATGACAAGGTCGTTGAAACCCTCACCGCGAAGGACCAGGAAAAAATCACCGTGCGCTATACCGATGAGGCGGTGAAATTTATCCGTGAGAATCAACGACACCCCTTCTTCCTCTATCTGCCCCACACGGCGGTGCACGCACCGATTCATCCCGGCGATAAATTTCGCGGGAAATCGGCGACCTTGTATCAGGATTGGGTCGAGGAAGTGGACTGGAGCGTCGGCCAGGTGCTCGACACCGTGAAGGAACTCGGCATCGCCGATAACACGCTGGTGATTTTCACGAGTGACAACGGCCCCTGGCTGACGCAAGGCACCAACGGCGGCAACGCCGGGCCGTTGCGCGGCGGCAAAGGCAGCACGTGGGAAGGGGGCGTGCGGGAACCGACCATCGTCTGGTGGCCCGGAAAAGTTGCGGCCGGCAGCACCTGTGACGCGGTGACGGCCAATTACGATTTCCTCCCCACGTTCGTGGCACTCGCGGGCGGCACCGTGCCCGCCAACCGCAAGATCGATGGCAGGGATATTTCCCCGTTGTGGCTCGGCAAAACCAACCAGTCACCGCACACCGCGCATTTCTATTTCAGCGCCGACCGGTTGGAAGCCGTCCGTTCAGGCCCGTGGAAACTGGCGATCGTGGAACAAAAGGAACTGCACCCCGCCGCGCCCAAATCAACCCTGCCCGCGCTCTACAATCTCGATCATGACATCGGCGAAATCACCAACGTGGCCCCGCAACATCCGGACGTGGTGAAACAGTTGCAAGGGTTGATCGCCACGATGGCCGCCGATTTGGGCGCGACCAACAGCGGCCCGGGCGCGCGTCCGCCGGGTTCGGTGAGTCACCCGGTCGGCCTGTATCTTCCCGGACAGGCGCCAGCCGCGAAATAGCGCCGCGCTAATTTTTGATGAGCCAGTCTTTCGGCGCGTGAAAGCCCTCGTGACCCGCGTCGTAGCCGCCGGCATCGTTGGATCGGAGCTTGCCGAACTCAATCAGTTTCTTTTGCAGCTTGGCGACGATGTTGGTGTGCGACGAAGCGATATCGTTTTTCTCCGCGAGGTCGGCAGTCAAATCGTATAGTTCGAACGTCGGAGGAGCCGCGGGCTTTTCGTCGAAGAAATCACCCTGCGCCACCAGCTTCCAGCGGCCATCATGAACGGAAGCGAGCGACGCCTCGCCTTGATGCATGTAGGAATACCATTGCCGGGGCGGCAACGCGCCCACACCGCGCAGGGCGGGCAGAAAATTGACACCGTCTAGATTCGCATCGGGAGCCACGCCGGCCGCCGAAAGCAACGTGGGCAACACATCGATGTAGCCGATGCGGCCGGAAAATTTTCCGCCGCCCGTCAACCCGGCGAGCGGCCAGCGAATGCAGGCGCAGACACGCGTGCCGCCTTCGTAAACCGTAAGTTTACCGCCGCGATACGGGCGGTTGCTCCCCACCTTGACGACGCCGCCATTGTCGCTCATGAACAACACCAGTGTGTTGGTCGCGTCGGCGCGCGCGTCCACGGCCGCCAGCACCTGGCCAATGGCCTGGTCCATGCAATCCACCATCGCGGCATAAGCGCGGCGATCCGGGACCTTAAGTTGCTCATACTTTTTCAAATCAGCCGGCCGCGCTTCATACGGCGCGTGCGGCGCGTTGAATGGCAGATAAACAAACCACGGCTTGCCCGCCGACGCTTCGCGAATGAAACGCGATGCCGCGTTGCCGAGCAATTCGGTCGAGTAGCCTTCCTCCTTGATCGTGGCCTCGCCACGATGCCAGTCCACCTCGCCCTCGCGCGTGTGATTAAAGTAATCGATCGCACCATTGTAATGCCCGTAAAACGTCGTGAACCCGCGCGCGAGCGGCAGAAATTGTTTCTTCACGTGGCCAAGATGCCACTTGCCGAAAATGGCGCGCTGCTCGTAGCCCGCCGCCCCGAGACGTTCGGCCAGTGTCTTTTCGGATGCTGGCAGACCATTGGTGGACCACGGTGGCACCACCGACCGCATCAAGCCGTAGCGAATGGGCCAGCGTCCGGTCATCAACCCCGCGCGCGTCGGCGAACACATTGGACACGCGCGAAAATCGGTCAGGTTGATCCCGCTCGCGGCGAGGCGGTCAAGGTTGGGTGTCTTGATCACCTCGCCGCCGTTAAAGCCAACGTCGGCGTAGCCAAGATCATCGGCCACGATCAGCAGAATGTTCGGCTTCAGCACGGAGGCGATCAGTTCACCACGCGCGATCGGGGAGGACATTACCAGCGCCAGCGTGCCGGCTGACAACAGGGCCAGAAATCCAGTTTTCAACTTTGGCATCAAAATCTCCGTTGGTTAATACTGCAGTTTTCCCCGCGTGATGGTCGCGCGGTGATCCTCGTAAATTTTCGTCAGCTCCGCGACGATTTTTGGATGCTTCGCCGCGATGTCGAATTGCTCCGAAGGATCTTCCTGCACGTTGTAGAGCAGCGGTGGGATATGCTTCTCGGGCTCATCCTTGTTGTAAGACGGATGGGTGATGAAGTGCGCTTTATAGGGCCCCTTGCGCACGGCGAACGCTTCGTCCCCGAGATAATAGAAAAAGGTGTCGCGTTTGCTTTTGCCGTCGCCGAACAAAATCGGCGACATATCGACGCCGTCGAGCGGAACGTCTGCGGGCACGGCTGCCCCGGCGACAGCAAGGCAGGTGTTGAACAGATCCATGCCGCCCGCCAGTTCATAAGTCACACCCGGTTTGATTTTTCCCGGCCAGCGCGCGATGGCGGGGACGCGATAGCCACCCTCCCAGGTGCAACCCTTGCCTTCATGAAACAAACCTCCGGAGCCGCCATTGAACCGCTTTTGCAACCATGGTCCGTTGTCGCTCGTGAAAAATACCAGCGTGTTACCCTCCAGCTTTTCGCGGCGCAACGTTTCCAAAATTTCGCCGACGCTCCAGTCGAGTTCCTCCACGGCGTCACCGTAAAGCCCGCGCGCGCTGCGGCCCTTGAACTTCTCCGAGGCGAACAGCGGCACGTGCGGAAACGTGTGGGCGAAATAAAGAAAGAAGGGCTTTTGTTTGTTCGCCACGATGAACTGGATCGCCTCTTCCGTGTAACGTTTGGTCAGCGTGGTCTGGTCCGCGGGCCGTTCGATCACCTGCGTGTTGCGCATCAACGGGATGTCGAAATGACGAAAATCGGGCGTGCTGCCGTCCACGTCCGCCTTGCCGACCTTGGCGTTGAGCGGATCCATGTCATTCGAGTACGGCAGGCCGTAGAAATAATCGAACCCGTGGTTCGTGGGCAGAAATTCCTGCAAATGACCGAGATGCCATTTGCCGATGCACGCGGTGCGGTAACCCAGCGGCTTCAACGCCCGCGCGATGGTCACTTCGTTCGTCGGCAGTCCGCCTTGGTCCTTGGAATACAACACGTGCAATCCCGGTCCCGGGCGTCCACCCAAACCGCTGCGCACCGCGAGCCGTCCCGTGAGCAACGCCGCACGGCTCGGCGTGCAATAACTTTGCGCCGCATTGAAATCAGTGAAGCGCAATCCCTCCGCCGCCATCCGATCCAAATTCGGTGTGCGAATGCTTGGATGACCGTAGCAACCGAGATCTCCATAGCCCATGTCATCCGCGAGGATGATGACGATGTTGGGCTTGTCCGCCGCCGATAATGAAACGACCCCGGCGACATATGCCAGCGCGGCACCGATCAAGAGCGAACCCAGGCGTTTCATTTCTTGGCGGTCTTTTCCTTCCAGCCTCCGAGCGGCAACACGTCAGCGCGCGCGGCCCAGGCGTCCCACTCGGCCGCCATCTGTTTTACTCTGGCCGGATCGCGCGCCGCCAGGTCGTGCATTTCGGTTCGGTCCTTGTCCATGTCGTAAAGTTCCCACGGTTCGTCGGCCTTGGCGACCAGTTTCCATTTGCCCTCGCGCACCGCGCGATTGCTTTCGTGTTCCCAGAATATCGGGTTTTTACGCTCCAGCGATTTCCCGGCAAACACCGGCTCCAGCGAGACTCCTTCCATCGGCTTGATTTTCTTTCCATCGATTTCGGTGGGATACTTCGCGCCCGCCAGACTGACGCACGTGGCCATCAGATCGATGAGATGTCCCGGCTGCTTCTCTATTTTACCGCGACGATCCGCTTCAATGCCGTCCGTCCAGTGCACGATCAAGGGCGTGGCGATACCGCCTTCGTGAACCCAGTGTTTGTATTCGCGAAATGGCGTGTTGGAGACATTGGCCCAGTTTCGGCCGTAGGCGATGTATGTGTCCGGGCCGCCCGGCATCACGCCCGGCCCGGTGCGCACCTTGCGGCCGTCGCGCGCCTGCATCGGCGGCCGGGTTTGCGGCTGGAGTTCATCCGGCTTGAAGACATGCAGTGCCGGTTGCACGTTGTCCGACGGGCCGCGGCGTCCCATGTCCTCCGCGCAGCCGCCGTTGTCGTGCAGGTAAAAAATCACGGTGTTGTCGTACACCTTTTCCTTTTTCAATTCGGCCACGATGCGCCCGATGCCCTGGTCCATGTTATCGACCATCGCGTCAAAAACCTCCTTGCAACGCATTTCCCACGGCTTGCGTTTGACGTCATTCCAATCCCCAGCAGTCGGAGCGAGTTCCCAACTGGGATCGATCAAGCCTTCCGCCTTCAATTTTTTGAAACGCTCCTGCCGCACCGGCTCGTAACCATCCTTGAACCTGCCTTTGTATTTTTCGATGTCCTTTTCGAGCGCGTGCATCGGCCAGTGCGACGCCGTGTAGGCGACATACATGAAGAACGGCTTGTTCGGCGACTCCGCCGCATGCTGCTGCAAGAAGCGCACCGCGTTGTCGCTGAGAGCGTCGGTGTAATAATACTCCTTCGGTTTATACTCCGGATCGCTTTCCGGCGTGATCCAGGTGTTTTGCCGGCAAAGCGACGAGGGATCGTAGAAGCTGCCGTAACCGCGAATGGTGCCGTAGAATTTTTCGAAGCCGCGCTGCACCGGCCAGCCCGAACGATCGTCGTCAGGCCCGGCCGCGATGGCCACATGCCATTTGCCGCACATCATCGTGGCGTAGCCGTCCGCCTTCAGCACCTCGGCGATGGTCACGCAGTTGCGGTTCATGCGCGTCGCATAACCATCATGGCCGCGATTCACCAGCATGTGCCCGACGCCGGTTTGATGCGCGTAAAGTCCCGTCAGCAGTGAAGCGCGGGTGGGACAACAGCGCGCGCCGTTGTAAAATTGGGTGAAACGCAAACCATCCTTTGCCAGGGCATCGATATTGGGCGTCTGCATCTCGCCGCCAAAACAGCCGATGTCGGAAAACCCGAGATCATCCGCGAGAATAATGATGATGTTGGGTTTGGCCGCCGGGGCGGCGCTGACGGCCAGCGCGCAGGTTACGGCCAGCAAACCGGCGAGACGTTTTATCAAGGGGTTGGTTTGGGATTTCATCATGGCGTGGACTCCGAAATTTGCCCGGGCAACCGCGCATCGCCGCAATTGCCACGCGTAAAAATATTTCGCGTTCAGAAGCCGGAACTGCTGTGCTCGGCACCCGTGGCCGCCGCCGCCGGGACCGCGGGCGGCGCAGGCAGCGAATGTGCCCAGGCGAGCAGCGCCTTGCGCATGCGGCTCACCACTTCGGGATGCTTCGACGCGAGGTTGCGCGTTTCGCCGGCATCATTGGCCAGATCAAAAAGCTGCGCGTTGCCGCCGTCACGCATCATCAGCAGTTTCCAATTACCTTCGCGCATCGACAAATCCGGCCACGGCTCGCGGTCGGGGCCGGGCCGGTCGGGCGGACGCGTCCAAAACAGCGGCTTCTTGCGCACGTTGTCTGATTTGCCCAACAGCGCGCTGCTCAAATCCTCGCCATCCAGCGATTCGCCCGCCGGCAAGGTTCCACCAGCGAGCCGCGCGATGGACGGAAACAAATCCAAACCCGACACTACCGTCTTCTTGTTGATGGTGCCGCGCACCGATTTGGACATGAAGCCCGGCGCCCAGACAATCAGCGGCTCACGCACGCCGCCTTCATAAAGCATTCCCTTATGTCCCTGAAACGGCCCCGCCGAGCCCGCGCCCGGTTCCGGACCGTTGTCGCTGGCGATGACCAGCACCGTGTTCGTCCGCAGCGTCGGACTTTGGCGGATGTAATCAAACAACGGCGCGAATTGTTCATCCATCGCCTTGATGACGCCCAAATAAAGCTCCCGCTTCTTTTCGTCCCCGCGCAGCGCCTTGGGCGGATAGAATGGCGAGTGCACATCGTCGGGCCACACATTGACATAAAACGGCGTGCCCGATTTTTCCGCGTTTTGAATGAACTTCAACGCCGCCCCCACAAATGCGCCGGTCACCTTCGAGCGGTCCATCCATTCGATGTTGCCCCGGCCCAGATTGTCGCTGCCCAGCGCGTACTTTTGCGGCGGATTGCCGTCGAACGAATCCAGCAACGGCAGGATGCGGTCGCCCAATCCCTCGAACTGCGTCAGCGACGCGTCGAATCCGTACTCGGTGATCAACGGCGCTTCGCCGACGTCGCGCTGGCCGCCCATGTGCCATTTTCCAAAATGTCCGGTGGTGTAGCCCGCCTGCTTCAGCGTGCGGGCCAGCGTCGGCGCCTTGGGGTCCAGCCATTGCGCCATGCTGCGGCGCTGATTTTCCGCTCGCGACGCGAGGTAGGAGGTGATGTTCCAGCGCGCGGGACATTGCCCCGTGGTGAAACCGGTGCGCGACGGCGAACAAATCGGCGCCGCCACGTAGAATTGCGAAAAGCGCAGGCCCTCGTCGGCGATGGCATCGATTCGCGGCGTCTGGCCCGCCTTGCCGCCAAAGCAGGTCAGATCGGCGTAGCCCATGTCATCAATCAGCAGGAAGATGAAATTGGGACGCGACTCGGCCGCGGCGGCGAGCGGACCAACGCTCAGTAGACAGCCGAGCAAGATGGCGCCCACTACGAAACAGCGACTAATGCAGCGCAAAACAGTCAGAAAGCGTTGGGCGGACGAAAGCATCGGGGTCAGGCGAGGATCCTGAAACTGGGAACCGGAATGCAAGGACCTTTTCAATAGGGCACAGCCGTGTATTGCGGCAGCATGAACTTCACAGTATCGGACGGATCGGTCAGGTAACTATCGAAATAAGTCCGCAAATGTTCCTGTAGCTTAAGGGACTTCGCAGCACTCACATTGCCATCGCCAAACGCGAGGATGCCGAGGCCGTCATGGCGCATGTTTTTAACCCAGCCTCGACGGATCAACAATGGTTCGCTGAACGAATGACGGGAGCCATTGGCCGGAGCGTCCGGCAGGGCAAGTGTGAGGTTGTTGGGATAATCGGTGGAAAGATGATTGTCCCCCAGCAAAATTGCCAGCGGCCGCGTCGGCAATGAATCGACCGAAAACATGTAACTGACGTTGGTGCGAAAATCGAACACGCCGATCAACTGGGTCCAGCTTTGCATCGGTGAACGCTTCTTGTCAGCGGGACAAGTCATGACTTTCGGATTGCGCAGGTAAGTCTCCAACGCAAACCAGTTGGTACGCAAGGGGTCAGGACCAATCTTGCCCGGCCCGTCGCTCCACGGGAACTTGCCGTTGTTATTGTCCTCGCCCCACATGTAAAACGACAGGGCGAGCTGCTTTTGGTTGCTGATGCAGTTTGTGGTCTGCGCCTTGGACTTCGCCCGCGCCAGCGCCGGCAGGAGCAGCGCCGCCAGGATCGCGATGATCGCGATGACCACCAGCAATTCAATCAACGTAAACGCGAGGGTCAACACCCGGCGCGGACGATCTGCGAACAGAGACTTCATAGTCTTGAACTACCACCATGGGAGCCGGCGTCGGCCGCCGGCTCCGCAATTAACCGGTTTACGGAACGCGCACGCGATAAAACCGCGCCGGAGTTCCGGGACTGACGGAGTTGGTAACCGTGAAGGTTCCACCCGCGCCGAATGTGTTGGTCGATACCGCCGGCCAGCTCGCCAGCGCCAAACCGACATTGGTCGCGGACAGCAGCGTGTAGGGATTTCCCGCCGTGCCACCCGTCCCCGTCAAAACAACATTGGTGCCGCTCACTTGAATCGACGTGATCGTCGGCGGCGCCGCGGAACCGGTCACCGAGATGGACCCGTTCACGCTCAACTTCGTGGTGTCCCAAGCGAGGCCACCCGGCAACGCCGAGATATCCGGCAGCACGATCGGCGAGAACGAACCGACGCCACCTTTGTTAAAGAGCTGGTAAACGTCGCCCGCCTGCGGCGAAGCGGCGCCCGCGCCCAGCACCACCTGCAGGCGGCCGCCAAAGGTGAGCGTCCCGCCCGCCACCAAACGATCGCTGTTCGGCGACACACTGCGATTGAGTTCCATGTAGGTCGTGCCCGCGAGGGTCAGGTTGCCGTTCACGGTCAGCGTGCCGATGCCCATGCCCGGCGAATTGGTGCCGCCCAGCATGATGAGGTTTCCGGGAATGACACCCGTGCCGCCCAACGTGCCGTTGGTGACGTAGGTATCGCCCGAGAACGTGCTGACACCGTTGAGATAAACGCGGCCGGGTTCGATGGCGAAGATGCCCAGCGTGCCGCTGCCGGTGATCGGACCATTCAGCATGAACACGCCCTGGTCGGGGCGAATGTAGTTCGCACCCGTGATGTTGATCGTACCGTTTACCAGGTTCGTATCCGTGGGGCTGCCGCCGCACGTGAGGTGAGAACTGATCATCGTGATATTGCGCACGATCGGGTTCGACCAGCCGAGGTCATACAATTGCAACGTCGCATCGGGATTGATGATCAGCGCCTTGGCCGGATTGCCGAGGCTGAGCGATTCGGCAAAGGCCAGCGTGCCGGCGTTGATCGTGATATCACCGAGGTTCATCTGCCAATAGGGAGTGTTGGTGCCGAGGCTGCGCTGGCATGCGATGCTGACGTAGCCCGAACCCACCTTGGTGAGATTGAAGCCATTGCCTTTCAAGCCGGGACCTGCGCCCGTGCCGGAGCGCACGCGAATATCCCAACGCCCGTTGTTGGGAACACCAAAGGTGGTATCGGCTGTCAGGGTGACATCCTGCAAGTTGGCATCCACCCCGGTGTCCGTGGTGGCGTCGATGATCGCGCCGATGCCGCCGACCCCATCGCCTGCGACCGATACCGGTTCAGCGCCAGGCGACACGTTGTTCAGATCCAGCGTAGCGCCGCTGGCAATCACCACATTACCGCCGCCCGCCGTGCCGAGTGCACGGTCATTGCCGGCTTTAACCGTCCCTTCCTGAATGGACACGGTTCCGGCATAGGTATTGTTGGTGGAGGTGATCGTCAAGGTGCCCGCTCCCGCTTTCGCGAACGTGCCCGTGCTCGGACTGTTGTCGATCAACGTGGTGGTGAAAGTGCCGTTGGCGCCGCTGCTCGCGACGAACGTTCCCTGGTTCAATTCCAAAGTCGTGATCGCGTCCGGCTGGCCGTCGATGCGCGTCAGCGAACTGGTGCCGGTCTTTTTCAGGGTGCCGACGGTAATTCCGCCGCCGGACCACGTGTAAGGCAGGGAATTGTTGCTGACCGTAATGGTCGCCGGCACCGGGAATCCGACGATGTTGATCGAAGGGTTGCTCGCGCCATCGAGGAACTCGACCGGAAGACCGTCCGAGTAGGCCGTGGGTTGCGCGCTTTGCTTGCTGATCCAATTGGTCGTGCTGCCATCCCAGTCGCCGTTGATCGCGCCGCTCCAAATCAGGCCGGGCACGCCCGTGATGACCAGGTCGATGGAGCTGTTGGCGACGTTGTTCGACAAAGTGGCGACCACACCCAACGGCAACCCGACGAGCGTGAATTGAAAGCCCCCGGCAATCGAGCCACTGTAGTCCACCAGCACGAATTGGCCGGTCGTCAGTTGCAGGCCGTTCGCCACGTTAATGGTCACCGGGCCGGCGACCGAGAGACTCGTCACCCGCATCAACGGTGCGGTCGGAGTGGACAGGCTGCCGAGATCGAAACTCAGCGTGCTGAAGGACGCGCCGTTGAAATTCAACGCGGTCGCCTGCAATGTCGTGCCCTGCGACCTCACGTTCACGCCAAATTCCGCCGTATCGCTCACCTGAATTGTAGTGGTGTTGGTTTGCACCGTCGGCAGGGAAAGCTTTCCGGCTTGCACGAGTGTGTTGCCCGTGTAGGTATTCGCGCCGGTCAGAGTGACGGCCGCGCCGCTGGTTTTCACCAACTGACCCGCGCCGCTCAGCACCTGACCCACGGTCACGTCCGCCTGCGCGTCGAAGGTAAGGCCGCCCGCTTGAATCTCCGCGGTATTAAGGCCGGTGAAAAACGCGTTGCTGACACCGGGACTGGATCGAAGGATGGCATTATCAAAGTACATCGACGCCACCCCGGCGGCTGTCGTCTTTTTGATTTGTATCGGATCGAGCGTGCCGTTTTTCAGCGTGTATGTGCCCATGCCGGCGCCGGACTGGCTGAAGTTCAGGATCGCTCCCGACACCGTTCCGCCAGTCTGCGCGACTTCACCCGTGGCGCCCGCGGCGTAAGGAATGCCCATGCCACCGCTTGCCATCGTGAGCGTGCTGTTGTTAACCACCAGTCGGGCGGTATTTGGATTTGCACTGTCGCCGACGCGCAGGTTGGCCGCCGCGACGGTGAGATTGAAGGTCGCATTGTTGGACACGATGGTTTGCGCGCCCGTGCCGGTGGCGACGGAACCAATTCGATAACCCCCGCGAGAAGCGAACGTGCCGCCATCCACAACGTGCTTGCCTTCGTTAATGACGAATGCCGGAATGGCGGACGAGGCCTGCCCGATGTTCATGGCGCCCTTCACCCGCAAGGTCCCGCCGCCGCCGATGGTATTATCGCCGTTCACCTCAACCGTGGTGGTGTTGTTCAGCACCAGTTCGCTGCCACTGGCCAGGGAAAAGTTTTTGCCGGCCGTGGATAGAAAGGTCAGGGGGCCGGCAATTGTGTTGATGCCGGAGGCGTTGGTGAAGCCGGTGTTATTGAAAAACTCATTGCCATTCAGCGTGAAGCCGCCGTTGTTGAAAGTCACCCACGGCACACTCAGCCCGCTGATGTCGTTGTTGTTGTTTTGCCGGGTCGTGCCGTTGAACACCAGTGAGTCGCCGGTGACGGGAGCGATGCCGCCCCAGTTGTTGGGCGAGCTCCAATTATCGTCGGCACCGCCGCCATTCCAAATACGCGTCGCCGCCGTGGGACCGGAGATCCAGTTCAGCGAGAAATTATCGTAGGTCACCGGACCCGCGCCGCCCGCGATATCCCAGAAGATGAACCGGCTGGAACCTGTGAAACGAAAGCCGGACGGGAGGTCCGGGTCGCCCACGGTGTCATACACGAAACTCACGCCCGCGTTCGTGGAAACCTGCACCCGGGAATTGAAAGATCCCGGCTCCGCGCCCGCGTCGGTAACCCGAATCAGAAACGCAGCCTCGGCCGGGTATGGGACCGTAGTCAATACGGCATTGACCGCCGCGCCGCCGCTGGAATTGGCGCTGACCCGCTTGTAAACCGTGTAAAAGGTGTCGCTGGTGTTGACATGCACGAGTTGAATCGCGAAATCCCAGGTCGTGGCCGTGCCTGAGACGGAGCTGATGGCAAACGAGCAACGTTGATTCGCCGCGGCGCCATTCAGCATATTGATCGTCATCTCATAGGTCGCGGGCTGCGCCGGACTGGTGGCGAGAATGTTCAGCGCGGGGCTGTAGTCATAAGGCGTGCTGCCGGTGGAAAGCGAAAGGGTGGAACTATCGGTGGACACCCGCGCAACGCCGAGTTTGGTGCTATTGGTGATGTAATGAGCGGTGTCGGCCTTAGCTCCAAAAACTTTCACGTAACGCAGATTGGCGGCGAACGTTCCCGTCAATCGCGTGGTCGGCGGATTGATCCCGGAATTAACGCCGCTGCCCAGCGCGAAACCAGAACCAGAGTTGGCGATATTGTAGTTGTCGGCGACAATGGTGGTCGCCGCCCCGGCGGAACCGGCGGACAGGGCAGTCAAGAAAAGTCCGAATAGAAGGGATGCTGGTTTGATTCTCATAACTTATGGTTTTTTGAGGCAGCGACACCGCTCGCGACCTCGGGTATTTGCTACAACGAACTCTCAACTGGCGCGGCACACCTGCACGCACCGGCGACGGACGCGGACCCATGCAAACTACGCCCGGAACACGGCACCGCAAATACCCGCAAATGAGGGTAGGCCCGCCCGGAGGCGCAGGGTAATCACTCTTTCTTCAACCGAAAAAACGAACTCTGGTTGCTGGCCGGCACCGGCACTTCCAGCCACTGAAATGAGCCATGAGGAGTCGTGATTTCCAACGGCTGGCCGCCGTTGGTGATAGCGACCCAGTTGTTCAGCGTGGGCGCCCATTGGGGCTGGACGGTCACACCCGGCTGGACGGTCCAGAACAGGCGCGCGCTGCCGGCATTGGTGGAACTGGGAACCAGTTCGGAGAGGCTTAGAATCGGTTTGCGGCACAGGATGTCCCCGCCGGTGCCGCCGATCACAGTCAGCAACAGATTGTCGTAATGCACCGGCGCTTCGTGGGCGGCGACGTCGAAAATGAGATAGCGCGCCGTCGTGGAGGCGTTGAACCGGAAGGAGCCGGTGTTCACGCTCGTGCCATTCACAAAGATTTCGTAGGTCGAATTGAAATCGATCATGTTTGCGTTGTAATCCACCACGCGCACCTTGAGGCTGATGGGCGTTCCGATCGGCAGGCCGCCGATGATCTTGGTATTAACATCCG
Source organism: Limisphaerales bacterium (assembly GCA_044223735.1). GTDB lineage: Bacteria > Verrucomicrobiota > Verrucomicrobiia > Limisphaerales > UBA8199 > JBGALR01. Next base: position 20,701 of record JBGALR010000005.1, on the reverse strand, counting down.
CCCCGCCACTGCTGGAAGGCGCGTCGATTCGCTTGAACACCCCGAGTGCGCCCGCGCTGTCGGTGCCGATTTGCAGGCCCAAGTCCACCGCATCCACGGCGGCGTTGCTCGCGTCGGAGATGCTCAAGGACATGCGCTGGGAGGTGGCGCCAATCACTTCGATGGTCAATTGCGCAGACAACTCATAGGTCCGGCCCGCGAGGTAACCGCCGAAATTGAAGGCGGTGGTGCCGTCGGCGGTAAATTCAAAACGGCCGTTGCCGTTGCGCGCGGCGGCGGAGAGACGGTTGTCCGTGATGCTGAAATCCGAAGCGACACGGGGCACCGTTCCGCCAGTTCCGCCGAGGCGATAGCCGCTCAGCGACGCGGCGCTGGCACCCGTCTGGCGGCCCGAAAGTTGGTAATTGACGCCCGCGCCCGCGCCGAACCCGGCGGTTGGGGAGTTGCTCCCCGTCACGTTATAGGTATCGGCAATGACGGGGCCGGAGAAGTTGGTGGAACCGCAACTATAAGTGTCTCCGACCTCGCCGAGCACGGCCTCATTGTACCAGTTCATCAATTGCGCTTCGAGATTGGTCACCACGCTCGCATAGGCGCCATTCGCCACAAGGTTGGTCGCCTCGGCGCGGTCCTGGGGAATGAGATACAGTTCACGCTTCGTGCCGTCCGGGTCGCGCATGAATTTGTAATTACCGTTGCGCATGGCCAGCTTTGGCGAACCCGGCGTCTGGGCGGAGACAGTGCCGAACTCCCAGAACAACGGCCGCGCGCGCTGGCGGGTGGCACCCAAAAAAACATCCTTCATGCTTTCGCCAGCGAAAGGCGCGTTCGGCAAGGGAACTCCCGCGATATCGCAGTAGGTCGGCAGCAAATCCAGCGTGGAAACGGCGGTGTTGGAATTTACGATTCCCGCGGGCACGGTGCCGGGCCAGCGAACGAAGAAGGGTTCGCGAAAACCACCTTCGTAAAGGTTTCCCTTGCCGCCGCGCAGGCCTCCGTTGCGGTTGAGGATCTGGTTGATATTGTCGTTGGGCGCGCCGTTGTCGCCGACGATTACGACGAGCGTGTTGCTGCCGACGCCCAGCGCGTCCACGGCGCCGACCAGACGACCGATCTGCTTGTCGAGATTGTGCAACTCGCCGAGATAGGTCATCGCGTCCACGTCGCTGGTGATGTGGTCGAAATCGTTTTCCTGACCGGGTGGGACGTTATACGGCGAATGCACGTCGTTATAGGGCACATGGACGTAGAACGGCTTCCCCGCGTTTACCGCGTTCGTTATGAACGTTAACGCCGCATCCGTGTGCTTTCCGGCTGCCTCATAAAAATAGCAATAAGTATAGGTTCCAACCGTGGCATCCTCGTTTTGCTGAGAGAGGCCATATTTGGTTCCGTTATCGTTATAGTAGAGTAGGCGATTGCCATTTCCCTCAAAAGCAACCAGCGATTGGTCAAATCCATAGGAGGCGGGCGGAGGCGCGTTGTTCACATCACGGCCGTTGCCCATGTGCCATTTGCCAAACTGGCCGGTGGTGTAGCCGGCTTTTTTGAAGAGGCGCGGCGCGGTAACGGTATCCGGCTGTAACCAGTCCGCCATGTTGCGGGCGGCATTGGAAGCTTTGTTATCGAGGAAACTGTAGATGGCATACCGCGCCGGGTTCATGCCGGTCAGCACACCGACTCGGGACGGCGAGCAAATAGGCGCGGCGACGTAGCCTTGCGTGAAGCGAATTCCCTGGGAAGCGAGCCGATCCAGGTTGGGGGTGATTACCTGACCTTGCTTGTTGGTAACCGTGCTGCCGTAACAGGAGAGATCGCCCCAGCCGATATCATCGATAAAGATGAAAAGAAAATTGGGACGCGGATCGGCTTGTGCGAGCGGAGCCCCGAATAGCAGCAATGCAGCCGCCACGACCTTCAACAACCTCATAAGTCCACGGCTTTCCAAATCAGGATGCCCGCCCGATTATTTCCGCCAACGACGGGCCAGGCCCAAAACACCCGCCAGTGCGACGAGTGAAAAAACAGAAGGCTCCGGCACCATCGTCACGGAAAAATTATCATAGCTCACAGCCGCGTTGGCCGCGATGTCCCAGACAAAGTAGCGGCTGGTGGCGTCAAACCGAAAGCCGCTCGTGAGCGCCGTATCAGTGGACGTATCGTAAAACCAGGTGGCCCCATCATCGAGCGAAAGCTGGATGCGGGAATTGAAAGCGGTCGTGCCTTCAGCGCCCGCGTCGATGACGTGCATCAGGATATTCAACTGGGAGCCAGCGGTGCCGGCCGCGGTCGTGGTGATGGGGGCGTTGATGTCGGCCGTCGTCCCGGTGCTGTCCGTCGCGCCGGTATAGGAGACGCGGTCGATGCGCTTGCCGATGGTGTAGAAGGTGTCGGCCGCGTTGGCTTTGTAGAGCTGGATGCCGAAATCCCAAAAATTCGCATTGTTCTCCGCAGTGGCCAGCGCGAACGAGAAGCGCGCCGTGCCGGCGGTGTCGTTGTCCAGGCTGATCGTGACATTATAGGACACCGGCGATCCGGCACTCGCCGAACTGGTGCCGAGCGCCGAACCAAAATCGTAGGGCGTGGAGCCGTCCGTCGAAAGGGTAAAGCGGCCCGAACTGGCGGCGGCGGCAACCTGAAGGCGATTGGCGTTGATGGTGTAGTTGGCGACGCCCTTGGTGGCATCGGTCACCAGGTAGCGCATGTTGGGGGCGAGCGACCCTGTCAGGCGCGTGGTTGGCGGATTGATCCCCGAATTGGCACCGGAGCCAAGCCCGAATCCGCTGCCCGAATTGGCAATGGTGAAAGTATCGGAAATTAACGTCTGCCCGTGAACCGACACGGCGGCAAGCAGGAGGATGCCGGCGGATTTGCCCAATAAGCTCTTGTTCATAGCGAGTCCCAACATTATCGGCCGCTGGCCCATGCCTTGAAAACCCACGGCGACCCACCGTCGCGTTTTCGCGAAGCACGACAACGTTATGTTGCCAGCATCGGTAGGTTACGCGAAATGGCGCAAGATTGTGAATACCCGCAAATGAGGGTAGCGAGGGTGGCTGCAGGAGGACGGTGGAGGTTAAATTTGCCCGCTTGCCTACTTCGCCGCCTTGGTAATGGCCTGGGTGCGGGAATGCACGTGCAACTTGCTGTAAATGGTCTTGAGATAACTGCGCACGGTGGCGGTCGTCAAACCCAGCGCCTCGGCGACTTCCTTATCGCTATAGCCCCGGGCCACGTAGCCGAGCACCTCGGTTTCGCGCTTGGACAGCACGTCATCAGAGCGGGTTGCGGGAGCTTGATGCTGAAAGGACTGCACAACCTTGCGGGCGATATAAGGCGACATGGGCGCGCCGCCGCGATGGACATCCTGAATCGCTTGCAGAATCTCGTCCGCCGAGGCGCGTTTCAGCAAGTAACCGTTAGCCCCCATTTGCAGCGCTTGAAAAATGCGGTCGCTGTCGTCGTACACCGTGAGCATGATGATGAGGATATCCGGCACGAGCGCCCGCAACTGGCGGGTGCATTCCACGCCCGACATCTTGGGCAGGTTGATGTCCATCAACACAATCTGCGGCCGTTGCGCGGGAACTCCCTTGATCGCATCCTCGCCAGTGCTGTAGCTCCCCACGCACTCCACGCCGCCCGCCTCGCGCAACAATGATTCCAAGCTGGTGCGCCATCGCAAATCGTCCTCAACAATTCCAACTCGGAGCGACATAAAAATCAATTGGGATTCAGTTTGGCCATCGGGACGACAAAATCCAGTTTAACCCCCTGACCATTGCCGCTTTCAATGGTGAGCGCGCCGCCCAGCCGCTGGACCCGTTCCCGTAAATTCACCAGGCCGTTGCCGCCGTTGTCGGCGGAATCGTTGGAGAGTCCTTTGCCGTTGTCTTCGATCACCATTCGCAAATCGCCGTTCGTGCAGGCCAGCGAGAGACTGACCTCGGAAGCACCCGCGTGGCGGACGACGTTATTGAAGGACTCTTTGACGAGCAAAAACAATTCGTGGCGGGTCTCCGCCGCGAGCGGCTGCGGGGGAAGATTGGGCGGCAGGTCCAGCCGGGTGCGCAATTCCGTCGGACGGAAAAATTCGCGCGTGTATTGGGCCAGGTAATTGGCGAAATGATCGAGCGAGTCGTTGCGTGGATTGAGCGCCCACACGATGGCATCCATCGCCGCCACGCTTTCGCGGGCGGTCTGTGAGATTTGGGTCAAATCGCGCACGACCGCCGGCGGATCGGCCTGATGACGCTTGCCCATGTCGGCGAGCAACCCAATGCGCGTCAGGCTCGCGCCCAATTCGTCATGGATGTCCTGCGCGATCCGCGTGCGCTCACGATCCATGGCATGTTGCCGGCGCAATTCCTCCAGGCGCAGCCTCAAGCGCCGCACTGTGGCGCGCCGCACAATCCACATGCCGCCGCCGGCGAGCGCAGCGGCGACGCCCGCCAGGAACCAGCTCGTCTGCCAGAAATAGGGTGTGACCGACAGGGCGACGGATACCGGCTCCGAACCCCAGACGCCATCCGGGCTGGATGCCTCCACCCGAAACAGATGTTCCCCCGCCGGGATGCTCCCATAGGTTGCGGTGCGGCTATCAGCTTGCACCCAACCCGGATCGACGCCGGTCAATTGGTAGCGAAAACGCACGCGGTCCGGCGCGGTGAGGCAAGGCGCGGTAAAACGAAACTCCAGCCGCCCCGCTCCGGGTCGAAGGTCGCGCAGCAGCGCCGGCTTACCGTTTAACAAGGTCTGTTCCAGCACTGCCTGCGGGGGTTTGCTTTCGCTCAATTCGCCCGGCTGAAAATGAAGCGCGCCGCTGGCGGTGGCAAACCACAGTTCGCCGTCGGTCGTGCGCCAGCACCTTGGATCACACCAGGAGGCGAACGACACATCGGGCAGGCCGTCGCTGCGCCCATAACCGATCGGCTCAATGCGCTGCTCGTTCCCATCCATCACCGCGTTCAACTGGCGCAGCGACACTCGAAAGAGTTTGTGCGGTGTGCCGCCCCAAAGGTAACCCTGACCGTCGAGCAGCAGTTGCCGAATGCTTACATCCGGCAGGCCTTGCTCCAGTGAAATACGCGCGGTTTGTCCGTCCTTCAAGCGCAACAAACCTCCCGCGCTGGTCCCGACCCAAAGCGCGCCGTCGGCCGCCACCATGCTGCGCACCGCGTCGCTGTGGCCGCTCGGCGGGCGGGCCAGTTGCCAGCGATCGCCCTTCAATTTTGCAATGCCACCCTCCCAATCACCCGCCCAAATGTCGCCTGCGTCATCCTCGATCACGCGGCGGATCAATGCGCTGGGCAGACCCTCGGCCGTTGAGTAGGCCGTGAGTTTGTTGGTTTCCAGACAGAAAATCCCTGAGTTGTCCGTTACCATCCACAAGCGTCCGCGACGGTCCTCAGCCAGGTCCATGATTGATTCGCGCGGCGCCTTCGCACCAAGTGGCACCCGCGACAGCCGGCCATTTTTCCAACGCCACAATCCGCGTCGAGCCGTGGAAATCCAGACGCCGCCATCCTTCGCCGGACATACACTAAGCGAATCGGACCCGGGCCAGCCGTCCGCTTCACCCAATTGATGCCAGACGCCATTCAACCACCAGCCCAGCCCGCCTTCCGCCGTCAACACCCACACGCGGCCTTCGTTGTCCTGGGAGAGACTTCGTACAAATTCGTTTTGCAAACCGGTGGCCAGGTCGTGCATGAAAAATTGTCGGGGACGCACGCAGATCAGTCCGCTGCCGCGGGTGCCCACCCAGAGATTTTGCTGACTGTCTTCATAGAGACAATTGATGCTGCTCGCCGTCGGCACCACCTGTTTGAAACTCCCGCCTTCAAAACAGAAAAGCCCCTGCCCCACAGTGCCAAGCCACAGGTGGCCCCGCGAATCCTCCAGCATGCAATGCACCCGGGTCTGGCCGCGCCAGGGAACCGCGGCTACCTCATGGATTTTGCCATCCGCCGTGACATAGCGCAGCCGCGCTTCACGGGCGAACCAGATGCCACCGGCGTGTCTGGGAGTCGCCACAAAAGACGCCGTCCCCGGCAGCGGCACGTCGTGCCATGTGCCCTTTTGATAACGCCGAAGCGCACGCGGATTCGACAACCACAATTGCCCTTCGAAATCCCGCATCCACTTGGAAGCTCCCGCTGCGTTGCCGCCTTTGATCGCCGCCGACTCGTCGGTTTGATAAATCGAAGCCCGTCCCAAGCCGCCGCTGGCTTCAACCCAGAGCATGCCGTTCGTGCCGTCACTGCACAGATTTTCCACCCGCGCCGTGAGGGCGACACCATTGGTCAGCACCTCTTTGAACCCGTTCGCATCCCGATACATCAATCCGGCTTCGTCCGGCGCAAACCACAGCCGCCCGAGGGCGTCCACCTCCAGCGGTTCCACCCTGGTCCCGTAGCGCAAGCCTGTGGGGACAGTGAGGAAACTTTGAAAACGCGCGCCGTCGAAGCGGACCAGGCCCTGATGCGTTCCCAGCCATAGATAACCATCCGGCGTTTCGGCAATACCCTGGATTTCGTTGACCGGCAGGCCGTCGCCAGTTTTCCACGAGCTCAGCATGAACTCCGAAACGGAGTTCGTGTCGTCCCGCATGAAGGTGGCGGGGATATTTTCGGCAAGGTCCGGCGCGGCGGCGCGCAACCATGCGATTCCACAACCGCTCCACGCGGCCAGCATCAGCAAAATGATTCGGTGCCGTCTCACGCCTGACTTCCGACCATCAATAATTTACTCCTGTTACCCGACCCAAGACTCGGGAACAATAGCAGAAGCCGGCAGGCGTGAGCCAGCGAATCCGCGTTACCAAACTTGCTTCAACGCATCCGCCAGACGCTGCCCCGCCAGAACCACGCGGCGATCCGCAATCTCCTTCGCGCCCGCAACATATTCCGCGCGCAATTTTGGCACGGCCGACGCCCTGACTTTGCCGGATTTCAAATCCTGCTCGTTCACGTATTCCAGCTTGTCCTCCGCATAGGCAAAGGCCACCGCGTCCCGGAAGCTTTCCTGCACCCAGGCCGGAACCGTCCCATCCTGTTGATATTCCTTGAGCCTCGCGGGCTGGAGGTTCGCAGCGGCAGCGAGTCTCGCGGCCGATGCCTCAATGGCTTTGTATGATCCGTCCAGGCCCGGCAATTGGTCCCAGAACGCGTGCAGATTGATTTGTTCGCCGTTCGGTTTACGGACAATGAAGGAACCACCCAATCCCTCGCCGCCCGGCTTCTTGGCTGTCACTCTATTCGCCGCGTGTAACGGCTGGTGCAAATCCCCCATCAAATGCAGCACCCAGCACAAACTCACCGCCCGCTCAGGAGGGCCGATCTCCGGATTTTTCAAGGCCGCGATGGAGTTCGACAACACCATCTCCGCATCGGGCTTTGCGACAAAAAAGTTTTCCAGCAACGCGCGATTCGTATCCCCGGCACGCAAAAAGGGATGTCCCAACGCATGCGGATACAGGTCGTATTTGGTCACGGATTCCGGTTCCGGGGGACGGGTCGTTTTGCCGCGCCGCACCCAATCCGGCCATACGGCAGCGGTGAGGAACGTCCACTCGTTCGTGCTCACGCCCGACGGCACGTCCGCCGCCAGGAACAACTTGTAGTGCGGATGCTGTCGCAATAATTCAGACACACCCGCCCGCTCTTTTGCATCGAGCTTGCGCCACGCGATTTCGGCGACAATCCGATGCCCCACGCCATTCCACGCTTTCGCGGGCGCAGCGGAAAGAACCAGGGCGATGACCAGATACAATGTGAGCTTCATGACAACCTCTGTGAAATTATGAGACTGTCAGGGCGCCGGTTGCGGCGTGACGGTGGGGGTGCAGCGCGGTCCGTCCGGGGTCCAGTCAAGTTTGTCCACACAAAGCTGGCGTCGTTTCATTCTTTTATCCCAGGCATGATAAAGGACGTATTGCGTTTTTCCGTCAGGGCCGAGCACGACCGAATTATGTCCGGGCCCGCGCACTTCATCGGGAATACCGTGCAGCACTTTCGCCGAATCACCGGCTCCGCTGTAAGGGCCGAGCGGCTTCGACGCCGTCACCACATCCAGTCCATAACGCGGCGTCTGCCAGTTTGCGCCGCTGTAGATGCAATAAATCTTACCATCATGTTTCAACACGCACGGCCCTTCAATCGTGTGCCAGTTGAAAGTCTGCCCATAAACGCCCATCCAGCGATTGGATTCGTACAATGTCCAGTCGTGCGACGCCCGCAACACCACCTGCCGCTCGCCCGCCAGCCGTGTCATGTCCACGAGCCGATCCACCACGATGCCGGTGCCCGCGTGCAAGTCGCCGGTCTCATACGGAAAATTGCAGGAGTAATAGAGATACCACTGGCCGTCGTCGTCGCGGTAGGGAAAGGCATCGATGGTGAAGCGGTTCGTCTCGGCGTCCACCAGCACCTTGCCGCTATCAATGTACGGACCTTCAGGTTTGTCGCTGATGCCGACCCTCAGATAAAAGCGTTCCGGCTCCACGCCGCCCATCGAATAATACAGATAGTATTTGCCCCCGTTCTCGGTGATCTCCGGCGCCCAATATTGATAGGCGGCATTGGTGTCCGGTGGCACGAGCGCTCCGCCCAGCTTCTCCCAATCCACGAGGTTGCGTGACCGCAGCAGTGTGAAGATCCGACCGTCCGGCAAACGGCCGGCGCCGGTCGTTCCAAATGCATAATAATAATCCCCAAACCGATGCACCGAAGGGTCCGGCATATCACCGGCATACACCGGATTCTGATACGTACGACCGGCGCCCTCCGCACGCGGTTTCGCGCTGGAACAGCCGGACGTCAGCAGCGCCGTCAGCAGGACTCCCGAGAGGGCTGTGGCAAGGGTCGAAAAGGTGCAAGTGTATGCGGGGCGTGATTTGAGCTTCAGCATTTCGGAACCTGATTTTGATTTTGGGTAAAACTTCGGACGGTCATTGGACGATTTTGATTCGATAATATCTCAATGTATTTTTCGGAAAAGGCACGTCCGAAAATGGTTGCGCAGCAACGTGACGACGCCCGACAAGCCAGCATTGTTCCTCACCCCACCTTCCTGGCAATCTATTCTGAAAAATTACGGAACGACTTTGATCCGATAATAACGGGCGCCGTTCGCGGGCACTCCGGTCAGCGTATAATTATCGGTGAAAGCTTGCGTCGCCGCCGCGCCATACGGGCTGGCGTTCATTTCGAGGGCGACCGGCTGGAATACATCGGTGAACGGCCCGCTGGCGTCGGTGTCCGAGTATTGCAGCCGATACCGCGAGCCGCCCACCGCCGACCAGGTCAATACGAACGCGCCGTTCGTCTGAACCGTCCCAACTATCTGAAACACCGATGCGCTGTTCGTCGGATTCGTATTGGCAAAATATTCCGCGAGATTGCTCTGGCCGTCGCCGTCGGCATCAGCCGCCGGATCTGTCACGCCATATTGCGCTTCCCAGGCATCGGGCAGTCCGTTCGTGTTGCTGTCCGCGGGGGCGGTCACATTCAAATCAAAATTGGCGGGCGCGCTGTCGGCGAAGCCGTCGTTCGCCACGAACGTAAACCGATCGAGCCCGCGATATCCCCGCGCCGGGGAATAGGTCAGCGTGCCGGTGGTCGGGTTGAAATTACTGTTCAAGCCGCGTATGGGCTGGGTGTTGGTGCGAAAAGTCAGCGCGTCGCCGTTCGCGTCGAAGCCTTGCAACGTCACCTGGGTCGGCTGATCGCCCACCACGGTCACCACGACATTGCTGGCGAGCGGAGCTGAGTTGACCGTGGTAGTGAAACGCCGCGCACCGGTGGTCACTGTGCCGCCGGCCGCGTCCGTCACCACCGCATACCATTCGTAGGTTTTGTTCGGTTGCAAACCGGACCACGCGAAACTCGTTTGCGTCCCGGGCGGCACGTTGGTGTTCGTGCCGATGGCGGCGTAGGCCGTTCCGGGCGTGCCGGCGCCGGTCGGCAATTGCATGTTATAGCTGAAAGTAAACTGACTATCAGCGTCGGTCTCGAACGTATCCGTGTAGGGCGAGTAGGTCTTGATGGACACCAGGTTGTTGCTCGGCGAAAAGTACATCAACCGCATCAGCCCGTTGCCGCCGTTGAAGCGCCCCTGATAATCCGAAACCAGGGTGCGCATCGTGCGGCCGTTGAAAGTGTCGGAACGCGAGCCTTCACCGCCGTTCGCAAATACATGACCGCCGAGCATCAAAAAGAAATTGGTGTTCGCCTTCAATCCGGCATAAATCGCCGCCCCCTGCGCGCTGTGGGAACTCGGCGTATTGTCGCTCCCGGCGTGGTGCGTGGCCACGATGACGCGCCGGTTTTGGTTCGTGGCCAGCACGTCATTGGCCCAGTCGAGCACCGTCGCGCCGTAGCGATCGTACTCGAAATAAAACACAATGAAATCCAGGCCGCTCACGCTGAACAAATCGAAATGGTTGTCGTTGTTCGAACTGTAATGGCCGCCGTAATACTTCTTGCCGGCGAAGTGCGGCGTGCCGAAATACAAATTGTAGTGCGTCGTCGTGCCGTCGAGATCGCCGTTCGGTTCCTGGTCGTGATTTCCCACCGCGCAGCCATACGGAATGCCCTGGGGCAGCAACGTCCGCGACGGACTTTCGAGACGATACATTGCGTTGGTGGCGATTTCCCATTCGTTGTCATTGGGACTGCCGCTCAAAATGTCGCCGTTCTGAACAATGTCGCCCAGTTGCGAAACATACGCGATGTTGCGCGATACCCGGTTGGTAATGATCCATTCCGTCTGCGCGTACCACATCCCCCGCACCGCCGTGCCGCTGCCGGCTGCTTCGCGCGCGTAGTTTTGCGTGTCCGGCAGCACCGGAATCAAAAAGTCGGGGCCGGGATACGGCTTGCCCACCTCGTGCCCATAAAACGTGACGTTCACCGCGTCCGGCAGCGTATTCGATACGGTGGCGGTCAGGTTCGGCGACGCGCCGAGATTCACCGCGCCATCCGCCGGTGAAACCAACGCGGCGGAAACCGGCACCATCCGAATGGAAAAATTATCGTAAGTGACATTCCCGGCGTCAGGCGCGACATCCCACAATATGTACCGGCCCGGGCCGTCCAGCCGCCAGCCATTGGGCAAATCCGGATCGGTGGCCGTATCGTAAATCCAGGTGACTCCATTATCCATCGAAACCTGCACGCGCGAATGATATCCGGTGGTTTCCGCGCCGGCATCAGTCACTCGAATTAAAAAACCAACTTCCGTCCCATAGGTGCCCGGTGCCGTGTTCGTAATAAAGGAATTGATGTCCGCCGCCACGCCGGCCGCGGCGATATCAATCCGCTTCCCGATCGTGTAAAAATTATCACTCGCGGCCGTGTGAAAAACCTGGATGCCAAAATCCCACGTCGTCGCGTCCCCTTCGGCCACCGCAAGCGCGAACGAAAATCGCTGCACGCCCGGCGTGCTGTTGGCCATGCGAATCGCGAGATCGTACACCACCGGATTGGTCGGCGACGCCGTCGTAGCACCCAGGGCCGGTCCGAAATCGAACGGTGTCGAGCCATTCGCCGAAAGCGTGAAACGACCCGGATTGGCCAGCGCCGTTGTGCGGAGCTTGTTCGCGGCGATGCTGAATGCCGTGGTCGCCTTCGTGCTGGTGGCTGTCGCGATATATCGCAGGTTGGCCGTCGCCGAACCGGTCAGCCGCGTGGCCGGCGGATTGATGCCGGTATTGACGCCCGCGTTCAGGCCGAAACCGGTGCCGCTGCCCGTCACGTTGAAATCGTCCGCGACAATCACCTGCCCCGACGCGCTCGTCCCGGCGAACACCAAAAGTTGCGCCATGGCCAGGACGACCGTCGTAATTTTGAACCTTGGATGCATCATTCGGGAATGGAGCTGTTTAGCGGCTGAATCGGGTCGCGTGCGTGAAGGAGGCCGGACTGAACCAAGCCAGTCGTACAATCAAGTCAGCGCACATTTCTAAAGGCAAAGTAACTACCGCCGGAAGAACCTCGCAATACCCGCAAATGAGGGTAAATCTCATCCCACCCCACCCAAAGTACACACCATGCACAAACGGCGCGAAGGGTATCGAACCGGGTCGAACCGTCCTAAAAGCCGCTTCACCCCCATCGCACATTCCGGTATTCCCAATCTCCATTCCAAAGTTCAAAATCAACATTTTTCACTCCTCTTCGGTTAATTTCGTAAAATTTACATTTCTGCGAATTTCCATTCCCGCGCCGCTTCAAAAAACCGGCTGCGCAACGCTGCGCCCCATGGCGTCCCATGCCGTACCGCTCCACGACTTGCCCGAACCACGCCAGCTCCAACCCCGCCCCCAACGTAACCAACCCCGCCTACGGGGTCCGCCAGAGCCCGCTCTTCGAGGTAGGGCGACCTCTCCGAGGGCGCCGGAAAGAAAGTGACATCCCGGCGGTCTCAGTGACCGCCCAAATATTTCTTATCAACGTTAGCCAAACAAGACGGCAGGTCGGACTCTTCGAGTCCGCCGAAGTATCAATTTTTCTTCCGGCGCCCTCGGAGAGGCCGCCCTACCTTCAAAATAGTGGCAGAGCCGTCCCGGCTCTGTCGGGCCGCCAACAAGGCACGGCGCAATTGGCATTCTCCATTCTGCATTTCGTAGTCCCCGTTATTGTCAAAGAACAAATCCACCGGCCCCGCGATCCTAAACCAGGGGGTGGGACAAAGGCTGTCCAATAGTCCAACGACAATTTAAGGCACGGTCCCGCATGCGGGGCCAGTCAGGTTCGGGCCTCCAAGTCCGCCTTCGAGGGAGGGCGATCTCTCCGAGAGCGTCAGAAAAACGCAAAGCCGCGCACGTCTTCAGCAGTTGGGCCGGCAATATCAGGAATCCGTGGATGCCTTCATGCCGTACAACAACATCCAGGAAATCTGTCCCGAAGGCCTTGCGACTGGTCGCGAACTGGTGCGCCGCGTCACCGCCCCCGCGTTTCGCGGCAAGGCGTTTGTGTACGTGAACAACCGTTTTCAGGGCAACGCCCCCTCCACGATTGGGATGCTTCTCTATGGGGTAAAGAATTAAGAGGGGAAATAACAGCGAGGGGACCACTTCCGACAATCCTGAAGAAAAGGATTGGATCATTCAGCCGATGGTTATCCCGTTCCGGGACTGCCTTGGGTAATCCTCAAAGCAGACCACGACCCTCCGCATTTGTTTGGCGCGCTTTGATTGACAGACACACTTATTAACGTCCCAAAGAAATCCGCCTCCCACCGCAATTTCCAAACCTGGATTTACCGTCGCATTCCTCTTTTTCAGACTGGCTCCAAAACGTATGCGTTGTGTCACTGCGCTTGCAACGTTAACCCTGAGTAACTTTGGTATGCATGCAACATGATATACCAGTTGCCTGCCGCCGGATTGGAGATGTTCACGCTTTCGTTGTTGCCAGACCGATAGGGACGGTAATCCCATGTCGACAGGGTGGGCGGAGAACCAAAACGCACGTACAAATCGCAATCACCCGTGCCGCCGGATGTGCTGATTTGCAAGGATGTTTTCCCCGCCGGCACCGTGACCATGAAATTTGCCTGGTTGTCCGTCGCGGCAGAAAGGTTGGTCACCGTGTAAGGAAATATCGTCGGCGGCGTGGGGAGATTACCCGTGCGGACACGATAGAAACGCCTGGGATGGTTAGCCCCTTCCGAGTCGCCAAAGTCGTCGTTCGCGCCGGATAAGGTCATTTCCTGGAGCCCCACCCAATCCACCAAATTTTCGCTCACTTCGACGGTAACGTTTTGATTGGCAGCGCCCTTTACCGCGAAATGGAATTTGCCGGATTGAATGCCGACATAACCACCGCCACCAATTTTAGGGGGGGTGAGCAACATTACCGTGGGCAAACCGCCGTAGGTCGAACTCCAACCGCTGGTGCCGTAGTAATAATAAACCTTCGCGCCTGCGCCGACATGCGCGAACGCAAAATCGCCCAAGGCAGGCGCATCACCAAAAAATGTCAGATTTGTGAGACGGGAGCAGGAGTCAAAGGCATGGTCCCAGATGACGAATACGCTGCGCGGAACCTCCACTTTGGTCAGCCAGGCGCAGTTTTCGAAGGCGCTATCCGCAATATTCGTCACGGTGCCGGGAACGACAAAACTTCCGATATAGAGAGCAGGACATAAAATCAACGTTGTCTGCGCCTTATCGAACCAAACCCCGTCAGCGCTGCCGGTATAAGCCGGGTTCCCCGCGGCCACACGGATGTAACCCAAACCAGTGCAATTCGCGAACGCACTGACCGGAATGTTTGTCGCGCTATTCCCGATGTCCAGCAAAACCGCGCCTGAGCCGTAGAATGCGAACTCCCCAATGCCCGTCACATGGTCCGGGATCGCGATAGTATCCACACCGTCGCACCAGCCGAAAGCCCAATCTCCAATGGCTATCAGCTTATCAGGAAACACGAGGTTCGTCAGACTGGTGCAATTGTAGAAAGCATAATCTCCTATTCCTAAGACATTGGTACCCATCACGCAACTCGTGAGGTTGGTGCAATAACTGAATGCCATGTCCCCGATGGTGGTCACGCCGTTCCCAATTTTCGCGCTTGTCAGGCTTGAGCAGGTATCAAACGCATGGTCTCCAATGGTCAGCACGCTGTTCGGAATGATCACATTTGTCAAACTGCTGCAGTGGTCAAACGCATTGTAACCTATGCTTCCTACTCGGTTTCCGATCACCAGACTGGTTAGGTTCGTGCAGTAGTCGAAAGCATATCCACCAACGCTGGTTACCGAAATGCCGTTAATGGTGGCTGGAATGACAACGTTCGTTATGCTGCTTTGAGGCTCTGAATACCCCGTGATGGTGATCCCGCCGCTGGTGACAGTATAGGTCAGCTCGTTTTGCGACCAGGCGAACATCGGCAACAGGCTCACCAGCGAAAGCACCAGAGTTTTAATCTTCATAACAGTGTTAGGCACTGAAGCGCAATGGGTCGCCCGCGAGAGTCAGCAAACGGCAGAAGCCTGGCAAGGCGAAAATGATGGGCAGTGCTCTCGGCCACTTTTACAACTTCCGGCCAGCCTATTCGACGTGGAAGGCCTGGTCGCTTCAAGTGGGGAATCTCCCCTCCAATTTCTGCGGACCGTCGTCGTCTTCTGTTCCTCTGGCTTCTCCTATGACCCGTTGGCCCTGACATCGGTCAAAGCCCTTCGCATCCAGGGCCACGCCGCCTTCGGGGTGGAAAAGATCGTTCCGATGCCGGACCTGACGCTTCACTGGGGCGGTTACACCGCAGTGTGATCGGCCGACATGAGAAAACCAGAATATGTATTGCGCGAGCGGGCGCTGCTCAGCCGGCTGAAGCCGTGGGATTGCCACCGCCGCACGCATTCCCTCAGAATGACACGACTACTGGCGGAGATGTCCAGTGCCGGGCTGGACACCATTCCGGACGAGACCTGCCGGGTTCTGGAATTGCTCGACCACGAACGCGAAATCCTGCGGTTGCTGAACGAGCGCAATAATTGAAATTCCCGGCGCGTTCTATACGACGTGAACGGCTGTGATGGAAAAAATCCATGCGTTGGAGCGACCAGCGACTGCGGCTCACAACGCCACGATTCCTCAGCGGCTGAATTTTCCCGACTTCTCCCGGGCGCGGCCCATGGTCACCAGGGTTTCGAGGATTTCGGTCAGTTAAAGGTCGAGTGGATTAAATCCCAAATCTTTCGACACAATCAAATCAATCGGACGTACTCCGTCGGCGGTTTTTATGAAATTTTCGGGCTTGGCGTCGCAGGCACTGCAACTATCGGATTCGCGATACCATTCCTGAACATTGTTGCCGACGCATTTGAATCCCATCCGTTCCATGAAAACTATAATTTCACTGTCACAGGGAGTGGGATTGGCGGGATCTTCCGCCACCGCCAACGGTTGGGAAATGACGATTGCTGAAACGGGCGCGGGAACAATGCACTCCAACCTTAAGTCAGAATCAAACACTTCATTGGTCCACTCCAGCCGACGCAGGTAGAAATAGGGGGTGGCGGTCCGGGCGGTTCCTCTCGCCGTGCGGATCGCCCCATATTTGGAGTCTTTCGTCCGCTTAAAAACGCGTCCCTCCGTTTCGTGAAAATAAACTTCGTGTTCAGTGCCGAAACTGCTTTTGGCGTCCACCGGAGGCTGATAGCCGCGTGTCCGCCCACACGCATTTCCCCAAACCACTAAGGCTTCGAATTGGATGCGTAAGTCTTCCTGCCCTCCTCGACTGAGCGGAACTGTTTTTCCACCGTTGCAGAGGTGGGCAATCGCCGATGCCGCGAGGCTTCCATTTGATATACCAGCCATGAAGGCGCCTGGGTTTTTCGCTGGGGAGCGGATTTGTCGGTTTCGGACGCCGACCAAAGGGAATCAAACATCCCTTCCAACTCGTTTCCTTTGGCCGGGTTATTAAAATGCACCTTGGCTTTGATCAAATCAGCTTTGCTCGACAGCGTCAATTCTCCGTGAAGTTCCTCCTCCCGGACCATGGTCGAGTCGCAAACAATGAAATGCTTCTTGGGCAAGCTTGGGTTGGCACTGGCGATTTCAAGCGTTCCTTTATAATCCTCTGCCAGGGCTCTTAGCCATTCAGGGTATGTTTCGGACAAAATGATCATTCTGCCCTTGCCACCAGAATCACGAATGCGATTAAGGGCATCTCTCAAGGGATCCAGCAACGTGATGTAAAATCCACCGCATGCGCCACCGGTCAGAATCACAAACTGCCGATGAGTGTGGCGGAGCATCACCTCTGTGAGGCGCAATGCATCGCCGTAGGAGTCGTTCGGATAGGCTAAAACATCGGCGTTAGTGCTGACGAGGAAATCGGCCAGGGCACCAATGCCATCAAGCCTTTGTTTGTTGGCCCGATATTCAGCGATGGCATCCGCTATGGTGAAATCTCCATTGCCTCCCGATGTCTTGCTGTCGTTCATGTCGTCACCGTGCTCTAAAATTGGACGCGGTTGATACCACAATATTTAACCCGCGCAACATTAATCTAGATTCAATCCCTCTCACCACAATGGGTAGTATCCCGACTACTGCCAACACCCGAGCCAACACAAAAGAAGCAGAGAAGGTGCCGCCAAAAAACAGGCCAGTCTGACTTGCTGTGTTGGGTTCAAACGGAACGCTGCTAAAGCCTAACGGAAAACGGGAACTAGTCAATTTGCTCTTTTTTGCCGCAAGGCAATCAGAGTGTTGCATGTCATTGATTATTAGTTATTTGCAACAAATGTTCGTGTTTATAATTGTAAAGCAAAGCCTTACAAACAGTGTGGTTCCTCAGCGGCTGAACTTTCCGCCCTTCTCCCGAGCGCGGCCCATGGTCACCAGGGTTTCGAGGATTTCGGTGATTTCGGCGGGTTTGGCGCGTTTGAACTGCGTGGCGAGTTCGGCCGCGCTGGCGGTGCCGGTGCGGTGCAACGCCGCCTCGACCGCCTGCACGCGTCCAGCCATTTTTTTCGGCCAGTCGGTCTTCGCGGCGACAGCGGGTTTGCCCCCGCGTTTCGCGGCGAGGCGTTTGTGTGTGTGAACAACCGTTTTCAGGGCAACGCCTCCTCCACCATTGGGATGATTTCGGATGGGGTAAAGAATTAAGCGCTACGGTGGCGAACCATTGAATCGCAAAATTAATTTCGTCGCGGGTCACGCATGACGATCTTGCACAGCCATAATCCCAAGCTTGGCATCGCGATAAACAGATTATGGAGTGGTGCCTTGCGGCATAGTCCTTTGGAATCCTTCCTTTGGAATCCTTCTTGAGAACGCAGCGACTCCCGTTAGACTTCCACCATCATGCCTATCAGTTTGGGCGAAATCCGCAACAAGGCGATCACGTTCTCTCGCGAGCGCCCCATGCTAAAAACGAGGGCGCCGAGAAAAATCCGTTCTGGATCGCTTTTCCCGATGTTTGACCGAGTAAATCTGGATCCACATGGACGCATTTAGAATCGCCCACCGATAATGATGACTTTAAACCCGCAACAAATTCCGGTGCGAGATAGGTTGATCTTGGCTGGCCTCTTTCTTTCTAAATACGATACCGCGGGACTAAAAAAGCTCGGGTTTTTGAGGTTCCCGCGCAAAACGTGATCTGGAAGTTCGCGGTGCGGGTGGCTGACCCCTTGTAGGTTGGTTTGGGTGGCGATGCTGTCCCATAGGCTTATAGGAATCCTGGAAAATAGGCCTGCTCGGGTCGTGCCAGGTTGCGGAAGCTGCCTTTGGCTGTCCCATAGCAAGCCAGCAGCTTAAGCAAGTCGAGCTTTTCCCACTGCACCGCCCGCAGAATGGTGAAGAGCCGGGTGAAGCTATGCGCCCATTTGGAGAGATAACTCAAATAACGCAAAAGCACGTAGACCAGCAGTGCCGTCCACACCTGCCAGCGCACGGCGTTGGCGTTGTGCCCCAGGAAATCGGCCAGTTGCAAGGTCTGTTTGATCTGCTTGAAGAATACTTCGATCTGCCACCGGCAGCGGTACAGATCGGCCACGGTCCGCGGACTCCAGTTCAGGTGGTTGGTGAGAAAAACCATCTCCCGCTCCTGGCCGTCGACCTCCACCAACGCCACCACCCGGCGCATCAACTCGGGCGCCGACTTGGCCAGGTCGTTGAGGATGATGGCTTCATCACGCAAGAGCTTGCCTTGGGGCCTGGTCAGCCGGTGGGCCACGGTGTAAGCCAGGTTGTCCTTGGCCCGCGTCACCCAGAAAACCCCGCGCTCATCCAGATCGCGCAAATGATCAAAGTCCACGTAACCCTTGTCAAACAAGGCGATCTCGCCGCTTTTCAAGCCCGCGCACAACTCCCGCGCCCGCCGGTTGTCGTGCTCGGCCGCCGTGTCCACAATGACGAAACCGGGCAGCAAGCTTTGCAGGTTCAACCGCATATGGGTCTTGGCCGCGGCTTTGCGCCGGCGGTGTTGGGCCCAGTCCAGGCAGTTGGCCACCAGTTCCATCGTCGTGCTGTCAATCACGTGAATGGGCACCTTGAAGCGGAAGGCCGGCCCGCGCCTCTGGCCCGCGCCAAAGCCCGGGGACTGGGCGCGCAAATGCTCCAGCGTCCGCCAAAAGAGCTTTTCGGCCATCGCGGGACTACGCTCGCGGTTGGCGTGCGACAGGCCGTTGCGGCTGGGCGGCCGGGCCCCACGAATGGTCGAGAGCGGCCCCGAATGCAGTTGCAGCGAATCGCACAAATCGTTTAAACCGAGGCTATGGCTCAATTGAGCGTGCATCAGGCTTACCGTGTGACTCCAAGGACTGAACGTGCGGCACAACTCCTGCACCCCGGTCTGGCGAGCGATTTGGGAAACTTCGTGCTTCGGAATGAAGTTGCAGATCTGGCGCAAAATGTTAAACCGGCTCCGTGTTGGTTTGATGGTTTTCTTTTTCATCCCTGCCTTGTGGCAGGGCTAAACGGTCAAGCCAACACTTTTTCTCCATTTCCTGTGGGATGGCTGTGAAAAATTTGTTAAAATAGGACTAATTTTTTGAAATGAGGAAAGCTTCGGGCTGCAAGCGGAAGGGGGCTTGCAGCCCTGTTTTCATTCTGGCTAGACAAATTGATTCTAAGCATACAACGTTTTTATAATTGCGCCCGAAGATCCAATAAAAGAGGTTAAGATGATGAAAAATAGCGTGGGCGCGTTGGTGAATTTTATAAAACGGGTGCTCGATTTTCTCAACAAACACGGGACGGCGATCCAGACCTTGGTATCCGTCGTGGGTATCATCATCGCCGTCATAATGGTCAAATCTTTGGGAATAAGCCGCGACCAATTAGCCGCATCAACAGAGCCGCGACTCGATATTGTCTGCGAAATTCCAGTCTTGGATTTGGGACAAATTCCGGTTGGCACCAACTACGCTCGGGACGTGCCGATCCCCAACGCCATAATAACGAGCAATCTGAGCAAGACGCAGTTGGCGGCCCTCAAAGCCTTCAACACAAACTCCTCCAAGATGACATTTAGGAATGTGGGAACTGTCCCGATCTCCAATGTTCATCTCATTGCCCGCGTGGAGGCCGATTTCGATGACTCAGGAAACGTCACCAACGCTATATACGAATCCGGTCTGCCGAAATTGACAGACGGGCTGATGCCCGGAAAGAACTATACGCACGATTTCGGCGACGACCCCGCTATAGGTCGCATGCTGGCAATGTCATTTCCCCGCAGGGCGTCTCATGCAGTATGCTACCTGATCGGATATAGGCGGGCTATCGACATGAAGCTGAAAACGAAGACTCTCTACTTCGAGGCAATGCGGGTATCACCGGATTCCGAACCTTTCGCATATGCGGCGGGTCGATCAGGGCTCAGCTATTATCCGAACAACGGGCCTTCGCCAAAGGCTGTGAGGAACGGCCTTAACAAGTGCCTTGAGGAAATCGGCTTGCTCCCGGTTGCTGAAGATCAATAAAGGCTTTTGCTATTTCTATGGATTTTCGGCGGTGCTAGATACCTCCGGGTATTCCGAAACACGAATGCGTCGCCCCCTGACCTCGTTGAGGATGCGTAACGTCTGCTGGAGTTCCTTGGTTCTTCGACATTTTCAGTGGAATTGTAAGGCCGAGAGCTGGTGATATAATTGTGTAAAAGTGACGCCGGAACAAACCTTTGAAAAGCTGTTGGGTCTTGGGGCGAGTTGGAAAGTGGTTCGCACGGACTATGAGGAG
>JBGALR010000058.1:0-29697 GCA_044223735.1 Limisphaerales bacterium | reverse complement strand
GCTCAAACAACTGCGGCAGTCGGAGGTGTGGGGCTAATCATGCATTTTCTTGCCCCACTTGGATTTCTGTTCGCCGCGTCGATTCCGGTGGTGATTGTTTTTTACCTGCTCAAGCGCAAGCGGGTGGTGAAGCTGGTTTCCAGCACCTTCCTCTGGCAGAAATATCTCGCGGAGACCCAGGCAAGCGCTCCGTTTCAAAAGCTGCGCAAAAACTGGCTGCTCATCCTACAAATCATTCTCCTCGCGCTGGTGGTGCTCGCGCTCTCGCGGCCTTATTTCGCGACCAAGGCGCGGCCATCGCAATTGCGGGTGGTGATTCTCGATGCCTCCGCCTCGATGCAGGCCACGGACGAATCGCCTTCCCGTTTCGAAAAGGCGCGTTCCGAAGCGCTCAAGTGGGTCGATAGCCTTGCGGGCGAAGACCAGATGGTCGTCCTCCAGGCGGGAGCCAACACCGAAGTGAAACAGTCCGCAACGAGTGAAAAAGCGGCGTTGCGCCGGGCGCTGCAATCCTGTGTTTGCTCGGACGGCCCGACCCGCCTGGTGCCCGCGCTCAAGATGGCCGAGTCGCTGGTGCGCGATCTCGATCCGAAAACCAATCCAGAGATTCATCTGTTCAGTGATGGCGCGGTCCCTGAGTTGAATGAGTTTGAGAACAAGGCCCTCCCCCTCGTGTATCATCGTGTCGGCAACAGCGCCAACAACATCGGCATTACCGCGCTGGATGTCCGATCCAATCCTGAGGACGGCACGCAGCGCGCCATCTACGCCAGCATCGCGAATTTTTCCACGAACGTGCAGCAATCCGATCTCGAATTGCGGCTGGATGAGCGGTTGGTCGAAACCCGCGCGATCACCATCCCTGCGGGCGAAACCTCCCCGCAGGTGTTTCTCGCGAAACAATCACGCGACGGCGTCTTCACATTGCAATTGACCGCGAAGGACGATCTCGCGGTGGACAATCATGCGTCGATCGTGAGCTTGTTGCCCAAACCCGTTAAAATTCTCCTGGTGTCGAAGGGAAATCGCCTGCTGGAGCGGGCCTTGCGCGCCGTGCCCAACGTCGTGCTCGCCGGCACCACCGATCTGACGGATGCCGCGACCGATTTTGACATCGTGGTGTTGGACGATGTGACCCCCACGGTCTGGCCCAAGGGCAATGTGCTGGCGATTCACGTCATCAATACCAACTGGGTGCCTGAAGTGACGCATGTGGACGCACCGGCATTGGTGGATTGGAAATCCAATCACCCGTTGCTGCGTTATGCAAGTTTCGACAACGTGCAGGTGGTCGAGAGCCTGAGCGCCAAGACTCCGAGTTGGGCGATTTCGGTCCTGGAAGCGCCCCAGGCGCCGCTCATTCTCGCGGGCGATCTGGGACGTCAACGCATCATCTGGATCGGTTTCGACATCCTCGAAAGCAATTGGCCGCTCCGCGTTTCGTTTCCCATCTTCGTGGCAAATGCCGTGGACTGGTTGAACCCGGCGAATGCGCGGAGCGGCCAGTTGCTGGTCAAAGCGGGTGATCCGTTTCGCCTGGGATTGTCGGAGCCGGTGACGACGGCGCAAGTCACCGTTCCGGGTGGTCAGACGAAGACCCTAGCGATCGATCCCAAAGCGAACGAACTGGTTTTCGGCGACACCTTGAAGGAAGGCACCTATCGGTTGCGCATCGGCACGAATGATACGGCGTTTTGCGTGGATCTGCTGGACGCGGCGGAGAGTAATATCAAACCGCGTGAAGAGGTGCAGCTTGGCAAATACACCAGCGTGAGCGCCACCACCAACAAGCGGACCAACATGGAATTGTGGCGCACCATTGCCGCGCTGGGCTTCGTCATGCTGCTGATTGAGTGGTGGTACTATCACCGGAGGACGGTTTAGGCCGATGACGGACAAAAATTCAAATCCGTCAAAAGACGCCAACTGGCCCAAGGACGAATTTGGCCGCGATGAAGTCATCGCTCAGTTCTGGTGGGTGATCCCGGTGGTCATCGCGGTCGTGGCCTCCTTTCTTCTCCCCATGCTCACCCGCAAAGGAATTCGCGCCGTGGCCTACTGCGCGCAGGACCAGGAATATGCCGAGCCCATCCTGCGTGATTGCGAGAAGCAAACTGGCGTCAAAGTGCTGACCGTGTTCGATAGCGAAGCCGTCAAGACCGTGGGCATGGCCAATCGTCTGCTCGCGGAGCGTCCTCATCCGCAATGCGATGTCTTCTGGGGTAACGAGGAACTGCGCACCCGGCAGCTTGCGGCGCAAAATGTTTTTCGCGAAACGAACGGCTGGATTTCATTCGGTTATCGCAGCCGTCGTCTGGTCATCAATACCAACCTGCTGCCGCTGGCGTCCGCGCCTCATTCTCTGATGGAACTGACCAATGCGAGCTTGCGCGGCAAGGTTGCGGTCGCGTATCCGCAGTTCGGCACCACGGCGACGCATTTTCTTGCTCTGCGGCAACATTGGGGTGCGCCTGTTTGGGAACAATGGTGTTCCGCGCTCGCCGCTAACAAACCTCTGTTGGTGGAGGGAAATTCCGTGGTTGTGAAAATGGTCGGCCGGGGCGAGGCGGCAATTGGCCTGAGCGATTCGGACGATGTCGCCGCCGGCCAGCGTGAAGGCATGCCCATTATCGCGCTGCCGATGAATGACGAGACCCTTCTCATTCCGAATACAGTGGGAGTGGTCCGCGGCGGGCCGCATCCGCAGGAAGCGGAGAAATTATTTATGTTTTTGCAACGGCCTGAAGTGGTGGATCAACTGGTGGCCGCGAAGGCTTTGGAAGGAGTCTCCGCCAATGCGGTGACCACGCCAACCTTGATGGTCGATTGGGATGCGTTGCTTCGCGAGATGGAGCCAGCCACCGCCACGCTCAATAAAATATTTCTCCGATGATCTCGGAACCGGGTGTCGTCATTGAAGAATGACGGTGTGGGCATGAACTGGGTATTGCTTAAGAACAGCCTCTGGGTGAGCGGTTTGACCACGCTGCTGGCGGTGGTCTGCGGCTTTGCGGCTGCCCTATGCGTCACCGGCCTCACCCGGCAGGCGCGTGCTTTCGCGCTCGGCGTGGCGGTGGCCGCGCTGGCGCTGCCGCCGTTTCTGGTCACCAACTGCTGGCTCGATTTCCTGGGAGCGAACGGCTCCTGGCGCAACTGGCTGCCGTTTGACATCCTATCGTTGGGCGGCACCGTATGGATTTTGACGCTCCTTTTGTGGCCGATTCCGATGCTGGCTTTTTGCAGCGCGTGGCATCGACTCGAACCCGCACAGCTCGAAAGCGACGTTGCTGTTACCGGCTGGGCGCTGGTCCGCGGGCTGCTGTTTCCGCTCGCGCGTGGCATGCTGCCGCTGGCAGCCGCGCTGGTATTCATCCTGGCGCTCAATAATTTCGCGGTGCCGGCCATTCTTCAGGTGAAAGTCTCGACTGCGGAGATGTGGATCCTTTTCAATACCAGTTTTGATACCGTGGGCGCGCTGAAGATGAGCCTGCCGTTGATTGTGGTGCCGCTATTTTTGCTCGCACTGGCGTCCAGGCGTCCGGTGCCGTGGCCGTATTTGCAAGCGAACTTCCCCGAACGTCTGTTTCGGCGGCAGCTCGGGTCGTTTTGGTTTCGGGTGGCGACGATTTTTGCCATTATTCTTGGCGGCCTGTCCGTGGGTCTGCCGGTTTTTCAATTATTGTCGGTCAAACGCACATGGACGGAACTTCCCGGGGCTTTGGCCGCGGGACAGAGCGCGATTTGGAACTCGTTCTCGCTCGCGGCCGTAGCCGCCTCCCTGGTCATTCTGCTGAGTTTCGTGTCGCTTCGCAGCGGTGCCACGCGCAGCCGTTTCAATTCCGTTGTGGGCTGGGTGCTGTGGCTGCCGTTCCTGATTCCGGGAGTCTTGCTCGGCATCGGATTGATCACCGTTTTCAACCGGCCGCTTTCTTCCTTTTTTTACCAGAGCGCGGGCATCGTCGTTCTTGCATTTGTCATCCGATATTGGGTGTTGGGATGGAATGGGGTGGCGCACGCGTTGGGAGGTTTGGACCGTGAGTTGGGGGATGTGGCACGGCTGACGGGCGCGACCCGCTGGCAGACTTTGCGCCATGTCCAATGGCCGCAAATCGCGGCCCAGGTGGCGGCGGCCTGGTATGTCGTGTTTTTGCTGTGCCTTTGGGATGTTGAGTCCATGATTCTCATCGTGCCTCCGGGCGGCGAAACTCTGGCGGTGCGTATTTTTAATTTATTGCATTACGGACATAACGCGCAGGTAAACGCGCTTTGCCTTGCGCTGCTGGGTCTCGCGGTGGCGCCATTGGTGGGGTGGAAAGTGTGGCGGGCCGTGACGCCAGTCCGGCGCGGCGTCCGGCTGCTGATGTTTGGGGTGGCGGTGCTGGGACTGGCGTTGGCGACGGGCTGTGCGCCGCGGTCCAATTCCCGTGATGTGCCGGTGGAGAGCAAGTTGTTCAGTCGAGCCGAGGTCATCGGTTCGCGCGGAGTGGGGTTGGGCCAGTTCAACAAACCCCGGTCGGTCGCAGTGGATGCGCAGGATAATCTTTATGTGGTCGACATGACGGGCCGCGTGCAGAAATTTTCCTCGAATGGGGTTTTTCTGTTATCCTGGCAAATGCCGCAAACGGACCTGGGCAGGCCCAAGGGCATGGGGCGGGATCGCGAGGGAAATGTCATCGTGGTCGAGCCGCATTATCAGCGCATCAATTTTTTTACGACTGACGGGAAATTGGTGGAACAATGGGGCAGGCGCGGCACGAATGCGGGCGAGTTGATGATGCCCCGATCAGTGGCGGTCAATTCGCGGGACGAAATTTTTGTGACGGAATACGGTTTGGTCGAGCGCGTGCAAATATTCAACATCCATCAAGGGCCGTCGAACACGGTGGCCTCGCTGGCCTCCGGCGGGACGAACCGGTGGAGCGCGCCTTTCATCAAGACCTTTGGCCGCCCAGGGAACGGCAATGGCGAGTTCAATCGCGCGGAAGGCATCGCGGTTGACGCGCAAGACCGTATTTACGTCGCCGACTCCTGCAACCATCGCATCCAGATTTTTTCATCTGACGGCAAATTCATCCGCGCCCACGGCACGGCGGGCAAAGGCAGGGGGCAATTCAGTTATCCCTACGATGTCTATGTCGATACCGCCGGACGCCAGTTCGTATGCGAGTTTGGCAACGGCCGAATTCAGGTCTTTGATGCCAACGATCAATCGATCGATGTGGTGGGCAGGCAGGGCGCCGAACCGGGGCAGCTTAACGATCCCTGGGGCATCGCGTTCGATTCCAAAGGGAACATGTACGTGGCGGATTCCCAAAACCACCGGGTGCAGAAGTTCATTCGCAGATGAATTTTCAATTTAGCCATCCACTCTATTTGGTGTTGCTCGTTTTGGGCCTGGCCTGGGTGTTGTGGTTTGCGCTCAAAAGTGACGTCCAATTAGCGCCCTGGCGGCGCTGGGTGGCGCTGGGCGTGCGCATCCTCGTTCTCCTCGCGCTGGTCTTTGCCCTCGCCGGATTGCAATGGTTGCGTCCGCTGGAAGGCATGAACATATTTTTCGCGCTGGACCGTTCCGACAGTGTCCCCTCGCCGCAACAGGACACCGCGAAGGACTTCGTCAATAAGACCGCCAAGGAGAAAAAGAATGTGGATAAGGGCGGGGTGATCGTTTTCGGCACCGAAGCCAGCATCGAGTCCTCACCCAACCCCGCCGTGGATCTGCAAAAAATTCAGGCCGTCGTGGGCACGGAACGAACGGACCTGGCCGGTGCCGTGCGACTGGCCACCGCTGCGTTTCCGGAGAGTGGCCAGAAGCGTCTCGTGCTCATGTCCGACGGCAACGAAAACGTGGGCGACGTGATGGGCGCCGTGCTGGCGGCGAAACCGCTCGGCGTGACGGTCGATGTCGTGCCGCTCGGCGTGGCGCGCATCAACGATATCTCGGTCCAGCGCATTCAGATTCCCGCGAAATTGAAAAAGGGACAATCGTTCGACGTAAAAATCTTTGTGCAGGCGGACCGACCCACGCCCGCCACTGTACGATTGTGGCGCAACAACCAGCATCTCGGGGATCAGAAGGTCGAATTATCAGCCGGAAAAAATCTCTTCTCGTTTCCGCAAACCTTGTCCGAGCCCGGATTCTACAGCTACGACGTGCAGGTGGACGCGCCCGGCGATCCGCTGCCGCAAAACAATCGCGCGAGCGGTTTCGCGACCGTGCGGGGCGAGCCGGCCATTCTCGTCGTTTCCTCCGACCCGGACCAGGACAAGCAGCTCGCCGGCGCGTTGCAGTCGGCGCGGTTGCAGGTGAAGCTGGTTGGCCTGGCGGGATTTCCGGGCTCGCTGGCGGAGATGCAGAGTTACGACGCGATTTTCATCAGCAACCTCGCGGCGGGCGATTTGGGCAGTGACCGGCAGAAATTACTTGAGAGCGCCGTGCGCGATTTTGGCGTCGGGCTGGTGTGCGTGGGTGGCGATCAAACCTATGCGGCGGGCGGTTATCGCGGCACGCCGCTCGAAGCGGTGTTGCCGGTCAACATGGAATTGGACAGCAAGAAGGTGCTGCCCAGTGGCGCGGTGGTGCTGGTGATGCACGGCATGGAATTCAACAACGGCAACCAGGTCGCGCGCGATTGCGCGCAGGGTGTGCTGGCTGCGCTGGGACCGGCGGACGAAATGGGCGTGGTTCTCTGGGACGGCACGGAACGCTGGGTGTTTCCGCTGCAAAAAGTGCAGGACAAAAAGCAGTTGGCCCGGGAAATAAATGGCATGAACCAGGGCGACCTTGGCTCGTTTCAAGGCGTGCTGGAGGAATCCTATAAAGCGCTCAAAAATTCCAAATCGAACCTGAAGCACATCATTGTCTTCAGTGACGGCGATCCATCGCCGCCGACGCCGCAATTGATGCAATCCATCGTGGCCGATCGCATCACGGTCAGCACGGTGATGATCGCCGGTCACGTCGGGCCGGAAACGATGATCTCGATTGCCGATCAGGGCAAAGGGCGGTTCTACAACGTCACTTCCCCGAACGACCTGCCGCAAATTTTCATCAAGGAAACCGCCGTCATATTGAAATCGGCAATTTACGAGGAGCCATTCACGCCGCAGTTGCGCTCCTCGAGCGAACTGGTGCGCGGCATCGCCGCGGCGGAATATCCGAAGCTGCTCGGTTACGTGGCGACGACGCCGAAACCGCGCGCGGAAACACCGCTCTGGACCGACAAGGGCGATCCGCTGCTGGCCCACTGGCAATACGGCCTGGGCCGGGCCGTGGCGTTTACCTCGGATGCCAAACCGCGATGGGGAAAGAACTGGCTGAACTGGGGCAAATACCAGCAATTCTGGTCGCAGATCGCGCAATGGAGTTTGCGCCGTTTGGAGAATGCGGATTTCACCGCGGAAGTTGCCGTCGACAAGGGCGAGGGTGTGATCAATGTCGAGGCACTGGACGAACAGGGAAATTTTCGGAACTTCCTCAACCTCCAGGCAATCGTCGCGAGTCCCAAGGGCGAACGGCAGACCATTCGTCTGGAGCAAACCGGGCCGGGACATTACGAGGCGCATTTTCCCACCAAGGATTCCGGGCTGTACATGTTGAACCTCACGGATTTGAAAGACGGCCAGGTGCGTGGCTCGCAGGTTGTGGGCGCCAGCGTGAATTACTCGCCGGAATTCACCACCTCGGAACCGAACATGAATCTGTTGCGCCGCATCGCCGAGAGCGGCGGTGGCAAGGTGCTGGATGTTGCCGTGCCCTCGACCAATCCCTTTTTGCACGATCGCCTGAAGACCTTTCAGCCGCGCGATCTTTGGGAATCGTTGCTCAAGTTCGCCATCTTCATGTTCACCGTGGATGTCGGCGTGCGCCGGATCCAGCTTGGCCGCGACGAATGGCGTCGGGGCATCCAGTTCGTGCGCCGCAAGATTTTCTTCTGGCAGGGTGTGCCGCGTGCGCCGGAGGCTGAGGTATCGTTAAATGCCTTGCTCTCGCGACGCGAACAGGTGCGCTCCAAACAAACAGCGCCCGCGGAGCCGCGCGCGGATTTGTTCCAGCCCACCAAGGAAGTCGACCTGCCGCTGCCCGGCAGCGTTGAAGCCAGCGCGGCAGAAAAGCCCGCCGAGTCGCCGCCCAGCGAGCCTGCCAAGCCCGCAGACCCGGCGGAAAACATCACCAGCCGCCTTCTCGAAGCCAAGCGCCGCGCGCAAAAGCGCAAGCCCTGATCCTTTGTGCTGGCGAACGTAACGGAGGATTGCTTTCACGCGCGCCCCGACCTAGCGTGAAAATTCTCATGAATCGACACGAAAATTCCACGGGAACGGGGCGGCGCGGGTTTTTGCTGGCGGGCGTGGTCTCGCTGGTGGCGGGGTTATTCAGCGGGCGACGCGCCCTTGCGGCGGGAGCGAAAACCGCCGGCGAGCCGGTGACGACGCGGATGCGGCAGGGCGAGCCGCCGTCGCAGCCGCTTGATACGATGGTGCTGTTC
The DNA here is from genome assembly GCA_044223735.1 of Limisphaerales bacterium. GTDB lineage: Bacteria > Verrucomicrobiota > Verrucomicrobiia > Limisphaerales > UBA8199 > JBGALR01. The sequence goes on along the minus strand of JBGALR010000058.1, from coordinate 21,214 downwards.
GAACGCGGTGACGACAGCAATGGCCGCGCGATGACGCACGAAGTGTTGTCGCTGATTCATCAGGAGAAAGGCAGGAACTCCTATCCGTGGACATTATACGCGAGCCTCGAGACGCATCACGAGAACGGCGATGCGTGCGTCGTTTGCTCGCGGCTGCACAAGCATGGACCCGGCTGGTCCACGGGCGTGCACTCGGAAGTTTACAATCACAGCCGGGGCGTCGCGCTCGGGGCCAATATCGAAATGACGAGCGATTACGCGGGCGAGGAGGAGAGCGAGGTCATCGGCTTGAATATTCAAGCGGTCGGCGGCACGAAGCCGATGCGACATGGCATTCAGATTCACGATGGCGCAAATCATTTTGACACGGCGGTTCATCTCAAAGGGCAGGGGAAGACGGGAGTCGATCTGCCGGGGAATTTTCAGGTCGGAGTCCATTTGCACAACAACAACCTTCGTCTCAACGAAGGCGCGTGTGTGGAACTGGACGGCAAAGGTCAGATCAAAGTGCGCTTCAAGAACAACCGCATAGAATTTCTAAACGGCGATCGCTGCTTCGGTCATCTGGACGTGGATGGTGCCGACCACGCGCTGTGAGGTGGCTTACGGCGCGGATTTGCGAAGCAGCGGCCCCAGCACGTTTGAGAACGTATCCGCCTGCCGCATGAATCCAAGATCGGTCGGATGAGATCCATCGGCCGTGCCTTCGCCGTCATCACCGAGAAGAGTGTCCCCGGGAATATAATATAAATTTTTCACGCCCGCCTTTTCCAATCGTGCGAAAGCGGCGCGGAGGGCGGCGTGGTTTGCGTCGTTTTTTGCTTTCCTGGTCGTTGCCAGAAAGCCGTCGGGATAGCGGCGATCTTCAACGAGGACTATGGGAGTTTGCGGATGCGCCTGGCGCAAGGTGCGCACAAAAGGCTCGACGCGTTCGGTGACCATGTCGGCCGTCATGTTGGGCAGGCAGTCCAGCACGTAGACGGAAGGATCAAGTTCCGCGAGCAAGTCGCCCATCACCGGTTCCATCTTGCCGCTGCCGGAAAAGCCGAGATTGATGGTGGGGAAATTGAAACGCCGCCCGAGAATCGCACTGTGGACCATCCCGGGCCGCGACGCGCACGCGCCTTGAAGGATGGAAGTGCCGTAAAAGACCACCGGCTTGCGCTGATCCGGGCCCCACGCTGAGGCTTTCGTCAACGTCGCGTTCGTCGGAATACCAATCTCGACGGACTTCGTGCCGTTATAGAGCGGGAGATAGAGCAGGTAATCGCGTTTGACCGGTGCGAGGTCTTTGAACATCACCGCTTCGTTCGTCTGGCGGCTGGGCTTGCCGACCGCCAGCCAGCGCCAGCCCGCTTCGGTTTTCACGTAGAGATCGACGCCGCTGACGCCGGTGGCCGCCATGTGGGGCATGGCGAGGTTCGGGGAGTTGAGCGCCCAGCGCACGGCGAGGGAACTTGCATCCGTTGCGAAGCGAACACACATGCCGGCTGAATCGTGGCTGAGCGTCCACACGGCCTTCGGCGCGGTGCTTTTAGCCTTGGTCGGCAGACGATCGAAAAAGGCGGGAGTGTTGGTCCAGCCGCGTCCCTCGACTTCGAGCTCGCGGACATCGATCCACTGAAATTGCGGCTCGGCGGAGGGCTTCGAGATCAATGCCTCCTTGATCGGCTCGATCCAGGCATCGTGCGGAATATCGTAAAGGATGAAGTCGCTATCGAATTGCCAGTAGGCCCAGCTCCAGCCCATTTGTTCGGCCGCGCGCGCCACCTGGCCAATGTAACGCGCGCGCGAGTCCATCGGGGCCTTGTCGTAGGCGCCAAATTCGCCGAGGAAAATAGGGCGATTGTGTTTCGCGGCCCAGGCTTGAGCCTTGTCGAAATTCGTTTTGATTTGCTGAAGGTCTTTTTCGTTGCCGAGCCACTCCACGCCCAATTTGCCTGTTTGCCCCGTCCAGGAAGTGCCTTGATGGGTGAACTCCATCGGCGTGTAGTAGTGGACGGTGACGATCAAATGCCGATCGTTCTCCGGCAGTTGAAGTTCGTCCAAATGATCGATGGAGTTCCAGAACGCCGGGCCCACGATGACGGTGCGGGTGGGGTTGTTTTCACGAATGATGGCGAGGGCGGCGGCGAGATATTCATTCCACAACGCGGGCGTCAATTTCTTCGAAGGCTCATTGAGAATTTCGAAGACCACGCTGTCCGGGGCGTTCTGGTAACGGGCGGAAACCTGCCGCCAGAACGCGAGAAACTTTTCCTTGTTGCCGTCCGGGTCGTCGCCGAGGCGGTTGTATTCGTGCAAGTCCAGGATGACTCGCAGGTTGTTCGTCTGCGCCTGCGCGAGCGCCCAGTCCACCACTTTGAACCACGTTTCGGGCAAGGCGTAGTGGTTGGTCGCGTGCATCTGGCCGAAGGCATGGAGGTTGATGCGCACCGAATTGAAACCGGCCGCCGACAACAATTGAAAATGCTTCGCCTGAAAGCGCGCTTTCTCCGGCGATTTCCAGATCGGATCGTAGCCGAGAATATTGACGCCGCGCCCGAGCTTTTGGTTTTGAGAAAAGGCATCGCTGTCGTCAGCCCGAACGCCGTTTAGTGCGACGCAGCAGAGCAGGGTGATGAGCAGGGCCAGATTCGTTTTCATGGGAGATTCAGAAATAACAGCCGACGGCCCCCGTTCATTTTTTTACCGGCGGCGTATTGGTGCTGACGACCGTGGGATGTTCCACCTCCACGGCGACTTCATCCATCAAATTCTGGAGGTGGCCGCGTTTGGTCTTATAAAGCCGCTTCTCCTCGGAAAACATCGGATCGTCATGTCCCTTGACCATGAAGCCGTCGCATTCCACGACGGTCTGGTCGTCCGCGTGCGCGCGTTCATAAACTTTGACGCGCTCCCAGACGCCGCCGCTGTACCAATCGCTGTAAACCATGCCACTCATAAACGAACCCTGCTTGTCGAAGATCAGCTTGTCGTCATCGCTGCGGCCCTCGGTAAAATCGTGTCTTTCGAAAACGGTACGGATGGCGGTTTCAATGTCCTCGGTCGAACGATTCGTCACGATGATGGACGCCATGCGGGTGGAAACATTGGGGTCGGGCGAACGGCAGCCGGGGGCGAGCACGACAATGGCAAACAGAATCAGGAAGCAACCCGCGATGGCCGACGGTGCGGGAGATTGGGTCTTCATCGCTCGGAGTCCAGCGCGGCGTGGTCGTGAAAATTACCGGAAATCAATCTGCACCGTGCTCAGGCGCGCGGGCGTCTTGAGATAGACAAATACGAGGTCGAGATTTTGATAGCGTCCATCGATGATGCTGCTTTCGGCAGCCTCATTTTTCAGCCCCAGCTTTTTCATGGCGGCCAAAGTTTTTGCGCCGGTCTCGGCGCGAATCGGCTCGCCGTTCTCCACGCGCAGCAAGCCTTTAAAGCCGGCGCGCGTCCCCGTCGGCCCGCCGACGGCGTCGCAGTCGAGGAGGATGCTGCCGTTGACGCCGTCTTTCTGACCGCAAATCACGATGCCATAATCGTCGAACGCGTAATTCATGGCGCCGGCTTCCCGGCCGGGAATGGTGCGGGTGGGCGAGCCCAGAACATCCGCCGCCACTTTCAACGCGTTGTCGCGATTGATCAACACACCCGCGAGATGCAAACCGGTGGGACGAAACTCAAGGGCGACGTCGGTGGGCGCAAGGTTGCCGGTCGTGTGCCGGGAGTCTTCCGGCAATTCGCGGGCCGACGCCGGAGTGGCGAAGCGGTTGGACCACGAATCGCCTTTCGTGAATTGTCCGTGATTGAAGTAAACCAACCCGCCGATGGCGGCGCTCACGCAGACCAAAAACATGACAATCCACGGCCAGAATTTGAAACGGCGCTTTTTCGCCGCTGGTTTGCCGTGCTTTTTTTCGGAGTGCTCGTGGCTGTGCGAATGGGATGACGATTCGGAATGCGAATGAGAATGGGAGTGCGACTCGGAGGCGGAATGAGAGTGGGAAGGGGAAGGCTCGCCGGACCGCGCCGATCGGGAGTGTTCACGCTCGCGCTCGGGGTGGCGGCTTTCCCCGGACTTCCGACTCCGGGACCGCCGGCGCATGGTCATCTCCGAGCCTGCCTGAACCTTGGTGACGATCTTGCGCCCGTTGTGAAGGTCGTCCACCAGCTGTGCGGCCGCCTCGCGGTCGATGCCGCGATGCACCAACGCAGTGATGACGCCGTCATCGGTCTCCCCTTCGCCGATCAACCGTTTGGCGAGTTCCACATCTGACGTCAGGATATCGTGTGTCATTCCGGGTAAGCCCTAGTTATATTTGCCAACCGTGGGTTGAGACAAGCCCGCAGTTTATTTGCTTTTCCAGCAGGAAGGCGACAAAACGGAGGAAATGAAGGGCGATGGAACTGGCAAGCCAGACAGGATAACAGACAATATTTTCATAGCGCTACGTACGCGGAGCATGGTGGTTCAGGTAAATTGACCTGTTTGTTGGCTGAAACGTTCGATATTCGCCGGCTGAGATCGCTTGGGGATCATAGCTGGCGCGTTTTGCCATATTTCCAGAAGCTCAGGTTGCACAGCTCGCGAAAGCCGAGCCGGGTATAAACAGGGGAACCACTTCGCGTCGCGCCGAGCACCACATGCGCGTATCCGAGTGATCTCGCATGACGCAAAGCAGCATGGATCAACGCGGAGCCAATGCCCCGGCGGCGAAATTTCTCGATCACTTCCACGTCGTAAAGTCCGGCGGTCCCGCCGCTCGTCAGCAGCGTCGTCTCTCCGACGGGTTCGCCTTCCACGACCGCTGAGAAATGCCAGACGGTATTCCGGTGCGCGTCGGCCAGGAAGAGGCGTCCTTCATGCCGGCGCCGCCGGCGTTCCGTGGTCAGCGGCGCCAGTGAGCGAGGTGTTTCAATCATTTCGATGGAGACATCGGGCGATATTGAAGGAGCTGCCCCGAGATCGCGGAGGCCGCAAACCATCCCGGCGCAATGGATGCGGCAGGAGAAACCGTGTTCGCGCAAGTGCCGCGACAAGTCCGGCGGTTGGGAAAGCGGGCCCACAATCCAATTGCAACTCACCTTGCGGGCCAGATGATACGCGAGAATCTTTTTGATTCTCCGTGATGCATTTGCAGTGGTGAATCGGGCAAAGGCGGCCGAGTTTTGGGGAAAGGTATCGCCGGCGAAAATCCAGAGCACATCCGGTTCGTCATGCAATTCCACCCATGGCAAGGAACCTTTGAGGCGCAGCCATTCGGCCGTGTTGATCTCGATCGTTCCGGCGAGCCTTTCTTCGGCCGTCGCCTGCGCAGAGGAGGTTGAGATCGATTGAGTCCCCGGACTTCCCATGCCGGCAAGCATCCCTCCATGGCCGCAACGAATCCAGCCTCAAGTTGGCACAAGACATATGCGCAAGTATTGCGCAGCGGGAGGCCCGTGTCCGGCGTCATCAGGATTAATCATTTGATAAATTCCAACTCGTGCTGAATACTTGGTGATGACCGGACGTCTTGTTTCCGGCGTGGGCAGGAGAACTGATAAAGATGACAACCGAAGTGCTACCGCAATTGCCAGTGGCTGCCCCGGTGGAAAAAGAAACCACCGTTGGAAATTATTTCGTCTCCAACTATCCGCCCTTCTCGTTCTGGAAGCCCGAACGGATCGACGAGGTTGAGGCGGCGCTCGACCGCGCGCCCGCGCCCGGCACACCGCTCGGCGTTTACCTTCACATTCCCTTTTGCCGCAAGCGCTGTCACTTTTGCTATTTCCGCGTTTACACCGACAAGGACGCGACCGCGATCAAGGCGTATCTGGACCTGGCGATTCGTGAATTGCAGCTTTACGGCCAGCGGCCGTTCATCGGCGGTCGCAAGCCGCAGTTCATTTATTTTGGCGGCGGAACACCCTCCTTTCTTTCCGAAGCGCAACTGTTGCATCTCACCGACCAGATGAAGGCGGTCCTGCCGTGGGACCAGGCGGAGGAAGTGACCTTCGAATGCGAGCCGGGCACGTTGACGGATCACAAGCTGAAGACGATTCGCGAAATCGGCGTCACGCGGTTGAGTCTCGGTGTGGAAAATTTCAGCGACCACATCCTCGACATCAATGGCCGCGCCCATCGCTCCAAGGAAATTCGCCGCGCATATAATTTCGCGCGCGAACTGCAGTTTCCGCAGATCAACATCGACCTGATCGCCGGGATGGTGGAGGAAACCACCGAGAACTGGCGTGACTGCGTCAAACAGACCATCGAACTCTCGCCGGACAGCGTGACCATCTACCAGATGGAAGTGCCCTACAACACGGGCATCTATCAGGAGATGAAGGCGCAGGGAAAATTGAGCGCCCCGGTGGCGGACTGGCAGACCAAGCGCGATTGGGTCAATTACGCGTTCAGCGAAATGGAGAAGGCCGGCTACACGGTTGCCAGCGGCTACACGGCGATCAAGAATCCGGAGCGGACGCGTTTCGTATATCGCGACAGCTTGTGGCGCGGCGCGGATTTGATCGGATTGGGCGTCGCTTCCTTCTCGCACATTGGCGGCACACATTTTCAGAACCAGCACGACTTCGAGCCGTATATGAAGGCGCTGCGTGAGGGCAAACTGCCCGCGTATCGCGCGCTGACGCCGACCGCCGAAGAGCGGCTCATTCGCGAGCTGGTGTTGCAATTTAAACTGGGCCGCATCAGCCGTTCCTATTTTCAAAACAAATTCGGCGTGGACGTGGCGACTCATTTTGCCGGGCCGCTGAAGGTGCTCGAAACCGGTGGCTATCTCAGCCGTGACGGCGACTGGTTGCGGCTCAATCGCCCGGGCTTGTTGCAGGTGGACCGGCTGGTTCACGAGTTTTTCCTGCCGCACCACCGTACCGCCCGTTATGCCTGAAGCCGGGGCCGTCCGCGTTTTGATGTTGTGACGGCCGGCGACGATTTCCCCCATGCCCGAAGCCATGCCAACCACCCAACCGGCCGCCCCCGTTCCTTCCTGGGCGATATTGCTGGAACAATTTTACAATCAAAGCGGACATCCGTTGCCGCGCATTCAGAGCGTCGAAGAGTCGCAGGTGCCGGAGCCGTACAAGAGCCTGCTGGTTCACTCGTCCGACATGACGCCGACACTGGAAAAATTTTACGGCCAGCCGCTGGGTATCACGGTGCTGAATCGCGAGCTGCAATCCGACTCCTATCTGCGCGAGGTGTTGCTGAATCTCGCCGGGGAAGGTGCGTCATCCGCCGAGCCGAAACACGTCGAGTACGGGGTGATTCGCATTTTTCTGAATCATTTTCCGCCGGGCGCACGGCGCTTCGTGCTGGACCAGCAGAAACCGCTGGGCTCGATCTTGAAGGATGAGGCGCTGCCGCATTCAAGCTGGCCGCAGGGGTATTTCCGTGTGGAAGCCGACGCCCGGCTCGCGGAATTGCTGCGCCTCGCCAGTCCGTGCGAGCTTTATGGACGCCGCAACATATTGCTGGATGGCTCGCGGCATGTGCTGGCGGAGGTGATTGAAATCCTCGCGCCCGTGGACCGCCCGCCGGCGCGCGGGGAAACTGCGGAGTTGCCCGCCTAGGCCGGGCTGGTGATAATCGCGCCCATGCCTTACGAATTCCGTGTCACGCGGCGTGTCGAGTTTTCCGAAACCGACATGGCAGGCATCATGCACTTCTCCAATTTTTTCAAATTCATGGAGACGGCGGAGCACGGCTTCTTCCGTTCCATGGGATTATCGGTGGTGCTCTCCCGCAACGGCCTCGATGTCTGCCTGCCGCGCGTGCACGCGGAGTGCGATTACCTCGCGCCGTTGCGATTCGAGGATGAAGTGCAGGTCCATTTGCTCGTGGAGAAAAAAGGTTCCCGCAGCATCACGAGCCGGTTTCACTTTCTTCGCGTCAACGGCCGGGAGCCGCAACTGGTGGCGCACGGAAAAGTGACCGTCGTTTGCGCGGCCCGGCAGAAGGACGGATCCTTGAAGGCGGTGCCAATCCCGAAAATGCTCGCGGACCGAATTCAGGAAGCGCCGCCGGAAATGTTGGAGCCGCTGTCGGTGGTCCGGCCGGCGAAACCGGCGAGGCGCGGTCCAGCGCGCCCCACGGTAAAAACGTAATGTTGTCAGAACTAACTTCGACCCATTTTAATTGCCATGAATAATCTCAACTCTTCAAACTCACACGGCTCGGCCTGGCTCATGTTCTCGCTCATGACCGTCGCCTGCTGGGGGCTTTACGGCGCGTTTCTGCATACGGGGCAGATGGCGATGAACGATCCCGTCAACGGGCGCTACAAGGCGTTTCTTTGGGTTGGACTGGCGTATTTTTTGACGGCCGTGCTCGCGCCGCTCGCGATGCTGGTGATGAGAGGCGCGTCCTGGAGTTTCCCGACGGGTGGCATTGGCTGGTCGCTGGTCGCGGGCATCCTCGGCGCGGTCGGCGCCTTCGGCGTATTGCTGGCGTTTGGCGCCAAAGGCACGCCGGCGGTGGTGATGTCGATCGTCTTCGCGGGCGCACCGGTCATCAACGCGATTTACTCCATCGCGACGCATCCACCGGCGGGCGGCTGGTCGAAGTTGCCATTGCCGTTTGTGCTGGGCATCTGCCTCGCGGCGGTCGGCGGCTGTCTCGTCACGCTTTACAAACCCGCACCCGCCCCGGCGGCCAAACCAGTGGTGACACAGTCTGCCGCACCGATGGCTGAATCCAGCGCCGGACGGCAGCCCTGATTCGTGGCGGCGAACCGAGGATTTTAGCCTTCGCGCATGGCAACGCTGCAGGATACCTCCGATTCGGCCGAACGTGCTCGAATCGAGCAACTCCAGCTGGAAAAGCTGGGCGTGCTGTTGAATACCATCTTGCCGGCCAATCCGTTCTACGCCAAAAAACTTGCGGGCGTGGATGTCCCGTCCGCGCTGGCAAGCCTTGCTGACTATCGCCGCGTGATGCCGATCACGTTGCGCGCCGAACTCGTGCGGGACCGTCTCGACCATCAGCCGTACGGCACCAACCTGACGTTCCCGCTGGAAAAATACACGCGCTGCCATCAGACGAGCGGCTCGACGTCCGTGCCGATCCGCTGGCTGGATACGGCGGAGAGCTGGAGCAAGCTGGTCGAAAACTGGGTGCAGATTCTCGGCGCGGCGGGAGTGACCCCGAAGGATCGATTTTTCTTCGCATTTTCGTTTGGCCCTTTTCTCGGTTTTTGGACGGCGCTGGAAGCGGTGCAACGGCTGGGCGCATTTTCCTTTGCAGGCGGCTCCATGACGAGCGCCGCGCGGTTGCAGGCGATTTTTGACAACCAGATCACCGTGCTTTGTTGCACGCCCACTTACGCGCAGCATTTGGGCACGGTGGCGCGTGAGCGGGGAGTTGAGCTTGGCAAGTCCAGCGTGCGATTGCTGGTCGTGGCCGGTGAAGGCGGCGGCAGCATTCCGGCGACGCGGGCGCGGTTGGAGGAACTTTGGCCCGGCGCAAAAGTGTTTGATCATCACGGCATGACGGAAGTGGGACCCGTGACCTATCAATGCCCCGCGCAACCCGGCGTCCTGCACGTGCTCGAATCCGCCTATCTCGCGGAAGTCATCGATCCTCAGACGGGCGTGGCGGTGATTCCCGGCACGGTCGGCGAATTGGTCCTGACGACGCTCGACCGCGTGGGTTCGCCGCTGTTGCGGTATCGCACGGGCGATTTGGTGAAGCCCCGCGCGTCAGTTGTCTGCGGCTGCGGACGTCATGATCTGGCATTGGAAGGCGGCATCCTGGGACGCAGCGACGATATGGTGGTGGTGCGCGGGGTGAACGTGTATCCGAGTTTTGTGGAGGAAATTGTCCGCGGCATTCCTGAGATCACCGAATACCGGGTGAAACTGGATTGTCGCCACGCGATGATTCAACTCTCGTTGGAAGCCGAGATGTCCGCGGACTGCGCCGACCCGGCGGGCTTGCAGGACCGGCTGGAACATTCGTTTCAATCGGTGCTGCACCTGCGCGTGCCGGTGACCGTGCTGTCGCCTGGCGCCCTGCCGCGTTTTGAGATGAAAGCGGCGCGCTGGGTGCGGATCACCGAGTGATGCCACAGCGGCGGCAGCGTCGCGATAACTCTACGGCTTCGCTCCGCCCACGCTGACGAGGTGATGCACCGTGTGGATATACATGCGGCCATGCGCGATGGCGGGCGTGCTTTCCGTGGCTTCGCCGAGAGTATTGCGCGCCAGGATTTCGAATTTATCCGTCGCCGCGAGGACCACCACTTCGCCACGTGTGGAAATTCCGAAGATCCGTCCATCCACCCAGACCGGGGAACTGTAGTAATCGCCGCCGACGCGTTCCTGCCAGCGGACTTCGCCGCTCGAAGCATCCACGCAACTGGCGATGCCGCCGTCGCTCCAAAGGAAAAGCCGGTTCTCCATGCAAACGCTGGTCGGCACATACGGCGCGGAACGGGAGATTTTGTAGGCCACGGTTGGTTTGTTGGTGATGCCGGCTTCGGGCGGCTTCACGGCGGCGACATAATTTCCCCCGCCACCACTGCCGCAGGCGCCGATGATCAATTTTCCCGCGATCACAGGCGAACTTACGACACGTTTGTCGAAGACGTTGGGCAGTTCCCATTGCACCGCGCCCGTTTCCGGATCCAGCGCGGAGACGCCGTGTTCGTGGCTGGTGAAGATCAGCGAGGGTTTGTCGCCCTTCGGATCGAACACACACGGGGTCGAATAAACCGCCTCGGCGGTTTTGCGCGGCGTCTTCCAGCGGGTCTTGCCGGTGGCGGAATCCACGGCAATGACAAAACTCGGGCCGTCCTGTTCGTTGCCGAGCACGACCATGTCCTTGTAAACGATCGGCGAATTGCCGCCGCCGTGCTGGCTGGCGTAGGGGCCAAGGTCGATTTCCCAAACTTTTTTGCCGTCGTGCGTCAGCGCCACCAGCATGTAACGCGTCGGCTCGTTCCAGCAGAAATAAACGCGATGCTCGTCCACGGCGGGCGTGCCGGACGCGAAGGTGTTTTTGCCGTTTTTCGAATGCGGGGCGAAATCGAAACCTTGCTGCCAGAGAATTTTGCCGTCGGTGGCGTTGACGCAGAGTTCGACGACCTGCTTCGCCTTTTCATCGGCGCTGGTGACGAACACCTTGTCGCCCCACAACACCGGCGAGGAATGACCGGAGCCGGGCAGGGGAGTCTTCCAGTTGATATCGGACTCGTTCCACTTGGTGGGAATCGTTTTCGCCGTGCTGGTGCCCGCACCGTTGGGGCCGCGAAACCGCGTCCATTCCTGCGCCGACGCTTCGCGAAGCGCGGTGGAGAGAAACAGCAGAGCCGCAAGGAATCGGGCGAGGTTATGCATAGGGCGTTGTTTCTTACTTAGCACATTATTCGCGGGCGGTCGGCAAAAAATAATTTTGTCTCGCGACTGGCGTTGGCGCATCACACTTTTTGGAACTGATAGTGATTTGAGAAAAGCGATGATCTTGCAGGGCAATATCACGGTTTCGGCAAGGCAGGCGATTGTGATTGGCTGACTGTAATCGAGCGTAGTGCCTCCTCTCCCCGCGCCCTCTCCTCCGCGTTTTCGCGGAAGAGAGGGAGTTGAGCGCAGTGCAAATTTGATCAAGCTGGACTCCAGCTAGTGCGGTCTTATTTGCCGATGGGGTGCGTTTACACTGCTTCATCGAATGCCTTGATTCTGAAAAGGAGGATCTTGCTCGGCGCTGGCGTTTTCAGCAGGTGGTTCGGGCATTTGGCTGCGGGCGAGCCCCGCGCCGTGGGCGATGTACACACCCACGATGCTGCCGACAAAGCCTCCGGCAATCACGTCGCCGACAAAATGATAATTCATCCCGAGCAGGCCGGTGGCGATGGCCAAGGCCGCCACGACGCAGGCCCAGCGCCATTTCGGACAGGCCACCCAAAAAACCGACGCCAGGGAGAGCACGCGCGCGGTGTGGCCGGACGGGAAACTGCCGTAAGCCGAGCCGCTTTGGAACGGATGAAATCCGTAGGCGTCGTTGCCGATCAGGGAGGGATTGTTGTTGATCCAGGTTTCCGGCCAGTAACGACCGAAGAGAAACGAGAGGCTCTGACGAAACTGGTCGGCAATTATGATGCTGATGCCTGCCGCCAGCAACGTCAGCTCCCAATGCCGGAAGGGTCCCCACGCGCGGCGAATCATCAGCGCGGCCAGCACTGCCGGCGCGCAGGATTGAAGGATCGGCGGCGGATACGTGAGCCACTTCAGCACGACATGATTTGAAATCCCGTGATGATAAACGAAGAAGGCGACCGGCCGGTCCACGAACCAATAGCAGAACGTGACGAGCGCCCCGCAAACCAGCAGGGCCACCAAAGAGCGGTGGAGGAGCCGTTGGAAATCTGAGTCGTGGTTCACAAGCGATGTGCTGGTGATACAAGCGCGACTTGCTGGTCGTGGATTGATTTATGCATACCCGAAAAGCATCCGGTTGCGCGTTACCGTAAGCACCCGTGAAGTCCCGGGCAAGCCCGCGTGTGATAGCGGGTCATTTCACAACTCCATGGTCATGAAAACGCTGTTGGGATCCGCGACGTAGCTCCCGAATGGGGCGGAGGGTTTGAAACCACATGTTCCGGGGGGGGGCGGTTACGGGCGCATTTGGAATTCATCGGAAGGGGAGTTTGACGCTCGATTTTTCGCCCGGGTGGACGTAAAACCCTTCCGCGATTTCCGATCCTTCCGGGATTGCTGATAAATCTGCTTAAATCAGCGATTTTTTGCATTCCGACCCCTTGCCAAGTTGGGGGAAGGAGGTAAGGTCGAGATGTTGGTCCTGCATGCGGGACCAGGGGATGCACGGCCAGGAGGGCTATGATCTTTGACATTTGAATTTTGAGGGAGCATATCGGGTAGCAGTTGCAGAGTTGCACTGCGGAGATGCGGAGGCGCGGAGAGAGGACGCTGGACCATTGTACAGCATTTGTCCGATCCTTCGGTTTAGGATTGCGGGGCGGTTGAAACGGAGATCGAAGAATGCGAATTGCAAAATTGACAGATTTGGGCGGTCGCCGAGAACGCCGAGCGATCACTTTTTTCTCTCTGCGTTCATCGGATTGCGCTACCTGGGAAGGACGGCCTAGTCCAGCCACTTGCGCGGGGTTGCGGTCCACTTCGGTCGGTTGGGGACGGGTTGGAAATGGGAAGGGAACGCGATGGAGAGGCCTTGGTTCGGGCGAGTCATGGAGTGTTACGGCATGTTGCGCGCCGCTGCGCAGTGTGGTTATTGGAGCGAGGCGGAAGTTCACGCAAATGTAAATTTTACCAAACGAACCCAACTTGGAAAAGTTACAAAGTCTTAAACGATAATGGTTTATGACCGTTTTTTGGAAGAGCGATTTGGAAAACGAACCCAACTTGGGAATGTCGAATGCAGATTTTCGAAGTTCGAATGGGGTGCCATGAAATTTAGGGATTTAACGGTGATTCGCAGTAATTCGCACCTGTTAGCACCTGGAAGCAGTTGAAAATTTTGGCGGCGATATCGTGGATTGGAGAGTGGTGTGAGTTGTTCCGCACGCGAGTGCTTCGAATAAACTCTATTTGCCAAACTGGCTGGCATGAGGAATCCTCTCGCCCGGGTCGCTTCTGGGATTTACGATACGTTATCAATTTGTCCGGCATAATTATGAAACGGAAGCGCTCGGCTTCAAATCTTTGGCCTGCCCTGTTCGCGGCGGGATGTTCCCTGCTCAGTGGTTTTGTCAGCGCCGGTTACGCGCAGGCTGGCGGAAAGCCTTTGCAGGGCTGGCTCAACTGGCGTGGCCCGGAGCAAACCGGTGTGTCACGCGAAACGGGATTGCCATCCAGCGTCTCGCCGACGAACGCGCTTTGGATCGCTGACTTTCCCGGTCAATCCGCGCCGGTGATCGCGAATGGCAAACTGTTCGCGATGGGTTATCAGGGAGAAGGCGCGGATTTGCAGGAGGGCGTTGGCTGCTTCAACGCCGATACCGGCCAGAAACTCTGGCAGCATCTCTACAACGATTATCTCAGCGACACGGTTTACCTGCGCTACGCCACCGCCAGCCCGACCATCGATCCCGAGACCGGCAATGTTTACATCCAGGGCACGCAAGGCATCCTGGCGGCGTTTACACCGGACGGGAAGCTGTTGTGGCAGCGATTTCTGATGGAAGAGTTTGGCCGGCTGACATTTCCCAACAGCCGCACGGCCTCGCCGGTGATCGACAAGGATCTCGTCATCACGCGCGGCATCACCGCGAATTGGGGCACGCAAGGCCCGGCGGCGGATCGCTTTTACGCATTCGACAAGAAGACGGGGGCCATCGTGTGGGCGTCGAGTCCGGGAGCGGGGCCGAAGGACAATTCGTTTTCTCAGCCGCAGCTTGGCTGGTATCAGGGCCGCCGCGTATTTTTTTCGGCGGTGGGCGACGGCAGCATCATCTGCGCGAATGCCCGCACCGGAGAACCAATCTGGCGCGTGAATCTTTTTCGCGCCGGCATCAACGCCACGGTGCTCGTCCATAATGATAACAAGGTCATCGCGATCTACGGCACGCCTTACGAACTCGGACAGATGGTGGCGCTGAAAATGCCCGACGTGATGCCGACCAACGCGGCGGCTGCGCCGGTGGTGCTCGAACGCAAGCAGTTGGAGATTTGGGCAGATGACATTTCCTCCTCCACGAGTTCGCCGATTCTGGTTGGCGACACCATTTATATGGTGGCTGAGAAGGGCGATTTGTTTTCCGTGGATGCAAACACGGGCAAGATTAAATGGAAACTCAAGGTCGGCATCGAACAACGCAACTCGTGTCCGCTGTATGCGGACGGCAAGTTGTATGTGCCGATTCTCGATGATCCGGAATCGAAGGCTGCCAACGAAGGTGAAGCCGGCACCAAAGGTGGCTTTTACATTATCAAGCCGACGGAGACCGAAGGCCAGATACTTTGCCACACGGCGCTCGATGGCCGCTGTTTCGGAACGCCGGTCGCCTATAACGGAAAAGTTTATCTCCAAACGACCCGTCACTTGTATTGCTGGGGCAGCAAGGGAGACAACGCGGGATTGGTGGCTGCGCCGATGGAAAAGCCGTGGCCGGCGCCCGGCAAGGCCACGCAACTGGAAATCATTCCGTCCGAGGTGCTGTTACATCCGGGAGACAAAGCCACGTTCCGCGTGCGGTCGCTCGATGCCAATGGATTTACCGTGGAGGAGAATATTTCCCCCAAGGCTGTAAAATGGGCGGGATATATTCCGTCGACCGCCAAGGTGAAAGCATCGATGAAAGGCGCCTTTAACGCTGACGGCGAACTGGTGGCGGCAAATGATCCCGCTCCCTCCGCCGGCGCGTATGAAGCGACCTATGGCGATTTGAAAGGCTACATCCGCGGTCGCGTCATGCCGAATCTGCCGAGCAAGCAGGATTTCGAAGGCGTGACGCTTTCGGATACGAACAGCGACGGCAGCGTCTTTGGGTATCCGCCGCTTCCGTGGATCGGGGCGCGGTTCAAGTTCGACGTGCGTGAAAAAGACGGCAGCAAGGTACTCGCGAAGACGATTGAAAATAAATTCTTCCAGCGCGCGACGGTGTTCATCGGCACGCCGGAGATGAAGAATTACACGATCCAGGCCGACGTGATGAGCGATGGGAACCGCCGGAAGATGTCCGAGGTGGGACTGGTCAACCAGCATTACCTGATCGTGCTGAAAGGCAACGACCAGAAAATCGAGGTTAATTCAAACCAGGAGCGTTTGCGGGTGGCCGAGGATTTTAAATGGTCGCCGAACACCTGGTATCGTTTGAAGACCAGGGTGGACACCAATCCCGATGGCTCGGCGGTGGTGCGCGCCAAAGCGTGGAAACGGGACGAGCCGGAGCCGGAGAAATGGAGCATCGAGGTGCCGCACAAGACGGCGCATCAGAATGGTTCGCCGGGCCTGTTCGGCTTTTCGCCGCAGGACATGAAAGTTTACATCGACAATATTCAGGTGACACCCAATCAACCGGCTCAGCCGTAATTTAGTATGAAATTTGCATTTGCTTTGCTTTTGGCAGCCGGCGCAGCGTCCGCACAAGACTGGCCCCAATGGGGCGGCGCGGCGGGGCGCAACATGTATGCGCCCGCGACGAATCTTCCGTCCCATTTCTCGAAGGACAAATCGGGGAACATCAATCTGAAGTCCGGCACCGAGGAAATCGATCCGGCGAGCGCGATGAACCTGAAATGGGCCGTGAAAATCGGCTCGCAAAGTTACGGCAACGTGACGGTCTCGCACGGCAAAGTTTTCATCGGGACGAACAACGAACCGCCACGGGATCCGCGTTATCAGGGCGACCGAAGCATCCTGATGTGCTTCGACGAAAAGACCGGCGCGCTCCTTTGGCAACTCACGGTGCCCAAGCTGGCCTCCGGCAAGGTCAATGATTGGGAAAGCCTCGGACTGCTTTCCTCGCCGACCATCGAAGGTGATCGGGTGTATCTCGTGAGCAGCCGTTGCGAAGTGCTTTGCCTCGATATCAATGGCATGGCCAACGGCAACGACGGCCCGTTCAAGGATGAAGCCAAATACGTGGTGAAGGATGTCATCATCGACAAAGGCAAACCGACCGAGCATCCGGCCGCGCCCATCGAGCCCGGACCGAAAGACGCCGACATCATCTGGCGCTACGACATGATCGATGAGTTGGGTGTGTTTCCGCATAACGCTTCCGACGGTTCGCCGCTCATCGTTGGTGACACGCTCTATGTGAACACATCCAACGGCCAGGATTGGACGCATTCGAACATACCTGCGCCGAACGCGCCGAGCCTCATCGCGCTTAACAAGAAGACGGGTCAATTGGTGGGTGAAGATGACGCGAAGGTGGGCCCGCATATTTTTCACGGTCTCTGGAGTTCACCTTCGTCCGGAAAAGTAAATGGCAAGGAGCTGATATTTTACGGCGCCGGCAACGGCGTCTGTTTTGCGTTCGATCCGAAACCGGTCAAGGAAGGCGACGACAATTTCCTGAAGACGGTCTGGTCGTTTGATTGCAATCCGCCGGAGCGGAAAAAATTCAAGTATCCTGACGCCGAAGGTCCGAGTGAAATTAACGCCACGCCGGTGTTCTGGAAAAACCGGGTTTACATTGCCGTGGGGCAGGATCCGGAGCACGGGGAGGGCGTCGGCATCCTGACTTGCATTGACGCGACCAAAACCGGCGATATCACGCAGACGGGCAAAATCTGGTCGTACGACAAGATTCACCGCAGCATTTCGACGGCGTCCATAACGCCGGACGGCCTGTTGTTCATCGCGGATTTTTCGGGTTACCTGCATTGCTTCGACGCGGAGACCGGCAAGTTATACTGGCGTCATGATTTGAAGGCGCATGTGTGGGGCTCGACGCTGGTGTCCGACGGCAAGGTCTATGTCGGCGATGAGGACGGCGACCTGATGGTGTTCGAAGCCAGCAAGGAAAAGAAATTGATCAGCACGACCAACCTGGGCGCGCCGGTTTATTCGACGCCAGTGGTGGCGAACGGTGTGCTTTACATTGCCTCAAACACCCATCTCTTCGCGTTCACCGGCACCGAACAACCGAAGGCGGCGACCACGGCCAAGCCGTAGTGCGATCACGCGACAAGCCCCGCTGACGCGAGAAGAGAACCCAAATCAACCGACATGAAATCCCCAAAGACGCTGCTGTTGACCTTGATGGTCATCGCGGTTTATTTCGTGCACCAGGATTCGTGGAACTGGAAAAAGTCCGAGCCACTGGTGTTCGGTTTCCTGCCCATAGGGCTGGCGTATCAGGCGGGATATTCCATTCTCGCAGCGATCATGATGGCGGTGTTGGTGCGCTTTGCGTGGCCGAAGCATCTTGAAGATGTTCAACCGCTGGATAAAGGCGGCAAGGACAAAACCGGGGGAGGGCACTGATGATTCCCGTGATCGTCGTCGCCGTCTACCTCGCGATCATCGCCGTCATCGGAAGCGTTGCCTTTCGCCAGTCGAAAGCCAACACGGAGGATTTCTTCCTGGCGAACCGCACGGTCGGCTCGATGGTGTTTTTCCTTTCGATTTTCGCGACGAACATGACGGCATTCGCGATTTTGGGCAGCTCGGGGCAGGCGTATCGGCAGGGCATCGGCATCTACGGTCTGATGGCGTCGTCGTCAGGCTTCGTCATACCGCTGACCATTTTTTTCATTGGCACGCGCCTCTGGGCGATCGGTAAACGCTTTGGTCACCAGACGCAGGTCGCCTTTTTCCGCGATCGATGGGAGTGCTCCACCATCGGGACAGTAATCTTCGTATTGAGCGTGGTGATGCTCGTGCCCTACATGATCATCAGCATCATGGGTGGAGGCCGGGTGCTGAACGACATCAGCCAGGGAATGGTGTCCTACTGGCTGGGCTGCGCGATTGTGGCGCTCGTGGTGACCGTGAATGTATTCTTCGGCGGCATGCGGGGGACCGTATGGGTGAACATTTTTCAGACGATCCTATTTCTGCTGTTCGGCGCGGTGGCGGTGGCGGTGATCAGCCATGATTTGCCGGGTGGTTTTGGCGAATACATTCGAAAAATCGCAGGCAGTCCGAAGACGAGCTATCTTGTCACGCGCGAACGGATGTCGGAACGTTATTTCTGGAGCTACACGCTCATTCCGCTTTCCTCGATAATGTTTCCGCACATGGCGATCATGTGTTTCGCGGCGCGGAAAGTGACGGCGTTCAAGCGCACGGTGGTGCTTTATCCGCTGGCCATCATGGCAATCTGGCTGCCCTGCGTTTTTCTCGGCGTGCTCGGGACGCAGCTCATCCCTGGCCTGAAAAATCCCGATGGCGTTCTCTTGCATCTCTTGAACGATCACGCGCCCATCTGGCTCGCGGGCATCCTGGGCGCGGGTATTATTTCAGCAGTGATGGGTTCGGACACCCATCAGGTGCTGGCCGTCAGCACGATGTTCACCAAGGATGTTTTCGCTCACTACGGCGGCACCAGGAAATACGGCGAGCAAGGCAGCGTGTTTTTTGCGCGTGGTTTCATTGTGGCGGTGACGCTGGTGGCTTACATCATCGCGCTGATGACGCCGGAAAGCATTTTTGAACTCGCGGTGCGCTTCGCTTTTTCCGGCTTTGCCGCGATGGCGCCCGTGATGATCGCCGCGCTCTTTTGGAAGCGCAGCACGAAGCACGGCGCGCTGGCTTCCACTTTGTGGGTGGCTGGTTGGCTGGTGTTGACGTGGTACTTGCAGCGGATTTCCGACGGGACCGCGCCCAAGCCGGGCCAACCCCCGGTGTTAATCTTTTCCGACTTGGGGCACTTGTTCGAGCGCACTACGGCGGCTGTGACCGTGTATGGCTTTTTGCCGGTAGTACCGATGGTGTTGGGCTCAGCGGCCCTGATGATTATTGTCTCGCTGATGACGCCACCGCCCACTCGCGCAACCATCGAGAAATATTTTCCTGCGCGCACTGCAGCGGCGTGACGCCACTCGTCTCGCCTAGGAATATTGCAGCAGTTCCTGCACCTCGCGGACGCCGCGAGTCATGTTCAGTTGCTTGTTGTCACGCAATATGAGGACCGACTCGCCGTCCGGCCCGGAATGGAACTCCTTGATGCGATTTACGTTTACGATGGTGGAGCGGCTGATTCGCACAAACATGCGAGGCGGCAGCTCGGCTTCCAGGCTGGTCAATGTTTTGCGGAGCACGTGGTTTTCGCCGGCGGCTTGAGCGATCACGTAATTCGAAGCGGACTCGAAGTAATCGATGTCCTCCACTTTTACCATCACGGTGCGGCTGCCGGTGCGGACGGCGAGGCGGCTGAGGGAGGGCGCCGGTTTCGAGGCGTCCAGCAGGCCGGCAAGTTGATGGATGGCCGTGACGTTAGTGCCGCGCACACGTTGTATGGCACGTTGGACGGCTTCGTGAAGCCGCGTCTCCGTGAGGGGCTTCAATAAATAATCCACGGCCTGCACTTCGAAAGCCTCGATGGCGTGCCGGTCGTGAGCCGTCACGAAAATTATGACGGGCCACGCATTTGCCGGCAAGGCTCGCAGAACGTCGAAGCCGCTGACCTCGGGCATTTGGACGTCGAGGAAAACGAGGTCGGGCTTTTCCTCGCGAATAAAGTGAATGGCCTCAGGCCCGTTGGCGCATTCGCCAAGGATGGTGACTTCACTTTCAGGAGCCAGGAGTTTCCGCAGGCGTTTGCGGGCCAGATCCTCATCGTCGACAATCAAAGCGCGAATGTTCATTTCGTGTTGTTGGTTGAAGTGGCGGGTGCGATTCCAAAAGTGGTTCGCCAGGGAAGAGTGATTTCGACGAGGCAGCCGCCGTTTTCGGGCCGCCGGATATCCATGGAGGCTTTGCCGCTGTAGAGTGCCAGCAGGCGTTCGCGGGTGTTGCCGAGGCCGACCCCTTCCTTGATCTCGCCGGGGATGGTGGCCACCGGGCCGCGCCCGTTGTCAGCGACTTGCAGCAGCAAGCTGTCGCCGGAGCGTTTGGCCACGACGGAAATCAGGCAGGGACCAAGCTGGGACTCCAAACCGTGCTTCACGGCATTTTCCGTTAACGGCTGGAGGATGAAAATCGGCACGACCGCATCAAGGGCCGCGGGCTCGATCGATTTATCAAGTTTCAATCGTTCCCCGAAACGGGTTTGTTCGATGCGCATATACAGGTCGAGCAAATGAAGTTCCTCCCGCAACGAAGCCTCCTGGCGGTCGGTGGTATTAAGCGTCAGCCGCAACAACTCGCTGAGGGATCCGATCATATCGTCGGCGCCCTTGGGATTTTCATATACGAGCGAGGCGATGGAATTGAGTGTGTTGAACAGGAAATGCGGATTCAGTTGCATCCGCAACGCCTGCAAACGAGCGTTGACGAGGCTCGATTCCAGTTCCGCCGCGTGGCGCTCACGTTCCTTGGCTTGCTGATAAAAGTGGAGGCCGTGAAGGGCGAGCACCACCAGCCAGAAAGTCGGCAGTTGAATCGAAGCGAGTTGGATGAGTCGCAAGGAGGCCGTTCTATTCTGTTCACGCCCCGATAGCCGCCCGCCCGGGAAGCGGTCGGACCGCCCGTCGGAGGGAAAGTTATCACGGCAGAGACTGTCTCAAAAGTTTTTGTTCGCTGTTGGCAGATGGAGGGTTGTGTTTACGAGGTCAGCCCATGACGCTGGGGAGCCAGGAGGCAGTCGAAGACTGGCCGGATCGGATTTTCCGGGCGGGTCCGGGTTTTGGC
>JBGALR010000057.1:0-31546 GCA_044223735.1 Limisphaerales bacterium | reverse complement strand
AACAAATGCTGTACAAGGGCGGAGCAATACATCGATTTTTGGCGGGCGAGGACATTGTTCTGCGCGCGCATTTCGGGCCGGCGCAAAGCGATCAACGTGCCGAATAGCTCACGCACCGAGTATCGCGCGCGGTTGGCCACAAGATCCAGACCTTCCGCCAGGAGGCTCTGCGCCTGCGCTTCGGTCAGGCCCACGTCCAGCACGGCCAGCGTCGTGTAAAGCTCCTCGTTGTAGTACTTGGCCACCCGATTCTCCTGCACGCCCAGCTGGATATGCTTGTGATGAAATTGCAGGTCGGATTCGATCACCCAATGATGCCCGTCCGCGCGTCGTCCCTGGAACATAAAAGCGTGCGACCAGGAGCCCCACGCCTCCGCTTCGTCCAGGTGCCTTTCCGCCCGGCAGATCGCCTTATCAATCAACGTGATACCACCCGATAGCCCAATACGACCGGGACCGGCATAGCGTTCCAGGAATTCCTGGTTGGTCAGGTCCGTCACCACCACCATTTGTTTGTTCACCGGGTCCGGTTGCATGTGGGAGATTGTAACGTGCCCACACTAAAATGCGTGGCCCGGCGTTCAAGTCTTTCTTTTCGTCTTTAATTCCCTTCGAAATGCGCTAAGGTAGCTCGCACATTACTCCGGGCATGAACACCGTTTTGATCATCGACGACGATCCTGACTACCGAAAGCTGGTCGCCGAACTCCTACGCCGGAAAAGCTGGCAGGTTATTGAAGCCGAGGACGGCGACTCCGGCGTCGAACTCGCCCGACTCCATCGTCCGACAGTCGTGCTATGCGATTTGCTCATGCCAGGAGGCAACGGTTTTCAAGTCTGCCGCGCGCTTCGCGCTGACGACAATCTTCGCAACACCAAGATCGTCATCAGCTCAGGTCGGCAATTCGAAAGCGACCGGCAGTCCGCCTTCAAGGCTGGCGCGGATGAATACATCAACAAGCCAATCGATCCAGAACGGTTCATCCTGCTGCTTTCCCGAATCGCCGCCAGTGTCGCTTCCGCCACGCAAGAGGATCATCGGCCACCTGCGGTTACTATTTCCACCGGTCCCGCACGCGTAAAATTCTGGGGCGTGCGCGGTTCCATACCGACCCCCGGAGCCACAACGGTCAAATACGGCGGCAACACTTCGTGCGTCGAAGTCCGCGCCGAAGGGCAGATCATCATTCTCGATGCCGGCACGGGATTGCGCGCATTGGGCAATTCACTAATCGCCGAGTTCAACGGTCAGCCGCTCGATCTCACATTGCTGCTAACTCACACTCACTGGGATCACATTCAAGGTCTGCCGTTTTTCATGCCGGTTTACAAACCGCAAAATCACCTCCGGATCCTCGGTTACGAGGGCGCGCGACATGGCTTGGAAGCGGTGCTTGCCGGGCAAATGGAGAGTCCCTTTTTTCCGATCGGCTTGCGCGAAGTTCCTGCAAACATTCAGATCGAGGAACTCAAGGTGATGGATTTCAACGTCGGCCCCGTGCGCGTGCAGGCCGGCTTCGCCAACCACCCTGGCATCTGCGTCGGCTACCGTCTGTTCACGCCCGATGGTTCGGTTGCGTTTTTCCCGGACAACGAGCCTTACCACGAGAGCCAGCCCGCTGCGAAGGTCTCCGGAACCGCCGATCCACCCGCGCGCGCATTTGCCCGCAGCGAGAATCGCAAGATGGTCGAATTTCTCCGCGGCACCGACGTTCTCATCATGGACGCGCAATATGACTGCGAGGAATACAAGCACCATGTCGGCTGGGGCCATGGCTGCATTGACGAAGTCGTAGACCTGGCGATCGAGGCGGAAGTGAAACACCTCTATCTTTTCCATCACGACCCCTCGCATGACGACGCCCGAATCACCCAGATGACCGAACACGCCCGGGGAATTGTAGCCCAACGAAATGGTTCGCTGCTGATTGACGCTGCGCGCGAAGGTTTGTCGGTCGAACTAGCGGCGCTGGCAAAGGCTTAGAAACCGCTTAATCGTGCATCGGCGCTTCGAGCAGCCGCGGCTTGCGCTCATGCAGCGGCAGCCAGATGCGGAACGTCGTGCCGCGACCCACCTGACTTTCCAATTCGATCCGGCCCCCGTGGGCCCGGACTATTCGTTGCACGATCATCAGGCCCAGACCTGAGCCTTTCTTTTTCGTCGTGTAGAATGGCTCAAAGATACGGTTGAGTTGTTCCTGCGGAATGCCGCCACCGGTATCCGACACGCTCACCCAAACGCCATCCGAGCCCTCGCCGGTTTGCAGAGTCAAGGTTCCGCTGCGCGTCATTGCCTGCATCGCATTTTTGATGAGGTTGACCAACACCTGTTGAATCTGGTTCGCGTCAATCGGTGTGGCCGGCAGCGTTCGCCCAAGCCGGACTTTGACGTTCAAACCGCGGTTATCCAGTTCCGGGCGCAGTAATTCGACCGTTTTATGGATCACGTCGTTGAGGGACGCAGGCTTGAGCTGCGGCGCCATGGGCCGCAACGCATGGAGAAATTGCGTGATGATGTAATCCAGGCGGTTGATCTCACCACGCGCCACCCCGAGATACTGATCAAACCGTTCCACGATATCGCCAACCGTGTTTTCAGCTGGCGCCGGTGCGGCGCGCAGGCGACTGCGAGCACCACGCGCAATCCCGGCACCGCCGCCATTCATGGCCGTCTTGAGTTTCTTAACTTCCCGCTCCATGAGCTGCAGGTGAATGTGCAACGCGTTCAGCGGATTGCCCAATTCATGCGCGACGCTCGCGGCCAGCATCGTCAGCGCCTGTATGCGTTCACTCTCAATCGCTTCGATGGTTTTTTGCCGGGCCTCAGTCGCGTCGTGGAGGATGAGTGCGACGCCCGCACTGCCCGTCGCTTCCCCGTCCAAGGGCGCCGCGTAAAGCCTGAGAAAGCGTGGTCGCGGATAATGCACCTCGAATTCGTGACGGACAACGCCCTGGCCGCCTCCCTGATCAAGTTTTATGATCTTCTGCCATTCCAGATCTGGAATGTAGTTGGTAATCGGCTGCCCCTCGACTTCAGCGTCGGTCTGCAGGCCCAGTAAACGCATCACGCCCTGATTACAGTAAAGGATACGCCCGTCTTCATCCACCACCAGCACACCGTCCTCAATGGTGTTGAAGAGTGTTTCGAGAAAGCTGCGTTCCTGCACCAACCGCTGCACCACCGTTTGCAGCCCCTGGGTATCGAGCCGGTTGATGCGACCAAGAACCTTATCTAAAAAACTCGTTTTGGGAGCCACGTGAGCAGAGTTTACGATTTCACAGCCACTTTTTCACTTTGAAATAAAGATATGTTGCCGTCGTGGAAGCCAGCGTCACGATGAACGCCACCAGGTAACCGTGCTCCCATTCCAACTCCGGCATGTGCTTGAAATTCATGCCATACCACGTCCCTATCATCATCAATGGGGTGGTGATCACTGTGATCATCGTCAGCAATTTCACCACTTCGCCCGTGCGGTTCGACGACATGTTCAGGTAAACTTGCAAGATACCGGTCAAGCCGTCCGCGTAGGTTTGCGCCAGTTCCGAAATATGGAAGAGACCATCGTAAACGTCCCGATAGTACGGGACGAGATGGGGCCGGATGAGCTTGAACTCTCCGCGCGCAAAACGCGCCAGCACTTCGCGTTGCGGGCCTAAAATCTGGCGCAGATGCATCACTTCCTTCTTGATCTGCAAAATCTTGTTCAACGTCGCCGTCGTGGGATGTTGCAACGCCTGCTGCTCCAGTTCGCCGATTTCGTTGGAAAGCTCTTCCAGCGCCGGCTTGTAATTATCCACCACCGAATCCAACAGCATATGTGCCACCCGGTCGGGCGCCCGCGCGATATTGGTGTTGGCCCGCAATGCGCACTCCTCGGTCACCGTCACACTTCGCAACGGACCATTGTGGTAAGTCACCAAAAAATTTTTGCCCAGAAAAAAATTCAGCTCGCTCGTGGCGAAAATTCCGTCCTTGCGGCTGTAGTCCACCGCGTGAATTACCATGAATAAATACGATGCAAACCGATCATCTTCCTTCGGCTGGTATTCGTCCACCTTCGGCGATGGGCTGGTGGCGATGCAATCCTCGATAGATAGCGGATGAAAATGGAAAATGCTTTCGAGGACGCTTTTGCTCTCCTCCGGGGTGGCATTTTCCAGATCGACCCATAAAAACAAATTGGTGTCGGTCAACACTGTGGGCATCAAGAACGTGTTGATGTCCTTGCTGTGCAGACGGCCTTGAGTTGTAAATGCGAACGATCGGATCATTACATCACTCCGTCACGACCGGAGTGCGACGGGTTTGAAAGCATCCTATTACGAAAGTCCCTCAACGCAAGCGCGATGAGAGTCCGCGCGCCTGGCTTTCAGCCTCACGGTTTCTTGCCGTAGCGTTTTTCAAACGCGGATCTTTGGGCATCGCTCGCAGCGGTGGGCACGCCGGTCGGTTCCGCTGATGCAGCCGGCGCCGCGGTGGCCGTCACCGTCGTCGTCGCTTTAAACGCCCCCCCTAGCGCACTCAGGTCCTTGTCCTGCAAGGCGAGAAATATTTTGCCCGAAATCGCGCCGTCCGCGATTTTGCCCAGTTCCAGTTTCATTGCGTAACCGGAGTTATAAAGTTTTTGCTGTAGTGCGGCTCCCGGACTTGGCTTCCACAGTGCGAGGATTTGCGGCACGCCCTTGCCCTTCATGTCCGGCGAAATATTCCATGAATGCCCGGCCGGACTCTCAGCGGCGCCCAGCGGGAGATAAAACTTGAGCTGACGATCCGGGGATCCCGCCTGACCCTGCTCCAGGCGCAAAAGGTATGTGCCGGCGCCTTTATCAAACTGGGCATTTTCCACGACAAAGTTGGCGCCCGCCAACGTGCCATTCGCTTTGCCCTTGGGAATCTTCGCCTCCGCCAGATTGGTTGTCCAGAGCGGCGGCACGAGGGGCATATCCTTCGGCGACTCCGGTTCCCCCGCCGCGTTGGTCGCCACCGCAGGAGTCGCGGCGGCTTTGCCCGCTTCGGCCCGTTTCGCCTGCCATTCGGTATAATAGCCGTAACCAAAATATCCCCCGATCGCCAAGGCGACCGCGGCCACGCCCCACACCACCCATTTTTTCCACTCGGAATTCTTTTTCGCCTTTGCCCGATTCAGGTTCGCCTGAAAAACCGCGGATTGCGGCGACGGAGTACTCGAACCCGTCGGCCGAGGATGAGAGGCCGCGCCGCCAATGGAGAGCTTCGGTTGTGACGTTCCAACCTTGGAAAGACCGGCCAGCGTCGCCTCGGGGTTTGCGGGCGCAGCGGGAGCGGCTGCCTCGGCCTTGGCAGGCACCACCAGTTCATGTTGGCAGGCAGGACATTGCAGTTGATGTCCGGACCACAACTCGTCGCACTCGATGGTGGTTGCACAGCGAGGGCAGGGAAATTTTATATCAGCCATAGCGTTGGTGGATCGTCGGCCGAACTTGGATTCCGCGGTGGAGATACCGCTTTCCGGCGCGAGCGCCAATCACATCAGACTATACACCACCACGCACTTTTATCGTCAAGCAGAAGCGCATAGATTCCTTGACCCGACGCCCAAAAATGAATTTCATCCCGCTTGGACGAGTCTCACGATCTGCGACAAAGCCAATATGAAAAGACTGAACGTTACCCCATCCCCTAAACTGCTTTTGCTTGCGCTCGTGCTGAGCTTCGCCTCATTCGTGCAGGCGGCGCCCAAAAAAGTCCTGGTGGTGACGGTTACCGAGGGTTTTGTCCACAGCTCCATCCCCACCGCCGAAAAAGTCCTCGGCGAATTGGCGCAGAAATCCGGCAAATTCACTGTGGACTATGCCCGCGTTCACGAAAGCGAGCCGCAATTCAAAGGCGCGGACGGCAAGGTCGATAAGGCCAAAGTCCACGCGGCCATCAAACAGGTGCTCGCCCAAAAAATGAGCCCCGAGGCGCTGAAGAATTACGATCTGGTGATTTTCGCCAACACGACGGGCGATCTGCCGCTGCCGGACAACCAGGCTTTTCTGGATTGGCTCAAATCGGGAAAGGGATTTGTGGGCATCCATGCGGCGGCGGACACGTTCCATCATTTTCCGCCGTATATCGCCATGCTGGGCGGTGAATTTAAGAAACACGGCCCGCAGGTCGAAGTCGAAGCCATCAACGAAGATCCCAAGTGCCCCGCCTGCTGCTCGCTCCCCGCCAAATGGAAGGTCTTTGACGAAATTTATCAGTTTCAAAATTTCAACCGCACCAATGTTCACGGACTGCTGACTCTCAACCAGCATCCGAACGATAAAACGCCGGGTGATTATCCGGTCGCGTGGTGCAGCGAATACGGCAAGACAGTCGAACCGCCCGCCAATGGCGCTGCGCTATTGATGAAACAATACTGGCCGCGGAAAGCCGGCCGTGTCTTTTACACGTCACTGGGACATCGCGAAGACCTTTGGGATCCGAATTGGACCGACCGCAAAAACTCGAAGGAAGTCTCCGAGGCCTATCAAGCTCACCTCCTTGGCGGCATCGAATGGGCGTTGTTTCTTAAAGGTTGCGGCATGAACTCTTCCTGCGCGGATTGCTGCGCGTCGTCCAAATAGTTGGCCGGTATTTTGGCTCCTCAACGATTATTGCTATGAACGAAAACGAAAACGAAAACAGCGGGTCGGGTTTCAACCGGCGCGATTTTCTCAAGGGCGGCTCGATGGCCACCATGATGACCCTGCTTGGCGGCGTCGAACTGTTCGCCCAAACGGCCACAGCGGCCGATGAAAAAACAGAAGTTCTGAGCAAGAACAAAGTGGCGGTGGTGGGTCTTGGAGCGTGGGGACGCGAGATCCTGAGCGCGCTGGCGACCGTGCCCGAAGCGGTCGTGGTGGTGATTTGCGACATCTATCCGGCCGCGCTCAAGCGCAGCGCGAGCCTGGCCCCGGCGGCGGCGCAAGTAGCTGATTTCAAGGCTGTTCTTGAAAACAAAGATGTGGAATCGGTGATCATCGCCACACCCACCTTCACGCACAAGGAACTCGTGCTCGCCGCACTGAAGGCAGGCAAGCATGTTTATTGCGAGGCCCCCATCGCCGGCAACATTGCGGATGCAAAGGAAATCGCTCTGGCGGCGAAGGCGGCTCCGCTTTTGAATTTTCAGTCCGGCCTTCAAATGCGTTCGGACGCTGAACGGCTTTTCCTGCTCCCTTTCATTCGCTCCGGCGCCACTGGCAAGTTCGTGATGGCTCGGTCGCAATGGCATAAGAAAACGAGCTGGCGCTCCACCTCTCCAAATCCGGAACGGGAAAAGGCCATCAACTGGCGTCTCGACAAGTCCACCTCCCTCGGTCTCGTGGGTGAAATCGGCATGCATCAGATTGACCAGATTTCCTGGTATCTCAATGCCTTGCCCGTCGCGGTGTCTGGCTGGGGTTCAATTCAACTTTGGAACGACGGACGCGACGTGGCGGATACAGTTCAGACTGTCCTCGAATTTCCAGACGGTGTGCGCATGGTGTACGACGCCACGCTCGCCAACTCTTTCGACGGCGCGTATGACATGATTTACGGGGGCGATGCCGCCGTGATGATGCGAGGCAGCGATCCCAATTTGATGTTGCGCGATAGCAAGGCGTGGATGTTCAAAGAGGTGGACTCCCCGTTATTGGGTTGGGAAGTTTACGCGGCCAAAACGCAATTCTACAAAGATACGGGCATATCCCTGCTCGCGGGCGCGAGTAAGCCCCCCAAGATGGATGACAAGGGACAGCCGCTCGCGGAACAGATTCCCACCTCGCTTTGGTCCGCTTTGCAAAACTTTCTTCGGAACTCGTCGGAATTCAGCACCAAAGTAAAGAATTTCAAGGAGGCCGTTCCCGACGATGAGGAAGGTCTGGTCGCCGAAATCGCGAAAATCGATCGGCGCGCCTCAGCCGGGTTCCTGCAGGGATATCAAGCCGTAGTCATTGCCGAGAAAGCGAACGAAGCCATTGCCACCGGTCGCCGTGTCGAATTGAAGCCGGATTTGTATGAATTGAAATAATGCGACATTCGTCAATTAACCGGATGTCTGATTGACCCACTTGGAGAGCCAAATATGAAAAAATCACTGATTATTGCGAGCAACCTCGCTGTCTGCCTGCTAACCGGCGCATCGCTCCTGGCCGCCGACCAGATGACGACCCTTACCGCACGTTCTGGGAGCAAGATGCGTATCGAAGGCACGTCCAGTATTCATGACTGGCAGACTGAATGCCCCATCATCGGCGGTTCGCTGCAGGTTGGAAAAAACTTCCCCCTCGAAGCCGGACAGGCCGTGACTCCCGGCAAGGTCGAAGCGACCGGAGATATTTTTATCCCGGTCAGTTCTTTTTCCAGCAAAAAGAAGGACGGCAGCCATTACAGCGACGACATGGACAAGGTGATGATCGTGGAACATCTCCTCTCGGAAAAATATCCCCGCATTACCTATCACTTGACCGAACTCACGCTCAAGGAAGTTCCCAAGGACAAGGCCTCGCCCTACATTTTCGAAAGCACGGGCGATCTCGCGGTCGCTGGGGTCACCAACAAAATCTCCATGCCCGTGGATGTGCTGTTCACCGAGGATAAAGATAAGAAGCCGCTAATAAAAATCACCGGCAGCAAATCTGTCAAAATGACGGATTTTAAGATCGAGCCACCTTCGCCAAAGATTATCCCCATCAAGACCGGCGACGAGGTGAAGCTTATCTTCGAATGGAACGTCGCTCCCAAAAAGCCTGCGGCCAGCAGCTAGAAAGTTGCTTCGCTTTTCATGGGCTGCGCCATCACGGCGCAGCCTTTTTGCTTTTCGGGCGCTCTCTGGATTTCGGAACCGGTTATTCAAATCGCAAAGTTCCGAAGCAGCTTGGCCGATGAAAATTAAACTCGTCCACCGGCGACCACGAAGCCCAATGCGGATGCGAGTTTTCCTCGGCACACTTGAAAAAATTCCCGCGCCAGACCTGCCCCTTCAAAGTTCCCAGACCGCCAAGGTAATGCTCGAATAGCGTAAACGGAATGGAGAAGGCGAGTGTCCATACCACGGGCTCGGCAATCTCGGGTTCGACTCGCTTTGGCAGCGAGCTGATCACTTGAATGGAAAGCCCGAACTCGCAAGGCACCTTAATAAACTCTTTGAAACCCTCCGTCGTGCGTTCCGGGTTGATGATATGCGAGCAGAGAAATGCCCCGCCGCAATTGAACTCAAAATTGAAATATCCCCGCCCCGCCTGGGGTTGCGCAAAAAACTCCACGCAACTGTCTTTCCAAACCTCGTCAAAATAGTTTGTCCTCAGGCACCGTACATATTGGTCGTGAACTTGAAAAATGCCCTGTAACCCCTCAGTCCCGTAGAGAACTCGCGCCAGCGTACGCGGTCGATGCGCGCTGCTTTCAGGCCGAAATGATTGAACTTCAAGAATTTCCGCGTTATGCCATATGGGGTGATTCCAATCGGCATTGGGTCTCCCACCCACACCAATCTCCACTTTATCGTCGGCTTTGCGGACCACGTATTGCATCGCGGTTTATTCAACCTGCCGCCGGTTACAATTGCAAAGCCTTACCATGCAAAACCCTCCAAAACCGTGCTTGCCATTGGCCGTGCGTTGGCTATCTTCTCCGGCTCCCGTCGCGGAATCGCGCGGGAAAGAAATCCAACTGATTTAGCGAGTTATTATGGCAACAGCAAACGACCTCCGCCGCGGCATGGCGATCAACTACAACGGTGATATCTGCGTCGTCCTCGACAGCCAGCACCGCACGCCCGGAAACCTCCGCGCCTTCGTCCAGGCCACCCTGCGCAGCATTCGCAGCGGTCGCTCCTCCGACGTTCGCTTCAGCTCCACCGAGAAAATCGACGTCATCCCCATGATGACCAAAAAAATGGATTTCAGCTATAAAGACGGCGAGGACTTTGTGTTCTCCGATCCGGAGACCTACGAGACCGTGACGCTGCCGAAGGAAATTGTCGGCGACTCCAGCAATTACCTGGTCGAAAACGGCACGGTGACCGTGACCTTCGTCGATGACAAGGCCGTCTCCATCGAGCTGCCTTCCAGTGTGATTCTGACCGTGACTGATGCTCCGGATGGCGTTCGTGGCGATTCGGCGAACAACGTTCAGAAAGCCATCACGATGGAAACGGGCATCACCGTCCAGGCGCCGCTCTTCATCAAAACCGGCGAGCGGCTCAAGATCGACACGCGCACCGGCAAATACATGGAACGGGCGTAAGCCGGTTCCTCTGAACTTTTACTCCTTCGGCTCGAGCCTAGGGCCGAAGCCGAATTTCTTCGCCAGCGCCAGCGACGTGTTCAGCGAGTTAACCCCCGCCGTACAGGTTGCGTCCGCCAGCGAGGCCGCGGCAATGCAAACGCCCGCCAGCAGGCACCTCGGTAAATCCCAGATCTCGTGCAAGCCGTAAAGCACACCTGAGCAAAACGCATCCCCGGCGCCTGCCGTTCCCGCAATATACTTCGCTGGCAGCCTGAGTGATCGCTGCCAAAAATCGTCCCCTTTGCGCGTCCGCGCGAATGCGCCTTCCGGGAAATGGATGACCACCAGTTCGCGCACTCCTTGTTGCAGCAATGAACCAGCCGCGTGACGCAAAGCCACCGTATCCAGCTTTCCATCCGCCTGGCGAATTTTGAATCCTGCCGTCTTGCCCGCCTCGATCTCGTTTAGAATGCAGTAATCAACATGCTTTAACGCGGGGTTCACGATCTTGGCAAAGCGATCACTGTCTTCGCTGACCACGTCCACGCTGGTCTTCACACCCGCGGCTTGCGCGCCGGCCAGCAGCCGCGCCGCCTTTGTGCCGAACTTCGCATCCGGCATGTCCAGCTCATCGAGCAGCAATAAGTAGCCGAGATGAAAAATCCGCGCGGGAATCCTCTTAAAATCCAGGTCCCCTCCGTTCCACAAAGCGTTCGCGCCACGAGCGTGGAAAAATGTCCGTCGACCGGAGCCCAGCTCCGTCATCACGTCCGTGTAAGAAGTGGGCGCCTTGGCGGTGGCGCTGAGATGTCGGACGTCGATCTTGTTTTGGCGGCAGGTTTGCAGAATGTGTTCCCCGAGCGCGTCCCGCCCCACCAGTCCCGCCGCCATCAGCGGAAACGGCGCCTGCGACCGCGCCAAATCCATCAGCACATTATACGGCGCACCGCCCGTTCCCTCGGACTGCCCGCGAATATTCGCCAGTTGCTCCGCCTGCGGGTAAACGTCAATCATCTTTACCTGGTCGATGATCCAATTCCCTCCCGCCAACAGGCCGCGTCGATTGGTTGCACTTGAGTTTTTCATCGTGGTAGCGCCGCAGCGTGTCTTGTTAGTGAATGAAAACCGGGTCGCCGTTAGCAAGCGATTTCTTACATCATCACTCCAATAAACAACCGATCCCCGCGGGTCCGCGCTGCGCGAACGTTCGCGCTGGCACCGACACCGAAATAAGCAACTTTTTGCCTCGTCATGACACGATAAAGGATTGCTTTTCACATCGGCTCGTGTTTGATAACCAGCACCGATGCCAGACCCACAGCACAAGGGAGAGAAATACTTCCGTGGCATTCCGGTTTCGGCCGGAGTTTGCCGCGGGAAACTCCTCGTGCTTGGCCGTTCCCGACCCAGCATCACCCAACGACACGTTCCGGAACGCGCCCTTGCGGAAGAGGTCAACCGTCTGGAAAAAGCCCTCGTCCAGACCCGCCACCAGATTCTCGAAGTCCAGCGGAAGGTCAGCGAAGGCATGGGCGCCCATGAAGGCAGTATCTTCGACGCGCATCTCCTCGTGCTCGAAGATCGCACCCTGCTCGACGAAGTGGTCCGGGTCGTTCATGAGGAAAAGGTTAATGCCGAGTATGCCTTCCAGGTGGTCGCCGAACGGTACGCCGCCACACTCTCCGCCATTGAGGATGAGTATCTCCGGGAACGGGCCGCCGACATGCGGGACGTCACGGCTCGCGTGCTCAATAACCTGCTCGGTTACGAGGACGAAACTGATTTCAAGAATCTCAAGGAACCCTGCATCATCGTCAGTCACGATTTGACGCCTTCCCACACCGCGCAGCTCGACAAGCGCAAGGTGCTCGGGTTCGCAACGAGCGTGGGCAGCAAAACCTCTCACACCGCCATCATGGCGCGGTCGCTGCGCATCCCCGCCGTTGTCGGCCTGAAGGACGTCAGCGCCCAACTTGAGACCGGCCAATACGCCCTCCTCGACGGTTTGAACGGTGTCATCATCGTCAATCCCACCGACCAGACGCTTTACGAATACGGCCAGCTCATCCTCAAGCAGGCTACGCTGCAACAGACGTTGCGCGATATCCTGCGTGAGCCGGCGATCACGCTCGACGGTCATCGCGTCTTTCTCTCCGCCAATATCGAGCAGGCCGATGACGCGGCGGAGGTCAAAGCCAACGGCGCCGAAGGCGTTGGGCTTTTTCGCACCGAATATCTGTTTCTCAATCAGGATCACCTCCCCGACGAGGAACAGCAGTACCAAGCGTATCGCGACGCCGCTGTCGCGCTGAAACCGCTGCCGGTCGTCATCCGCACGCTTGATTTGGGCGGCGACAAAGTGCTCGCGAATACGCACGTTCCGCGCGAGTTAAACCCTTTTCTCGGTTGGCGGGCAATCCGCATTTCCTTGCAGGAACGCGATATTTTCCGCGCCCAACTTCGCGCCATTCTCCGCGCCAGCGCCGAGGGTAATGTCAAAATCATGTACCCCATGATTTCCGGCCTAGACGAACTCAAACAGGCCAACGCCCTCGTCGAAGAATACAAAGCCGAGCTGCGCAACGAGAAGATCGCATTCGACGAAAACCTCGAAGTCGGCGCGATGATCGAAACGCCATCCGCCGCCGTCATTGCTGATTCGCTCGCCAAACGCGTCAAATTTTTCAGCATTGGCACCAACGATCTCATTCAATACGCGCTCGCAGTCGATCGCATGAATGAGAAGATCGCCCACCTTTACGAGCCGACGCACCCCGCCATTGTCCGCCTTATCAAGTCCACCGTGGACGCCGCGCACGCTCACAAAATCTGGGTCAGTGTTTGCGGTGAGATGGCTGGCGATCCCGCGCTGGCGGCATTGTTGATTGGCCTCGGGGTCGATGAACTCAGCGCCTCGCCGGCATTGATTCCCCAGGTAAAATTCCTCATTCGCCGCCTGAAATTCCACGAGGCGAAAGAGCTGGCCGACTTCGCCGTCAACTGCGAGTCCGCCTCGGAAATACTCGTCCGCTGCCAGGACCTGTCCCGCCGCATTGCCCCCAGCCTCTTCGACAGCAAGTAAGCGTCGAACCCTCAGACCTTGTCGTTCTTCAGTTCCTTGATCTTGTCCCGCAATAGCGCGGCGCGTTCGAACTCCTGCTTCTCGATTGCGCGATTCAACTGGTGCTCCAGTTGCTCGACTTTCGTCAGCGGACGGTTCTTCTGAATTTGCGTGGCGAGATCCTCGAGGGCGGTGAGCGAACGCTCCCGTTCGAACTTGAACGTCTCGTCATCCACATCCTCCAGCAACTCGATCTTGTTCATCGCATCCTCCACGAGATTCATCGCGCGCTCGTAGGCCTGCCGTTCGATTTCGAACATTGCCGCCGCGCTCGCGTTTACCCGCAGAATGTAAGGCCGCCACTTCTCCAGAAATTGCCGGTCCTCCTCGCGTCGCGCGTGCCGGTGAATGAAATCGAACGCCCGGATGTTTCGCGCCGTGTCGCGGATCGTCCGCGCCCAATCGCGCAACTGGAAAAACCGCACATAGCGAAAATAATATAGCGTCCCTTCGTGGAACAGCTCGCTGCAGTCCTCCGCGCTCAACTCAAAATCTGTTTCGCGCCCCGCCGCTTTGACTTCCTCGAAGCGCTGCGTTTGAAACTCCAGCGCGGATTCCATTTCGTGCGGCCGCGCACCGTCAGGCCGCCCGTTCACCTCATATTGCTCCACGCCCAGCACCGTCCGCACCTGGAGAATCTCGCGCCCATCCTCACCGCGGATGATTCGCGTATCGTTCTCCGGGTCGTAAGCCCAGTTTTGCAGCAGCCGGCGCAGGTCGTCGGATTCACTCATATCGCAGCCGCTATTATGCTCCTTTTTCGCCGACTTTCAATCTCGGCGCGGCTTCGTCGCCAAACAGCATTGATTCACGGGCCTTTTTCCCTATTTTTATTTATCATGACGCCCATTCCCGTTCGCGAACTCATCCCGGTGCTGCAAGTCGCCATCGGGCCGATGATTCTCATCTCGGGCGTCGGTCTGCTGCTGCTCACCCTCACCAATCGCTTTGGCCGCGCCGTGGATCGTGCCCGCGTACTGACTCGCGAGCTGCGCGCCGGGGATGACGCTGACCGTCAGCGTCTGGCCGGACAGGTGGATATCCTTTACCGCCGTGCCCGCCTCATCCGCCTGGCAATCACCACCTGTGCGGGCAGCGTGCTCCTCGCGGCGGTGCTCATCATCGTGCTGTTTCTGACGGCGCTGTTACATCTCGAAGTCGGGTTGCTGATCAGCCTCCTGTTCATCTGCGGGATGCTTTCGCTCATTGTGTCGCTGTGCGCGTTCATTAAGGAAATCCAGCTTTCCCTCCATGCGTTCAAGCTCGAACTTGGCGAACGCTGAACGCCCGCCTCACACCGTCCGCACCGCGTTTTCCGGCGGCAGGCAGGCGCGCACGATCCGCGCCGTCACCAGCGTCACCACCGCGCCGATCAGCGTGTACCATGGCCAGAAAATTTCCGTGCCGACCGTGTTCATCCACCATTCCTTCGTGGCGCTCAGCTTTGGCAAAAGCTGAATCAGCGTCATCACGATCAGCGAGGCCAGCATGCCCGCCACGACCGGGGTCGCCCGCCCGTTTCGCCAAAAGATCGCCAGCGCCAGACCGCCGACCAACGCGCCGCTCGTCAGGCCGCGCAACGCGAACGCCGCGTTCAACACAAACGCCACCTCCCGGCTCAAATACGCCAGCAATATCAGTCCCGCCGCCCACGCCACCGTCGAATATTTGCTGAATCGCAAAAAGAAATTCTCAGTGCGATTTGGCATCAGGTGCTTCACGAAATCCATCGTCGAGACTGACGCCAGCGACGTGAGCGCGGAACTGACTGACGACATCGCCGCCGACAGAATCGCCACGATCAGGAAACCCTTCAACACATGCGGCACCTCCGTCATCATGAAGATCGGAAAAATGAAATCGTTCGCCGTGATGCCCGAGCCGGGCCGCGTCTCCGGCAGCGGAATCTGGAACGGATGCGTCTGGTAAAACACCCACAGCATCGAGCCCACAAACAGGAAGATGATAAACAGCGGGAAAATCACCACCGCACTCAGCACCAGCGCCTTGCGGCCGTCGGCGACGTTGCGGCACGCCAACACCCGCTGCACGATCAATTGTTCCGCGCCGTGCGACGACATCACCAGCACCGTCCCGCCGATGATACCCATCCACAAATTAAACGGCGGCCCGAACAAAAACTTCGTCCACGAGACACCCGCCGGTGGCACCGCATTCAACCAATGCAATTTCCCCGCCTCCGCCGCCTTCGCAAACACCGTGCTCGCCCCGCCCTCCACCAGCGACGGAATGTAAAACAGCGCAAACAATCCACCCAACAGGAATAGGCCGAACTGCACCGCGTCCGTCCAGATCACCGCCTTCACACCGCCGATGTAGGTGTACAGCAGCGACAGAAGGACAAAGAGCAAAATCGCCCCCAAAATCGGATCGCCCGTGCCGAACCCGAGCAACTTGTCCCCCAGCATCAACTTCACCGGAATGCTCGCCACATACACGCGAACGCCTGCGGCCAGCGTTTCGCTGATGAGAAAAAATCCCGCCGCCGTCTGCCGCGCCGGCGCGCCGAACGTATTCGCGAACAACTGATACGGCGAATAAATCTCCCCCTTGAAATAATGCGGCACCAGCACCACCGCCAGAATGATCCGCGCGATTACATACCCGATGATCATTTGCACGAACGCGATGTTTCCGCCGTAGGCCATCGCCGGCACACCGATGATCGTCAGCGCGCTCGTTTCCGCCGCCACGATCGAAAGCCCGATGCCCCACCACGGGATGTTTTTGCTCCCGAGAAAATAGTCGCGCGTGTTGTGCTGGTCTTTGCCAAACCAGATGCCCAACCCGATGATGCCCACCAGATAAAGCAGGATGATGGCCCAGTCTCCGACGCTAAAATAGCCGTTCATCGCAAGAGAGCGCCGCGCCACCGGCCGTCACGTTCGGAAATAGTATTCAACGGGTCGTAACCCTAACGAATCACCTCCGAAACTCAACGTGGATTTTTCGCCGCATCAGCGCTCCACTCCTCTCGACCCGACCCTTAAACCAATACCATCGCCGCAAATAAATGTCAGGTGCGAATTACTGCGAATTGCCCGTAAAACCATCCTATTCTTCACTCCCGGTTTTGCGCTCGGGTTCTGCCATTCGACATTCGACATTCGAAACTCAGCATTCGAACTTCCCCCCATTCCCCATTCGAACTTCGAAAATCTGAATTCGACATTCCAAAGTTGGGTTCGTTTTTCATTCGGCAACAATAAAAAATCGCCGCAACCCGCTATACCGGAGTTATTTATGCAAATTCAGAGTTGGGTTCGTTTGGTAAAATTTACATTTCCGCGAGTTTTGCCTCACCCCAAAGAAACCGGGCTGCGCAACGGTGCGCCACATGGCGCACCATGCCGTAACACTCCGCGACTTAGCCGAACCAGACTATCACCAAGGCACTTGCAACGCATACCCTTCCCCTCCCCAGCACGACCTCAAGGCGACTCAACACGCCCATCGCACCCAGTAACCCCGTACAAGGTCAGACTAGGCCGCCCTTTAAATCCCGGGTTTCCATTCCGCCGGAGCGCGGGTCCCGCATTCTGCAATTTGCATTTCGATACAGCGTCCTGCCTCGCCGTCATAACCGCTATTGTCAAAGAACATATCTACCAACCTCACGATCCTAAACCAGGGGGTGGGACAAATGCTGTCCGACCCCCTTCCATCTTCAAGGCAGGCGCAATTCTCCATCGCCCACTCCCCGACGCTCCACACCCCCACCTCCCTGGCGAAAAAATCCCGGCAGATCAACTGCCCGCGGCAAACCAAAGGCGCCGCTCGCGGGCACAGGACTACGGTCAACAACGCTCCTGGTGAAACTTCAGCGCCCCCGCGCACCACCGAAAATCAGACAGCCCCCCGCAAATTCCGTTCATTTGAAATAACAGGCTATTTTCACCGTCGGAATCCCGCCATCAAAAGCCATCCACGATTACAACGGCACGCTCGGAAATCACACGCTGCCTGCGATCAAAATCCCTTCTTCGTTCCCTTCGTTTGCTTCTGTAAAAATCAGTTTTCGCCAATTCCCCCGTAACCTGTTAAATCATCCCCAGGAATGTCGCACCAACCGAACGTGGAATTTCGAATGCCGAAGTGCGATTGCCGAACTGGGATCGTCGCAAGTGCGAAATATGAACCGGAAGGGGAATGACGATGAGTGATGAATTGAAAAAGCGCACCAAAGCGTTTGCGCTGGACGTCATCAAGCTATGCTCGCAACTACCCGAGGCGCGTCCGATACGGCACGTGGTCGGGCAGATTATTCGTTCATCAAGTTCCACCGCCGCGAATTACCGATCCGCCTGCCGCGCCAAATCGCGGGCCGACTTTATTTCCAAGCTCGGCACCGTGGAAGAGGAGGCCGATGAATCGATCTTCTGGATCGAAATGCTGCGGGATATCGCCCAGGCGGGAATCGTCCGCTTAGAGCCCTCAACTTTGAAGGAACTAAACCGCCTGCAGGATGAGGCGAACCAACTGGTGGCGATTACCGTTTCCTCCCGCAAAACCGCCCGCGCCAACAATACCTAAAATACGACATCCGCCGTTCCAAATTCGACAATCGCAATCCGAAATTCGTCCCTTCCGATGTCCTTTTCAAAATTCGACATTCGCAATTCGCCACTCGAAATTCCCCAGACGCTGCGCACCGGCCGCGTGCGCGTCCACGTCGAAGCCCACCGCGACCGCCTCCTCACCGTCAAACGCGGCGAACTCCCCTGGCCTGAAGTTGATGCCTGGCGCATGGACCTCCACCGCGACTTCGAACGCGCCCTCGCCGAAACCAAACTCCCCGAACGCCCGGATTACGAAGCCGCCAACCGCTTTCTAATCAAAGCCCGCCGCGAAATGGCCGCCCATAGTGGACAACCCTAAAAATGCCAACGACTCGCCTCGACAGCCAAGGCAGCGAAGCTCAATTTCAATGGGCCGAAGTTCCGAAAGACCCCAGCCCAGGGCAAGCACTGCGCCGCCCTGGGAAAATAACAAAAGAAGAATAGAAGCCCTTAAGGGGCGAAACATCAGCCTGTCCGGAAAATGCCATCAAAAAACAACCTGATCATCGCAGTTGAAGATGAGCCATTCCCGCGCGGCCCTAGCGGAGAAAGCTACCGCCTAAAATTAAGAGATTGGCTCGATCTCGCAAACCAGCTTGATGGGAACGTTCAGCTTGATATTTGTCCATTATCGGAATTGGAATCTCGAAAACCCGACATCATCGAAGCCTTTGCCACGCGCGAGCACCTTTTGACACATTCCACTTTTCCCACACGAAAGGAGCACGATCTTACCAGTCGCTTTTCCAACTACTGGTCCGTCGTTGAGAAATCGAGCATCCCGGCCATAGGCGTCATCAAAGGTACGCCCGATCGATTCCCGATCTTCATCCGTGGCGAGCAGGGAACGTTTGCCGGAGGAGGCCGCGTTCGTACCGCCACCGCGTTAAAGCGATTGCGGCAATCCGGCCGCCCTCTTGTTGTCCGGCCATGGGTGGACATTCGACCGGCAGACAAAAGACCAGACGTCCGGTTAGAACTTCGCGTACACGTAATCGCCGGTTGTGCGGTAGCCGTTGAATACCTATTTCCGCCTTGGGCTGCGCAACGACCGACCAAGTCAGAATTGGATGCGGGGCAGGCCTGGATGGAATCCAAACGCACGCTGGTCTCGCGATACGCCGAACGAGTCGCAGCCCAACTCACATGCCGATGGTTCGTTGCCGATTTTGCAGAAACCACCGACGGGCTACAGATGGTCGAGCTGAATCCTGGTTGGTGTGCGGGGATCGCCCACGATTACGTAGCGGGCGCAGTTCACAGGGCCATCCTGACCAAAGTTTTTGAAATCCAGACGCCGTCGCTGACTTAATCAACAATTTGCGCCCACGACGCGAGCACCCTGTCGGAAATCCCGGGAGACGAAACCCGAGCCGCGCTAAACGATCTGCTCATCCGCTTGCGACTGGCTCGGAGATAGGCAAATTTTTCGCTCACGTCGGGGATCGAAAGGACAATGGATGCCTGGGCGGGCGCGGGAACCGTCGAGAGCAGTTAAACTCCACGACAGCTCGCGACACTGGAAATCCGAAGGCCCAACGGGCCGAAATTCCTTAGCCTAGGCCAGCGGCCTAGGAACTGCCCGAACAAAAAGATCATGCGGCCTGAAGGGCCGCGACAGCCTTTCCCGTCATGCGCAACCATCATCGCAAATTTGATTCCTTTGGTCGCGAGGGAGTCCGAGTCGCGTCCCTTCAGGCCGCTGGTTCGTTTGTGCACGTAGGTTCCCAGCCCGTTGGACTGGGCTAAGGAATTGCGGGCCTTTGGCCCTGGAAGTCGGTTTAACAATATTCCCATCCGACATGCGGGAGCTAAAGAAAATTGATATTTTGGGCGGTCGCGGGACCGCCGAGGAACGCTTTTTCTTCCGGCGCGCTCGGAGAGCACGCCTTACCTTACGCCTCCGTTATCGGCGATAAGAATTGTCCCGCCGCACTGCGCGGGCGTAGGCGGGCTGTTCCAACTGGGCTCGTTTCCAGAAGGTGGCTGCCAGCGCGGTGCCACTCAGGCCGAGTGCCG
The DNA here is from genome assembly GCA_044223735.1 of Limisphaerales bacterium. GTDB lineage: Bacteria > Verrucomicrobiota > Verrucomicrobiia > Limisphaerales > UBA8199 > JBGALR01. Next base: position 11,601 of record JBGALR010000057.1, on the reverse strand, counting down.
CGAGGAAGAACCATTTGGAATTGATGCTCCAGCGCACGACGCCGTTGACCGTTTCCGAGGCGGAGAGTTGGAAGTGGCCGAAACCGTATGCCGCAATCGCCAAAGCGACCACGGCAAAAATGAAAGTGCGTTTGAAATTGAAGTTGCCTTTGCCGAGCGCTCCATAAAGCGCGACACCCGCCGCCGCGCAACTCACCGCCCAGATGATCCCCGGCACCGCAAACAAGCTGTAAAGCATGACTCAATATCGCGCAGGTTTGCGAGAACGCCACTACAATTTATCAGCACGTTTGGAGCGGGGATAACGCCCCGCTCCCTCGCAAGACACCATTACTTGAGGCGCACGCGGTAGAAACGGCTGTCGCTCGCGCGGCCGCCATCGCTGAAGCGGTAAACATCGCCCGTGCCGGTGACGCCCTGGAGGAGGCTCCATTGGGGATCGGTGAAGTTATCCTTGTACTCGATCACGTATTCGACGCCGTATTCAGTCGCGAAGGACAACACGAAATTATCCACGCTGAATTTGAGCATTGTGGGCCGGGCGGTTTCCCGGGCTGCCGAGCCGCATTTGCCGATGCTGCCCGCGGCATAAATCGAGGCAATCTCCTCCCCGGACAAGGCCCGGCTGTAAATCGACGGCTCGTCGATGAGACCGCGGAACGGCGAGTTTCCCGTGTCATCATCGCCAATCCGCAGGTTGCTGACCGAGGTGGCGATCGTCTTTGCGCCAATGACATTGGTGCCGACCAGGACGCCGTTGCAATAAAGCTTCAGCATGTTCTGATCATACGTCCACGCGACGTGATACCACTGGCCGGTGGTCAGGAGACTCGAAGAATAAACGGTGTAACCGGGCCACGACTGGCCGGTGATGTTGAATTGCCCGGCCAGTTGCTTGTTATGCACGAAGAACTGGTAACCGACGTTGCCACCCGCGCCGCCGACTTTGGAAACGATGCTATGGTCACCAACCGAGGTGGAAGATTTGATCCACGCTTCGATGGTCAGGTTGGTTTGCAGGCGCAGAGAGTCTGAGTCAGGCACAAGCACAGAGCCGTTGGTGGCGGTGAATGAAAACGCCCGGTTCACCTGGCCGGCCGCAAAGGCAGCGCCGCCTTGAAGCGTGCCGCTGTTCGTGCCAGCAGTGTCGAAGCTGTTGTCTTCCCCGGACCACCAGCTCACAAGGTCAGCGGGCGGCGCGACACATTCGCCGGTGTCGATGACCGCGAGCAACGCATTGCTGCTCACGACCGCGCCGCCGGCATTGCTCACGCTAACGCTGTAATTTCCCGCCTGATTGAACGCCGTCACATGCACCACCAGCGACGAACTGGTCGCGGCTGCGATGTTCGCGCCGTTGAACCGCCATTGGTACGCCAGCGGCGCCGTGCCACTCGCAGAGACGCTGAAGAGCGCATTCGAGCCAATCATCACCGTCTGACCCACCGGCTGCGATACGATTTGCGGACGGATCACCACCGTGAGGAGCGCGCCTGAACTGTTGGTCGCTCCGTACGGATTGCTCACGTCCACCGTGTAGGTGCCCGCGCTTGCGGACTGCACGTTCACGAGCGACAGCGTGGCGTTCGTGCCTGCGGAGAGGTTGGTGCCGTTGAGGCTCCACTGGTAACTGATGGGCGGCGTGCCGGTCACAGCGACGTTGAACGATGTGCTGCCGCCGGCGGCCACGGTCCGATTCACCGGCTGGCTCGTAATGGTGGGAGGCACCCCCGCGCCCTGGCACTTGCCCGCGCCGCCCGCCAGATAAATCGCGGCGATCTCCGACGCGCTCAACGCCCGGCTGTAAACCGAGGCCTCATCGATAAGACCACGGAACGGCGAATGGCCGCTGTCGTCATCACCGATGCGCAGGTTGCTGGCCGACGCGGCGATGATTTTCGCGCCGACCGGATTCGTCGCGACGAGCGAGCCATTGCAATAAATCTTCAGCGTGGCCTGATCATAGGTCCACGCCACATGAAACCACTGGCCGGCCGTGATCAATGCATCGGAGAAAATCCGGTAGCCGGGCCAGCCCTGGCCGGAGGTGTTAAACTGCCCGACGAGTTGATTGTCGTGGATGAAGAATTGATAGCCGTTATCGCCACCCGCACCGCCGACCTTGGAAAGAATGCTTTGGTCACCGACGGCCGCCGTGGTTTTGATCCACGCCTCGACCGTGATCTGATTTGTCAAACGCAGGCTGGCGGCGTCGACGACACGCACCGAGCCGGTGCCGTTAAAGGCGAATGCCTGGCCGACTTCGCCCAGCGCGTAACTTGCGCCGCCCTGGAGGGAGCCGTCATTGCCGCCGAGATTATCCCAGGCATTGCTTTCCGCCGCCCACCAGCCGGCGAGATTCGCCGGGAGCGTCACACAGAGGGAGTTGCTGAGGACCGAGAGCAGGGCTGGGGCGCTGTTGGTGGCGCCGGAGGCGTTGCTCACCAGCACATCGTAGGTGCCGGCATCGGTCAACTGGACGTTTGCCAGCGTCAAAACGGAATTGGTGGCGGCGGCGATGTTGCCTCCGTTGAAATGCCATTGATAGCTCAGCGGCCCGCTGCCCGAGGCGGCCACCGTGAACGAAGCGCCGGTGCCCGCCACCACCGCCTGATCGGCCGGCTGGCTCGTGATGCTTGGAGGCGTTCCCGATATCGGGCATTTCCCACTGCTGCCGGCCCCGTAGATCGCCGCGATCTCGGACGCCGTCAACGCCCGGTCGTAAATCGAAGCTTCGTCGATCAATCCGTTGAAAGGAGTGTTGCCGCTATCGTCGTCACCAATTCGCACGTTGCTGCCCGTGGCCGCAATCACCCGGGCGCCGATGACGTTGGTCGCCACCGGCGAACCGTTGCAATATATCTTCATGGCCGACTGATCGTAGGTCCACGCCACGTGATACCACTGACCCGGGACGACTAACGCCGGAGAGAAAACGGTGAACTCCGGCCACTGCGCGCCCGGGGTATTGATCTGACCGGCCAGCCGGTTGTCCCGGATATAAAGCTGATAGCCATTGTCGCCGTTGGTTCCGCCCACCTTGGACACGATGCTGCGGTCCCCCACGATGGCTGCGGCCTTGACCCACGCCTCGATGGTAATCTCGTTGGTAAGGCGCAGCGTGCCTGAGTCCGGCACGAGCACGGAACCGCTCAAGCCATTGAATGCAAACGCCTGTCCCACCTCGCCCGGCGCATAACTCGCGGCGCCTTGCAGCAAACCATTGTTCATGCCTTTGGAATCAAACGCATTGCCCTCCGCCGCCCACGAGCTGATCAGATTTGCGGACGGCGCAGCGCAGGGGCTGGCAGCAGTCACCGTCAGCACCGCGCCCAGACTCGTGCTGGATCCGAAGAGATTGGTCACCACGACGTCGTAGGTCCCGGCGTCGGCGGGTTGGAGGTTGGCAAGGACGAGCGCCGCGCCCGTGGCCGCGGAAATCGGGGTGCCGTTCAATCGCCATTGATATTGCAGGGGCGGCGTGCCGCCGGCTGACACACTGAAATTCGCAGCGCTCCCGGCCAGCACCGCCTGACTTTCCGGCTGACCTGAAATCGTCGCTGGATTTGCCTCACCGCATTTCCCGGCGTTACCCGCCGCATAAAGCATGGCCACTTCGGCCGGAGACAACGCCCGGCTGTAAACCGAGGCCTCGTCGATCAATCCCTGGAACGGGGTATTTCCGCTGTCGTCGTTCCCAATCGTGAGCCGGCTGATGGAGGTCGCGATGATCTTCGCGCCGACGGCGTTGGTCGCCACGGCTTCGCCATTGCAATAAAGTATCATGGCGGATTGGTCATACGTCCACGCGACGTGATACCACTTGCCGGGCACCAACAGTGCGCCGGAGAAAACGGTGACTTCCGGCCAGCTTTGGCCCGGGCTGTTAAACTGGCCGGCCAGCAGATTATTACGCGCGTAAAGTTGATAGCCGTTATTGCCGCCCGCGCCGCCGACCTTCGATATAATGCTGCGATCACCGCTGACTGCCGACGGCTTGATCCACGCTTCGAGGGTCACCTGACCGGTCAGTTGCAGACTCGTGGAGTTCGGAACATTCACAGACCCCGTGGCCCCGCTGAAGGCAAATGCCTGCCCGACCTTGCCCCGGGCATAACCCACCGTGCCTTGCAGCGAGCCGGAATTGAAGCCGGTATCGTCGGTGGCATTCGTCTCAGCCCGCCACCAGCCGGCCAAATTGGTGGGGGCCGGAAAGCATCCCGGCGGGAGCTGGTAGCCCAGCACGGCGTCGGCACTGAGCGCGGTGCCGAGGTTGTTCGAAATCAGCACGGAATAGGTTCCCATGTCGGAAAGCTGAACGCTAGAGATGGACAGGGAACTCGTGGTCGCACCGGCAATGTTCGCGCCGTTGAGGGACCATTGATAGGACGGAGCCGGGTTGGCGATGGCGCCCACGCTAAACGTCACCGGGTCGTTCCCCACGATGTCCTGACTTTGGGGTTCCATGACAATTTGTGGAGCGAACGAACCGGTTTGCACGGTCACATTGTCCAAGGCCCAGTTATCAGCAGTCGTGCTGCTGTTGGCGAGTTGCCGCCAGCGAAATTGCGTTCCCGTCGTCTGTGCGCCTGCGGGAATGGATAACGTCACCGCCTTCCAGTCGAAATAATCCGCATTCGTATAAGCCAGACGCAGGCAAAATCCGATTTGACCGCCGGTGCTGGCGTCGATTGGAACGGTGGTCGCCGCCCGCTTGCTCGCGCTGCCAAACCACAGGGCATTCGAAGCGGACACCGAGCCGCCAAAGTTGGTCGCGATCGGCGAGCCGCCAAACGACGCCCATTGCGAAGCGTGAATCGACGGTTCGAAATCATCCGCGATTCCGCTCAGGGTAACATTCAACGACAACAAACCCGTCTGGACGACGCTGCTGCTGGAATTGGTAAACCGAAGAGCCGCCGAATAAAGCCCCGCTGACAGCCCGGCAGCCGGCGCAGCCGCCGACACCACCAGTTGCGTCCCACTATTGCGCGGCAGCAAGCCGCTACTCGGCGCGACACTAAACAAGGCCGAGGTGTTGATGAGTGTCCAGCTTAGCTGATTCGTCCCCACGTTGGTAACCGTCAGGTATTGCGGCGTGGGCGTAAACGGCCCGCCAGCCGGCCCACTGAACACCCGGGACGTCGGGGAGAGCAGAAATGTGTTGGCGGCCGCGCGTGCGCTGGAGTGCAAACCCAATCCACAAACGACGACGACCAGCAATTCGATTCGCTTCCAAATACGCAACCAACGAATTTGTTTCATAACGCTCCTAAAATTTGAATTCCACGCCGGTCACCACACCAGCAAGATGCCCATATTCTCTAACAAATAAGGGGGTTTCATGCAATTGATATTTTTGTAGGCTATCGCACTACAACCACCAGACCTGAGGTGAAAATTGAGGCGTTTTTGGAGTGAGGAACCACCGACTGCTTACGTCTCTCGCAACCTGTGGATATCGCCCAGTTCGCGGAAGACACCACGTGAGGCAAATTTACGCCGCCACTTTTTGCCGCAGCAAATCCTCGACGGCGGCGGGCAAATCGGCGCAGACGTCGTCGAACAGTTCGCGGCACTGGCGTTCGGACATTTTCAACATGCGCGCCGCCGTGTAGATGAACCCGCGGGTGGTCTGGTGCGCGTAGCCGAGGAGACCCTGGCGGAGCGGCAGCGAATAGACCGCGAGGGTCAGACCATAGACCAGGGTGTGCCAGCCGTGGGCCTGGCCGCTTTCGACGGCTTGCAGGTAGCGTTGCACCGAGCGTTCATCTTTGAGCGGACGGAGCTTTTGCAACTGGCTTTGTCCGACGCGCCGGCTGGCGGCGGCGAAATTCTGCAGGATCGGCTCGCTCGCAAGCTGCTGGTCGAGCACCACGAGTTCACGCACGCCGCGCAAGGTCACGTGCCCGTGCGCCTCCTGAATCGCCGGCAGCTCGAACGGCAGCAGAATCCGGGAATGATAGTGTTCGAGAAAGGTGCGAAGCGTGGCCTGGTTGTGAACGGGGGAAATATTGAGGAGCGAGGAAACCGAGCCGAGCGTGACAAGGCCGTCCGCCGAGCCGAGTTGCTCCGCGAGCGGGTGCCAGTCGCCCAGCCACTCGGCGGCGTCGCTCAGCACCAGTTGTGTTCGCTTGACCATGCGTTCGCGGGCGAGTCCGGCCTCCGGGAGCCCAAGACTCGTCCCGCAATTTACGTTGGACGCGCCCGGCGCGGAATGCCAGCAGTAAAAGTGCGAACGCGAAGAATAAATTCTTGCATCAACCCAAAGCTGTGCACCGAACTTTTTTCGTCCCCCCTCAGTCTTCGGAAAGCGACGGATATTTTACTGACAGGAAATACGGACTTTGAGGAACACAGGAAAACAAGGCATACAGTTCTGCAATTCGCATTGCCGCCTGCCTCATTGACTTGACCGGCTCATGGCCCAAAATCCGGCCATGAAACGCGGTTTCCTTTTGCTGGCGTGCCTCGCTCTTTTCTCCTTCGCCTCCGCCGCCGACTGGCCGCAATGGCGCGGGCCGCAGCGCAATGGCATTTCCACCGAAACGATCAATACGAACTGGCCCGCCGACGGACCGAAGGTGCTTTGGCGCGCGAATATCGGCATCGGTTTTTCCTCCGTCGCCGTGGCCGCCGGGCGGGCATACGTGATGGGAAACCGCACGAACGAGGATACGATTTGGTGCTTCGACGCGCGGACCGGCCGCGAAATCTGGCATTACAGTTATGCGTCGCAACTCGGCCCGCTCTACTACGATGGCGGCCCCGGCGCCACGCCCACGGTGGAAGGCAATCGTGTTTATACCATCGGCAAATGGGGCGATGTCTTCTGTCTCGACGCGGCGAAAGGCACGGTGATCTGGCAGCGCGACTTGCGTGAGGCCGGTTTGAAACCGAATCGCTGGGGTTACTCGGGCGCGCCATTGGTCTGGAAGAATCTCGTCTTCCTGAACGCCGGCGCCGCGGGCACCGCGCTGGATCGCGCGACGGGTAAAATCGTGTGGGTGAACGGCACGAACGGCGCCGGTTACGCCAGTCCGGTCATGATGAGCAACGGGGGCACGGACTTGCTGTTGATCTTCGCGGCGAAACATCTGATCGGCCTCGACCCGTTGACCGGCCGCGAACGCTGGCGTCAGTATTGGGAAACCAGCTGGGACACCAACAACACCGATCCGCTCGTCCATCAAAACCGGATTTTCCTCTCCAGCTTCAGCCGCGGTTGCGCGCTGGTTTCGCTGCATGACGACGCGTTGCAGGTGATTTATGAAAACAAAAATCTGCGCAGCAACCTCAGCCCGGGCGTCGTGCAGGGGGATTATATCTACGCCTTCAACGGCGAAGTCAAAACCGACACGGATCTGCGCTGCATCCACCTGCCCACGGGCGAAGTGAAGTGGAGTGTCAAAGATCCCGCGTTCGGCTCCATGGTGTGTGCAAACGGCAAATTGGTGGTGCTCTCCGAGAAAGGCGAACTTCTCGTGGCCCCCGCCTCTCCCGACGGCTTCACCCCGCTCGTCCGGGCAAAGGTGTTAAGCGGCCTTTGCTGGACTCCGCCCGCGCTGGCGAATGGGTTGCTCTACGCCCATAACGCCAAAGGCGATTTGGTGTGCCTTGATTTTAGCCCGCAACATTAATGCCCGGCGCGCAAGCCCCAAAACCAAGGATTTTCCTAGTGGCTCAAATACGGGTTTGGGCGAACCTATTGGTAACGGAATCTGGTGGTTTTGGTTCCGATTCATAGTTGGGTTGGGGGCGGCTCATGAGGGTGGGCCGCCCTTTTTTTGCGGTGAAGAGGAGAAGCATCGCATGGGAACAAAGCTCCATTTCGCTGCTTTTTACGTGGCGACCGCCATGAATTAACCTACCTTGGCGCCTGATGGAACCGCTCACCAACGCCCAGATCCGCGCGCTCAAGGCGCGGGCGCAATTGCTCGACGCCACCCTCAAACTCGGCAAGGAAGGGGTCAGTGAAAAATTTATTGCCGCGCTCGATGACGCGCTTACCCGGCGGGAATTGGTAAAGGTGAAGTTCGACCATTTCAAAGAACAGAAAAAGGAACTCTCCCCGCAGCTCGCCGAAAAGACCAACAGCCATCTGATCATGCGGGTGGGTAACGTCGCCGTGCTGTTCCGCGCCAAACCAGAAACGGGTGACTGAGATTTGGTCTATGTGGTGGCTCTGTGTCGCGATCCCGCTGGTGGCGATGTTCCTCGCCATCGAATTCGGTTTCGTGCCGCCACCGTGGGCAATCGTCCTGGTCCGCATCCGCAAAGGGATGGTAACTGTCCGGCGGGGGGCCGTCCTTGCACACGCCCGAACCAGCCTTGCCGAAATTTTGCAGGAAACGGATGTGTCGGAAGGCTTTATCGCAATAACGTCCGGTAAACGCGTGACATTTTCCCGCCACATTCCCGAACGAATTCGCCAGCGCCTGCGGAACGTTTTGCTCAATCAGTAGGGGCGAACAGACATATAGAATCCAAGTCGCGTCACAGCCTTCCCTTTAATCGTGCGATCCGCACAGTCCCCCTTCACTCCGTGCAACATGCAAGGCTGGAAGGCGCCATTATCTTCTAAAACGCGAAGAAAGTCCGCATCCGCAAAATGCACAATATCTGCTTTGCATATTCCCAATACGATTATGACTAAATCCAAGAAAGTTGCAGCCCATCATCACGAAAACCTCAAAGAACACGCCAAGGCCCTCGTGCGGGCGACGAGCCATATCTCCGAAAATGGAGTCACCGAAGCGAGAAACAAGCTCATCGGTTTTATCGAAACGGTGGGCGAATATGTTGAAAACGCCGAGGAAGCAACCGTCGAAAAGCTTAAACAGGCCGACGGTTATGTTCGTGAAAATCCGTATCGCATGGCTGCCATCGCCGCCGGGGTCGGCGTTTTGGTCGGGCTGTTCATGTGCCGTAAGAAGGATTAAAAAGCAATTTCATTGCGAGCGGGTCCGTAAAACACCTGGAGTGTTTTACGGGCCTGCGGCCGCATGGGCGGCGAATTGGCGGCAGAGGGCGTGGAAATGTTTTTGAATTGAACAACAAAAAAACACCGGAGTTACATTATGGCCAACGACACTACTTCAAAGGATGGAATACCCACTCGGGAACAAATGATCACGTTGTTGAACGACGATCTCGCGCGGGAATATCAGGCGGTGATCGCTTACACCGTTTACAGCCAGGCGTTGAAGGGCGCGGCCTATATGGACATCGCGCGCGAACTCGAAAAGCATGCGCTGGAGGAATTGCAGCATGCGATCAAGATCGCCAAACAGGTGGATTATTTTGGCGGGATGCCCGCCTCCGTGCCGAAGCCCGTCAAAACGTCGGAGGATCCCCGGGAAATGTTGAAGTTCGATCTCGAAAACGAACGCGACACGATCGCTCAATATCGCCAGCGCATTCGTCAGGCGGAAGCGATGGGCGAATATGCGTTGAGCGAAGCCTTGCGTGAAATCATCGTCCAGGAACAGGAACACGAGATGGATCTTTGCAACGCTCTCGGCATAGACGTGCCGCCGCCGAAAAAAGGTTAAGCGAATTAACGAACGTTGTTGGTTCGCAACGTATTACTTCCCAATGGCGGCCGGTGGGTTTTCCCGCCAGCCGCCTTGTTTTTGCAATTTCCCAATCACCTGTTAGTCGCGCGATGGGGACGTGGCCCGCACCTTGGGAGGTCGAGTGACGCGCGGACGGAAAATCTCCTGGCGCAGCGTCGGCCTGCGTCCCTTATGCAAATCTTTGATGGTTACGGGCCGACCCGTGCGGGCGGACTCATAAAGGGAGCGAATGATGGTAACATCCAGCAGGCCTTCGATGCCGGAAGGCTCCGGCTGCCGGTCGCGAAGGATGCAGTCCGAAAAATAAACCAACTCCGGCCCAAACTGGTCTTTTAAAACATATTTTCGTTTCTCCGTTTTACCCTTGACGGCAACCTCCATTTCGATCGGGACCGAATATTCGTACCCGTGCGCCATCTTGAGAACGCCTTTCGTCCCCACAACCGTATAGGTGGCGACATCCGCAGCCCCGAAGCTGGCCGTGAAACTCGCAAGCCGGTTTTCGGGAAAGCGGAGCATGGCACTCGTCATCTCGTCCACCTCCTTGAAGCGCGGATCCTTGTTTCGCGCCGAAAACGCGGTCACCTCGGTCGGCTCGTTGCCAAAAAGGTATCGCGCCGCATTGATGCAATAAACTCCAATATCATATAGCGTGCCGCCGCCCATGGATTTGTCCAAGCGGATGTTGCCTGGCTTCACTTGCATCGTGAACAGAGACTGAAAGATTCGCGGCTCGCCGATTTTACCCGATGATACCAGGCGTATGGCCTCAAGGTTGGCGTGATCAAAATGCAGCCGGTAGGCGGTCATCAGTTTGACCTTGTTCTCCGCGCAAGCCCGGATGATCTCCGTGCATTCATCTTCATCCAGAGCCAGCGGCTTTTCGCAGAGCACATGTATCCCGGCATTCGCGGCGCGCACGGCAAAGTCCCGATGCAACGCGTTGGGCAACGCAATGTAAACTGCATCCACGTTGCCCGATCTCAGAAAGCCATCGTAGCTGCCGTAGTCCAGCAATTCGCCGACGCCATAACGGCGCCCCAGGACTTTCAGTTTTTTCCGATCGTCGGACACCAGACCCACAAGCCTGGAGTTTTTCGCATTTGCAAAAGCGGGCAGGACCGCTCCCTGCGCAATATCGCCGAGACCTACGACGACGTACCGGATGACTTGGGAAATGTTTGGCATTCCTTCGATTTAGCAAAGGTCATGCCTGCTGCGGCCGCCCAGGAGAAGTGGAAGGCCTGCCGAAGCGACAAACTGTCATCGGTTGCGAGCGAAATGACAATCCAGCCACCGCTTCGGCAGGGTAAATCAAGTCCCCACCGAAATGGCTGGATGTCGTGACCAATATGCGTGATCTTGAACGGGCCATTCCGGCGGGAAGATTCGCAAGCCGGCGCGAAGCACCAACCAACCCATACATTGGCCGAAATGCTTCGCCACCGGCAAAACCGACATTACAAATAGCAAACAAAGTGCCCGGGTATGCGCACGTGGTTTGCTCGAAATTTTCCGCACTGGTTTCCGGCGCAGATTGCAGAATTTCCAGCATTAACCTCACGGCTTTGCAATGTGCATTCCTGCGAGTTGTTTTGTGGCCCATGGAGTGCCCGGATGATTATGAAATTCGCGGGCGTTGCCAGGCCACGAACAATTCAACTCTTAGGTGGCACGTTTCCAGCAAAGAAGTTTTCATGCGTAACACCAAACAACCCCTTTCAAAAAATCATGCGCGGTCTTCTGGCGGCCACCTCTCACCGTGGGCCGACAGTTCGCCGAAAAAGCGGCTCGTTACTTACGCCAACGCGTTTCCGAGGTTTGCGAGCCCCATGGTTGATCGGGATGGCTGGGAACGTCCCCATCTCAAGGAAGGCAAGGCCGCTTAGCCGGAACGATTCAGTTGAACACACATAATTGAGGCAGTTTTCGGGGTTCATGCTTGAAGGGAATCAACTGCATTGCAGTTGGGCAAGGCCGTCAGTTTGTTGAGGATTTCAAGCCACCAGTTGCGATTCTCCTC
>JBGALR010000056.1:0-31429 GCA_044223735.1 Limisphaerales bacterium | reverse complement strand
AAATGACTTGATAATATAGTCGGCTGAGGTATTTTTCTTTCATGGCACAACGTGGAAGGAAAGCCTCACCTATCCTACTTACCCAAGAACAACGCACCGAGTTGGAGCGCTTGGCGCGGCGCAGACGACAGGCTCGTGGTCCGGCATTTCGGGCGCGGGTGGTTTTAATGTTGGCTGCCGGCGCGATCGGCAGGGAGATTGAACAAAAGCTGCGAACTAGCAACCAAACGGTCTGTGCCCTGCGCAAACGATTTCTTAAGGGTGGCGTCAGTGGGCTCTTTGACGAGCCTCGGCCCGGAACACCGCGAAAGATTGACGACGAGCGGGTCGAGCGGGTTATTGTGGAAACTCTGGAGCGTCAGCCCGACGCGGCTACGCACTGGAGCACGCGCATGATGGCAAAAAAACTGGGCATGAGTCAGTCAGCTATTAGCCGTATCTGGCGAGCCTTCGGACTCAAGCCGCACCGAGCCAGCACCTACACGCTGTCCAAAGACCCGCTCTTTGTGGAAAAAGTTCGCGATGTGGTGGGGCTTTATTTACACCCGCCGGATCGCGCACTGGTGCTTTCGGTCGATGAAAAGAGCCAGATTCAGGCGCTGGAACGCACGCAACCCATCCTGCCATTACGGCCGGGAACAGCGGAGCGACGGACGGCGGACTATGAACGGCATGGGACGACGTCTCTATTTGCGGCGCTGGACGTTAAAACGGGCAAAGTCATTGGCCAGTGTTACCCCCGCCACCGGGCCAGCGAATTTCGCCAGTTTCTGGATAAGATCGATGCCGCCGTTCCCCCGGAACAACAGGTGCATCTGATCCTGGATAACTACGCGACGCACAAAACACCCGCCGTCCACCGCTGGCTGCTCAAGCATTCACGTTTCCATTTGCATTTCATTCCCACTCACAGCTCCTGGCTTAACCTGGTGGAACGCTGGTTTGCGTTGCTGACGGAGCGGCAGATCAAACGTGCCGCTCATACCAGCGTGCGCCAACTCCAGCAAGCGATTCAGCAATTTGTGGACGCTTCCAACGATGCTCCAAAACCATTCGTCTGGACCAAGACGGCCGATGAAATCCTGGACAAAGTGGCACGATATGCTGCCGAGACCCTACGCGCCCACGGCTAAACAATTATCAAATAATCAATGACTCAGGACACTAGTTTGGAACCACTAATTTACATGAGAAAACTTAAGGGATTTCTGGTGCTGGCGTTGCTGGCCTTTTCCGCGACCGTCGCCATGGCTTGGAGCAGCGGAGGCCATCAGGTGGTCGCGGCGGGTACTTACCGGCAATTATCGCCGGAATTGAAAACCAAAGTATCGAATATCCTGAAGGAGCATCCGAAATACGAAGAGTGGAAGCGCACCTACCGCACCGAAGACAACAGCATGGATCTCGAAACCTATGTCTTCCTGCGCGCCAGCGTCTGGCCGGACGAAATCCGGCAGCGCGATAATCCCTATCACCATCCGCATTGGCACTACATTGACTATCCGCTGAAGCCGCGCAAATTTCCGTTCGAGCCGAACCCCGATCCCGACGACGACATCCTTTTCGCGATCACCAAGAGCGAAGAGACGCTGGCCAGCCGCAAAACTTCGAGGCGGGAACGCGCGATTTATTTGTCCTGGTTGATTCACCTAATCGGGGACCTGCATCAACCGCTGCATTGCGCGTCGCTCTTTTCGTCGGCGTATCCGCATGGCGACAAGGGCGGCAACGATTTTTTTGTGAAGCCCGGCGATCATGAGGTCAACTTGCACAGTTTTTGGGATGGCTTGTTGGGGACGTCGGGCAAGGCGCAGACCCACTGGAATTATGCCGTGGCGCTTGAGACTGAGTATCCAAGAAAATCCCTGAAGGAAATCAAGAACGACAGGCTGGCGAAGGAATGGAGTCTCGAAGGCCGCACGCTCGCCATCGACAAGGCCTATCTGCGGGGCGACCTGAAAGGAAGCCTGGATCGAGACAACGCGGTCGCGTTGCCGACCGGCTATGCGAAGGCGGCGAAAACCGTGGCGGAAAAGCAGGGGGCGCTCGCCGGATACCGGCTGGCGGATGAGATTGAAAAATACGTTCGTTGAGCCACCTTACCGATTGAAATCCGCCGGCAAAATCGCTGGACATTTCGCGACTGTTAATGAGTCGTTGAATTTTCGCCGCGGCGTGGCGTCTAATCAATTCAGACATGGAACAATTCATCCGATCAAACAAAATGAAAAAGCTATTCATCGTGGGCGTAATCGCGCTTTCAACCCTGACGCTGTTCAGTGGCTGCGTCGGCCTTTCCGTGGGCGGCGGCAGCAAGACGGAAAACCGAAAACCGACGCTGGGCCAGCAATTGACCGATCTCCAACAGGCGCGTAATTCCGGAGCGATCACTGAGGAACAGTATCAGACGCAAAAGACGAAACTGCTGAACGGTCAATAGGATTGTGATCCCGGCGCGGGTCGCCGGGCGAACAATTCCCGATTGCGGGACGGCGCATTCTTCGCGAAGATACGGGCGATTCAAAATCGAGGAACACGAACCGAACTATAAAATGAAGAAAACTTTTGCCGTCAGCTTGGTTGGGCTTTTGCTCGCGGGTTTATTCTGCGGCTGCGTCGCGGTATCGGTGGGTAACAAAAAGGAAGACAAGCCGCCCACCATCCAGCAGCAACTCAACGATCTCGACAAGGCGCGAAAATCGGGAGCCATTACGCAGGAGCAATACGACGTTCAACGAACGAAGCTGCTGCAAAACCAATAATGGCGGCCGTGCGGAAAACTTAACCGTCTAACCAACTCATCAGCCAATATGAAAAAATCATTCCTCGTCGGCACGGCGATAGTGGGCCTGCTGGTTCTCACCAGCGGCTGTCTCTCCATCTCCGTCGGCGGCGGCAGCAGTTCGGAAGTCGAAAAGCCGACCACGAGCCAGCAGTTGACCGATCTGAAAAAGGCGCGTGATTCCGGGGCCATCACCCAGGAACAATACGAGACGCAACGCGCCAAGCTGCTCCAGAAAAATTAACGCGGCGATTGCTCGCCGCGTTGTAAAGACACCGCCCAACTGCTGACTCAATCCCTAATCGGATTTCTTTAGCAGGTCCTGGGCTTTCTTTTTGGTTTCGTCGCTGCTGGTTTTCGCCATCGCGGTTTCCAGCGCGTGATGACATTGGTCTTTGGAGGCGCCGGAAATTTTCCCACTGGCGAGCTGCACGATGGCCGACGAGGCGTCGGGCGCCACGGCCGGTTGTTCGGTGAAAGCGACGAGCATGTCGAGCGCTTCGCTGGTGGGTGTGGCGCTCAAAATTCCGATGGCCAGCCGTTGTTCCTCCGGACGTTTGATGAGCGGCAGTGCTTCCTTGATCTTTGCGGCTTTCTCCTCGTTCTTGAGTTGTTTGTCGCCCTGGACAAATTGCAGGTAACCGCGCAGGCCGAGCACCTGGTAGGTGGTTTTCTTGTCGGATTTCGCAAGCGCGAGCAGCGGCTCCGCAACGGCCGCGTCCTCGGGCCAGTTGTTCGGCCAGGTGGAAAGCGTGCGCACGGCTTCATCCTGCACCGCCGCTTCCTTGTCCTCGACCGCCGCATTTACGGCGTTCAATGCTTCCTTGCCGCCCGCAGCGCCGAGCACGTGAAGGCCCGCGATGCGCACCGGCACCTCTTCGCTCTGTTGCAGCACCACAATTTGCGGCACGCAGGGAGCGCCCGCGCGTCCGCATAATGCGACCAGGGCGGTTTCCAATTCCGCGCGTTCCTTTGCCTCGGGATTTTTCCGGAGCAATTTGACGAGGTCAGCCGCCTGTTCGGAATGGCCGAGCGCGCCGACGGCTTGCACCGCGGCCGTGCGCACGCCGGGGTCGCTGTCTTCCGTCGAAACCACCATCGCGGGGAGCGCGGCATAGATGCGACGTTGCGCGGCGACTTCGATCAAAGCCTGACGGGTCTTGCCGCTGGCCTTCGGCAGGCGGGCGGCGAAATCCGCATCCACGTCATTGCCGCTGAGCCGCGCGAGCGCGGCGATGGCGGCTGCTTTCAACGCGGCGTCATTGTCCGCGGCGACTGTCAGCAGCACCGGGACACTCGCGGGATTGCCGCGGCGATCCAAAATACCAACGGCGACGAGGCGCAGTTTGTTGGGTCCCGTCTGCGCGGCCTGATAAATGGCGGGCAACGCCGCCGGGTCCTGGCGATCGGCCACGGCGAGCAGCAAATACGCTTTGCGATCGGCGGGACAGTTATCCAAAGCGGCGACGAGCGCCTTCGTGACCCCGGTGCCGGGGAGTTCCCGCGCCGTGCTGAGGCCGATGCCAAAATAATCCTTGTCGCCGGCCTTCAGCTCTTCGAGCAACAACGGCAGCCCGTTCGATTGACGCGCGAGAATGGCGCCGCGCGTCGCCTCGAGCAATTTGTTCTTCGGCAGATTCGCCATGCGAACGGTGTCATACAACTTCACCGCTTGCGCGGCGTTGCCTTTGGCGAAGAATCCTTCGGCGCAAAGAATGCAACCCTCGGCAACGGCTGGACGCACGGCGGTGGGCGCGGTGACGAGCGCCTTCTGTAAAGCGGTGGCGGCCTTGTCGCCGCCGATGTGGCCAAGCGCGACGGCGGCGGCGGACGCCACCTGCGGATCGGGATTCTTCAGTTGGCTGATCAGCGTGCCAACCGCCTTCGGATCCTGTCGCACCCCGATCGAGTTGATCGTGCCCACGAGCAGCAAGCCTTTCACCTTGCCGGCGGCCTTGCGCAACGCGGCATCGCACGCGGGGTCCGGAATCGCTTCGAGGGGAATGCGAGCCCACGAAGCCAGTTGCGGGTCCGCAAGCAGCGGCGCCAGCGCCGGCACGGCGTTCTTCGTGCCGTAAATCGCCAGGCGCTTGCAGGCGAGCGCCTTGTCTTGTGGCGGCGCAGTTTTCGATTTGAGAATCGAGATTTGTTTGGCCTCCATGGCGGCGGCGTCCTCGGCATCAGTTGCACGCAAAGGAGCGGTCGCGAATGTGGAAATCGCCAGGGCGATCACCAGCCACCAGGCTTGATTTTTAATTTTAGTTTTCAACGTGTGAAATCAGTTGGGGTTCGCGTTGGGAATCAGGAAATCCGCCACGGTTCGCGCAGCGCCTCGGACCGGAGACGGTTGGCCTGGTCGTCGTTGATGAAAACATTTTTGACCGGGTCGTAATCCACCTTGCGATTCAGGAACAGGGAGATGTTCGCCGCGTGACACGCGATGTGCGCCTGGCAGGCCGCGCCCGCGTTCGCCCGGGTCTGCGCGCGCGATTTGACGCAATCCAGAAAATCGCGAATATGGAAATTCGCCGGATATCCGGAAACCTTTTCCTTTTTGCCGACCAACAAATCCGGGTTGCTGGCGACCATGTCGCCGTCGTCGGCCGTTTCGATCCAGCCGGTTTCGCCTTCGAACCGCACCGGACAGGAGCCGAGCTTCAGCCAGTTATCGTCCCGCAAGACCAGCTTCACGCCGTTGGCGTAGTGGGCGTGCAATTCCTTGCCGGCCGGCGCGTATTCCACAGGCGCGGTATCGTCCGCGTCATTCGCCCACTGGCACAGGTCCACGCAGTGAGAGCCCCATTCCAGGCAACCGCCGCCGACGAGGCCGCCGCCTTTTTCAAAATTGAAACCGTCGAGCAGCGCCTTGTTGAACGGACGCCACGCGGCCGGGCCAAGATAAAGATCCCAATCCACAACTTCGCGATCGGGCGCCGTCTCGGCGGCGGCCCAGCCGCTGCTGATGGTGGTCAGACCCGCGGGTTGCGCGTAGAGCGTTTTCAATTTTCCGAGTTTTCCGCGTCGGGCGAGGTCCACGGCGAAGGCAAAATTCGGGAGGCTGCGACGCTGGGTTCCGGCCTGGAACACCCGGCCGGTGCGGCGGAACGTGTCGCGCAACTGAAGGCTTTGCACGATGTTTTTCGTGCACGGTTTTTCGCAGTAAACATCCTTGCCGGCGTTGGCGGCGAGGCAGGCGGCGGTCGCGTGCCAGTTCGGGCCGGTGGCAATCAGCACGGCGTCGATGTCATCGCGCGCGAGCAAATCGCGAAGGTCGCGATACATCGTGCAATTTTTATTGCCGTATTTGTCGTCGGCCTTTTTCTTCCACTGCTGGCGGCGTTCGGCCTTGATGTCGCAAATGGCGACAAACTGCACGTCGGGTTCCTCGAGGAAACAGCCGAGATCATAGCCGCCGCGATTGCCGATGCCGATGGCTCCGAGCACGATGCGATTGCTGGGAGCCACTGCGCCGTCGCGGCCCAGCACGCTGCCGGGAATGATCGTCGGGATGGCAAACAAGGCACCCGCCTGCATCGCGGTCTTCAAAAAGTTGCGGCGGCTGACGGGCGAGGCCGCCAAATCGGCGACGTTTTTCCGCTGAGCGGGAGTTTTGCGGAGGGTGCTCATGGACGGTTTCCTTTCGGTGTGTTCATGTTTCGGGGGGAGTATTTGTTCGCGACTGCGAGTGTTGCCAATTCAAGCCCTGCTTGTCTATAAGAACTGATTTGAGAACCGGAAACTGAGGGTGGAATAATGCCCGCGCCCCGGCGGCAGGCTGCCGCCAGTTATCAGCTTCCAAACGCGCCGTCGGACTGTCATGGCCCTACTATGGACGCTGAAACGCCCCGTCTATATTCAGGTAAATGAAGGATTTATGCCGGTGGCGGGCGGTTCCGCGGGTGGCGCGTTCGCCCTGTTCAAACGGGTGGCGCTCGGCTAAGGTCTGAATAGCATGGGCTCGGACATTGAGGCTGATTTGCTCACGCGCTGCCGCCGGGGGGAAGCGGCGGCGTGGGACGAATTGTTCGACCGGTATTACGCGGCGGCGGGGCGGTTTATTTTCCAACTCGGCAGCGATTTTACGCGCGAGGATGTGGAGGAGATTTCCCAGGACGTTTTTCTCGCGGTCATCCGCAACCTCGAGTCTTTTAACGGGGAAAGCCAGTTTCAGACCTGGCTCTTTCGCATCGCGGCCAACAAGGCGCGGGATTATCGGGAACGGCGGAATGCCGCCAAACGTGGCGGCGGCCAGACCCCGATTTCGTTGCAGGCGGAGGATCCTGAGAGCGGCCTGACGATTGATCCGCCCAGCCCCGCGCCCTCCCCGGACGCGACGCTGATGTCTGCCGAAAATCTCGGCCTGGTCCAGGGCGCGCTCGAACAATTGGGCGAGCCTTGTCGGGAGATCATCGAATTGCGCTATTTTGGCGATTTAAGCTACGAGGAAATCAGCGGGACCCTGCAATTAAACGCCAAAACCGTCAGTTCCCGCCTCAGCAAATGCCTGGATCGACTGGAGGAAATCGCCCGAAAGGTGTTTGCCGGGGAGAAAACGCCGGTTTTCCCGTCTAATATATAGCTGTCATGGCCAACGAACCGGAACGTCCAATCGAGAAGCTGCTGCGAGACGCCGCGAAAAAGCGCGCCGACGAAGCGGGCGAGCCGGTGTCGTTGCATCCGGCGAACCGCCGGGTGCTCCAGGGCGAAGTGGCGCGGAAATTCGCGAAGGGCAAGCCGGCGGAGGAATCGTTTTTCGCGTCGCTGCCGCGACTGTGGCCGAGGTTGCTGGTCGGGGCCGCGTTGCTTTCCGGGCTGGCGGTGATGGCCTGGCTGATTCTTCCTCGCCCTGGCAACACCCGGGGAGAACTCTCCCTTGCCAGTAACGAAGCCGCGCCGGCGGCGGCACCGATGGTGGATGATTCCGCGGCATCAACGCCGCCAACCCCCGATGACGCCATCCTTTCTCCCGAAGCGAAAAATCAACCCGCGCCGACGCTGGATTCAAAGGTTGCCGAAGTGCGCGACCAGGAAGTGAGCAAATCATTTTCTCCACCGGTCGCCACTGCTGCACGGCAATCAGCGGCCATGCCCAAGAGTGCGTTGAAAGAAAAAGAATCATCGACTGATGCCGGAGCGATGCCTGCCCCGAATTTTTCGGCCGGCGAAAAATACAAAGACCTGGATTCCGGCAAATCTTCGAAAAAGGATTCAAGTGTTCCCGCCGAGGGGGGCACGTCCAGATATTACGCGTTTAACGTGGACAAAGCCGCCACGCCGGGAGCCAGTTCCGCTGTCGCGCCCGGTTCTTCGGGAGCCGGCCTGGCGGGCAAGATGGAATCACAATCAGCCGCGCCCCGGCAGGCGCCCATGGACACGCTGGCTTTCAAACGGGAAGATCTGCCGGCGCCGGAATCGTCGCCCGCAACGCCGGCACTCGCGAGCGCATTGGGACATGCCGTGAGATCCGCGATGCCTTTAACCAACGCGATAAAATCCCCGCCATCCGCGCAGGTGCAGCAGTACGCGCGCCTGAGCACGGCAGCGACAGAAGCTCTGAATGGCCAGGATCGGCGCGCGCAGGAGGTTGTGACGGGCATCAGTGGCGTGGCCACGGAAACCGTGCTCACGTCGTTTCAAGTGGAGCAGGATGGCGGCACCTTGCGAATCATCGACGCCGACGGCTCGGTGTACACGGGCTATGTGCAACCGGCAACCGGCGCCAACCGTCATCGCGGGATCGCCCAATCCACCGCGCCGGCGCGCGCGTTGAAATCTCCGGCGGATGAAGCGGCTTCCACCCGAGCTGCGGGCGTTGCAAGCACTGCGGGGGAAGCAATCTCCATACAAAATTACACGTTTAGCGTTACGGGCACGAACGTGACGCTGCACCAGAAAGTGATTTTCAAAGGAAACCTCACGACGCCGAATAATTTGTCGTTGCTGAAAATCGCCCCCTCCGGTTCAACCACGGTTACCGCCTCCGGTGGCGCACTCCCCGAATCCCTCGCGGGAAAACCGTTGCTCAACTCGCGCATCTCCGGCACTGCCACCGTTGGCGGCGGCAAGGAAGTTCCGATCGAGGCCGCGCCGCAATAGGCGCAGTGCGGGCGAATCGCTTAAGCGTAACAACGTATCTCGAAGACGCTCGCGTATTTGGCGCCGTTCGTGGCGGTGACCAACAATCGCAACGACTTTACTTCCACCGGTTTGAAACTTACCCGATTCAATCGCTGATGATTGCCGGAAATTTTCGCCAGGGATATTTCATTGCCGGTGGCATCCGTACCGATGAGTTCGTAGTCGCGAACCGTTTCCGGTTGCGGGGCGCGAATCATTTTGGCGTTGAGATCGTCCTGTTGCGTCAGCGTGAGACCCCGCTGAAAGCCGCTGTTAAAGGTGAGTTGCACGTGACTCAGCTTGCGCGGCTGTTTCCAATCCAACTGCACCCACACGCCGCCCTCGCGCATCGGCGCGGTCCACGAATTGTCCGTCTTGGTGGGAAGGTCGCGCACAAAACCATTGATGATATGCTCGGCCTGGCCTTCCGCGAGTTCGTCCTGCGAATTCACCTCGGCTTCCCGCGCGAAATCCAGCGGGTCTTCATTGCGTGCCAGGCGGATGGTTTGGTCGTCACGCAACAGAATCTGGCGCAGCTCCTTCATGCGCGCGGGATTCGCAACCACTTCGCGCGGCAGCAGATTTTTTTGCGCGCAAAAGGCCGCGGTGGTGCCGGCGGCCTGCCCGATCACCGAGCACGTGGCCATCACGCGGGCGCTGGTGAACGCCACATGCGACGCGCTGATGTTGCGGCCGGCCATGAGCAGATTCGGCACGTTGCGGCTGTAGAGGCAGCGCAACGGAATGTTGTAGGGGAACGGCGGCGGCTTGAAAACGTTGGGCTTCAGATCGGGCCGGTCGAAACCGCCGGGCGGATGATCGTCCATCGCCCAGCCGCCGATGCAGACGCCGTCGGCGGGGTCGCCGTTGCGATCCATGCAATCATTCTCCGTAAGGGTGTAGTCGCCGATGAGCCGGCGACTGCCGCGTTTGCCGGGCACCATGCCCAGCCAGTCCATCGCCCAGTTCGCGCTGGAAGGATGCTCGCCGCTGTTTTTGATATGGTCCCAGATGCCGAGCAAAATCGAGAGCAGCTCAAAACGGATGCGTTCGTTATCGCGAATGGTATCGGTGTCCCCACCCCACTCGATCCACCAGTAGCCGTACTCCCACGACCGGATACGCCGGAAGCGCAGCATTTCCTTGTCGATCTTGCGCGCCCACTTGGGCGGTGTGAACGGCATCGGCTTGCCGAAATCGCGCGCGGTAAAAAGAATGGAACTGCCGAGCGTGCCCTGGTCCGCCTTGTCCAATCCCAGCGATTCGTTGAACTCGGATTTCGCCTCGCGACCCGAGCGCATTTCCGCGCCGGCTTCGAGACCCAGGCGGGAATCGCCGGTGCAATCCGCGAACACCTTTGCCTCGATGCTGTAGAGGTGCTCCGTCTTGTCGCAGCGGGCGAAGGCGCGCTGGATTTTTCCCTCCTTCATTTCCACGCCGCAACAAACGGTGTCGAGCAGCAGCGTGATGTTGGGTTCCGACTTCACTTTATCGTAGAGCAACAAGTCCCACATCTCGCGGCTGCGTTGGGGATTGCCCACGGCGTCGTCGAGCCGGAACTCCTCGATGAGCCCGCCCTCACGCCACCCGGGCCGGCCGCCCGACATGTCGGCGCCGACAATATGCATCTTCACTTCGCTCGATGAATTGCCGCCCAGCCGCGAGCGGTCCTGGCAGAGAATCACCTTCGCCCCATGACGCGCCGCCGCCACCGCCGCGCACACGCCCGCCATGCCGCCGCCGGCCACCAGGAAATCGCACGACAAATTGACCAGCGCCAAATGAGGATCGGCGGGACGATGACTGCCGGCGGTCGTCGGGGCGATGGTTTTGAACGATTCGCGCACTGATTCCAGCGAGTCCGAAGCTGCGGCGCTAGCGTTCACGCGGGCCATCAGCGTGTATCCGGTGGTGGCGCTGGCGAGCGTGAGAAATTTTCGGCGGTTCATAAGCGGTGCGGACAGGGAGCCCAATCTAATGTCAGTGTGACGCGGGAGCCAAATATAAATTCATCGGACCGCGCTTGAAACTCTTTCCCGGAAACGGTGAAATCAGGCCGAATGAAAATTGTTCCTGCCCGGAGCGCCTTGTTTTATTTCGGGTCCTCCGTCAACTCCGTGCTCGTCCTGCTGGTGTTTGCCGCCTGGGGTGTCCTCCCTTTGAGCAACGCCGCCGGGCCCGCGCCAAAAGATTCCAAACCCCGGCCGAATATCGTCTTCATTGTCGCGGACGACATGGGCTATTCCGACCTCGGTTGCTATGGCAGCGAGATTCAAACGCCCCACATCGACGGCCTGGCGAAGGACGGGGTGCGCTTCACGCAGTTTTACAATACCGCGCGCTGCTGGCCGTCGCGCGCGGCGATTTTGACCGGTTACTACGCGCAGGAAGTGCATCGTGATGCGCTGCCGGAACTGGGCGGTGGCGCACGGGATGACCGGCCGGCGTGGGCGCGGCTGTTGCCGGAGATGCTGCATCCCCTCGGCTATCGTTGTTATCACTCCGGCAAATGGCACGTGGATGGCGATGTGCTCGCGGGCGGTTTCGATCACTCCTATCTGCTCAATGACTACGATCATAATTTCAATCCGAAGAAAACCAGTCTTGATGACAAGCCACTGCCGCCGGTGAAGCCCGGCAGTGGTTATTACACCTCCACGGCGTTTGCCCAGCATGCGATTGACATGCTGGCGGATCATCAGACCAATTATCACGACAAACCCTTCTTCCTCTTCCTCGCGTTCACGGTTCCGCACTTTCCGCTGCAAGCGCCGGCCCAGGATATCGCGGTCTATCAGGACCGTTACCGCGCGGGCTGGGACGTGACGCGTGCGGAGCGCTACGACCGCATGAAGAAAATGAACATGGTGAATTGTTCGCTATCGCCGCTGGAACCGGACATTTTCCCGGGCTGGAACGCGAAGACGAAAACGTTGAAGGAAGAGGTCGGGCCGGGCGAAGTCACGCGCGCAGTGCCGTGGAATTCATTAAACGACGAAGAGAAAAAATTTCAGTCCACGAAGATGGCAATTCACGCCGCCATGGTCCATCGCATGGACATCGAAATCGGCCGCGTGATCGAGCAACTCAAAGCCATGGGCTGCCTCGACAACACGGCGATCTTTTTTCTCTCCGACAACGGCGCGAGCGCCGAACAGATGGTGCGCGGCAGCGGCAATAATCGCGCGGCGACGCCGGGGTCCGCTGATTCTTATTTGTGCGTCGGCCCGGGCTGGTCGAGCGCGGCCAACACGCCGTTTCGCCTTCATAAATCCTGGGTGCATGAGGGCGGCATCGCGACACCGCTGATTGTCCGGTGGCCGGCGGGCGTGCCGGCGCGCGGAGAGCTGCGTCGCAATCCGGGTCACGTCGTGGATCTCGTTCCGACCGCGCTGGAACTGGCGGGCGGCAAATTGCCGGAAACGTACAAGGGTGAAAAACTTCCGCCCGCACCGGGCAAAAGCCTCGTGCCGGCGTTCACGCATGACAACACGGTGACGCACGACAGCCTGTGGTGGTTGCACAACGGAAATCGCGCCCTGCGCATGGGCGATTGGAAACTTGTCTCAACCAAGGAAGGCGCGTGGGAACTTTATGATCTCCGCACCGACCGCGCGGAATCCAAAAACCTCGCGGCGGCCAATCCTGAAAGGGTGAAGGAAATGGAAACGGTCTGGATGCGCCAATTGAACGAGTACAGCGCGCAGGTGAAAAAGGATTTTCCGCCCGCGAAATAACCGCGCTGAATTACTTCAGGCGCGGCAGCGGCGTGGGCGTGAGCAAAGCTTGAATCGTGGGCGGCGCATTCGTCGGCGCAACCACGGTGTTGAGCGACGCGACGCGTTTGCCTTCCAGCTCAATGTGCGGATGATGCGCCTGGGTGTCGCGATCCGGGGGATACTTCATGACGTAATCCAGGTAGTTGGGACCCGGCACCGGGCCCAGCCAGGGATACAGCGTGTTTTGATTGACGCCCGCGGTGCGGGGATCGTTCGCATAAGGGCTGGGCTTGCCGGCGCATCCGGAAAAGACCAGGGCCATCGCCGCCGCCGACATCATTAACGCTGCCTTCATGTTGCATCCAACTTCGCACATCTCCTTTGCCGAGGGAAGTCCCGATTGTGGTGCCGGGATTTATGGGCTGCGTTAACGGCCTGATTTGCGGCCGGGAATTTGTGGGGAAAGGATTTGGCGGAGGGTGACTTTGACTTTGAATTCCTGTGGTCCGCGCTTCAGGGTCAGGTCGAGTTTGCTGCCGGGCGGCTGCTCCCAAAAACGCGTCAGCGGCAACACTTTCGGATCGGTGCGCCATTGGGTGACATCGAGATTGCCGATGCGGAGAAGGATGTCGCCGTTTCTGATGCCGACCTCCTCGGCGGGACTACCAGGCACAATGCGCGCGACGAGGTCGTTGCTTTCCGCATCGCGCGGTACGAACACCGCGCCGATACGACTGTGTGGATACGCGGGCGGTGAACTTTTTTTCGGCCGCACGTAAGCGACTCCATTAATGCCATCCACAATGAAATCAATTCGCTTGAGTCCCGCCAATCCGAGTGAGGCCTGGTACGGCGGCACCGCGAGTCGCAGATGCACGGCAGGAACCTGGGTGATTGGCACATTGGTAATCGTGAAAGGACCGACGGCTATTTCTTTGGCCCAGGCTTCCTCCTTCACCTGCACACCTGCCCCGGGCATGTAATACGCCTTGACCGTGAGGGGTTGCGAGGGATGCGCCATTTTCCACGATTCCCATCTTATTTCGGGCAGTCCGACCCCCTGCGTCCAGCCTGTGTCCACGAAGATGCTTCCGTGCTCGGCATTGTCGAGGGGGACCTCGAGTTGCAAATAGTCGGAGCGCTGGTCCACGGGCAAACGGGTCCAACCCTGTGCCGCTTTTGGCACTTCCTCCAAGGCGGTGACCGTGCCTCGCTCGGCGTCGATTTTAAGGATGTTGTCCTTGATCGCCTTCCAGCCGATAAGACCGTCGATATCGGTGCGCACATAGTCCGGCAGATCGGCGACGCGGAATTGGGTCCGCAACGAGGTTTTGCGAATGGTCAGATCGCACGGCTCGCTGATGCCGCTGGGAATGGCGCCTGGCGCGACCACCGTGTTGGTGGGCGGCTCGGTGAATTTCACGCCCAAACGTTGGGCGGCGGAGCGGAGCAGAATCAGATCACTGGTGCCGGTGTCGAAACACAACCGCGCGGGCTGGCCGTTGATTTTGGCGTCAACCCAAAGGCGCTCGTCGGCGAGCGAGGAAATCGACCAGAGGCACAAAGCGACAAGGGCTGCCCGGGCCACCGTTGTCTTCCGGTGCATGCGTCCAGCATGACCCCGCGTTCCAGCGTTGCAAGGAAATCCCGCAGGGGAATCGCGGCGGGGGGTCGGGCGCGGAGGGTGCCTCGAATTTGAGCGGAAATTGGCAAGTCAGGCCATTGTGATTCGACAACCCCGAAGACGTCTTTTGGAGCCTTCAACACCCTTGAGCAGCTCTTAACACGCTCTCTCCCAAAGGCAAATCCCTCCGGGTGACGAGAGTGGATTTCGGCTGGAGCGGTGATGGATCGGGAGATTCCCATTTGACGCCGGTCCAATCGTCAGGAGTATTGTATTCGTGAATCGCAGCGGAAAATCAAAGGGATGAAATGGCGTTGGAAAATCATGCTGGCGCTCGCGGTGGTTGCGGGAATCGGCGCGCTCCTCCTTTTGCGACAGGGCCGCACGGAGCGGCTGGCGGTGGACCAGGTCCGGCGGGAATTGCGCCAGCAGGGCTTCAAAATTGATCTCGCTGAATTTGATTTTTCCACCACCCCCGAACTGCGCGCCCGCGCCCATGTGTTGACCAATGCGGACCCCAACAACGCCATGGTGCAAAAGCCGAACTACCCGTGGCGCTCGTTCCTCGTGTTGAACGAACTGGACCTGTTGACGCCCGTCGGCTCCAACGCCGTGCTGGTCGTGTGGTCCCAGGCGACGATGCCGCCTTCGAGTCCGCTCGTTGCGTTCCGCGGACCCGACGAGGACGTGCAGCATGAGGATGTGTGGATCGACGTCAGTCAGGCGCTGGGCCAACGTCGCGAGGAACTGGATGCGGTGTGTGCGGCCACGCTGTCGGGCCCGATTCGTTTTGAACTCGACCCCCGCCGCGGTCGCGCCATGCAACTGCGGCATCTGGCAATCCTGCGAAATCTTTCGCAGACCCTGGGAGTGCGGTCGGTTTTGGATTTGCACGATCAGAAGCCGGACATTGCCTGGTCCAGCCTGATGGCCTGCGTGCGGCTCACGACGGCGTGGACGACGGAACCGGTCGAAACTTCCCAGATGGTTCGTTGCAACGATGCCCTGGTCGCTTACGGCGCGACCTGGCAGGCCTTGCAATTTCAGGGATGGCGCGATGATCAACTGGCGGCGTTGCAGCACGAGTGGGAATCCGCAGAATTTATTCGCGACCTGCCGGAAATACAGGCCTTTGCCCGGGCGTCCAACGTGAACATATGCCAGCATGAACGCGAGCAGCCGATTCGATCATCCCTGCCTTGGGGTTATCTGATCCGGAATCCAACGGCGGGGCTGAACTTCCTGCGCGGTCTTTGGCGTCAACTTGACTATCGGCAGCACGGCACCTACGAGGACGAGCGAATGCTGATGGTATATCATCGGGATCGTGAGGTGGAATGGAAACGTGCGGTCGAGGCGCCGACGTGGCAGGCGATGCGGGAATTGCCGGGCGTCACCAATCAACCGGCGTTTCAAACGAAACATCCGTCCAGCCTCCAATCGCTCATCAACATGGGTGCGATGAACTCGCGGCTGCAATCGCAGGGCAAAAGCCTGCTCGCATTGGCGGCTGAAACTGAGACGCGCCGCCGTCTGGCGGTCACTGCCATTGCGTTGGAACGGTATCGCCTGCGACACGGTGCTTATCCGAGGACGCTCGCCGAACTCGCGCCGGCGTTTCTGAAAACCGCGCCGCTCGATTTCATGGACGGCCAGCCGCTGCGCTATCGTGCGACGGAAGAAAATCATTTTGTGCTGTATTCCGTGGGCCTGAATTGCGTGGACGACGATGGCAAGGCAAACCGTCCCGCGCTGCCCAGTCAAACGTTTCGGTCGCGCGCCATGAATGCCTTCGCGACGGAAAGCGACCTCGCGTGGCCTCGTGCCGCCACATCTGGGGAGGCGGCCGCGCAATTAAACGAGCAGAAAAAACTCCGCGAGGCCGAACTCAAGCGAAATGAAATGATGATGGCGAACGAAGAGTCGCGGGAGGAGTCCGACCGGCAGGCGCGCGTGCAGGTGTTGTTGGACACGAAGACGCCCGTGCGCATTACGGAGCCAAAATATGAAGGTCAGTTGCTCGCCGCGTTGCTGCGCAATCCGAAATCCACAACCCGTGAAAATCCATCCATCGATGAAGTTCTGACTGTGAAACAAGTCATCACCGGCCAGGAGCCCGACCTGGCCACGTTCGAAGTGCCCGCGAACTACGAAGCCGTGTTCCGCATCGGTAATCTCGAACTGCTCGTGGACAGCGAGTCCGCCGACCTGTCGAAAAGTGACGGTACGTATCTCATCGGTTGCACGCGGGCCACAAACGGTAATTGCCGGCTCGTCTGGAACACGGGATCGGACGCGCCGGGAGCGCATGCACTCCAGGCGAAGTTTTCCTATAGCGCGGGGTCCGGACGAAAGCGTGAATTTTCCGAAATTACCGGGCCGGTGACACCGTTTTATTCCAGCAACCTTTGCCAGTTCGTCACGGACCGTTGCAGTCTCACGCCGCGCGGACTGGTTCTGTACGCGCGCCTCCCGGAATCGAACGGGAGTTACTCGGTGGATTTGCTGTCTCCCAAAGGCGCGCACTTAAAAACTGTCAACGGCGCGACCACCAACGGGGTTATTGAAATTCGTTGGGATCGCATTGATGACCGCGGACAGACCAACGCGGACAATTCCGTGGACAGTCTGTTTCGCGTCACCCTCCCCGAATCCGGCCGCTCGCTGACGCAACGAGGCCCGTGACGCGGGGGGCTCAGACACCGATGTCTTCGTTCCACAATTCCGGCCGCGCGGCGATGAAATCCTTCATCAGCTTGATGCACGCCGGATCCTGCCGGATTTCGATTTGCACGCCTTGCGAGCGGACGTAATCCTCCGGTCCCTGAAAGGTGACATTTTCGCCGATGATGACGCGGGGAATCTTATACAGCAGTGCCGCGCCGCTGCACATCGGGCACGGTGAAAGCGTGGAATACAAGGTGCAGCGTGCATAGACCGAGGCTTTCTGACGCCCCGCGTTTTCGAGGCAGTTCATTTCCGCATGATGAATGACGCTGCCGTGTTGCACGCGCTGGTTATGTCCCCGCCCGATGATCTTGCCATCGCAAACAAGCACCGAACCAATGGGAATGCCGCCCGCCGCCAGGCCTTTGCGCGCCTCTTCAATCGCTGCTTCAAGAAATGTATCCATGCTGCGATTCAAGCACTTACTTCGCCGGCTCACAAGTCCCCAAAAAAACTTTGCCGCCGGGTTAACCCTCCCCGGCGGCTAGTGACTGTTGAGGCGATCAAATGCACAGCACCTCCTTGCTGTTACCCTGACAGGTGCGTGTTACAGGGCAACGGAGGAAAGGTGACGAACAGGTGAACTCCGCGCGCCGTTGTCCTCTCCGGGATTATGAGTTACTATCATGCAGTGATGCTGCCGTTGCTCCAAGTGTCTTGAGATGAGACCTAAAACGGTGGCGATGTATTTTAACTGAGGGAAGCGCCTGACAAAACCAGCTTTATCTCCGCGACGCCGAATCAATCCTTTGTTTCTCTTGTTGGCGGCGATGCTCGCGCTGGTGGCGGCCGGGGTTCCTGCCTCCGGCCGGGCTGCACAATTACCGCTCGCTTCGGTGCGGTATTTCAACCCGTATCAATTTCCCACCAACTGGAGCACGGGCGGATCAGCCATCTATCAGGGTGGCGGCGCGTCGGTTCGAAACATCGCCGGCACCGCGCCCGTGGACAACCTGGGCGGTGAGCGGGTAATCGTCCTCGATTCAGTGACACCTCCCGGGGCGTACTGGACTGCGTATTTCAAAATCAGTGGCAACCCGTTGAACTGGTTGCGCACGGGCACAAATCCGGCCCTGCATTTTCGAATGAAATGGACCGCGGTGCCCACGAACCAGGCGTGGAACATGACGGTGCGGATTCAGGCCGGTCCAGTTTACTCCTCGGCCCTGAACGTGGATGTGCCGTTAAGCGCCTACGTCGCGAGTCCCTCCAACGGGTGGCAGGATGTTTACGTGCCGGCTTCGGCGTTCAAAGCGGTGAAGCCGGCCGCGGATCTGACGCATGTTTGGGCGGTTGTGTTGCTGCCGGCGGGCACTTATCGCGATCATTGCGTGGTGAACATCGCAGCTCTCGATCTCGTGCCTTCGGCGCCGCCCGGCCTCACGAACTACAACGACTTCGTCAAAGTCAATCAGGCGGGCTACGCCCCGTTGATGTTTCCAAAAACTGCGCTCGTCAGTTGGTCGGCGCAAAATCCAATCGCGGCGCCGACCTGGTTTCAAGTTGTGGATGCCGGGAACAACCAGATTGTCTTCAGTAATTCCCTCACACTCTTCGTTCAACCCAATCAGTGGGTGGCACCAGGTTGGACACTCGATGGCGACATCATTTACCAGGCCGACTTGGGAAGCGTTCGAACTCCCGGCACGTATAGGGTCGAGGTTCCCGAGTTGGGGACGGCTTCACAGAATTTCGAAATCAAAACGAACGCGTATCAAAACCTGTTTCGCGACAGCCTGCGGTTTTTCTATTACTCGCGCGCGGGGGTGGCGATTTCCCAGCCATTTGCCGAAGGCTTTACCCGGGCCGCAGTTCATCCGGAAACCACCAACGCCTCTTATAACTACGATGCGGCGCACGGCCACTACAATTTTGGCGCGCAAACCAAACGAGATGTGCGCGGCTGCTGGTTCGACGCTGGCGACACCCACTTCGATGTCGTCAATACCGCCGTGGCGTGCTGGTTCCTGCTGGAAACCTATCGTGACTTCAGTGACAACGTGCCGCCGTATGCCTTGAATTTACCTGAATCAAATTCACAACAAAGCGACCTCGCAGCCTTGATCTCGAATGCGCTGGACTGGCTGCAACGGATGCAGAACGCGGACGGCAGCGTGTGTCATTATGTGTTGGGCGGCCCCCAGCAGGTTTCGGATACCAGTTCGTTCGCCGCGGCCTGCGCGGCTGGCGTGTTTGCCAAAGCCCACGCCGTGATGGGTGACGCGCTTCCTGCAAACCAATCCTCGAATCTTCTATACCGCGCGCGATTGTCCTGGCAGTGGCTCACGAACAATCCTAATCCGGCCTGGCCGCGCCTGCCGCTGAAAAACGGCGTGGATGGCGGCAACTGGGATACTAATTCCTACTGGGGTACGACGCTGGATGATCATCGCCAGCGCGCTTTCGCCGCCGTTGAATTGTTTGAAGCCACCAGCGAACCTTCGTTCAATTCCTGGTTCACGAATACTTTTTTGAGCCAGAATGGCGGCTCGCCGTTGAACGGCACGGCGTTTGGCGGCAACACCACCGGTTATGGTAGTGATGGTGTGATCGACTATTTGCGCCACCCCTTGAATTTCGCGTTCATGGATTACGCGCGCAGTTCGCGTGCAGTGACGCCCGCCATCAAAGCGACTTTGCGATCCGCTTTCATGCACCAGGCGGATTTGTTGGTGAACTACACGTCGCTGTCCGGCTATCAGATCCCAATGTTGTATCCCGGCCATCTCTATTGGGGTTCCAGCGGTGGCGTGCTGTCGCCGTCTGCGATGGTCCTGGCGCGGGCCTTTGAATGGACCGGCGACACGAATTATCATGCGGCGGCAATGCAAGCTCTGCATTTCATCTGTGGCCGTAACCCGGTGAATCGGGTGTTCGTCAGCGGTTACGGGGATTACCTGCACAGCTCGGATTTCTATTCGCAATTTTGGACGAATCTACTCCAGCAGCCGCCCGGGTATCTTGGGGGAAATATCAATGTCGATGGCTCGGCGAAGGGCACGGTGACCGATCCCTGGAAGCGCTTCATCAATACGCAGGATGCGGACATGACCGAGCCGGGAGTCTATTGGAACTCGGCGTTCGCCTGGCTGGCAGGCTACGCGGCGAATGATGCGTCAGCACCCTCGTTGAGCATTTCATCCGCGCCGAATAATTTCACCCTGACCTGGCCGTTGCGCTCGGCGCCGTTCACGCTCTATTCGACGCGCGCTATTTCAGCCCCGTGGATTCAGGTTGCCAATGCCCCGGGGCTCTCCAACCGCACTTGGCAGCTCACGCTGCCTTCCAATACTACCACGCAAAGATTTTACCGGCTGCGCGCGCCTTGAGTCGCCCGGGTCTGTCGGCATCTTTCACTCCGGACTGTCGTTGTCTTTAGCGACCCATTTCTGCGATCCATGACTTCGCTCGCGATGAACCTGCCAATGTGGTTTTCGTCCTGCGTCGCTGGATTGGTTGGGGAGGACGGCGACCACCACAATCAAAACGACGGGCATCATTACCATGGAAACCGGAAGGAGCATGGGCGCCGCCACAAAGATTAGCCGCACGAACGGCACCATCATTATCGCGAGCGGCATGAGCCCGATAAAAACCAGGGCTTGAAGCTGGCTTTTGGCTTTCAACCAGTATGAACAGCCAATGAGCACGCCAGTGTATCCCGCAAGAAATACGAAGATGCCGAGCACCGTTTCATTTTCAGGATCGGAAAAAATTCCCCAGCGAAACACCACCAGCAACACACCCAGGCCGATGCCGGCGAGGCCAAAGTAAATGCCCAATACCGCGCGTTTGCGCCAGGAGGACATGCGTTCAAGTCCCGACATGTGGCGGCGTTTGTGAGATTTTGAGCGGCTCTCCATGGAGTTCCCGCTCCAGCATTATGAAACCAAACGCGGCGCGTCCAGCGTGAACGGAAGAATAAATGCGCTCCGGGCGGAAGGGCGCGAGACTAACGCCGCGTTTCCATGCGCCGCGTGGATTCCCGGATGATCAAACCTTCCGGAATCAACACGCTCCGCGCGGTGGAGTTGCGGCGAAGGCGTTGTTGTTTGATCACGCTGATGGCATTCTCGGCGACGAGATCGGCAGAGAGAGCGACCGTGGTCAGGGTGGGGCGCCAGTGACTGCCTTCGGGTGAATCGCCAAAGCCGACGATGGAAAGATCGTTGGGACAGGACCGGCCCAGTTCCTGCGCCGCGTCCATGGCGCCGAGCGCGATGGCGTCGTTGATGCAAAACAGGGCGGTGATCTCGGGTCGTTGGGCTACCAGTTTGCGGAAGCCGGACCGGCCGCCTTCAAAACCAAACTCAGTCACTTCCTGCACCAATCCCTCAAGGTGTCCAAAACCCGCATCCTGCATCGCGCGGCGGTAGCCCGCGACTTTTTGCAGGGTCGTCTTCGGACGGGTGACGGAATCGCTGATGATCCCGATATAGCGGTGACCCAGGCCCAACAAATGCCGTGTGGCACGATAGCCCGCGTCCTCGCGGTCGGCGGTGACCATCGACATGCCTTCGGGACTTCCCGGCAATAAATCAACTACCGGCACCTGGTCCGCCGCGAGTTGTACGAGCGTGCTTTGTTGCAAGGCCGGCGAATCCCACAGGACCATCACGCCGCCGAGATTGTGAAGGCTATGACGTTTGATGAAACGCTCGGCGCTTTCATCGTCGTCCATCACTTGAACCGTGAGCGCCAGATCATGACGCGCTGCCTGGCGGCTGATGGCCAGCGCGGTGGCGGCATGGGAAATGGCGAGGTTCCAATTGACGATGATGAGCGTCACCTGGTTGGTGTAACCCCGCTGCAACGCGCGGCCGAGGGGATTGATTTTATATCCGAGTTGCGAAGCGCTGGCGAGAATGCGGCGCTTGGTCTGTCCCGTGATGCGCTCGGCGGAGCGGTGATTGTTGAGGACGTAGGAAACCGTGGCGGATGATACGCTCGCGGCCCGGGCGACATCCTTGAGCGTCGGCTGAGCCGAGCGGGCTGGGCCGTGGCGCGGCACCGGCGGACTCAGATTACGACCTGGCTCATTGCGCGATTTCACAGAATGTCACGGCACACGATTGATATCATACCTGGTCGCATCGCATTGAAATTCTCGCAATGCCAAAAGGTGCGTGTTTTTGGACGCTTGAAAACCGTGTTTTATGCCAGCCTCCCCGGAGTGAATCGCCCGAAAAGACGCGCCAGCGCTTTAATGCTTCAATTCGCCGAGATGCAGCGTCACATGTTCGATGGTGTCGTGATCGATCCAGAACTCCCGTTCCGTGACCTCATAGCGAATGCCGCCCACGTGCATCACGTCGCCCTTGGCCGGCACGCACTCCACTTCAAAGTCAGGATGCTGATGCGGTTTCTTCTCGTTGTAATCCAGGCGAACTTTCGTCATATCCACATAGCAAAAACATTCCCGCGGATTTTGTCAGGCAAAGAATTTGAAAAGGCGCCTTTTCATGCCCTCCAAAAACAAAAAGGGACGACGCACGCGCGCCATCCCTGAAGAAGTTTAGGGGATCCGCCTAAGCCGTTTTCGGCAGGGAAGTCCACGCGCCTTTCTTTTTGCTGCTTTTCACGCACGCTTCGATGAAAGCGATGCCGGTGCAGCCGTCCTCAATGTTGGCGTATTTTGAGCCGTCGTCTTTGAAAGCTTTGCCGGCTTTCCATTTGCGGATATCCCCCTCGAAGCAGCGATGCAGGCGCGCGAACGCGTCGTGAAATGCCTCGCCGTGACCAGGCGGAATCGTCGGCTCGGACATCAAATCAGCGGGCAGCGTTTTCGGGAGGAAACCATCGTCCGGAGCCACCGACCCGCGCCAGTAAACACGATCTGGCTGGCCGGGCAGCAGAATGGTGATGCTCTCAGGTTCCTCCTGACGCCAGAGGAGTGTGCCCTTGGAACCGGCGACTTCGATGCCCAGATCGTTCTTGTGCCCGATGCAAACCTGCGAAGCGCGCACGAGCGCCCGCGCGCCGTTGTTGAGCTGGCAATAAGCGGTGAAGTGATCGTCCAGTTTGCGGCCCGGCACGAATGTTTCCAATTGGGCGCTGACGGTGTCCACTTCAAGGCCGGTGACATAGCGCAATTGCATGAGCGCATGAGTGCCGATGTCGCCACCGCAGCCGGAGCTGCCCGCGAGCTTGGGATCGACGCGCCACGAAGCCTGCCGCTGGCCGGTGGATTCCAGTTTCGAGGCGAGCCAGCCCTGAATGTAGTAGCTGTCCACCCAACGGACGTCGCCAAGCAATCCGCTGCGGACGATGTAGCGGCTGAACCGGCTGGTCCAATGGCCGACATAAGTATGAGCCACGCAGAACGGCACGTTTAATTTGCGGGCCGTCTTCACCAGCGTGGTGGCCTCGCGGAGATTCATGCAGAGAGGTTTTTCGCAAAACACGCCGATGCCCGCCTTCATCGCCTTCATTGCGGGGTCGAAGTGGACGAAGTTGGGCGTCACGATCACGATGTAGTCGAGCTTCTGATCATCGGGCAGCGTGGCGTTTGCCGCGATCATTTCGTCGTAGGTGCCGTAGCCTTTGATGGGATAAGGCCAGTCTGCGGCCTCCTCGATGGCAAGGTCAGGATTGGAGCGCAGCACGGCGGCGACCACTTTGCGCGTGCCGTCGAAGTGCACCGCCTTTTGGTGGGGATGAATGATGAAAGCGCCTTTGCCGCCGCCGATGAAACCGACATTCAGGGGTCTGTCAGACATAATTATTTCTCCAATGCTTGTTCGTGTATTGCTTTCCGCTCAAACCGACGTGAAGTCTCATCTTAAAAAAACGCAGCCCGCTTTCAAGCCTGCAACGGCGTAAAACGAATCTTCAGCGGTCTCGACGACTCAATCGGGACTTGCTTGCGGACTTTCACCGAGTCCATACGATCAAGCCTGATGAAGCCCGAAGGTGGACCAGTCCTCGAAGCGCGATTTTCCGGTTCCTTGCTGGGCGGGATGATTGGTGATGTCATCGGCGCGGCCGTCGAAGCCGAATCGCCGGGTTATATCCGCAAAACCTTTCGAAACCTGGATGACATTCTCGCGTTAGACACGGTGCCCGAGCTGTTCGGCGGGGATTGGAAGGTGGGTCAGTTTACCGATGACACGCAGATGACGCTGAGCGTGGCGGAATGGCTGGCGGAAGAGAAACCGCCCGGCGGGAAAAACCTTTTGGAAAGATTTTGCCGTGTCTATGAGCCCTGGCGGCACTATGGCCCGGGAGCGCGCCTGATTTTGGAATCGTTCCCGAACGCCAAAGAGCGATGGATGGATCTGGCGACCGCGATGTTTCCGTCGGGTTCCTATGGCAATGGTTCGGCCATGCGCGCCGGTCCGGTGGGATTGTTTTTGCATAATGATCTGCCGGGGATTTTGGATGTGGCGGAACTCTCCTCATCGGTCACGCATTCGCATTATCTCGCGATTCAAGGCGCGACATTGCAGGCAACGGCGGTGGCGATTGCGACGCGCGGGGTTGTGGATCCAAACCAGTTCCTGAGGCTGTTGAGCATGATACTGGTTCAGTTTGCGGATCTGGATCATGACGTCAGTGTATATCGCACGGCGCTGGGAGTGATCGTCCAAGGAATCGAAAAGGGGGTTTCACCGTCCCGCATCGTCGGCATCCTGGGAAACGGAATCAAAGCGCAGGAGGCGGTGCCGATGGCCATTTATTGTTTTCTCGCGAATCCCGCATCATTTGAGAAGGCCGTCGAATCCGCCATTTTTCTTGGCGGTGATACGGATACGATCGCCTCGATGACTGGTGCGATTGCGGGGGCAGCGCTGGGCGAGAATCAAATACCCGATCGCTGGTTGAAGAAAATCAGGGAGCCGGTGTATGGCACCGACAGAGTGCGGCAGATCGCCCTTCGACTTTGCGAACGAGGCCGCTTGTGCGGATTTCGCCGGCACAAATAAAGCGCGGGTTTTTAAATTACAACTCCACCCACTTGCGGCTCTCGGCGGATTTTTCCGCGGCGTGCAGCACACGCTGGTTTTTCACACCATCCTCGAAGCTGGGCTGGACGGGTTTGCCATCTACGCACGCATTGACGAAATCAGCGATGGTGTGAACGAACGTGTGTTCGTAGCCCAGTGCGTGGCCCGGGCGCCACCAGTTGTTGGTGTAGGGATGGACGCCACCCACCTGCGTGACAAGTATATCACGAAAACCCTGGCGATCCGGCGCGCTGGACGTTTCACAAAACTTGAGCCGGTTCAGGTCTTCCAGATCGAAAGCGAGGGACCCCTTCGAGCCGTTGACTTCAAAGGTCATGTGGTTTTTCCGTCCCGCCGCGTAACGAGTCGCCTCGAGATTGGCGAGCGCGCCATTTTGAAAACGGCCGAGGATCAGCGACGAGTCATCCACGTTCACCTTGCCCATTTTCTGCAAAGGCTTCGCGGGCGACGTATCGGAGCGACTGCCGGATTTGGCTTTCGGCGCGGGCTTCGCGGGCATTGGCGGAACGCCACGAGCGGCTCCCGGCGGCACCTCCGTCAGGGGACGTTCCTGCACAAAGGTGTGCATCAAGCCGCTGACCTCCTTGAACTCTCCAACCAGAAAGCGCGCGAGGTCGATGATGTGGACATTGATATCACCGAGCGTGCCGCTGCCGCTGAATTGCTTTTGCAATTTCCAACGCATCGGCGCCTCGGGATCCACAAGCCAATCCTGGGCATAACGCGCGTGGTAATGATAAATCTGCCCGAGCGAACCTTCCGCGATCATTTTCCGCGCGAGCGCAATCGCCGGCACGCGGCGATAGTTATGGCAGACCATGTGAGTGACCTTCGCCTTTTGGACCGCGGCGAGCATGGCCTCCGCCTGCTTCACGTCCATGGCGAGAGGTTTCTCACAGAGAACATGTTTGCCCGCGCGCGCGGCGGCGATGGCCATCTCCGCGTGCGAATCGTTGGGCGACCCGATGTCCACAACATCGATCAACGGCGACTCGACTACTTCACGCCAGTCGGTGGTGGAGAATTGCCACCCCAATTGGGCGCGGGCGGTTTGCACCGCGGCGGAGTTGCGTCCGCACAAGGTGTGAAGTTCCAGTCTGGCCTTCAGGGGAAAGAAATGCGGTGCCTGCCGCCACGCATTGGAGTGTGCCTTCCCCATGAACCCGTAGCCGATCATTCCGACCCGTAGCGTTTTCGCCATATTCAAAGTTGGAGTTGAATTAGCCGCCTCGGCAGTTATAGTGGCGCGCACAAATCAAGTCAATAAATTATGCCCAATAACGCTGCGGAAATCGCGAAACTCCTTGGTGGCGAGGTAGTTGGAGATGGCTCGCTCGTCCTGAAAGGTTTCGCGCCCGCTGACCGCGCCCAGCCCGGCGACCTTACTTTTGCGGAGAATGAAGACTACTTTGCGCGCGCCGAACAAAGTGCCGCCTCGGCCATTCTCGTGGACGGCGCGTTTGCGTCCGACAAGAAAACGCTCATTCGCGTGAAGAACGCCCGCGTGGCGTTTGCGAAGGCATTGCCGATCTTTTTTCCCGAGCCGGTTTATCCCGCGGCGATTCATCCGACCGCAATCATTCCGCAATCGGCGCAAGTCGATCCCACGGCGCACATTGGCCCGTATTGCGTGCTCGGCGAACAGGTGCGTATCGGCGCCCGCTCGGTGCTGCAAGGCGGCATTCATGTGGGCGCTCAAAGCCAGCTTGGCGATGACGTGAATATTTTTCCCAACGTCACGATCTATGCCCGTTCACAGATCGGCCATCGTGTGCGTATTCATTCCGGCAGCGTGATCGGATCGGACGGTTTCGGCTACGTGCCCGACAACGGCGCACATCGCAAGGTGCTGCAGATCGGAAATGTGGTGGTGCAGGACGACGTGGAAATCGGTGCGAACGTGGCCATTGACCGCGGCGCTCTCGGGCCGA
The DNA here is from genome assembly GCA_044223735.1 of Limisphaerales bacterium. GTDB lineage: Bacteria > Verrucomicrobiota > Verrucomicrobiia > Limisphaerales > UBA8199 > JBGALR01. Next base: position 4,562 of record JBGALR010000056.1, on the reverse strand, counting down.
CAGTCATCGGCAAGGGCACGAAGATCGACAACCTCGTGCAGATCGCGCACAACGTCACCACGGGCGAGCATTGCATCTTCGTCTCGCAGTCGGGCGTTGCCGGCAGCACAAAGTTGGGCCATTACGTGATCCTTGGCGGACAGGTGGGCCTGGCCGGCCATTTAAAAATTGGCAACGGCGTGCAGGTCGCCGCGCAGTCCGGTGTGATGAATGACATCCCCGACGGCCAGAAATGGATTTGGACGCCCGCGCAACCCGATCGCGCCGCCAAGCGCCAGATGATCGCGTTGCAGCAATTGCCCGAACTTTTTCGCCGCGTGAAAAGCCTCGAGAAACAACTCGGCGTCAAAGAGGAAGAAGCGGCAAAATAGCGCCGGCATTGCTGCCGGCGCCATGAACAACCTTCAGAATCGTTGGGGCGACTCCGCCCCCGCGGCTTGACTACTTCCAAATCATATCGGCCACGGTTTTCCCGGCCGGGATGAAGGGCAGCACGTGTTCGGTGTACGGCACGATCACGTCGAGCACGTACGGCTGGTCGGAATCCAGCATCTTCTGCAGCGCGGCGCGCAAGTCCCTCTTATACATCACCCGTTCGCAGGGGACATTGAAGCTCTTGGACATCGCGATGTAGTCGGGATAAATCTGCTTCCGATTTTCCGGATCGCCGAGATACGTGTGACCGCGGTTGCCGGCGAAAAACTTGTCTTCCCATTGCATCACCATGCCGAGGTGCTGGTTGTTCAGCACGATGGCCTTGGCGGCGATCTTTTCAATGTGCGCGGTGGCGAGTTCCTGAATGTTCATCAGGAACGAGCCGTCGCCGTCGATGTCCACCACCTGGCGGTCGGGACAGGCGACTTTCGCGCCCATGGCGGCGGGATAGCCGTAGCCCATCGCACCGAGACCGGCGCTGGTCAGCAACTGGCGCGGATATTTGAATTTGTAGAATTGCGCGGCCCACATCTGATGCTGGCCCACGCCCGTCGTCAGGATGGCTTCGCCCTTCGTCAATTCGTAGAGCATCTCGATCACCATCTGCGGCAGGATGACTTCGCTTTCCTTGCCCTTGAGATGATCGCGCATGTGCTGCGACTTCATCACTTCCTCGTTGACCTGATAGCCAAACGGCGCCTTTTCCTTCCAGGCGGCGATCTGCTGGTTCCACGCGGTGAACTTCTTGGTGATGGGACGCTCCTTCACCATGTGAGCGAGACGGCCCAGGGCGTATTTGATATCGCTGACGATCGGCAGGTTGGCCGGCTTGTTCTTGTTGATCTCGGACGGATCGATGTCGATGTGAACGATCGTGCCGGTCTCGCAGAATTTTTCCACCTTGCCCGTCACGCGATCATCGAAGCGCACGCCGAAGGCGAGCAACAAGTCGGCGCCCGCGTGCATTTTTTTCATCGGTTGGGAGGCGTCGGCCCGATATTCAAACTCACCGTTCACGGCCCAGTTCGCGTAGGCCGCGCCGTGCATGCCGAGCCAGCGCAGGGACAATTCGTGCGTCTCCGGGAACGCGCCGCAACCCATGATGGTCGAGGTCACCGGAATGCGCGTCGCCTCGGCAAACTTGCGCAGCTCCTCGCTGGCGTTGCCGCTGATGATGCCGCCGCCCACATACAGCACGGGGCGCTCGGATTTTTCGATGAGCCCGATGATTTCGTTGAGTTCCAGGTCGCTGGCGTGCGGCGTGGCTTCGTAGCCGCGCACGCTGATTTCCTTGGGAAACACCGGTTGGGTGCGGGACTGCTGAATGTTTTTCGGCAAATCCACGAGCACGGGACCGGGACGGCCGGAGGTGGCGATATAGAACGCCTCTTTGATGACGCGCGGAATGTCCTGAATGTCGGTAATGAGATAGCTGTGCTTCACCACCGGCAGCGTCATGCCGTAAATGTCGGTTTCCTGAAAGCCGCCGCGGCCGATCATCGCCTGCGGCACCTGGCCGGTGATGGCGATAAGCGGGATGGAATCCATGTAAGCGTCGGCGATGCCGGTGACGAGATTAGTGGCGCCGGGGCCGCTGGTGGCCATGCAAACGCCGGCCTTGCCGGTGGCGCGCGCATAACCTTCCGCGGCGAAGGAGCCGCCCTGCTCATGGCGGGGCAACACGGTGCGAATCTTCTTTGAGCGCGTCAAAGCCTGGTGAATTTCCATGCTCGCGCCGCCGGGATACGCAAAAATGGTATCCACACCCTCGCGTTCGAGGCAGGCCACGAGGATTTCGCTGCCGGACATCATCGGGCCGCGATCCACGCTTTTGCTGGCGGACGCTTTACGGTTCTTTTCGGTTGTTTTGCTCATATCACTTTCTGTTTTTGGCTGGCAGCGGCGAGTGCATAAAAAAACCCACGACCGTTTGCCAGCCGTGGGTTTTTATCGAAATCGTTCCTACCTTCGACAAGCACCTACGGCGTCGCTAACTACGACGACTACCAGAGTTACTTGTCGAACTTTTGCTAACATTGCGAAGGATTTTACCGGAAAGCGGCCATTTCGTCAAGCGGACAAAAATTGGGAAAAATTCCAAGCCATCGGTGACCAATCCCGTTGGATTTTACACCAACCGTCAGGTCTTCGCCTTGGCCGACTCGATTAATTCCCAGAATTTGGGGTTCTGCTGCAAGGCTTCATCTTCCTGTGTGTTCAAGCCGGAGCGGAAAAGGAAGTCCTTGAGGGTGTGGCGGTTAAGAATGCGATGGACCACCAGGCCAAGCTCGTGTCGCTCGAAATAAACGCGGTAATCATCCACTCGAAAACGATGCAGGGTGCGGCCGGCGCGCTCCAGTTTGCCGAACTGGTCCATTTCCGTCTTCATCACCTGCTTGGGCAGTCCGCGAAATTCTCCCAGAATGTGAAGCTGCAGCTCCTTCGGCATCTTCGCGAGCTCGGCAGCGCTGGTCGGATTAAAAATGATTTGAAACGGCCTCATCGTCCTGGTTTTTGGCTTACGTTGGACTTTTTGGCTTCAAGTATCAATCCTCATTTGGCCGCTTCCGATGTGGATTCAGGCGGATCAGGCAAGAGCGTGAACAGGTTCGCCAATTCCACCGGAATCTTCCGCGGTCGTCCTGTAGCCGCTTCCACCAACACCCAATCGGTCTCGCCGGTGGCCAGTATTTTTCCGTCGTCCTGACGGGTGAATCGATAACGGCGCAGCGACCGGACCTTGCGGAAATCCACGACCCATGTCTCCACCGCAATGACGTCGCCCGCATATGCCTGTGTGAGGTATTCAATGCGATGCATGCGCGCAAACCAGCTCGCGCCTAACTCCACGGTCATCCGCGCGCAACCGACCGCCTCGGAATGTTGAATGGCCGCATCCTGCATCCATTGAACGTACGTGACGTTGTTCACGTGGCGATTTTGATCCACGACGCTCGCGGGCACGGTGATGTCAAAACGATGAATTGGATTCATAACGACTGCGACTTCGCGGGTTTCATCGCAGCCAGAGATCGATGGGCTTTGTCGCCCGCGTGCGAAACGGTAGCTTCACCTTTGCCCCGGTGCGGGCGGAATGATACGCCGCCATCATGATTTCCAGCACGGCGCGGCCGTCCTCGCCGGTGACGGCCGGATCCTTGTCCTCCCGAAGGCACTCGATGAAATGCCGCAGTTCCTGGGGATAACCCTGATTGAACGCTTCCTCAAACACCGTGAACGACCAGCCTTTCGTGCTGCCGGCTTTTTCCATCGCGTAACCGTAGCCGGCCTCACTGTAGGTAAGCGCCGCATTGCCCATGAACAGATCGGCATAGACCACGCCCCCGGTGCCGTAGATTTCAATGCGGTCATCCATGCCGCCGTGCTTGGCCCAACTGTTTTCCGCCACGCCGATCGCGCCGGATTCAAACTCCACCGTGACCAGTGAGTTTTCCTCGGCTTTCGTGCGGCGACCATGAATTAATCCATTCTGCAAGTGCGCCTGAACGCTCACTGCGCGGGGGCGTCCGCCCAAGATCCAGCGGAACCATGCGATGCCGTGGCAGCCCATGTCCATGATGGCGCCGCCGCCAGATTGGTTGATATCGTAAAACCAGTCGCTGTGCGGGCCGCTATGTTTTTCGCACTGGCGCAGTTGAAATATCTTTCCGACTGCTCCCTCGTTGACGAGCTTGCGCACGCGTTCATATTTGGGCGCGAAACAAAGTTCCTCCGCGTAGCAAAGCTTCCGTTTAGCCTTGCGGCAGGCGGCAATCATTTCATCCGCCTCGGCGAGATTCAGCGCGAGGGGCTTTTCCACGATGACGTGCTTGCCCGCTCCGGCGGCCGTCATTACGGCGCGATGGTGAAGAAAATTGGGAAGACAAACATCCACGACGTCGGCGCCGGAGTGCAGGATGGCATCCTCGAGATCACTGAACGCCTGCGGAATGCCGTGCTTTTTTGCGAACGCCCGCGCCCGCCTTTCGTCGCGGCTGAATACCGCCACGACTTCCGCATCCGGCACGAATCGCTGATAAGATTCAACGTGGATATCCGCGATAAATCCGGCCCCGAGCAGCACGACTTTGGTTTTCATCCGGGGGAAGTGTGTTCCAGGTGGACGC